>NZ_JAAVVC010000023.1 GCF_018449725.1 Pseudomonas sp. dw_612 | reverse complement strand
TTGCCTTGGAAAAAGATACAGGACCCTGTGGGAGCGGGCTTGCTCGCGAATGCGGTGTGTCAGGCGATATTGATGTTGACTGACACGCCGCTTTCGCGAGCAAGCCCGCTCCCACAGGGTTCAGTGGTGTTCTTTACTGACAAACTAGACTGAGAACCGCGCCACCATGCTGTTCAAATCCACCGCCAACCGCGACAACTCCTGGCTCGCCGCACTAGTCTGATTCGCCCCTGCCGAGGTCTGCAACGCCAGGTCGCGGATATTCATCAGGTTGCGATCCACCTCCCGCGCCACCGCCGCCTGTTCCTCCGAGGCACTGGCAATCACGGTATTGCACTCATTGATCAAGGTGAATGCCGCAGCAATCTCCTCCAGCGCCATACCCGCCGCCTTCGCCACTTCCAGGGTCGAGCGCGCGCGGCTATTGCTCTGCTGCATCGAGCTGACGGCGGAATCTGTGCCTTGCTGGATGCCGCTGATCATCTGCTCGATTTCCTGGGTCGACTGCTGCGTCCGATGGGCCAACGCGCGCACCTCGTCCGCCACCACCGCAAAACCGCGCCCGGCATCGCCGGCACGCGCGGCTTCAATCGCCGCGTTCAGGGCCAGCAGATTGGTCTGCTCGGCAATCGAGCGAATCACGTCCAGCACCTTGCTGATGCCGTAGACCTTCTGCGCCAGATCCTCGACCTGGCTGGCATTGGCCGTTACGTCATCCGCCAGGGATTCGATGGACAGCACCGTCTGATGCACCTGCGCGCGACCGTGCTGGGCGATGCGGTCAGATTCCCGGGACGCTTCGGAGGTGGCCACCGCGTTGCTCGCCACTTCCTCCACCGCCGCCGTCATCTGATTCACCGCCGTGGCGGCCTGCTCGATTTCCAGGCTTTGCTGATGCAAGCCGCGCGTGGCGTCTTCCGTGACGCAACTGAGTTCTTCCGAGGCCGAGGCCAATTGGCTGGAGGAATCGGAGATGCGTCGAATGGTGTCCCGCAGGCTCTGCTGCATGCTCTTGAGCGCATGCAGCAGCCGCGCCGGTTCGTCTTTGCCGCTGATGCTGATGTCGCCGGTCAGATCACCGCCCGCCACCACTTCGGCCACCCGCAACGACTGGGCCAACGGCAACACAATGCTGCGAGTCAACAGCAAGGCCAGGCCGACAGTCATCAACGCCGCCAGCCCGACCATCACCCCGACCCAGACCCGCGAATGACTGAACACCAGCCGCGCCGCCTCGGTGGCCAGGTTGGCGTTAGCTTTGTTCAGCTCCACCAGGGATTTAAGGGTAACGGCGATTTCATCGGCCAACGGGCTCATCTCACCATTGACGATGAGCGCCGCGTCTTCGATCCGCCCTTGCGCAGACAACGTCATCACCTGCCCCTGAAACTGCAGGTACTTTTGCTCCGATGCCTTGAAGCGATCAAACAGCGAACGCTCCTCGGGCAACACGATCAACGCGTTGTAGCGCTGCTGCGCATCACCGAGCACACCTTTGAGCTCATTGAGTTTGCCGACGTTCTGCGCCAACGCCGCAGGGTCGCGGTTGATCAGCAACCGCATGGTCAATGCCCTCAGGCGCAGCATGTCCTGACTCATCTCCCCGACCGCCATTACGCTGGGCAACCAGTTGTTGTCGACCTGATCAGACTGAGCGCGCATGTTCGACATCTGAGCCAGGGCAAACGCCCCCAACCCAAACACCATCAACGCCAACAGGCCAAAACCCAGGCTCGCGCGCGGCGCAATATTGAGACTGCGGATGCTCATTGCTTTGGTTCCTTCCAAAAATTCACTGCATATCCCTGCAGCGGGTTGCTTAAGACGGTATCGGCCCCGGGAAAATTTGCGTAAGACCAAAACGTGATATCAAAACGCCTTACTACTTCGATCGCCAGGCGGGAACGTTTCAGCGCACGACTTTGGGCAACACCGCCAGAAAATTATCCCGTGCGACTTTTCTCGCAACGTCTTCGGGCAACGCGTCGAGAAACGGATCAAAGCTACGCATTTCCTTACCCAGCTTGTTGAAACGCCCCACGACATCCGAACCCAGCATGAAGCGCTCGGGAAAGCGCTCCACCAGTTTCAGCCATTCATCCCGAGGCTTGCCCTGCTCATCCAGCAGATAGGGCGTGAGCATGCTCCAGGACAGGTCGATGAACAGGTTGGGATAGGCCTCGAGCATCCGGGTCAACGTCGGCAGCAGAAAATCCAGCTGCGTCTGGTGCCGATGGATTTCCACGCTGGTCCCGGCATGCGCCCAGATAAACCGGGTATGCGGGTGATTACGCAACGGCTCTTCCATTTCCGCCAGGTACAGCGGATTTTTCTCACGCTTGGAGGTGATGTTCGAATGCAGCATCACCGGCAGATCATTCTCGGCGGCGAGGTGATAGATCCGCGTCATCGCCTCGTTATTGGCACGCGGCGTATCACCCGAGGTCAGCGCCGTCAGGTCATCGTGGCGGGTAAAGACTTCGCCGATGCCCTGCCACAACCCCGGATTGAGATCGAGCATGCGCTGGATATGCGCCTCGGAGTTTTTATCGTTGGGGTTGAAGCCTGACAGGAACGGGTGAAAACGCTGACGCTGCTCGGGGGTGAGCTTATTCACGGCGGCAGCCACGATGACATCGGTCGCGCTGTACCAATAGGCGTCGGCGTCGTCACCCGCGTAGTAACGCGGGCGCTTGGGTTCGTCTTCATGCCATTTCTTCGCCACCGGGATGCCGGAAATCATCACGTGATCGATGGAGTTGTCAGCCATCGCCTTGAGCAATGTCGGCATTCCTGCGGTTTCCTGAAAGAAATCCACGTAATGCAGGTGCGCATCGCTGTAGGCATAGTCGCGGGCGTCGACGTATGTGCTGCAAAGCACCAATAGCCAGGCGAGGCTCAAGCGGGTGTGGGGCACGGGCATTCTCCGAGGCATGAGTCTGATAGACCCCGCCGCGCCAACGAGGGTTCAGCCGACAAGAAAGTGGAACGCAGCACAGCACGAATGCTCTATACCTTCATGGTCCGTTTTTGCTCGAATGACTTTTCCTACTGCCGAAGAGGTTTCCCATGACTGTTACCGTCAATACCGTTTCCAGTGAAGGCTTTCGTCACACTGTCCAGATCGATGACCACGAACTGTTTGCCGATGTGCCGACGTCCGCCGGCGGCGAAGGCTCGGCGCCGGAGCCTCATGATTACTTCGATGCCGCCCTCGGTGCCTGCAAGGCCTTGACCTTGAAGATGTATGCCAAGAAGAAGGACATCCCGCTGACTGGCGTGGGCGTCGAGGTCAAACGCGACAACAGTGAAGAGCAGAAAGGTAAATACGCCTTGCACGTCACCCTCACGCTCAAAGGTGTACTCACTGACGCCCAACGCGAAGAACTGCTGCGAGTCGCGGACCGTTGCCCGATTCATAAATTGATGACCACCACCGACGTCAGCATCGAAACCCACGCCCCACAGGGCTTCGACAGCCAGTAATCACGACGATGTCAGCGGCGGGTTATGCTTTGCGCATCACCCGCCCAGCCTGGAATGCAGCATGAACCCGACCCTCGTGATCCGCCCCCGCGCCGAAGACGTCGAAGGCCAACCCATTCTCCGCCCGTTGCCGTCAGCCAAATGCCGCAGCGTCGGGCCTTTCGTGTTTTTCGACCACATGCTCGAAACCCGTTATCCGGCGGGTAAAGGCATGAATATCCGACAACATCCGCACATTGGCCTGTCGACCCTCACCTACCTGTTCCAGGGGCAGATTCAGCACAAGGACAGCCTCGGTTCCGATCAGGTGGTGGACACCGGTGATGTCAGCTGGATGACCGCCGGCAGCGCCATCGCCCACGTTGAACGCACGCCCGAAGCATTGAAAGACAGTGGCTTCACGATGCACGGCTTGCAGATCTGGCTGGCATCGCCCAAGGAGCACGAACAAGGTCCGGGGCATTACAGCCATCACCCGGCGACCACGCTGCCGGTCAGTGACAACCTCGGGGTGAAGATCCGGATGATCGCCGGGTCAGGCTTTTGCCTGGAATCGCCGGTGCCGGTGCTTTCTCCTACGTTGTACGCCGAACTCAACCTGCAAACCGCGACAACATTGCTGATTCCCACCGAGCATGAAGAGCGGGCACTGTATGTGCTGGACGGCGAAGCACAGCTTGATGGCGAGCTGATAGAACCGCATTCGCTGGTGGTATTGCCGGTTGGCGAGGAAATGACGCTGTTTGCCGAGAGCGACTGTCACGCCGTGCTGTTTGGCGGCGCGCCGCTGGACGGGCCACGGCGCATCAACTGGAATTTTGTGGCGAGCGATCCGGCCGCCATCGATGAGGCGCGCCGACGCTGGGCGGCTGGGGATTGGCCGACGGTGCCGGGGGAAAGTGAGAGGATTGAACTGCCCCGATAGAGTGTGTTGGCATTGAAGTTTGTGCTTGACTGAAAATCCACCCCAGCCCTCTCCCCAGAGGGGAGAGGGGGAAAGGGAGCAGATCTTCATGTTACTCAGAGTCTGAGTTCGACTCGGTGTTTCAGGTCGATGTAGCGCCAAGAACACCTCGGTCAGTCCCCTCTCCCTCCGGGAGAGGGTTAGGGTGAGGGCGCTTTTGCTTTTCGCCTTTAGCGCTTGAACACTTCATCCAGCAAATTGTGCATCGCCACAAAAGCCCGCCCAGCAGTCTTCGCGTCATACATCATCTTGCCCGGCACATTCGCATGCGGGTCGGTAAACGAGTGCACCGCGCCGCCGTAGCTCAGCAGTTGCCAATCCACGCCCGCCGCGTTCATTTCAGCTTCAAACGCCGGCAGTTGCTCTTTCGGCACCAATGGATCGGACGCACCGTGCAGCACCAGCACCGAGCCCTTGATGTTTTTCGCATCGTTGACGTTCGGCGTATCCAGCGAGCCATGGAACGACACCGCCGCTTTCACCGGCGCACCGCTGCGGGCCAGTTCCAGCGCGCAGCAACCGCCGAAGCAGAAACCGAAGGTCGCCAGTTTCGAGGTATCGACCGCGACGTCGGCCTGACCTTGCAACTGCTCGAAAGCCACCTGCATACGCTGGCGCAGCAAGCCGCGATCATTTTTCAACGGCATCATCGCCGCGCCCGCCTCGTCGCCGTTCTGCGGACGCACCGATTGACCGTAAAGGTCCGCGATCAGCACCACATAGCCCTTGGCCGCCACTGACTTGGCAATCTCTTCGGCACCGGCGCTAATACCCATCCAGTTCGGCGCCATCAGCAAACCCGGGCGCGGGCCTTTATGGTCGGCATCAAAGGCCAGGCGGCTTTCATAGGACTGGCCATCAAGCTGATAGACCACGGAACGCACAGTGACTTGGCTCATCTCAAACTCCTAAGACTCAAGATAAAAAAAACCCGCCGAAGCGGGTTTTTGTACAACTCAGTTAAACCGACAGCTCAACCAGCAGCTTGTTGAGACGGCGCACGTAGGCTGCCGGGTCTTTCAAGCTGTCGCCGGCCGCCAGGGCCGCCTGATCGAACAGGATGTGCGACAGGTCGCCGAAGCGTTCGTCGCTCTGTTCGGCGTCGAGTTTCTCGATCAGCGGGTGAGCCGGGTTGAATTCGAAAATCGGTTTCGAATCCGGAACCTTCTGCCCGCTGGCTTCGAGGATCTGACGCATCTGCAGACCCAAGTCCTGTTCGCCGATGGCCAGGATCGCCGGGGAATCGGTCAGACGATGGGAAACCCGAACTTCAGCGACGGAATCGCCCAGTGCGGTTTTCAGACGCTCAACCAGACCTTCTTTGGACTTGGCGACTTCTTCCGCAGCTTTCTTGTCCTCTTCCGAATCCAGGTTGCCGAGGTCCAGGTCACCGCGCGCCACGTCGACAAAGCTCTTGCCGTCGAAGTCGCTGAGGTAGCTCATCAGCCACTCGTCGATGCGGTCGGTCAGCAGCAGCACTTCGATGCCTTTCTTGCGGAAGACTTCCAGGTGCGGGCTGTTTTTGACTTGGGCGTAGGTTTCGCCGGTCAGGTAGTAGATCTTGTCCTGACCTTCCTTGGCGCGTGCCAGATAGTCAGCCAGACCGACCACTTGCTCGCCTTCTTCGCCCTGAGTGGACGCGAAGCGCAGCAGACCAGCGATTTTCTCTTTGTTGGCGAAATCTTCAGCCGGGCCTTCTTTCATCACCTGGCCGAAGTTTTTCCAGAAGCCTTTGTATTGCTCAGGCTCGTTCTTCGCCAGCTTTTCCAGCATGTCCAGAACGCGTTTGGTCAACGCCGACTTCATGGAATCGATGATCGGGTCTTTCTGCAGAATCTCTCGCGACACGTTCAGCGACAGGTCGTTGGAATCGACCACGCCTTTGATGAAGCGCAGGTACAGCGGCAGGAACGACTCAGCCTGATCCATCACGAACACACGCTGCACGTACAGCTTCAGGCCTTTCGGCGCTTCACGCTGGTACAGGTCGAACGGAGCACGGGTCGGTACATAAAGCAACGAGCTGTATTCCAGCTTGCCTTCGACCTTGTTATGGCTCCAGCTCAGCGGGTTTTCGTAATCGTGGGCGATGTGCTTGTAGAACTCCTGGTATTCCTCGTCCTTGATCTCGGTGCGAGGACGGGTCCACAGGGCGCTGGCGCGGTTGACGGTTTCCCATTCAACAGCCGGTTTCTCTTCGCCTTCAGCGGCGGCCACTTCTTTCGGCAACTCGATCGGCAAAGCGATGTGATCGGAGTACTTCTTGATGACGTTGCGCAGACGCCAGCCATCGGCAAACTCGTCTTCACCGGACTTCAGGTGCAGGACGATACGGGTGCCGCGCTCGGCTTTCTCGACAGTGGCAACTTCGAAGTCACCCTCGCCTTTGGACGACCAGTGCACGCCTTCGCTGGCAGCAGCACCGGCACGACGGCTGAACACGTCGACTTTGTCGGCAACGATGAATGCAGAGTAGAAACCCACACCGAATTGACCGATCAGGTGCGAATCTTTCTTCTGATCGCCAGACAGGTGTTTCATGAAATCAGCGGTGCCGGACTTGGCGATCGTGCCCAGATGGGTGATCGCGTCTTCGCGGCTCATGCCGATACCGTTGTCTTCGAGGGTGACGGTTTTCGCGTCCTTGTCGAAGCTCACACGGATTTTCAGTTCGGCGCCACCTTCCAGCAACTCAGGCTTGGACAGGGCTTCGAAACGTAATTTGTCGACAGCGTCAGAGGCGTTCGAGATCAACTCGCGAAGGAAAATTTCCTTGTTGGAATACAGCGAATGGATCATGAGGTGCAGCAGTTGCTTCACCTCGGTCTGGAAGCCCAGGGTTTCCTTTTGAGTTTCCACACTCATGGTCATCAAACTCCAATCAGATGGCAGTGGCCGTGACCTTCAGGGTCGACGGCGGGTTGTCATCAGAGTTTGGGGCTGAGTTCAGGATTTCAAGGGCTCTTCGATTTTGAAATGCCCTCGGGCCGTGGCAATCGGCTCGGATTCGGTGGTTTGCCAGGCGGTAATTGCCACGTTGGCGACTCGCCGCCCTTGTCGACACACCTGGCAGCGGGCCCAGGTATCGCGAAATTGCCCGGCGCGCAGGTAATCGAGGGAGAAGTCGATGATCTTCGGCACACCGGGTGAACCGGTGAAGATCAACAGGTGCAACGCGGCCGACAGCTCCATGAATCCGGCGATCACGCCGCCGTGGATCGCCGGCAATAAAGGGTTACCAATGTTGTCCTTGTTGGCCGGCAGGCGAAACAGCAATTCATCCCCGACCCGCGAACATTCGACGCCGATCAACTTGGCGTAGGGAATCAGATGCAGCAGCGAAGCGTAGTCCCCTTGCGCGTGGGCCTGCTGAAGTTGTTCCTTGAACGACTCAGTCATTTCGCACCTCCGGCGATGGCGCCACCAAAACCCTTGGTGCCCTTGATACCCTTGCCCATGCGCATGAAGGTGCCGACGACATGGGCGATGGGCTGTTCCGGGTCGTCCTGGTAGGCGAAGCCCCGGGCGAAGATCACGTCGGTGGTCACCCGGTAGCATTGGGCGAAGCCGTAGACGTCCTTGTGGGGTTCGGCGGCGTGCATGTAGTCGATGCGCAAATCGAGGGTCGGACAGACCTCGAATTCCGGTAACACGCACAGGGTGGACATGCCGAGTGCGGTGTCCATCAACGACGTCAGGGCGCCACCGTGGATGACACCGGTTTGCGGATTGCCGACGATTTGCGGGCTGTAGGGCAGGACGACCGTTAGTCCGTCCGTACTCGCGCTGTGAACTCGCAAGCCCAGCACCTGACAATGCCGCAGTGCGGATAGAAATCGTGTCGCACGCTCAAAAACGGGGTTTTCGGCCATGTGATAAGTACCCTTCTTAGTTTCCGTTCAAAGCATCTGGTTATCAGCCAAAAGTTCCATTGCGGTAAAAACTTATATATCTGTATGAAATGAGGAACTTATCGCTGACGGCTGTGCTCGAAAGGCCAGTAGATATATTCCATAAGGAGAAACACCCCATGCGTAAGACTTTAGCTATTGCCTTGATGTTGACCGCTTCCCTCGGTCTCGCTGCCTGCGATAAAAAATCCGAGGACAAAGCTCAAGATGCTAACCAACATGCTGAGCAAGCTCAGCAAGACATGAACAAAGCTCAGGATAAAGTGAACGACGCTGCGAAAGAAAACGCCGAAGCTGCCAAAGCTCAGGCTGAATCGAACAAAGCTGCTGTTCAGGAGTCCGCTCCGGCCGCTCCGACTGAAGCACCTAAAAACTAATACAGTTTTTAGCGTGACAAAAGAAAACCCGCCATGTGCGGGTTTTCTTTTGCCTGTTAGTTGCCGGATTAGAGCAACACGGTTCTAAAAGTCGGACTAATCATCAGCAATAACGAGCAGACTAATCCGATGAACCACACCAGACTGCGCTGCCAGGTAAGATCGCCCCAATAACACAACAGATAAATAATCCGCGTGATCACAAAGATGATCGCCAGCGAATCGATCAGCCATCCCGCCGTTTGTGTGGTGTGCGCCATCAACACCCCCACCGCAAATAAGATGAACGCCTCAAAACAATTCTGATGGGCCGCCACGGCACGGGCACCGAAGCCGCTCAGTTGCGCCTGTTGCTGGCGCGGCAAGTGATTGTTGTAGCCGCCCTGCTCTTTCATGGCCTTGGTCACGGGCATGCGGGCCACGTAGATCAGCAATGCACTGATAAACACACACCAGAACGGAATACTCATCAAGCGGCCTCTTTGGTGGCTTCGGGCAATGGCGCCTCTGTAGGGGTATAGACCATCACGTCGAGAACGTCGGAATGAAACTCCCGGCGATACAACACCAGCACGACGCCGGCGCTCATCAGCATGAACAACCAGGGACTGACGAACCACGCCAGCATGGTCATGCCGAAATAGTAAGAGCGCAGGCCGAAGTTGAACTGGTTGGCGGCCATCGAAATCACCCGCGCTGCCCGTGCTGCAAAGGCTTTTCGTTCCTGCTCGGACACATGCCGCTCACCGATCATCGGTGCCGAACCGACCAGGATCGCCGCGAAGTTGTATTGGCGCATGCACCAACTGAAGGTGAAGAACGCGTAGACAAACACCAGCGCCAGGCACAGCAACTTGATCTCCGACATGCCCTGGGATGCCTGCTGGACCATGGGAATGTCCGCCAGCAACGACACCGCCCGTTCGGAAGCGCCGAGCACCGTGAGGATGCCCGCCAGGATAATCAACGTGCTGGAGGCGAAGAACGAGGCGTTACGCTCCAGGTTACCGATCACACTGGCGTCGGCGATGCGGTTGTCCCGCAACAGCATGCGACGCATCCAGTCTTCGCGGTACAGGTGCAACACGCTGGCCAGGCACGCGGTATCACGGCCCTTCCACGTCGCATAACGGGTGTAACCGCCCCAGCAGATGACAAACCAGAGCGCGGCGAGCAGGTGGATCAGGTTGGCGTGAATGAACGACATGCAGGTCCTTGTGATGTATTGGCAACAATGAAATCTGTAGGAGCAAGGCTTGCCCGCGATGGCGGCATGACTTCCGAATAAATTATCGACTGATGCACCGTCATCGCGGGCAAGCCTTGCTCCTACAGGTAGTGGTTCGACGTTAGTTCGCGGGAAAAGACACTGCCTCATCCCCATAAAAAATGCCCCGTATCGATGGATACGGGGCATTTGTGTTTCAACCTGTTGCCCGCTTGTGGCGAGCGCTCAGGTTTACGCCAGCGCTTCTTCGCGCTTGCCGAGCATGCGGTCGCACACGGCAGCCACGACCAGGGTCATGACCGAAGGCACCAGCCACGCCAGGCCTTGCTCGCTCAGCGGCAGATGCGACAACTGCGTCGGCATCCAGTCCGCCAGGCCGGCGCCCTTGAGGGCGTCGATCAGGCCGAAGATGAACGACACCAGCATCACCGGGCCGACAATGCGGCTCTGTTCACGCCAGAAGTCCTTGCAGAAGCTCAGGGCGACCAGGGCGATGCATGGCGGGTAGATCGCGGTCAGCACCGGGATCGAGAACGCAATCAGCTTGGTCAGGCCCAGGTTGGACACAAACAGCGAGAACACCGCCAGGATGATGACCAATGTCTTGTAGGACAGAGGCAACACCCGGCTGAAGTACTCGGCGCAGGCACAGGTCAGGCCGACCGCAGTTACCAGACACGCCAACGAGATCAGCACCGCGAGGAAACCGCTGCCCAGCGAACCGAAGGTGTGCTGCACGTAGGCGTGCAGCACCGCCGCGCCATTCGCAGCACCGGCGGCCACTTCATGGCTGCCGGAACCGAGGCGGAACAGGCTGACGTAAACCAGCGCCAGACCGACGCCGGCAATCATCCCGGCAATGATCGCGTAACGGGTGATCAACGCAGGCGACTCGACGCCACGGGAGCGGATCGCGTTAACGATAACGATGCCGAACACCAGCGCGCCCAGGGTATCCATGGTCAAGTAACCATTGATGAAGCCTTGGGAGAACGGTGCCGCCACGTATTCCGGGGTGGCCACGCCGATATCACCGGCCGGCAAGGCGAACGCCGCGATGCCAAGCACGGCCAGGGCGATGATCTTCAGCGGTGCGAGGAAACGTCCTACGGTGTCCAGCAGACGACCCGGATAGAGCGAGATGAAAAACACCAGCAGGAAGTACACCGAGCTGTAGAGGAACAGCGCCAGCGGGCTCTCGCCGGTCAGCGGCGCCAAGCCCACTTCGAAGGACACCGTGGCGGTGCGCGGCGTGGCGAACAACGGGCCGACCGCCAGGTAGCACGCAGCGGCCAGAATGCCACCGGCGACTTTTCCGATCGGGCTGCTCAACGCATCCATGGCACCGCCGACCTTGGCCAGGGCGACAACGGTGATCACCGGCAGGCCGACCGCCGTGATCAGGAAGCCCAGCGCCGCCATCCAGACATTAGGCCCGGACTGCAAACCGACGATAGGCGGGAAGATGATGTTGCCAGCCCCGACAAACAGGGCAAACGTCATAAAACCAAGTGCCAGGATGTCCTGGCCTTTCAACACTTTCATTAAGGAAATACCACACTACCGAATCGGAATTTAGAGAGGGATTTCCCTGTTGGGTGAGGGAAATGCTGTCGATCCGAATAGGACCAACCCGTTTAGCGCGTAGCGGCCTTGTGGGCTGCGGACGCAAAAATGGCTGCTAGCCTAACGAATTTGCCCGACGAACGCACTGTTAGAGGGCGAACTATCCGATATGCGACATTTCTGTGTCGCGTTTTTGCATGTAAATGGTTGGCGCCTGTAAGTACGCCTTCGCGAGCAAGCCCGCTCCCACATGGGATCTCCTGTGAACCTATTATTTGTGAACACTCCAGATTCCATGTGGGAGCGGGCTTGCTCGCGAAGAGGCCCTCACTGAAGACACAAACCCCAGAAACGACAAAGGCCACCCGAAGGTGGCCTTTGTTTGGTGAAGCGTCAGCTAAGCGCGAGGCTTATTTGATCGCCCAACCGGTCAGCTCGGACAAAGCCTTGCCGATGTCTGCCAGCGAACGCACGGTTTTAACGCCTGCGTCTTCCAGGGCAGCAAACTTCTCGTCTGCAGTGCCTTTGCCGCCAGAGATGATTGCGCCAGCATGGCCCATGCGCTTGCCCGCAGGGGCAGTCACACCAGCGATGTAGGAAACAACCGGCTTGGTCACGTGTGCCTTGATGTAGGCAGCCGCTTCTTCTTCAGCCGAACCGCCGATCTCGCCGATCATCACGATCGCTTCGGTCTTCGGGTCTTCCTGGAACAGCTTCAGGATGTCGATGAAGTTCGAACCCGGGATCGGGTCACCACCGATGCCGACGCAAGTCGACTGACCGAAACCGGCGTCAGTCGTCTGCTTCACAGCTTCGTAGGTCAGGGTGCCGGAACGGGAAACGATACCGACCTTGCCTGGCAAGTGAATGTGACCTGGCATGATGCCGATCTTGCATTCGCCTGGAGTGATCACGCCTGGGCAGTTAGGACCGATCAGGACTACGCCCAGTTCGTCGCACTTGACCTTGGCATCCAGCATGTCCAGGGTAGGAATGCCTTCAGTGATGCAAACGATCAGCTTGATGCCGCCGAATGCTGCTTCCAGGATGGAGTCTTTGCAGAAAGGAGCTGGAACGTAGATCACGCTGGCGGTGGCGCCAGTGGCAGCTACAGCATCTTTCACGGTGTTGAACACTGGCAGGCCCAGGTGCTCGGTGCCGCCTTTACCAGGAGTAACGCCACCCACCATCTTGGTGCCGTATTCGATGGCTTGCTGGGTGTGGAAACTACCTTGCGAACCGGTAATACCCTGGCAGATAACTTTGGTGTCTTTATTGATCAGGACGCTCATTATTTGCCCTCCGCAGCTTTGACAACTTGTTGAGCAGCGTCGGTCAGGCTGGTAGCAGCGATGATGTTCAAACCGCTTTCTGCCAGTACTTTAGCGCCCAGCTCAGCGTTGTTGCCTTCAAGGCGAACAACAACCGGGATTTTCACGCCGACTTCTTTCACTGCACCGATGATGCCTTCGGCAATCATGTCGCAACGAACGATGCCGCCGAAGATGTTGACCAATACTGCAGCGACGTTAGTGTCGGACAGGATGATCTTGAACGCTTCGGTAACGCGTTCTTTGGTAGCACCGCCGCCCACGTCGAGGAAGTTGGCTGGTTTGCCGCCATGCAGGTTGACGATGTCCATGGTACCCATGGCCAGGCCAGCACCGTTGACCATGCAACCGATGTTGCCTTCCAGTGCTACGTAGTTCAGTTCGAACTTGGCAGCGTGCGCTTCGCGCGGATCGTCTTGCGACGGATCGTGGAAAGTCTTCAGCTTAGGCTGACGGTACATGGCGTTGGCGTCGATGTTGATCTTGGCGTCGAGGCAATGCAGATCGCCGTCAGCCTTGATCACCAGCGGGTTCACTTCCAGCAGAGCCAGGTCGTGATCCTTGAACAGCTTGGCCAGACCTACGAAGATCTTGGCGAACTGAGCAACTTGCTTGCCTTCCAGACCCAGCTGGAATGCCAGCTCGCGACCCTGGAATGGCTGAGCGCCAACCAGTGGATCGATGGTGGCTTTCAGAATTTTTTCTGGAGTGTCGTGAGCGATTTTCTCGATGTCCACGCCACCTTCGGTGGAAGCCATGAACACGATGCGACGGCTCGAACGGTCAACGACAGCGCCCAGGTACAGCTCTTTAGCGATATCAGTGCACGATTCAACCAGGATCTTGGTGACTGGCTGACCATTGGCATCAGTCTGGTAAGTCACCAGACGCTTGCCCAACCACTGTTGAGCGAATGCTTTGGCGTCTTCTTTGCTGCGAACCAGCTTAACGCCGCCCGCTTTACCGCGACCACCTGCGTGAACCTGGGCTTTGACAACCCATTCGGTCCCGCCGATCTTGTCGCACGCTTCTGCTGCTGCTTCCGGGGTGTCTACGGCGAAACCCTGGGATACTGGCAGGCCGTACTCAGCGAACAGCTGCTTACCCTGATACTCGTGAAGATTCATGCTTATTACCGTCTTCGTTAGGTACTGCGCATTCGGTGCTGCACTTGTTCAAGTGCCGCACCACCTGTGACTGCTGCTTGCGTAGGTGTTCCGGATAACCGGTGAGACTACGCAAGGCTGCGTCCGGCGGACATTCCGCGGTGAGTCTTGCACGCAAGGCTCACGACGGGCCTTCCGCCGTGGTTTCTTATTGTCTTGTCTTAACGCTTCTTGCGGTTGGCGATGTGAATGGCGCCGCCATTCACTGCCAGAGCAGCTTCGTGCAAGGCTTCGGACAGGGTCGGATGGGAGAAAACCATCATGCCCAGGTCTTCGGCACTGGTGCCGAATTCCATACCGATCGCGCCCTGCTGAACCAGTTCTGCAGCGCTCGGGCCAATCACGTGGACGCCCAGTACGCGGTCAGTCTTGGCATCAGCAATGACTTTCACGAAACCGCCGGTGTCGTTGGCTGCCATGGCACGGCCACTGGCTGCGAACGGGAAAGTGCCGACGTTAACTTCAACGCCTTCAGCTTTCAAGGTTTGCTCGGTTTTACCGACCCACGCGATTTCCGGGTGAGTATAAATAACAGACGGGATCAGGTCATAGTTGATCTGGGCTTTGTGGCCCTTGATGCGCTCTACAACCATGATGCCTTCTTCGGACGCCTTGTGCGCCAGCATCATGCCGCGAACCACGTCACCGATTGCGAAAACGCCCGGCACGCTGGTAGCGCACTGGTCGTCAACGAAAACGAAACCACGTTCGTCGATGTTTACACCGCTGTCAGCTGCCAGCAGCTCGGTGGTCACTGGACGGCGACCAACGGCAACAATCAGCTTGTCGAAGGTGATGTTCTGTTCGCCATTGGCATCGGTGTAGTTCACGACGACTTCGTCGCCGTTCACTTTGGAACCGGTGACGCGAGCGCCCAGCTTGATGTCCAGACCTTGTTTGGTGAGGGTCTTGTAGGCTTCTTTCGAAACGGCTTCGTCAGCGGCTGGCAGGAACTTCTCCAGGGCTTCCAGAACAGTCACTTCAGCGCCCAGACGGGACCATACCGAACCCAATTCCAGACCGATCACGCCAGCGCCAATCACGCCCAGACGCTTAGGTACGGCCGCGAATTCCAGTGCGCCGGTCGAATCGACGATCACGTTCTGGTCAACCGGAGCCGGTGGAATGTCGATTGGACGCGAACCCGATGCCAGGATCACGTTCTCGGCTTCGATGATTTCAACGGTGCCGTCTGGCTTGGTCAGCTCGACTTTCTTGCCGGCCAGCAATTTGCCGTGGCCTTGCAGGGAAGTAACGCCGTTGGCCTTGAACAGGGTGGCAACGCCAGAGGTCAGGCCTTTGACGATGTTGGCTTTACGGCCAACCATTGCCGCCACGTCCATGGTCACGCCAGCGTGATTGATACCGTGGATCGCGAAGCCTTCTTTGGCTTCCTTGTATTTCCAGGAGCTGTCCAGCAGCGCCTTGGATGGAATGCAGCCGACGTTCAGGCAAGTACCGCCCAGAGCCAGTTTGCCTTCCTTGTCGGTGTATTTCTCGATGCAGGCAGTGGTGAGACCCAGTTGCGCTGCTTTGATGGCAGCCACGTAGCCGCCAGGGCCTGCACCGATCACTACTACGTCAAATTTCTGCGACATTCAAAAAATCCTCTTTTGGCAACAAGCTTGAAGCCGCAAGCCTCAAGCCAAGCTGCAATTGCTTGCAGCTTGAAGCTTGAAACCTGCAGCTGCTTCTATCAGATATCCAGCAGCAAACGAGCCGGGTCTTCCAGCAGGTTCTTGATGGTAACCAGGAAGGTCACAGCTTCTTTGCCATCGATCAGACGGTGATCGTAGGACAGAGCCAGGTACATCATCGGACGGATAACGACCTGACCGTTGATCGCCATAGGACGCTGCAAAATGTTGTGCATGCCCAGGATGGCCGCTTGCGGCGGGTTGACGATCGGAGTCGACATCATCGAACCGAAGGTACCACCGTTGGTGATGGTGAACGTACCACCGGTCATTTCGTCCATCGACAGCTTGCCGTCGCGAGCCTTCTTGCCGAAAGCGGCGATGCCGCCTTCGATTTCAGCCAGGCTCATCAGCTCGGCGTTACGCAGAACCGGTACAACCAGGCCGCGGTCGCTGGAAACAGCCACGCCGACGTCGGCATAACCGTGGTAAACGATGTCAGCACCGTCGATCGACGCGTTGACAGCCGGGAAGCGTTTCAGCGCTTCGGTGGCAGCCTTGACGAAGAACGACATGAAGCCCAGACGCACGCCGTTGTGGGACTTCTCGAACAGGTCTTTGTACTTCGAACGCAGGGCCATGACTTCGGTCATGTCGACTTCGTTGAACGTGGTCAGCATCGCCATGTTCGACTGAGCTTCTACCAGACGCTTGGCAACGGTGGCCCGCACGCGGGTCATCGGTACGCGCTTCTCGATGCGGTCGCCAGCGGCGAACACAGGAGCAGCGGCAGCCGGAGCAGCGGCCTTGGCAGGCGCGGCAGCCGGAGCGGCTTTCTTGGCAGCAACAGCGGCTACCACGTCTTCCTTGGTCACACGACCGCCCTTGCCGGTGCCGGCAACGGAAGCGATGTTGATGCCGTTTTCTTCAGCCAGCTTGCGAGCAGCCGGTGCAGCAACAGGATCGTCTTCGCCTTCGGCAGCCGGAGCAGCAGCTTGTGCAGCGGCCGGAGCAGCGGCAGCAGCCGGAGCGGCAGCAGCAGCGCCGCCCGCTTCGATCGAGCCCAGGACTTCGTCGGACAGAACGGTGTCGCCTTCGTTCTTGACGATAGCGCCCAGCACGCCATCGGCGGTGGCCAACACTTCCAGTACCACTTTGTCGGTTTCGATATCGACGATCAGGTCATCACGCTTGACGGCGTCGCCTGGTTTTTTGTGCCAGGTGGCAACGGTGCCATCGGCAACCGATTCCGGGAAAGTGGGGGCTTTGATTTCGATAGCCATTATCTGTGGGTCCTTAAATTCGGTTTCAGGTGCGCGAAGGCGTTAAACGGTAAACGCGTCTTGCAACAGTTTTTCCTGCTGCTCAGCGTGCATCGATGCATAACCACAAGCCGGTGCAGCGGAAGCATCACGGCCGGCGTACTCGAGAACGAGTGCCTTGTTGTGATTGCCAACGATGCGACGCATGTGGTGTTGGCTGCAGTACCAGGCACCCTGGTTCATCGGCTCTTCCTGACACCAAACGATATGTTTGAGGTTGGTGTACGGAGCCAGGACTTCGTTCAAGTCGTCCTCAGGGAATGGGTACAGCTGCTCGATACGCACGATGGCGATGTCATCACGACCTTCGGCACGGCGTTTTTCCAGCAGGTCGTAGTAGACCTTGCCGCTACACAGAACAATGCGCTCGACCTTTTTCGGGTCTTGGGCATCGATTTCCGGGATCACGGTCTGGAACGAACCTTCGGCCAGATCTTCCAGGGTCGATATGGCGAGCTTGTGACGCAACAGCGACTTCGGAGTCAGAACGATCAATGGCTTGCGCAGCGGGCGAATCACCTGACGACGCAGCAAGTGGTAGATCTGGGCCGGCGTGGTCGGTACCGCTACCTGAATGTTGTGCTCGGCGCACAGTTGCAGGTAACGCTCCAGACGTGCCGAAGAGTGCTCCGGGCCCTGGCCTTCATAACCGTGCGGCAGCAGCATCGTCAGACCGCAGAGACGGCCCCACTTGTGCTCGCCACTGGTGATGAACTGGTCGATAACCACCTGGGCACCGTTGGCGAAATCGCCGAACTGGGCTTCCCAGATCACCAGCGCCTCAGGCGTGGTGGTCGAGTAACCGTATTCGAACGCCAGTACGGCTTCTTCGGACAGGAACGAATCGTACAGGTCGAAACGTGGCTGGCCTTTGTACAGGTTCTGCAGCGGAATGTAGCTGCCGGAATCTTTCTGGTTGTGCAACACAGCGTGACGGTGCGAGAACGTACCGCGGCCGATGTCCTGACCGGTCATGCGGATCGGGTGACCTTCGAACGCCAGGGTCGCGTACGCCATGGTTTCGGCGTAACCCCAGTTGATCGGCAGGCCGCCGACTTGCATTTTCTGACGGTCTTCGTAGATCTTCGAGACCTGGCGCTGAACCACGAAGCCTTCCGGAATTTCCAGCAGCTTGGCGGACAGTTCCTGCAAGGTTTTCAGGTCGAAACGCGTGTCGTGACGTGCAGTCCAGGCGTGGCCCAGGTACGGACGCCAGTCCACGAACAACTCTTTGTTCGGCTCTTTGACCAGGCTTTTCACAACATGCAGACCGTTGTCCAGCGCGTTGCGGTACTCGTCGATCTTGGCCTGAACGCGCTCATCATCCACCACACCGGCCTGGGTCAGGCGTTCGGCGTACAACTCTCGGGTGGTGCGCTGCTTGGCGATCTGCTGGTACATCAGAGGCTGGGTGCCGCTAGGCTCGTCAGCTTCGTTGTGGCCGCGACGACGGTAGCAGACCAGGTCGATTACCACGTCACGCTTGAACTGCATGCGGTAGTCGATGGCCAGCTGGGTCACGAACAATACGGCTTCCGGATCATCACCATTTACATGGAGGATCGGCGCCTGGATCATTTTCGCGACGTCGGTGGCGTACTCGGTGGACCGCGAGTCCAGCGGGTTGCTGATGGTGAAACCGACCTGGTTGTTGATCACGATGTGCACGGTGCCGCCGGTTTTGAAACCGCGGGTCTGCGACATCTGGAAGGTTTCCATCACCACGCCCTGACCGGCGAATGCCGCGTCACCGTGGATGGAGATCGGCAGAACCTTCTCGCCGGTAGGATCGTTACGACGATCCTGACGGGCGCGAACCGAACCCTCGACCACTGGAGAAACGATTTCCAGGTGGGACGGGTTGAAGGCCATGGCCAGGTGAACTTCACCGCCGGTGGTCATGACGTTGGACGAGAAGCCCTGGTGATACTTAACGTCACCGGAACCCAGCTCGACCTTCTTCTTGCCTTCGAACTCGTCGAACAACTCGCGCGGGTTCTTGCCGAAGGTGTTGACCAGCACGTTGAGACGGCCACGGTGGGCCATGCCGATCACGATTTCCTTGGTGCCGTAGGAACCGGAACGCTGGATCAGCTCGTCGAGCATCGGAATCAGGCTTTCGCCGCCTTCCAGACCGAAGCGCTTGGTACCCGGGTATTTGGTGCCCAGGTATTTTTCCAGACCTTCGCCGGCAGTGACGCGTTCGAGCAGGTGGCTCTTGATGTCGGCGGAGTACGTTGGACGGCCACGCACGCTTTCCAGACGCTGCTGGAACCAGTGACGCTGCTCGGAATCGGTGATGTGCGTGAATTCAGCGCCAATGGTGCGGCAATATGTCTGCTGCAACGCTTCGTGAATTTCGCGTAGGCTCGCCTCCTCTTTGCCGATGAACAGGTCGCCGGCACGGAAGGTCGTATCAAGATCGGCATTGGTCAAGCCGTAATGATTGATCGACAGGTCTGCAGGTGCAGGACGCTGCCACAGCCCCAGCGGGTCAAGCTGGGCTGCCTGGTGGCCACGCATACGGTAGGCCTGGATCAATCGCAGCACTTCAACTTGCTTCTTCTCGTGCTCACTGCTCACGCTGCCGGCGGAAACCGGTTGTGCGCGGCGCTGGTTCTTTGCCAGCAAGACGAAATGATCGCGAATTGTGGAGTGCGAAACATCGGTGGCAGTGTTGCCGTCAGCGGGCAACTTCTGAAAGTAGGTGCGCCACTCTTCTGGCACAGCGTTAGGGTCGTGCAGGTAGAGCTCATAGAGCTCTTCCACATAGGCAGCGTTACTACCGGATAGGTAGGCGCTGTTCCACATGCGCTGCATCACGCTTTCTTGCATGCTTGGTCACCCTCGGTTAGGGGAACACCACCGGCGTCGACACCGAGCAAACTTGCAGAAGTCCGAATGCAGCGACCAAAACAAGCCACTTAGGATCACGCTGATAGTCCGGGTACCAGCCCGGATGCCCCTGCTTGTCTCATTTCTTCAAAATACGAGCGGCAGCTTTATGGGCTGCTGCTCAGGTTAAAACTACGGCGCCGGTTGAAGCCTGCGCCGTAGCATCTACGGGTACAGCGGTGCTGCGTTTACTGCCTGAATCACACGCCGCTTTGCAGCAGCATGTTACGTACGTGTCCGATGGCCTTAGTCGGGTTCAGGCCTTTCGGGCAGACGTTGACGCAGTTCATGATCCCGCGGCAGCGGAATACGCTGAACGGGTCATCCAGCGAAGACAAACGCTCGGCAGTCTTGGTGTCACGGCTGTCTGCCAGGAAGCGGTACGCTTGCAGCAGGGCAGCTGGACCCAGGAACTTGTCCGGGTTCCACCAGAAGGACGGGCAAGAGGTCGAGCAGCAAGCGCACAGGATGCACTCGTACAGACCGTCTAGCTTTTCACGCTCTTCTGGAGTCTGCAGACGCTCGATGGCCGGAGCCGGCGTGTCGTTCTGCAGGAATGGCTTCACCTTCTCGTATTGCTTGTAGAAGATGCTCATATCGACGACCAGGTCACGGATAACCGGCAAACCAGGCAGAGGACGAACGATCAGCTTGTTACCTTTTACGACAGCGGACAGCGGCGTTACGCACGCCAGGCCGTTTTTGCCGTTGATGTTCATGCCGTCGGAACCGCAAACACCTTCACGGCAAGAGCGACGATAGGAGAAACCTTCGTCCTGCTCTTTGATCAGGGCCAGCACGTCCAGCACCATCAGGTCTTTACCACCGGTATCGACCTGGAATTCCTGCATGAACGGCGCGGCGTCCTGATCAGGGTTGTAGCGATAAACACTGACTTTCAACATGGCAGCCACCCTTAATAAGTCCGAATCTTAGGTTCAAAAGTCGGAACAGTCTTCGGCGAGAAGTTCACGGCACGCTTGGTTACGCGCTTGTCACCCGGGAAGAACAGGGTGTGGCACAGCCAGTTTTCGTCGTCGCGGTCTTCGAAGTCTTCACGGGCGTGAGCGCCGCGGGACTCTTTGCGGATTTCTGCAGCGATGGCGGTGGCTTCGGCCACTTCCAGCAGGTTTTGCAGTTCCAGGGCTTCGATACGAGCGGTGTTGAACGCCTGGCTCTTGTCGTTGATCTTGACGTTGGCGATACGGCCACGCAGGTCAGCGAGCTGGGCAATACCCTTCTGCATGTATTCGCCGGTACGGAACACACCGAAGTAGTTCTGCATGCAGCTTTGCAGTTCTTTACGCAGGGTGGCGACGTCTTCGCCTTCGGTCCGCGCGTTCAGGCCATCGAGACGTGCCAGGGCAGCGTCGATGTCGGACTGGCGTGGGCGAGCGTAGTCGACGCCTTCTTTCAGGGTCTGTTCCAGGAACAGGCCGGCGGCACGACCGAATACCACGAGGTCGAGCAGCGAGTTGCCGCCCAGACGGTTGGCACCGTGAACCGATACGCAAGCCACTTCGCCTACAGCGAACAGGCCTGGAATGATCTGGTCGACGCCTTCAGCGTCCTGAGTGATGGCCTGACCATGAATGTTGGTCGGCACGCCGCCCATCATATAGTGGCAGGTTGGAACGACCGGGATCGGCGACACGGCTGGATCGACGTGGGCGAAGGTCTTGGACAGTTCCATGATGCCTGGCAGACGGCTGTGCAGAACTTCTTCACCGAGGTGATCGAGTTTCAGCATTACGTGGTCGCCATCCGGACCGCAACCGTTGCCGGCGATGATTTCTTTAACCATCGAGCGAGCAACCACGTCACGACCTGCAAGGTCTTTGGCGTTCGGAGCATAACGCTCCATGAAACGCTCGCCGTGCTTGTTGATCAGGTAACCGCCTTCACCGCGGCAACCTTCTGTAACCAGTACACCGGCGCCGGCGATGCCGGTCGGGTGGAACTGCCACATTTCAATGTCTTGTACCGGCACGCCAGCACGCAGGGCCATGCCGACGCCGTCACCGGTGTTGATCAGGGCATTGGTGGTGGACGAGTAGATACGGCCTGCACCGCCGGTCGCCAATACGGTGGCGTTCGCGCGGACGTAGGAGGTTTCGCCGGTTTCGATACAGATGACGATCATGCCGACAAAGGCACCGTCTTCGTTCTTCACCAGATCGACGCCGTAGTATTCGTTGAGGAATACGGTGCCGGCCTTCAGGTTGGCCTGGTACAGGGTGTGCAGCAGTGCGTGACCGGTACGGTCGGCAGCGGCGCAGGTACGGGCAGCCTGGCCACCTTTACCGAAGTCTTTCGACTGACCGCCGAACGGACGCTGATAAATGCGGCCCTGTTCGGTACGGGAGAACGGCAAGCCCATGTGCTCGAGCTCGAAAACCGCTTCCGGGCCTACGGAACACATGTATTCGATAGCGTCCTGGTCACCGATATAGTCGGAACCCTTGACGGTATCGTACATGTGCCAGCGCCAGTCATCGTTCGGATCTGCAGAAGCGATGGCGCAGGTGATGCCACCCTGGGCGGATACGGTGTGCGAGCGAGTCGGGAAAACCTTGGTAACGACGGCAGTCTTGTGACCGCCCTGTGCCAGCTGCAGGGCAGCGCGCATGCCGGCACCGCCGCCGCCAACGATGATGGCGTCGAACGAAAGCGTATTAACTGTAGTAGACATGAATCAGATACCCCAAAGAATCTGCACACCCCAGACGAAGTAGGCGAACATCGCAACGCCGCATACTGCCTGGAAGAGGAAACGTACTGCAGTCGCGGACTTGCCCAGCGCCATCGGCGTCAGGTAGTCGGTCGCGATGGTCCACATGCCAACCCAGGCGTGAGCGCCCAGGGCCACCAGGGCCAGCAGACTGAAGATACGCATCCCGTTGCTTGCAAACAGTTCGTGCCATTGGGCGTAGCCAATGCCAGGGTGCGTAGCGAGGTATCCGATCAGGAAGATGAAATAAGCCGCGAGAACAACCGCAGACACACGCTGGGCCATCCAGTCATAGAGGCCCGAACGCGACAGGTTCGTAACGCTGGTTACCATATCCAAACTCCCGCCAGAACGATCAACACCGCAGACACGGCGATAATGATTTTCGAGCCCAGCTTGCCGCCTTCCAGCGTCTCACCGATGCCCATGTCCATGATCAAATGGCGCACACCGGCTACCAGGTGATACAGCAGAGCGGACAGGAGGCCCCATGCTACGAACTTGGCCAGCGGGCTGGTCAAGGTTGCCTTCACGTCGGCAAAACCTTCCTCGGAACCCAAGGATTTGCTCAATGCGTACAGCATGAAGCCAATGCCCAGGAAGAGGATGATGCCGGAAACACGGTGAAGAAACGACGTAACGCCGGTGATGGGGAGTTTGATGGTCCTTAGGTCTAGGTTTACAGGTCGTTGGCTTTTCACGGCTTTTTTCACACTGAAGAGCCCCTAACAATCAGGGCAAAGTTGTTGGGGAGTGCACTGGTCAGGTAACCACCACCCAGGGATGCGACCCCCAGCAAAGCAGGCCCAAAAGCCCCTGGCGGTCGGTGGCCGAGTATAGACAGTTAGGCTACTAATGACAACGCAATCACCTTCCCCTAATAGCTCATTGCACAAGTCGGATAAAAGGCGTAAATGGCAGGTAATTTCGAGGAAAAAGTCCGGTTAAAGCCTTCTGGAGCAAGACTTTAGGCAAATTGACATTCGAATTTATCTCACTATAGTGGTGCGGGCCCTGCGTGGGGGGTCTGTCTGATGATTTCAAGCATAAATAGGAGGCCACATGGCTGACAAAAAAGCGCAGTTGATCATCGAGGGCGCAGCCCCCGTCGAGCTGCCCATTTTAACCGGCACCGTTGGTCCCGATGTTATTGATGTTCGGGGCCTGACGGCCACGGGCCGTTTCACCTTTGACCCTGGCTTCATGTCGACCGCTTCCTGCGAGTCGAAGATCACCTATATCGACGGCGACAACGGCATCCTGCTGCACCGCGGCTACCCGATCGAACAGCTGGCTGAAAAGTCGGACTACCTGGAAACCTGCTATCTGCTGCTCAACGGCGAACTGCCGACCGCAGACCAGAAGGCCCAGTTCGTCAGCACCGTGAAGAACCACACCATGGTCCACGAGCAGTTGAAGACGTTCTTCAACGGCTTCCGTCGCGATGCCCACCCAATGGCCGTCATGTGCGGTGTAGTCGGCGCCCTCTCGGCCTTCTACCACGACTCCCTCGACATCAATAACCCGCAGCATCGCGAAATTTCCGCGATCCGTCTGGTTGCCAAGATGCCGACCCTGGCAGCGATGGTTTACAAGTACTCCATGGGTCAACCCATGATGTACCCGCGCAACGACCTGACGTACGCGGAAAACTTCCTGCACATGATGTTCAACACCCCGTGCGAGATCAAACCGATCAGCCCGGTACTCGCCAAGGCCATGGACCGGATCTTCATCCTCCATGCCGACCACGAGCAAAACGCTTCGACGTCGACCGTACGCCTGGCAGGTTCTTCGGGTGCCAACCCGTTCGCCTGTATCGCCGCCGGTATCGCTGCACTGTGGGGCCCTGCCCACGGCGGCGCGAACGAAGCGGTCCTGACCATGCTGGACGAAATTGGCGATGTATCGAACATCGACAAGTTCATCGCCAAGGCCAAGGACAAGAACGATCCGTTCAAACTGATGGGCTTCGGTCACCGGGTTTACAAAAACCGCGACCCACGCGCTACCGTCATGAAGCAGACCTGCGACGAAGTACTGAAGGAACTGGGGATCAACAACGATCCGCAACTCGAACTGGCCATGCGCCTGGAAGAGATCGCCCTGACCGATCCGTACTTCATTGAGCGCTCGCTGTACCCGAACGTCGACTTCTACTCGGGGATTATCCTCAAGGCGATCGGCATTCCAACCAGCATGTTCACCGTGATCTTCGCCCTGGCACGGACTGTCGGCTGGATCTCTCACTGGAAAGAAATGCTCTCCAGCCCGTATAAAATTGGCCGTCCGCGCCAGTTGTACACTGGCTATGAGTCGCGTGACATTACCAAGCTGGAAGATCGTAAATAAGACCTGTCTTGCGATAACGTCTTACGCTTTACCGGGAACGGCCTCTTTATAGAGGCCGTTTTTGTTTGTGCTTGCTGGGTACATATCCGTTGCTGCGGTGATGGCGGCTTATGGTTCCGCCCTTACGGCGGGTCACTTTCGAAAAGCGCGAAAGTAACCAAAGCGCTTTTGCCCCTTTCGTTCGGTGCCTCGCTGAGGCTCGGCATGCCCGCGCTCCGGTCCTGCTCCGTGGGCCCGCCGCCATCGGCCATCCATGGCCGGGGGCGGCTAACCCGGCATCCATGCCGGGTTGCCCACTGCGCAGAACCTCCACTCGGCCTCTCGAGGGGGCGTGCATCGCACGGCGAGGCGGCCTGCCGGCCGGCCTGAGTTCCGGTTTTTTGCGCGTACACCCAGCCACCGATCGTTAATGGCCCAATGGACGCTCCACGCTTACTTCCGGGAAGCAGAGCGTATCGGGCTGTATTACCACGCGAAGCATAGGAATGATCGATGCCCCCCCTGTAGGAGCGAGGCTTGCCCGCAAAGCTGTTGATCTTGCCGTGTCGTTGCCGTTGCCGTTGCCTTTGCCGTTGCTTTGGCTTTGGCTTTTGATCTTGACCTTGACCTTGATCTGCCCCGTCGGAAGGCCGAACGCAGATTCTGCGCAGTGGGCACCGCGGCAGGGATGCCGCGGTAGCCGCCCCCGGCCATGGATGGCCGATGGCGGCGGGCCCACGGAGCAGGACCGGAGTGAGGGCATGCCGAGCCTGGGCGAGGCACCGTACGTCAGGGGCGAAAAGCGTTTGGTTACTTTGCGCTTTTCAAAGTGACCCGCTGTAAGAGCGGAACCATAAGAGGCCGTTACCGCAAAAACGGATATGTACCCAATCCAAAAAATAGGCCGATCCAACTGCCCTCATCGCGAGCAAGCTCGCTCCCACAGTTTGATCGGTGTACATCCGCGAAAGACAGGTCGGCTATAAGGCCGCCTTCGCAGGCAAGCCAGCTCACACCATTTTGAGTCGTATACATCCCGCAAGAGAGACGCCGCCATCGCAAAGTCCGATAACCGCCCACAAAAAAAATGCCCCGATCTCTCGACCGGGGCATTTCCATTTAGCGCAGCTTATATAAAAGCCTTAGTGCGAAACCGCCCCGCTCGCCCCCAACCCAGTCTGCGAGCGCACAAATTGCGGGAAGAACAACGCCCGCTCATTGTCGGCCGCAGCAGACTTGTCAGTGATCGAGAAGAACCAGATCCCGACAAACGCAATCGCCATCGAGAACAGCGCCGGGTACTCGTACGGGAAGATCGCCTTCTCGTGATGCAGAATCTGCACCCAGATGGTCGGCCCAAGCACCATCAAGCCCACAGCACTCACCAGACCCAACCAGCCGCCGATCATCGCGCCACGCGTCGTCAGTTTCTTCCAGTACATGGAAAGCAACAGCACCGGGAAGTTACAGCTCGCCGCGATGGAGAACGCCAGGCCCACCATGAACGCAATGTTCTGGCTTTCGAACAGAATGCCCAGACCAATCGCCAACACGCCCAGGGCAACGGTGGTGATTTTCGACACGCGAATCTCATCCTTGTCGTTGGCCTTGCCCTTCTTGATCACGCTGGCGTACAGGTCGTGAGACACCGCCGTCGCGCCCGCCAGGGTCAGACCGGCAACCACTGCCAGAATGGTCGCGAACGCTACCGCCGAGATGAAGCCCAGGAAAATACTGCCGCCCACCGCGTTGGCCAAGTGCACCGCCGCCATGTTGTTGCCGCCCAACAGCGCGCCGGCCGCGTCTTTGAAGGCCGGGTTGGTGCTGACCAGCAGGATCGCGCCGAAGCCGATGATGAAGGTCAGAATGTAGAAGTAGCCGATGAAGCCAGTGGCATACAGCACGCTTTTACGCGCTTCTTTTGCGTCGCTCACGGTGAAGAAGCGCATCAGAATGTGCGGCAAGCCAGCGGTACCGAACATCAGTGCCAGGCCCAGGGAGAACGCCGAGATCGGATCTTTCACCAGCCCGCCCGGGCTCATGATCGCTTCACCTTTAGGGTGAACCTTGATCGCCTCGGAGAACAGCATGTTGAAATCGAAGTTGACGTGTTTCATCACCATCAGCGCCATGAACGAGGCACCGGACAACAGCAACACAGCCTTGATGATCTGCACCCACGTGGTCGCCAGCATGCCGCCGAACAACACGTACATGCACATCAGGATACCGACCAGGATCACCGCCACGTAGTAGTCGAGGCCGAACAGCAGCTGGATCAGCTTGCCGGCACCGACCATTTGCGCGATCAGGTAGAACGCCACGACCACCAGCGAACCGCAAGCGGACAGCGTGCGGATCTGGGTTTGCCCGAGGCGGTAGGACGCCACGTCGGCAAAGGTGTATTTACCCAGGTTACGCAGGCGTTCGGCGATCAGGAACAGAATGATCGGCCAGCCCACCAGGAAGCCGATCGAGTAGATCAGGCCATCGTAGCCGGAGGTGAACACCAGGGCGGAAATACCCAGGAAGGACGCCGCGGACATGTAGTCACCGGCAATCGCCAGACCGTTCTGGAAACCGGTGATCTTGCCGCCAGCCGCGTAGTAGTCTGCCGCCGAATTGTTGCGTTTGGAGGCCCAGTAGGTGATGCATAGGGTCAAGCCCACGAACGCGACGAACATCAGGATCGCGGACACGTTGAGCGGTTGTTTGTGCACTTCGCCGGTCAGGGCTTCAGCCGCCCAGGCGCCAGGTGCAAAGGCTGCGATGCTCAATAGAGCCATTAGACGCCGGATCATTGCTGAGCCTCCTTGAGAATCGCACTGTTCAGGTCGTCGAATTCGCCATTGGCGCGTCGTACATAGATTGCAGTCAGGATAAAGGCCGAGAGAATCAGCCCGACACCAATCGGTATCCCCCAGGTAATCGAAGACTCAGGACTGATTTTCGCCCCGAGAATATGCGGCCCGTAAGCAATCAAAAGGATGAATCCGGAGTAGAGCCCAAGCATGATCGCCGAAAGAATCCAGGCGAACTTTTCTCGCTTTCTGACCAGCTCCTTGAAGCGCGGGCTGTTTTGAATCGAGAGGTAAATGCTGTCGTTCATTGTTTTTATCCTCGCAGCACAGATTATTGTTAGAACGTAGCCACTTTATGCGGCTGCGGGACGGGTTCCAGACGACCTTAGTATTAGAACGACATGACAGAATCGCCATTTTTCAGCATGCATTAAACAATGTGGGAGCGGGCTTGCTCGCGAAGGCGGTGGGTCAATCAACATCTACGCTGACTGACACGCCGCCTTCGCGAGCAAGCCCGCTCCCACAGGGAAAAACAAAAGGCCCCTTGGCAGTTATGCCAAGGGGCCTTGAGAGGTACGGACTAGACGCTTGCGATCAAATCACTTGATCCATTCGGCAACGCGGTCCGGGTGTTTTGCAACCCAATCCTTGGCAGCGGCTTCAGGTTTGGCACCGTCCTGAATCGCCAACATGACTTCGCCGATTTCGTCTTTCGACGCCCACTGGAAGTTTTTCAGGAACTTGGCCACTTCCGGCGCTTTGGTCGCCAGTTCTTTGCTGCCGATGCTGTTTACAGTTTCAGCTGCGCCATACACGCCTTTCGGATCGTCGAGGAAGCGCAGTTTCCACTTGGCGAACATCCAGTGCGGCACCCAACCGGTGACGGCGATGGATTCGTTTTTCTTCTCGGCACGGGTCAGCTCGGCGATCATGCCGGCGCCAGAACTGGCCTTGAGGGTGTAGTTGGTCAAGCCGTAGTCCTTGATCGCCTGGTCAGTCTTGAGCATCACGCCCGAACCGGCGTCAATGCCCACGATGCGGCCCTTGAAGCTGTCATCGGTTTTCAGATCGTCGATGGTCTTGGCTTTTACATACTCCGGCACGATCAGGCCGATTTTTGCGTCCTTGAAGTTCGGGCCGTAATCGACGACCTGATCCTTGTTCTTGGTCCAGTATTCGCCGTGGGTCACTGGCAGCCAGGCCGACAGCATGGCGTCGAGTTTGCCGGTGGCTACACCCTGCCACATGATCCCGGTGGCGACGGCTTGCAGCTTCACGTCATAACCGAGTTTCTGCTTGATCACTTCGGCGGCCACGTGGGTGGTCGCAACGCTGTCGGACCAGCCGTCAACGTAACCGATGCTCAGGGTTTTGCTCTCGGCATTGGCGAATGTGGAGCCGATCGCAAGTACCAAAGCGGCACTCGCGCCTAAAAGTCGTCGCATCTTCATCGTTACTTCCCCGAAAGTGCTGCGCCCGACGGATGCCGAGCGGCGTCAACGTATTGTTATGGTGCACAGCGCCCCCTTCACGCCTCACCGCAAACTCGTTCAAAAATCAGCGGAGTACTGACGCTTCGATAATCAACCTCACGACAACAGCGACCTGTGCTGCCAGCGACCTCAAGGCATCGAGAAACGACATCAGAACGCCATTAATCGTGAGCGCCCTAAACACCCCGCCCGATCCGCCCGAACTTTGCATGTCAAAATCATGCAAGGGCCCAAGCCCGGGGCAAATACAGGTAACATGCGCGCCTTTGCTCCCAGACGGCCTGACCATGCCCGCGACATCACGCTTTCCTTTTCTGGCTTATCTTTTCGCCTGCCTGCTGGGTGTGTTCGCCCTCGGTGGCTTCTGGTACGGCCTCGGCAAACCGGTGATCCTGCCGGACGTAGCCAGCGCCACGCACAAGTTGCAATGCGCGTCCTACACCCCGTTCGACAAAGACCAATCGCCATTCGACCAGCCGTTCAAACTGCGCCCGGAGCGCATGGACGCCGACCTCGCGCTGCTGGCCAAAAGCTTCGAATGCATCCGCACCTATTCCATGACCGGCCTCGAAGCCCTGCCCGACCTGGCGCGCAAGCACGGGTTGAAGTTGATGATCGGCGCCTGGGTCAACAGCAACCCGGTGGACACCGCCAAGGAAGTCGACCTGCTGATCGCCTCGGCCAACGCGAACCCGGATGTGGTGACCTCGGTGATCGTCGGCAACGAAGCGTTGCTGCGCAAGGAAGTCACCGGCGCACAACTGGCGAAGCTGATCAATCAGGTCAAAGGCCAGATCAAACAGCCGGTCACCTACGCTGATGTCTGGGAATTCTGGCTCAAGCACCCGGAAATCGCCCCAGCGGTGGATTTCCTGACCATTCATTTGCTGCCGTACTGGGAAGATGACCCGTCGAACATCGACGCGGCGTTGCAACACGTGGCCGAAGTGCGTCAGGTGTTCGGTAACAAGTTCGCGCCCAAGGACGTGCTGATCGGCGAAACCGGCTGGCCGAGCGAAGGTCGCCAGCGTGAAACCGCGCTGCCGAGCCGGGTCAACGAAGCCAAGTTCATTCGGGGTTTTGTCGCCATGGCCGAACAGCAAGGCTGGCATTACAACCTGATCGAAGCCTTTGACCAGCCGTGGAAACGCGCCAGCGAAGGTGCGGTCGGTGGTTACTGGGGGCTGTTTGATGCCGATCGCCAGGACAAAGGCGTGCTGGCCGGTCCGGTGACGAACGTGCCGTACTGGTCGCAATGGCTGGCGGTGGGCGGCGTGATCTTCCTCGGCACCTTGCTGCTGGGTGGTCGGGTTCGCAGTACGCGTGCAGCGCTAGTCGTGCCGCTGCTGGGTGCGCTGGCAGCCTGCTCGATCGGGGCTTGGGGCGATCTGGCGCGAGTCACCACGCGGTTTGCCAGTGAATGGCTGTGGGTTGGTTTGCTGACGACATTGAATTTGGTGGTGTTGGCCCATGCTGCGTTGACGTTGAGCGCTCGCAGTGGTTGGCGTGAACGCGCGTTCAATGTGCTGGAACGTCGGGCGGGTTGGCTGGTGGCAGCGGCAGGCTTTGCGGCGGCGGTGATGATGCTGGAGTTGGTGTTCGACCCGCGTTATCGCAGCTTCCCGAGCGTCGCGTTTATCCTGCCGGCGCTGGTGTATCTGTGCCGTCCAGTGAGTGTGCCGCGCCGGGAGATTGCTTTGCTGACCTTCATCATCGGCGCCGGCATTGCGCCGCAGTTGTTTCGTGAAGGGTTGCAGAATCAACAGGCCTGGGGGTGGGCGCTGGTGAGTGTGTTGATGGTGGCCGCGTTGTGGCGTTGTTTGCGGGTTCGCAAAGGTTAATCGACAAAGCAAAATCAAAAGATCGCAGCCTTCGGCAGCTCCTACAGGGATACACATTCCATGTAGGAGCTGCCGAAGGCTGCGATCTTTTTCTATCAGGCGCTACGAGAATCCCGTACCAGACGCAGAGCAGCAATCACCACCGCAAACACCGCCAATGTCGTGTTGTACAACGCCAACGCCGGGAACCCCAGCACCAGGGCCAACACCGCCAGCCACCACCCTGCCCGGCCCGGCACCACAAACCCGATGACCGCCGCGGCCAATGCGCCCCAACCCAATACCTTGAAGTGAATCATCAGCCCGAGGTTCGACCGGACCTGGCATTCCCAACGGCTCGCTTCGTCCACGCAGAGGCCGACCCATTGCGCATCCTCCATAAAGCCATAACGCGCGCCATAACTGGCGGCCAGCCATAAAGGCAGCAAAACAAGCAGCAGAATCACGGGCAGACGGCGGGACATGAAGCACTCCAATTAACGAAAACGGCGGCCAGCTTAATCGCCCGGCGGCCTTATACAAGTGTTAACAACAGTTAACTGGGCAGCGAATCACTGCAAAGTGTATCGTCCAGCTACTATTACTCCGAATTAAGCCCTGATTGGTGCCGATCCATGGCACTTTGGCGCAAACCCCGTGGTCATAGCCTGCGAACCTCATTCGGCACCTTTTTCTAAGGGATCTAGTCATGCTCCGTTCCTTGCGCTTCGCCGCCCTGTTTGGCGGCCTTATTTTGAGTGCGTCCGCACTGGCGGTCGACATCGACGCCGCCAGCTATGGCTACCCCTTGACCAACCCGTTCGAGGCGACCATTGCCACGACTCCACCGGAATTGCGCCCGGAGTTGCCGGCCAACGAAGACATCAATCAGCAGGACCGCAGCGTGCGGTTGCGCCCGGAGCGTGAATTCAGCCTGCCGGACAACTTCTGGGCGGTGAAGAAACTCACCTACCGCATCGCCACTCAGGATCACGCCGCCCCGCTGATTTTCCTGATCGCCGGCACCGGCGCGCGCTATGACAGCAGCCTCAACGAATACCTGAAAAAGCTCTATTACAAGGCTGGCTACCACGTGGTGCAACTGTCGTCGCCCACCAGCTTCGACTTCATGAGCGCCGCTTCACGCTTCGCCACGCCCGGTATCACCAAGGAAGACGCCGAAGACATGTACCGGGTGATGCAGGCCGTGCGGGCGCAAAACCCGAAGACGCCGGTCACCGACTACTACTTGACCGGCTACAGCCTGGGCGCACTGGATGCCGCGTTCGTCGCACACCTGGACGAAACCCGTCGCAGCTTCAACTTCAAGAAAGTCTTGCTGCTCAACCCGCCAGTCAACCTCTACACCTCGATCACCAACCTCGACAAGCTGGTGCAAACCGAGGTCAAGGGCATCAACAACAGCACCACCTTCTATGAACTGGTGCTGAACAAACTGACCCGCTACTTCCAGCAAAAAGGCTACATCGACCTCAACGATGCCCTGCTCTATGACTTCCAGCAGTCCAAGCAGCACCTGACCAACGAACAGATGGCCATGCTGATCGGCACCTCGTTCCGCTTCTCGGCGGCCGATATCGCCTTTACCTCGGACCTGATCAACCGCCGTGGCCTGATCACCCCGCCGAAATACCCGATTACCGAAGGCACCAGCCTCACGCCGTTCCTCAAGCGTGCGCTGCAGTGCGACTTCGACTGCTACATCACCGAGCAAGTCATCCCGATGTGGCGCGCCCGCACCGACGGCGGCAGCCTGCTGCAACTGATCGACCAGGTAAGTTTGTATGCGCTGAAGGATTACCTGCATGACAGCCCGAAAATCTCGGTCATGCACAACGCCGATGACGTGATCCTCGGCCCTGGCGACCTGGGTTTCCTGCGCCGCACGTTCGGCGACCGCTTGACCGTTTACCCATTGGGCGGCCATTGCGGCAACCTTAACTATCGCGTCAACAGCGACGCCATGCTGGAGTTCTTCCGTGGCTAAATATCTCCTGCTTATCGCAGCGTTACTCTGTGCAGGCGTCGCCAATGCCGACAACAGCAAAGCTAACGCACCGGTTGTCGTCGGTAGCGACGGGTTCAAAGAACCGCTGAGCAAACTCAAGTTCAACCCGGGCCTGGACCAACGCGAGTTCGAACGCTCGACGCTCAACGCGCTGAACGTCTATGACCCGCTGGAAGAGTGGAACCGTCGGGTCTACCACTTCAACTACCGCTTCGACCAATGGGTGTTCCTGCCCGTGGTCGATGGTTATCGCTACGTCACCCCAAGCTTCGTGCGCACGGGTGTGAGCAACTTCTTCAATAACCTCGGTGACGTGCCGAACCTGCTCAACAGCCTGCTGCAGCTCAAGGGTCATCGCTCGCTGGAAACCACCGCGCGCCTGCTGCTCAACACCACGATCGGCGTCGCTGGCCTGTGGGACCCGGCCACCGCCATGGGCCTGCCGCGCCAAAGCGAAGACTTCGGCCAGACGTTGGGCTTCTACGGCGTGCCGGGCGGTGCCTACTTCGTCCTGCCGATCCTCGGTCCCTCCAACCTGCGCGACACCGCAGGCCTGGTGGTCGACTACACCGGTGAAGCCGCGGTCAACTTCCTGAACGTCTCCGAAGTCAGCTCCAACCACCCGGAAATCTGGGTCCTGCGCGGCGTCGACAAACGCTACCAGACCAGCTTCCGCTACGGTCAGTTGAACTCGCCGTTCGAGTATGAAAAGGTGCGTTACGTCTACACCGAGTCGCGCAAGTTGCAGATCGCCGAGTAACTTCAGCGAAAACAAAAAAGGCCATTCGATGCGAGTCGAATGGCCTTTTTCATATCCCGACCTCGCTACAAATCCCCTGTGGGAGCGGGCTTGCTCGCGAAGGCAGCTTCACATTCAACAGAGATGCTGACTGACACACCACTTTCGCGAGCAAGCCCGCTCCCACATTGGATTGTGGTGACCTTCAGCTTTTCACTGACTTCCAGATCTTGCTTACGAGCATCACACCAGCCAACACCACAGCCCCCGCCGCAATCCCCGCCACCGCATTCAGCAACGTCGGCACGATAAACCCGGCACCACCCGCCCCCGCACTAACGCTTTCAATCCAGTGATGCACCACCGGCACGCCGTGGGTCAGAATCCCGCCGCCGACCAGGAACATCGCCGCCGTACCAATCACCGACAGGCTTTTCATCATGTACGGTGCCGCGCGCAGGATCGCCCCGCCGATGCTTTTGGCCATCTGCCCTGGTTTCTGCGTGAGCCACAGGCCCAGGTCGTCGAGTTTGACGATGCCCGCCACCAGCCCATAGACGCCGATGGTCATGACAATGGCGATGCCCGACAGCACGATCACTTGCTGGGTCAGCGAAGCGTCGGCCACGGTGCCGAGGGTGATGGCGATGATTTCCGCGGAAAGAATGAAGTCTGTGCGGATCGCGCCTTTGATCTTGTCCTGTTCGAACGCCACCAGATCGGTTGCCGGATCAGCCACGGCCTCGATCAGTTGCGCGTGCTCGGCGTCATCTTCAGCCTTGCTGTGCAGGAACTTGTGGGCCAGTTTCTCGAAACCCTCAAAGCACAGGTAAGCACCGCCGACCATCAACAACGGCGTGACCAGCCACGGAATGAACACGCTGATGGCCAATGCCGACGGCACCAGGATCAGTTTGTTGAGGAACGAGCCCTTGGCCACCGCCCATACCACCGGGATTTCCCGCTCGGCGCGAACGCCGCTGACCTGCTGGGCGTTGAGCGCCAGATCATCACCGAGCACGCCGGCGGTCTTCTTGGTGGCCATTTTGGTCATCAACGCCACATCGTCGAGTACCGCGGCAATGTCATCGATCAGCAACAGCAAACTGCTTCCTGCCATGAATCAGGCTTCCTTCTTGAATGGATGCTGCGCAGCATAGCGCGGCCGCGCGTCGCACGGGGCATTCTTGAGCGCCGCGCGAGGCCGGTGCTACCATGCGCAACCGCCAGAACAGGCAAGGAACCACCTGGTTTATGAGCACTATCCGCGAGCGCAACAAAGAACTGATCCTGCGTGCCGCCAGTGAAGAATTTGCCGACAAGGGCTTCGCTGCGACCAAAACCAGTGATATCGCGGCCAAGGCGGGATTGCCCAAGCCCAACGTCTACTACTACTTCAAATCCAAGGAAAACCTCTACCGCGAGGTCCTGGAAAGCATCATCGAGCCGATCCTGCAGGCCTCGACGCCCTTCAACGCCGACGGCGTGCCCAGCGAAGTGCTGAGTGGCTACATCCGCTCCAAAATCCGCATCTCCCGCGACCTGCCCTTCGCCTCCAAGGTGTTCGCCAGCGAAATCATGCACGGCGCCCCGCACCTGAGCGCCGACCTGGTCGAACGCCTAAACGGCCAGGCCAAACACAACATCGACTGCATCCAGACCTGGATCGACCGCAACCAAATCGCCCCTATCGACCCCAACCACCTGATGTTCAGCATTTGGGCCGCGACCCAGACCTATGCCGACTTCGACTGGCAGATCTCGGCGGTGACCGGCAAAGCCAAGCTGGACGAAGCAGATTACGAGGCGGCGGCGCAGACGATTATTCGGTTGGTGTTGAAGGGGTGTGAGCCGGACTGATAGACCGCAGCGCGGCTGTTCGCGAGCAGGCTCGCTTCCACACTCGATCTCCGCAACACTGAAGATCCCTTGTGGGAGCGGGCTTGCTCGCGAAGGGGGCACCTCGGTCCAAAGCCTAAAGCCAAATAGCATCCCACAACGGATAATCGCCATACCGCTTCACTAAGCCCACCCGCAATGGGTTGGCCACCACATACCGCGCAACCTTCACCAAACACTCCTCTCGCCGCAAAGCACGATCATGAAACCCCTGCTGCCAGAGACTGCCTGTTCTGCCCGCGGCCTCATTGATTGCTCGTGCACTCAAAGATTTGGTCTGGCACATCAACTGGCCCAGTGACCCTTTTTGCAGCTGGATCAACCAATGAAAATGGTCAGGCATGACGACAAAAGCCAAAGTGTCGGCAAACCCCTGATCCTGTGCTTGCTTGAATTGGTGCACGACCATCCGGCCCAGGATGTAGTCCCTGAAAACAGGTTCTCGCATGAGAGTGTTGGCAGTTAGAAGGTATATGCGGTTTTGCTCGGCGTAGCGGCCGATGCGCAGACGGTGTGAAGCTGACAGCTCAGGCATTCCTTTGCCCCTTTCATGATTGAGTCATGAGAAGGCTAGACCTGAGGTCAGGAGATGGTGGTTCAGACTTTTAGCTGGATGTGTCTGGAGGATCGCCTTCGCGAGCAAGCCCGCTCCCACAGGGGGATTTGTGGTATTCACACATTTTGTGTCCACCACCGAACCCTTGTGGGAGCGGGCTTGCTCGCGAAAGCGCCAGATCAATCAACAAAGATCTTAAGCACTAACCCCCGCATCCGCCCGCAACCCCTGCGCTTCAATCGCGCTAATCGCGCACTGTTCATCCACATCCGACAGATCGCCGCTGATGCCGACAGCCCCCAGCACGTTCCCCTCCGAATCCCGAATCAACACACCACCCGGTGCCGGCACCACACTGCCTTGCCCCAGGCTATTCAGCGCGGCAATAAACGCCGGTCGTTGTTGCGCATCCAGCGCCAGCAGACGCGAGCCTTTGCCCAGGGCAATCGCGCCCCAGGCTTTGCCGATGGCGATGTGTGGGCGTAGCAGGCTCGCGCCGTCTTCGCGTTGCAAAGAAATCAGATGGCCGCCGGCATCGAGTACCGCGATGGTCAGGGGTGCGGCGGAAACTGCACGCCCGGCGGCGATGGCCTGGGTCGTCAGGTTGACTGCGTCTTTCAAGGTTAAAGCGCTCATGGTGCCGTCCTCATTTTGTTATTGGGAAAGCGGTGGGCCTGCGGTTTTGTGCCGCAGTCCGATGCAACAAATAGAACACAATAGATTATTTATTTGTATACAATAATTCTCGAAAAGCGCCACATGCGACGAAAAGCCACAGCAGAACGGGCTTCCGACGAATGAAACAGTCGCTTGAGAAAATGGATTGACCTGCGCCGTCCGCCGTGAATACACTCTGCGCAAAGCCACTTGTATACAATTACAAAACGTAAGAGGCACCAAAACCATGAGCAAAATGAGAGCAATCGAAGCCGCCGTTCTGGTGATGCGCCGCGAAGGGGTTGATACCGCTTTTGGCATCCCGGGCGCCGCGATCAACCCGCTGTACTCCGCCCTGCAGAAGGTCGGTGGCATCGATCACGTCCTCGCTCGCCACGTGGAAGGCGCTTCGCACATGGCCGAGGGTTACACCCGCACCAAGGCCGGCAACATCGGCGTGTGCATCGGCACTTCCGGCCCGGCCGGCACCGACATGGTCACCGGCTTGTACAGCGCCTCGGCGGACTCGATCCCGATCCTGTGCATCACCGGCCAGGCACCACGGGCGCGCATGCATAAAGAAGACTTCCAGGCCGTCGACATCACCGCCATCGTCAAGCCAGTGACCAAGTGGTCCACCACCGTCATGGAACCGGGCCAGGTGCCATATGCGTTCCAGAAAGCCTTCTATGAAATGCGCTCCGGCCGTCCAGGCCCGGTGTTGATCGACCTGCCATTCGACGTGCAGATGGCCGAGATCGAATTCGACATCGACGCCTACGAACCGCTGCCGCTGGCCAAACCCACCGCCAACCGCGTACAAATCGAGAAGGCCCTGGCCATGCTCGACCAGGCCGAGCGTCCATTGCTGGTGGCCGGTGGCGGCATCATCAACGCCGACGCCAGCGAGTTGCTGGTGGAGTTCGCCGAGCTGACCGGTATTCCAGTGGTCCCGACCCTGATGGGCTGGGGCACGATTCCAGACGATCACCCGTTGATGGTCGGCATGGTCGGCCTGCAAACCTCGCACCGCTACGGCAACGCGACGATGCTGAAGTCGGACGTGGTGCTGGGCGTCGGCAACCGTTGGGCCAACCGTCACACCGGCTCGATCGACGTCTACACCGAAGGCCGCAAGTTCATTCACGTTGATATCGAACCAACCCAGATCGGCCGCGTGTTCACCCCGGACCTGGGCATCGTGTCCGACGCCGCTGCCGCGCTGACCGTGTTCATCGAAGTCGCTCGCGAATGGCAAGCCGCCGGCAAGCTGAAAAACCGCAGCGCCTGGCTGCAAGACTGCCAGCAGCGCAAGGCCAGCCTGCACCGCAAGACCCACTTCGACAACGTGCCGGTCAAGCCGCAGCGTGTGTACGAAGAGATGAACCAAGTGTTCGGCAAAGACACGTGCTACGTCAGCACCATTGGTCTGTCGCAGATTGCCGGCGCGCAGTTCCTGCACGTCTACAAGCCGCGTCACTGGATCAACTGCGGCCAGGCCGGCCCGTTGGGCTGGACCATTCCGGCGGCGCTGGGCGTGGTCAAGGCTGACCCGACCCGCAAGGTCGTGGCTCTTTCGGGCGACTACGACTTCCAGTTCATGATCGAAGAATTGGCGGTGGGCGCGCAGTTCAAGCTGCCGTACATCCACGTTGTGGTAAACAATTCGTACCTGGGGCTGATCCGTCAGGCCCAGCGCGGTTTCGACATGGACTACTGCGTGCAGCTGTCCTTCGATAACCTGAACGCTCCGGAGCTCAACGGTTACGGTGTCGATCACGTCGCCGTCGCCGAAGGCCTCGGTTGCAAGGCTCTGCGTGTCTTCGAACCGGGTCAGATCCAGCCTGCCCTGCGCAAGGCTCAGGAGCTGATCGAAGAGTTCAAGGTGCCGGTGATCGTCGAGATTATCCTGGAGCGCGTGACCAACATTTCCATGGGCACCGAGATCAACGCCGTCAACGAATTTGAAGACCTGGCGCTGGTCGGTAACGACGCACCAACGGCGATTTCGTTGCTCGATTGAGAATGACCTGAACCTGTAGCAGCTGCCGAGGCACGAGGCTGCGTTGCGTGTCCGCAGGACCGCCATCGAAGGGCCGCCATCGGGGGCCGCTTCGCAGCCCAACGCAGCCTCGTGCCTCGGCAGCTGCTACAGGTCCTATATTTTACGGGAGACCACCATGCCGCGTTTCGCAGCCAACCTGTCCATGCTGTTCACCGAACAGGATTTTCTCGCCCGTTTTGAAGCGGCCGCCAAGGCCGGCTTCAGTGGTGTCGAGTACCTGTTCCCCTACGACTTCAGCTCCGCTGAGATCAAGGCCAAGCTCGATGCCAATGGCCTGACCCAGGTGCTGTTCAACCTGCCGGCCGGCGACTGGGCCAAGGGCGAACGCGGTATCGCGTGCCTGCCGGATCGGGTCGAAGAGTTCCGCGCCGGAGTTGATCTGGCCATCGCTTACGCCAAGGTGCTAGGCAATACCCAGATCAACTGCCTGGCGGGTATCCGTCCACAAAACGTCGACGACGCCACCGTGGAAAAAACCTTTGTCAGCAACCTCAAGTACGCCGCCGACAAGCTGCAAGCGGCGGGCATCAAATTGGTGATGGAAGCGATCAACACCCGCGACATTCCCGGTTTCTACCTGAACAACACGGCGCAAGCCCTGTCGATTCGCGAACAGGTCGGCAGCGCCAACCTGTTCCTGCAATACGACATCTACCACATGCAAATCATGGAAGGCGACCTGGCCCGCACCCTGCAATCGCACCTGGGCGAGATCAACCATGTGCAGTTGGCGGACAACCCGGGGCGCAATGAGCCGGGCACCGGTGAAATCAACTACCGCTTTCTGTTCGAACACCTCGATCGCATTGGTTATCAGGGTTGGGTTGGTTGCGAATACAAGCCGCTAACCACCACCGAAGCAGGCCTCGGCTGGCTGAAAACCCATAACGCGATCTGATCCAAGACCGCGTCATCGTTCTTCGCGGGCAAGCCTTGCTCCTACAGGGGCCGGGCTGTCTGTAGGAGCGAGGCTTGCCCGCGAAGGCGCCCTCGCTGACACCCCACGAATTTTGCGACCAGAGCAATAAAAACAAGAGGATTTTCTCATGGCTAAAATCGGATTTATCGGCACCGGCATCATGGGCCACCCAATGGCGTTGAACCTGCAGAAAGCCGGTCACAGCCTGTTCCTGTCGGCGCATCACGATGCTGCTCCGGCTGATCTGATCGCCGGTGGCGCCGTCGCCCTGGCCAACCCGAAAGAAGTCGCGCAAGAAGCCGAATTCATCATCATCATGGTGCCGGATACCCCGCAGGTCGATGACGTGCTGTTCCGCGCCGACGGCATCGCTGCCGGTGTCGGCAAGGGCAAAGTCGTGATCGACATGAGCTCGATCTCGCCGACCGCCACCAAAACCTTCGCCGCCAAGATCAACGAAAAAGGTGCCCAATACCTCGACGCGCCGGTATCCGGCGGTGAAGTCGGCGCCAAAGCTGCGAGCCTGAGCATCATGATCGGCGGCGATGCCGACGCCTTCGAACGCGCCTTGCCACTGTTCCAGGCCATGGGCAAAAACATCACCCTGGTCGGTGGCAACGGCGACGGTCAAACCGCGAAAGTGGCGAACCAGATCATCGTCGCGCTGAACATCCAGGCCGTGGCTGAAGCCCTGTTGTTCGCCTCGAAAAACGGTGCCGATCCAGCCAAGGTGCGTGAAGCGCTGATGGGCGGTTTCGCGTCCTCGAAGATCCTCGAAGTGCACGGCGAGCGCATGATCAAAGGCACCTTCGATCCAGGCTTCCGCATCAGCCTGCACCAGAAGGACCTGAACCTGGCCCTGCAAGGCGCCAAGGAACTGAACATCAACCTGCCGAACACCGCCAACGCCCAGCAAGTGTTCAGCACCTGCGCGGCCATCGGCGGCAGCAACTGGGACCACTCGGCGCTGATCAAGGGCCTGGAACACATGGCGAATTTCTCGATTCGCGATAACAAATAAGCCCTGCACAAAACCCTGTGGGAGCGGGCTTGCTCGCGAAGGCGCCGGCACAGTCAATATTGATGTCGCCTGACATACCGCTTTCGCGAGCAAGTCCGCTCCCACAAGGAACCGAGTTGCCCTCCAAATAACAAGAATTCCGGGAGCCCGCCATGTCGGTCGATCCGCAACACCTGCTGCGCGAACTGTTTGCCACAGCCATCGACGCGGCCCATCCGCAGCAAGTCCTTGAAGCCCATTTACCCAAAGATCGCAGCGGTCGCGTGATTGTGATCGGCGCCGGCAAAGCCGCAGCCGCCATGGCCCAAGTGGTCGAGCGCTGCTGGCAGGGCGAAGTCTCCGGCCTGGTGGTGACCCGCTACGGCCACGGCGCCCCTTGCGAAAAAATCGAAGTGGTCGAAGCCGCGCATCCGGTACCGGATGCGGCCGGATTGGCCGTGGCCAAACGGGTGCTGGAACTGGTCAGCAACCTGAGCGAAGACGACCGCGTGATCTTCCTGCTGTCCGGCGGTGGCTCGGCGCTGCTCGCCCTGCCGGCGCCAGGCATTACCCTCGCCGACAAGCAATCGATCAACAAAGCCCTGCTCAAATCCGGCGCGACCATCGGCGAGATGAACTGCGTGCGCAAGCACCTCTCGGCGATCAAGGGCGGTCGTCTCGGCAAGGCCTGCTGGCCGGCGACTGTGTATACCTACGCGATTTCCGATGTGCCGGGCGATCTCGCGACCGTCATCGCTTCCGGCCCGACCGTGGCCGATCCGAGCACGTCCGCCGAAGCCCTGGCGATCCTCAAACGCTACAGCATCGAAGTCCCGGCCTCAGTGCGCACCTGGCTGCAAAGCCCGGAATCGGAAACCGTCAAACCCGGCGATCCGAGCCTGACACGCAATCACTTCCAACTGATCGCCCGCCCACAGCAATCCCTGGAAGCGGCGGCGGTGAAATGCCGTCAGGCGGGTTTCAGCCCGCTGATCCTCGGCGATCTGGAAGGTGAATCCCGGGAAGTGGCGAAAGTCCACGCCGGCATCGCCCGGCAAATCGTCCTGCATGGCCAGCCCTTGGCGGCGCCGTGCGTGATTCTCTCCGGCGGCGAAACCACGGTCACCGTGCGCGGCAATGGACGCGGCGGGCGTAACGCCGAATTCCTGTTGAGCCTGACCGACAGCCTCAAAGGCCTGCCAGGCGTCTACGCCCTGGCCGGTGACACCGATGGCATCGATGGCTCCGAAGACAACGCCGGCGCAATCATGACCCCGGACAGCTACGCCCGCGCCATTGCCCTCGGTCTGAGCGCCAGCGACGAGTTGGACAACAACAATGGCTACGGCTATTTCGAGGCGCTGGATGCCCTGATCGTCACCGAGCCGACCCGCACCAACGTCAACGACTTCCGCGCCATCCTGATCCTCGAGAGCACAAAAAATGACGCCTGATAAAAAGGTCAAAATCCTCGCCACCCTGGGTCCGGCGACTGACGGGATCGAAGACATCCGCGAGTTGGTCGAGGCCGGGGTCAATATCTTTCGCCTGAATTTCAGCCACGGCGATCACGCTGACCATGCCCAGCGTTATCAGTGGATTCGTGAAGTCGAACGTCAACTGAATTACCCGCTCGGCATCCTGATGGACCTGCAAGGCCCGAAACTGCGGGTCGGCAAGTTTGCCGAGGGCAAGGTGCAATTGCATCGCGGCCAGGCCCTGCGCCTGGACCTCGATTCGACGCCGGGAGATGAACGCCGGGTCAACCTGCCGCATCCGGAAATCATTGCCGCCCTGGAGCCGGGAATGGACCTGCTGCTGGACGACGGCAAGTTGCGGCTGCGGGTGGTGACCAAGTATTCCGACGCGATCGACACCACGGTGTTGAATGGCGGCGAATTGTCAGACCGCAAAGGCGTGAACGTGCCGCAAGCGGTGCTCGACCTGAGCCCGCTGACCGCCAAGGATCGTCGCGATTTGAGCTTCGGTCTGGAGCTGGGTGTGGACTGGGTGGCGCTGTCGTTTGTGCAGCGCCCGGAAGATATCCAGGAAGCCCGGGCGTTGATCGGCGACAAAGCGTTTTTGATGGCGAAGATCGAGAAGCCGTCGGCGGTGACTCATCTGCGGGAAATTGCTGAGTTGAGCGACGCAATCATGGTCGCTCGCGGAGACCTGGGCGTGGAAGTGCCGGCCGAGAGCGTGCCGCAGATCCAGAAAAACATCATCACCGTTTGCCGCGAACTCGGTAAGCCGGTGGTGGTGGCGACACAGATGCTGGAATCGATGCGCTTCTCCCCGGCCCCGACCCGCGCCGAGGTCACCGACGTGGCCAACGCCGTAGCGGAAGGCGCGGATGCGGTGATGCTGTCGGCGGAAACCGCGTCCGGCGAATACCCGCTGGAAGCGGTGCAGATGATGAGCAAGATCATCCGCCAGGTGGAGAACGGTCCGGATTATCAGACGCAATTGGACGTGAGCCGGCCGAAGGCTGAAGCCACGGTTTCAGATGCGATCAGTTGTGCGATTCGGCGCATCAGTAATGTGCTGCCGGTGGCGGTGCTGGTGAATTACAGCGAGTCCGGCACTTCGAGTTTGCGAGCGGCGCGGGAGCGGCCGACGGTGCCGATCCTGAACCTCACGCCCAATCTGCAAACCGCTCGCCGCCTGACCGTGGCGTGGGGCGTGCACTCGGTGGTGAATGATCGGCTGCGGCAGGTCGATGAGGTGTGCTCGACGGCGCTGGAGATTGCCCAGGCGCAAGGCATGGCGCAGCGCGGCGATACGTTGTTGATTACCGCGGGGGTGCCGTTTGGGCAGCCGGGGTCGACTAATTCATTGCGTATCGAGACGTTGATTTAGCGCCTGTACCGGCCTCTTCGCGGGCAAGCCTCGCTCCTACAGGGACAGCGTATTTCTGTGGGAGCGGGCTTGCTCGCGAATGGGGCGACTCAGTCTCCCTGACACACCAAAGACTTCATCATGCCTGCCAACCACTTCAACACCCACTGCCCCGACTGGGCCACTGCCCTGCTCAACGGTTTCAGTCAGATCTTCCTCCAGCGCCATCCGCTGTGCGGTCTGCTGTGCCTGTTGGCGATTCTTTTTACCGCGCCGACGCTGCTCGGCGGTGCGCTGCTGGGCGGGGTCGCCGGGTTGCTCACCGCGCAACGTCGCGGCTATGCCAAGGCTGATCGCCAGGCCGGGCTGTTCAGTTACAACGGTGTCCTGCTCGGCCTGCTGCTGAGCCTGTATTTCCCTTGGTCCGCGATGTTGCCCCTGGTCATCATTGCCTGCGGCGGGCTGAGCGCGATGATTACTCAACAGTGGCTCAAACGTGCACGGGTCAGCCAATACCTGCCTGCCTATACGGCGCCCTTCGTGGGGATGAGCTGGTTGCTGCTGTGCTTCGCCACACCGTCGACAACCGCGCACTTGATCGAAGTCAGTGCGCTGAACATGCTCGCCGCGCCCCTCAAAGGCCTCGGCCAGGTGATGTTCCTCGGCCATCCGCTGGCCGGTGCGATGATTGCCGTGGGTTTGCTGATCGCTGATCGCCGTGCCTTCTGCTGGGCGTTGCTGGCGTCCGTCGCGGGCATGGCCTGGAGCCTGCTGCATCATGACTTCTATAGCGCATTGATCGGCCTCGGTGGTTACAACGCCGTGCTCGCCGCCCTCGCCTTCAGCTCCCAGCGCCAGCAGCCGTGGCTGCCTTTGGTCGGCATCGCATCGGCGCTGTTGCTGACGCCGGTGTTTGCCGCCATCGGTCTGCCGACGCTCACCGCGCCGTTCATCCTCGCCGGCTGGCTGATCCGCACGGCGGTTCAAACATTTGGCAAGACCACGGCCGCCGGTACGCCTTGCGCTCTGGAGGAGAATCACCCTAGGCTTCGCTGATTCTCGGTTCAGGCGTTATCCATGGACATCAGCAAAAACTGGCGTGAAGAGCTTTACGTCATGGTTTTCCAGAGCGACACCAAGGCCGGGCGCCGTTTCGACGGCATCTTGCTGTTGATCATCCTGGCCAGCATCGTGATCGTGATGCTCGACAGCATCGACGCGATCCACCAGAACTACGCCAACCTGCTGGCGTACATCGAGTGGGGCTTCACCGTCATCTTCGCCATCGAATATGGCCTGCGCCTGTACTGCTCGCCCAAACCGTTGCGCTACGCGTTCAGCTTTTACGGGCTGGTGGATTTGCTGGCGATCGTGCCCGGTATCCTCGCGCTGTATTACGCCGATGCGCAGTACCTGCTGATCATCCGGATCATCCGGATGCTGCGGATTTTCCGCGTGCTCAAGCTCAGCCCGTACCTCAAGCAAGCCAACTATTTGATGTCGGCGTTGCGCGGCAGCAAGCAGAAAATCGTGGTGTTCCTGGTCAGCGTCTGCACCCTGGTGACGGTGTTCGGCACCTTGATGTACGTGATCGAAGGCCCGGAGCATGGTTTCACCAGCATCCCCAAAGGCATCTATTGGGCTATCGTGACGCTGACCACCGTGGGCTTCGGCGACATCGTGCCGAAGACGCCCCTGGGTCAGGTGATTTCGTCGCTGGTGATGATCACCGGTTACTCGATCATCGCCGTGCCGACAGGGATTTTCACCGCTGAACTGGCCAACGCCATGCGCGGCGAACAACTGCAACACGACTGTCCGGTGTGCAAGAAAAACAGCCACGAACATGGCGCGGCATTTTGTTCGCGGTGTGGCAACGCGTTGTTCAAGAAACTGGAATAAGCAAAGTGCTTTTTAATCTTTAAAGGACTATGCGAGCCCGGCTATAGTCGCTGGCAAAACGATGGCTATACCTCCAATAACTGAAAATAACCCGTAGGAGCTGCCGAAGGCTGCGATCTTTTGATCTTGATCTTCAACGAGTCTGATGACGTTGAAGGTCAAAAGATCGCAGCCTTCAGCAACTCCTACGCAAAACAAGGAATGCGCAGTGAAAAAACTCTTTGGCGCCTCACTTCTGGCCGCTGGCCTGGCACTGACCAGCGTGGCTCAGGCCGCACCGACCCTGCTTAACGTTTCCTACGACGTGATGCGGGATTTCTACAAGGACTACAACACTGCGTTCCAGAAACACTGGCAAGCCGAGCACAACGAAAACATCACCTTGCAGATGTCCTTCGGCGGCTCCAGCAAACAGGCGCGCTCGGTGATCGACGGCCTGCCGGCTGACGTCATCACCATGAACATGGCCACCGACATCAACGCCTTGGCGGACAACGGCAAACTGGTGCCGGACAACTGGGTCACCCGCTTGCCGAACAACAGCGCGCCGTTCACCTCGGCCACGGTTTTTATCGTGCGCAAAGGCAACCCGAAAGCCCTCAAAGACTGGCCCGACCTGCTCAAGGACGGCGTGCAAGTGATCGTGCCTAACCCGAAAACCTCGGGCAACGGCCGCTACACCTACCTCTCGGCCTGGGGCTATGTGCTGAAGAATGGCGGCGACGAAAACAAGGCCAAGGCCTTCGTCGGCAAACTGTTCAAACAAGCCCCGGTGCTGGACACCGGCGGCCGCGCAGCCACTACCACCTTCATGACCAACCAGATTGGCGACGTGCTGGTGACCTTCGAAAACGAAGCGGAAATGATCGCCCGCGAGTTTGGCCGCGACCAGTTTGAAGTGATCTACCCGAGCGTGTCCGCTGAAGCCGAACCGCCGGTGTCTGTCGTCGATAAAGTCGTCGACAAAAAAGGCACCCGCGCCGCTGCGGACGAATACCTGAAATACCTGTGGTCGCCAGAAGGCCAGGAGATTGCAGCGGCAAACTACCTGCGTCCGCGTGACCCGGCGGTGTTGGCCAAGTACACCGATCGTTTCCCGAAAGTTGATTTCCTCTCGGTAGAGAAGACCTTTGGTGACTGGCGCACCGTGCAGAAGACCCACTTCAATGATGGCGGGGTTTTTGATCAGATTTATGCGCAGTAACCGCTGAGCAGCCATGAAAAAGGCGACCTGCAGAGGTCGCCTTTTTTGTGCCCGAACATCAGATTTATATTCACTGAGGATTCCCCTGTGGGAGCGGGCTTGCTCGCGAAGGCGGTGTGTCATTCAACACCTCTTTTGAATGTGAAGCCGCTTTCGCGAGCAAGCCCGCTCCCACAGGGGGATTGGGAGTCGGCGCTTACATCGGCGGCGTCACGCCATCCTTACCGGCCGAGATGGACTGCGCTGTCAGCGTTCCATCCGCGCTCTGGGTCACGAACGTCACGATCTTCACCCCGACCTTGAGCAAGCTGCGATCCCCCGGCATCAGGTTGACGATCGGCACATCCTCTGGCACCAAAATCTTCTGTTGGCCGCCCTTGTAGTTGACGGTCAAAGTGCGGCCATTGCTGACCACCAGATCACCGACACTGCCGTTGGTCATGCTGCTGCCCTTGGCCAGGTCGAAAGGCCGATGGCCATCGCCGCTGCCGGCCAGTTCCGGCGGGAAGACGTGAACTTCCAGCGCCTTGAGGGTGCCGTCATCCTGCGGAATGGCCGCCGAGCCGATGTAGCTGCCGGGTTTGATGTCTTCGATATTGGCCAGGGTAACGGCGCGGACCTTGGTGTCCGGGGCCAGGTTGATGACCACGTTTTCGCCGCGGTTGGTGTGGACTTTCAAGCTGTCGGCGCTGACGCCGGTAATCTCGCCGCGCACGCCGATGCGCGTGCCCGGGGCGTCGGCAGCCTGGGCGGCAGTTGCTGTGAACAAGCTGATCAAGGTAACCACTGACGCACCCCGAATCAGCTGACGAAACATCGCATTCATGGAAGTGCCTTCCTGTTATGAAACGTGAAGAGAGAACATAAGCACGCTATCGAACAAGATGTAAGTGAATGTATCATCTGACCTCAATGTTTTGACGCAAGGTTCATCGGTGGACATCACGCGCGTCCGTCACTCATTCCGCAATGGAATGATTACTATCACTCCAACCTCTCTTCCGCCGTTCCGGTCAGCCGATTAGCCTGCGCGCATTCTCTTTTGCTCAGCGAGACACGTTATGAACCCAGCGACCCAGGTGCCCCACGGCGCCACGACAATGACCCGCGGCATGGTGCTGCTGTTCGCCTTCTGCTGCGGCGCCATTGTGGCCAACATCTATTACGCCCAGCCGATCATTGGTTTGATCGCGCCGGATATCGGCCTGACCAGCACCATGGCCAGTTTCATCGTGTCGCTGACCCAGATTGGTTATGCGCTGGGCCTGTTCTTCCTGGTGCCGCTAGGTGACCTGCTGGAGAACCGCAAGCTGATGATCATCACCACGCTGGTGGCAATCGCGAGCCTGCTCGGTGCCGCGTTTACCGATCAGCCGAATGTGTTTTTGCTGATCTCGCTGCTGGTGGGTTTCAGTTCGGTATCGGTACAGATCCTCATTCCTTTGGCCGCACATCTGGCGCCGGAAGAATCTCGCGGCCGGGTGGTCGGCGGGATCATGGGCGGTTTGCTGTTGGGGATTCTGCTGGCGCGGCCGGTGTCCAGCGTGGTGGCTGACCACTTCGGCTGGCGCGCAATGTTCATCATTGCGGCGGCGCTGATGGCGGCGATCAGCATCGTGCTGGCGTTGACGATTCCCAAGCGCCAGCCTGATCACAGCGCTTCTTACGGTCAGTTGCTCGGTTCTCTGTGGACCTTGCTGCGTCAACAACCGGTATTGCGTCAGCGGGCGTTTTACCAGGGTTGCATGTTCGCCACCTTCAGCCTGTTCTGGACCGCCGTGCCGCTGGAACTGGCACGCAATCATGGCCTGAGCCAGACCCAGATCGCGATCTTTGCCCTGGTCGGCGCCATCGGTGCCATCGCCGCGCCGATTGCCGGACGCCTGGCGGATGCCGGCCACACCCGCATCGCATCGCTGCTGGCCCTGGTGTTCGCCAGCCTGAGTTTCCTGCCCGCGTTCATCCACCCGGCCTACAGCGTCATCGGTCTGGCCGTCACCGGCGTGGTCCTCGACTTCTGCGTGCAGATGAACATGGTCCTGGGCCAACGCGCGGTCTACGCCCTCGACGCCAAAAGCCGCAGCCGTTTGAACGCGCTCTACATGACCAGCATCTTCATCGGCGGCGCATTTGGTTCTTCGGTGGCCAGCGCGGTATATGAACACGGCGGCTGGTTGTGGATCGTGATTGTGGGCAGTGCGTTTCCGTTGTTGGCGTTGGTGCGGTTTTTGAGTGTTTCGCGCGTCGCAGAGCCCGTGCCGGCCTGATCGAGCCCCCTATCGACGCAGCGGGCGTGGATGTTTATCCTCACGCCCGCTCAGGTGCCTGTAATCATCCAGGCACACACGGAGCTGCCGTCGAACAGCGCAATCAAGGAAGATTTCCCCCTCATGACTTCGAAAAACCCTGAGCGTCTGCGACGCCAGCGTAAGGCGTTGCGCGATAAAGAACGCAAAGCCAACCCTCCTCCCGTGGCTGAAACCGACTTTACGCAAGTTATCGCCGAACTGAAGGAAGAACAACGAACCCGGCACGAGAGTCGTTTTGCCACCAACTTTGTGGTGTGGACGTTGGCAGTGGTGTTCTACGCCCTCGTCATGCTGGTGATGATCTACAACCCGGGAATCTGGCTTGGTAATCAGAGCTGGGCCTGGAAGATTGGCAAATACTTTCTGCCGATGATGACCTGGCCTTATCTGCTGAACTTGTTGTTTTCCAGAGTGGGGGTGGTGCGCGCCTGGGGCCTGTCCGTTCTCGCCAGTTGCATATGGTGGTTCGGCTGCCTGTTTCTGCAGTTCGGCGAGAAGGCGGTGGTGATGTACAACGAAGCGTCGCCGGCGCAGACCGTTACAGCGTGCATGGACTCCATTAGGAGAACCTATTCCTTCGACTTTATGAGCACCCGGCAAAGGAACAAGCCAACCCCAGGCATCCCCTACACAACCTTTCGCCTCAGCCCTCAGAACAGCAGCATCAGCCCGCTCACCAGTGCAGACACACGGGGACATGTTGACGAGTCCTACACCGGCGAAGTTGAAATAGCCCTGAGTCAAAGTGCACTGGGAACGTCGATCAGGGAGCTCATCAGCCACCATGGTATGACTGACCTTTGCAGACCTCCCGATCAAGCGCGATGACACGTTGATCGCTCACGGGCATGCCCTTTGCCGGCTTGCCCGTGAACATGTTGTTTCATTCAATGCCGAACCAATTTTTCCATCGCCGCATCCGCCAAAAAGGAGGAGCGGCTTTTGACGTTATGTTCCCGCACATAGCGGTCGATACGCTGGATGACATAGCCGGGCAATGTCACGTTGACCTTCTCGGTTTTGCCCATGTAAGGCGCAATGTCCAGCTCCAGCATTCCCCAGCCCATATCAGCAAACTCGGGATTGCCACGGTGTGCGGCCGCTGAAGTCGGCATTGGAATCGGCTCCCCGTCAGCCGCAATCTCCTGCAGCATGATGTGAGCAATCTCAATCGCCGCGTTATAGGCGTCTTCAAACGTATCCCCGGCAGTGACTGCGCCCGGAATATCGGGGATCTGAATACCGATGGCGGTGTTCTCGTCGCCCCACTCGATACAGATGGGATATTGCATTATGGATCTCCTGTGTAACTGGCAGGCGGGCAATACAGCCCGGCTCGCCTCCTGATGCTTTTAACCGTCCCGATCGGTAAATCTTTTTTCGGGTGCGGGACGGGAATCGTGTATGGGTTGTAACGGTGAGTGAAGATGTGATGACTGCCGGTGACCCGATCCAGTGTCCAGCCCGCCTCCTCCAGCTCCTTGATCAATAGCCTGCTTTGCACCACCAGCCTCCTTGCTCCGGCCAAACAAAAGTAACTCTAGAGTTATCTTTATTCAAGCATGAAAACTGGAAGTACGACGTTCGGTTGTTTTACAGAGTGTGATTCGAGACACGACATTCCCCCAAAGAATGAATCCTATGCCCCCCACCCACGTTCCGCCCTCTCCCGCCCAAGGTCACCATTGATCCCAGCCAACCGGCTTCCCCACCAAGGATTACGATCATGACCCTGCAAGCACAACTCGATGCCTTCAAAGCCGATTTCAAGGCCGGTAAACCGCCCTACAACGCTCCGGCGGAAATCCACCCGATCATGGAGCGCGCCACCGCTGAGTTGATCGCTTCCGGCGCGGCCGGCAAAGCCCTGAAGGTCGGGGACAAGGCGCCGTTGTTTACCCTCAAGGATCCCGATGGCAAACCCGTGTCTTCCGCCGATTTGCTGGCCAAGGGTCCGTTGGTGCTGACGTTCTATCGCGGGGTCTGGTGCCCATACTGCAACATGGAGTTGCAAGCCCTGCAGGCCTTCCTGCCGACGTTGCAAGAGGCTGGCGCTAACCTGGTGGCGATCTCGCCGCAGATCGCCGCCAACAGCCGCAAATCGGTGCGCACCAATGGGCTGGAATTCCCGATCTTGAGCGACACTCACAACGATGTGGCGCAGGCTTTTGGCCTGCGCTTCGAGTTGCCGGATTACCTGGTCGAGTTGTACAAGAACCTGCGTAACGATTTGCCGACCTTTAACGATGATCCGTCCTGGACCCTGCCGATGCCGGCGCGTTATGTGATCGGTCAGGATGGCGTGATTCGTTACGCCGAGGTCAACCCGGATTACACTCAGCGGCCAGAGCCTGAAGCGATGCTGGATGCGCTTCGCGGCTGAACCGATCAAGTGCCGCCTGACCCGCGGCACGTCCTGAAAGGAATTGTCATGACCCGACGCACATTTCTCATCACCGGCGCCAGCAAAGGCATTGGCCGTGCTGTGGCCGAGCACCTGGACCGTGCCGGTCATCGCGTGGTCGGCATTGCCCGGACACCCGACCTGACGTTCCCCGGCACGCTGTTTCCACTGGACCTGAGCGACCGGGCGCTGACCCGGGAAGTGCTGGCGGATCTGGCCGCCACGTATGAGTTCGACGGCCTGGTGAACAACGTCGGCCTGGTTCGGCCGCAGGTGTTGGGGGAAATCGACCTTGATGCTTTCGACGACGTGATGCGGGTCAACCTGCACTCGGCCCTGCAAGCAACCCAGACGCTGCTGCCGAATATGCGCGCCAAAGGCTGGGGTCGGGTGGTGAATATTTCCAGCCTCACAGTGCTCGGGATCACCCAACGCACCGCGTATGCGGCGGCGAAAGCGGCACTGGTCAGCTTCACCCGATCCTGGGCACTGGAACTGGCGCAAACCGGGATTACGGTCAACGCCGTGGCCCCCGGCCCGACGGAGACGGAACTGTTCCGCGCCAACAACCCGGTTGGCAGTGAAGGTGAAGCGCGTTATCTGGCTGGCGTGCCGATGGGCCGGTTGGGGCAGCCGGAAGAAATCGCTTCGGCGATTACGTTTCTGTTGTCCGAGCAGAGCGGCTTCATCACCGGGCAGACGTTGTTTGTCGATGGCGGGGCTTCGGTGGGTAAAGCAGCGTTTTGATAACGATCTGCCCCCCCATCATTCTCTTGTGGGAGCGGGCTTGCTCGCGAAGGCGGCTTCACATCCAACAGAGATGTTGACTGACCGACCGCTTTCGCGAGCAAGCCCGCTCCCACAGGGGATCCCCTGCAACAGTCAGACTTGCACAAGGACTTCAGATGGACCGCCTGGCCGCAATGGAAACCTTCGTCTACGTCGTGGAAACCGGCTCGTTTTCCGCAGCGGCGCGGCGTCTGAATATCGGCCAGCCCGCCGTGTCGAAAACCATCGCGCAACTGGAAACCCGGCTGTCGGTGCGGCTGTTGTTGCGTTCCACCCGCGGCCTGACCCCCACCGAAGCCGGGCTGGCCTTTTTCGACCGGGCCAAGCGCGCCATCGAAGAAGCCAACGAAGCCGACAACGCGGCGCGCGGTGCCGCCAGTGGTTTGACCGGCAACCTGCGGATCTGCGCCGCGGTGACTTTCGGCCGGTTGCACATCGTCCCGCACCTGGGGCCGTTTCTTGAGCAGCACCCGGAATTGAACATCGATTTGATGCTCGACGACCGCAACGTCAACCTGGTGGAAGAAGGCGTCGACATCGCCCTGCGCATGGGCGCCCTGAGCGACTCCGGCCTCACCGCGCGCAAAGTCGCCGAATGCCGGCGCCTGGTGCTGGGCACGCCGCAGTACTTTGAACAACACGGCAAACCGGCCTGCCCGGCCGAGCTGACTAAACATCAGGCGGTCGTCTACAGCCTGGGCGGCGGCGCCCATTGGCCGTTCAAGAAATCCGGCGAAGAGCACCCGGTGATCATCAGCGGCCGAATCCGCGTCAACGCCGCCGAAGGCCTGCGCGAATCCGTGCTGGCTCACCTGGGGCTGACCATGGCGTCCGAGTGGATGTTTGCGCCAGAACTGGCCAGCGGTGCGGTGGTGGAAGTGATGCGCGATTGGACCTTGCCGAATCAGGACCTGTGGGCGGTGTTTCCGACGGGGAGAATGGCCAGTGCCAAGGCGCGGGCGTTTGTTGATTACGTTCAGGCGTTGATGGCAAAAGAGTCTTAAACAAGCGCTGTTTTCGTTTATTGCGATTTTCGTTTGATTCGAATAGCCTCTCCAACATTGCTACTCAGAATGTTGGAAACCATCATGTCTTTAGTCATCCATCCACCGATCAACCTGCCCATGGCCCGCGAAGTTCAGGCCGCCATCGAAGGCCAGCGTGCCCTCACCGCCTATCTCGCGACGCAATTCGAAACCCAGCGCATCCAGATTTTCGACGAGCAGAACGAGGCCCACAGCGTCGAACTGCCGACTTCCGCCCTTCGATTGCTGGTCGACATTCTGGCCGCGCTGGCAGAAGGCAATGCCGTCAAAGTCGTTCCCGTTCACGCAGAACTGACGACCCAGGAAGCGGCGGACCTGCTCAATGTCTCACGCCCGCACCTCATCAAGCTGCTGGAGTCCGGCGAGTTGTCCTACCACAAAACAGGCAAGCACCGACGTGTGCGCTTTGCCGATTTGATGGAATATAAAAACCGGCGCGACACCGCCAGCGAGCAAGCAATGACGCTTCTCGCCGAGCAAGCACAAGCGTTAAGGACAGGATACGAGTGAGGCACTCCCCTTTCAGATCACCTCCCCATCAAATCCAACCCCGACATTCCCCGGCAATTCATCACGATGCTCCAGCAACCACACATCCAGCGTATGGCCAACATGGGTCAGCACCGCTTGCTGCGGGTTCAGTTCGTCGATGCAGTGCAACGCCAGGGTCAGGTCGTTGTGATTGCGCGGTGCCTGGGGTTGTGGCGGTATCGAGCAGTCGAGTACCAGTACATCAAGGGGTGTGCGTTGCAGCCATTGGCGGGTGGCGGGTGGCAGGCCGACGGTGTCGGTGAGGTAGGCGATGCGTCGTCCTTCGCCTTCCAGCAGGTAGCCGAGGGTGGGTCTGGAGTGTTGCAACGGTAGCGCGGTGACGCTGAGCGGGCCGAATTGCCGGGTTTCAAAATGGGCAAACGGTTGGCTGAAGTCGAGAATGCCGGGGTGTTTGTAGAGGTCTGCCAGGCCTTCCGGATCCACCGGGCCGTGCACCGGAATCACCAGGCCCTGGCCCCAGCGCAGGTGCAGCAAGCCTTGGGCGTGATCGGCGTGGTAGTGGGTCTGGAAGATGCCGTTGAAGCTGTGGGGCGGGAAGCGTTCGGTGAGGTCGGGCAGGCCGCTGTCGATCAACCAGCGCTGATCGCCGCATTCGATCAACGCGCTGCAGGGCCGACGTCGGCGTCGCTCATCGCGGCGAGCCAGGTCGCAGGCGACACAGGCGCAGCCGTAGACCGGCACCTGTCGCGCATCACCGGTGCCCAATAATGTCAGGCGCATACGGTTTGCCCATCGACGCAGGCCAGTAAGCGCTCGACCGTGAGCGCCAGCGGTCCGGAGTTGTCGAGCAGGTGCAAGGCGGGGTCGTGGTCGGCCAGCAGGCGCTCGCTGAAACGTGCATTGCGCGCCAGTCGCGCCTCGATCTCGGCGACGGATTCACGCCCTCGCGCCAGCAGCCGTTGACGCAAAACCGCCTGATCAACACTCAGTAGCAGGACCAGCAACTGCGGGTAGCGCTGCCGAACCCGCGGCAGATGCCCCCGCGAACCATTGACCAACACATCCTGCCCCGTTGTCAGCCAATCATCGATTTCCCGGGGGATGCCGTAGGCCAGACCATTGGCCTGCCAGCTCAGGGCAAACGCACCCCGGGCCTCCATTTCGGCGAATTGGTGCGCACTGACGCCCAACGCCGACTCGCCGACCGCTTCCGCCGAACGGGTGATCACTCGTCGCACGATGCGACAGCCGCGTTCGGCCAACGGCACGCGTGCGGCATCCAGCAGGCTGTCCTTGCCCGAACCTGAAGGCCCGATGAGATAGATCAACCTGCCCGCCATCAAAACACCCTCTTCGCTTGTCGCCACACTTGTTGCACCACCGGCAACCCCTCCCGGGTCCTGGCCTGTACCAGGTCCGCCCGCAAACCCACCGCAATCTCGCCGCGGTCGCTCAACCCCGCCGCCCTGGCCGGCGCCAGGCTGACCATGCCGACCGCCTGCGCCAGATCGCAGTCATTGTCCTGGGCCGCCAGCAAAAACGCCGCTTGCAGCAAGCTCGCCGGGTAGTAATCACTGGAGAGGACATCCAGCAAGCCTGCGCCGGCCAGATCAGCGGCGGCCACGTTACCCGAGTGGGAGCCGCCACGGACGATGTTCGGTGCGCCCATCAACACTTTCATGCCCAATTGCTGACTGCCACGCGCCGCCTCATGGGTCGTCGGGAACTCGGCGATGGTCATGCCGTAGCGCGCCGATTCCTCAACGTGGGCCAGGGTCGCGTCGTCATGACTGGCCACGGACAGGCCCAGGGCCAGGCAATGCTCGACAATCGCCGCGCGATAGCGGGTGCTGTACTCCCGGGAGTTGGCCATTTGCAGGACGATGAACTCGTCCATCTGCGTGGTCGTCAGGTGATATTTGCCCATGTAGTACTCACGGTACTTGGACTCCAGGACAAATTGACGCTGGCCTGGCGAGTGGTCCATCACCGACACCAATTGCACCAGCGGATGCTGCACCAGGTCACGAAACACGCTGAGGGTATCCGGATGGCACAGCTCGCAACGCAGGTGCAGACGGTGTTCGGCACGGGTCAGCCCGGCATCGGAAGCGCTGGAAATCGCCTCCAGCATCGCCGGCAGTTTCTGCATGCGATTGCCTTTGGGGTTCACGTCGCCGATGGACACCGCGTCGAACACCGTAGTGATGCCGGCCGCGATGATTTGCGCGTCGTGACTGAGCACCGCCGAGGTCGATGGCCAGTCCACGCCGGGGCGGGGGGTCATGTGTTTTTCCAGGTTGTCGGTGTGCAACTCCACCAGGCCCGGCAACAGGAAATCACCATTGAGGTCCTGGGCCTGGGGCAGTCGGCTCGGGCCTTCGGCGACCTCGGCGATCAGGCCGTCGCGCAGCACCACACTGCCGAGGAACACACGGTCAGCGGTGACCAGCCGGGCATTGCTGAGGATCTGTTCAGCGGACATGGGCGAATGCCTCTTGGTTGACAGCGGCTGGGGTCATGTCGAGATGGCGATCAGCAACCGCCTCGCGGGCGGTGCGGTCGTGGAAGATGCCGATCAACGCGGCACCTGCCGCTTTCGCTTCGTTCATCAGTTCCAGCACCACTTGGCGATTGGTGTCATCCAGGGATGCCGTGGGTTCATCGAGCAACATCACCGGCCAAGCCACCATAAAGCCGCGAGCGATATTGACCCGCTGCTGCTCGCCTCCGGAGAACGTGCTGGGGGCCAACTGCCAGAGGCGCTGCGGGATGTTCAAGCGGCTGAGCAGCAGCTCGGCGCGAGATTGCGCGAGCGACCTGGACCAGCCACGGGCCAAAGCTGGCTCCATCACCACGTCCAGGCACGCGACACGCGGGATCACCCGCAGGAACTGACTGACATAGCCCAGGGTGCGCTGGCGCACCTGCAAAATGTCTCGCGGCTCGGCGCCCACCAGCTCCAGCCAGTGACCGTCGTGCTGCACGCGAATGCTGCCGCCGGCCGGCAGATAGTTGCCATACAGGGTGCGCAGCAAGGTGCTTTTGCCGGCACCGGACTGGCCGTGCAGCACCAGGCACTCGCCAGCGGCCACGTTGAAATCCACCCCGCTCAGCACATTCAGGACCACGCCGTGCTGTTGATGCAGGGTGAAGGTTTTCGAGAGGCCACGGACCTCGATCAAAGTATTCATCGCTCGGATTTCCACAGATGGACGGGGCTTCACGGCTGCAATACCGAAGACACCAGCAGTTGCGAATAAGGGTGTTGCGGGTCGTCGAGGATCTGATCGGTCAAACCGGTTTCCACCACCCGCGAGCGGCGCATCACCATCAAGCGGTCGGCCAGCAAACGGGCGACGGCCAGGTCGTGGGTGACGATCACCACCGCCAGGTCCAGTTCACGTACCAAGCCACGCAGCAAGTCGAGCAAACGCGCTTGCACCGACACGTCGAGTCCACCCGTCGGTTCGTCCATGAACACCAGGCGCGGGCTCGACACCAGGTTGCGGGCGATTTGCAGCCGCTGCTGCATGCCGCCAGAAAAGGTCCGGGGCAAGTCGTCGATGCGCTGCGGATCGATTTCCACCTGGCTCAGCCAGTCAATCCCGGCCCCGCGCAGTTGCTGGTAATTGCGTACGCCCTGGGCCATCAGGCGTTCGCCGATGTTGGCGCCGGCGGAAACACCCATGCGCAAACCGTCTCGCGGGTTCTGTTCGACGAAGCCCCATTCGGTGCGCAGCAAGGTCCGGCGCTCGGCTTCGCTGGCGCTGTACAGATCGAGCCATTCGCCCTGTTTGTCGCGGTAGCCGATGCTGCCGCGCTGAGGCGGCAAGCGCCCGCTGAGCAAGGAAAGCAAGGTCGATTTACCCGAGCCGGACTCGCCGACAATCCCCAGCACTTCGCCGGGGTACAGGTCAAAACTGACGCCCTGGCATCCCTTCTCCAGGCCATACAGCAGCGACAGATCACGCACCCGCAGCAAAGGCTCGACGGTGACGTTGGCGTGTTGGTTTTTCAGCACCTGGTTCATTGGCCCTGCTCCTGCTGGCTGATGCGCTGGGCGCAGTAATAGGTGTCGGAACAGACGAAGCTTTGGGTGCCGGCGTCGTCGATGATCAGCTCGTCGAGGAAGGATTCGCGGCTGCCGCAGATGGCGCAGCACTCGTCCCACTTCTGCGCTTCAAACGGGTGATCCTCGAAGTCGAGGCTGGTGACCCGCGTGAATGGCGGCACCGCGTACAGACGCTTTTCGCGGCCGGCGCCGAACAGCATCAGTGCCGGGCTCATGTCGAGTTTCGGGTTATCGAATTTGGGAATCGGCGACGGGTCCATCACGTAGCGCTCATCGACCATCACCGGGTAGGCGTAGCTGGTGGCGATGTGACCGAAAGTGGCGATGTCTTCGTAGAGTTTGACGTGCATGACCCCGTAATCATTCAGGGCGTGCATGGTCCGGGTTTCGGTTTCCGACGGTTCGATAAAGCGCAGCGGCTCCGGGATCGGCACCTGATAGACCATGATCTGATCGGCGTGCAGCGGCGTTTCCGGGATGCGGTGACGGGTCTGGATCACCGTGGCGTCCGGCGTACTTTCAGTGGTCGCTATGCCAGCGGTGCGGGCGAAAAAACGCCGGATCGACACGGCGTTGGTGGTGTCGTCGGCGCCCTGATCGATGACCTTGAGCACGTCATCCGCCCCCAGAATCGCCGCGGTCAATTGCATGCCACCGGTGCCCCAGCCATACGGCAACGGCATCTCGCGGCCCCCGAACGGCACCTGATAACCGGGGATCGCCACAGCCTTGAGCAAAGCGCGACGGATCATGCGTTTGGTCTGTTCATCGAGGTAGGCGAAGTTGTAGGCCGCGTCCCGTGGCGGAGCCCCGCCCGTCATGGAGTTGCTCATGTCATTCATGGCTGTGGCCCTCGGCAGGCTTGCGCAGTTTGCGGATCAGTTCCAGTTCGGCCTGGAAGTCCACGTAGTGAGGTAATTTGAGGTGCGCGACAAAACCGGCCGCCTCGACGTTGTCGCAGTGCATCAGCACGAACTCTTCCTGCTGCGCCGGGGACACGATCTCTTCGTTGTACTCGTCGGCCCGCAATGCGCGGTCGACCAGCGCCATGCCCATGGCTTTGCGCTCGGCATGCCCGAACGCCAAACCGTAGCCGCGGGTGAACTGCGCCAGCTCCGTGGCCGAGCCGACGAACTGGTTGACCATCTCGCACTCGGTCACTTCGATGCTGCCCAGATTGATCGGGAAGCCCAGCTCTTCGGGATCGATCCACACGTCCACTTCACCGATGCGGATTTCCCCGGCAAATGGATGGTTGCGTCCATAACCGCGCTGGGTGGAATAACCCAGCGCCAGCAGAAAACCTTCATCGCCACGGGCCAGCACCTGTAGACGCTGGGCACGGCTGGCGGGCAATTCCAATGGATCGCGGGTGATGTCCGCCACGGGTTCGCCGGTATCGGTTTCGGTCTTGATCAAACCTTCCTTGGCCAGCAAACCCAGAACCCGTGGGCACGCTTCGAGGCTGGCATCCGCGGTGGTTTGCGGCCCTGGGTATTCGCCTTCGGCCAGCAGCGCAAAGTCCAACAGGCGATGGGTGTAATCGAAGGTCGGCCCGAGCAATTGCCCGCCCGGCACATCCTTGAACGTGGCGGACAATCGCCGGCTGAGTTGCATGTTCGACGTATCGATCGGCAGGCTCGGGCTGAAACGCGGCAACGTGGTGCGGTAGGCCCGCAGCAGGAAGATGGCTTCGACCAGATCCCCCGCCGCTTGCTTGATCGCGAGTGCGGCCAGTTCTTCGTCGTACAGCGAGCCTTCACTCATCACCCGCGCCACCGCCAGCGGCAATTGCTGACGGATTTGCTCGACGCTCAGTTCAGTGACCGAGGTATCGCCCCGGCGTTTTTTCGCCAGCAGACGGTGGGCATTGTCGATGGCCTGTTCGCCACCCTTGACGGCTACGTACATCAGACACGCTCCTGTGCGATGCGGGTGCTGCGCGGCAGGCCGATCAGGTCATGGCCGGCGGTGAAAAACAGGTCCAGCCCACGGGGGAATTCGTTGCGCTGTTCACGCTCGCGCCAGAAACCATCGGCCACCGGCAGACTGACCGGGTTTTCGAGTTCGATGCCCGGCCCGCGCCAGCTCAGCCCTGCCCCGCCGTCGAGGCGCGAAAGCTGAACCAGCACGGTGCAGGACTGATCCGGGTAGCGATCATTGCCAGTGTCGAAGCCGCTGAGGTCGAGCACATCGTCGGCGGCGAGCAAGGCAAAACTCGCGGCGTCCCGGCTTGAGGCCAGCGGACAGCCGCAATGGAACATCAGGTTGGCGCGGATCACCGGCGTGTTGAAGGACGGCGCCAGCCACAGCGGCGTGTCGACATCCAGTAGCGCCAGGCACAACGCGTAAGTGGCCGGGGCCAGCCCTTCAATACTGGGGAGGTCGTGCAACTTCTGGATCAGTCCAGGACCGGACAACGCCTTGAGCGCCGCGCGAAAACCGCGCTGGGCATCCAGCACCGGATCGGCAAAAGCCGGTTGCAACAGTTGTGCGCTCATCAGTTTTCTCCTCGCACAAGGGTGAAAAACTCGACTTTGGTGGCGGCGGTTTCTGCCGCTTTCCGGGCCTGGCGTTCGGCCTGAGCTGTCGCCAGTGGCGTGATCATTTCCGTCAGCCAATGACCTTGCTGCGCACCTTGCAAATGCGCGTCGGCCAGGGCGGCCAACTCGGCGTGGACCTTGTCGCGGCCTGCCAAATAGCTGTAACCGGTACGGCCATCGCTCAGACGCACCACGCAGCGGGTCACGCTCATTTCGCCGACGTTGAACGGTGCGCCGTTGCCGCCCATGCGCCCGCGAACCAGGGTCATGCCGATTTCCGGGGCGCGGACCAGTTGGTACTCGATGTCGCGCAATGCGGCTTCATGGGGCTGCAATTCGCTGCGACGGGCACGGGCCAGCACGCCGATCCAGTGCTGCCGCGCGGTGTGAGAAGCAGGGTTCATCGTTGAGTTCTCCATCAGGTGACGACCTGGTACTGGAAGCGATCCGAACGGCTGGTGGACTGGGCCAGCTCCACCGGGCGGCCGTCGCGATCGCGGGAAAGGGTGAACACACTCAGCGCCGGCAAATGCCGGGGCATCATCAGCAACGCGGCTTCTTCGCGGCTGGGTAAGCGGGCGCCGATCAGGCTCAGGGTGCGGGTCAGTGGCATAGCGCGTTCACGGAGGTACTGGCGCAACGAACCGCCGACGTAGTCCGCCAGCAACGGCGCGTGACTGGCGCAGTAGCGATGACGGATCAGGCTGACCGGTTGGTGGTCGAGCTTGCGCAGGGTCTGCAACTCGATCATCGGCGCCTTCTCGGCGATGCCCAGATGCTGCGCTTCTTCACGGCTGGCGTAGCAGTAACGGCGTTTGAGCAACAGCGCTTCGACCCCCAGCCCCTGGGCCGACAGCGACTGGCTGTAGGCACTGTCGGCGGCCATCGGATAAATCAGCGGCCGTTCCAGCACCTGCGTGCCTTTGCCCTGGCGGCGCAGCAGACTGCCTTCGAACACCAGCTCATCGATGGCGCGGCGCAGGGTGTGGCGATTGACGCCAAAGCGCTCGGCCAGTTGCACCTCCGCCGGCAGGAAGTCCCCGGCCTGATAATCGGCCAGCTCACGGCGCAGGATGTCGGCCAATTCGCGGTACACCGGCTCATCTTGTCTAGACAACTGCATGCTTAAAAAAAGCGCCCAGCGGCACCCCTCCGAAAATCAGATGAACTGCTTGCGCAGGCGTTGCGACAGGATGTCGATCAGGCTGACAACGACGATGATCACCAGCAGCACCGCGCAGGTCTGAACAAACTGAAAGGCGCGGATGTTCTCCCACAGAATCACGCCGATCCCGCCGGCCCCGACCATCCCGACCACCGTCGCCGAGCGCACATTGGCCTCGAAGCGGTAGAGCGCGTAGGACACCCACAGCGGCATCACTTGCGGGATCACGCCGTAGATCACTTCCTGCAAGGCGCTGGCCCCGGTGGCGCGAACCCCTTCGACCGGGCCTGGATCAATGGCCTCCACCGCTTCGGCGAACAGCTTGGCGAGTACGCCGGTGGTGCTGATCCACAGCGCCAGCACCCCGGCGAACGGGCCCAAGCCGACCGCCACCACGAACAACATCGCGAAGACCATTTCGTTGATCGAGCGGAAAGCATCCATCACCCGCCGCAGCGGCTGGTGAATCCACCACGGGGTGATGTTCTCGGAACACAGGATGCCCAGCGGCACCGAGCAGACAATCGCCAACACCGTGCCCCAGAGGGCGATTTGCACGGTGACGATCATTTCCTTGAGGTAGGAACGCCATTCATGAAAATCCGGCGGGAAGAAATCCGCGGCGAAGGTCGCCATGTTTCCGGAGTCGCGGTACAGCGCCATCGGGTTCATCTCGGCGCCGTGCCAGGCCCAGGCCAGCAGGACCAGAAACAGACCCCAGCCGACGTATTGCGGCCAGGTGTGCTTGCCGACGGCTTCAGCGTGAAGAGTGGTCATGGATTCTCTCTAAATTAACGCGTGACACGAAAGTAATGCCGGGTGCAAAACCCCTTGTGGGAGCGGGCTTGCTCGCGAAAGCGGTGGGTCAGTCAACATCGATGGCGCCTGTGCCGCCGCCTTCGCGAGCAAGCCCGCTCCCACATTTGCCCCTCGGTGAATCAACCGGCGTTGGCAGTCTTTTTGTCGGTTTTCTCAAGCAAGGTGATGCGCTCTTGCAGCTTCGCCAGTTCAGCGTCGATATCCGCAAGCTTCTTGGCCTTGTCCGCCGCTTCAAGCTTGGTATCCGCACTGATCGTGGTGCGTTGCTTGAACAGTTCGAGCTGACGGATCGGTAATAACTGGTCGTCGCTGGAGGCCAGGAACTTGCCCAGTTGCATGCCCTTGAGGACCGCTTTCTCGGAATCGGTATCGCCATAGCTGAAGATGAAATCGCGGATCCTGGTCTTCTCGCTGTCGCTCAGGGCCTTGCTCCACACCAGCGGGTCGGCGGGGATCAGCGGCGATTTCCAGATCACTTTGAGCTGCGCAGCCTTGTCCGGCTGGGTGACTTCCAGGCGATCCCAGCTTTCGGTGTTGAAGGTCGCGACATCCAGTTGCCCCTTGGCCACGCTCAGCGCGTTGACCTCATGACTGGAGTTGAGCGTGCGTTTGAATGCGGTGGCGGCGTCGACGTTGTTCTTGGCGAAGACGTAGTAGCCCGGCACCAGGTAGCCCGAGGTGGAGTTCGGGTCGCCGTTGCCGAAGGTCAGGTTCTTGGCGTTTTTCAGCATGTCATCGACAGTGTTGATCGGGCTGTCCTTGCGCACGATCAGCACGCTCCAGTACCCGGCGGCGCCGTTGGCGGCGGCGGTCTGGGCGAAGATTTCGCCGTTGGAACGGTCCACCGCTTCCATGGCGGCCTTGTTGCCCAGCCACGCGACGTCGACTTTGTTGAAGCGCATGCCCTGGATCAGGCCGGCATAGTCGGAAGCAAATGTGGCGTTGATCTTCAGCCCGGTTTTCTTCTGCATGTCATCCAGAAACGGCTGCCAGATGCTTTTCAGGTTCTGCGAAGACTCGGTGGACATGATGCCGAAGTTGATGGCTTTTTCTTCAGCCTGGGCGGTGCCCAGCACACTGCTGGCAATCAGGAGTGCGCCAGCAAAAACGCGACCGATACGGTTCAACATGGAAAGGATTCCTTGGGGTGCGCCATTGGAAAAAACGGGTTGTTCAAACGCGCGCCAGCACCAGCCGAGGGGCGGGTTCGGGGCGGCGGGTCTGGTCGGAAAACATCAGGCTGGTGTCGATGTCGGCACCGTACAAATCGTTGAGGAACTGGCTGCTCAGATCGGCGGCGAGACCGTCGAAATGAATCCGTCCGCCCTTGAGCGCCACGGCGCGGGGGCAATAGCGGGTGGCGTAATCGACTTGATGCAGGGTCACCACCACGGTCTTGCCGTCGCGGCGGTTGATGTCGGCAAGGATTTCCATGACCTTGCGCGCCGATTCCGGGTCGAGAGAGGCGATCGGCTCATCCGCCAGAATCACCTCGGCGCGCTGGGTCAGGGCCCGGGCAATCGCCACGCGCTGTTGCTGGCCGCCGGACAACGTGGAGGCACGCTGGGCCGCCAGATCCGCCAGACCGACGCGGTCCAGGGATTCGAGGGCAAACTGTTTTTCCTGGGCATTGAACAGGCTCAAATTGCCACGCCATCGCGGCATGCGCCCCAGGCAACCGAGCAGCACGTTGTCGAGCACGCTCAGGCGATTGACCAGGTTGAACTGCTGGAAGATGTAGCCGATATCGGCGCGCAAACGTCGCACCTTGCCATTCAACCGGCCGGACGCCTGCACTTCCCGGCCCAACACCTTGACGCTGCCGCCATTGTTGCGATCGCAACAGGCCAGGCCCGCAAGGTGCCGTAACAGGGTGGACTTGCCGGAGCCGGAAGCGCCAATCAGCGCGACCATCTCACCGGTAGCAATGGTGAGTTCGAGGTCGACCAGTGCAGTCTTGCGCGCAAAGGTCTTGTTCAGATGATCGACATGGATAGCTGTGTTCATGGGCTTCTCTGTCTGGTTGAACAGCCGTCCCTGGCCGCTTTGGAGTTCAACCGACTTTAGGCACCGGGCATGTCAGCGCTATGACTTGCACAAGTCCCTCGAATAACCATTTGATGAAGGTTTGATGAAAGGTTGAGTGGCAGTGGCAGTCTGTACCGCCCCTTGTAGCAGCTGGCGAAGCCTGCGTTCGGCTGCGCAGCAGTCGTGAAATCAGGCTATGCGGTATTCCTGACACACCGCATGTACTGAATTTACGACTGCTGCGCAGCCGAACGCAGGCTTCGCCAGCTGCTACAGGTTTGGTGTGTTTATCAGCTTCGCGAGCAGGCACAAAAAAGGCGACCCGAAGGTCGCCTCTGCTTTTTGCGCTATTGCCCGAATTGCCGTCCCAGGCCGCCCGGCACGCCATGAATGTCGGTGTCTTCCCATGGCCCGTTCGGGCTGATCGAGCGGCTCCAGCCGTTGTTCCAGCGGTAGTAGGTGCGCTGGCGGTAGAACGTGTTGGGCTGGTCGTCGAGCACGTAGACGCCCATCTTCGCATCCCAATGGCTGTTGCCCCCCGGTGGCGGGGCGAAGCTGGCAGAGGTGCGCGGCAGCGGTTTCGCGGGTTTGGCCGGGATGCCTGGCTTGCTCGGCGTGGGCGTCGGGGACGGCGTCGGGCTGGGCTGCGACGGCGGGATCGGCGGCAAGGTCTGGTGAGGTGGCCGTTGGACCGCACAAGCGCTTAACCCCAGGACGAGACTGAGCAGGGTGATCCGAGCGATGGCGGTCATGGCGGTGCTTCCTGTTATTTATCCGGGCTGTCGATGGTCAGTTTTTGTGGCGCGGTGGTGCTGCTGGCCAGGGGCTGGCTGCGACCGATCCACTCGCCGGCTGTCGGTTGGCCGGCGCGGGAGATGCGCGCAACCAGTTGGACTTCAGGGAAGTTCGACAGTTTCAACTGCGGCATCATTGCGTCGGCATCGCCCAGTTCGACGGTGGCCGGCAGGTCAGCAACGGTCAGACGTTTGGCGGCCAATGGCGCCGGTGGGCCGGAAGTGGCGCGGGCAAAAATGAACACGCTGTCGCCTGGTTGAACCTTGCCTTTCAAGTCGGCCGCGAGATCGACACGCACCTTGAGCAACGCACCTTTGGTGACCGGTGCCTGGGCCACTTTGCCGCCGCTGGCCTCGAGTTTCTCGGTGGCACGGGCGATTCCGCCTTGCAGTGCGCCACGGGAATTGTCGTCCGGTGGCAGTTGCGCCAGCAGGCGATTCCAGTAGTCGATGGCGTCCTGATAGCGCTGAGCTTCAAACGCGGCGATGCCGAGCAGACCAAGGCTGGTGACTTCTTTCGGATCGGCTTTCAGCGCTTCGTCGGTCAGGGCCTGGATCTTGTCCGACCATTTCTTGCCATCGGCAAAGTACTGAGCCTGGGCCCACTGGCCGAGCAATTCCGGCTGGCGCCCGGCAAGGTTCACGGTGCGTTCGAAAATCTTCGCCGCGTCGGCCGGACGGTCCTGAGCCATGTAGGTGCGGCCGAGGAAGTACAAACCTTCCGCCGAATCCGGTTGAGCGGCCACTGCACGTTCCAGGCGACGGGTCATTTCTTCCATCGACTGCGGCGCCTGGGAGAACTCCCGGGTCAGTTCGACTTTATCGCTGGCGCCGAAATGCAGGTACAGGCAAAGGCCCAACACCGGCACAAGGATCGCCGCCAACAACGGAAACGCTTTACCCAGACGCGACACACGCGGCGCGCCAACCCCCTCGGTGTCCGCCAGCAACTCACGCGCCGCTTCAGCGCGGCCAGTGTCCAGTTGCGCGGCGTTGAGTACGCCCTCTTCCTGCTGAGTCTGCAACTCAGCCACGCGCTCCTGGTACAACGCGACGTTCAGGGCAGTACGATCCTCTTCGAGCTGGGCGCGACGACCGCGCAGAACGGGGATCAACAGAAAACTCAGGGCAACCAGAAGTAGCAGACCTGCAGCGAGCCAGAAATCAATCATTCTTGGTTTTTATCCAACAGGTGGTCGAGGCGCTCGCGCTCCTCGGCGGAAAGCGTGTCCGGGGTGTCAGCGCGTTGCACGCGACGACGGCGGACGATCACGGCGATCACCACGAAACCGCCCAGCAGCAGGCCGGCAGGGCCGAACCAGAGCAGAGCGGTCTTGGCGTTCAGAGCGGGTTTGTAGCGGACGAAATCACCGTAGCGATCGACCATGAAATCGATGATCTGCTGGTTGTCCTTGCCCTCGCCGAGCATGCGGAAAATCTCTTTGCGCAGGTCGGCGGCAATCGGGGCGTTGGAATCGGCAATGTCCTGATTCTGGCACTTGGGGCAACGCAGCTCTTTGGTCAGCTCGCGGAAACGCTCACGGTCACCTTCTTTGGCGAACTCGTAGGTGTCGATGGCCGCGTGCGCCACGCCAGCCATGCTCAAGCCCAGTACAGCGGCGGCGATCCAGCGCTTCATGGCTTGGCCTCATCGACCAGCGCCTGATACTTGGCCGCGAGTTTTTCGCGCCAGACTTGCTCATCGATCACCCCGACGTATTTGTCGCGGATGATGCCCTTGGCGTCGATGAAGAAGGTTTCCGGCGCGCCGTACACACCGAGGTTCAGGCCCAACGTGCCTTCGTCGTCGCGGATGTCCAGTTGATACGGGTTGTGGAATTCCACCAGCCACTTCAAGGCGTCGGCGTTGACGTCCTTGTAGTTGATGCCGTAAATCACCACGCCCTTCTCCGCCAGTTTGTTCAGCACCGGGTGCTCGACCCGGCAGGAAATGCACCAGGTACCCCAGACGTTGACCAGCGCCGGTTTGCCGAGGATGTCGGCCTTGGTCAGGGTCTTGTCGCCCTGCACCGCGGGCAGGGAAAACTCCGGGAACGGCTTGTTGATCATCGCCGAGGGCAGCTCGGCCGGGTCCAGGTACAGACCGCGATACAGGAAAACAGCCACCACCAGAAAAATCGCCAGTGGCAACAGCATCAACCAACGTCTCATGCAGTGGCTCCCGTCATGCCGAGCGCTTCACGCACGCGGCTTTTCACCTTGACCCGATAACGCCGATCCAGCGCCGCCAGCAACCCGCCGAAACCGGTGAGCAAACCGCCGAACCAGATCCAGCGCACAAACGGTTTGACGTGCACGCGCACAGCCCAGGCGCCATCGCCCAGCGGTTCGCCGAGGGCGACGTAGATATCACGGGTGAAACCGGCGTCGATCCCGGCTTCGGTCATCACCGAGTTCTGCACGGTGTAGAGACGTTTTTCCGGGTGCAGCACGCTGACTTCCTTGCCGTCGCGGATCACCCGCACGGTGCCCTTGTCTGAGGTGAAGTTCGGCCCTTCGAAGTGCTTGGCGCCTTCGAAGATGAAGTGGTAACCGGCCAGGTCCATCGATTCGCCCGGCGCCAGACGCAAGTCGCGCTCGGCACTGTTCTGGCTCGACAACACGACACCGAGCGCACACACGGCGATGCCCAGGTGAGCGACCTGCATGCCCCAATAGCTGCGGGTCAGGCTTGGCAGGCCTTTGATCAAACCTTTGTGGCGGGTCTTGTCGAGGATGTCGCGCACACCGGCCAGCAAAACCCACGCGGCGAGCATGAACGTCGCGATCACTGCCCAGTTGAAATCGCCGTAAGCGACGCCGGCCACCACGGCCAGCGCGGCGCTGCCGAGCAACACCGGGGTCAACATGCCCAGCAGCCATTTGACCGGCGTGTCTTTCCAGCGCACCAGCATGCCGACCGCCATCACCACCATCAGCAACGCCATCAACGGAATGAACAGCGCGTTGAAGTACGGCGGGCCGACGGACAGCTTGGCGCCGGTCATTGCATCGAGGATCAGCGGGTACAAGGTGCCGAGCAGGATCATCGACGCCGCCACCACCAGCACCAGGTTATTACCCAGCAGCAGGGTTTCCCGGGACCAGAGGTTGAAACCGACATGACTCTTGACCACTGGCGCACGCAGAGCAAACAGCGTCAGCGAGCCACCGACCACAAACAGCAGGAAGATCAGGATGAACACGCCGCGCTCAGGGTCGGACGCAAAGGCGTGCACCGAGGTCAGCACGCCGGAACGCACCAGGAAAGTCCCGAGCAGGCTTAGCGAGAATGCGGCAATGGCCAGCAACACGGTCCAGCTCTTGAACACGCCACGTTTTTCCGTGACCGCCAACGAGTGAATCAGCGCCGTCCCCACCAGCCATGGCATGAACGAGGCATTTTCCACCGGGTCCCAGAACCACCAGCCGCCCCAGCCGAGTTCGTAATAGGCCCACCACGAGCCCAGGGTGATGCCGATACCGAGAAAGGCCCAGGCGACGATGGTCCACGGACGCGACCAGCGCGCCCACGCCGCATCCAGACGCCCGCCCAGCAGCGCCGCGATGGCGAAGGCGAAGGCCACGGAGAAACCGACATACCCCATGTACAGCATCGGCGGATGCACGATCAGGCCGATGTCTTGCAGCAAGGGATTGAGGTCACGACCGTCCGCCGGAATCTGCGGCAGGATTCGCGCGAACGGGTTCGACGTCAGGATCAGGAACAGCAGGAAACCGGTGCTGATCATGCCCATCACCGCCAAAACCCGGGCGAGCATGACTTGCGGCAACTGCCGGGAGAACACCGACACCGCGAAGGTCCAGCCGCCGAGGATCAAGGCCCAGAGCAGCAACGACCCTTCGTGGGCGCCCCACACCGCGCTGAACTTGTAGTACCACGGCAATGCGCTGTTGGAGTTGCTGGCCACATAGGCGACGGAGAAATCGTCGGTCATGAAGGCGTAGGTCAGGCAACCGAAGGCGAAGACCAGAAACGCAAACTGGCCCCAGGCCGCCGGTTGAGCCAGGCTCATCCACAAGCGGTCACCACGCCAGGCGCCGAGCAACGGCACGATGGCCTGAACCAGCGCGAAACACAGCGCCAGGATCATGGCCAACTGGCCCAGTTCGGGGATAAACAGTGCAGAGGTCATCGATCAACCCTCCTTGGCTTGAGTAGGCGCCGACTGACCGCTGTCTTTCAGGGCCTTGGTCACTTCCGGCGGCATGTATTTCTCGTCGTGCTTGGCCAGCACTTCGTCGGCCACCACCACGCCGTCGGCGTTGAGTTTGCCCAGGGCGACAATGCCCTGCCCTTCGCGGAACAGGTCCGGGAGGATGCCGCGATAGCTGATGGTCACGGATTTATTGAAGTCAGTGACGATGAATTTCACGTCCAGGGAATCACCGGAACGTTGCAGCGAGCCCTTCTCGACCATGCCGCCGGCGCGAATGCGCGTATCTTGCGGGGCTTCGCCGTTGGCGATCTGGGTCGGGGTGTAAAACAGATTGATGTTCTGCTGCAGAGCGCTCAGGGCCAGGCCGACGGCGGCGCCGACCCCGACCAGGATCGCGAGAATGATGATAAGACGCTTTTTGCGCAGCGGATTCACTTGCCGTTCTCCCGGCGCAAACGACGCGCCTCTTGTTGCAGATACCGCTTGCGGGCCAGGATCGGCGCCGCCACGTTGAGGATCAGCACCGCCAGGCAGATGCCGTAGGCTGACCAGACATACAGGGCATGATGGCCCATGGCGAGGAAGTCGCCGAATGAAGCAAAACTCATCGAGCGGCCTCCAGACTGTTCTGCACTTCGGCTTTCACCCAGCTCGCCCGGGCTTCGCGCTTGAGCACTTCCAGGCGCATGCGCAGCAACAGCACCGCGCCGAAGAAACAGTAGAACCCCAGCACCGTCAGCAGCAGTGGCAGCCACATCTCGGCGGGCATCGCCGGTTTTTCGGTGAGGGTGAAGGTCGCGCCCTGGTGCAGGGTGTTCCACCACTCCACCGAGTACTTGATGATCGGGATGTTGATCACGCCGACAATCGCCAGCACCGCGCAGGCCTTGGCCGCGCTGTCACGATTGCTGATGGCGTTGCCCAGCGCAATGAGACCGAAGTACAGAAACAGCAAAATAAGCATGGACGTAAGTCGCGCATCCCAGACCCACCACGAGCCCCAGGTCGGTTTGCCCCAGATGGCGCCGGTAACCAGCGCCACGGCGGTCATCCAGGCACCGATCGGGGCCGCGCATTGCAGGGCGACGTCGGCCAGTTTCATCTTCCACACCAGCCCGACCACGCCGCACACCGCCAGCATCACGTAGCAGGACTGGGCCAGCATCGCGGCCGGAACGTGGATGTAGATGATGCGAAAGCTGTTGCCTTGCTGGTAGTCCGGTGGCGCGAAAGCCAAGCCCCAGACCACGCCGACACTAATCAGCAGCAACGCCGCGACGCTCAGCCACGGCAGCAGTTTGCCACTGATGCCATAAAACCATTTGGGTGAGCCGAGCTTGTGAAACCACGTCCAGTTCATACTGTTTCCATCACGGTTGCCCTTCGCTGTGAAGGGCTGGGTCTTTACTGGTTAAATTTTAACCAGACCTCATTATTCGCCGACGCTGATCTTCAGGCCAGCAGCTATTGCAAAAGGTGTCAGGGTTATCGCCAGGGCGGTCAGGCTACCAAGCCACAAGAGATAACCGGTCGCCGGCATCCCCTGCAAGGCTGCCTGCAAGGCGCCACTGCCGAGAATCAACACCGGGATGTACAACGGCAGAATCAGCAGCGCCAGTAACAGGCCACCACGCTTCAATCCCACCGTCAGCGCTGCGCCCACCGCACCGAGCAGGCTCAGCACCGGTGTACCCAGCAATAAAGAAAGCAGCAACACCGGCAGACAAGCGGCAGGCAAACCGAGCATCAACGCCAGCAATGGAGCGAGCAAAACCAGTGCCAGGCCGGAGAAGGCCCAGTGTGCCAGTACCTTGGCCAAAACCAGAAGAGCCAGGGGGTGCGGCGAAAGGACCCACTGTTCCAGCGATCCGTCTTCGAAATCACTGCGGAAGAGCCCGTCCAGCGAGAGCAAGACCGATAAAAGCGCCGCCACCCAGACCAGTCCCGGAGACAAGGTTTGCAACAATTGAGACTCGGGTCCGACCGCCAAAGGGAACAGCGACACCACGATGGCGAAGAATACCAGCGGATTGGCCAACTCCGCCGGACGGCGAAACAGCAAGCGCGCTTCACGGGCGACCAACAGGCCGAACACACTCATACGGCCCAGTTCCCCAGATCAATGTCGCGATAGCCGGCCGGCATGCGGCTCAGCGTGTGGTGAGTGGTCAGAATCACCATACCGCCGCGCTCGCAGTGGCCAGCCAGGTGTTCTTCGAGTTGCGCCACGCCCTGTTTGTCGAGCGCGGTGAAGGGTTCGTCGAGGATCCACAACGGCGGGCTGTCGAGGTAAAGCCGCGCCAGGGCCACGCGGCGTTGCTGACCGGCGGACAAGGTGTGGCAGGGAACATCCTCGAAACCGCGCAGTCCGACAGCCGCCAGCGCTTGCCAGATCGCTTCGTGGGTCGCCGGTTGGTGCAAGGCGCAGAGCCAGCTAAGGTTTTCTTCCGGGGTCAGCAAATCCTTGATCCCGGCGGCGTGGCCGATCCACAACAGGTTGCGCGCCAGTTCGCTGCGTTGCTCGTTCAGCGGTTGGCCATTGAGCAACACCTGACCGGCCGTCGGTTGCATCAGCCCGGACAACAGGCGCAGCAAACTGGTCTTGCCGCTGCCGTTGGGGCCGCTGATCTGCACCATTTCGCCACTGGACAGTCTCAATTCGAGATTTTCGAAGAGCAGCCGAAGGTCTCGCTCACAGGCGAGGTCGACGGTTTGCAGGAGTGGACTGTTCAAGAGATCACGAGCCTTTTCGTTTCAAATCGGCGGTTCAAGTCGGCAGTGGCGCGGCCGCTAAAGAGATGCAGCATAGATGCATTGGCGGCCGGTTTTAGAGAGCTGCGTCAAAACAATTGCAATGTTTTTACCGCTCGCTGAAAGACGGGCGGCATTATACATGCCATGCCTTACTCTAAAGAGCGCATTTTCCGAAGGTTGTGACCGCGTATGACAGGCGAAATGAACATCCTCCCAGTCCCCCAGACCACGCCGACGGCCACGCGCCCGCTGGTGGTCAGTGGCGACCTGCTCAAGCTGCTGACGCCGATGGAAGGCCTGATCACGGCCGGTCAAACGGCCAAGGCTGAGGTGCTGTCACTGAAGCAGGCGGATCAGACCTTTCAACTGTTGCTCAAAGTCACGGTCGATGGCGGCCGCCAGACCACGGTGCAGGCCACCAGCACGCAACCGTTGCCCACCGGCACCAGCCTGGCGATCACCCAGCCGTCCGCCAGCAACCTCGCGATCACCGTGCAACAGGCGATCGCCTCCACCGTCGCCACCCTCACCCGCATCGACACCGCACAACTGCCGGTCGGCACCCTGCTGCAAGGCAAAGTGCTGACTTCCCAGGTATTGCCGCAGACGCCGGGGCAGCCCACGGTATTTCGTTCGCTGGTGAGTTTGCTGAATACCGCCCTGAGCGGCAGCACCCTGACCATCGACAGCCCGCAACCGCTGCGCATCGGCACTTTGCTCAGTGCATTGGTGCAGGACACGCAGACCTTGAAGTTCCTGCCGCTGAGCAATCGCCAGGACCAATTGGCGGTGTCGCAGCAACTGACCACTCAGCAGAGTCGCCAGGGTTCGCTGGACGGCCTGCTCAGCGCCTTGCAGAACCTGCCACAGTCCGACGAAACCTCCGCCGACCTGCAAGCCGCCGTGAACAAATTGCTCGCCGGCCTGCCGGACGTACAGCAATTGAGCACGCCAAAAGGCCTGGCCTTGGCGTTGGCCAACAGCGGTCTGTTCCTCGAAACCAAATTGCTGACCGGTCAGACCCCGGCGCTGGCCCCGGACATGAAAGCCGACCTGCTCAAACTGATCGCGCAGTTGACCCCGCCCAATACCAACCTCGGCGCGATCATCGCCGCCAACACCCTGGCCCAGGCGATGCCGAGCTTCGTGCGCAGTGCGTTGGGCATGCTCGGCCAGGTCAGCGCCAAACCGTCACCCACCAGTTTTCCGCTGCCTGATCGGCTGTTGCAGAGTCAGGACGGCGAAGGTGACCTGGAACACTTGCTGCGTCTGGCCGCTGCGGCGGTTTCGCGCCTGCAAAGCCATCAACTGTCTAGCCTGGAACAAACCGGCGTCACCGACGATGGCCGCTTGATGAGCACTTGGCAGCTGGAAATCCCGATGCGCAACATGCAAGACATCGTGCCGTTGCAGGTCAAGTTCCAGCGCGAAGAGGCGCCGGAAAAAGAACAGCAAAACGAACGCCGTGACGAGCGCGAACCGAAACAGCAACTGTGGCGGGTCGAGCTGGCGTTCGACATGGAACCCCTGGGCCCGTTGCAGGTTCAGGCGCAGTTGATCCAGGGCAGCCTGTCCAGCCAGTTGTGGGCCGAACGGCCATACACCGCGAGCCTGATCGAAAGCAATCTGGCGGCATTGCGCGAACGCTTGCTGGCGTCGGGCCTGAACGTCGGCGATCTGGATTGCCACCTCGGCACACCTCCCCAAGGCGCGAAAACCCGCCTCGAACAACGCTGGGTCGACGAAACCGCATGAGAAACCCCAACACCCCACGCCAGGCCATCGCCCTCAAATACGACGGCAGCCACGCCCCGACCCTCACCGCCAAGGGCGACGAAGAACTGGCCGAAGCCATTCTCAAAATCGCTCGCGAATGCGAAGTGCCGATCTACGAGAATCCCGAGCTGGTGCGGCTGCTGGCGAAGATGGAGTTGGGGGACAGTATTCCGGAAGAGTTGTACCGCACAATTGCGGAGATTATTGCGTTTGCGTGGAATTTGAAGGGCAAGTTTCCCGAGGGACAGGACCCGAATGCGCCGCAGGTGGAGAAGGATGTTACTGATCGCGGGGATGATTATTGATGTGTGTTGAATGCAAAAGATCGCAGCCTCGTTTCACTCGACAGCTCCTACAGGGTGTATGCCATCCCAATGTAGGAGCTGTCGAGTGAAACGAGGCTGCGATCTTTTGATCTTTCTCAGTTCTTGTGCAACTTACGCATCAACTCCGCCTCAGCCTGGGTCAACCCGCAGGACTGAGTCAGTTCATCCACGGTGGCGCCCATGCCGACCAGTCGCGCCGCTTGGGCAAACGACAGGCTCGACGGGTCGCGCTGTTCCAGCTGCGCCAGTTTGTCCGGCAACGGCGAAACCACCGCGCGCAGTTCGTGCAGGTCTTCGCCCATGCGCACGTTGCCGTTCTGGTAGTTGTCGACGCGCTTGGCCAGGTCTTTGATGCGCTGATCGCGCAGCGCATCGCCCTCGGCCTGTTGCGCCGCAATCATGCGCTGACTGCGAACGTACGCCAGGAACATGGCCAGCGTGCCTGCCCAAAACAGGAACAGGACAATGACTGCAACCTCAAGAATCAATCAGATGTTCTCCAGATCCGACCATTCTTCTTCGCTCATCATCTTGTCCAGCTCGACCAGGATGAGGAGTTCATTGTTCTTGTTGCACACGCCCTGAATGAACTTGGCGGATTCTTCGTTACCGACGTTCGGCGCGGTCTCGATTTCCGACTGGCGCAGGTAAACCACTTCGGCGACGCTGTCGACCATGATCCCGACGACTTGTTTGTCGGCTTCGATGATGACGATACGGGTGTTGTCGCTGATCTCGGCGTTCATCAGGCCGAAGCGCTGACGGGTGTCGATCACGGTGACCACGTTACCGCGCAGGTTGATGATGCCCAGCACATAGCTCGGGGCACCCGGGACCGGGGCGATTTCGGTATAACGCAGGACTTCCTGAACGCGCATCACGTTGATGCCGTAGGTTTCGTTGTCCAGTTTGAAGGTCACCCATTGCAGGATCGGATCTTCAGAACCTTTTGCATTCGTCGCTTGATTACTCATACCCTGACCCCTCGAAAAACCGCTTCTGGCGGTGTGTGTTCTGTTGGCGGCGTTCAACAACGCCGTCGCATACTTGTTATGTCGGCCGCTATGTCGGTTTGTGTAGCGGCTTGCCGCCGCTCATGTGCTTTGCCCCACCGCTGGCGATCAATTCGGCCAGTGCGGAAACGTCCAGCAACGCACACATGTGCTCAATCACCGTGCCGGCGAGCCATGGCCGCTGACCTCGATGAGTTCTCCATTTGATTTCGTTCGGGTCCAGGCGCAACGAGCGGCTGACCTGATGCACCGCCAGCCCCCACTCATAGCCCTGCACCGAAATAACGTATTGCAGGCCCTGGCGGAAGTCATCGCGATAGCGATCCGGCATGACCCAACGTGCGGTATCCAGCACTTTCAGGTTGCCGGCCTGGCTCGGCAGGATCCCGAGGAACCATTCCGGCTGACCGAACAACGGCGTCAGCTCGTGGCCGGTCAGGGAATAAATCGACCCCAGGCACACCAGCGGTACGGCCAGGGTCAGCCCGGCGACGTCGAACAACAGGCATTCGAACGGCTCGGCGGCCCAGGCCGGACGACCATCGGTTTCCACCGGTGGCGGCGTGTTGCTCGGCGGCAGGTGGACTTCGACCACCGGCGGCACCAAGGCTTGCAACAGGGGCGCGATGGTCGAGACCGGCGCCAGGATCGGTGCCGGGGCTTCGATCACGGCGACAGGTGCTTTCGCAACGACCAGCGCAGCCACTGGCGCGGCGACGGCGGCCGGTGGACGGGCATCACGGGCCTGTTCTTCGAGCACCGCCAACTGGAATTCGTCCAGCGCGGCTTCCACCTCGACCGTTTCAACGACCTCGATAACCTGCGCCACCGCTTCGACTTCCAGCGGCAACTCTTCGGTCGCCTCCATCAACAGGTTGTCCAGATAAGACTGGAGCGCCAGTTGCGGACGCGAGGTGACCTTCACCGGGCGGCTCATGCGCGCCCCCGCGCAGGCTGCGATCTTTTGGCCATTTCAAGGACGCCACAAAGCAGGATCAAAAGATCGCAGCCTGCGGCAGCTCCTACGGGGATCGGGTTCATCAGGCCACCGCCGGGACAGTTTGTGCGGCCAGCAGGTGCTTGAGCAGCGCGCGGTAAGCCAGAACGCCACGGCTCTTGCCGTCGAATTGCGAAGGCGTCACACCGGCCCGGCTCGCGTCACGCAAACGGGTATCCACCGGGATATAGCCTTGCCAGATTTCTTCCGGGTACTTGTCACGCAACACCCGCAAGGTCCCGAGGGACGCCTGGGTGCGGCGGTCAAACAGGGTCGGCACAATGCTGAACGGCAACGCCTGTTTACGCGAACGGTTGATCATCGCCAGGGTGTTGACCATGCGTTCCAGGCCTTTGACGGCCAGGTGTTCGGTCTGCACCGGGATCACCAACTGCTGGCTGGCGGCCAGGGCGTTGACCATCAGCACGCCAAGCAACGGAGGGCTGTCGATCACTGCGTAATCGAAGTCTTGCCACAACTGCGCCAGACTCTTGGCGATCACCAGGCCCAGGCCACTCTGACCGGGCGACTGACGCTCAAGGGTCGCCAGTGCCGTGCTCGACGGCAACAGGGAAATATTTTCGTGACTGGTGGGCATCAACAGCTGACCGGGCAAGCCCTGGGGCACGGTGCCCTTGTGCAGGAACAGGTCGTAGCCGCTGTGTTCCAGACTGTCGGGGTCGTAGCCGAAATAACTGGTCATAGAGCCATGCGGGTCAAGGTCCACCATGACCACGCGCTTGCCCGCCTCGGCCAGCAACCCGGCTAAAGCGATAGAGGAAGTGGTTTTACCAACACCACCCTTTTGATTGGCAACTGCCCAGACTCTCATTCGGATTGTTCCTCCCGGTCGATCAACTCGACCGAGAAATAGCTCAATGTGTTAATGCGGGTGACGGAGAATTGACGGCGCTCTCTCGTCCCGGCGACTTGACCGGGGTCGGTGCAGTTTGTGTGCCAGCACGCTTCAACGCGGCATCCGGTTTCGCATTGGCGGTGCCGGTGCCGGTCAGGCTGCGGCGTACATCGAGATTTCGCGACACCACCAACACCACCCGACGGTTACGCGCTCGTCCTTCGGCGGTGGCGTTGTTGGCCACGGGCTGGAATTCACCGTAGCCCACCGATGCCAGGCGACCCGGGTTCACACCCTGCATCGCCAGCATGCGCACGATGCTCGCCGAACGGGCCGAGGACAGTTCCCAGTTGGTCGGGTACTGCGAGGTGCGGATCGGTTGATCGTCGGTAAAGCCTTCAACGTGGATCGGGTTGTCGAACGGCTTCAGGATCGCCGCGACCTTGTCGATGATGCTGAACGCCACGTCGCTGGGCATGGCATCGCCGCTGCCGAACAACAGGCTGGAGTTGAGTTCGATCTCGACCCACAACTCGTTGCCGCGCACGGTCATCTGGTTGGACTTGATCAAGTCGCCGAACGCGGCGCTGATGTCATCGGCGATGCTTTTCAAAGGATCGCTGGCGCCCGAAATACCGGCGTCGACCTGCTCGCTGTCCTTGACCAACGGCTTGGCCGGGGTCACGGTCAGCGGGCGTTCTTCACCGATAGGGATCGGCTTGAGGGCGCGATCCGAGTCGGTGAACACCCCGATCAATGCTTCCGAGATGACCTTGTACTTGCCTTCGTTGATCGAAGAGATCGAATACATGACCACGAAGAACGCAAACAACAGGGTAATGAAGTCGGCGTAGGAAACCAGCCACCGCTCATGGTTTACGTGTTCTTCAGGTTGGCGACGACGTGCCATAGTCCATTACTCCCATCAATCCATGAAGCCCTGAAGCTTCAACTCAATAGAGCGAGGGTTTTCACCTTCGGCGATCGACAGAATCCCTTCCAACAACATTTCGCGATAACGTGACTGGCGCAATGCAACGGACTTGAGCTTCGCCGCGATCGGCAGCAACACCAGGTTGGCACTGGCCACGCCGTAGATGGTGGCGACGAACGCCACGGCAATGCCGCTGCCCAGTTGCGTCGGATCGGCGAGGTTGCCCATGACGTGGATCAGGCCCATCACGGCGCCGATGATGCCGATGGTCGGCGCGTAGCCGCCCATGCTTTCAAAGACTTTGGCGGCTTCAATGTCGCGGCTTTCCTGGGTGTAGAAATCCACTTCCAGGATGCTGCGAATCGCTTCCGGCTCGGCACCGTCCACCAGCAATTGCAGGCCTTTGCGCGAGTAGCTGTCAGGTTCGGCATCGGCCACCCCTTCCAGACCGAGCAGACCTTCCTTGCGAGCGGTGAGGCTCCAGTTCACCACGCGATCAATGCCACCGGCCAGATCCACGCGAGGCGGGAACAGGATCCAGCCAATAATCTGCATCGCGCGCTTGAAAGCGCTCATCGGCGATTGCAACAGCGCCGCACCGATGGTCCCACCCAGCACGATCAACGCCGCCGGGCCGTTAGCCAATGCGCCGAGGTGACCACCTTCAAGGTAGTTGCCGCCAATGATGGCGACGAACGCCATGATGATCCCGATAAGGCTGAGTACATCCATCAGATACAAGCCTCGACCAAGTGCCTGCCAATATCATCCAAACTGTAAATTGCATCCGCGAGATCCGCTTTGACGATCGCCATCGGCATGCCATAGATCACGCAACTGGCCTCATCCTGGGCCCAGATTGCACTACCACCCTGCTTGAGCAGACGGGCGCCTTCACGACCGTCGGCGCCCATGCCGGTCAATACGACCGCCAGAACTTTGTCACCGTACGATTTGGCCGCCGAACCGAACGTGATGTCCACGCACGGCTTGTAGTTCAAACGCTCGTCGCCCGGCAGGATTTTCACCGCGCCACGGCCATCGATCATCATTTGCTTGCCACCCGGCGCCAGCAGCGCTAGGCCAGGACGCAGGATGTCGCCATCCTCGGCTTCCTTGACGCTGATGCGGCACAGCTTGTCCAGGCGTTCGGCGAAGGCCTTGGTGAAGGCCGCCGGCATGTGCTGGATCAACACGATCGGTGCCGGGAAGTTGGCCGGCAACTGGGTCAACACCCGTTGCAGGGCCACCGGGCCGCCGGTGGACGTGCCGATGGCCACGAGTTTGTAAGCTTTGCGTTTCGGCGCGGGCGACGACGGGCCAGTAGACGCTGGCGCACGGGTCGGCAATGGCGCCGGGGCCGGACGCGCAGGCGCGCTGCTGCCGTAGCTGCTGGCGCTCGAAGGCGTCGGTGCAGGCGCGGCCACCGGGGCCGGGGCGCTGTAGGTATTGGCGCGACGGTTACTGCGCGAAATGCTCAGGATCTTTTCGCACAGCAGTTGCTTGACCTTCTCCGGGTTGCGGGAGATGTCTTCGAAATTCTTCGGCAGGAAGTCCACCGCACCGGCGTCCAGCGCATCCAGGGTGACCCGGGCGCCTTCGTGCGTCAGCGAGGAGAACATCAAGACCGGGGTCGGGCAGCGCTGCATGATGTGCCGCACCGCCGTGATGCCATCCATCATCGGCATCTCGTAGTCCATGGTGATCACGTCTGGCTTGAGGGCCAGCGCCTGATCAATCGCCTCTTTTCCGTTGGTTGCCGTACCGACAACCTGGATATTCGGATCCGCTGAAAGAATTTCCGAGACGCGGCGGCGGAAAAACCCCGAATCGTCCACCACCAGGACTTTGACTACCATAAACACTCCGTTAGACGCAGCGGGGCGTTGTCGCCCCGCTGCGGCAGAATCAAATACGCCGTGCGGCGTAACGCTTGAGCATGCTCGGGACATCGAGAATCAAAGCGATGCGGCCGTCACCGGTGATGGTGGCGCCGGACATGCCCGGGGTTCCCTGGAGCATTTTGCCCAATGGCTTGATGACCACTTCTTCCTGGCCCACCAGTTGATCGACGACAAAGCCGATCCGCTGGGTGCCTACCGAAAGGATCACCACATGGCCCTCGCGCTGCTCTTCGTGAGCGGCGGAGCTGACCAGCCAGCGTTTGAGGTAGAACAAGGGCAGCGCCTTGTCCCGCACGATCACCACTTCCTGGCCGTCCACCACGTTGGTGCGCGACAGGTCGAGGTGGAAGATCTCGTTGACGTTCACCAGCGGGAACGCAAACGCCTGGTTGCCGAGCATGACCATCAGCGTCGGCATGATCGCCAGGGTCAACGGCACCTTGATGACGATCTTCGAACCCTGGCCCTTGGTCGAGTAGATGTTGATCGAACCGTTGAGCTGGGAAATCTTGGTTTTCACCACGTCCATGCCCACGCCACGCCCCGACACGTCGGAGATCTCGGTTTTGGTCGAGAAGCCCGGCGCGAAAATCAGGTTGTAGCACTCGGTGTCGCTCAAGCGATCGGCCGCGTCCTTGTCCATCACACCGCGTTTTACCGCGATGGAACGCAGGACGTTCGGGTCCATGCCTTTGCCGTCATCGGAAATCGACAGCAGGATGTGGTCGCCTTCCTGTTCAGCCGCAAGGATCACCTTGCCACCGCGGGACTTGCCCGACGCTTCGCGTTCTTCCGGCGACTCGATGCCGTGGTCGACCGCGTTGCGCACCAAGTGGACCAGCGGGTCGGCCAGGGCCTCGACGAGGTTCTTGTCGAGGTCGGTTTCTTCGCCGACCAGTTCCAGGTTGATCTCTTTCTTGAGCTGGCGAGCCAGGTCGCGAACCAGGCGCGGGAAGCGCCCGAAGACTTTCTTGATCGGTTGCATCCGGGTCTTCATGACCGCGGTTTGCAGGTCGGCCGTGACCACGTCGAGGTTCGACACAGCCTTGGACATGGCCTCATCGCCGCTGTTGAGGCCCAGACGGACCAAGCGGTTACGCACCAGTACCAGTTCGCCCACCATGTTCATGATTTCGTCGAGACGCGCGGTATCAACCCGCACGGTGGTCTCGGCTTCACTGGCCGGTTTTTCCGCTGGCGGCGCAGATGGCGCGGCGCGAGCCGGTGCCGGTGCAGCAGCGGCCGCCGGTTTCGGCGCTTGCGCTTTAGGCTCGGGCGCTTTGGCTGCCGGTTTCGGTGCAGCCGCCGGTGCCTTGGCGGCAGGCGCGGCGACCACGGTGCCGGTGCCGACTTCGGTGAACTGGCCTTTGCCGTGCAACTCGTCGAGCAGCGATTCGAACTCGTGATCGGAGATCAGATCGCCGCCGGCCGCTTTGGCGGTTGGCGCCGCCGGGACCGGTGCCGAAGCAATGGCCGTCTCCAGCGCATCCACGGCAAAGTTGCCTTTGCCGTGCAGTTGATCGAGCAGTGCTTCGAATTCGTCGTCGGTGATGTCCGAGCTGTCGCCGGCCGCTTTCGGGGCCGCCGGTGCCGCAGGCGCTGCCACCGCATCGACCGCGAACTGGCCTTTGCCGTGCAGCTGATCGAGCAACGACTCGAACTCGGCGTCGGTGATTTCGTCGCTGGCCGCGGCATTGCTGCTCGGCGCTGGCGCAGCCGCCGGGGCCTCTGCCTGAGCCTTGACGGCGTTCAGCGAGTCCAGCAGTTGTTCGAATTCGTTATCGGTAATGTCGCCCGACTCGCTTTCAGCGGCCGGTTCTTCCACCGCTTCAGCAACCGGGGTTGCTTCGTCGGCGGTTTGCGGCTCGGCCAGACGGGCCAGTGCCGCAAGCAATTCTGGAGTGGCAGCCGTGATCGGGCTGCGTTCGCGGACTTCGGTGAACATGCCGTTCACCGCATCCAGCGCTTCGAGAACCACGTCCATCAGTTCCGAGTCGACGCGTCGTTCACCCTTGCGCAGGATGTCGAACACGTTCTCGGCGATGTGACAGCACTCTACCAGTTCATTGAGCTGGAGGAAGCCGGCGCCCCCTTTTACAGTGTGAAAACCGCGAAAAATTGCATTGAGCAAGTCCGCATCATCTGGTCGGCTTTCCAGCTCGACCAGCTGTTCGGACAGTTGCTCTAGAATCTCGCCGGCCTCAACCAGGAAATCCTGAAGGATCTCTTCATCGGCGCCGAAGCTCATTAAGGGGGTGCTCCTGAGGTCTAAAAACCTAAAAAACCTAAAATGCTAAAAATCTAAAATCCTAGGCTGGATAACAAATCGTCCACATCGTCCTGACCGGACACAACGTCTTCTCTTTTATCGGCATGAATCTGCGGACCTTCACCCTGAGAGAGATGTTTTTGCGGATCTTTTTCAGCCAGCATCGCTTCACGGTCATGTTCGATACCCGCAAAGCGGTCTACCTGACTGGCCATGAGCACGAGCTTGAGCAGGTTGCTTTCAACTTCGGTGACCAACTGGGTCACGCGCTTGATCACTTGACCGGTGAGGTCCTGGTAATCCTGGGCCAGCAGAATGTCGTTGAGGTTGCTCGACACAATGCGATTGTCTTCGCTGCTGCGTGTCAGAAAACCGTCGACACGCCGGGCCAGCTCACGAAACTCCTCCGCCCCGACTTCGCGACGCATAAAGCGTCCCCAGTCGGTGCTCAACGCCTGGGCTTCCTGGCTCAGGCCATTGACCAGCGGCGTAGCGTTTTCCACCAAGTCCATGGTGCGGTTGGCAGCGGCCTCGGTCAGCTTGACCACATACCCCAGACGCTCGGTGGCGTCCGTGATCTGCGAAACTTCCTCGGCTTGCGGCATGTGCGGGTCAATCTGGAAATTGACGATCGCGCTATGCAGCTCGCGAGTAAGCTTGCCCACTTCCTGGTACAGGCCGCGGTCACGGGTCTGGTTGAGCTCATGGATCAGTTGCACAGCGTCGCCGAACCTGCCTTTTTCAAGGCTTTCGACCAGTTCGACCGCGTGTTTTTTCAGGGTCGATTCGAAATCGCCCTGTGAAGATTCTTTATGCTCCATAGCTCCCCCGTGGCGCAGTTGCTCAACCGATGCGTTCGAAAATCTTTTCGATTTTTTCTTTCAACGCCTGGGCCGTGAAGGGTTTGACCACATAGCCGTTAACACCGGCCTGGGCCGCTTCGATGATCTGTTCGCGCTTGGCTTCAGCGGTCACCATCAGCACTGGCAGGTGCTTGAGTTTTTCATCGGCGCGCACATGGCGCAGCAGGTCGATACCGGTCATGCCAGGCATGTTCCAGTCTGTTACCAGAAAGTCGATGCTGCCGCTGTTGAGGACCGGAATGGCAGTGGTGCCATCGTCAGCCTCGACCGTGTTGGTGAACCCAAGGTCACGCAACAGGTTTTTAATGATCCGCCGCATCGTTGAGAAGTCATCAACGATGAGGATTTTCATGTTCTTGTCCAATTCGACCTCCAAGCAGTCTTAAACGCGCCCAGCACCTGGACGCGCCATTTCAATCAATCCGGCAAAGCACTCAAATGACTGTCTGGAGCACAACAGATCGAGACCGCTGCAGTTCAACACCACACCAGCCTCGTTCGCAGTGTCCCCACACTGCCTTCAGCGCGCTCGCCACTCCCCCAAACGCCCCCGCAAGCGGGCCGCGCACTGGCTGTGTAACTGGCTGACACGGGATTCGCTGACCCCCAGGACCTCACCGATTTCCTTGAGGTTCAGCTCTTCGTCGTAGTACAGCGCCAACACCAGTCGCTCACGCTCCGGCAAATTGGCAATCGCGTCCGCCAATGCGCTCTGGAAACGTTCATCTTCCAGATCGCGTGACGGCTCCAGATGAGCACTGGCGCCATCCTCGTGCAGCCCTTCGTGTTCGCCGTCCTGCAACAGGTCGTCGAAACTGAACAGGCGGCTGCCCAAGGTATCGTTCAAAATCCCGTAATAATCGTCGAGACTCAATTGGAGTTCGGCCGCAATCTCGTGATCTTTAGCATCACGGCCGGTTTTAGCTTCAATCGAGCGAATTGCGTCGCTGACCATGCGGGTATTGCGGTGAACCGAGCGAGGTGCCCAGTCCCCCTTGCGTACTTCATCGAGCATCGCGCCACGGATTCGAATGCCCGCGTACGTTTCGAAACTCGCGCCTTTGCTGGCGTCATATTTGGTCGACACTTCAAGCAGGCCAATCATCCCGGCCTGGATCAGGTCTTCCACCTGGACACTGGCCGGCAAACGCGCCAGCAAGTGGTAAGCAATGCGTTTGACCAGTGGCGCGTAACGCTCGATCAGCTCGTATTGCGCATCACGTGCCGACTTCTTGTAGAGGTTGTAGCCACTGGCTGTCATAGGACGGGTCCTGCGGTCTGTTGCACGAGACGCTCAACGAAGAATTCCAGGTGCCCGCGCGGGTTGGCCGGCAGCGGCCAGGTGTCGACCTTCTGTGCAATCGCCTTGAACGCCAGGGCGCACTTGGAGCGCGGGAAGGCTTCGTAGACGGCGCGCTGCTTCTGCACGGCCTTGCGCACGCTTTCGTCGTAAGGCACCGCGCCGACGTATTGTAGGGCGACGTCGAGGAAGCGGTCCGTGACCTTGGTCAACTTGGCGAACAGGTTGCGACCTTCTTGCGGGCTCTGGGCCATGTTGGCCAGGACACGGAAGCGGTTCATGCCGTAATCGCGGTTTAGCAATTTGATCAGGGCGTAGGCGTCGGTAATCGACGTCGGTTCGTCGCAGACCACCAGCAACACTTCCTGGGCGGCGCGGACAAAACTGACTACCGAGTCACCAATACCGGCAGCGGTGTCGATCACCAAGACGTCGAGGTTGTCGCCGATATCGCTGAAGGCCTGGATCAAACCGGCATGCTGGGCCGGGCTCAGATGAACCATGCTCTGGGTGCCGGACGCGGCCGGCACGATGCGGATACCGCCCGGGCCCTGCAACAGAACGTCGCGCAGCTCGCAGCGGCCTTCGATCACGTCGGCCAGGGTACGTTTGGGAGTCAGTCCCAGCAGAACGTCGACGTTCGCCAGCCCCAGATCGGCGTCCAGCAGCATGACGCGCCGGCCAAGCTCTGCTAGAGCCAGGGACAAGTTCACTGACACGTTAGTCTTCCCGACGCCACCTTTGCCGCCGGTCACCGCGATCACCTGTACGGGATGCATGCTGCCCATGTTATTTCTTTACCTTGTCTTGCATAGACGGAGGCCACATTACTGGCTGCGCGTTCATTAACTGAACAATGCATGGCAGACCATCGATGTAGGTACAAAAACTGTTCATTAGTACCTCAGCCAACCTGCTTGGTCGGGCTGTGGTAAATATCAGCGAACATGTCAGCCATGGCTTCTTCGCTGGGTTCTTCCTGCATTTGCACGCTGACGGCGCGACTGACCAACTGGTGACGTCGCGGCAGATGCAAATCATCTGGAATCCGCGGGCCATCGGTGAGGTAAGCCACCGGCAATTCATGACTGATGGCCAGGCTCAACACCTCACCCAGACTCGCCGTTTCATCCAGTTTAGTCAGGATGCAGCCGGCCAGCCCACACCGCTTGTAGCTGTGATAAGCAGCGGTTAAAACCTGTTTCTGGCTGGTGGTTGCCAAGACCAGATAATTTTTCGATTTGATCCCGCGACCGGCCAGGCTTTCGAGCTGCATGCGCAGGGCCGGATCGCTGGCTTGCAGGCCGGCGGTATCAATCAGGATCACGCGTTTGCGCAGCAATGGATCCAGCGCTTGCACCAGGGATTGGCCCGGATCAACGTGGGTCACCGACACATTCAGAATGCGGCCCAACGTCTTCAATTGTTCCTGAGCGCCAATGCGGTAGCTGTCCATGCTCACCAGCGCGATGCTTTGCGCGCCGTACTTGAGCACGTAGCGGGCCGCGAGCTTGGCCAGGGTGGTGGTTTTGCCCATGCCGGCAGGGCCGACCATGGCAATCACGCCGCCCTCTTCCAGTGGCTCGACTTCCGGTGTGGCGATCATCCGCGCCAGGTGCGCCAGCAACATGCGCCAGGCCTGACGAGGTTCTTCAATATCGGTAATCAGCGCCAGCAGGTCGCGAGACAACGGGCCGGACAAGCCGATGCGTTGCAGACGACGCCACAGGTTGGCCTGGGCCGGACGGCTGCCTTGCAGCTGATTCCAGGCCAGGGAGCCGAGTTGCACTTCCATCAGTTCACGCAGGCTGTTCAGCTCGAAACGCATCGAGTCGAAGGCCCGTGGGTCGACACCGCCGGCGGCTGGCGCAGGGGCCGGCGCGGCACGACGAGGTTCGGCGTAAGTCGGTTCGATCAGCGGTTCGGCGGCGGTCAACGGCAGGCCGGCGAACAACTGGCGATTGGTGGTCTTGTCACCAGCGGTCTCGCCGTCGCCGCGCAGGCTCAGCTCGGCCTGGGCGGTGACGATGCGCGACTGAGTCTTGCGCAGCTCATCCTCGAGTTCCATGTTCGGAACGCGCGGGGCCAGCGCCGACAATTTGTAATCCAGGGCAGCCGTCAGCTCCACGCCACCGGCAATCCGGCGGTTGCCGATAATGGCCGCGTCGGCGCCCAGCTCATCACGAACCAGTTTCATGGCCTGACGCATATCGGCGGCGAAAAAACGCTTAACTTGCATAAACCACTACCTCAGCCGTTGGGCCCTACTGTCGCAACGATGGTCACTTGCTTGTTGTCAGGGATTTCCTGATACGCCAACACGTGCAAACCCGGGACTGCCAGCCTGCCGAAGCGCGAGAGCATCGCGCGAACCGGACCGGCTACCAGCAGAATCACCGGTTGACCTTGCATCTCTTGACGCTGCGCGGCTTCGATCAACGAGCGTTGCAGCTTCTCTGCCATGCTTGGCTCCAGCAGAACGCCCTCTTCCGAGCCTTGTCCTGCCTTCTGAAGACTATTGAGCAATATTTGTTCCAACCTTGGCTCCAAGGTGATAACTGGCAGCTCGGACTCAGTCCCTACAATGCTTTGGACGATTGCGCGGCTTACGCCGACGCGCACCGCAGCCACCAGCGCGGCAGTATCTTGACTCTTGGCGGCATTGTTGGCGATGGCCTCGGCGATGCTGCGAATGTCGCGCACGGGCACCTGCTCGGCGAGCAACGCCTGCAAGACCTTGAGCAGTTGCGACAGCGAAACCACGCCCGGCACCAGCTCTTCAGCCAGTTTCGGCGAGCTTTTGGCCAGCAATTGCATGAGTTGCTGCACTTCTTCGTGGCCAATCAGCTCACTGGAGTGCTTGTACAGAATCTGGTTCAAGTGGGTCGCCACCACCGTACTGGCATCGACCACTGTATACCCGAGGGACTGCGCCTGGGCACGCTGGCTGATTTCGATCCAGACCGCCTCCAGGCCAAAAGCCGGATCTTTGGCGGTAATGCCGTTGAGCGTGCCGTAGACCTGACCAGGGTTGATCGCCAGCTCGCGATCCGGGTAAATCTCGGCTTCAGCGAGGATCACGCCCATCAGGGTCAGGCGATAGGCGCTGGGCGCTAGGTCGAGGTTGTCACGAATGTGCACAGTCGGCATCAGGAAGCCCAGGTCCTGGGACAGCTTCTTGCGCACGCCCTTGATCCGCGCGAGCAACTGACCACCCTGGTTGCGATCCACCAGCGGAATCAGGCGATAGCCGACTTCCAGGCCGATCATGTCGATCGGGGTCACGTCATCCCAGCCCAATTCCTTGGTTTCCTGAGCGCGGGCCGGGGATGGCAGCAGCTCTTGTTGGCGTTTGACCTCTTGCAAGGCCTGGACCTTGACCACGTTCTGCTTCTTCCAGAACAGGTAGGCGCCGCCGCCCGCCAGAGCCGCCATGCTGAGAAAGGAGAAGTGCGGCATGCCGGGCACCAGGCCCATCACCGCCATCAAACCGGCCGCGACCGCCAACGCTTTCGGCGAGGCGAACATCTGGCGACCGATCTGCTTGCCCATGTCTTCCGAACCGGAAGCGCGGGTCACCATGATTGCTGCTGCTGTGGATAACAACAGTGATGGCAATTGCGCCACCAAACCGTCACCGATGGTCAACAGCGCGTAAACCTTGCCGGCATCGCCGAAAGTCATGCCGTGCTGGAAGATACCGACCGCCATGCCGCCGATCAGGTTGATGAACAGAATCAGCAGGCCGGCGATGGCGTCACCGCGCACGAACTTGCTGGCACCGTCCATGGAACCGTAGAACTCGGCTTCCTGGGCGACTTCCATCCGGCGCAACTTGGCCTGGTTCTGATCGATCAAACCGGCGTTGAGGTCGGCGTCGATGGCCATCTGTTTGCCGGGCATGGCGTCGAGGGTGAAACGCGCACTCACCTCGGAAATCCGCCCGGCACCCTTGGTCACCACAACGAAGTTGATGATCATCAAAATCGCGAAGACCACGATACCAACCACGTAGTTACCGCCGATCACCACTTCACCGAAGGCCTGGATCACCTTACCGGCGGCGGCATGCCCTTCCTGACCATGGAGCATCACGACGCGCGTGGAGGCCACGTTCAGCGCCAGACGCATCAGCGTCGCCACCAGCAGAATGGTCGGGAACACCGCGAAATCCAGCGGCCGCAAGGCGTACACGCAGACCAGCAGCACGACGATGGACAAGGCGATGTTGAACGTGAAAAACACGTCCAGCAGGAACGGCGGCACCGGCAACATCATCATGGCCAGCATGACCAGCAGCAACAGCGGCACACCCAGATTGCCCCGACTCAAGTCGGCGACGTTTGTGCGAGCACTGTTGATTAACTGAGAGCGATCCACCGGTTTTCCCCGTTCCTTTAAAGCAAACTTTTGACGCCTGAAGCAGGCGCAGAGCGGGTACTGCAAGAAGCCTTCCAACTTTTGCCGGGGTGGGAAATAGAGGTGTTTGCGGGTCTGGAAGATCAAAAGATCGCAGCCTTCGGCAGCTCCTACAGGGATTGCGCGCTGCCCACGATATTGCACTGTAAACCCGACCTGTAGGAGCTGCCGCAGGCTGCGATCTTTTGCTTTTAAACAGCGGTGTTTAAACGAAATCTCCAGACACTTACTCGCCCTACACATTCTTGCGCCACGGACTACGACTGCGCCAGAATCCGCCGGCTTGTGCGCTTGAGGGTCGGGTTTTATCGTTTCCGGGTCGCTGAAAACAGCGATCTGGGTTTGGTAGCCCGGCGTTTTGACTTGCGTGCATAGCGCACCCGATGCAGGGCTTTTCGGCCTGCGTTTATGGTGGCCATGCGCAGGGCGTCTTCGGGCGCGCCGGTTTCCAAGTCACCGGTCTACCAACCTTCGTATGGCCACCACCTCTTCGTTTGGTAGCGAGGGGTGATGGTTCCACTTTTCTGATTTGGAGTTTCCCCGTGTTCAAACCAACACCCAACCCACCCGAAACCAACGACACCCCAATCGACCCAAAAAAACTTCAGGAAGCCGCCGACCGCGCCCTCGACGAGTACATCACCCTCTCCGCCCGCATCAACGCCACCGAGCGAAAACCCAGCAACCTGTTCATGGTCGCCCCGGACAACAAAACCGAAAACCTGCTGGCCCACGCCAGTGAATCACTGGCCTCGGCCAGGGTCATCGCCAGCGATTTCGCCACAGGCCTGAATGGCTCGCAGCGCAGCACGATGCTCGGGATTGCACAGAACATCATGCTCGGAGAATTGGCGGTGAATCGAGCGTTGGACAACCTCGACCCGCAGGACTAGCACAGGGCTTGAACCCTGACACACCCCCACCTGTGGGAGCGGGCTTGCTCGCGAAAGCGGTGTGTCAGTCGAAATCTTCATTGACTGACACGGCCTCTTCGCGAGCAAGCCCACACACAGGGTTTGTGGCCTGACAGGCTATTGGGGGTTATCAGGAATCGCGGCGCAAATCCGGCGGGATCGGCAGGTCGTCCTTGAGCGGATCCGGGCGTTTGCCCTTGCCGGCGCGGTGCTGGCGGATCTGGTAGACGTAAGCCAACACCTGGGCCACCGCCAGGTACAGACCGCCAGGGATTTCCTGGTCGAGTTCAGTGGAGTAGTAGATCGAACGCGCCAGGGCTGGCGATTCGAGCAGCAGCACTTCGTTGGCCACGGCGATTTCGCGGATTTTCAAGGCCAGGAAGTCGCTGCCCTTGGCGATCAGCATCGGCGCCCCGCCCTTCTCCGGGTCGTACTTGAGGGCTACCGCGTAGTGGGTCGGGTTGGTGATGACCACATCGGCGTCGGGGATGGCCGCCATCATCCGGCGCTGGGACATCTCGCGCTGCAGTTGACGAATCCGTTGTTTAACCTCTGGCCGCCCTTCCTGATCCTTGTGTTCGTCGCGCACTTCCTGCTTGGTCATCAGCAGTTTCTTGTGGCTTTCCCACAGCTGCACCGGCACGTCGACCGCCGCGATGATGATCAACCCGCAGGCCATCCACAACGTGCTCCAGCCCACCACTTGCAGGCTGTGAATGATCGCCAGTTCCAGCGGTTCGTGGGCGATGCGCTGCAAGTCATCGATGTCCGAGGACAACACCGCCAGCGCCACGAACAGGACGATGATGAACTTGGCGAACGCCTTGATCAGCTCCACTAGGGCCTTGGTGGAAAACATCCGCTTGAGGCCGCTGAGCGGGTTCATCCGGCTGAACTTCGGCGCCAGGGAGCTAAATGCAAACAGCCAGCCACCCAAAGAAATCGGCCCGATGATCGCCGCCAGCACCAGCGAGATCATGATTGGCTGAATCGCCCACAGGCCGATTTGCCCCGAGTGCAGCAAGTAATTGGCCATGGACTTCTGGTCCATGATCACTTCCCGCGGTAGCGAGAAGTTGATGCGCATCAGTTCCATCATGTCCTGGGCGAGGGCACCGCCGAAAATCAGCAGCGCGGCAGAGCCGACCAGCATGATCGCCAGGGTGTTGAGTTCCTTGGAACGCGCCACCTCGCCTTTGTCGCGGGAGTCTTTCTTGCGCTTGTCCGTGGGGTCTTCTGTTTTGTCTTGACCGCTTTCGCTCTCAGCCATGACTCAGCGCGCCTGTGCCAGTTCGCGTAAAAACTGCAGGGCCTCGACGGCCATGGGTTGATACTGGTTAAGAATGTCCCCCAGGCTGACCCAGAGAATGAACATCCCGAGCACCAGGGTCAGCGGAAAACCGATGGAAAAGATGTTCAGTTGCGGCGCCGCCCGGGTCATCACGCCAAACGCGATGTTGACCACCAGCAACGCCGTGATCGCCGGCAACACCAACACCAGCGCCGCGCCGAGGACCCAGCCGAGTTTGCCGGCCAGTTCCCAGAAATGATTGACCATGAATCCGCTACCGACCGGCAGTGTGGTGAAGCTTTCGGTGAGCACTTCGAACACCACCAGGTGGCCGTTCATCCCGAGGAACATCAACGTCACGAGCATGGTGAAGAACTGCCCGATCACCGCCACCGACACGCCGTTGGTGGGGTCGACCATGGACGCGAAACCCATGCCCATCTGGATCGCGACAATCTGCCCGGCCACCACGAACGCCTGGAAGAACAACTGCAAGGAGAAGCCCAGCACCGCGCCGATGAGGATCTGCTCGCCGATGAGCAGCAGCCCGCTGAGGTCCAGCGGACTGACCGGCGGCATGGGTGGCAGCGCCGGTGCGATGACCACCGTGATCGCCAGGGCCAGATACGCCCGCACGCGCCGGGGCACCAGGGTCGTGCCGAAAATCGGCATGACCATCAGCAGTGTGCCGACGCGAAACAGCGGCAACATGAACGTCGCCACCCAGGTGCTGATCTGGGTATCGGTCAGTTGCAGCAGCGACATGGCTTAGCCGATGACCATGGGAATGCTGCCGTACAACCGCTGGATGTATTCCATAAAGGTCTGCACCAGCCACGGGCCGGCGACGATCAGCGTCACCAGCATCACCAACAGACGCGGCAAGAAGCTCAAGGTCTGTTCGTTGATCTGGGTCGCGGCCTGGAACATCGCCACCAACAGACCCACCAGCAGGCTCGGAATCACCAGCACCGCAACCATCATGGTGGTCAACCACAGCGCATCCCGGAAGATGTCTACGGCGACTTCTGGCGTCATGGCGAAACACCTCCGAAGCTGCTGGCCAACGTGCCGATAATCAACGCCCAGCCATCGACAAGCACAAACAGCATGATTTTGAACGGCAGGGAAATGATCAGCGGCGACAGCATCATCATCCCCATGGCCATCAGCACACTGGCCACGACCAGGTCGATGATCAGGAACGGAATGAAGATCATGAAGCCGATCTGGAACGCCGTCTTAAGCTCCGAGGTCACGAACGCTGGCACCAGAATGGTCAACGGCGCCTGATCCGGCGTAGCGATGTCCGTGCGTTTGGACAGACGCATGAACAACTCCAGATCGCTGGTGCGGGTCTGGGCGAGCATGAAGTCCTTGATCGGCACTTGCGCCTTAAGCACGGCGTCTTGGGCGGTCATTTTTTCCGCCAGGTACGGCTGCAAGGCATCGTTGTTCACCCGGTCGAACACCGGCGCCATGATGAACAGGGTCAGGAACAGCGCCATACCGGTAAGAATCTGGTTCGACGGCGTCTGCTGCAAGCCCAGGGCCTGACGCAGGATCGAAAACACAATGATGATCCGGGTGAAACTGGTCATCAGCATGACGAACGCTGGAATAAAGCTCAGCGCGGTCATGATCAGCAGGATTTGCAGGCTGACCGAGTATTCCTGCGCACCCTGCGCATTGGTGCCCAGGGTGATGGCCGGGATCGACAGCGGATCGGCGGCGAACGCCAACGGCGCCGCCAGCATCAGGGCCAGGGTCAAGACGATGCGGAGCGCACCCATTACTTCTTATCCTTCTGATCCTTGCCTAACAGTTCCATCAGGCGCTGGGCAAATTCCGGGGTCGATTTTTCCGTCGCGCTCGGCACGTGCACCGGCTCCTTGAGCACATGCAACGCGGTGATGGTGCCAGGGCTGAGGCCGAGCAGAATCTGTTCGTTGCCGACCTGCACCAGCATCAACCGGTCACGCGGGCCCAGGGCGCGGGACCCGATGATATCGATCACCTGACCTTTGCCGGCAGGTCCGGCCTGCTGCACCCGGCGCAACAGCCAGGCGAGGAAGAAGATCAACCCCAGCACCAACAGCAGGCCGAACACCAATTGCGTCAGTTGCCCGGCCACGCCGCTGCTGACCGCCGGCGCAGCAGCGGCCGTCGCCGTGGCCACCGGTTCGGCCGCCAGCGCGCTGAGCGGCAACGCCAGCACAAACCCCAGAACCTTGTTCACTTAGCGCAGCTTCTTAATACGTTCGCTTGGGCTGATCACGTCCGTCAGACGGATGCCGAACTTCTCGTTGACCACAACCACTTCGCCGTGGGCGATGAGGGTGCCGTTGACCAACACGTCCAGCGGCTCGCCGGCCAGGCGATCAAGCTCGATCACCGAACCCTGGTTGAGTTGCAGCAGGTTACGGATGTTGATGTCGGTGCTGCCCACTTCCATGGAAATCGACACCGGAATGTCGAGAATCACATCCAGGTTCGGGCCGTCCAGGGTCACCGGCTCGTGGTTCTTCGGCACGCTGCCGAACTCTTCCATCGGCAGACGGTTGGAAGCCGAGCCGCCAGTGTCGGCAGCCAGCAGGGCATCGATATCGTCCTGGCCGGCATCACCGGTTTCTTCCAGCGCGGCAGCCCATTCATCAGCCAGTGCCTGGTCGTCCTGGGCGTTCATATCGTCGTTCATCATGTGTCCTCGGCGGGCAACTCTTCAATCAGAAGCAGTCATTTAGCAAATAGGGGTTGGAGCGCCGCTCAGCGGCGCTCGATCGGCTCGATCACCTGCAACGCGAGGTTGCCTTTGTGCGAGCCCATCTTGACCTTGAACGCAGGCACGCCGTTGGCGCGCATGATCATTTCTTCCGGCATTTCGACCGGGATAATGTCCCCCGGCTGCATGTGCAGGATGTCCCGCAGGCGCAACTGACGACGGGCCACCGTGGCGCCGATCGGCACGTCCACGTCGAGCACGTCCTGGCGCAGGGCGTTGACCCAGCGCTCGTCCTGGTCGTCGAGGTCCGACTGGAAGCCGGCATCGAGCATTTCGCGCACCGGCTCGATCATCGAGTACGGCATGGTCACGTGCAGGTCGCCGCCACCGCCATCGAGTTCGATGTGGAACGTGGACACCACAATCGCTTCGCTCGGACCGACGATGTTGGCCATGGCCGGGTTCACTTCCGAGTTGATGTACTCGAAGTTCACTTCCATGATCGCCTGCCAGGCTTCTTTCAAATCGATGAAAGCCTGCTCCAGCACCATGCGCACCACACGCAGCTCGGTCGGGGTGAATTCACGCCCTTCGATCTTCGCGTGACGGCCATCGCCGCCGAAGAAGTTGTCCACCAGTTTGAACACCAGTTTGGCGTCGAGGATGAACAGCGCGGTGCCGCGCAACGGTTTGATCTTGACCAGGTTCAGGCTCGTCGGCACGTACAGCGAATGCACGTATTCGCCGAACTTCATCACCTGCACACCACCGACGGCAACGTCCGCCGAGCGGCGCAGCATGTTGAACATGCTGATGCGGGTGTAGCGGGCGAAACGCTCGTTGATCATTTCCAGGGTCGGCATGCGTCCGCGGACGATCCGATCCTGGCTGGTCAGGTCGTAACTTTTGACGCTGCCGGGTTCGGCGGCGGTATCGGTCTGTACCAGACCATCGTCGACGCCATGCAACAGCGCATCGATCTCATCCTGGGACAGCAGGTCCTGCACGGCCATGTCGTGTTCCTACTGCAGTACGAAATTAGTGAAAAGCAACTGTTCGATCACCACTTTGCCGAGCTCTTTCTGCGCCACTTCCTGGACACTGGCGGTGGCCTTCTGGCGCAGCATTTCCTGGCCGACCGGCGTCGCGAGGGTGGCGAAGTCCTGGCCCGAAAACAGCATGACAAGGTTATTGCGAATGACCGGCATGTGCACTTTCAGCGCTTCCAGATCAGCCTGGTTGCGGCCCTGCATGGTGATACTCACCTGCATGTAGCGCTGGCGGCCGTTCTGGTTGTAGTTGGCGACGAAGGCCGGCGCCATCGGTTCGAAAACGGCCGGTTGCTTGCCGGTCGGGGCGGCTTCAGCCGCGACGGCAGGTTTGCTCTGAGAGCTGTGCATAAAGTACCAGGTGGCCCCCACGGACAAGCCGATCGCCAGCAGCACCGCCACCACGATCGCAATGATCAGCTTGAGTTTGCCTTTGGTTGCAGGGTCTTTAACCACTGCTGCTGCTTCGCTCTTCGCCATGCCAATAATCCGTCACTATTCAGGTTTTCACAGTCGCACGGCAAGGCAAGAGCAAGTGTTATGCCAGAAGTGGCGCAGGGGAAAAGTGAGGCACACTTAAAAAGCAAAAGATCGCAGCCTTCGGCAGCTCCTACATTGGCAAGGTGTACACCCTGTAGGAGCTGCCGAAGGCTGCGATCTTTTTGGGGTCGCCGAATTTATCAGGCGTAGTAGTCGACAGCGCTGGAGCCGATGACGCTGGTAGCCGTTGCAGCCACTTCAGCCACCGTCGGCACGATTTCATCGTCCATGGCATCCACCCGGCCACCACCGGCGCTGGTGCGTCCGCTCTGCCCTTGCTGTGCCTGTTGATCCTGACCCTGACCTTGCCAGCCGCGGGACTGGTCGGACACGTTGACATCGACCTGACCCATGCCCTGTTGCGCGAACATGTCACGCAAGCGATGCATTTGCCCGTCCAGCGCTTCGCGAACGCTTGGGTGAGCGCTCATAAAGGTCACTTGGGTCTGCTGGTCCGGAATCATGTTCACCCGAATATCCAGGCGCCCCAGTTCGGCCGGTTGCAACTGAATGTCGGCGGCCTTGAGGTTGGCGCTGGACAGGTACATGACCCGGTTCACCACTTCTTCGGTCCAGCCACTTTGATGCATGGCAATCGGCTGATTGACCGGTGGCAGCGCATTGGCGGTTTTTGGCGTGGCGGCCTGGGTCAATGCCGCCAGACGGCTGGCGAAATCATCGACACGGGTATCGCTGCTGGCGGACTTCAGATCCTTGAGCCCCTCGCTGATCAAACCACTGAAGGCCTTTTCACCGCCCTGGCTGGTGCTGTCCTTGTCGGCTTGCACGTCGAGCATGGTCGCCATGCCAGCGGCAAAGTTCTGCGCCGAGGTCAGATCGCCGTCGGCGGACGCCTGGGCCGGTGTTGCCTTGGTCTGAGCCTGGCTGCTGGCAGAGACGTGGCCGCTCTGCTCCATGGCCATGCGCAGCGCTGGCAGTGCATCGAGAGGATCAGCCTCTGGATCGAAATCAGTGTCGGTGGTCGTGGCGGCTTGCACCGGCGCCGTGGTCACGGTGACCGCGACCGGCGTCTCGACCTGGGGTTGCGCGGTGACCACCACCGGCGGCGTCTGCGGCGCTGGCGCGGGCGCCACCGACTGAACGGCTTGCTGCATCAAGGCAGGGTCCAGCGTCGGATCTACCGGCGGGGCATCGACGGCGACCGGTGTATCGGCATTATCTGCGGCATTATCTGCGGTAGCATCTGCCGCGCTATCGGCCGCACTATCACTGGCGCTCTTGTCGTCCGTCGATGACGACGCCGGATTATCGGCGGGCAAGGAATTGCCGCTATCGGCAACATCCGGCTTCGGGGCGGCAGACTTATCGTTGCTGACGTCCTTTTTAGCGGGGCTGTCCGGGGTTTTATCCCGGGCAGGTTTGACTGACGCGTCAGCCAGCATGGCCGGTTTTTTCTGGGCCTGATTGGCGAAGACATTGGCGAAGCTGGACGCCTTATCCCCGGGGTCAGCCGTCACCGCCGGGGGATTGGCGGGGGCGGCTTGAGGCTTGGCCTTTGCGGTGGCCTGAAGAAGCGAATTGGGGGTAACGGGCATGACGCAGTCTCCGCTGCACTGGGATCGTAGGTACAGTTGATCGAGATGACTGCAAGGGTCGAGCCATGTTTGCTCGAAAGGCGCCCAAAGCGCCGGACGGTTGCGCTACTCCGCCAAGGATCGTTGACGCTCAGCTTCGTAGAGTGGGCGGACGATGGCGAATTCACCGTCAATCTCCCCCACCAGTTTTTCGATGCCCGCCAGGCTCCGATGCTTGGCGCGTTGCTCCAGCTCATCGCATAGCTCAGCCAGGCGAATGGCGCCCATGTTGCTGCTGCTGCCTTTGAAACTATGGGCGGCATTCATGAGTTGAGCGGCGTCGTCCGCTTTTCGCAGGACGCGCAACCGCTCCTCGGAGTCGGCAATAAAGGTATCCAGTAACGTCGGATACTCGTCTTCCATGACCTCCTGCAACGCGCTCAGCACGTCGCGATCCAGATGTGTGTCAGTCACTTGTTCACTCCTTGATCAAGAATTCGCGGGATTATGCCAGAGCCCCCCAATAAAACTCCACGTGTGCACTACGACCATCATCGGACCAACTCGCCTTGCGACTCAACTGGCGAATCAGACTGACACCGCGCCCCGACAGACGGACACCCTCCAAGGGGCGCTCCATCACCCGAGCCACATCAAAACCCTTGCCACTGTCGTCGACCCGGATCGTCAGGAAACCGCCCTCGCCCGCTGGCGTCACCTGCAAATGAACCCTCACATAGCCGTCCTGCAATTGATCCAGCCGTGCATTGCGTTCCTGATAATAGCGCGCAAATCCCGAGGCATCGCGCTTCAGGCTGGAGTCCAGCCCCAGCACGCCGTGCTCCAGTGCGTTGGAGTACAACTCGGCCAACACACTGTAGAGCGCTCCGCTTTGCGCCCGCAGACCATGAACCTCGAGCAGCAATTGCAGCAGATAGGGCAGCGGATTGAAGCGCTTGAGGGTGGCGGCGCGAAACTCGAAACTCACCGACCAGTCCAGCGGACAGGACTGGCCGCTGTCGGAATACACCAGTGCCGGGGGGCTCAACTGCGCCGCCTCCACCAGACTGACCTCAACCATGCTCACATCGTCCCGGGCCTCGCCACGGAAGTCGCGCAGAGCCTGTTCGATCTCCTCGAACAGCGCATCGGGCTGACGATTGGCCGCAAACACTCGCTCAAGTCGCTCGATGCCAAACAACTGGTCGTTGGCATCGCAGGTATCGATGACCCCGTCGGACAACAGGAACACCCGGTCGCCGACCGCCATCGGAAACACTTCCGTGCGATCGTCGAAGGTGGGCGGGCTCAACACTCCCAGTGGCAAGTGCCGCGCCGTCAGCGGTGTCCGCACGCCGCTGGCGATGCTGTGCAGGTAACCGTCCGGCATTCCGCCATTCCAGACTTCCACTGAACGGCGCTGGAAGCTCAGGCACAGCAGGGTTGCGCAACAGAACATGTCCACCGGCAGGATGCGCTTGAGCTTGGCATTCATCTCCCGCAGGGTTTCGGACAAGCCGTAACCCTTGGCGGTCATGCCATAAAACACTTCCGCCAGCGGCATGGCGCCGACAGCGGCCGGCAAACCATGGCCGGTGAAATCGCCGAGCAGCACATGCATGTCGCCGGCCGGGGTGAACGCCGCCAGCAGCAGATCACCGTTGAACAGCGCATAGGGCGATTGCAGGTAGCGAATATTGGGCGCGTTCAGGCAGCCGGAATGGGCAACCTTGTCGAACACAGCCTTGGCCACCCGCTGCTCGTTGAGCAGGTAGTCGTGGTGCCTGGCAATCTGATCACGCTGTTCAAGCACGGTGGCCTGCAAGCGTCGCAAGCGGTCCATCGCCTTGATCTTGGCGGCGAGGATCACCTGGTTGTAGGGCTTCGCCAGAAAGTCGTCGCCGCCAGCCTCCAGACAACGGGCCAGGGCTTCGCTTTCGGTCAGCGACGTCAGGAAGATGATCGGCACCAGGGTTTCCCCGGCCAGCGCCTTGATCTGCTGCGCAGCTTCGAAACCGTCCATCACCGGCATCATGGCGTCCATCAACACCAGTTGCGGGCGTTGTTCATGGAACGCTGCAACCGCTTCGGCACCGTTGGCCGCCGTCAGCACGTTATGGCCCTGGCGCCGGACGATGCTCGACAGCAGCATGCGATCGGCCGCGCTGTCTTCAGCGATCAGGATCGTCAACGGTTCGAACAAGGACTGCATGGCGGTCACGCCACGTCGAAGATTTGTTCAAAATTGGAGATAGCCAGGATCTTGCGCACATCCGCGTTGGCGTTGCTCAACGTGATCTCGGCGTTCTCGCCGCCGGCGTGATCACGCAACAGCAACAACATGCCGAGCGCTGAACTGTCGAGATAGGTAGCGTCCTTCAGATCGACTTCAAAGGACTCGGGTTTGGGCTGAAGATTTTCGTAGGACTCGCGAAATTCCTGATGCTTGGCAAAATCGAATCGTCCCTTGATCGAAATCGTCAGCTTTTGCCCATCTTGGGAGACTTCTGTAACGACTGACATTTAACGGCTTCCTTGTCATTGAACAACGTGTGTACAAGGTTTAGCACCTGCCGGGGGCGGGGGCAAGGCGGGAAGTGTCAGTGATTGGCTACATTTTCGGTGAATGTGCGGGCCTCTTCGCGAGCAAGCCCGCTCCCACATAGGATCTTCAGCGTGACAGAGATCAAATGTGGGAGCGGGCTTGCTCGCGAAGAACGATAACGCGGTCGAACTGACCTAATACGGATCCTGGCGCGGCAACCGCTGGGACAATTCATCCAGCAGCTTCTGCTCGCGCCGGTCTTCAAGCTTGCGCGCTTCGTCCATGTAGCGCTGGACCAGTTTGCGCAAGCCTTCGACCCGGGCAAACGCCTGCTGCCAGGCGTCCCGCGCTTTGTTCAGATTGTTTTGATGCCACACCAGGCTCTGGCGCTGCTGATCGATGGCTGTGCCCAGTTGCGCCAAAAAGCCCTGATAGCCCAGCAGCCATTGGCCGGAAACGCCACTGCTGCCGCGCACGATCCATTGTTCCTGGTAATCCAGACGAAAGGCTTCGAGGTCATCGAGCTTGCTTTGGGCCAGACGCACCTGGCCCTGGAAGTGCCCCAGACGCTGGACCGCGGCTTTCTCGGCCTTTTCGGCCATTTCGACCACCGGCGCCAGGCGCCCTGCGCGACTCTGGGCCATGGCCGGTTAACCGCCGGCCGCAGGAGCGAAGATCGTGCCGAGGTAGGCTTCGCTTTCGCCCAGGCTGATGCTGTCGTTCAAGCCCTGGCGCAGGTAGCGGACCAATTGTGGTTGCAACGAAATCGCCAGGTCGGTTTCGCGATCGCCGCCGGCCACGTAGGCGCCGACGCTGATCAAGTCCCGACTCTGCTGATAACGCGACCACAACTGCTTGAAATACTGGGCGCGCATCATGTGTTCCGGCGTGACCACCGACGGCATGACCCGACTGATGGACGCTTCGATGTCGATGGCCGGGTAATGCCCTTCCTCGGCCAGGCGCCGGGACAGCACGATGTGCCCGTCAAGTACGCCTCGCGCGGCGTCGGCGATCGGGTCCTGCTGGTCATCGCCTTCGGACAACACCGTATAGAACGCGGTGATCGAACCGCCGCCCTTTTCGGCGTTACCGGCGCGTTCCACCAGTTTCGGCAACTTGGCGAACACCGACGGCGGATAACCCTTGGTCGCCGGCGGTTCGCCGATGGCCAGGGCGATTTCCCGCTGGGCTTGGGCGAAACGAGTCAGGGAATCCATGAGCAACAGGACGTTCTTGCCCTTGTCGCGGAAATATTCGGCGATGCGCGTGCAATACATCGCGGCACGCAGGCGCATCAGCGGCGCATCGTCCGCCGGCGAGGCGACGACGACTGAACGCTTGAGCCCTTCTTCACCGAGGATGTGCTCGATGAATTCTTTAACTTCGCGGCCCCGCTCGCCGATCAGTCCGACCACGATAATGTCGGCCTCGGTGAAGCGGGTCATCATGCCCAGCAGCACCGACTTACCGACACCGGTACCGGCGAACAGGCCCAGACGCTGACCGCGACCGACCGTCAACAAGCCATTGATGCAGCGAATGCCCACGTCCAGCGGTTCGCTGATCGGGTGACGCTTGAGTGGGTTGATCGTCGGGCCGTCCATCGGCACCCAGTCTTCGGCTTTCATGCCGCCCTTGCCGTCGAGCGCGCGACCGGCGCCATCGAGCACCCGGCCGAGCATGCTCATGCCCATCGGCAAACGCCCGGTATCGGCCAGCGGCACCACGCGTGCGCCGGGCGCAATGCCCGCGACGCTGCCGACCGGCATCAGAAAGACTTTGCTGCCGGAGAAGCCCATGACTTCGGCTTCGACCTGCACCGGGTGATAACTGTTGTCGTTGATGACCATGCAGCGGCTGCCCATGGCGGCGCGCAAACCTTCGGCTTCGAGGGTCAGGCCGACCATGCGCAGCAGGCGACCTTCAAGGATCGGCGCGCCTTCCAGTTCCGTGGCCTCGGCATAACCGCTCAGGCGCTTGGCGAAACTGGTGCGGTCAAGGCGCATCGGGGGTGTCCAGTTCTGGCGGCAGTTCGGCTTCTGGCTCAGCCGCAGGCTTGGCCTCGATCGGCAGTTCCAGGCTCAAGTCCGGCGCTGCCGGGTGCAGGGCTTGTTCATGCAATTGATCGAACAGCTTGTCCATGATCCGCGCGACGCGGGTTTCGACAGTGGCATCGATCCGGCTGTGCTCGGTTTCAACCCGGCAACCACCGGGCAACAGGGCCTCGTCCTCGACGATGCGCCAGGTTTCTTCATGGCGCTCGCGCAGGGCTTTGACCTGTTCGAAATCCTGGGGATTGATGTACAGCCGCACATTGCCCACGCCCAGCGGTAACAGCTTGAGGGCTTCGCGCATGACGCTTTCGATTTGCGTGGAGTCGATGGCCAGTTCGCGCTGGATCACCTGTTTGGTGATGTGCTGCACGAGATCAACCAGGGACTTTTCGATCTGCGAATCTTGCTCGGCGATGGGCTCGAACAGATGACCCATCAGCTGTTCCAGGCTCGCGATCTTGGCAGTCAGGGCCACTTCGGCTTCCTGACGGACCTTGAGCGTGGTGCTGTGGAAACCTTCTTTCTCGCCCGTGGCGAAGCCTTCGTTGTAAGCCTCCTGACGGATGCTTTCGAGTTCTTCGAGGGTCAGTGGCTGGACTTCTTCCAGCGGCACTTCTTCCATTTCCGGCGGTTCGGGCTCGGGTTCCGGCTCGGGCTCCGGCACATGCGGGTCGAAGCTGGGCAACGACCACACGTCGAAACCACTGACCCCGGTGCCACGGATCAGGTCGGTGTTGGACTCATCATGTTTGGACGACATAGTGACCTTAGATCATCTCTTCGCCGCCCTTCCCGCCGAGAACGATTTCTCCGGCTTCGGCCATACGGCGGGCAATGGTGAGGATTTCTTTCTGCGCGGTTTCCACGTCGCTGACACGCACCGGGCCTTTGGCCTCGAGGTCGTCGCGCAACAGTTCGGCCGCTCGTTTGGACATGTTCTTGAAGATCTTCTCTTTGACGCCTTCGTCCGAGCCTTTGAGGGCCAGCACCAGCACATCGGAGGACACTTCACGCAGCAACGCCTGGATCCCGCGGTCGTCGACATCGGACAGGTTGTTGAACACGAACATGAGGTCTTCGATCTGACCGGACAGGTCTTCGTCGACTTCGCGGATCGAGTCCATGAGCTGGCCTTCGATCGAGCTGTCGAGGAAGTTCATGATGTCGGCCGCACGCTTGATGCCACCCAGGGTGGTGCGCGAGGCATTCGAGTTGCCGGAGAACTGCTTCTCGAGAATCTGGTTGAGCTCTTTCAGGGCCGCGGGTTGCACGGTGTTCAACGACGAGACGCGCAGGATGATGTCCAGGCGCACCTTGTGGTCGAAGTTGCCCAGCACTTCACCGGCCTGGTCCGGGTCGAGGTACGCCACGACGATCGCCTGGATCTGTGGGTGCTCGTAACGAATCACGTCAGCAACGGCGCGCGGTTCCATCCACTTCAGGCTGTCGAGGCCACTGGTGTTGCCACCCAGCAGGATGCGGTCGATCAGGCCATTGGCCTTGTCTTCGCCCAGGGCCTGGGTGAGCATTTTGCGCACGTAGTCGTCGGAGCCGACGCCCAGGCTGGTCTGGTCGCCGACGATGTCGACGAACTCGCTCATCACCTGCTCGACCTGCTCGCGGTGCACATTACCCATTTGCGCCATGGCCACACCCACACGCTGGACCTCTTTGGGCCCCATGTGGCGCAGCACTTGGGCGGCGTCGGTCGAACCCAGGGACAGCAGCAGAATCGCGGCTTTATCGACCCGGGACAGTTTGGCGACAGCGGCTCGGTTATCACTCATCTGCGTTAATCCACTCTTTCACGACCTGGGCCACACGACCCGGGTCTTCTGCCACCAGACTCTTGATTGCATTCAACTGTGCGTCATAGCCTTCGCTCGGGCTCGGCAGCAGGATGCTTTGCGGACCGCCGAGGCTGACGCGGTCGTTGGCCAGTTCGCCATCCAGGCCGCCCATGCCACCCAACTCGACGTCGCTGCCCAGACCGGCCAGTTGCTTGCCCTTGCCGCCACCGGTGATGTTGTTGAGCACCGGACGCAGCACACCGAACACCAGCACCAGGATGAACAACACACCCAGCACTTGCTTGACGATGTCCCAGAACCACGGCTGGGAGTAGAACGGAATATCGGCAATCACTTCGCCGCGTTCAGCAGAGAACGGCATGTTGATCACGCTGACGCTGTCGCCACGGCTGGCGTCGAAACCGACGGCGTCCTGTACCAGGCGAGTGAAGCGCGCCAATTCGTCGGCGCTCCACGGCGCGCGGGTGGTTTCACCGTTGGCCGCGTTGACTTTGACCTGGTCATCCACCACTACCGACACCGACAGGCGACTCAAACGGCCCTGTTGTTGTTTGGTGTGGCTGATGGAACGGTCAAGTTCGAAGTTCTTGGTGGATTGTTGACGCTTGTCCGCCGGGTACGGTGCAAGCATAGGCTGACCGGTGGCCGGGTCCATGACTTGCTGACCATTGGCATCGAGCAATGGCTGACCTGGCTGCACCATGCCGGCCGACGCGGTAGCGCCACCGGTGGTTTGCGGCGCGGAGGCTGGCGACGGTGGCTGGTTGCTCAGGGCACCCGGCACACCTTGCGGGCCATTGCTGGCGGTGCGTTGCTCGTTGACCGACTGCTCGCTGCGCAACGCCGGTTGATCCGGGTTGAACTGCTCGGAGGTCGATTCGACGGCGCTGAAATCCACGTCCGCCGAGACTTCGGCTTTATAACGATCGTTGCCCAGCACCGGTTGCAGGATGTTATGCACGCGCTGGGTCAGCATGCTTTCCATACGACGGCTGTAATCGAACTGCTTGCCGGCCATGGTCAGCTCGGAGTTCTCCGCCTGATCGGACAGCAGGTTGCCCTTCTGGTCGACGACGGTGATCTGCGATTTGCTCAGTTCAGGAACGCTGGTGGCCACCAGGTTGATGATCGCCAGTACCTGGCCGGGCTCCAGGGAGCGGCCGGAATACAGTTCAACCAGAATCGAAGCGCTTGGCTTGCGCTCATCACGCACGAACACCGAGCTTTTCGGAATCGCCAGGTGCACGCGAGCACCCTTGACGTTGTTCAGGCTGGAGATGGTCCGCGCCAGTTCACCTTCGAGGCCGCGACGATAACGGGTCGCTTCCATGAACTGACTGGTACCCAGGCCCTGGTCCTTGTCGAGGATTTCAAAACCGATGTTGCCGTCGCTGGGAGTGACACCAGCCGCTGCGAGCTTGAGCCGCGCACGGGACACATCATCGGCCTTGACCAGCAAGGCACCGGAGTTGGGTTCGACGGTGTAAGGGATGTCAGCGGCGGCCAGGGTTTCCATGACCTGCTTGGCGTCCATACCGGCAAGGCTGCCGTACAGAGGCCGATAGTCCGGCTGCTGCGACCACAACACCACGGCAAAGCCAATCGCCACGCTCGCAGCCAGGCCGACCAACAGGCCCACCTGACGCAACATGGTCATCTCGGAGAGGTTTTCCAGGAAGGACAACCCGAACAGCGGCGGTTTGCCGTCTACTGGGGTGGCCTTGGCCGGAACATTATCGGCGACTGCTTCTGCCATGACTCAATCTCGTCCTTAAACCGGCATCTGCATGATGTCTTGGTAAGCCTGAACCAGCTTGTTACGCACCTGGGTCAACGCCTGGAAAGACACGCTGGCCTTCTGCGAGGAAATCATCACGTCCGTCAGGTCGACGCCGCTTTTGCCGATCTCGAAGGCACTGGCCAACTGACTGGACGCCTGCTGGGTGTCGTTCACTTTATTGACGGCTTGACCGAGCATGTCGGAAAAGCTGCTGCCTCCCAATTCGGGAACTGCGGCAGTCGATTTTGGCGCAGACATGGCATCCATTTGCATGGAGCGCATGTCCAACATCAATCGATTAAATTCAATACCTTGGCTCATGGTCTATTCTCTCTGGCGACCCGCAATTTTTTGACACTCACTCGGCGGGTACTGAGGTGTTAGCAACAAGGGTGCCAGCTCCGTGGCCTCAGTCCACAAAAGGCATTCCGGGCTATAACTCAACCGCGAATCACCACAAAACCAATGTGGGAGAGGGCTTGCTCGCGAAGAGGGCGTGTCCGTCACCCTTCATGTACCTGTCACGCCGCCTTCGCGAGCAAGCCCGCTCCCACAGTTGGATCGGTGTTGCGTCAACTATCAGGTGGCAAACAAATAGGCTTCCACATCCATCCCGGCATCCCGCATTTGCGCCAACTTGTAGCGCAAGGTGCGCGGGCTGATCCCCAGGCGTTCGGCCGCTTCTTTGCGACGGCCGCGCTCGGCACGCAGGGTGTCGATGATCATCTGGAACTCATGACGGCGCAGGTCATCACCCAGGGCGCTGGCCGATTCAGCCTCGACCTCCACCGCTCGCACCGGTGCCAACGCGGGTAACGGCGCACAAGCGACCGGCCCCGACAGACAGAAATCCTGCGGCTGAATCAATCCGCCCTGCTGCAGAATCAATGCGCGCTGGATGGCGTTATCCAGTTCGCGAACATTGCCCGGCCACGGATAACCGATCAGGCAGGCCTGCGCCTCGGTGGACAGTCTCGCCGCCGCATGCTTCATTTTATTGACGTGTTTGGCCAACAGGCGCTCGGCCAGCGGCAGGATGTCGGCGGTGCGCTCGCGCAACGGACGCCAGGCCAGCGGAAAAACCGATAGCCGATAGTAAAGGTCTTCACGAAAACGCCCCGCCGCCACTTCACCGGCCAGGTCACGGTTGGTGGTCGCGACAACGCGAATGTCCAGACTGATCGGCTTGCGGGCGCCGACCCGTTCGACTTCCCGCTCCTGCAACACGCGCAGCAACTTGGCCTGCAAGCCCATGGGCATTTCGGAGATTTCGTCGAGCAGAATCGTCCCGCCGTCCGCCTGTTCAAACTTGCCGGCCTGGGCGGCGATGGCGCCGGTGAACGAGCCCTTCTCGTGACCGAACAACGTGGCTTCGAGCATGTTGTCGGGAATCGCCGCGCAGTTGATGGCAATGAACGGCTGGCTGGCGCGATGAGAATGTTGGTGAATGTAGCGCGCCAACACCTCCTTGCCGGTGCCGGACTCGCCGGAGATCAACACGGTGGAATCGCTGCGCGCCACGCGAGCTGCCAGTTCCAGCAATTGCGCACTGGCCGGCTCGAAAGCAATCGGCCCTTCGCCGTCGGCGGCACCAAAACTGCCCAGGGCGTGACGCGCCACCAGATCGAGCAAGGCCTTGGGTTCGAACGGCTTGACCAGATAATCCGCCGCGCCCTGGCGCATGGCGTCGACCGCCCGCTCCACGGCACCGTGCGCCGTCATCAGCAGCACCGGCAATTGCGGCTGACGCGCCCGCAGCAATCCGAGCAACTGGTGACCGTCCATGCCCGGCATGTTGACGTCACTCACGACCAGATTGAACGCCTCGACGCCGACCGCCTCCAGCGCTTCTTCCGCCGAACCGACAGCCTTGTAATCGTGCCCGGCGAGCAGCAGCGTATCCGCCAGTGCTTCCCGTAGCGCGCGGTCATCCTCGACCAGCAGAACCTTGATTGCCATGCCCTTCACTCCGCATCCGATGCGCTGGAAAACAACGGCAGGGACACCAGCGCACAGGTGCCGCGACCGAGCCGCGAGCGCAACTGCAATTCTCCCTGATGAGCACGAGCCACTGCCTTGACCACGGTCAGGCCCAAGCCGGTTCCGGTAGTCTTGGTGGTGAAAAACGGCTCGCCCAGGCGCGTCAGCACCGTGTCATCGATCCCGCTGCCGCTGTCGCTGACGCACAGGCGCAGGTTGTTGCCACGGATATAGAGGTGAACTTTCAGGCGCACGGCACCGCCGCTGGCCTGGATCGCATTCTCGATCAGATTCAGAATCGCCCCGACCAGAGTGTCGCGATTGCACAGCAACTCTCCGGCATGCGCGTCGCACTGCCAACGCACCGGCAGTTCCTGCACATGGGTCAGCGCCGCCGCTTGCAGCGACTGCATCAATTCTTTGGGCGTCACGCGATTGGTCAGCGGCAGTTCGCCGCGTGCGAAGACCAGCATATCGCGCACCTGATGCTCCAATTCGTGCAGGCGCTCTTTCAAACGGCCGGCGAATCGTTGCTGGGTGGCGACCGGCAGCTCCTGCTCAGTCAAATGACTGGCGTATAGCAGCGCGGCGGAAAGCGGTGTGCGGATCTGATGGGCCAGCGAAGCCACCATGCGCCCCAGGGACGACAGGCGCTCATGCCGCGCCAGTTGACCTTGCAGTTGACGGGTTTCGGTCAGGTCGTTGAGCAACACCAACTGACCAGGCTCGGCATCCAGCGAGCGGGTGGCGATCGACAAGCGCCGACCGTCCTTGAGGGAGATTTCATGACCGTCGTCTTCACGGGGCGCAAAGCAGCGGGCAATCACTTGGCGCCACAACTCGCCTTCCAGAGGCAAACCAAGCAACTCGCACGCCGCCGGATTGGCTTCGCGCACCATGCCCTGGGCATCAATGACGATGACGCCGCCAGGTAACAAATCGAGGAGGTTTTGCAGACGGTTGGCCAGGCGTTCTTTTTCCGCCAGTTCCTGCATGCGCTGGGCGCTGACCACCGCCAGTTCGCCCTTGAGCTCGGTGACCCGGGCTTCGAGCATGCTGTAGGAGTCAGTCAATTGGCTCGACATCTGGTTGAACAGGGCAAACGCCTGCTCAAGGCCAAGCCGGCTTGCCTGCTCTACGGACGACGGTTGCCCCGAAGCGTCAGGGACAGGAGACATCTGGGCGGCTTGGGGCATCGTGCTCTCTCGCTTGGCTGACCGTCAGTGAAACGGAACGTTGCGAGAGCTGTAGCAATACCCGTGCCTAAAAAAAACCGCCTACAAATGAGGCACTTGAAAAACAGGCGTCAATCATCCGCCTGTTCATCACCATCACGACGACTCATACCGTACTTGCGCATCTTCTCCACCAGAGTGGTACGACGAATACGCAGGCGTTCAGCGGCGCGTGCCACGATGCCATTGGCATCATCCAGCGCCTGCTGAATCAGGCCTTGTTCCAGACCACCGAGGTAGTCCTTCAGATCCAGGCCTTCCGGCGGCAGCATGGCGTTGGCCGTGAAGTCCGGAGTGTGGCCGTTGATGGCCACGCGCTCTTCAAGATCGCTGCGCAGGCTGTCGACCAGTTGCTCGTCTTCGTCATCGACGTAACGGAATTTCTTCGGCAGCTCGACCACACCGATCACCCCGTACGGATGCATGATCGCCATGCGTTCCACCAGGTTGGCCAGCTCGCGGACGTTGCCCGGCCAGCCGTGACGGCACAGCGACATGATCGCCGCCGAGTTGAAGCGGATCGAGCCACGCTTTTCGTGCTCCATGCGCGAAATCAATTCGTTCATCAGCAGCGGGATGTCTTCGACGCGCTCGCGCAGTGGCGCCATCTCGATCGGGAACACGTTCAGGCGGTAGTACAAGTCTTCGCGGAAGGCGCCGATCTCGATCATGCTTTCGAGATTCTTGTGGGTCGCCGCAATGATGCGTACGTCAGCGCTCTGGGTCTTGTTGCTGCCCACACGTTCGAAGGTGCGCTCTTGCAACACGCGCAGCAGCTTGACCTGCATCGGCAACGGCATGTCGCCGATTTCGTCGAGGAACAGCGTGCCGCCGTTGGCCAGTTCGAAACGCCCGGCGCGACTGGTGATCGCCCCGGTGAAGGCGCCCTTTTCGTGGCCGAACAGTTCGCTTTCCAGCAACTCGGCCGGGATCGCCCCACAGTTGACCGGAACAAACGGTGCATCACGACGCTTGGAGTGATAGTGCAGATTGCGCGCGACCACTTCCTTGCCGGTGCCGGACTCGCCGAGGATCAGCACGCTGGCATCGGTGTCGGCCACTTGTTGCATCATCTGGCGCACGTGCTGGATCGCCCGGCTGGTGCCGACGAGGCTGCGGAACAGATTGGGTTCACGGTGACGACCGCGCTCGCGGGCCTGGTCGTACATCTCGCGATAGACCTGAGCACGGTGCAGGGAGTCGAGCAATTTGCTGTAGCTGGGCGGCATCTCGAGGGTCGAAAGCACTCGGCGACGCTGGTCTTCAGGCAGGTCAACGGAAGAATTATCGCCCATTAACAAAACCGGAAGGAACTCATCCCAGGTTGAGAGTGTCTTTAACAAGCCCAAAAGCGCACCAGGAGCACTGACCGTCCCGATAAGTACGCAAATGACTTCACGACTTGATGACAATGAGCCGACCGCCTGCTGCCAGTCATGGCTGCCGCAGGGTAAATTTTCTTCACCGAGAAAATTTAAAATCACCGCTAAATCGCGGCGACGGACGCTATCGTCATCAATCAGCAGAATTTTGGTTTCACGCCACATGCAATAGCAACTTCCCTAGTCAACTCAATGCCCGAAATGAGGGGGCAAGCTAGACGCTTGCAGACACAGTGTGCCTGTAGACGCCTGAAATCTGGAACCAGCCACTAGTTAAGTCAAAAAACCGCGCACAGTCAAATTTATGGCGCACTGTTTGGATTAACCGGGGATTAATTAACCAAACAGATGGTAAACCTTTGCGGCATTCTGTGCTTGATGGATCTGAGACATCTCGTCGACTATCGCTTGTCTCTCCCCCATCGCCACCTCAAGAAGCTCCTTGTAGACCCCCAGCAACTCCTCAAGATTGGCGCGCAACGCGACCTCGTCCAGCGAAGCTTCACTCAAGACATCTTCCATGCAGGAACGGCAATCCAGGTCCAATTGACCGATCGCCTCCCAGTTGCGCTCGGCCAGTGCACCGACCAGCGCTTCACGGGTTTGTTCGATTCGCTGCAAGACAAGACTCATGATGATCTCCTTAAAACTGCGGACCAGGCGCGGCGATGGCGTCCCAGCCTTCTTTGACCGTGCGCAGCAGACCAGCGACTTCATCGAGAATCCGCGGGTCGCTCTTGATGTTCGCCTCGGCGAGGCGCTTCATCATGTAAGCGTAGAGACGGTCGAGCTCACCGACGGTGTCGGCTGCCTTTTCCAGGTCCAGGCCTTCGCGCAAACCACCGATGATGCCAATGGCTTTGCTGATCGACGAACCCTTGCTGGGAATGTCCTTGCGCTCCATTGCACCTTTGGCCTGGGCGATGCGATCCAGGCCGCCTTCCATCAGCATTTGCACCAGACGGTGCGGACTTGCTTCGGACGTCTGGGCCTGCGCCCCAACCTTCTGATATTGCCGAAGGGCTAACATCGGATTCATGTTCTACCTCATGCCACTCAATGACTCGTATGACCAGTGTATCGCCTGCGAGTCTGAAAACTTTAGATCAGAAGACAAAAACCCGGCGCACGCCGAAAAGCGTAGCCGGGTTTTTGTCGTCAGCCCATGACTACTTGGCGGACTGCTGCGCGTTCAGCGACGCGAAGAAGCCGGTGATGTTGCTGGCGGTGGCCTTCATTTGGCCGACCAACAGGTCCATCGCGTTGTACTTCGCCGTCAGGGACGCGGTCAGGTTGGTCACTCGCAGGTCCAGCGCCGTCTGCTGCGTGCTCAGGTCCTTCTGGACCTTGCTCAGACTGGTGTTGCGCTGATCGAGGATACCGCCGGTTTGGGAGTAAGGCGTGATCGCCGCCGACATGCGTGCCAGCAGGCCGTTTTTAGTGTCAGTACCGGTGAACAGGTTCTGTACCGAACTGCTCATCCCCGGAGTGGCCATGGCCTTGGCATATTTGGTTGCGTCGATAGTCAACGTACCGGTCTTCTGATCGGTCTGAATGCCCAACTGCGAGAGTACCGACAATTGACCGCCCGCACCCGGCGCCACCAGCTCATTGCGCACGGCGGTGATCAGGTTGCGTGGCAGAGAGTCACCGGTCAAAGCCGCACCGATGGTCGGGTTACCTTCATCATCCAGGCTTGGCTTGGTCAGGGTGGTGAGGGTGTTGATCACGGTGTTGTAGGCATCGACGAATGACTGCAACGAGGTTTTCAGGCCGTCGGTGTTGGTGCCGACGGTGACCGTAACCGGGGTTGCATTGGCCGCGACCAGGGTCATGTTAAGACCGCCGACCGCCTGGCTGATCGTGTTGCTTTTGCTGGTGACGGTCAAACCATCGATCGTGACCTTGGCATCCGTGGCCAAACCACCGATGTTGCCGGAGGCACCGGCCGCCGGAGTGGTCCCCAGGCTGTTGGTGCCATCGATTTCCAGGCCGGCAATACCGCTGACGCTAAGATCCGAACCTGCGCCCGTCACGGTCGAACCAATCACCAAGCGCGAACCATTGGCATCGGTCACGATGTTGGCGCTGATGCCCTTGCTTTGCAGCGTGGTGTTGATCGCATCACGGGTTGTCTGCAGGGTGGCGCCCGCAGCAATGGTCACCGGGTAATCAATACCATTTTGACTGATTTTCAGCGTACCAGTCGGAATGGCACTGGTGGCTCCGCCGGCAAACGCCGCACTGGCCACTTTCGAACCGGTTGCCAGGTTGTTGACGACAACGCTATAGCTGCCGTTTACCGCGGTGTTATCCGAGGTGACGGTCAATGTCGTTGGCGTGCTCGACGTGGCGGTAAAACCGGAAAACGCCGGCGCATCTTTTTTGCCCAGGTTGGTCATCGCGGTCTGGAATGCTGCCAGAGCCGACTTCAACGAACCGGTAGCGGAAATCTTGGCCGTGTTGATGGACGTCTGATTGGTGATCAGCGTCTGCTTGGCCGATTTGTCGGAGTTGACCAGCGCGGTCACGATCGCACCGATGTCGAGACCGGACCCTAGACCCGAACCCGGTAGAATTGGACTTGCCATGTGCATCTCCCTCTCTGTGTGTCGCCGGTCTTTTGACCACTATGCGCGGACAATGATCGTACAAACACGTTTCATGCCAGTGTCAGGCCTTGGCGTCGAACAAAACGTTACTGGCGTTGTGCAGGCTTTCAGCCAGTTTCATGGCTTCAGCTGACGGAATCTGTCGAATGACTTCACCGGATTCGCTGGCAATCACCTTGACGATGACCTTGCCGGACGTTTCATCGATGGAAAATTCGAGGTTACGCTTGACCGACTGAACGAACTTTTCGATCTCCTGAACGGCCATTTTCAACTTATCCGAATTGTCTGAGTTATCCGAATCCGAGCTATTGCTGACAGCGACAGCCTGGGTACTCTCGGCGCGAGGCTTGTCGGCCGGCTTTTCGGTAGTACTGACCGCCGGTTTTACAGCCGGGTAAGACAAGTTCAGCTTCACGCTCATGTCCATGACCATCACCTCTTAAACGGAAAAAGCGAGAGAGCACGCAAGCGCACCCCCCCGCCAAAACTCAATCCGATATTACTGAAGCAGTTTCAGTACAGCGGATGGCAGCTGGTTAGCCTGGGCCAGAACAGCGGTGGAAGCTTGTTGCAGAGTTTGCTGTTTGGTCAGGTTAGCGGTTTCTGCGGCGAAGTCGGTATCTTGTACGCGACCTTGTGCAGCAGTAACGTTTTCAGTGATGTTTTGCAGGTTGGAGATGGTGCTGGTCAGACGGTTTTGCGAAGCACCCAGGTTTGCACGGGTTGCACCGATGGCAGCGATTGCAGCGTCGATCGCGGTGATCGCGTTGTCGATGTTGGCAGCAGCCGAGCTTACGCCAGTACCGGTAGTACCGGTCAGAACAACAGTACCGCTACCTACCGACAGGCTGACGGCGTCGAACTTGGAGCTCAGAACCAGATCGATGTGGTTGGCAGTACCAGTGTTGGAACCAACCTGCAGGGTCATGGTGCCAGCCGAACCGTCCAGCAGTTGCTTGCCGTTCAGGTTGGTCGAAGCCGCGATACGAGTCAGTTCGTCAGACATCTGAGCGAATTCGGCGTTGGTTGCGGTTTGGTCAGCAGTGCCGTTGGTGCCGTTACGTGCTTGTACAGCCAGTTCACGCATACGTTGCAGAATGTTGGTCGATTCTTGCAGAGCGCCTTCAGCGGTCTGAGCCATCGAGATACCGTCGTTGGCGTTTTTAACCGCAACGTTCTGGCCACGAATCTGGCTGGACATACGGTTGGAGATCTGCAGGCCGGCAGCGTCGTCTTTAGCGCTGTTGATTTTCAGGCCGGAAGACAGACGAGACATCGAAGTCGACAGAGCGTCGGAAGCCCGGTTCAGGTTTTTCTGAACGTTCAACGACGTGGTGTTGGTGTTTACTGTTAAAGCCATGACGAATTCCTCGTTGGTTGGGTACTGCGGCTTCCGGCCCTGGCAACCGCCGGGTATGGCCTAGAGAACCTTCGTAATAGTTATCGTCGGGAATGCAGGTTGCTTGAGGGCTTTTTTGAAAAAATTTGCCATCACACTGCCACCCCCTACAAAACAAAGGCTTAGCGCCCTCTGACCACCCGAAAAATGACGCCATAAAACCGTCCGATACCCAAACATCCCAACCAGAGCCGTCCCCCAGCGTTCAAACCTGATCGCCTTCCAGCAAATCCACCAATTCGTATTCCATGAAGTCGGCGAGGCCCAACCAATCCTGGCGCTCCTGACACGCCAGCATTTGGATAAGCACCTGCGTCCATTTCAATTGCACGTCTTGCGGCGCCGTCAATAAAAGCCGCTGAGCCTCATCGAACACATCAACCATGTTCAACGCGGCCTCGACATCCCGGCCCAGACGAAACAAACCTGCGCACTGCCGACATTCGTTGACGCATTGCGAAAGCGCATTCACTGCACGAACTCCTGATTGAACTGTGTACCGGCGATCATGGCGCCCGCCCGACTGCTGTTGAAGAAGCGCACCTCGGGGTGCCCGGCGATGTAGCGCTCCAGCTCACACAGATAGCTGCGGAAATTCAGCTGCGTCCTGACCCGCTCGCCATGCCCGTCACGCACCCAGTGCCGGGCCAGGTTCACCCCTGGCCCCAGATCACCGTCGTTCCAGCCGGCATGGGTCTTGTTCATCGGGAAGGCAAAGTCGGCGCCGAACAGCGTGACCCGATCAGCGCCCATCTTCACCGCCAGGTCTACGGCCGGATGAATCACACTGCCGCCCACGTAGAGCTGCGCCCTGGCGTGTTGTTGACGCAGCGTGGCGTAGATCGGGCTGGCCGAGTAGCCGCCATAACGCTTGCCCTTCCAGGCCTTCAACACCTGAGGATCGCTCATGGGCAGATACACCAGCGGGATGCCATCGGACTCCTCGAAAGGCAAATGCCGAAAACTGATGCGCTGATCGATGCTCACCACCAGGTCAGGCTTGATCCCGTGTTCACGCAAGGGTCGATAGGCGGTGTCGACACAAATGAACAGCGGCCGTTGCGCCTGTTCACGCACCGACGCCAAGCGTTCGAAATGACTTTCAAGGCTGGGACCGGTGCCGATCACATAGATTTCCCGGCCCGCACACGTACCGAAAAGCTGCGCGACGTCATCATCGGCGAGCAGCAGCTCAAGGCTGTCCTGCAATCGCTGCACAATCGCCGGGGACTGCGGATCGAAATCACGGTTGTTGAAACTGAGGTGCACTTCGCTGACCAGTCGATCGCGAATCTTCGCGTTGAAGTCATCCGCCAGCACCATTTCGGAGGGCAACGCAAAAAACGGCGTGTAGATATCCGCCTGATCGCCGGCGTACAGCAACTCCACGCGCGGGTCGTCGAGCCAATGTCGCTGGTCGAGCAGTTGCAGTACCAAGGCAAACAGGGCGCCGTTGAGGATATGCACGTACAGCCGCTCGAGCTCGTTGCGCTCCAGCAGGATCGCCGGCAAATCCCCAAGGCCCGTGCCATAGACATGCAATTGCGCCTTGCCCGTCGGCAGGCTGGCCGCCTGCACACGGGCTTCATGCACACGGTCATGCCGACTGGTGAGCTGGATGCCACCAATACTCAGCGTCGAACCCAGCCCTTCGGACAATTCGGCCTGGATCGCCGTGCTGTCTTCCAGCATCAATCTCGCAAACAGCGTCGGCCAGCGACGCTCGATCACACGGGCATTATCGTCAAAGCTGTCGCTCATGCGGCCTCGCTCTTCCTACAGGCAAAAAATAGCGCTCAAGGTTAACCCTTGAACGCTATTTTTTGTATCGTGCTAATGACCGCAGATACCCCTGTAGGAGCTGCCGAAGGCTGCGATCTTTTGATCCTGTTTTTCGGCGGCCTTGAACAAACGGATCAAGATCAAAAGATCGCAGCCTTCGGCAGCTCCTACGGGAATGGGGTTCAAGGGCGATAGATGATCGCCGAACCCCACGACAGCCCTACCCCGAAACCGCTCAGCGCAACGCGCTTCCAGTCCGAGTCCAGGACGTGTTTTTCCAGCAACAACGGAATACTCGACGACACGGTGTTACCGGTCTCGACCATGTCCTTGATGAACTTCTCCGGCTCGCCTTCGAAGCGCCGGGCCACCGCATCGACAATCGCCGCACTGCCCTGGTGGATGCAGAACGCGTCGATATCGTCAGCTTTCAGGCCGGACTCATCGAGCAATTCATGCAAGTGCGCCGGGACTTTGAGCAACGCGAAGTTGAAGACCTGACGACCGTTCATATAGAACACGCCATCAGTGACCTTCAAATGCGGCGCGCCCGAACCGTCGGTGCCGAACTTGGCCTTGCCCAGTTGCCACGGCGCGTCTTCGCCCATCCAGGTCGCGGTGGCGGCATCGCCAAACAGCATGGTGGTGTTGCGGTCTTCCGGGTCGACGATCTTGGAATACGGATCGGCGGTGATCAGCAGACCGGTTTTCAGGCCGGCGGCTTCCATGAAGCCCTTGATCGCGTAGATGCCGTAGACGTAGCCCGAGCAGCCCAGGGAAATATCAAACGCCGCCACGTTGGTCGACAGGCCCAGCTTGTCCTGCACGATCGCGGCGGTGTGTGGCAGGCCTTCTTCGTCACCGTTCTGGGTGACGACGATCAGCACGTCAACGGCTTCACGTTTCAAATCGGGGTTGTTGGCGAACAGCGCATTGGCTGCTTCGACACACAGGTCCGAGGTTTCTTGCTCAGCGTCTTTGCGCGGCAGGAAGACCGAACCGATCTTGCCCAGGATGAACTCTTCATCCTTCTCGAATTTTGCACCTTGTGCGTAATTGTCCACGCCGGCTACAGGAACGTAGCTCGCAATGCTTTTTATGCCAATCATTACGGCTTCCCAATAATAAACAGCCCAATACCACCGCTCGCAAGGATTCGAGGGGCGCCGACATACAAAGATTTTCAGCCGCCCGACGGGCGACAGCGGGAAGCGTCAAGGGCTATCACTGGACCCGATAAAGGGCCAGGCGCCATCTCCCCGGTCAATACAATACAGTGAAGATGCGCGTTATGACTCACAGGTCACGCTATTTTGCCGAATCAGCCCGACAAGGGTTATTCGACCAATGACCAGTCCAGCGCTGTTCCGCGCTTGATGGCTTGGCGGGCGCGGCGGCCCAGCAGGGTTTCAGCGTGCTTGGGGGCCAACCCCAGGCCTGGGCGGATGGCCCGCAGATTAGAGGTGGTGAAGGGCTCTCCGGCGGCCATGTCCTGGGTGACGTACAGCGAGCGCCGGTACACCAGCGACTTGCGCTCGGCGTCAGTGACGCCGTAATGCACCTGCCCCATGGCCTGCCAGGCGCGCTCGGTTTCAAGCACCAGGCTGGCCAGTTCCGCCGGCTCAAGTGAGAAACTGGCGTCCACACCGCCGGCGGCACGGTCGAGGGTGAAGTGTTTTTCCACCACCGTGGCCCCGAGCGCCACGGCGGCAACGGAAACCCCGACACCCATGGAGTGATCGGACAACCCGACCTCGCAACCAAACAATTCCCGCAGATGCGGGATGGTCCGCACATTGCTGTTGGCCGGCGTCGCCGGATAAGTGCTGGTGCACTTGAGCAGCACCAAATCCTTGCACCCCGCTTCACGGGCGGCGCGCACGGTTTCGTCGAGTTCGGCGATGCTCGCCATGCCGGTGGAGATGATCAGCGGTTTGCCGGTCGCGGCGACCCGCCGGATCAGCGGCAGGTCAGTGTTTTCGAAACTGGCAATCTTGTACGCCGGCACGTCGAGGCTTTCGAGGAAATCCACGGCGGTGTCGTCGAACGGCGTCGAGAAGGCAAGCATGCCCAACTCTTGGGCCCGGGCGAAAATCGGCGCGTGCCATTCCCACGGCGTATGGGCCTTCTCGTACAACGCGTACAACGACGTGCCGGCCCACAGGCTGTTGGGGTCCTTGATGAAGAACTCGCCTTCATCGAGGTCCAGGGTCATGGTCTCGGCGGTATAGGTTTGCAACTTCAAGGCGTGGGCACCGGCCTTGGCCGCGGCTTCGACGATTTGCAGCGCCACCTCCAGCGACTGGTTATGGTTGCCACTCATTTCGGCAATGATGAACGGCGGCGCCTCGGCACCGATCAAGCGCTCGCCAATCTTGAAGCTAGTCATTGCAGTGATCCTTTAAAACCCGGGTGAACGCGCAGGCATGCTGGGTGAAACCGGCTTCGCGAAACAGACTCAGCGACGGCTGGTTGGCAGGCAAGACCTGGGCAGTGATGGTTTGCAGTTGCGGCCAATGGGCCTTCACGAACGCTTCGCCGCGAGCCAGCAGCGCCCTGCCCCAGCCCAGACCGAAGCGGCCGTCGAACAGATAAATCGAGACTTCTGCGCTGACGCCGTGAAGATCGTAACGCAGCGCACCGACCGGGCCATCACCGGCCTCGGCGATCAGCAGCAAGCGCTGCTCGTTGCTCAAACTCGCGGCCAGCCAGGCCTGATGCGACGGCCAATCGATGACGCGGCTGTCCAGCGACCAGCGCCGCACGGCTTCAGCATTACGCCCCTCGAACAACAATCGCGCATCGTCCAGCGTTGCCGCACGCACCGGCAACACCGCACCGATCAACGCAGCCGCCACCCGTTGCGCCCCCCGGCCATCGACCAATTGCCGGGAACGCTCAGCCAGGCTCAGGCGCAAGCCTTGGTTGTCCGCGACAAAACCGATGGCCTGACGCAACTGCTCGACGCTGACCTGCTCGCGTCTCCCGAGGAATACATGAGCGCCCGAGGTGGCCATGACCTCACCGTTGGCTTGCTGGTTATTCGACACGGCAATGCAAATTGTCGGCAGCCCCAGGGCCGCCCGCTCCCAACTGGTGCCGCCACCCGCGCCCACAAACAGGTCGGCCTCGGTCATCAATCGGTGAAAGTCGCTGACAAAACTGTGCAGGCGCCAATTCGGACGAGCGCTCGCCAAGGTTTGCATCGCGTCCCAGGCCGGGTTGTCGGCCCCGGCGACGAAGTCGACGTCTAGCGCATGAAAATCCGCCAGCGCCAGCATGGCGTGATGGGTTTGTCGTGCCGCATCGAAGCCGCCGAAATTCACCAGTACGCGTTTGGCTCGGGGTTTGATTGCAATCGCCGGGCCGCAGAACTCGTCCCGCAGCATCGCAAAACGGGGGCCCAGCAAGGTCCGGCAATCGACGGGAATCCGTCCGGCATAAGCCTCGGGCGTACCCGAGAGATTCTGGTTGAGCAGCAGATCGACGTCGTAGGTGCGCGTCGCCAGATCATCCACCGCCGCGATCCGTGGCGCCCAGCGGCGCGCCGCGGTCTGCCAGTGATGGTCGAGGCCGTAGTGATCGACGATGATCCAGTCGAAAGACGGCTGGTTGTCCAGCGCCAGGCCTAGCGCGGTAATGTCCGCCTGCCACGGCAACATGGCTTCGATGGCTTGTTGCGGGTCTTCATCGGGATAGCAATCGGGCAAGCGGAACGTTTCAAAGCCTTCGGCCGCCAGACTGTCCAGCCGATGGCCCGGCAACGCACGACATGCAAACGCGACGTGTACGCCTTGCTTGCGCAAGGTCCTGGCCAAGGGCAGCAAACGGGCGATATGACCGCTGCCGATGGTCGGCGACGCGTCGGCGCGAATCAGCACCCTCATTGCAATTCACCGCCGGCCTTTAAGGCGGCGTAGAGGTACTCGGCGCGTTTCCAGTCCTCGAAGGTGTCGATGTCTTGCACCAGATATCGGGGCAGGATCACCGGCAGGCTTTGCGGTGAATACAGCACATCGCCGCGCATCCAGGCGCTGCGGCGCCCCCAATAGAACTGCCCGGCGTCCTGATAGGCCGGCGGCAGATCCTGGGAACGCGTCTCACGAAACTGCGGGTACAACGCGGTCAATGCGCCCGCTTCATCAAGGGTCAGGGCCCGTTGCACCGGAAAACCGAAGTCGCACACCGAGAACGCGAAGGATTTGTCCGGGTGCTGCTCCAGCAAGGCCATGCCCTGTTGCAGAAATCGCGTTTGCAGCAGCGGCGCCGTGGCGTAGAGACAACAGGCAAAATCAAAATCCTGGTCCTGCAACGATTGCAGCGCATGGACCATCACCGCCGCCGTGCCGGTGAAATCGTCCGCCAGCGCCGCCGGGCGCATGAACGGCACCTGCGCACCACAGGCCCGGGCCAATTCGGCAATTTCGTCATCGTCGGTACTGACCACCACGTGGGCGAACAGCCCCGAATCGAGGGCGGTTTTAATCGAACGGGCAATCATCGGCACGCCGTCGAACGGCTTGAGGTTCTTGCGCGGTATGCGTTTGCTGCCACCGCGGGCCGGGATGATTGCGACGTTGTTCAAGGGCGTTTTTCCAGCAGGAACCAAGTAATGTCGTCTACCGGAAATTGCGGGTCGCGATGATAGCCAAACCCGTAATCCAGCAGTTGCAGGTCATCATAACGATCGAGCATTTCACCGGCAAAATCACGTTTGAACAACTTGCCGCTGTTGCCGCGATACGAGACTTCCACCGGTGCCGGGTTGTAGTACTCGGCGATCAGGATGTAACGCTGGCTCAATTCATACAACTGCGCGTACACCGCCGGCAACAACTCCGGCGCCAGATGGATCAGCACGCCTTTGCTCAAGGTCAGGTCAAAGGTCCGCTCGCGGGGGAAATCGAACAGCGAACCGTGCCAGATCTGCGCAATCCCCAGCGCCTGGGCCTGGGCATACGCGCTTTCATTGATCTCCACCCCGAACAATTCACATTGAGGCAACAGCTGACGCAGCGCCTGCAAATTGTTGCCGGCATTGGTGCCCAGTTCCACCAGGCTTTCGATTCGCCCGGCGCGGGTCAATGCCTTGGCGAACAAGGCGAGATTGGCGGCTACCAGCGGTTGGCCGACGTTGCGGTCGACGTATTGGTTACCGAAATCGCCCTGCCAGAATTTTTCCTGCTCACTCAGTTCGCGCATTGCACAATTCCCATCCGCTTATCTCTCAGGCCAGATGCAATCCCTGTAGGAGCTGCCGAAGGCTGCGATCTTTTGATCTTGTTTTTCAGCGAGATTGAAAAGATCAAAAGATCGCAGCCTCCGGCAGCTCCTACAAGGCTATCCAACAGCCTTGTGTTTATTCGGTCAGCCGTCGCAGTTGTTCGACTACGTAATCCTGTTGTTCATCGCTGAGCAACGGGAACAGCGGCAGGCTGATGGCCTCGGCGTAGTAACGCTCGGCCTCCGGGAAGTCCCCTTCGGCAAAGCCCAGGTCACGATAGTACGGCTGTAAATGAACCGGAATGTAATGCAGGTTCACACCGACCCCGGCCGCGCGCAGACCTTCGAACACCTGCCGATGGCTGAGGTTGATGCGATCCAGCTGCAAGCGCACCACATACAGATGCCACGCCGACTCGGCCTCGGGCTGAGGGCTGGGCAAGGTCAGCGGCAAGTACGCGAGCAAGCGGTCATAACGCGCCGCCAGTTCACGTCGGCGCGCGATGAAGTCATCCAGTTTGTTCAGCTGCGACAGCCCGAGCGCGGCTTGCAGGTCGGTGATGCGGTAGTTGAAGCCCAGTTCGACTTGCTGGTAATACCAGGGGCCGTGGCTGGGTTCGGTCATGTGTGCGGGGTCGCGGGTCATGCCGTGGCTGCGCAGGCGTTGCAGGCGCTCGGCCAGGTCACGGCGATTGGTCAGCACCATGCCACCCTCGGCGCTGGTGATGATTTTCACCGGATGAAAACTGAACACGGTCATCGCCGCGAATTCACCGCAACCCACCGGCCGGCCGGCATAGGACGCGCCGACCGCGTGGGAAGCATCCTCGATGATCGTGAAACCATAACGCTCAGCCAGTTCGGCCATCATGCGCAGGTCGCAGCTCTGCCCGGAGAACGCCACCGCCACCAGCACTTTGGGCAGCGTGCCGCTGTCCTCCGCCGCTTCCAGTTTGGCTTTCAGGGCGTAGGCATCGAGGTTCCAGGTCAGCGGATCGATGTCAACGAAGTCCACCTCGGCGCCACAGTAGCGAGCGCAATTGGCCGAGGCCAAAAAGGTATTGGGCGTGGTCCACAACCGATCACCCGGCCCGAGGCCAGCCGCCAGGCAAGCAATGTGCAGCGCCGCCGTGGCGTTACACACCGCCACCGCGAAATCGGCCTGGCAACGTTCGGCTATGGCCTGTTCGAAACGCTCGATGGTCGGCCCTTGGGTCAGCCAGTCGGACTGCAACACGGCGACCACCGCATCGATGTCGGCCTGGTCGAGACTTTGCCGACCGTAGGGAATCATGCCGACAGGTCCGCGTGCAGGTCGGCAATCTGGCCGACCGACAGGTAATGCGGATTGGTGTCGGAGCGGTATTCGAAGTCTTCGCTCACCGGTTTGCCCTGCTCGCCCAACCGGTCCACGGCAAAGTCCACGTCGACGCTGGTGAAGCGGATCGACGGCTGGATCGTGTAGTGATCGGCGAATTCCAGGGTCATGCGCGCGTCGTCCAGCGGCACCATCAACTCATGGAGTTTTTCCCCCGGACGAATTCCCACGTGCTTGTGCGGCAAGTGCCCGGCCATGCCCCGCGCCAGATCGACGATGCGAATCGACGGGATCTTCGGCACGAACACTTCACCGCCGTGCATCCGGGCAAAGCTGTCGAGCACGAACTGCACACCGTGATCGAGGGTGATCCAGAAGCGCGTCATGCGTTCGTCGGTGATCGGCAGTTCGGTGGCGCCTTCGTTGATCAGCTTGCTGAAGAACGGCACCACCGAGCCGCGCGAACCGGCCACGTTGCCGTAGCGCACCACGGAAAACCGGGTCTGCTGTTCGCCGGCAATGTTATTGGCGGCCACGAACAACTTGTCCGACAGCAACTTGGTCGCGCCGTACAGGTTGATCGGGCTGGCCGCCTTGTCGGTGGACAGCGCGACCACTTGCTTCACGCCGTTATCGATCGCCGCAGCGATGATGTTTTCCGCGCCGTTGACGTTGGTGCGAATGCATTCGGTCGGGTTGTATTCGGCCGCCGGCACTTGCTTCAGGGCCGCGGCATGCACCACGTAATCAATGCCGCGCATGGCCTGACGCAGACGCTCGGCGTCGCGCACATCCCCAAGGAAATAGCGCATGCACGGCGCGTTGAACGTCTGCTGCATCTCGTACTGCTTGAGCTCGTCCCGGGAGAACACCACCACGCGTTTGGGCTGATATTGCTCCAGCAAGCGGCGGATGAAGTTGCGCCCGAACGACCCTGTGCCGCCGGAGATGAAAATCGATTTGCCGTTGAACATGCCGTGAGTCCTTGTGCCTGTCAGCCAGGTTTATGCGAGCAACTGCGCCCAGTTCACCGGGGCGCTTTCACCCAGGGCAAACCCCTTGCCGGTCAACGCCAGGTTGGCGTTGTAGGCCTGATCCTGAGCGAAGGCTGCGGCCCATTTTTCACGCAAGGCATCGAGCAACTCCGGCGCCTGCGACACCACGCCCGGATGAATCACCTGAACCAACGGCGTCCACACCGTGAGGTAACCGGCCTGGCCGGCCTTGAGGCACAGATCGACGTCGCTCAAGCCTTCGGCAAACGTCACGTCATCCAGGCCACCCAAGGCGTTGAACAGTTCTTTGCGCACCATCAGGCACGCCTTCGACACCGCCGAATAGTTCTGCTCCAGCACCAGACGCTGCAGGTAGCTGTTGCTGGCTTCATAGCGTTCGCCGATAAAGGCTGAACCGACGCCGCCATTCAAGCCCAGAATCAAACCGGCTTGCGTGACCCGGCCTTCGCGATTGACCAGTTTGGCCCCCACGATGCCCACTTCGGGACGCTGGCCATGGTTGAGCAGCGATTCGATCCAGTTCGGATTGACCACTTCACCGTCCACCGCCAGCAGCACAAGGTATTCGCCTTGCGCCTCCTGGCTCGCGGCGTTGTACAGCGCCACGTCGCTCAGTGGTCGATCAGCGCACAGGACGCGCAGTTTAGGATGCTGATGAGCGCCCAACCAATCGTTGACTTCGGCCGACTGATTCGGGTTGACCGCGACCAGGACTTCATATCGGGTGTAACGGGTACGCAGCAGCACGCCTTGCAGGCATTGTTGCAACAGCGCCAGATCGTCCCCGGCCGGGAGGATGATCGACACCAGCGGACGCTCGGTATGGCGGTAGTCGATCTGATAGGTGCCAGGGTTTGCCGAGGTGATTTTGGCCTTGTAGCCACGGTTGCCCAAGTGACGCAACAACGCCAGGCGTTCATGGGCGTTTTCTTCCAGCACCGGCGCCTGGGCGATCAGCAGCGGCTCGTCCAGATGGGCCAGACCGCTCAGGCCACCCTCCTCGATGATGCGCAGCAGCAAGTCGAATTCCAGGGCCTTGCTGAAGTCAGGCTGGTACCCACCGGCATCAATCAACACATCACGACGGATCAGCCAGTGCCGCGCCATCAGGGCCGGCAGGCTTTGCAGCAGGTCCAGATTGAAGCCCGGTCGGAACACATCCACCAGAGAACCGGTGTCGGTACGCTGGATCTCATCGATGGCCACGGCGCGCACATCGGTGGCGGATAACAGTTCCAGACTGGCACGCAACAGGCCGCCGGCGGTGAACTCATCGCCAGCCTCGGCCAGCAGCAGCCAGTCGCAAGACGACTGGTTGGCGCTCAGATTCAGCTTATCGACAAAATTGCTTTGCGTGACCCGGACAAAGTGCAGGGTATTTTGCGCCGATGTTGCCGCCGGTGCTTCGCCGGTGGTGAAGACCACAACCTTGAACGCCTTGCTGTGGCCTTCGAGCAAGCTGTCGAGGGTGACCTGCAATTTGTCGACGTCATTATCCAGGTCGAGCAAGAGGATACCGAACTGCGGGCCACCGTCATTGGCAGCCAGATGCCGGGCAATCGATTCGGCCTGTGCGACGTCGGGCGCTCTTGATTCCAGCCACTTGAGCAAGCGACCGGAGAGCATTTTTTCGAACGTCGGGTAATGGTCCTCGGCCGAAACCGCATCCAAGCGTTCGCTCCAGTCGCGCATCGACTGTGCGTCTTCGTCTTCGCCCAGCAACTCCAGTTGCGCGGTCAGGCGCTTGACCACCGTGCGGTTGAACGCGTTGCAGTCGTAGGCTTGCCACAAACGATCGACCACGCTTTCCGGCGTGTCGTTGTTGCGCGGGCTCAGCAAGTGTTCCTGGCGAGTCCACACGCCTTCGAGCGCTTCAAGCTGAACGCGACCGGCCGGCAGGGTGTGCAGCATGAATTCGAACTGAGTCAACTTGTCGAAAAATACCTGATTGTAGAAAGGCATTTCCATGTATTGCAGGGGACCGAAACGACGCTGGGGCTCCTTGAGGACATTGTTCCAAGTGGACTGGAAAATCAACTCTGCCGTCAGGGCTCTTCCGCTTTCCAGGCTGTCGATCATGGCCTGGAAACTTTCCATGACGAACGCTTTGCCCTGTGCCGGATCGAGCCCCTCAATACCGGTTGGCAATGTTACGAGGAACTCGGCGAAATCGTTTCGCTCGGAAACCGATTTGGCGTCGGTGTAAGTCAGCGAGTGATACACCTCGGTGTTGTGCTCGGAGTTGCCGTAGTTGATCTCACGCACCACGTAAGCGGTCGGCAGGATCCGCGCCTTGGCGCACGCCAGCATGTAATACACGTGGCCGATTTCCTGCCACTGGAAACTGGTGCCCGGTGGCAACAGCGCATACCAGGATTTCATCAGGCTGGTGCGGGTCACCGCATAGAACGGCGGCAGGTACTGACGCATGTAGTCCACGATGCGATCCTGAGGCCGCTCGGACGAATAGTCCTCGCACACCTTCTTGTCGCGGCGGTAGTAACTCACGCTGCCAGAGAGTGTCAGGTACATCAGGCAATAGCCGTGGCACATCCCGTAGTCGCCGTTGGCTTCCAGGAAGTCCACCGACTCGGCCAGCGCCTCATGCACGATGAAGTCATCGTCGGCGGCCAGCACCATGTACGGAGTGGTCACTTGCTCCACGCCATAGGCAATTTTTGCCTGGAAGCCACTGTAGGCAAACTGCGGCACGTGCCGGTATTCGACGTCGGGGATCTCGCCCTTGAAATGCTCGGTGGCGGAATCGAGCACCAGCACTTTGCAAGGCAAGTCGCCGTAATACTTCATCGCCCTGCGCAAAAAAGCCGGACGGTTGTGGGAAATCAACACCACCGTCAGTAGCTCATTCAACGGCAACATGTGCTCAGAAACGGACTTGCCTTGCATAACCTCTCCCACAACCGGCGAAACGCCTGGTTAACGCTTTAATGATGTGCCGAAATTAACGAACGCGACGCAGGTAGCCGTCCGGTGCAACGGTGAGCAGCAGCTTGTTTTGCATCTGCTGGTCGATCTCGAAGTCCTGGTTTTCTTCCAGGTACTTCCACACGGCGGTTTTCGGGTTGTCGCCCGGGCCCCATGGACGGTTCGGGAAGAAGTCGGCCGGCATGTCTTCCACCACGGTGTCCATCACCACGCAGTAGCTGTCGACGGAAACCAGTGGCGCGTAGAGGCGCAGCTCTTCCAGCACGTGATCGTGGGTGTGGTTGGAATCGAGCACCAGGATGACTTTCTTGCCTTCGGCCGCCGCGCGGACCTGGGCAGCGATCGCCGGGTCGATGCTCGAACCTTCGATCATCTTGATGCGCTTGCTCATCGGGTGGCTTTCGATGGCGTCGCGGTTGTGCGGGCGGATGTCCAGATCGATGCCCAGGACTTCGCCGTGGCCTTGCAGCTCCAGCAGGGAGGCGTAGTAGATGATCGAACCGCCGTGGGCGATACCGCACTCGATCACCAGGTCCGGTTTGACGTTCCAGATGATCTCTTGCATCGCCATCATGTCTTGCGGCAACTGGATGATCGGACGGCCCATCCACGAGAAGTGGTAGCTGTACTTGTGCTTGGCCGATTCGTTGAAGAAATCCCGGGCCAGGCCGGTGAGTTTCTGGTCATCGCCCTGACGCGCGATTTCTGCCTGGCACTCGGCTTCGAAGGCTTTATTGATGGTGTTGTCGGTCATTTTAAAAGTCTCAATAGTCACTGGAACGAAGCGCTGTCTACGGCGTGATAGACATAGCGTCCACCGGTCATCCGCTTGATTTCTTCGAGGTAGTTAGAGTTCATCACAAACAGGTTGGCGCCTTCGGGGAGCGCGTCCATCGCCTCTTGGGGCGACGACACCCGCACGCCACTCAGGGGCAGATAACGCCCCTGTTTGGCCGGGTTGATATCCACCACGCGATCCACCGCTATCCCGGCCCGTTGCAGGAACAGCGAATAGATCACGCCTTTGGACGACGCACCCCAGATCGCCGAGCCTTGCTGCGGGTTGGCCTGGATGATCTGCACCGCGCGCTCTAGGCTGCTGGTGAAGTTAGCTGGCAGGTCCAGGCGTGGAACCGGTTGTTCCGGGGTCAGACGCAAGGTCGCAAGGTCGGCGACGATGTACAGGTATTGGCCACCGAACAGGTGACCGGCCTCGTGCACGGTGCCGAACATCCGGCGCAGGTCATCGAGGCGGAAATAATTGACGTGCTCGTAGAACAGGTCGAACCAGGCGCGGTGCTCCAGAATCCAGTCGAAGCACGGCACTTCGATGTAGATCTGCCCGCCCTGATTGGCCTCGGCCATTTCGGCGAGAAAACTCACCGGGTCCTGAATGTGTTCCAGTACATGGCGTAGCACGATGGCGTCCGCCGCCAGGCCCAGGCCACGAGTGAACGGGGCCTTGATCACGTCGGCATTCGTGCCTTCGTAGGCCGGGTCGATGCCGGTGATGGCGTAGCCCAGGCCTTTGAGCAGTTCGAGGAAATAGCCTTTGCCGCAGCCGACTTCGATCAGTTCCTGGCCCTTGAAGTGGCGGGCAATGATCCCTTCCACATCGCTCAAGTGCTGCTGGAACTGGCCGGAATGCGCCTGCTCGTTCTGGTAGTCGGCGTCGTAGCTGAGCTTGTCGGCATCGAAGGCGTCGTTGAAGATCAACCCGCTCTGTTCATCCTGCACCAGGACCATGTCGGCGCGAGCAGAGGCCCGGGCCGATTCCGGGTCGGCGAAGGTGCGGTTCTGCAACACCGGCAGGTCAGCGACCCGATACAACTCATGCTTCATGATTGCCTCCCAGCAGTTGTTGCAAACGGTCCGCCACGCCCCAGAACGCCATCGGTTCATGGGTCGGGTATGGGTAGTGGCCCAGATTCAGGTTGATCGAGGCGCCGCGTGCTTGCAGCTCCACCAGTGCCCTGACCGATATCGGCTGGCCGCTGGAACAATTGACCACCCCGTTGAAATCCCGCCGATGCAGGATTGCCGCCAGGTAACCGGCGGCGGTGTCGATGGCCAGGTAATCGCGCAGCTGTTCACCGGCCGACATGTTGAAGGTGTCGTCGCCGGCATCGATCGCCCGGTCCAGCGCCGCCAGCAAACTGTTGGGGTTCTGGCCTTCGCCGTGCAGGTAAAACAACCGCGCCCATTGCAGAGTGAACGGCTGGACCTTCTGTAGATTTTCCAGAAACAGCCGCAGCGTGTTTTTTGCCAAGCCGTAAGGATTACTCGGCTGCGGCGCGGCGTGCTCGGTGAGCGGCCCGCTCTGCATCCCGTATTCGAAACAGGTGCCGGTGACCAACACCTGCGACACGCCCGCCTCGACCGCCCCCTTGATGAATCGGTAATCGGCCATCAGGTTGTGCTCGAAATGGAACAGCGCCTGATAGTTCGGCAAACCGGGCCAGGCCAGATGCGCCAAGGCATCGACGCCTGCGGTCAGCGCGGCGATATCGAGGCCTTCGGCGTGAATATCCGCCGCGATGAATTCCACGTCATTGATCCACGGCAAACCCGCTGCGGTTTCGGCATTGCGCGCCACGGCGCGGACGTCGCAACCACGGGCGAGCAACGCCGTGACCAAATGTCGGCCGACGAACCCGGTAGCGCCGGTGACCAACACCTTCACAGGACGGTCAACTCGGGCACGGCGATCACGAAGCGGCCGCCCCATTCACGGACCTGGGCCAGTTGCTGGCTGACTTCGTGCAGCAGGTTCCACGGCAGCACCAGCACGTAATCCGGTTTTTCGAGGTCGATCTGCGCGGGCGAGACAATCGGGATGCGGCTGCCCGGCAGGTACTTGCCCTGCTTGTGCGGGTTGGCATCGGCGACCCAGGCCAGCAGGTCAGGCTTGACCCCGGCGTAGTTGAGCAAGGTGTTGCCCTTGGCCGCCGCGCCGTACCCGACCACGCGCTTGCCGTCAGCCTTGGCCTGCAACAGGAAGCGCAGCAGTTCGTGCTTGATGCGCTCGGCCGCTGGCGCCAGGGTCGCGTAGTACTCGGGGGTTTTCACGCCCGCCGCGAGTTCGGCTTGCAACTGTTGCTGCACTGCCGGTTGCACGTCACGACGTTCGCCATCGAGGCGCTGCACAAATACCCGCAGCGAACCGCCATGGGTCGACAACTGGCTGACGTCGAACACTTCCAGGCCATTGCGCGCGCACAGGGTTTGCACGGCGGTCAGGGACAGGTAGGAATAGTGTTCGTGGTACAGCGTGTCGAACTGCTGGCCGGCCATCAGCGTCAGCAGTTGCGGAAACTCGAAAGTCGCCACGCCGGCGGGTTTGAGCAGCGTCGCAAAACCGCCGAGGAAATCATTGATGTCCGGGACGTGGGCCAGCACGTTGTTGGCGGCCATCAGGTCGGCGGACCAACCGTCAGCGACCAATTGCGCGGCGGTGTCGCGACCGAAAAACAGCTCGCGAATCTCCAGGCCTTTGTCCCGGGCCGCTTGTGCGGTGCTGCGGGTCGGCTCGACGCCCAGGCACGGAATGCCGCGCCCGGCGACGTACTGCAACAGGTAACCGTCGTTGGCGGCGATTTCCACCACACGGCTGTCAGGCGTCAGGCCGAAACGCTCGACCATCTCGATCACGTAGCGTTCGGCATGGGCCAGCCAGGTGCTGGAGAACGAACTGAAATACGCATACTCGGCGTCGAACAGGCTGTCGGCGCTGGTGTAATCCTCGGTCTGCACCAGCCAGCAGTGCTGGCACACCGCGACTTTCAACGGCACCCACTGCTCGGCCTGCTCAAGTTGATCGGCACGCACATAGGCGTTGGACGGCGGCGAAGTGCCGAGGTCGATCAGCGGCAAGGCCAGCGGCGTAGCGCAACCACGGCAGTTCATAGACGCACTCCGGCGAAGTGTTCATCGAGCACGGGATGGCTGGCGTCCCGGGCTGACAGATTATTGACAGGCAACGGCCAGGCGATCGCCAGCCGTGGATCGTTCACCGACAAACCACCCTCGTGGGCCGGCGCGTAATCGGCGCTGTGCAGGTACAGCAACTCGGCGTCATCGGTGAGGGTCTGGAACCCGTGGGCGAACCCGGCCGGGATTAACAGGCTGCGACCGTCGCCGGCCCGCAGGTGCTCGGCGTGCCAGTGCAGGAAGGTCTCGGAATCGGGGCGCAAATCCACCGCCACGTCCCAGACTTCACCGCGCAGGCAGGTGATCAATTTAGCTTCCGGCGCATCGGCGTTTTGATAATGCAAACCGCGCACACTGCCGCGCGCGCGGGTGCAGGAATGATTGATCTGGCGGATATGAAATGCCTGACCGAAAGCACTCAGGCTGCCTTCGCAGAACAGCCGGGCAAAATGCCCGCGATCGTCTTCGAAGCGCTTGTGCTGCACGCTGAACAAGCCGTTCAGCGGCAACGCGTTCAACAGAAATTCGCTCACAACGCGCCTCGGTACAGGTTCAACTGGCCCAGGGTGACGCCACGCATGTCGTCGCCGTTTTGCCACGCCAGGTGCCAGTCGAGGGTCTGGGTCAGGCAATCTTGCAGCGACCAGCGCGGTTGCCAGCCGAGCAATTGACGGGCGCGGCTGCTGTCCAGACGCAACAGGCCGGCCTCATGCAAATCACTCGGTTCGATGCGCAGGCCACGGGCTTGCGGCCAGCGACTGGCGAGCAGTTCGACCACTTCACCGACGCTGCACATGTCCGCTTCGCTCGGGCCGAAGTTCCACGCACCGCCGTATTCCGGGCCTTGCTCGTAGAGGCCGGCCGCCAATTGCAGATAACCGGCCAATGGCTCCAGCGCGTGCTGCCAGGGGCGCACGGCTTGCGGATAGCGCAGGGTCACGGGTTCGTCGGCGGACCAGGCCTTCAATACGTCAGGAATCAAACGCTCCGGCGCAAAATCACCACCGCCCAACACATTGCCGGCGCGGGCCGTGGCCAGGGCCAGACCGTGCTCGTCATGTTTGTCGGCCGGGAAGAACGACGCGGCATAGGACTGCGCCAGCAATTCGCAACAGGCCTTGCTGCTGCTGTAAGGATCGTGACCACCGAGGGCTTCGTCCTCACGGTACGGCCACAGCCATTCCTGGTTGGCGTAGACCTTGTCGGTGGTCACCAACACGCAGGCACGCACGCAACCGACCTGGCGGATCGCTTCCAGCAAGTTAAGAGTGCCCATGACGTTGCTGGAATAGGTGCCCAACGGATCGCGATAACCTTCGCGCACCAGCGGTTGCGCCGCCAGGTGCAGGACAATCTCCGGCTCGGTGTCGGCGATGATCTCAAGCAACGCGCCGAGGTCACGCAAGTCACCGCGCTGATCGTTAATGCCTTCGTGCACCCGCGCCAGTTCAAACAGGCTTGGCTCGGTGGACGGATCCAGGGCAAACCCGCTGACTTCGGCCCCGAGGCTTTGCAGCCACAACGTCAGCCAACTGCCCTTGAAACCGGTGTGTCCGGTGACCAGAACCCGCTTGCCGCGCCAGAATTCCGGGCTCAGTCCCATTGTTTCCATGGGGCCTCCCCACTCAACCACAATGCTTCGAGATGATTCTTGTCGCGCAGGGTGTCCATCGGATGCCAGAAGCCGTCGTGCTGGAAGGCCTGCAATTGTTCTTCGCCGGCCAATGCCGCAAGCGGTTCGGCTTCCCAGGACGTTTGATCGTCGGCGATGTAAGGCAAGACTTTCGGCGACAGGACAAAGAAGCCGCCATTGATCCAGCCGCCGTCACCGCGCGGCTTCTCGATGAAGCCTTTGACGCTGTCACCGTCGCGCTCCAGGGCGCCGTAACGGCCCGGCGGTTGCACGGCGGTCACCGTAGCAAGCTTGCCGTGGGCCAGGTGGAAATCCACCAGGGCGCCGATATTCAGGTCGGAAACACCATCGCCGTAGGTAAAGCAGAAGGCCTGTTCGCCTTCCAGATAACGCGCGGCGCGGCGCAGACGGCCACCGGTCATGGTGTCTTCGCCGGTGTCGATCAACGTGACGCGCCACGGCTCGCTGTAGTTCTGGTGAACGTCCATGCGGTTGTTGCACATGTCGAACGTGACGTCAGAGGTGTGCAGGAAGTAGTTGGCGAAGAAGTCCTTGATCGCGTAGCCCTTGTAGCCAAGGCAAATCACGAAATCGTGGATTCCGTGCGCGGAGTACTGCTTCATGATGTGCCAGAGAATTGGCTTGCCGCCGATCTCGATCATCGGCTTGGGCTTGAGGTGCGACTCTTCGCTGATTCGCGTGCCCAGGCCACCCGCCAAAATAACTGCCTTCATCCTCTTCCCCTCTTGTTCGTCACAGGGCCCGACCAAGCTGTATCAAGCTTTTGCAGGCCTTCTGGATAAAACGCTCAACGCCGCTGTGTGCACTGCCCGCCGAGGCGCGAGTGCTCGTTTTATGGCGATATGAAGGGGGACTTGCAGGAAACGCGCCAGCTCTGAAAGTCCGGTGGAGGGCCGCCTTGCAGGGAAAAATAGACAGACACGCAGACGGAAATGAAAAAGGGGAACCCGATCAGTCACGACCGGATCCCCCTGCATGTATCGGCTCAACGACCTTCAGATGCTCCAGGCATCCAAGGCGAATGGCCGAGGACGTCAGCCAAACATGCTGAAAGCATCAGGGTTGATCGGCAGTTCCTGCCCATTGAGCGCCACGAACTTCTCAATGGTGTTGTAGCCTGCGAACCAGTCTTGAAGCTTCACGCCGTGGTCGGGCACGTCTGCCTGGTTATCGAAGCGATCGTAGAGGTACAGATCATTACCGACCCGCGCGAGCATTAAATTGTCCGCGGACTGGACATTGTTCAGTACCAGCGTGTCGCCCTTGCTGACGCCGTCATCGCGGATCGTCACCAGGTTGCTGGTGTTGACGGTATAGACGTCATTGCCCTCTCCACCATTGGCGAAACCACCGGACTTCATGTTCCAGGCAAACTCACCCTTCACATTCAGAGTCAACTGGTCGCTGCCCGCACCGCCAAGCAAGACAAAGTCATTACCTTTGCCCAGCAATACATCGTTGCCATCACCGCCATCGGCGGTGCCGCTGACCACAGTAATGTTGTCGTCGCCGGCCTCGCCAAAAGCGAAGGTGCCACGATCATCGGCAGCGCTGATGATGTAATCGTTGCCGTTACCGCCATACAGCATGTCGGCCTGGGGTCCGCTGGCAACACCGTCAAGGGTGAACGGCCCGATCTGGGAATACAGGCCGCCATACAGGGTATCGCCACCGTCGCCACCATAGATCAGGTCATTGCCGAAACCACCCTCAAAGATATTCCCGTTTGCATCACCGGTGAGGGTGTCATTGAAGTGACTCCCCACCACGCGCTCGATATTGAGCAACACATCACCTTGGGCATCGCCGCCCTGGTTGACGCCGGTTTGCAGATTGATATTCACGGCCGAGGCGCTGGTGATGTACCAGGCATTGTCCACCCCTTCACGCCCGTCGATCAGGTCGGCACCTGCACCACCGATGAACGTGTCGGTGCTGACCGATCCCGACAACGTGTCGGCAAAGTCGCTGCCCTGGAAGATCTCGACCCCGGTGAAGGTATCACCAGCGGCATCGCCCGCGTTGACGTTGGTTTTCAGATCGATGGTCACGGCGCCGGACGACTGTGCGTAGCTGACCAGGTCCTGGCCCAGTGCGCCATTAATCGCCATGGCAGTGGAGCCACCGACAAAGATGTCGTTGAACGTGGTGCCGCGAAGGGCTTCGATGCCGACATAGGTATCCCCGGCCGCAATCCCTGAATTGACGCCAGTTGTCAGGTTGATGCTGACCGCCACCGTGCTGTCGTCATAAGCCACGGTATCCAT
>NZ_JAAVVC010000022.1 GCF_018449725.1 Pseudomonas sp. dw_612 | reverse complement strand
TGTGGTTACTGCTCCGGCGCGACTATCCGAAAGCGGATGTTGATGTCTTTGGAGACCACGCCATCCGCCCACTCGCCCTCGCCGATGTTGAAGTCATCACGATTGAGTGCGAACTCGCCAACAAACACGCCGATGCCACTTTCCGCTTTCAGCTGGACTTGAACCTCCACTGGGCGGGTGATGGTTTTGAGGGTGAGATCGCCCGTAAACAGGTAGCGGTTGTCGCCAAGGGCTTTGACGCTGGTGGATTTGAAGACACCTAGCGGGAAGTGCTCGGTGTCGAACCAGGCAGGCTTTTGCAGTTCGGTATTGGCATCGCTGCTACCGGCGTCGATGCTGGCAAGCTGAATGCTCAGCGCGGCGTGGGCAGCCGAGGGGTTTTGCGTGTCGAAATCGAGGGTGCCTTCGAACTGGCCGAACGTGCCGTACACCCGCGAGCCGAACTGGCTGTAGGTGAAGCTGATCTGGCTGGCGGCGGCGTTGACTTGGCGGTACTCGACGGCTTGAACCCCGGCGGCGAAGACCATGGCGACAGCGATTGCAGCGCAGCGCAGGAATCGAACGCGCATGAGATTCTCCAGTCAGGCTTTCTATGATTGGGGCATCGCGCGTGTTGGTCGGCGATAGGTGGACTAAAGCAAATAACCACGGTTTATTCCACTGGCGCGAGCGTGGACCCACTGGATCAAGCGCCCTTGCCACAGGTATTCATCGCTCATCTGAACCCGACATCCGCCCCTTCAAATACCCGATAAACGCCGTCACCTTCGGCGATGGCAAATGCTCCCGCGCCGTAACCGCATTCAGATCCTGCGGCGGGCCGATCCACTCCGGCAATACCCTGCGCAACCGCCCTGCCTCAACGTCAATCTGCATGCTCCGATCCATCCCCAAGCTCAGCCCTTCACCGGCAAGCAGCGCATCCTTTACCAGCGCCGGGTCATTGGCAATGATCGTTGGCTCAACCCGATAATTGCGCAACTTGGCGCCCGCCTTGCGCAACGGCCAGACGTAACCGACATCACGCCTAGCCTGATTCAGAACCAGCGTGGAATGCTGAATCAAATCCTCGGGCGTCGCCGGTTGTCCATGACACTCGATATATTCCGGCGCGGCGTAGATGCCCGTCGCATAACTCGCCAACCGCCGAGCCACCAGACTCGAATCCGGCAACGCGCCGAGACGCAACGCCACGTCAATCTCCTCCCCCACCAAGTCCAGCGGCACGTGGGACGCCAATATCTCAAGCTTGATCTCCGGATACGCCTGGCGAAACCCGGCCACCAACGGCGCAAACCAACTGACCCCGAACGAGTACGGCACCGTCACCCGCAACCAGCCGCGCGGGCCATCGCGCAACTGATGCACGGCCAGTTCGGCGTGCTCAAGGGTCGCGGCGATGTCCTTGCATTGCTCGTAGTAAACCGCCCCGGCCTCGGTCAGGCTCAACTGTCGGGTGGTACGGCGCAACAGTTGCACACCGATGGCCTGCTCCAGCTCGCGCACGCGGCGGCTGACGGTGGTCTTGGGAATCTGCAAGGCCTGGGCCGCCCCTGTAAAACTGCCCAGACGCACCACCCGCACGAACACCAGCGTGTCATTCAAGTCCCGGATCATGGAAATGCCTGTCATGGTGGAATCGCTGGATTGTGCCACTAACGGTACATTCCATACCGCTTTTATGGGCTAATCAGCGGTCCGCCCGCGCCCTATCCTCGAGTCTCTTAAGTGGAGACTGCTCATGAATTTGAACGAATACGCGAATTTCGACGGCATCGGCCTCGCCCAATTGGTGGCAGCCGGCGAAGTCACCCCGGCAGAACTGGCCGAGCTCGCATTGGCCGCCGTCAACCGGGTCAACCCGCAGATCAACGCCGTCATCGAAACCTGGTCACCCGGCGTGACCGAAGGCACGGGGCCGCTGGCCGGTGTGCCGTTCCTGATCAAGGATTTGGCCATCACCTCGGCAGGCCGACGCGTAGAGTTGGGCAGCCGCTTGGCGCAAGGCTTGGTGGCGGAATCCGACTCGTACCTGATGCAACGCTTCAACGCCGCCGGCCTCGCCACGCTGGGCCGCACCACCACGCCGGAAATGGCCTTCAGCACCGAAACCGAATCCGCCCTGCAAGGCCCGACCCGCAACCCGTGGGACCTCCGGTTATCGGCCGGCGGATCGAGCGGCGGTTCAGGTGCTGCGGTCGCCGCCGGTATCGTGCCGATTGCCCATGCCACCGACGCCGCCGGTTCGATCCGCGTACCGGCAGCCTTCAACGGATTGGTCGGCCTCAAACCGACGCGCGGCCGCGCCTCCAACGGCCCGGCGCTGGACGAAGTGTTTGCCGGTTTCGGCGTGCAACTCGGTCTGTCGCGAACCGTGCGCGACAGCGCGGCGTTGATGGACATTGTCCAGGGCGGCGCGCCCGGCGATCCGTATTACACCACCGCACCGGCCGAAGGCTTTCTCGCCCAAGTGGGCCGCGACCCGGGACGGCTGCGCATCGGCATGCTCGACACACCCTGGAATGGCGCCCCGCTCGCCCCCGACATCGCCGACGCCACCCACGCCGTCGCCCGCGAACTCGAAACCCTCGGCCACAGCGTCGAACCCGTCAACGCCCCGCTCGGCACCTCGTGGGACGCCTTCGTCGAAGCCAACGCGCACATCTGGTGTGCCACCCTCGTCCGCTGGATCGACGGCCTCGCCGCCGCCACCTCACGCCCCATCGACCTGACCACCCTCGAACCCGCCACCCTCGCCTGCTACGCCTACGGCCAACAGGCCCGCGCCGTCGAATTCGCCGCCGCGCTGGAAACCCGCAACCTCATCGCCCGCAGCGTGGCGAGTTGGTTCGACGACTTCGACGTGCTGCTGACACCCACCCTGCCGCGCCTGCCCCAGGCCTTGGGCACCTACAACCTCGGCGCGGAAAACATGGACGGCTTGCAATGGACCGCGCGGGTATTTGAACACTCACCGTTTACCCCGGTATTCAACGTCGCGGGCACGCCCGCGATCTCGTTGCCGCTGGGGATGTCGCGCGGCCTGCCCATCGGCCTACAGTTTGCGGCACGCTTCGGCGCGGAAGATGTGTTGTTGCGACTGGCGGGGCAATTGGAAGTGGCAATGCCATGGCATCAGCGCCGGCCCGGCGTCTGGGCAGGCAACCCATAAAACCCACACCACCCCAAATCCCCTGTGGGAGCGGGCTTGCTCGCGAAGGCGTCCTATCAGCCAACATCTACATTGACTGACACCCCGCCTTCGCGAGCAAGCCCGCTCCCACATTGGACGGTGTATAAACCTGAAATCGATCCCGGCAGACAAATCCTCACAAAGGCACGGAGCACATGAAAACCACCCTCGACCACCTCGCCATCGTCGCCCCCGACCTCGACACCGGCTGCGCCTTCGTCACCGGCGCGCTCGGCGTAGACCTCCAACCCGGCGGCGCCCATCCGCGCATGGGCACCCACAATCGGCTGCTGCGCCTGGGGCCTGATACTTACCTGGAAGTGATCGCCATCGACCCATCCGCCCAACGCCCCGACCGACCGCGCTGGTTTGGCATGGATGACTTGCCTGTTGATGCACCACCACGCCTGGCAACCTGGGTCGCCCGCACCGACGATATCCAAGCCATAAACGATGCCTGCCGCAACATCGTGGGCAACCCCGAACCCATGACCCGGGGCACCCTGTCCTGGCAAATCACCATCCCCGCCGACGGCAGCCTGCCGCTGAACGGTTCGGCACCGACGTTGATTCAATGGGAGCAAGCGCCCCATCCAGCGACTGCAATGCTGGATCGAGGCTGTGAGCTGGTGGCGCTGGATGTGTTCGATCCCGATCCCGGAAAAGTCCAGGCGCTGCTGACGGCGCTAAACTTTTTCGGCCCGGTCCACCTTCATGCGTTGGAAGCGACCGGAAAGCCCTACCTGGTCGCGCATATCCAAACCCCAAGCGGCCTGAAAACATTGCCGATTGTTCATGGCTGCGATCTTGGCGGTTAACGTCACGCCACATCCCTCAGGCACACTGAACGGCTATTGATCCACTGATGAATTTTGTATTTTCTTGATCAAACGAAGGCTGTCTATCCGAACTTCCATGCGTTTTCGAATGTCTTGAACCTGTTGCTCCGTTAGCCATCTTGCCCCTAGCTTAAACTTGGATTCACTCAAGCATCGTTCTAAATATTCTTGATCTTCTGGTGCAGGCTCCCTGTTGAATTGCTGAAGGCTCGCCAGTCGAATGATTTCCTCCTTACTACCGGAGTACCCGCCAAAAGAAACAATTCGGTCGGGATGAACAGACTTACAGTCAATGAGTACTTCAAGCTCCGTGTTTCGGAACTCGCCTATACCATATTCGAGGTTGTTGACGGCCCCAGCGTGAGTCGCCACAGCTCTGCGAAATCCGTCGGACTCTAGAAGACGGGCCAGATTAATCACTGTTCGTCCCTCCGTAGGGTCAATCCTGAATATCACCCCCTGTTCCCCCTTCGGTGGAACGCCGTTAGCAAACGTCTTGGCAACGTCCTCACTCAAAGTCCATGACGAAATTTTCTCAAGCAAACACTCGTCGCCAAGCAAATTCCAGACGGATTTCTTACCAAGCGCGACCCGTCTGAAAACCGGCTCGTCACGAGATCTGAACTCGATTGGGAGCCGACCCGCGATTCGATCCAATCGGACCGCGTTTTCAGGACATGAATCAATCATCCAACGATTGACGGCGTCGATTAGCTCAACGGAAAAGCACTCTAGAATTGTCATTAAATTGCGGTAACTTCAGGCGATCTGTGGTGGGCGGGCATAATACATCGCCAAAGCGCACATCAATCAATGGCCTATACCAACCGCTCAATCTTCTGATGCTGCCAGACAAACTTGTAATACGCCGTCTGCAACGCCAGCATCCCCAAATACGCCACCGGAAACGCCATCCAGACACCCTGCAATCCGTACTTCGCATCCAATAGATACGCTACCGGCAACTGCACGCATAACACGCAAACAATCGAAATCGCCATCGGCACCAACACCGTGCCACTGGCACGCATGATCCCGCCGATAATCGCCTGGAAGCCAAACACCAACAGACTCCACAACATAATGTGCAACAGATGCTCAGCCATCGCCCGCGTGGAATCCTCGGTCAGGAACAACCCCAACAACCAGTGCGACAACAAATAACCCAACAACACCAAGCCACCGGTCAAACACACATTAATCAACAGCCCCGTGCGCAAAATCGGCGTAATCCGCTCCAACCGCCCCGCCCCAATCGCCTGCGCCCCAAGAATCGACGCGGTGATCGCAATCGACAACGCCGGAAACTGCACGTAATTCACAATCTGCGTCACCGCCCCGTACGCCGCCGTCGCCTGGGAACCGTGCTGATTCACCAACGCCAGAATCACCAACTCCGACGCCGACAACACCACCATCTGCAACCCGGTCGGCAACCCGATACGCAACACCTTGCCCAGAATATCCAGGTCCAAGCGCATCGCCGCAAACATCTCCCGATCCGGCGCCAACGGATGCCCCTTGCGAATCAACCTCCACGCCAACCACCCCATCGCCGACAAATTCCCCGCCAACCCCGCAAACGCCGCACTCTGAATCCCCATCGGCGCAAAACCCAGCCAGCCTTTAATCAAGGCAGGCGTCAGCGCCAGACCGATGCACGTCGAAACCACCAACGCCACCAACGGCGAAACCGTATCACTCACCCCACGCAGCAACTGCGTGAACAACACGTACACCAACAGCGACGGCATGATCCACATCATCACGTGCGCGTAAGCCACCGCGTCATCCAGCACATCCGCCGGCGTGCCCAAACCCTGCAAGGCTGGCCTTGCGAACACACTGCCCAACACCGCAGCCACCAACCCAATCATCGCGCCCAACAGCAGAGTTGTGGCGGCGATGGTTTTCACCAGATGGGTTTCCCGCGCGCCCCAGGCTTGGCCGATGAGCACGCCGGCGCCGGCACCGAGGCCGATGACCAGGGCGATGAAGAAGAAGACGATGGGGAACATGCCCGATACCGCCGCCAAGGCTTGGGTGCCAAGCATTTGGCCGATGTAGATGCTGTTGATGGTGCCCGACATGGATTGGAGGAAGTTGGAGAGGACCATGGGGGCTAGGAAAAGGAGGTAGGTTTTCCAGAGGGGGATAGTGGGACTGGGTGTTTGCATGCGTAGGGCTCGGGGTGGCAAGTGATCGAGGTGGGTGGAGTCTACGTCATGGGGAAATGGGATCGCATTGGAAAAAATGGGATTTGAGATTTCTCAGTTATTTAAAGGCTGGGATGGCGATTTGCGACTACTTTGATACTGGCTCATAGAAATGTGGCTCCAACGTCTTCTAAGCGCATAGAGCATTTTTATTTGGCATACATTCTCACAAGGATTAGTCAATGACAGACAACATTAAAGCAATCGAAATAGAACCAAAGCTAAAGTGTGGGCTAATCATGCCAATATCCGCTATCGATGGTTGTCCAGCATCCCATTGGATAGAGGTTGCACTACTGGTAAAGGAATCACTTATCGGCACTTCATTCACCACAGAACTTGTAAGTGATGCGGACGAGATAGGTGTAATACAAAAAAGGATCGTCCAAAACATCTATAACAATGAAATGGTAATCTGCGATGTTAGCGCAAAAAATCCAAATGTTATGTTTGAACTCGGAATGCGACTAGCATTCGACAAACCTACCATAATCATTAAAGACGACAAAACAAATTATTCGTTTGACACAAGTGTCATCGAGCATATCGAATACCCAAGAGACTTGCACTACCCATCAATAGTAGCATTCAAAGCAAAACTAAAAGAAAAGGTCTTGAAGACGTATACTGCTTCAAAAGAAAGCGGCTTTACCACTTTCCTAGGTCACTTTGGTCAATTCGTCGTATCAAAAATAGATGTAAAAACAGTCGGCAAAGAAGAGTTCCTGACTTCCGCGATCGAAGAACTCCGAAACTCCATGACTGATATAAAAATCATGTTAACAAAAAGCGCCCCTCGCAAGATCAACCCACCACCGGAGCTAGTTAGAATATTTACCAAGAAATACCTATCATCAGAAAAATCTCCGCATAATACGGCGGGAGAAATGGATATAGAGCGCTTGGTAATGCAGGCATTGAATGCATGTGCAGACGAGCTAAAAATCGAACTATCCCCCAGCAATTACGACAACATAAAAACGTTAGTTACTTCCACAGTCCTCGAACACCTCCTATGATAAAAAGATATAAAAACAGAATCAAAATAACAGAACTGCATCTCAACCACATATTGTACGAACGAATAAAAACAAAATAATTCAATACAACCGCAGTACTAATCAGATAATAGTCCTGCCCATCATATCAGACACCAGATTTTCCCTAGACAGGTATTGACCATTTAATTTTACCGTCCCAAATGTATCGTCAATAATTCGATTGCGCCCCTGATGAACGTGCACATGAATACCAAATTCCTGTGGCCGTTTAGCGGTCCACAGAACCGCTGGAGTAGAGGCCCATATCGTATAAGTACAATCCTTGTACATATCAAGATCCAGATCAAGCTCCACGCCAGGAGTTACATAAGTCAATGTGTGCGCATACTTCTCATACAGCGGCTTCAATGGCGTGGAAGCAATAGCTTCTTTACTCCAAGTGCTATCTCTTCCGCAATTTCCACAAAAATGCTTTCTATGAGGCACTCGAGCAAACTCTGCCAAATCCAAATGAGGATATCCGCAATGAGAGCAATTCACGCAACCCATTGTTATATTATTTTCAAGACAATATACAAAATCAAAAGCTGCTGGGGGCGTAATTTGCACATGAGTAATCTCTTCATTTCGAAACAGTCCTGCCTCTGGACTATAACGCATCGAGACTGCTAAAAAATCTCTATCAACCAGTTTCCTTCCTCCTTCGACCTCTCGTACGTGAACATGTATCTTAGGGGCGCGCGACTCAATATTTTCTGTAGATATTGCAGCAGGCATTGAGCACCAAACTCCTACCTCAGCATTACCATCGACATCAATCGAGTACGGATTTACTACATAATTCATTCCTTGATCGTGATTTGCACACCGCATGACCTGAGATTCCGCATACAACTTCTGATCCGCCATGTTACCCCAGTGCGTTTGGTGAGTAGTACACCACCAACGATGAGCACCATTCCTAAACTTTCCAGCATTAATAATTGAACACGGCAACTGTGCATCGCAGCCTGAAGTAGCCGGAAAATTACCTAAAATTGTATCAGTGAAGACCGCTATATTTCCAAGGGTACGACCGTAAGACCAGCATATTGCCGTTGACTTTTCACTAAAAAACTCAACTGGAGGAGTAGGAGAATGCTCAGGCCCTATATTTCTTATATAGATTTTGTGTGCCGGAGCAACGGAGTTGTCCCATCTACACTCCCATAGGTCAACTGACCCTGAAGCAGCATTAATTCGTCGTTCGATAAACATAAATCAGCCATCCCTTTTATTTTTAAGCGCCTTAAATCTTGTCGCATCTCACTAACAACGTAGTTGAAAACAAAAAGCCCTTTAAAACCAAAGTGAATAACCAAGAGGAAAACTGTCACTTTTTCGGCATAGCATTTTTGAAGACATGCGATATAGAGCCTGCGCACTCCTACACCAACATCGGAATCCTCCGCCTTGATCCCTATGCTTTTGGGGCTTATAGTCCGCCCCGTCGCCCAAATGGCGATCAGGTTTGGCGACCTGTTTGATCGGGTGCAAAAGCTCTGTGCTTTCTTGCAGACGCTGTTGCACGTTCGCAAAGCTGTCTTTATGGCAGCTGTGCGCGGGAGACCTTCGGGTCTGCCGGTTTTCCGATCCCGGTTCGCCAACCTGCGTACAGCTGTCACCCATTCGTTTGGCGACGATTGAGGGGCAGTCAACCTTTGCTTTGATCGGAGTTTTACGTTTATGGAAAGATACATGCCTATCACCGGAATCGACCTGGTCCCGGCTTCCCTGCTCATCGACACCCACGCTCCACTCGACGTTCTGCAAGCCATGGCCGATTACCGCATCCGCACGGTCACGCAGGTGTTGGAGAACATTGCCTACCGCGCCGAGATCGGTTGCGACACGGTGGTGTTGGCGGATTTCTGCAGGTTGTTGGTCATTCCGTTACGCGATGGCTGTGATTTGATGGATGTGATCGGTCGGCGCTTGCGGGCGCAGGTTAAGGAGTAAGTGAAAACGGGTGCCGTGCAGGCACCCGTTTTTTTTGTCGGTTGGACGCGTGGAGGCATAGAATCCGTCGCTCGCCTCGCCCCGACTTCGCAAGGACTGTGAATGCCTTCCCATAAACGCCTCAGTAGCGTGTGTCATAGCCTCGCTCACCATGCCGGCAGTTCGCTGTCCTGGGTTCATCCCCATTTCAGCGAAGCGTTGCGGCCGTTGGGTGTCAGGATTGCGGCGGTTGATTTGACGAAAGACGAGCCGTGTCCTGCGGCGTTGAAAAGTCATCCCTATTTGTCCAACGGGCTCAATGCGTTGAAATCGCGTTTTGAGGAGATTCTTCGGGCGGAAGGTTTCGCGCTTTCGGCGCTGCAAGAGGCGACGGTGTTGTTTAACTTTGAAAACGGTAGCGACGACTATTGCTGTGAGTGTCATGCGAGGTTGGTCAGCGTGACTGGCCGGCAGTACGTGGCGGCGGTGAATTATTTGGGCAAGTCCATCGTTCCGCAGTTTGGGTGATTTCAATAATGGGACCGAAGACTGAGCAGCTTATTGGCGTGCTTGAGCAACTTGCCGTGGTGCTTGAAAGCGAAGGCGCCGTTCACTGGGGTCAGTGGATGCGCAAAGCGCGGGCGCACTTGTTGAACGGGGATGCCTACGGGGTTGAGTATCTGTTGTCAGCCTACGGCGGGATGGGTTCGCTCAATGATCTTGTGCTTGGCCAACGTTTTGTCGAGGGTGTGTTTGCCTGGAAACCCGGGCATGTTGAGTTGAATGAAACGTTCGATGCGCTCAGGGACGAAGCCGCCACACTCGCTTATGCGATTAAACGGGCTCAGGATTGATCGGCGAAAACTTGTTCGGCGTTCGCTGTGCCCTTACCCACCTCTTTTTTATTTGAGTAACCGATGAACATGGATGAATTTCATCAAGGCAGTTGTCTGTGCGGGGCCGTGAAGTATGAGGTTTCGGGTCAACTGAAAGCCGTGTCGCACTGTCATTGCGGCATTTGCCGGAAGGCGCATGGCGCCGCGTTCGCGACGTATGCCAGTGTTCCCAGATCGGCCATTTCGATCGCGAGCAGTGTGGATGCGCTCAAGCGTTATCAATCGTCGGCCGGGATCACGCGGCAGTTTTGTTCGAACTGTGGGACTTCGTTGTTCTGGTCGGATTCGAATGGCGAGTTTCCGGATTGGATTTCGGTTGCGATTGGTACGCTCGATACGGCGTTCCACGCGACCAAGCAGAAACACGTGTGTGTCTCGTCGAAAGCCTCCTGGTTTGAAATAGAAGATCAGTGGCCTCAGGAGGGCTGATGGTCGCGGATCGTTTGACCTGAATGAAAACTGGGCGCCTTGAAGGCGCCCGTTTTGTTTGGGGTTGCTGGTTGCAGATTTCGGTCGTTTGCAGCGTATTTCCGCTTGTACCCAACCTCCCTATAGCCTCGCGTGAATGCGCGGTCAGCCCCTCTTTGACGCTTCGCCCCGCCGCTGTAAATGTGAAAAATTTGTTAAACCCCTGTCTCCAATGGGTTTTTAGGAAGGAAACAATCTGCCACACTGACGAGAATAATTCTCAACACGATTATCATTGCCATGGATGGCCGTCAGGGAGCGTCAGATTCATGCTTGGGCATCAACCGCAAAACCGCACGCCTTTTTCACCGGGTCTTCTGGCCATCGCCATCTACTTCGCAAGCACTCATGCCGCTATCGCCGCCGAAACCGCGAACCCGCCTGCAACGCTAGAACTGGACGCCACCAGCATCACCAGCGAACAACTGGGTGCCACCACTGAAGGCACCGGTTCCTACACCACCGGCCCGATGCAAACCGCGACCAAGTTGCCGTTGACCATGCGTGAAACCCCGCAGGCCGTGACGGTGATCACCCGCCAGCGCATGGACGATCAGGCCATGACCAGCGTTAACGATGTGGTGAAGAACACGCCCGGCCTGTTCCTCAGTCAGTCCAGCGGACCCGGGCGTCAGACGTACAGTTCTCGTGGTTTCGACATCGACAACATCATGTACGACGGTCTGCCGAGTTCGTATTCCGGCTACACCATGGGCGTGCAGCCTAATCTGGCGATGTTTGATCGCGTGGAGGTGATTCGCGGTGCCACGGGGCTGGTCACCGGGGCTGGCAATCCATCAGCGGCGATCAATATGGTGCGCAAACGCCCGACGTTCACGCCGCAGGTCAGCCTGACGGGGGCGGCCGGCAGTTGGGATGATTATCGCGGTGAGTTTGATGCTTCCGGTCCGCTCAACGACAACGGCACGTTGCGCGGACGGATGGTCGGTTCTTACCGGGATGCCGACAGTTTCCGCGACAAGGAGCAAAGCGATCACGGCCTGTTCTACGGGATTGCGGAAGCGGACTTGAGCGACAGCACGACCGCGTCCCTGGGCTTCTCTCGTCAGGAAGACCAAACCAATTTCTTCTGGGGTGGTTTGCCGCTCGGCACGGACGGTCATCACCTGAACCTGCCCCGCTCCACCTACCCCGGCACCGATTGGGAAAACAAAAAGCTGCGGGTCGACACGGTGTTCGGCGACATCGAGCATCGCTTCGACAATGATTGGAAACTGCACTTCGCCGGCTCGACTTCAACGCTGGACGGCATGTTCTCCGGGACTTACCTGTCGCGCTACGACGGTCCGCTGGAAACCACCGCATGGCAATCGAGGCAAGACGAAAAGCAGACCGCGTTTGACACTTATGCCAGCGGCCCGGTGGAAGCGTTCGGGCGCACCCATGAAGTGGTGATCGGCACCAGCAAGCGCATTTACGACAACACCAGCAAAGACTACAGCCCCTACGACACCGGGTTGCCGATCGGCGCGCCGAAGCCGGACTTCGTGCGTGACGGCAAAAGCCACAACATCACCACGCAGGACGCGGTTTACCTGACCACCCGGTTGAGCCTCGCCGACCCGCTCACGCTGATTCTCGGCGGGCGCCTGGACTGGTATGACTACGACGACCGCTCGGGAGACGGCGACTACAAGGTCACCCGCAACCTGACGCGCTACGGTGGCTTGATCTACAAACTCGACGATCACCACTCCGTGTACGCCAGCTACACCGACATTTTCACGCCACAAACCTCGCAGGACCTTTCCGGCAAATTGCTTGATCCGATCGTGGGGGAAAACTACGAAATCGGCATCAAGGGCGAATACTTCGATGGTGCCCTCAACGCGAGTCTGGCGGTGTTCCAGACCGACCAGAAAAACCGCGCCACCGAAGCCGCCACTCAACTGGGCTGCCCGGTGCTGACTTGCTACGAAACGTCCGGCCTGGTGCGCAGCCAAGGGGTGGACATGGAACTGCAAGGCGCGTTGACCGAAAACTGGCAGGTCGGCGCCGGCTACACCTACACCCGCGCCCACTACATCAAGGACACCGACCCGGCCAACGAAAATCAGCGTTTCGAGACTGACACGCCGGAGCATCTGTTCAAGCTGTCGACCGTTTACCGGCTCCAGGGCCCGCTGGAAAAACTCCGCGTGGGGGGCAACGTCTATTGGCAGAGCCGCATGTACAACGACGTGGACGTGGCCAATGGCAGTTATCGTGTGGAACAAGGCAGCTACGCCGTGGCGGACCTGATGGCGGGTTATAAGGTCAATGAGCACCTGGACCTGCAACTGAACGCCAACAACATCTTCGACCGCGTTTACTACGCGGCGATTGGCAGCAGCACTGTGTGGGGCTCCACGGATACCTATGGCAATCCGCGCAGTTATGGGCTGACGGCGAAGTACAGTTTCTGACGATAAGTGAGCCGTTGGACTCAGGTATAGGCGGTGGTTGTTCAACCATCGCCAGCGTCGATAGTCACCATCACGTCAATGAAGTTCTCATAAAAAATCCCCGGCGTAACATCCGCTCCATACCCAACTAACAACACCCGGAGCACACGATCATGAAACGCCAAATCCTTCTCAGCATCGCTTTCTCGGTTTTCGCAGTTAACGCTTTCGCCGCGCCTTCTCGCACAATGATCGCTGAAGGGGGTTCGGATCGGTTGATCGAAAGCCGCGTGGCTGAGGGGGGTTCGGATCGCTTGATCGAGAACCGTGTTGCTGAAGGTGGTTCGGATCGCTTGATCGAGAACCGTGTTGCTGAAGGTGGTTCGGATCGTCTGATCGAGAATCGTGTTGCTGAAGGCGGCTCGGATCGTTTGCTGGAAAAACGCGTCGCTGAAGGTGGTTCGGATCGTCTGATCCAGAACCGCGTCGCTGAAGGTGGCTCCGACCGTCTGACCCAGAACCGCACCGCATAAGTAAATAGCCTTAAAGCAGTCCCCAACAAAGAGCCCGGCCTGATCAGCCGGGCTTTTTCACATCTGACACGCCGCTATGCGACAAGCTCGACGTAGCTCGACTCCCCGCCCCCGCTCGCGCCCGACAACCAGCCCCATACGAAGGCCAACGTGGTGCGCCCTGCGTCATCAACGCCAACCGTGCCACGAGACCAGCCGGCAAGCATCTCGCCATCCGTCGTCAAGCAGTGATAAAGCAGCTCGATGCTATCGGGACCTGTCACGCGCCCGACTTGATGCCCCATGCGAATCCTGCCGCCCTGGTAAGTGCCCGAAATGGCAGCGTCTTCGACCTGGTAATGAAATACGGTGCCGGCACCGGATACCCCGTGGGCGTTACCCGCTACCGTAAATCGGCGATTGTTCAAACGCTCGCTGATTTGAGAAAAGCCAGTTTCCATAGATGTCGCGTCCTTGAGTCGAGAGGTCCATTCCAGCGTCGATGATCTTAAGCCATCGTGTCGCAACTCATTAAGGCACTGCTTTGCCTGTCGATGACGCGGCAAATTCAAGACAATAAAAAACCCGGTCTGATAAACCGGGCTTTTTCGTGCCTTAAACCCAACCTGTAGCAGCTGGCGTAGCCTGCGTTCGGCTGCGAAGCAGTCGTAAAACCTGAGTGCACGGTTTCCCTGAAGCACCGCGCTGGCTTATTTCGCGACTGCTTCGCAGCCGAACGCAGGCTTCGCCAGCTGATACAGGGAACGTGTTTTGTTTGGGATTTTCAGAACTCCGTTACTGATCTGCCTCGATCGCTGAAGCCTGTTCCGACCGTCTGATCCAAAACCGCACCGCATGAATGAATGGTTTCATCGCGATACGTGCCTTAAACCCAACCTGTAGCAGCTGGCGTAGCCTGCGTTCGGCTGCGAAGCAGTCGTAAAACCTGAGTGCACGGTTTGCCTGAAACACCGCGCTGGCTTACTTCGCGACTGCTTCGCAGCCGAACGCAGGCTTCGCCAGCTGCTACAGGGAACGTGTTTTGTTTGGGATTTTCAGAACTGCATCACTGATCTGTCTCAATCGCTGAAGGCTGTTCCGACCGTCTGATCCAAAACCGCACCGCATAAATGAATGGTTTCATCGCGGGACTCAACAAAAAACCCGGTCTGATAAGCCGGGCTTTTTTGTACCTGAAATCAGGTCTTAGTGCGCATTCAACAACATGAAGATACCCATCACCACCCACAGTACCGAGATGTACTGCATCGGCACAAAGAACAGCGTGTGTTTCTTGCGAAAGACGACTTCGCCGCCAGTGTCTCTATCGATGTAGATCTTGCCCGGCTGGTTGTTCATCCGGTGGCCAACATAGGCGTTGACGGCCGCGCCGACCAATAGGCCGACACCCAGCCCGAGCCCATTGCCGAGCCCGGCGAAAGGTATGACGCAGAGTAGCGGGATAACAACTGCCAGAAGGCCCCATCCTTGCCAAATAACAAAAAACATAACGCTTCCCTGGTTAATTTTTGAGGCGCGCAATCTAACAAAAAAACCGTGGCCGCGGTAACATTTTGAAATCAATTAGCCATCAGCTTCCCACCGAGGCGATTCAAACGATGCTTTTTGCTCCTGCATGTTCCACCAAGGCGTTAAACGCCTCAATCTCCAGCGGCCGGCTCAAGTAGTAGCCTTGACCTTCATCGCAGGACACCGCTTTCAGCAATCGCAGGTGCTCCGCCGTTTCAATGCCCTCTGCCGTCACGGTGAGTGATAACGCACGTCCCAACCCGACGATGGCCTGGACGATCGCCTTGTCATCCTCGCTTTCAACCAAGCGGCTCAAAAAGCTGCGGTCGATTTTCAGGCCGTCGAAAGGGAATTCGCGCAGGTAACTCAGTGACGAATATCCCGTGCCAAAGTCGTCCATGGATATCCGCACGCCGAGGCGCTTGAGTGTTCGCATCACCTCCAGTGCGCCGGCGGCATCTTCAAGCATGACGCTTTCGGTGATTTCGAGTTCTACCCGGGCAGGGTCGATGCCAGAGTCGTGCAATGTTTGCTGAATGCGCTCGATCAGGTTGCCTTGCCTGAATTCGATTGGTGAAAGGTTGACGGAAACGAACAAACTGTTCGGCCACTGGGCGGCGCAGTTGCAGGCGGTATTGATGACCCAGTTGCTCAACGCGAGGATCAGCCCGGACTCTTCGGCAATCGGGATAAACGTGTCGGGCGGAATTAACCCGCGTACAGGGTGTTGCCAGCGTACCAACGCTTCGGCGCCAACCATCTGACCGTCGGAGATTCGATAGCGAGGCTGGAAATGCAGGCGCAGTTCACCATGTTTGATCGCATAGCGCAGGTCGCTTTCCAGGCGACGCCGCTCAATGATCCTGGCGTTCATGTCGCCTGCGTAAAAGCGCCAGGTATTGCGCCCTCCAGCCTTTGCCTCGTACAACGCAATGTCCGCGTAGCGAAGCAGCTCGGCCGCCTCAAAAGCGTCCGTTGGCGCCATCGCGATGCCGATACTGGCGCTGACGAACACCTCCTGTTCGCCGATTTCTATAGGCCGCTCAATCGAGTCGATCAGGCGACGACAGAGCGCCTCGACCTCGTCCTGGGTGCTGACATCCGTGAGGATCAGGACAAATTCATCTCCCCCGACACGGGCAACAAGGTCCCCATCGCGTACGCAGTCGGCCAGGCGAGTCGATACTTGGTTAAGTACCAAATCACCGGCGGCATGCCCGAGCAAGTCATTGACCGGTTTGAACCGATCAAGGTCCAGGCTGAGCATGATCAGCGGTTGCTCTGCCGTCGGCAATGCCTTGAGTTTTCCGTCCAGAAACTCCTGAAGACGTGTCCTGTTCGGGAGACCGGTCAAGGCGTCGTGCTGCGAGAGGAATTCGATCCGGCGACGGGCTTCAACTTCCTCTGTGACATCGGTCGCGGTCCCGCGGAATCCGTCCCCGGTCATTTTTCTAGCTGAAAGACGGGTGATTCGCTCCTGACCTTTGCTGTCGATATAGCGACACTGGACGCTGATGTCGGGACGGCGCTTCGGAATGCTGAGCCACTGCGATAACGTGCCGGATTCGAGGTGCAACAGATCATCGATCACAGCTCCGGTCCAGGCGTCTCTGAAAAGTCCTGTAACGACTTCAAATCGCTCGGACAAGAAGGTCAAACGCCAGTCGGCATCGATCTCCCAGACCCAGTCCGAACTGGCTTCAACCACGTCGCGAAAACGCGCTTCGCTGGTAGCGAGAGCGTCCTGACTGCGTTGCTGCGATGTGTAGCTGGCATCAAGTGCCTGCGCCGCAGCGGTCGCACGACGCAAAATGAACCAGGTCATCAGGCACACCAACAGCGCAGCGATGCCGATCAACGGCAACCCTACCCCCAATAAACGCAGGCCGGGCTGTGATGAACTCCAGTGCAGGCGACCGGCTGTGCCGTCATCGCCCAATGCAAGGAATGACGTTGTGCCCGTTTCGTCAGGCGTGGCGGCGTGCAGGCGATCGACCCCGAAATCGTCGCCGATCAGGGCCAGCTTGGTGCTGTTCAACATATCCACGAAAATCAACACCGACGGCGGCTTCTCATCAGGCACTACGCTCGGGTCGGTTCCCGGGGTAATGGCGGCGGCCGCGATGAGGGTGGGTATGCCTTTTACATCGATGAAAGTGGTTGTAGGCGTCTCTGTCTCTGCGCCGGCACGTGCTTTATCGAGGATCCCGGCCAGGGAGGACTGCTCCAGCCACTCGGCGGCGTCAACGGGCTTGAGCTCACCCTTGATCACGGAGTACACGGTGCGATTGGCGTCGTCGACGACAAATACCCCCTGGAAGCCAAAATCCGTGTACAGCGTTGAACCCACGTTTTGTCGGGTGTAGGCCCAGTCAACGTCTATATCTGTGTGCAGATGCTTGTAGGCATCGCCCCAAAAGGCGTAGTCCTTGACGGTTGAGCGCAGGGATTTTTCCAGCGATTGCACGGCCTTCTTTGTGTAGAAAGCGCTTTCGACCTCTTCTGTGCGGTCCAGATCATGCGCGAGATAAATCAGCGAACCGCTGGCCAGTAAAAACACGGCCGCCAATAGCCCCACGAATTTGAATAGAGAGGCACGTGCCAGCGACAGGCTCGATCGATTGGCGAGCGTTGAGACGATAGGGGCGAAATTGTTCGGCATAATTTCCCGCTGGTCGTGGATGCAAGGCGCTTGCACATAAGGCTATCGGCTGTGATGACAGAATAGTGAATCATCTGACTTCTGCCTGACGGCACCTTAAATCGCGGGTTCAGGGTGGCAAATCGCCGGTCAACGGCGCCCTCCTCAACCATTGCCAGCGTCGATAGTCACCATCACATCAATGAAGTTCTCTTAAAAATTCCGGGGCGTAACATCGCGTCCATACCAACCAATAACTCCCCGGAGCACACCATCATGAAACGCCAAATCCTTCTCAGCATCGCTTTCTCGGTTTTCGCAGTTAACGCTTTTGCCGCTTCCTCTCACACCATGATCGCTGAAGGCGGCTCGGATCGATTGATCGAAAGCCGTGTTGCTGAGGGTGGTTCGGATCGTCTGCTCGAGAACCGCGTTGCTGAAGGTGGCTCTGATCGCCTGATCGAGAATCGTGTTGCTGAAGGTGGTTCTGATCGTCTGCTCGAAAAACGCGTTGCTGAAGGTGGCTCTGATCGCCTGATCGAAAACCGCGTTGCTGAAGGTGGCTCTGATCGCCTGATCGAGAACCGCGTAGCCGAAGGTGGCTCGGATCGTCTGCTCGAAAAACGCGTCGCAGAAGGTGGTTCGGATCGTCTGCTCGAAAAACGCGTTGCTGAAGGTGGTTCCGACCGTCTGATCCAGAACCGCACCGCATAAATGAATGGTTTCATCGCGATACTCAACAAAAAGCCCGGCCTGATCAGCCGGGCTTTTTCGTGCCTTAAACCCAACCTGTAGCAGCTGGCGAAGCCTGCGTTCGGCTGCGAAGCAGTCGTAAAACCTGAGTACACGGTTTCCCAGATGCACCGCGCTGGCTTATTTCGCGACTGCTTCGCAGCCGAACGCAGGCTTCGCCAGCTGCTACAGGGAGCGTGTTTTGTTTGGGGGTTTTCAGAACTCCGTTACTGATCTGTCTCAACCCGCCCAAACCGTTCCACCTCTCCCCGCTTCCGTCCCTGCATCCAATACCCCAACACCGCCATCGGCACCGTCCCCAGCATCACCACCACTGCTATCCGCAACGGCTGCTCGATCCACGTCGACACCAGCAAGCTCGCGCCAAAACACGCTCCCAGTTGCAACGCATTTTGCAGTGCCGCTGCCTTGCCGGAGTTGTCCGGGAATGGCATCAGCGCATTCGTAATGATGATCGGGAAACTGGCACCGTTGACCAATCCCATCAGGCAAAACGGGATCAGTAATGTGGTCAGGGTCGGTGTGGTCAACGTCGCCACCAGGTACAGCGCGACCATGCTCAGGCAAAACGCGAGGATCAGCCACGGCAGCATCAATTGGCCGCTGATCCGTTGCAGCAAACTGCGGCAACTGAAGCCGCCGATCAGGAACCCCAAGGTTGGAAGCGCGTAGCTCAGGCCGATGTCGCTGGGGCTGTAGCCCATGCCGCCGAGGATGAAGGGTGAGGCGGTGAGCCAGGCGAAGAAAGCCGCCGAGCAGGCAGCGTAGATCAGCACGTTGCCGCTGAAGGCCGGTGTCTTGAGGAGTTGTCCGAAACTGATACGGGAACGTTCGCCGCTGGCTGTCAGGCGTTTCGGTGTGGTTTTGAGCAACGCAGTGGGCAACAACAATGCGACGCTGATGCCGAGCAGTACGGCGAAAATCGCTTCCCAGCCCCAGTGCTTGAGCAGCATCGCGCCCAGCAGTGGCGCGAGTGCGGGCGACAGGGACATCAGCGGAATGATCCCGGCAAATAGGCGGTTGGCCTGGTGTGCCGGGTAGCGGTCGATCACCAGCGCTTGCCAACTGACCGCCGCCGAGCACACGCCGACGGCCTGGATAAAGCGCAGCGCCCAGAGTTGCACCTCTGTTTCGACCCAGAACATGCCGAGGCAGCCCAGTGCGAACAGGCTAAGGCCCATCAACAACACGGGTTTGCGACCGATGCGGTCGGACAACGGGCCCCACAGTAATTGCCCGACGGCAAACCCGGCGAGGAAGATGCTCAGGCTCGCCCCGACCGCGCCGGCCGACAAGTGCAAATCGCCGCCAATGACGCCGAACGCCGGGAGATACATGTCCATGCCCAGGTAGCCGAGCACGCTCAGCCCAATCAAATAGCAGGTGAAACCAAACGAGTTTTTCATCAACGCCCTGACAGAATCTTCAAATCAAATAATTTGTTAGCAGCGTGCCATTATGGGCGCTGAGCTTTTCGTGTGAAGCGAGAATAATTGAACAGTCTTATCAATATTTTTGAAGGCAACTGAATGTGGTCTGAATATTCCCTGGATGTGGTCGATGCCGTGGCCCGGCATGGCAGTTTCAGCGCGGCGGCGCAGGAGTTGCACCGCGTGCCGTCGGCGGTCAGTTACACCGTGCGCCAACTGGAACAATGGCTGGCGGTGCCGCTGTTTGTGCGACGACATCGCGATGTCGAGCTGACGCCTGCCGGCAAGTTGTTCATCGAACAGGCTCGCGGGGTCATGAAAAGCATGCTCGACACCCGGCGCCTGTGCCAGCAAGTGGCCAACGGCTGGAGCGGTCAGCTGAAAGTGGCGGTGGATGCCATCGTCAAACAGGAGCGCTGCCGGCAATTGGTGCTGGATTTTTATAAACAGTTTCCCGATGTGGAATTGCTGCTTGGCTACGAGGTGTTTAACGGTGTTTGGGACGCCCTCGCCGATGAGCGCACCGACATCGTGATCGGCGCCACCAGTGCAGTGCCGGTGGCCAGTCACTACAGTTTCCGCGACATGGGCCTGTTGAACTGGTTGTGCGTGGCCAGCGCCGGGCATCCGTTGGCGGCAATGGACGGACCGTTGGACGACGATCAACTGCGCCCCTACCCCGCGCTGTGCATGAACGACACCTCGCGCCACCTGCCGAAACGCGATACCTGGTCGCTGGATAATCAGCGACGACTGGTGGTGCCGAATTGGGCCTCGGCCCTGGATTGTTTGCGTGAAGGGTTGTGCGTGGGCATGGCGCCGGCGCACCTGGTGATCCCGCTGATCAAGCAAGCCGAACTGGTCGCCCTGAACCTGCAACGCCCTTTCGCCGCCAGCCCGTCGTGCGTGGCGTGGAATCAAAACAAGCTTTCGCCCGCCATGACCTGGTTGCTGGATTATTTGGGCGATGCCGAGACGATGAATCAGGAGTGGTTGAATGGAGATCTGCCCTAGACGTAAAGCACCCTTTACATCGCGGAAAACTTCGGCGAGTATGTAAAGCACCTTTTACATCAGGACGATGAAATGAAACGTTACTACTACGAAATGGCCGCCTCACTCACCCTCTACATGATCATGTTGGCTGGTTCGCTGACGCTGCTACAGCATATGGAAAACGCCAGCACGGCCCTGCGGATTACCGTAACGTTGATGCCAATGCTGCCGGCAGCCTTGATGTGCTGGGCCATCGTGCGCAACCTTCGGCAGATGGATGAAATGCACTTGCGCATCCAGTTCGAGGCGCTTGGTTTTGCCTTTGCGGCGTCCGCGCTGCTGACCTTCAGTTACGGCTTTCTGGAGAATGTCGGTTTTCCACATCTCAACTGGACCTTTGTATGGCCGGTGATGGGTTTGATGTGGATCATCGGGCTTCAGGTCGCCAGACGTCGTTATCAATGAAAAACAAACTGAAAGAACTTCGCGCCGAGCGTAAATGGTCGCAAGTTGATCTGGCCGCGCTGTTGAATGTCTCGCGGCAAACAATCAACGCGATTGAAAATGGGCGTTATGACCCAAGCCTTCCGCTGGCGTTTCAAATTGCCCGGGCGTTTGAGTTGCCGATCGAGAGTATTTTTGATGATGAAGTTGATTGAGGCCGATCAATTCGCCGACACCAACTTCAACCCGATAACGCCGCCCAAGATCAACGCTATACAAAGCACCCGCAGCGGCGTGGTGGAATCCCCCAATATCGCCATCCCGAGGATTGCCGTGCCCGCCGCGCCGATGCCGGTCCACACCGCGTAAGCCGTGCCCACCGGCAATGAACGCAGCGCCACGGAAAGTATGTAGACGCTCGACACGCCGGTAGCTGCGGCGATAAGTCCTGGAGTCAATCGGGTGAAACCTTCCGAGCCTTTCATCGCAAACGCGAAGGCGATTTCGAGGATGCCGGCGAGACCTAGTAATAACCATGCCATGGTGACAACTCCTTTCGTTTAGCAAGTGAGAGGTGAGCGAGCGCCAACACGGCGCTCGCTTAAAGGGTTCAGGCTTTGTTGGCCGCCGCAGGGATCGAGCGGAACGTCACACCGAAGCGGTTAAAGGCGTTCATCAAGCCGATGGCGTAAGTCAGGTCGGCCAGTTCTTTGTCGTTGAACTCGGCGGCGGTGGCTTGATAGTCCGCGTCCGGCACGCCGGTTTCGGCGACGTTGGTGACGGTTTCGGCCCAAGCCAAAGCGATGCGTTCGCGGGTGCTGAACACGGCACCGGCATCACGCCAGACCGGCACCAGCACCAGTTTTTCCACACTGACGCCGAGTTTGATCAGGTCCCGCGAGTGCATGTCGATGCAGTAGGCGCAGCCGTTGATTTGCGAGACGCGCAGGTACACAAGGTCGATCAGTTCGTGGGGCAGAGCGGATTTTTGCAGGGTCACGTAGACGCCGCCGAATGCTTTGTAACCGTCGGGCGAAGCGCTGGCGTAGTCGATGCGATTGGTCATGATGAATCCTCTGTTGGCTGATTTGAGGACTCCATCGTGGTGCGTCATGGACTAGCGGTGAAGGTCCATGATCTGCCTATTGTCATGGGCCATGCTTGTCCATTCATGGACCAGTCGCAAAGGCGTTTCATGGATCTTTTGCCTGGGTCATGAGGTTCGTAGCATGGGTGCCTCTGTCGATCATCCGGAAGGTAAAAACCATGAACATCCTGCATGTCAGTTGCAGCCCTCGCGGGCAAGCGTCCGAGAGCTATCGGCTGTCGCAAAAAGTGATCGGGCATTTATTGCAGCGCGATCCGAACGCTGAATTGATCAATCGAGTGGTAGGCGCCGGCGGGATCGCGCATGTGGATGAGAACTACGCGATCTCCCAGCAGTCGCTCGAAGATGTCTCTCAAGAGGGTTCTTTTATCCAGTCCGAAACGCTCATCAACGAACTGGAAAGCGCCGATGTGCTGGTCATCAGCACACCGATGCACAACTTCACCGTGCCCTCGGCATTGAAGGTGTGGATTGATCACGTCGCGCGGGTGCGTCGGACGTTTAATGTAGGCGCCCAAGGCAAAACCCCGATGCTGCACGATCGTCCGGTGTTCGTGGCCATTGCTTCAGGCGGGCGATTTTCCGGGGAGCGTGCGCGTCAGCCGGACTTTTTGACGCCGTATCTCAAAGCCGTGCTAAACATGATCGGACTGCATGATCTAAATTTCTTCACAGTCGAAGGCACCGCCCTGGGCCCGGATGCGATCGCACAGGCAAGGACCGCGACCGATCAGGCGCTGCACACGTATTTCCACCATCACGAGGCGCAATGACAAATCCCGGCAAGCCTTTTTCGCCCCTGGACCCGGCGTCCAAAGAACCGATCTACCGGCAAATCTACTGGCGGTTCCGCAGCGCGATTTCCGATGGCACGCTCACGCCGGGTGAGCGGATTCCGGCGGCCCGGGCGCTGGCGAAAGAATTGGGCCTGGCCCGAGGCACTATCGATACCGCGTATTCCCTGCTGACCGCCGAGGGCTACATTCAGGCGCGTGGCCAGGCCGGGACGGTGGTGGCGCCGGGGATCAATGTGCGGGCGCCCTCTTCTGCCGCCGAGCGAAGCGTCGAACACACCTCGATCCGGCACAAGGCGCCGATCCTGCCGTTTCAAATGGCCTTGCCGGCGCTGGACGCTTTTCCACGGAAAATCTGGGCGCAGATCGGCGCCCGTTGCGTTCGCGCCACGCAGGTAACGGACATGGCCAACCCGTCGGTGTATGGCCTGGAATCATTGCGCATCGCGATTGCCACTTACCTGCAAGTCGCTCGCGGCATTACCTGCGCGCCGTCCCAGGTGTTCATCACCTCGGGTTACCGCAACTCACTGGCGCTGATCGCCCACACCTTGCTCAAACCTGGCGACCGCGTGTTGGTCGAAGACCCCGGCTACCTGCCGACCCGACAGTTGCTGGCGCATCTGCAAATTGAAACGGTGCCGGTGCCGGTCGATCAGGACGGCATGCAGGTCGCACAAGCGGTGAACAACGCGATGGGCGCCCGTGCGGCAGTGGTCACGCCGGCGCACCAAAGTCCGCTGTGCGTGTCGCTGCCGCTGCCGCGCCGGTTGGAGCTGCTGGAATGGGCGAGCCGCGAGCAGGCCTGGATTGTCGAGGACGACTACGACGGCGAATACCGTTACGTCAGCCGCCCGTTGCCCGCGCTTAAAAGCCTGGATCGCGACGGTCGGGTGCTCTATGCCGGCACGTTCAGCAAGGTGCTGTTTCCCGGGATCCGCCTCTCGTATCTGGTGGTGCCGCCGACGCAGGTCAAGCGCTTTGAATACGTCGGCCAGACGTTCCTCGGCGGCTGCCCGGAACTGACCCAGGCCATCGTCGCCACGTTTCTCGCCGAGGGCCATTTCGCCCGGCATATCCAACGGATGCGCAAACTCTACGGCGAACGCCGAGAGGCGACTGCGCGGGGGCTCAAGGCTGTTTTGGGCGAGCGGATTCAGATTGATGCGCAGCCCGGTGGCATGCATTTGATCCTGCGACTGACGGATCAACAATCCGATCGGGCGCTGGTCGAGCGCCTTCAGCAGGCGGGGATTTACGCCGAAGCCTTGAGCGATTTCAGTGTGTATGGCCGGACCGATTCGGCGTTGTTGCTTGGGTTCGCCAACATCGATTCCCAGGCTACCGCCGAACGCCTCGGCCAGCGCATTCTGGAATTGTTGTAACGCCTTCATGGCCCACTTAAACACTCGATTCTTGGCGCTGTTGCGCTGATCCAACAGGCCGCAGGATGGGGCGCTCGCTCTCAACCGGACCTCTTTCGATGCCCTCTCCACTTCGCAGCATTGCTGTTTTCTCCGGCTCCAATTTCGGCTTCAATCCCGCCTATGCCGAAGGCGCTCGCGCCCTGGGCCGGGAAATTGGCAGGCGCGGCTTGCAACTGGTGTATGGCGGCACCGATCGAGGTTTGATGGGGATCGTGGCCGACGCCGTGCTCGCGGAGGGCGGTGAAGTGGTGGGCATCATCACCCGCTATCTGCACGACCTCGGTCATCTGCATGGCGGATTGACCCGGCATGAAATCACCCCCGACATGCGCAGCCGCAAGACTCGAATGAGTGAATGGGCGGATGCCTTCATCGCGTTGCCGGGTGGTTTGGGGACCTTTGAAGAGTTGTTTGAAGTCGCGACCCTGACGCAACTGGGCGAACACATCAAAGGCGTCGGCTGCCTGAACATCGGCGACTTCTTCAACCCGGTGCGCAGCCTGCTTGAGCATGCGGTAAAGGAAGGTTTCATGAAGACCGAACACAATGAAATGCTGATTTTCGACACCGAACCGGCCGCGCTGATTGATGCGCTTGAACAGTGGCAGGCCCCCAGCGTCAACAAATGGATCGGCCCCGCACAAACCTGAAACCACCACAAATCCCTGTAGGAGCAAGGCTTGCCCGCGAAGGCGTCGTATCAGTCGATATTCATGTGTCTGACACACCGCATTCGCGAGCAGGCTCGCTCCAACAGGAAGTGCGTGGTGTTCGCGGGAGGCATGTTTGGCGCAAATCCATTGTGGGAGCGGGCTTGCTCGCGAAGGCGTCGTGTCAGTCGACATTTATGTGTCTGACACACCGCATTCGCGAGCAGGCTCGCTCCCACAGGGAGTGCGTGGTGTTCGCGGGAGGCATGTTTGGCGCAAATCCATTGTGGGAGCGGGCTTGCTCGCGAAGGCGTCGTGTCAGTCGACATTAATGTGTCTGACACACCGCATTCGCGGGCAAGCCTTGCTCCTACAAGGGTGGGGGTGTTCGCGGAAGGTGTGTTTGGCGCAAATCCATTGTGGGAGCGGGCTTGCTCGCGAAGGCGTCGTATCAGTCGACATTAATGTGTCTGACACACCGCCTTCGCGAGCAAGCCCGCTCCCACAGGGGTGATGGGTGATGACGGAAATCAGCGATACACGCCCAACTGCTTCATCAACGTCAGGTTGTCTTCGATGTGCCAGTTGGCGGCGATTTTGCCGTTTTCGATCTGGTAGATGTCGGTGGCGATGAAGTTCACGGTTTGCCCCGTGCCTTTGGTGTCGCCAAAGCTCCCGGTGAAGTGACCGCGGAAATGCAGGTGCGCCACGACCCGGTCTCCGGCGATGATCATTTGCTCGACCTCACAACTCAGGTCCGGCACCGCACCACGAAACGCCCGGGATGCCAGCAGCGGCCCTTCCGGCCCCTGTTTGCGGCCTTCGGGTGGGGTCTTGTCGATGAAGTTGTTTGCAAGCGCCTCCCGGGCAAACGCTTCTTCGCCGGTGTTCCAGAACGTGTCGTAGCGGCGGGCGGCGGTTTCCATGAGGTTGATTTGCGCGGGGCTCAGGCTCTTGTCGGTGATCAACACGCCCGGTTTCACCAGGTCGGTGGCGGCGGCCGTGCCGGACAGTGTCAGCGCAAACAAAATGCCGGCGATGAGGGACGCAGATGCGATTGAACGTGGCATCGTCAGGGTTCCTTTAGATGATGTCGGGCAAGACTCAAATCGTCTCGGTTTCCCGAATGCTGAGTGGACTATTGAGGGTGTATTCGGCGATGGCGTCCTTGCGCATGAAAGCGACACCGGGATGGCGTTTGGCGTAGCGCAGAAACTCGTCCCAGACCCGCACCATCTGCGGCGTGCCGCTAATCCGGTCATGGGCACTGACCGACATCATGCGCCGCCGGCTGCCGGCCTCTTCGTAGAGCTGATCGAACTCCAGTTTTATCTGCTCCAGGAATTGCCCCGGCGAGTAGTTCCGGCCCTCGATCAGCACGATGTCGTTGTTGCGCAGGGTGTACGGCACCACGACAAAATCCTTGCCGTTGACCTGCTCGATAAAGGGCTCGTCACGGCTGACATCATCGATGTGATAGACGTAGCCCAGCTCCTGCAACAGCGACAGGGTATTGGGACCGCGTCGCAGCCAGTTGCAGTTGTAGCCTTTCACCGGCTGGCCGGTCACTTCTGTCAGCATGCTCGCGGCTTGCTGTAGAAAGGTGCGTTCCTCATCCCGGCTCATGGCAAATTGCGAACTCCAGTGCGGGCCGTGCCCCGAGGCTTCATGGCCACGGGCAACAATCTCTTTGGCCAGTGCCGGGTTGCGTTTCACGGCATCGCCGATCATGTGGCTGGTGACTTTGACGCCGTGGCGATCCCACAGGTCGAGCAGTCTCGGAACACCTTCACGGTAACCGTAGGCAAACCAGGTATTGGTGGCCGGATCCGACGGCACACTGTCGGGGAAGTTCACGCGGGGAAACGGGCTGTCCGTGTCTTTGAGCGGCTGTCCGCCGGCTTCGAACTGCATGGAAATCGAGACCACCAACCGGGTATCACCCGGCCAGAAACCGCCCTTGGACTTACTCGCAGTTGACGTTGCCGCGCCTGTGTTTTGCGCGGCGGACGCGTTGGCCGGGGTGAGCAACGCGCCGGCTGCCAATACGGCGGCACCTGCACCGGCCTGGGCCAGGAAGGTTCTACGCTGTGGGTTCAACGGGGTTGCAGATTCAGTGTTTGTGAATTCCATCGTGTTGACCTCAAACAGAAAGTTGAACACCGTGGGGCATGGCGCAACGTTAGTGCTTAAGGTTTATTTTGATAATCGGTAAAAAATCGAAAATTAATTTCGTGAATTCCGAATAATGTTTCTAACGCCTTTATGCCTCTTGTCGCTCCGTGATCGGCGCATGCTCGGCCATCAGCTCGGCCACCCAATCGATAAACACCCGCAGCTTGCGGCTGATATGCCGGTTCGGTGGAAACGCGACGAAAATCGGCATCGGATCTAGCCGCCAGCCCTCGAACAAACGCACCAAATCGCCCCGTGCCTCGTGGGCCTTGGACATGTAGTCGGGCAACCAAAGAACGCCGAGCCCGGACAGGCCCGCCGCGAGGTAGGCGTTGCCATCGTCGACCGCCAACACGTAACGCCCCTTGATCTCCATACGCTCACTGTCGCTGCGCATGGCGTAGGGCAAGGCCCTGCCGGTGCGCGCCCACAGGAAACCGACGATACGGTGCGCCGAATCCTCCAGCTCCCGTGGATGCGATGGCGTGCCGACGCGCGCCAGATAGCTCGGCGCCGCGAACACCCCAAGCTGCAAGTCACCGACCCGCCGCGCCATCAATGACTGATCGGTAAGTTCGCCGCCGCGCACCACGCAATCGACGTTCTCACCGATGATATCGACCATACGATCGCTGACGCCCATGTCGATCTGGATGTCCGGATAGCGCGCGTGAAACGCAGGCAGCGCCGGCACTAGAATCATGCTCGCCAACGGACTCGGCACATCAACCCGCAAGCGGCCCCGAGGCTGCACCGACGCGCCGGACAAACCGGTCTCGGCATCGTCCAGATCCGCCAACAGCCGCACCACGCGCTCATAAAACACCGCGCCGTCGGCGGTGACATTCACCTTGCGCGTGGTGCGATTGAGCAACTTGACCCGCAGCCGCGCCTCCAGTTGCTGCACCAGTTGCGTCACGCTGGTCTTGCTCATGTGCAGCGTCTCGGCAGCCTTGGTGAAGCTGCCCGCCTCCACCACTCGCGCAAAGGCCTGCATCGCATCAAAACGGTCCATTTTCGCCCCGGATTGTTTGGGTTTTACAAACAGTGATAGCTACGGTTGCTCGTTTATCGGGCGGGTGCAAGTCCTTACAGTCACTTCATCGTTAATGACGGGTCACTGTTGACCTGCCGATGGAGGCACTTTATGACTCAGCGTGATGTGGTTTTTCCGCCTGGACGCCAGGCACTTTACGAGCGCAATCGCTACTCGCCAGCGATCAAGTCCAATGGCTTTTTGTTTGTGTCGGGGCAAGTCGGCAGCACTGAAGATGGCTCGCCGGAACCGGATCTTGAGGACCAGGTGCGGTTGGCGTTCAACAACCTGAACGCGATCCTGAAGGCGGCCGGTTGCACGTTTGACGACGTGGTGGATGTGACGGTGTTTATCGTCAATCCGCAAGAGCGGTTTGAAAAGATCTGGAGCGTGGTGCCGGAGTTCTGGGGCAATGCACCGCATCCGACGGTGACCGCTGTGGGTGTGACCTGGTTGTATGGCTTCCAGTTTGAAATCAAAGTTATCGCCAGGCTGCCCGAAGCCATCCACTGATTTGTCGCACCGCCAATCAACTGTGGGAGCGGGCTTGCTCGCGAATGCGGTGTAACAGTCAGCATCTATGTTGAATGTTAAGCAGCCTTCGCGAGCAAGCCCGCTCCCACAGGGTTATGTGCCTGGGTCAAAATCAGTCACCGTTCCTGGCATTGCTCCCAAACCCCACGCATCAACGCCTTCAACACCAACGCTTCCGCCCAGCGGTCCGCTATATCCCGCCCATTCGCCCCGGTGATCGCATACGGCGGCGGACCCAGTTCGCAGGTAAAAGACAGGCTGGCCGGTGTCTGCGGGCGCGCCAGCCAATCCTCGATCCCGTAGCGCCACCAGCCCAGGAACCGATCCAGCCACGGTTGATGCTGGGCGAAACTCAAGGGCACCTGCACCTGTTCCCCATTGCTGACACGCCCATGAAAACCCCAGCTGTGGCGCAGGATGGTATGGATCTGTGCGTCGTCTTCGGCGGTCGCCGACTCCGGCAATTCACGACCCACGACGTAGTGGGACAGGTCGGCCAACAGTTTGAGGTCAGGCATTTCCGCGAGCAGGTCGAGGGTGAACAACAGGTCATTGGTGAGGCGATAGCGGTGGGTTTCCAGCAGGACTGGAAAGTCGACTTGCTCGGCCAGGCGCTGCCAGCCTTCGATCAATTTGATGGCTTGCGACAGCGTGCGCGGCCGGACGTCGGCTTGCAGCGTGAGGTGGTGGCAGCCGTGGCGGGAGATGACATCGAGCGCGGCCGCCAGGTCATCCACCGTGCGCGGGAACAGTTGTCCTTCGATGTGCAGGCCTTGGGCCTTGGCGGCGGCACTTAGCCGGGCGGCCTGTGGTGCGAGCCAGAAATGGTCGGTGACGCCGTCGAAGCCAGCGGCGGCGATTTTCTCCAGTTGTGCTTCGATGGAAAGGTCGCATTGGCCACGGTGATCTTGCATGGCCCACAGGGACTGAAACACCAGGAATTCGCGCATGTCAGTTCCTCAGCAGTTGTTTAAGCGACACATTGGCGTCAGCCAGTGCCTCCGTAGAAAGCGGGTTTTGGCTGGCGATCAGCCGTTCGCACAACTTGATGTCCTTGGCGACGCTATTGCCCTGCCCCCAACCGCACGCCCCTTGCAGACGTTGTTCGGCATCGAGGTAGAACAACAGGAAGCCATCACCCGGCGTTGCGCGGCTTGCGGTCGGTTCGGTGTTGGCGATCACGCCGGTGGTTTGCAGGCCCCAGTCGTATTGATCGGACCAAAAGCCTGGAATGACCTCGAACGGCAGTTCGCCGCCCAACAGGTTCAGGGCCGCGTGACGGCCCTGGGTTTCGGCGTTGCGCCAGGTTTCCTGACGCTGGAAAACCCCTTGCGGGTGCAGGCGAAATTCGCAGACGTCGCCCGCTGCAAAGATGTCCGGCGCACTGGTGCGCAACTGCGCATCGACACGGATGCCTTGACCGACTTCCAGCCCGGCGGCGGTGGCCAACTCGGTGTTGGGCTGCATGCCGATACCGACCACGATCAGGTCGCAGGGCAACACCTGGCCGTCGACCAATTGCACCGCCTCGGCACGGGTGGCGCCGAGCACGGTTTCGATATTCACGTTCAGTCGGATATCCACGCCTTGGCGGCGATGCAATGCCAGCAGGACATCGGACAATCGCTCCGGCAGCACACGTCCCGCCAAACGCGGCCCGGCCTCAAGCAACGTCACCGCGCAACCCAGGGCTCGGGCGGTCGCGGCGACTTCGAGGCCGATGAAACCGCCGCCGATGATCACCAATCGCGCACCGGGTCGTAGCGAAGCACGCAGCGCCAACGCCTCATCATGGGTGCGCAGATAAAGCACATTCGGCAGATATTCGGGCACCGAAGGCAACCGCCGCGCCCTGCCCCCGGTCGCGAGCAACAGCCGGGCATACGGCAACCAACTGCCATCGGCCAATTGCAATCGATGCTGCGCCGGATCGAGTGTTTGCACCGGGTTTCCGGCCAGGTGTTCGATGTCCAGATCGGCGAGTTGGGCGCTGTCGCACACGCTGCAACCCGCCAGTTCAACCGTGCCTTGCAGCAACCCTTTGGACAGCGGCGGACGTTCGTAAGGCGGGTGGAATTCATCGCCGATCAGGATCAGCCGACCGCGATAACCTTCAGCACGCAAGGTCAGCGCCGCGCGGCCACCGGCATGCCCGGCGCCGACGATGACCAGTGGAGCATTGGCAGGATTCATGGCACAGACTCCGCGCAGTTAAACCGCAATGGCGAGCAAGACCCGCCCCGCCTCGACCCGGACCGGATAGGTCTTGAGGTTGACGCACACCGGCGCGCCCAGGGCTTTGCCGGAGCGGTAGTCGAAACGCCCGTTGTGCTTGGGGCACTCGATGACATGCTCCATCACCAGGCCATCGGCGAGGTGGATGGACTCGTGGGTGCACAGGCCGGCGGTGGCGAAAAACTCGTCGTCGGCGGAGCGGTACACGGCGTAGGTGTGCGGGCCATGGTCGAAACGAATCACATCCTCTTCGTTTATATCGCCCACGGCGCAGACGTCGATCCAATGATCGGTCATGGCGTTTTCTCTCTTGTTCTGGTTAAACGGGACGCTGTCAGGCTGGCTCGGCCTGAGCGGTGACGGCAGGTTCTGCGCGTTGTGGCAAAGGTCGGCGGATGAAATACGTCGGGTCTTTGCGCTGCTTCCAGATCGCCGGAAGAACCTCGCCCAAGGCCTGGAACAGGCTGGTGTACGGCGGTGGGCAGTCGTGACGGATCTCTTCGTGCAACTGCGCCAAGGCATGAAACGGCACCATCGGGTACATGTGATGTTCGAGGTGATAGTTCATGTCGAGGTACATGAAACGCAGTAGCGGATTCATGTAAATCGTGCGGCAGTTGCTGCGGTGATCGAGCACATCTTCGGCGAGGCCGACATGTTGGGTCAGGCCGAACAGGTAAGACAGCCAGCCGCCGTACAGGGTTGGCAGGCCGATAAACATCAGTGGCAACCAACTGTGCAAGTACAGCGCTGCCGCGACAGTCAGCGCATAAATCACCAGCCAGATGCGCGCCGCGGTAAAGATCTTCGGCCACTCGGATTCGGGGATGAACGTCTGCTCTTCCTCCGCCATGCGCCCGCTTGCATGGCGGAACACCGACCACATCGTCGTGAAGACGTAAGGCATCCGGACCAGGCTCAGCGCCATATTGATCAGGCTCGGCGGACGCGGCTCGACGATCTCCGGGTCGCGACCGACGATGATGGTGTCGGTGTGGTGCCGGGCATGGCTCCAGCGCCACACATGTGGTTCGAACATGAACATGAAGCTCGACAACTGATAAACCGCGTCATTCATCCAGCGAGTCTTGAACGCGGTGCCGTGACCGGTTTCGTGCCAACGGGCATTCGACGCGGTGCCGTACAGTAGACCGTAAGCGAAGAAGAACGGGACGCAGGCCCAGGAGCCCCAGAACCAGTAGCCACCGAACCCGGTGGCGGCCATCGCCAGCAGCCAGATCGCGGTGTCGCGCAAGGCCGGGCCGTCGCGACGCTGCATCAGTTCCTTCATGCGTTTACGGGAAATGGGCGATTGGTACCAGGTCGCCGAGACCAAACCTTTTTGCGCGGCTTTGGCGGCTTCGGGACCGGTCAATCGATAATCACGACGCGCGGGTGTGTGTTCAAAGGATGCGTGTTGTTCAGGCATTTTATTGTTCTCCGCAAGCTTGATGGTTTAGGCACTTGCTTCGATGCGGGGTCACATCGTTGGAGAAACCATAGAGAGCGCAAAGATTAGCCTCAAGCCCTTGAATACATTCCCTATCAAGCTATCATCCAGGCCCATTGAAGCTTGATAGTTTTCTATCAAGACGCTGCCGGGGCCCGCCATGAACACCAGCAAACGCCCAACCATCGCCACGGTCGCCGAACACGCGGGCCTGAGTGTCGCCACCGTGGACCGGGTGCTCAACGCCAGAGCGCCGGTCAACCCGAACACCGCTGAGCAGGTGTTCCAGGCCGCCGAAGCCGTGGGTTATTTCGCCGCAAGATTGATCGGCCAACGCATCCGCGAACGGCGTCCCAGCTACCGCTTCGGCATCCTTCTGCTCGGGACTGCGCAGGCCTTCTACAGCAACGTGGCCACCGCGATTACCGAGGCGGCGCAACGGCAGACCGGCGCCAACCTGAGTCTGCAATTCGAGTACGTGTTCGATCGCTCGCCCGGCGCGATCATTGCCCAGATCGAACAACTGGCGGTGCAGTGCGATGGCTTGGCGGTGGTCAGCTTCGCGCACCCGCTGATCAACGCTGCCATCGCGCAGATCCGCGAGGCTGGCGTGCCGGTGATTGCGCTGCTGTCCGACATTCACGAGACGGCGGATGAGCCTTACGTCGGCCAGGATAATCATGAAGTCGGACGCACCATGGGCTGGTTGATGGCCCACACCTGTGGCGCGCGCAAGGGTAGCGTCGGGGTGTTGCTCGGTGGCCACCGTTTCCTCGGTCATCAGGCGCGGGTCGAAGGGCTGCGTAGTTATCTGGCAGAGCACGCGCCGGGGTTGCGGCTTCTGGAAGCGGTGATCAATCTGGACAACAACGACATCACCGAAGAGGCGGCGCTGGATCTGCTGGCGCGCCACGACGATTTACGCGGTGTGTGCGTGGTCGGCGGTGGCGGCGACGGCATTATCAGCGCTCTGTCGCAACTGCCGAAGCGGCCGTCGTTGTGCTGCATTTTGCAGGAGTCGACCGAGTTGTCGCGCCAGGCATTGGCCGACGGTTTGATCAGTTTGGTCATCGACTCCCAACCGCGATTGCTCGCTGCGGCACTGGTCGATTTGCTGGTTGAATTGCAGACCGCGCCGGACTTCGATCCGGTGCGGCATCGCATTCATATTCCCTTGCAGATCATGACGTCAGAGAACGCCCGGCCCTGACCGAAAGGCATCGGCACTCAGCCCAAACCGGTTCATTTTGTTGTACAACCCGCCCCGGGAAATATTCAGTTGTCTGGCTGCCAGGCGGATATTGCCGTGGGTGTCCTTGAGGGCGGCGATGATTGCGTTCATTTCATGGGTGCCGAGGTCTTGTGCTGCGCGCGGCTCAGGCGAATATCCCGCCGTGGACGGTCGCAGCTTTTGCTTGATTTCCAGCGGCAGATCGCCGGGCTGGATCAGTTCGCTCATCGCCAGATTGGTCGCGCGTTCAATGGTGTTTTCCAGTTCGCGGACATTCCCCGGCCAATGATAGGCAGAGAGAATATCCAGTGCTTCCGGCGAAATACCCTGCACCGATTTGCGCAGGGAACGGGCGCAACGGCTGAGAAAATGTCGCGCCAATAACGGCACATCTTCGCGGCGCATTCTCAGCGGTGGAACCGTTAGATTCAGCACATTGAGCCGGTAATAAAGATCCTCACGAAACGCGCCATCGGCCACAGCCTGGCTCAGGTTGCGGTGGGTGGCGGCGATGATGCGCACGTTCACCTGCTGGGATTTTTTCGCGCCAACCCGCGTCACCTCGCCTTCTTGCAGAACGCGAAGCAGGCTGACCTGGGCATCGAACGACATGTCACCGATTTCGTCGAGGAAGATCGTGCCGCCATCGGCCAATTCGAACTTGCCCGCCGAGCCGCCACGGGCCGAACCGGTGAAAGCGCCCTCGACATGGCCGAACAATTCGCTCTGCACCAAGTCCCGCGGAATCGCCCCGCAATTGACCGCCACAAACGGTCCACTGCTGCGCTCACTGGCGTTATGTATCGCCTGGGCGAACAACTCTTTGCCGGTGCCGCTTTCACCCAGGATCAGCGTGGTCGAATCACTGCGACTGGCAATCCGTCCCAGGTGCAACGCGTCCTGAATCGCCCGCGAACTGCCCTGAATGGTGTCGAAGGTGTAGCTGGCCTGAGTGCCGATGATCCGCCGGGTAATTTCCCGGATGCGCCGGTTCTCGCGCAACGAAACAATGCGCCCGCCCTGCTCCAGGGAACACACGGACACCAGACACGCCAGGTGACTGCGATCGTGCAGCTCAAACGTGCAATCCAGATCCCGCAACCCTTCCCCGCCGCGCAGCAGAATTTCATCGGTCAGTTCGCTCTGGCCCAGACGCTGAAACGGGCTGCCGAGCAGGTCCCGGCCGACGCGAAACAATTGCCGGGCGTAACGATTGAGGGCCTTGATGCAACCGCGCTCATCCAGCACCACCAAGCCTTCGTTGAGCACTTCGAGCACGGTTTGTTGTTCTTCCAGCAAGGCCTGCAACGCCATCTGCCGCGAGACGGCTTCGGCGGCTGCCTGGACGGTGCCGAGGGTGTGGAAATGAAACCAGCCCGGCTCGGCGGTCAGCGTCAGCATGGCCAACGTCCGGCCCTGGGCATCGCGGATCGGCGCGGCGGCGCAATGCATACGCCGCCGACGCAAGCCGAGGCCGAAGTTTTCCTCGGCCAGCACATAGACCAAGCGGTCTTCGGCCAATGCCAAACCGGTGCAGTTGGTGCCCTGCACCGATTCCAGCAAACGGCTGCCCACCGGGGTGAGATCGAGGCCGCAGAAATACAGGGTCGTGCCTTTGGCGTCGGTCAGGTTGATATGGCCCCTGGGGTTGTACGCGAGCAAGCCGCGCATGACCTCGGCCGCCGCCGCGATCAACACGCGATTGGCCGCCAGGGTGGCGGACAGATCGGCGGGGGCGACAAACCGGTATTCGCCGTCTTCAGGATCGAGGCCGGTGCTGACGCTGCGGCGCCACGAATCCCAGATCACTTGGCGCACTGCCGCGGGTCGCTCGGTGGCGCCGTTCAAAACCTTCGTCCAAGCCTGCTCCAGCTCGGGGATCGGGCCTTCGCTCAACGACGCCGGACCGAGCGCGGTGATGTAATCAAGGTCTTGCACGCTGAAGGCCATTGGCTGTGGGATCACGCTGGACACCTATGTTCATAATTTCGACATGTCAGTATAGACATGTCATCTGAATGAACACTTATTTCAACCACTAGCTATTAATTCCTTAACTATCAATGAGTTGAATATTGGCACAGCCCTTGCTCCCTCCCTTGTAACAGCAAGGACATTCCTGCTGAACAACAATAAAAGGGAGTCATTTCATGAGTTCATCCAAAACCATTCGCCTCGGCCTTATCGGTGCTGGCCGCATGGGCAGCTTCCACGGCCTGACAGCGGCCCGGCATATTCCTGGCGCCTGCCTGGCCGCCATCGCCGACCCGACTCCCGGCCAGGCCGCACGTCTGGCGGCCGAATTGGGTGTGGAGCGCGTCTACACCGATCCGCAGCAACTGCTCGACGACCCGGAAATCGACGGTGTATTGATCGCCGCCCCGGCCCGCAGCCATGCCGAACTGGTGATCAGCGCCGCCCGCGCCGGCAAAGGCGTTTTTTGTGAAAAACCCATGGCCATCACCCTCGACGAAGCCGACCGCGCCATCGCCGCCGCTGCCGACGCACGGGTGACGCTGCAAGTCGGTTTCAACCGCCGCTTCGCCAAAAGCTTCCGCACGGCGCACCTGGACGTGGTCGCCGGCCGTATCGGCACGCCGCAACTGCTGCGCTCACTGACCCGCGACCCGGCGCTGAACAATCCGGCCAACTCGCCGCAGTGGGTGATCTTCCTCGAAACCCTGATTCATGACTTCGACACCCTGCGCTACCTCAACCCCGGTGCCGAAGCGGTCGAGGTGTTTGTCGTGGCCGATGCGCTGATCGCCCCGGACTTCAAGAGCAAAGGGTTTCTCGACACCGCCGTGGTCACCCTCCGTTTCGACAACGGCGCCATCGCCACCGCCGAAGCCAACTTCCAGGCCGTTTATGGTTACGACGTGCGCGGCGAAGTGTTCGGCAGCGCGGGCATGCTGACCATGGGCGGCGTCAATGACTCCGATCTGGTGCGCTACCTGGCCAATGGCATCCAGGCCGACACCCAGCGCTTGGATACGGACCTGCTGCGCGACGCCTATGTGGCCGAGCTCAACCACTTTGTCGACTGCCTGCGCACCGGCGAAAAACCCCTGGCCAGCGGCGAAGATGCCCGAGCCGCACTGGCGATTGCCCGCGCCTGTATCGAATCCTTCCAACAAGGCAAACCGGTGCGTGTGCAAGGAGGCCGCTCATGAGTTTCAGCCCGTTCAAACTGGCGATCAGCGCCGAAATGGTGTTCCTCGATCTACCGTTCACCGAGCGGGTCAAACGCATTCATGCGTTGGGCTTCAGCGCCGAAATCTGGAGCTGGACGACCAAAGACGTCCCGGCCTTGGTGGCCACCGGCGCTGACTTCACGTCCATGACCGGCTACATCGCGGGCAACCTCACCGATCCCGACGACATCCAGCATCTGCTCGACAGCGCACGGGAATCCCTGGCCGTCGCCGCGCAATTGAATTGCCCGAGCCTCAACTTGCACGGCACTGGTTTGGGCGATAAAGGTTTGCCAGTCAAACCGGTGGCCCATACCACCGGGCGCATGTGGCTGAGTGCGTGCAAGACCCTGGAAAAAATCGCGCGTTTGGGCGAAGACGCCGGTCGGGTGTTCCTGCTGGAAAACCTCAATACCGAAGTGGATCACCCCGGCACACCGTTCGCCCGCGCCGACGATACCCTGGCGCTGATCGACGCCGTGGGCAGCCCTCACCTGAAGATGAACCTGGACCTTTATCACGCGCAAATCGGCGAAGGAAACCTGATCGAACTGATCCAGCGCGCCGGCAGCGCCATCGGTGAAATCCAGGTCGCCGATGTGCCCGGGCGCATGGAACCGGGCACCGGTGAAATCCACTACCCGGCGATTGCCAAAGCCTTGTTCGGCATGGGATACACCGGTGTCGTCGGGCTCGAAGGCTGGGCCAGCGGCGACAGCGAAGCGGCACTCGAACGGTTTCGGCAAGCGTTCACGCTGGATTGAAGACACAGCGGCGCGCACGGACGCAGGTCCAACCACGCGCGCCAGCCCCTTCACGCTTGATCCATTCATAACAACAAAAGGAACACCCTCATGCGTCGCTGCACACTGCTTTTTGCCACGCTGTTATTGCTCTTCAGCCAATGGGCCGCCGCCAGTTATCGCATCGGCGTCAGCATTGCCCGGGTCGACGACAACTTCATGACCTACGTGCGCAGCGGCCTGGAAGACGCCGCGAAAAAGGACAACGTCCAGATCCAGTTTGAGGATGCCCAGGGCGATGTGGTGCGTCAGCTCAATCAGGTCCAGGGCTTTATCAACCAGAAAGTCGATGCGGTGATCGTCCTGCCCGTGGACACCGCCGCCACCGCCAACATGACCCGCGCCGCCGTCGAGGCGAAGACGCCGCTGGTCTACGTCAACCGCCACCCGGATGAGCGCACCTTGCCCAAAGGCGTGGTGACCGTGGCGTCCAATGACATCGAGGCCGGGCAACTGCAAATGCGCTACCTGGCGGAAAAACTCGGGGGCAAAGGCACCTTGGCGATCATCATGGGCGACCTGGCGCAGAACTCGACGCACGACCGCACTGAAGGTGTTAAGCAGGTGCTCAAGGACTATCCCGGGATCAAGATCGTCGAACAGCAAACCGCCGAGTGGCAACGCGCCAAAGGCATGGACCTGACCAGTAACTGGCTGCTGGCCGGCACCTCGTTCGATGCCATCGTCGCCAACAATGACGAGATGGCCATCGGCGCCGCCATGGCTTTGCAGCAGGCGGGCAAAGCCAAGGGTGAGATTGCGATTGTCGGCATCGATGGCCTGCCCGATGGCTTGGCGGCGATCAAGCGCGGGATGCTGGTGGCGTCGGTGTTCCAGGACCCCAAGGCCCAGGCCACCGTCGCACTGCAAGCGGCGATCAAAATGATCAAGGGCGAGCCGGTCGAGACGGATGTCTGGGTGCCTTTTCAGTTGATCACACCGGAACTCGTGGCCCAGTTCGAGCAACATTACAAATAGCCTGAAACGCGAAACATGGACGCCGCTGTCCCGGCCAGGGATCAGCGGCGTTTTTCATTAGCGCAAACAGCGTCGCGCCATTACCGAATGGCGACACCCGGTTGCGGATGGGGCCAACCCGGCCTATGGTCCAAGCGTGATTTGCCTGCGACTGGCGGGCGACATTTCGCCACCAGTTGCTGCCCCCACAGGAGGGGACGCTATGCCGAATAACACCCGCCCCGCCGTTCTCGAACTGATCGGCAATACCCCGCTGGTGCGCGTCAGCCGCTTCGACACCGGCCCGTGCACGCTGTTTCTCAAACTCGAATCGCAGAACCCCGGTGGTTCGATCAAGGACCGTATCGGCCTGGCGATGATTGACGCCGCCGAGCGCGATGGTCGCCTGAAACCCGGCGGCACCATCGTCGAAGCCACCGCCGGCAATACCGGCCTGGGCCTGGCGCTGGTCGGCCGGGCCAAGGGCTATCGCGTGGTGCTGGTGGTGCCGGACAAGATGTCCACCGAGAAGGTCTTGCACTTGAAGGCCATGGGCGCCGAAGTGCACATCACCCGTTCCGACGTCGGCAAGGGCCATCCCGAGTATTACCAGGACGTCGCGGCGCGATTGGCCAGGGAAATTCCCGATGCGTTTTTCGCCGATCAATTCAACAACCCGGCCAACCCGCTGGCCCACGAATGCAGCACCGCGCCGGAGATCTGGGCGCAAACCCAGCACGATCTGGACGCGATCGTCGTCGGCGTCGGTTCGGCCGGCACGCTGACCGGGCTGACCCGCTTCTTCAAGCGCGTGCAGCCAAATCTGGAAATGGTGCTGGCCGATCCGATCGGCTCGGTGATGGCTGAATACAGCCGCAGCGGCATCCTCGGCAAGCCCGGTTCGTGGGCGGTTGAAGGCATCGGCGAAGACTTCATTCCATCGATTACCGACCTGTCCAGCGTGCGCCACGCCTACTCGATCAGCGATGAAGAAAGCTTCGATCATGCCCGGCAATTGCTGCGCGCCGAAGGCATTCTCGGCGGTTCCTCGACCGGCACCTTGCTGGCCGCCGCGCTGCGTTATTGCCGCGAACAAACCGAGCCGAAACGCGTGGTCACCTTCGTCTGCGACACCGGCACCCGCTACCTGTCGAAGGTCTACAACGACCAATGGATGAATGATCAGGGCCTGTTGCAATACAAGCGCTACGGCGACCTGCGTGACCTGATCTCCCGGCGTTTCGAGGATGGTCGGGTGATCAGCGTCGGGCCGGACGACACGCTGCTCACCGCGTTCCAGCGCATGCGCCTGGCGGATGTGTCACAACTGCCGGTGCTGGTGGACGGCCAGCAACTGGTCGGCGTGATCGACGAGTCCGATATTCTGTTCGGCATGCAGGAAGATGCGTCGCACTTTCGCTTGACCGTGGCCAGCGCAATGACCGACAAAGTGCAAACCCTGTCGCCCAGCGCCAGTCTGGCTGAACTGCAAGCCGAACTCGATCGCGGGCTGGTGGCGATTATCGCCGACGCCTCGGGCTTCCATGGCCTGATTACCCGCGTCGACCTGCTCAATCACTTACGGAGATCCCTTACATGAGTCAGCACGATGAAACCGGTGCGCCACGCGCTTTCGCCACTCGGGTGATCCACGCCGGGCAGGTGCCGGACCCGTCCACCGGGGCGCTGATGCCGCCGATCTACGCCAACTCCACCTACTTGCAATCGAGCCCCGGCGTGCACAAGGGCCTCGACTACGGGCGCTCGCACAACCCGACGCGCTTCGCCCTGGAACGTTGCGTCGCCGACCTTGAGGGCGGCACCCAGGCCTTCGCTTTCGCCTCCGGGCTGGCGGCGATCTCTACCGTGCTGGAACTGCTCGACGCCGGTTCGCACATTGTCTCCGGCAACGACCTGTACGGCGGCACCTTCCGCCTCTTCGACAAAGTGCGCCAACGCAGCGCCGGGCACCGCTTCAGCTACGTCGACCTGACCAACCTGGCGAACCTCGAAGCCGCGCTGCAAGACGACACGCGGATGGTCTGGGTCGAGACCCCAAGCAACCCGCTGCTGAGCCTCACCGACCTCAGCGCCATCGCCCGCCTCTGCCGCGACCGCGGCATCATCTGCGTCGCTGACAACACCTTTGCCAGCCCATGGATCCAGCGCCCGCTGGAACTCGGCTTCGACATCGTCGTGCACTCGACCACCAAATACCTCAACGGCCACTCCGACGTCATCGGCGGCATCGCCATCGTCGGGCAAAACCCGGAACTGGCCGAACGCCTGGGCTTCCTGCAAAACTCCGTCGGCGCCATCTCCGGCCCGTTCGACGCCTTCCTCACCCTGCGCGGCGTGAAAACCCTGGCCCTGCGCATGGAACGCCACTGCAGCAACGCCCTGGAACTGGCGCAATGGCTGGAACGCCAGCCACAAGTGTCACGCGTCTACTACCCGGGCCTGCCCTCGCACCCGCAGCATGAATTGGCAAAGCGGCAGATGCGCGGGTTTGGCGGGATGATTTCGGTAGACCTGAACACTGATCTGGCCGGCGCCAAACTCTTCCTTGAAAGCGTGAACATCTTCGCCCTGGCTGAGAGTCTGGGCGGTGTGGAAAGCTTGATCGAGCACCCGGCGATCATGACCCACGCGAGTATTCCGGCGCAAACGCGGGCGCAGTTGGGGATTGGCGATGGCTTGGTGCGGTTGTCGGTTGGGGTTGAGGATGTGGAGGATTTGAGGGCGGATCTGGCGCAGGCGTTGGCGCGGATTTGAATTGAGGGCTGGACGGCAAGCATTGCCAAGTCCAGCAATCGACCTGATGAGGCCTGCCGCTCGATAGAAGTCGCCATTCAATCCCGAGCAATTTGTCATTTGCCAAGGCTTAGGGCAGGGTCGAAACCACTGAGAACCCTGCCAAAGGAGTTACCCCATGTCAAAGCTTTATCCCAGTATCGATCCCGAGGGGCTGGTCGAGTACTCAGTGGTCTATACCGACCGTTCGCTCAACCACATGTCGCAGTCGTTTCAGGACGTGATGAAGAACATTTCCAAGACCCTGAAACAGGTCTACAACGCCCAGGCTGTTGCGGTGGTCCCGGGCAGCGGCACATTCGGCATGGAAGCGGTGGCGCGACAGTTTGCCACCGACCAGCAATGCCTGGTGATACGCAACGGCTGGTTCAGTTTTCGCTGGAGCCAGATCCTTGAGATGGGCAACATCCCGGCGGCCACCACGGTACTGAAAGCCCGACCGGTCGACACGGGTCGCCAGGCTGCCTATGCCCCACCGCCTCTGGACGAAGTGCTGGCAGCCATTGCGGCGCAGAAGCCGCAGATTGTCTTCGCTCCCCACGTTGAAACCTCATCAGGGATTATCCTGCCCGACGAGTACCTGCGGGCCGTCGGCGACGCCGTGCATGCGGTGGGTGGCCTGTTCGTGCTGGATTGCATCGCCTCGGGCACGCTTTGGGTTGATATGCAGAAATGCGCAGTCGACCTGCTGATCAGCGCACCGCAGAAAGGCTGGAGCGCCTCCCCTTGCTGCGCCCTGGTGATGCTCAGTTCTTTGGCCCTCCAGCGCATCGAACAGACGCAAAGCAGCAGCTTCGCCTGCGACCTGAAAAAGTGGCTTCAGATCATGCAGGCCTACGAACAGGGCGGACATGCCTACCATGCGACCATGCCCAGCGATTCCCTCGCGCGATTTAACGAAGTGATGAAAGAGACGCAAGCCTACGGTTTCGAAAAGGTCCGCGGCGAACAACAGGCTCTGGGCGATCGCGTACGCGCAATGTTGACCGGCAAAGGCATCAAAAGCGTGGCCGCAGCCGGCTTTCAAGCCCCTGGCGTAGTGGTGAGCTACACCGATGATGCCGACATCAAGAGCGGTAAGAAATTTGCCAATCACGGCCTACAGATCGCCGCCGGAGTGCCGTTGCAATGCGACGAGCCGGCCGACTTCCAGACCTTCCGCATCGGTCTGTTCGGACTCGAAAAGCTGCACAACATCGAGCGCACGGTCAGCACCCTGGAGCAGGCATTGGACGAGGTGATGGGTAATTAAGGCCGATTCGGGCCCGCAGCAGGTAGCGAACTTGTGAATGCCAGGAAGGCATTCGGCGCTGGGCACTGCCGGCCCATGGCGCTGATCTTTGGCGAATTTGGCGCTGGTCGCCCGGACGTCATGCTAGAACCATAAGGGAAAGCCCGTGCACGCGTTTTACTGACACGGGCGTCCTTTTGCGCTATTGCAGACGTTCAGAAGCACCTACAAAGTCGCTGGAAATCCAACCGATCTAGCTCTCGCGCGTGCTCAGTGAATTGCCGAAGCCATCGTTGACCGCGACCAAATACTGATCGCCTTGGTAGCGTACAAAGTCTATGTGCGCAGTATTAGTGGTGTAGATAAAGAGGCCGGCCCGGTGCCCGAAAGGCCTCTCAACCAGGATAAGAAGGGATATATAAATGAGTGAGACTCAGCTGATCACTGCGCCCTTGGGGCCACTGGCAATCAAGCTGGCGCCGCAGGCGGTTTTCATGCCATGCAGCGCGACAGGGGTTCCGTCGACTGTGTAAGTGCTACTGCCCTCGGCGATAGGAAAGATTCCCTTGCACAGCGGGCAGCTGACCTTATGACCGACACCGGCAATCGGTTTCCCGTTGAGATCAGTCTGGGAAAATGCTTCGAGTACTACGCCACCATGGCTGGTGGAGTCCCCAAGGCGGATGATGTCTTTCACTGTGTTCATCCTTAATCAGAGGTAATCGCGGTCACGTTGCAGCCCTTCCACGTGGGATCAGCCATTAACTATCCAACCACCAGTTCAAAAGCGTCTCGTCATCATCGTCAAGATTTTTGTAGATGTTCGCGTAGTACCATTGAATGCCGGTCTTCTCGCGAAACCTATCGAAAAACTCATTGATTTTATTCATCCCGTTCTTTGCAGGGACGGCTAACGATAAATTGCCTTCAAATACGCCATCCAAGGTCCCATTCAATTCACGAGCAACCTCATCTTCGCGTGCTGAAATATCCTCCGAAGGAAGTTGGTTTGGGAGAACGCCTCGAGCACTACTCCAACGTGGGAGGTGGAGTCGCCCAATCGGATAACGTCTTACACTGGGCAACTTCCCCCTGGTTCCGTAAAAATCATCAGCGGTCGATGCCCGCATTGATTACGCTCTCCATGAGCTATCAGGAACCAATGTACTTGTAATAAACCGTCAACTGGCCATTACTTTCGGAAACCTCAAGATGAAGGATCGCTTCACCGGGGGCGCCGTTAGCAAAAAGGACACATTCTAATCCAAGTGCTTTATCGTTAGTTTCATATGCATCAATGAAAGGACGGTGTTGTGCACGTGAATCAAAAGCTGTTTCTTCTGGTGCGATGGATATCTTGGTTCCTTTATCGAAGTAATCATCAATAGATTCGTAAATCTCATCAGCAACTGCGTTGGATATTTCAAAATCTCGCTCTAGCGTCGGCGAGTCACGCCGATCAATGGCTTCTACGAGCAGTTTGGTCTTGGCATAGGCTTGCTGATTAGTGGGTGTACTCATTTATCGACTCCGTCTCTTGGAAGGTGTTGCGGTGCTGGTACCCGCGCCGGCTTCAATCCCGGTGAAATAGCCGCGTGCTTGGAGTGTCGCGCACTTCGCTGCCTTCGGGCTCAGCCCTGCAGCACGGAGCGCCTGCTCGACGACAAAACCGCCGCTATCGCAAAAGACATCGGAACGCGTATCCAAGCCATACGCCTGAAAAAAACATGAGCCTGGAAGATATTGCGAAGTCAGCCGGGATAAGCCGGCAAACACTGCATTTGCTGCTCAATCATGGAAAAGGGACACTTACAAACCTGATAACTGTCCTTCGCTCAATCAATGAGCTTGAGCGTTTGAGCTCTTTGCTGGAGGAAGTTTTGCCGAGCCCTTTGCAGATCATCCGCATGGAAGGAAAAAAACGTCAGCGGGCATCGGGGCGGCGTGCAAATTCAGACGAGCTTTCCACCGCGACCTCTGTTCAAAAGGGGCTAGCGACTGGTAACTACATTATTGCAAGGCCTTGACCACGAATTTGCATTGCCACGGCCCCACAATTGCAATCTGGCGGACCATACATTTGCATTCGACTTGGGCTGTACACCCCGACTCAGCTAATCACAGCCCCCTTTGGACCACTGGCAATCAGCGCAGCACCGCATGCGGTTTTCATGCCGTCCAGCGCCACCGCAATGCCACCGACGGTGTAGGTGCTGCTGCCTTCGGCAATCGGAAAAACCCCTTTGCACAGTGGGCAACTGACTTTGTGGCCGACACCGGCAATTGGTTTGCCGTTCAGGTCGGTCTGGGAGAACGCCTCAAGTACCACCCCTCCGTGACTGGTGGAGTCGCCCAAGCGAATGATGTCTTTCACTATGTATCCTTAATCAGAAGTGATCGTCATGAGATTGGTAGCCCGCTGGCCACTACGTGTGTCATCAGCGGTCCAACCACCAGTACAAAAGCGTCTCATCATCGTCGTCATCGAGATTTTTATAGACGTTCGCGTAATACCATTGAATCCCGGTTTTTTCGCGAAACCTATCGAAAAACTCATTGATTATCTCCATTCCATTTTTTGCTGGGACGGCTAGCGATAAATTGCCTTCAAATACGCCATCTAACGTTCCATCAAACTCACGAATGACGTCGTTTTCAAGCGCAGTTATATCTTCCGGAGGAATGTAATCGGCGTAGATTTGAATACAGAAATTACCGCCCCGCTTCAAAAGCTCCGCCGGTGCATTTTTATTCTTGATTGAAATAATGTCCCCCCTCGCCAGATTTTGCGCCAGGCCAGGCGAGGAGAGCAACTCGTAAGTGTCCTGATCAATCTGACGAGCGAGCAACTCCTCACGAACAGCCCCATCGTCGTCAGCCATATATACCTGAATCAGTACAGGTGATTGCTTGTCTTCCATAAGTGGTTCCACAGCTTCCACGCTCAACACAAGACGGCCGTTTCTTCAGTACTAGCGCAATCGCCCAAACGAATAGCATATTTCAAGCTGCTGCTCACTCTCGTGCGTGCATTAAAAGCTTCAACCCAACTCTAATTTGAACCCTTTGTACTCTGAGCGCTCAAGTATCTTGCTCTAACCTAACTGCAGAAAGAACCTGCCATTTTCGGCGATCGCCTTCTCTGAAAAGTTCTCACTCAAAAAAAGGTAGCCCATACCATCCGAAAGTATGCCTTTATTACGAGGTAGCGCAACATCAAGATCACCACCATAAATAGAAACTCTTCTACGCCCTATATTTGACGAAATAGGCGCCTGCAACCAAGCATCTACGCCATCCAACTTAGACGCTAAATTCTCATCATCATCTGAGTCGGAATTTTCCGAAAGCAGGATTTTTCCGCAATCTAAAATCTTATCAGAGGCTTCATTTCGTTCGTCACTTGCACGAATATATCCTAAAACAACCGCTTCAGACCCTCCATTACTTGCGCGGAGCTTTCGATAGTGACCAACTTCACCCGATACGTAAGGTACAAACACAGAAACCCAATACGTTTTATCCATCAACTCATCTGAAAACCAACTTCCAGGAAAAGAAGCTAGATGTGTGAGAGGGGTTCCGTCAGCCGAGCAAGGCCAAGACATATGATTTGGAAGATAGACACCACCGCCCGCATAGGCATCATGAATTGTAGGCGGTTCATGGCTAAAAATCAGTTCGTTAAACATCCGCATCTCTCCACTCAGTTATTGATCGCAGCAGCAGTTAAGTGAATTTACATATTGACCCGAGCGCTTTCTAAGCCGTCGGGCCTGTGAAGCTGATATTCCCGACTGACGAATGGCCCCTTGCCAAACGTCCATTTGCCGCTTAGACGGTTTACCCGTTGCTGGGTCAAAATCAAATTCATTAACCCCCAAGCCTAGATGAGTTCGCGCCAAAGCGTTTTCGTTCGAGTGAATAGCGTCATGTCTTGTCGGGTCTATAGCAATAGATGGGTTGGCCTTGTTGCGGCGCCTTTTATTAGCACACCCCATTTGAACGAGAGACTCATGCCTGACGAGTTCATGTACCTCCAACTGATCACCGACATTGCTACCGCCATTGAGGCTACCATACGTACCTAACTGCCCATCAGCAGCGAGCCCAAGCGGGTCAATCCATATGACAGGATTGGACGCGTATTGATAGAAATTCGTCCCCCCGGCAAAACTAATCGGGTCCTGACTAACAAACCGCCCAACCCCCGGATCATAGTACCGATACCGGTTGTAATGCAGGCCCGTCTCATGATCGTGGTACTGCCCCTGGAACCGTATCGGATTCACCACGCCATGCTGCCGCGCCCATTCCGAGCGCTGCTCCGTCGCTTGCCCCCACGCCTTGTACTGCGCAGTCCAGGCCATGTTGCCCTGCGGGTCGGTCAGTTCCTGCGGGGTGCCCAGGTGATCGCATTGGTACCAGGCGAGTGCATCAAACGCTGAGACCGTTGCCTTGTGATTCCACAACGGATCCTCATCGAGGCTGTACTCGCCGCTGTAATCCGGTTGACCGAGCAGATTGATCGGTGCGTGGCGCACGGCTTGGGCGACCGGGACGAAGGTGCCGGGTTCGAAGATGTAGTGGACGGTGCGGCCCGGCGCCCCATCGGTTTGTGCCGGGCTGCTTTCCCAGGCGAGGTTGTCGCCGTCCCAGCCGTAGAGGGTGAAGCCGCAGCCGTATTCGCGTTGTTTGCGCGCGTGTTCGCTGCGGTTCCATTGCGAGCCGGCCTCGGGGCGCTGTTTGTAGTGGGCCGTGGAGTTTTTGTGCAGGCGTCGTCCTAACGCGTCGTAGGCAAAATCGACGGCCAGGCGCGGGTCTTCGAAATGCACGAGCCGATCAAACAGGTCCCATTGCAGGTCGCTGCGGGTGCCGTTGTGCCAGCGTTGGATCTGGTTGCCGCGTTCGTCGTAGTCGTAGTGGGTGCCGGCGTATTCGCGCAGCAGGTTGTCGACCAGTTTGCTTCGCGGCGGGGTTTGATCCAGTGGACGGCGGATTTCGGCGGTTTTGTCGTCGAGCAGGTTACTGGCCGGGTCGAAGGCGAAGGTTTCCACGCCTTGGCGGGTGGTGGCGCTGAGCAGTCGGCCGACCGGATCGTAGCGATACGCGAGCGGGCCGCGACGGCTGTCGTTGATGTCAGTCAGTTGGCCAGCGGCATCGTATGTGTACTCACGCTTGAGCAGCGTGGACAGGTCGTCGCTGCACCCCAGCAGTTGCTCTTGCAAGCGTCCGGCCGGGTCCCATTTCTGCGTTTGCAGCAGGTGGTTGCCTTGGTGGCGGGCGACTTCGCGGTGCAGGTCGTCGCGTTCGTAGCCGATCAGTTCGTGATCGTCCAAACGCAGACCCAGCAAGTGGCCGCTGCCGTAAGTCAGCCAACTGACACGATGGCCGTCCGGGCGCACGGTGGCGACACGCTGGTTGAGCAGATCGTACTCGTGCTGCCAGATCGCGACCGTGGGATGTTCCAGGCCGAGGTAATGCTGGTGTTCGCGTAGCAGGTTGCCCGCCGGGTCGTGGAACCATTGCAGACGGCTGTCAGCGTTGTTGGCCATGACCAGATTGCCGTTGCCATCGTAGGCGAAGATCTCGCTTTGCGACTTGTCGCCTAGGCTGGCGCGACGTTCAGTCAAACGGCCCATGGGGTCGAAGTTGACCGAGATCACGCGTTCGCCGTTGACAGTGTGGGCCAGGCGCCCGGTCTGAGCGTCGTATTGATAGCGGGTGGTGCGGCCGTCGAAGCCGGTTTCTTCCAGCAGGCGACCGACCGGGTCGTAGTGGAAGTGCGCGCGTTGTTCGTTTTCGTTTTCCAGGACGACTAATTGCCCGAGGCGGTCCCAGCGATAGCGCAAGGTTTGCTCGGCAGCATCAACCCGCTCGGCGATCAATCCAATGGCGTTGTAGCTCCAGGTGGTGCAGCGATCCAACCCATCAACATGCGCCAACAGCCGACCTTCGGCATCACGCTCAAAACGTTCTTCGGTTTTGTCCGGGTGTTTGATCAACACCAACTGCCCGGCCTTGTATTCGTACTCAGTGCTCTGCCCGGCCGGATCGGTGAAACAAATCATCTGCCGGAGTTCGTTGTACTCCCAGGCACTGGTCTTGCCCGAGCAATCAACGTATTCCACCAACTGCCCGGCGTCGTTGTAGGCCAGGGCTTTTTCGTTGCCATTGGCGTCTTTGATCGCAGTGGGTTGGCCGGATTTGTTGTAGGCGTATTCGGTTTTATTGCCCAGGGGATCGACCGTTTCGACCAGGTTGCCCTGATCGTCGTAGGCCCGTTGCCACTGGCCGCCCTCGGCATCGCTGATCTTGATCAGCAAGTCCTGATCGTCATAGGCGTAATGCATCACGGTGTGGTCGGCGCGGATGTGTTGAAGGCGATTGCCACGCTCGTCGTAGGTGTAGCGATCCGTGCTGCCATCCGTACGGACATGACGAATCACATTCTTGGCGTCATCGCGGAAGAACCACTCCGAGCGCTCATCCGGATGGCGGATGCGGTAGGTGTAGCCAAGGATGTCGTAGTAGTGCCAGGTCTCGTTGCCATGGGCATCGGTGACGTAGGTCAGGCGGATGTTTTCGTCCCATTCCAGACGGGTGTCGAAACTGCCGTCGTCGGCCCATTCGCGGATGGCCTTGGCATCAGCGCCGGTACCTTGCCATTCCAGGTTCATGCCGCGAGCAGTGCGGTCGGCGTAACGGGTGATCAGGTGATGCTGGTACCGATAGGACCAAGCGGCACCGTTCTCGTCCTGGGCCTGAATCAGGTCGCCATATGCGTCGTACTGGTAGGCACAGAGTTGGCGCAACGGAGCACCGTCAACAATTTGCCAAAGGCCGATCAACCGGCCGTAATCATCGATCAGCGTGCCGAGGTGCAGGTGCACTTTGCTGAAGTCGTTTTCCTGGTAAGTGATCAGGTCCGACAGCACCGATTGCTCACCGTGACGATGCTCGTAATGCAGCATGATCCCGGCGCCGTTGCGCAGCAAGACGTTCGTCAGCACATAACGCTGGCCATGGCGGACGTAGGTTTCCTTGCGCTCGAAACCACGGCACAGCAGGAGCTGGTCTTCGCTGCTGCGTACCAGGGTGATGTTTTCGATGGCGTCGTAGTGGAACAGGCCGACTTTGGGCAGCGGATAGGCGTGGCTGCGACCGTCGGCGTCGTGGAACTTCAGGCCATCGTTAACGCAGTCGAAACGGGTGGTGAACTCGGTGATCCAGCGGGCGCCGAGTTCGCTTTGATCGTAGGTCCCGAGGCGCGAGTTGTAGGTGCGGGTCCACTCCACCGAGAACGGCCCCGGCAGGCTGAAATCGGTGTGGCTGAGGCTTTCCGAACCCAAGGCAAAACTGATGCTGTTGCAGGTGCCGGTACAAGTGGCATTTTTCTTGCCATTGGCGGCATTCGTGGCTGGTGCCTGATGACTGTTGGCCCCCAAACCACCTTCGGACTCCGTGCGCTTGGCCTGACTGGTCTTGTCAGGTTTGACCCCGGCGCTCTGACCATGAGCATTGCGCTTGCGCCAGACGGTGACGGCGCCGGAGAGGATCAGCAGCAACCAGCCGATGGAGTTTTGCACCGACTCATCGTCAAGCTTGCTCAACTGGGTGCGCAGTTCAGGCCCCATCGCCCGCAGCTTCTTGGTCTCAGTGGCCACTCGTTCTTTGATGTCATCGGGCAGCAGGTGATCGGCTGCGCTGTTGGCCAAGCCCTTGCCAGCCGCTTTATAAGCACTGGCCGCAGCCCCGAAAATGTTGCCAATTGCCGCGAGAGGATCGTTCAGAAGCTGGTCACCCACCGCGCTGATTTTTTGGCTGGCGGCCTGCGCATCCCCCTTGGCATCGAGCTTGCCGTTGGCCACCGCTTCAAGGCCTTTGGCGATTTCGTTGATGACGTCTTCGCCGAGCTTGCCGGCGTCCGCCAGGATGCCGGGCAGCTTGCCTTTAGCTTGCTCCACGAAGTCATCGAGGGTGCCGACGATGGACGCGTTCAAGTGCCCGATCAGGATTTCGATCACGGATGCACTGAGCAGCGCTTTGGTGGTGGCCTTCATTTCCTGACGCACCAGAAACAGGGTCGGGCGCAGGGTCATGCGCGCCGCCGCCATGGCCGGTGGCAGTGGCAACACACCGATCAGGTTGATTCCCAGACTGGCCCACGCCAGCAGGTCGCGTTTCTGGGCGTTGGACAGGGTGACGATGTCACCCAGTGCATCGACCAGCGCCATGATGTTGCCCACCACCGGCAAGGCGCCGGCAACGTTCTTGATCCGGTCGAGGGTGACTACGCCACCGCTGGCGGATTGCAGCCAGGCGTCGAAGACCGCCGCGCTGCTGGCGACGTCCTGAACGTCAATGGCACTCAGCGGAACGATAGCAACCTGCGGTTCACGCTTTACGATTTCAGTGGTCATGACAGCATCTCACCCGCCAACAGGCCCGGGGTTTTAAAGGAGGTCTTGGGAGGTGTTACCGCCGGCAGACTCGGCAACTTGCCGCTCCTGCTCGCCGCGCCGAGCAGGCTCGACGCACTCGGCATCGCGGCGCTGGCGAGTTTCGGCAACCCGGCCACGCCGCCCTGCACCACGCCTTTGACTTGCTGCGCTGTTTGCATCGCGCCTTGGGCGGTTTGCACGGCGTTCATGCCGGTCTGCGCCAGGCTTTTGCCTTGTTCCAGCACGTCCCAGTTCTTGCTCGGCAATATTTGCGCGACCAACGATTGCACCGGGCCGGGGACGTCCTCGGCGCCCGGTGGTTGCAGCGGCCATTCCGGTTTACCGATGTAGCTGCCATCGCTCCAGGTGTCCGCCGGGTCCTTGCCGAACATCACCCGCGCCGGGCCCGGTGCAGCCCCGGAGACCGTCGCAAAACCCTTGGCATCCAGCGTGCCTTTGAGGCTTTTGCCCAACGCATCAACCACTTCGAAATCGCCACCCTTGATCCCCTGAAACCCGGCGTACTGGTTGAACAATTCCAGATTGCCCTTGCCCGGTTTTGGTGGTTCGGGGAACACACCCGCGAGACTTTTCGCCCCGGTGTAGGCGAAGTTCGCCGCATGCGCGGTGTACGGCCCGGTGGTGGCGTGGGTGATGCCGCCGGCGTTGTAGGTCGTGGCGCTGCCGCCGCCCTGGATCACCAGTTCGGTTTTCGCGGTAATCGTGATGCGGTCGGCGTTGGCGGTGATGTTGAGTTTGGCCAGCAGGTTGATGCTGTCCTTCAAGGCACGGATGTCGATGTCACCGGAGGCCGCGACCAGCCGCCAACCGAGGTTTTGCACAAACAGACGCATGCCCTGACTGGCACTGGCCAGCAGGCGTTTGCCGATCGACAGACTGGTGTGGCCGGTGCTGCTCAACGCCAGGTGTTCGCCGGTGGCGATGTGGCTGGAGCGCGGAGTGCTCAGGGCGATGCCGGCCGGACTGGCGAGGACCAGATGCGGTTCGGTGAACTCGGGAAACTCGTTGGCGCTCATGTTTGCCGGGCCGTTACCCAGGATGCCCTGGTGCTGCGCGTGCAGCGCTTTGGCCACGTCGTCCTGATCACCGGCTTCCTGGGCTTGCAGTTCCTTGGCCTGAATCGCAAAACCGTCTTGCTGTTCGCTGGCCGTGGCCAGGCGTTCGGCGGTTTCCGGCAGGTCTTTGTGGTGTTTGGATTCGTTCGGTCGCGGCTCGGTGGTGATCAACAAACCGGCGGCCGCGCGCACCGCGCCATGGCGGTCAGTACGCAGTTCAAAACCTTCGCCACGCGGCTGGCCGCCGGACGGGCGTGGATGGGTCAGGTAACCGAGGTTGATCGCGCTGGCGCCATGATCGCTGCGCAGCGCAATGCTGATCTCACTGGTGGTGTCGTCGATGCGCAATTCGTTGGCGCGGCTGCCCTTGTATTCCTTGCTCTTGACCGTCGCCAGGGTCTTGAAGTCCGGCAGTTTGTACGGTGGCAGGTTGGCGCCGTGGTACAGGCACCCGGTGATCAGCGGCTGGTCGGGATCGCCTTCAAGGAAGGTGATCAGCACTTCCATGCCGACGCGCGGCAGGTTGATCGAGCCGAAAGTCTGCGCGGCCCAGTTCGAGGCGACGCGCATCCAGCAACTGGTTTTGTCGTCGTGCTGGCCTTCGCGGTCCCAGAAGAACTGCACTTTTACCCGGCCGTAATGGTCGCAGAAAATCTCTTCGCCTTCCGGGCCGGTGACCACCGCGCTCTGGGTGCCGAGAACTTTGGGTTTTGGATGATCCAGCGGCGGGCGGTACGGCACGTCCCACGGCGTGGCGCTGAAGCGATTGCGATAACCCTGATGGAAATCGTCTTTCAGGTCGGTGACGTCGCTGCTGATCACCTCTTCCAGCACCTGCGGCTGTTTGCCTTCGTGGAAGATTTCGGTGAGCAGCCACAGGTCGTTCCACGCCGGGTTGGCGTGATCGGTCAGGGCGAGGAAATGCCCGGTCACCAGCAGCGGCTGATCGCCGGTGCCTTCGGCCAACCGGTAGTCGCTGCGGTGTCTTTCCAGGGCGCGATTGGCCAGGTGCTTGCCGCGCTCGCGGTCGACAAAACGACCGGGGTAATCGTAGTCTTCGAGGTCCGGTTTGGCCGCGCTCTTGGCGTCGCTTTCCAGTTCGATTTTCGGTTTGGTGAAATCGTAATCACGGCGCGTGGTGCGGCTGGTGCGGGTGATCATACGCAGGCCGAAACGCTTGATCACCGGCTGATCGGCGACCAGTCCGGTGTCCTGCTGATAGGTCACCGGCTCAAGTTTCGGGAACACCGTTTGGTCATCGCCGAACATCAACAGATGGGCACTGGCGCTGTGCTGGAAGTGGTAGTGAATGCCCTCTTCTTCGCACAGGCGCTGAACGAAGTGCAGGTCGGACTCGTCGTACTGCACGCAATAGATGCGCTCGGGGTACACCGCGCTGAGCTGGAACTTGTGTTCGCTGGCGAGGATCCCGTGTTCCTCCAGCACCTGACTGATGATCTGCGGCACGGTCATTTGCTGGAAGATGCGCTGATTGACCCGGTGCGCCAGGTACGCCAATTGCGGGCGCAGCGAGATTTTATAGCGGGTCAGGCGCTTGCCCGCCTCGCCCTGGGCAATGCTGTAGACCAACCCATGGATGCCGCTGCCACTTGGCGCGAGCTGCAAAAACGCCAGTTTGTGCAGCAGGCTTTCGAGGTTCAGCGAAGCCTTTTCGCTGACCAGCTCCAGTTCGAATTCGAACGGCTGATTGAGCGCTTCCCGGCCAGTGAAGGACAACACCTGAAAGGGGCTGTCAGCCCCGTCGATGGTCAGGGCAAAGTGGGTCTGATTGGCCGGTGCGAACATTCCGTGTTCCTCATGCGCTGTTACGGCAGGCGTCAACCAGCGACGACTGCAAAAAATGCTTTAAGGGGACAAACCGCCCCGACCCGCAGCGCGGACCGAGGCGGTACAGCAGTCGACCTGAATCAGGCGACCGGCAGACGCCAGTCATCGGAACCCGAAGTACCGGAGACTTCGTGGGTCCAGGTGATTTTGCGGTAGGTGAACTGCACTTCTTCCAGGTGCGTGAAGTGCGAGTTCGACGGGTCCTGGCAGTTGTGCATTTTGTTGTTGATGGCGACGATGATCGCGTCTTCCAGTTTGGTGGTGTAGTAGTGCTCTTGGGTGCCTTGAGCCGAAGTGCGGTACCACTGGATCACGATTTCGCTCATGCGCTCGCCGGAGGTCAGCGCCGCTTGCAGCAGTGGCGAAGCCTTGTCGTAGACCTTGGTGATCACAACTGGCTTGTGAACGCGCTGACCGGTGGGTTGGCCGGACTGCGGGTCACGCGGGATGATCACGTCGTGGCTGAACGCCTGAACCATGACTTGGTCTTCGTGACCTTCTTGATACGTGTTGCCAACCGAGTCGGCGGTGAACGCGCCGGCAGTGATCAGACCTTGTTTTTCGCCAGTGACGGACATGTAGGCAGGTGTTGCCATGGGGGTGCTCTCCTTGCTTGAAAGACAGGACCGGACGGCGTGATTGCCTGTCCAGGTGTCGAAGGAGATATCAAAAGTTGTGCCAGCCCTCGGTGAGCCATTAGGCATCAAGGGTTTGCGGCCGATGCGTAGGATTTTTTCGAGTTTGACCGTAGGAAAAGGCGTCAAAGTGCGCAAGAAGTTGCGCAAGAAGTTGCGCAGTACTGTGCAACTTCTTGCGCACTTGGCTGTAGGCCTTTAACGGCGGGGCTTGCAGCGATTTTTAAGCCTGATTTCGCCAACTAACTGCGCAACTTCTTGCGCACATCCAAAATTCTCATCTTCCAAAATTCAAGCGGTTGTCGATAGGCAAAATCATGACGACTTACGGTCAGTAGCTGCCCTTTTGGGCTGTCAGCCATTGGCCCAGGAGCAGCCGTTTGCAAAATCCCCAAAGCTAAACGGGTGATGCTTTCCCCTGCCCTGCTCACACCCCATCAGCTCAACGCAACACTTCCCAATGCCAAATGCCTTTCCACAATCGCCCGCACGCGATCGGCATCAACGCTCGTAACCGGGTTGTAGACGATCATCGATAGATCCGGGCGACCGTCCACTGCGAAGCCGGAGTATTCCAGTTCGATAACGCCATGGGTTGCATGCCGCAGACGCTTGGTTCCTTCACCCTGTAGACGAACGTCATTGTCACGCCACAATGCCGAGAAATCCGGGCTCAGGCTGCATAGTTCATCGGCGAGTTTGATCACTTCAGAGGCCGCTCCGGCGCGGGTAGTCTCGGCCCGAAAAGAAGCGACGATGAAACGCGCGACCGCCTGCCAATCGTCTTGCCTGGCCCGGGCGCCGGGGTTGCAAAACATCAGGCGCAGGATGTTGCGCTGCTCCACTGGCAGCAGACTGTAGTCAGTAAACACTGCCGCCGCAGCGCTGTTCCAGGCCAGCACATCCCAAGTGGCGGTTTTAATAAAAGCGGGGCTGAGTTCGAGGGTATCCAGAATTCGTTGCAAGCGCGGCGTCACGCCCTCTGGCGCGCAGTAGACAACTTCGGGGGGATGACCAAAGGCGAGCATGAACAAGTGCTCGCGCTCCGGCTCGGTCATCAACAGGCTTTGAGCAATTCGGTTCAACACCTGCACGGAGGGTGCGCCACCGCGTCCTTGCTCCAGCCACGTGTACCAGGTCGCGCTGATGTTCGCCCGGTGCGCAACCTCCTCTCGACGCAATCCCGGAGTGCGTCGACGGGCGCCGGAATAACCAAAACTGGCGGGGTCCAGGCGCGCCCGGCAATCCTTCAAATACGTTCCCAACAGATGAGCAGACTGGCTTGCCATGATGATCCTGTTAGTTTTTATACCCTGATAACGTCACACCTTTAACTGGATAAACGTTACGCGCACTCTCCTGACTTCCGCAAAGAGAGATTTCAGACATGCGCGTATTTCTTACCGGTTCAACAGGCTTTATTGGTGCCCAGGTCGCCCGCGAATTGCTCAACGCAGGTCACCAGGTGTTGGGGCTGACGCGCTCAGACGCGGGTGCTCGGGAGTTGCTGGCGATGGGTGCCGAGCCCCACCACGGCAATATCGAAGACCTCGCCAGCCTCCAGCGCGGTGCCGAAGCGTGCGATGCCGTCATCCACACAGCGTTCGATCACGACTTTTCACACTTCGTCGCTAACTGTCAGAAGGACTCACGTGCTATTTCGGCCTTGGGTTCAGCGCTGGAAGGTTCTGAGCGCCCGTTGATCATCACGTCCGGCACGCCGATGGGCTCGCCATCACCAGGACAGCCCGCCGATGAGGATCACTTTGACCCGGAGCATCCCCACCCTCGGATCGCATCGGAATTGGCTGGGGAGGCGCTATTACAACGCGGGGTCAACGTGGTGGTGATGCGGCTTTCACAAATCCACAATCCGCACAAACAAGGTCTGGTCACCGAGGTCATCAAGCAGGCACGGGAAAAGGGAGTTTCAGCCTATATCGATGAAGGCCTTAATCAATGGTCCGCCGCTCACGTTGCGGATACTGCGCACTTGTATCGCCTGGCGCTGGAAAAGCACCAACCAGGCGCTCGTTACCACGCCACTGCCGAATCCAGCCTCTCTTTTCGCCTGATTGCTGAAACAATCGGCGAAGGTCTGGGCGTGCCTACAGTGGCGGTGCCAGCGGATGAAGCGATGGCGACTTTCGGTTGGCTATCGAGCTTTGTGGGGAAGGACATGTCGAGCATGAGCACGAAGACACAAACACGGTTGGGTTGGCAGCCAAACGGGCCAGGTTTGATTGACGACCTCAGAAGCTATTTCACCCGATAGCGCCCGAGCACTGGAACCCAAGCGTTGCATTATGGGCGCGCCCTTCAACCCGGCACAGATCATGAATTTCAGCTTGTGCTGGCGCGCCAATGAATACCTTTCATTGGCGAATAAACGGTTTATTGAGTTTGCTCAGAAGGCTGGTTTTTTTAACAACCAAGACGCGCATCCCACTCGCAAAAAGAAGCCCGGCGGATAAGGCCGGGCTTTCGCCGAGTACTGCGGTCAAACCATGCATTCAGGCGGCACGGCGTTCAATCAGACGGTCTGCACCACTTTCGGCAACCTGGTTGCCTTTCAGATGATCCGAACCATCAGAGGCAACAGAATCGCTGAACAGCGGATCGGTTTCAGTTGCGGCAACGGCGTCGCTGAACAGCGGATCAGTCTCATTAGCGGCAACAGCGTCGCTGAACAATGGGTCAGTATTATTAGTGGCAACGGCGTCGCTGAATAAACGATCCGAGGTTTCCGCAACAGTGCGTTTTTCCAGCAGGCGATCAGCGCCACCTTCGGCGACACGATTCTGTATCAGATGATCCGAGCCGCCTTCAGCAACGACAGGTTGGGCAGAAGACGCGGCAAAAGCATTCAGTGCGAAGATCGAGAACGCGATGCCGAGAATAGTTTGGCGTTTCATGAGTGTGTGCTCCGGTGTGCAGTGGTTGGGTATGGAGCCGATCTTACGCCGCGGTTTCGATAAGAGAACTTCATTGAATCAATGGTTGCTATTGATAGGCTTAATGATGCCGTCAAACCCTTCTATGACGCGCGTCTGGCGTAGTGGCTGGGCGGGACGCCGACGTGACGGGTGAACGCTGTGCTGAATGCACTGGCCGAACGATAGCCCACACGGTCGGCAATCTCGGTCATCCCCTGCTGGGTGCGTCGCAACAAATCCTTGGCCACGGCCATCCGCCACGTCAGCAAGTATTCCATCGGCGCCTGGCCCAAGGTGTCCGTGAAACGCTTGAAAAAGGCTGAACGGGACAGCGAAGCGATGGCTGCCATTTGCACGACGGTCCACGGCTGAGCCAGGTCGCCGTGCACTTCCCGCAGGGCTTTGGACAGACGCGGATCTGCCAATCCGCGCAACAAGCCGAGGGGGGTCTGCTCATCGGATATCGCGCGCAGCGCTTCGATCAGCAACACCTCCACCAACCGCGTGAGGATGAACTCACGCCCCGCTTCCTGTGCCATCGATTCCTCACGCACCAGCCGAACCAACGTTGCCAGACGCTCGACGCCGCGCACATGCACGCGCGCTGGCAGCATCGCCACCAACAGGGAAGCGTCGGGTGATTCGAAATCAAAATGGCCGCCCAGCAAGCGTACATCGACGGGGCCGTCGGGATTGCCGTGGCGCAATTCGTCGACCTGGGTGGTGCCGTAAACGGGAACCATCGTGACCGGTTCTACCGCATCGAACCCCGAGAGCGTGAACGCTGGAGTCTTCGGCAACAACAGGAAATCGCCTGCCTGCAGGATCAGTTCAGGTTGTCCGTCGATGGCCAGGCGACAACTACCCTCCAGCACCGCGCAGAAACTCGGCAGGCCAAACTCGGCATAACGCACGCCCCAGCGCCCGGCACCGCTGATGCCTTTGGAGAACACGGCGCGCGGTTTGAGCAGCGCAACAACGTCGGAAAGTGGATCACTCATTTTTGGACTAACGCCAACGTAATAAGGACTTTTGATTATAGATCATCCAAACCATCAGAACTATCCTGTGATCAACCCACCACGCTCTGGAAACATGCCAATGAAAACAGTTTTGATCACCGGTTGCTCCTCAGGCTACGGCCTTGAAACGGCGCGCCACTTCCATGCCCAAGGCTGGAACGTCGTCGCCACCATGCGTAAACCCGATGAAGCGTTGCTGCCCGGCTCGGAACGCCTGAAAATCCTGGCACTCGATGTGACGTGCGCGCAGAGCATCGCCGCTGTCATGCAAGCCAGCGGACCGATTGACGTCCTCGTCAATAATGCGGGCATTGGCCTGTTCGGTGCGTTCGAGGCCACACCCATGGCAGCGGCGCGGGAGGTGTTTGAAACCAACACATTCGGCGTCATGGCGATGACCCAGGCGGTGATTCCACAGATGCGCGCGCGTCGTTCAGGAGCAGTGATCAACGTCACCAGCAGCGCGACCCTGGCCTCGATGCCCATGGTCGCGGTTTACACCGCCAGCAAACAGGCCATCGAAGGGTTTACCGGATCACTCGCCCTGGAATTGGCCACCTTCAACATCAGCGCCAAACTCGTAGAGCCGGGCTACGCCCCCACCACACGCTTCGGTGACAATGCCGGCGACCGAATGGCCGGGATGATTCCCGAAGCCTACGCCGACTTTGCACAGCGTATTTTCGCGTCTCTGGGCAACGCCCACTACACCACCGAAATCGACGTGGCCGAAGCCGTATGGCAAGCCGCGAACGATACAACCGGGCGCCTGCACTTTCCCGCTGGCGCGGATGCGGTGGCGTTGGCGGCGCTAAAGCGTCATTGATGCCGCCGCGCTCGGAGAGTGATCGATCGAAGTCAGAATGATACGAACAGCCATGACCACACCCACGAGAACCGCAGCAAGACCCGCGGCTTCCAAAAGTGTCGGCAGCCGCCCCTGAAAAAACAATCCGAGCACTGTCGCGAACAGCGATTCCAGTGAAATCAATTGCCCGGAAAGCACCATGGGCAGGCGACGCGACGCTGAGTTCCACGCCCAGGCCCCGACGAATGAGGACATCACCGCTATCACCAGACCCCAGAGATACAGACCGCCGGCCACGGAAACACTGAACCCCAGGGTTATCAGCTTGAGCAGGCCGAGCGCCTGGACAACCGGTAACAAGCACAAGGTGCCTATTCCAGCGCCGGCCATCATGAGGCCGGTCCAGATACCTGACGCATTGGCCGGGAGTTTCTCAAGGGCCCTCTGGTTGAGCACGCTGAACGCGAGCCACAACACCACGGCGCCGACGGAAAAAATCAGCCCGATCAGCCACGATCCTTGAGCCGCAACGGGTTGATGGAGACTGCTGATGTTTGTCAGCAAAAGCCCACTCGTCAAAAATGTCAGCGGTACCGTGAGCCTGCGCCATGGAAGGGTTTTGTTGGTGGCGTTGCTGAGCAGCGCCAGCAACACCGGCACCATGCCGATAAATGCGGGAGTCAGCACCGGACCGCCAAACATAACGCCGCCGGCAATGCAGGTGCTGTACCCGAGGTATCCGGTCATGCCGAGACCGGCGGCGAGAAACCGCTGGTTGCGATGCAGGCACCGTAGCTGCGCGCGACAGACCACCATGACCACCCCACCCAGCGCACCCGCGATCAGAAATCGGACCACCATCAAGTCATAGATGCTGTAGGCGCCAGTGACGTAGGGGGCGATGAAGTTCAGCGCCCAGCTCAGGGTCGCGACCACGGCAAGGGCCACGCCGGCGAGGATGTTTGAGTGAGCAAGGGTCATCAGACATATCCATGAGGTGTTCAGCGCATGTTGCACAGCACCGAGGGTGTGCTACAAACGAGTTCTCGGTCCTGGATGCATAACCTCTCATTATGAATACGCTCGGGAAGTCATTGCCGCCGCTTGCCAGTTTGCTGCCCTTTGAAGCGGCGGCCCGACTGGAAAGCTTTTCGAAGGCGGCCGAGGAATTACACATCACTCAAGCAGCGATCAGCCGGCAGATCCGTGGGCTTGAGGAAAATCTCGGGCTGAAGCTTTTCTGCCGCCGCAACCGCGCCGTCTTCCTGACCCAGGAAGGACGCGAACTAGGGCGCGTGGTGAGCACCGCGCTGCAAAGTATCAGCGACAGCGCCGTCACCCTTCGCGAATCACCCCGCAAAAACCGTGTCGTTTTACTGTGCCAGTTGTGCGAAGCGTTCTATTGGTTGATGCCGCGCCTTTCAACGTTTCACCAACTGCACCCGGAAATCGAAATCCAGGTCGCGACAACTACCCGGCCGCTGACTGAATTCAATGACCATTTCGACGTCGCCTTACAAAGCACCGGACGCCCCAGCGGCGTGCATGTCCTGGCGTTCACCGCCGCCGATGAGGTGTTCCCCGTGTGCAGCCCGCATTACCTGACGGCCCGACAGCCACTGCGGATTACCGATCTTCGCCGCCACACGCTCCTGCACCATCACGCCACGCCACCGCACCTGATGGAATGGGACACATGGCTGCAAACCTTTGGGCAGACATTAGAGGGCTATCCGAAAGGCTCCGTGTTTGACAGCTACCCCTTGATGCTCCAGGCCGCCGTCGAGGGGCACGGAATCGCCATGGGCTGGCGCCGAACCGCCGGGAGGTTGATTGATAGCGGCGCGTTGGTGCGACCTTGTGTTGAGAGCGTTCCTTTACCTGAAGCGATATCGGTTTTCAGGCGCCATGGCGCGGAAGATCGGGTTGAGGTGGGTGCGTTGATTGAGTGGCTTACGGAGCAATTGCGGGGTGAAAACTGAACGCTTCGAGCCCCCGACCGATGACGCTGGGGTACGATCGTTCTGCTGCGTAGCCCAACGGGAGCAAGCGCCCTCGCCACAAGATCAAGATCAAGATCGCAGCCTTCGGCAGCTCCTACAGGGTGTACGCCATTCTTTTGCAGGAGCTGCCGAAGGCTGCGATGTTTTTAGCGGCGATCACCGATGCCTGGCAATTAACGTCTCTTTGGCTGCCGGCGCTGCGAGCGCTATCCATAGGCTGTGCGCGAAAAAAATTCGCTGCCTCTATGATTTTAAGGAAGAGCTTGATGCAGTCCCCAACGCCGCTCATCAGGAGCTGGCAAGGCCAAGTTGCTGCTGCATGACGGAAGCCGCGTTGTAGCAATTAAAGGATATGACCTTGCCACCCTCAAGGTGAAAAACGTCACAGCACGGAACATCTATTACCTTGCCGGTTGGAGCGACAGTGCCTGAGGCCAGTGTCAGTTCACCTTTATGCGTCCCCCGAATGGAGAGCTCGACGACGACTACATCCCCCGCGACATAGAGGTTAAATAGCTCGCGGTGAACATCAGGAAATGCACTTGCGAATGCGTCGATAGCGTCGCCGATAGCCTGCCCATGTAATTTCAATCCGGTAGGAATGTCGCGCATATATCCTTCTTCCGAGAAGAAAGAGACAAACTTCGCGATGTCCTTCCCGCTGCCCTCTCCAGCGGCATACAGTTCTCTGATAATTTCTTTATTGTTAAGCATCATCAATCCTCATTTTTTCAAGTGGGCTCAATGGATCAGGGCAAGGAGCTCGCGTCCATCTCGCAGGCCCGCGCCAGTGCTTGCGTATCGATATACTCCCGGATGTGCGTCAGCTTTCCATTTCGCACAGTAATGGCGAAGACCCAATCGTCCTCCCACCTCCTGTTCGTGGCTTTCATTCTCCCTCTGGCGAAGCCGACGACCAGAACCCGGTCTCCCTGCGCTACGAATTCGTGGAACTCCATGACTGATGTTTCCATCTTTTCGGAAGCCTTCTGAAGCAGATCTGCCAATCCCGCGTGCCCGCGGTACGTGCCAGCCAGCGGCCAGTCCTCGCCCGGAATGATCCATTCAATACCTTCGCAAGTCAGCGCCAGGAGATCTCGCGTATCGCTGCCGCCCATTGCTGTAAAGAAGTCCTTAACAACCTGGACATTTTTTGGTGCGTTCATCGAAATCTCTCCGCTTCTGAGCGCATCCGCTCTCTTCAGATACCTTGTGGACCTGCCGGTGAGGGGCGTGGTGTCGGCGATTCAGCCGATATCGACGTTCAAGGCGATGTTCCACGTGCCGGCGCCATTTTTCGCCAGGCCGATCATCATCAGACCGAGCGCCTCGAGCGTCTGGGCCATGTGCAAGCCGCCGACATCCAGCGGACGCAGCCCGAGACTCTTGATGAACGTCGAGACGCGCGCCTTGGCCTCAGGATCGTCGGCGGCGATGAACGCGTCGAGGAGGCCTCCCTTGGCAAGGACGTGACCGAAGAGGGTGTTGAATGCCTTCACGACATGCGCGCTGGCGGGGGCGATCCTGGCGATCTCCTGCGCACCCGAACTGCCGGCGGGAGAGACAAGGCCAGTAAGGTCCGGAGAGGCCGTGTTGGTGATGTCGATGATCACCTTGCCGTCGAGTGCGTTCCCATAGTCGGCCAACACCGACGCCGCACCGGTGTACGGCACGGCGAGGATGACGATGTCGCCGGCCGGTGCGGCCCCATAGGTGCCTGTGGTCGCGCCGGCTGCGAGCTTGTCGACCAGCGTCTGCGCCTTGGCGGGGTCGCGGCTGATCACCTCAACGGTGTGTCCAGCGTTGGCGGTACGACCGGCGATCGCAGCGGCCATGCCGCCTGAACCGATGATGCTGATAGTGCTCATGTGCAGTCTCCTGGTGAAATTGCTGTCCGCCGGGCCAGTTGCGACCCGGCTACCTACTCAACTCAAATCAGTCGACAGGGAAGTAATGGCCGTTGTCCATATCCTCGAGCAAGCCGGGTTGGGCAGGCTCCCAACCGAGGGTCTGGCGGGTGATGAGGTTGGACGCCGGGAGGTCCAGCGTGACCAGATTCGCGAGGAAGCCAAAGTAGCCCGGCAGCATCAGTACGTCCGCAGGAATGCTCACGGCCGGCACGCTCAGACGGCTGCCAATGGCCTCGGCGATGGTACGGAACGGGATGCCCTCACTCTCGACCCCATGCCAATATTTGCCTGCCTCGCTCTTCTCCAGCGCCAGGCGAAACAAGATGGCAAGGTCACGGGCGTGAACGGCCGGCCACAGGTTCGCGCCTTCTCCCGGGTAACCGATGACGCCCTTTTCCTTCGCCAGCCCAATCAACAATGGCAGGAAGGCGACGTCGGTCGTGCTGTGCGCAATCGTAGGAATCCGCACGATCGACGACCGCACGCCCCGCTCCGCGAGGCCGATGACGGCGAGCTCGACGGCGTTACGAACCCGCAGCGTCCCCTTGTACGCATCGCCGCCGGGAAGTGACGGGTCTTCCTCCGTAGCTGGCCGGCCCAGCTTTTCCCACCCGGGCGCGCCGATGCTCCCCGACACGACCAGCGGCTTGCCGCTTCCAGCCAGCGCCTCGCCGTACGCGAGCATGATCTGGAGTTCCGCAGCGGCCACGGCGTCGATCCCGCCAGAGGGCAGCAGATCTTGCCTGTGCGCGACGTGGATGACGCCGTCGAACGCCGCCGCTGCTGCCTTGAGCCCTTCAAGGTCGGAAATATCCCCGTGACGCACCTTGGCGCCGAGTGCGGACAGTGCAGCCGCGGACTTGTCCGACCGCGCCAGGCCGGTGACCTCGTGGCCGGCAGCGATGAGCTCGGGGATGATGTACGAACCGATATGGCCGGTTCCGCCGGTGACTAAAACGTGCATGTGACTGCTCCATGTGCGTGATGTGATGCGAGACGGGGTGATACGGGAACGCTCAGCCGAGATGGCTAACGCCGAGTGAGAAGTCGGTGCGCTGGACGGAGTGGGCGATAAGGCCCAGCGACAGCAGGCAGACGTGCTCCAGCGTTCGCGCCATGAGCAACGGTCCGGTGTCCAGCGGGCGCAGTCCGAGGGTCATTCCAAAGCTGCTGGTGATCCGGCGAACTCATTCAACGTGCGATCCATGCTGGTCTCTTCACTTGCAAAAAGCAAGTGATCTATTGAGTTTTACTTGCGACATGCAAGCGATGCTAAGATCCCGCCATGAAGACAACTCTTAAAGAAGACTTTCGGTCCCATTGCGCGGTGAACTACGGCGTGGAGATTTTCGGCGACCGGTGGTCGCTCTTGATCATTCGCGACATCGTTTTTGTGGGGAAGAAGACGTATGGCGATTTCCTGAAATCGGAAGAGCGAATCGCGACCAATGTGCTTGCCTCCCGACTGGCCTTTCTTGAGGATCAAGGCGTTCTCTCAAAGGCACCCAGCCCCGACGACAGGCGCAAGGACTTCTACACGTTGACCGAGAAGGGCCTGGACCTCATTCCCATCGTGATCAACATTGTGCTCTGGAGCGCGAAGCATGATTCGAAGTCGTACGTGCGGCGCCACGAGGATTTGGTTGCTCGATTCAGTCAAAACCCCATGCAGGCGAGCGAGGAAGTGAAGGCGCTGGTCCGCAATGGCGGGTGCATCTTTCCTGAGAGCGGGGGATGAACAGGGCGGCGAACGCCGCCCTGTGTATCGGCGAGGACCTCAAGCCGTCCTTTTCCACGAGGCAGCCTCGCATCAACATCGGCGATCACTGATCCATCAGTCGAACTTGACCAAGTCCTTGAAGATCAGCGGACCCCAGCTATTTCCGCGCGCCTGAACAAGCAGCCCACCTTCCGAAAGCCCACCCAGTTTGATCGGCGAGAAACCGAGATTTTCCGCAAGCGTACCAATCTCTGCTGCGGCGTCCTCATCGTCGCTCGCCAGGAACACGACTCTCCTGCCACCCTGTATGGCCGGGTCCTGGTCAAGGACGCCAGCGACCAAATGGTTGAAGCCCTTGACCAGTCTTGCACCCGTGAAGGCCTGCGCAATGGCTTTGGAAGAAGGCTGCCCTCCCAGTTCCTCAGGGGGCACGCCGTAGGCATTGGTCACATCGACGATGGTTTTGCCCTTCCACGTCGGCAACGCCTTCGCGACATCCTGGTGAGACTCAAAACGGACAGCCAAAAAGACGATGTCCGCCGTGAGCGCTTCCGTCAGTTTTTCAGGAATGATCGTGGGTCCGATCGCGGCCGCTTCGGCTGCAAAACTTTGCGGGTCGCGCGTGGTTGCGACGGATACTTCGAGGCCTTTGCGGGCAAACGCCTTCGCAAGTGCCTGGCCGAGTTTGCCGAAGCCGATAATGGCGTAGCTCATAATATTCTCCATTGGTTTACCACACCCTGCGGGCTCCGAAGATGGAATGGAGTGACCGCCCGGGCGCAGCGAATCAGATTTGCGCCAGGCCACCGTCGACGGCGACTTCGCTGGCGGTCATGAAGCTGCTGTCCTGCGACGCGAGAAACGCGGCTGCCGCTCCGATCTCCGCCGGATCGGCCATGCGCTGGAGCGGATTCATCGCCGCGAAGACCTTCATGCCTTCTTCGCCTAAAGCTGCCTTTGCGAGTTCGGTCGCCGTCGGTCCGGGCGACAGCACGTTGACCCGGATGCCGGTGCCCTTCAGGTCCTCCGCCCAGGTCCGCGCGAGGTTGCGCACGGCCGCCTTGCTTGCGCTGTAGACGCTGAATGCCGGGGCGCCCGTGGTGCCAGCGCTCGATCCGGTCAGGATGATCGAACCGCCCTGCCCCATCAGCGGCAACGCCTTCTGGACCGTGAAGATCAAGCCTTTCACGTTGGTGTCGAAGGTGTCGTCAATGTGCTCGGCGGTGATCTTGCCGAGCGGGAGCTGGCTTCCCGCCCCGGCATTGGCGAAGACAATATCGAGGGTTCCGCGCTCGGCTTTCACCGCCGCGTAGAGCCGGTCAAGGTCGGCCTCATCGGAAACCGAGCCCTTCACCGCGCGGGCATTCGGCCCGAGTTCCGCCACAGCGGCATCGAGCGCTTCCTGGCGGCGGCCGAAGATGAAGACAAAGGCGCCCTCCTCAATGAAGCGTTTTGCTGCGGCGAGGCCGATGCCGGTAGCGCCGCCAGTGATCACGGCGGTCTTTCCATTCAGTCTGGTCATGTTGTGCATCCTTCGTTGGCGTTGTACCCAAGCAGGAAATTGCTTGCTTGAGAACGAGGATGCAGCTCAGGTAACCTAAGGACAAGTATGCACCTTTAGGTAAGTATCAAAATATGACGACGACTTCTGAAATCTGCGACACCGGTTGCGGGCTCAACGCCACGCTGCGCATCATCTCGGGCAAGTGGAAACCGCTGGTCTTGTTTTTCCTGCGCGACGGCCCGAAACGCTACGGCGAGCTCAAGCGTTTGATCCCCGGCGTCAGCGACAAAGTGCTGATCCAGCAATTGAAGGATCTGGAAGCCGATCAAGTGCTGGCACGGACCGACTACAGAGAAGTACCCCCGCGCGTGGACTACACGCTGACTCCGCTCGGTCGTAGTCTGGCTGAAGCAATCATCCCGCTGTGCACCTGGGGAACCGAGAACGCGGCGGCAATGGCAAGCATCTTCGCCAAGCGCGACGCGTTGGCCTAGCGAGATGCTGACGAACCACTGAGTGGGACGGTTTTGCGCAAGCGCGCGCCGTCTTTTCGCAGCGCGAACACCTGAGCCGCTACGCCAACCACGAGCGCAAGAGCGATGAAACCCAGCGCGCCTTTGAGCAATGGCGAATTCGGGTCGGTGACGATGGGGTGTCCATCGGGGACTCGACGCAACGTCTCCGAGACAGTCGGGACCATCAGCAAGAACGCGGTCAAGCTCAGAAAGATGGTTTCAAAGTACACCCCTGCCCGGCCCAGCCAGGCAACGAAACCGACTCCGTAACCGGCGAGCAACAGCACGATCGTGACCGCGCCGATCACAGGGCTGATCGGTTGATGGGCCACCAGAAACACAGTCAAGCCGCCGATCAGCATCGAAACGAAATAGGCAATACCCGCCCGCGACCGTGGCACGATGTGCCCGTGCTTGATGAACATGTAGGCGGCCAAGGGTATGGCGGGCAAGCTTCCGAGGGTGTGTACCCAGCCAAGGGCAGAGATCCCGAACATTCGACTATTCCTTCTTTGATTGGATGATGTACATAACGCAGCGACGCTGTTGCGTTGCCGATCAACCGCGTGAAAGCGCTATGATTCCGGGATTCAGACTATTGAAGGCGTGGTCGGACTGACATGACGGATCTACTCGAAGACTTGACCATTCGTCCAGAGATGCAGTTAGAGGGGCTGGCCACCGGGGATCTGCTCTCGCAGGTATTGGCGCAGATTCGTCTGACCGGGGACCGCGTCTACTCCACCACGCAGGCTTTGGGTCAACGGTTGGAACTGGACGAAAAAAGCTCGCACATCTGCGTCCTGCAACAGGGACAGCTGCACATCGAAGGCGCTGACGGGCAGGTCCAAACGATCGAACAGGGCGACATCCTGCTGCTGCCCCACGACCCATCAACGCTGAGCATCACCGTCTCCGAGGGGCCTGCGGCGCTCGTCATCTGTCGATTCTGGTTCGATGCCAGCAGCTTCCAGGCCATGCTGTTCGCCTTGCCGTGGCTGATCCACATCAAGCAAGCCGAAGCCGCCGCGTGGGCAGAGGGTATCCTGCATTTCATGCTCATCGAGGCCAATGACACGCAACCTGGAGGCGCGCTGATGATTTCGCGCCTGATTGACCTCACCGTCATTCGCATCCTGCGAACCTGGGTTCAACACGGCATGGCCTCAGGCTGGCTCGGGGGCTTGTCCGACGAGCGCATCGCCCGAACCCTCAGAGCCATCCATGAAAAGCCCGGGCAACAATGGCGCATCGATGCACTCGCCACGATCGCCGGCATGTCACGCTCAAGCTTCTGCGATCGGTTCAGCGCGCTGGTGGGACGCTCTCCGCTGCGTTACCAGAATGAATGGCGACTGACCCTGGCAAAAACGATGCTGGCCAGGCACAACAGCCGCATCGGCGAGGTGGGATTCGCGATTGGCTACGAGTCCGAGGCTTCTTTCAGCCGCGCCTACAAGGCGTATTTCGGACGCTCGCCACGGGACGACAACAGCCAGGGCGGAGTTGAAGAGCAGGTTTAAGTCAGACGCGGCACCCTCACAGCTGATCCACAGCCTCGAACACGCCCTTATCCTCCCCGAGGAACCCGCCGCTTTGATGCTGCCACAGCCGCGCATACACGCCGTTCTTCCCAAGCAATTCGGTGTGGGTGCCCTGTTCGATGATGCGTCCGTCATCCATGACAATGAGCCGGTCCATGGCCGCAATCGTGGACAGCCGATGGGCGATGGCGATCACGGTCTTGCCCTGCATCATTTCATCGAGGCTTTCCTGAATGGCCACTTCGACTTCCGAGTCCAGCGCGCTGGTGGCCTCGTCGAGCAGCAGGATCGGGGCGTTCTTGAGCATCACCCGGGCAATCGCGACCCGTTGGCGCTGGCCGCCCGACAGCTTGATGCCACGCTCACCCACCAGAGTGTCGTAGCCGGTATGGCCTTGTCGGTCGCTCAGTTGGCTGATGAACTCATCGGCCTGGGCATTCGCCGCGGCGCGGCGGATTTGCGCGTCGGTCGCATCGGGACGGCCGTAAGCGATGTTGTCGCGAATGGAACGGTGCAGCAGGGAGGTATCCTGCGTGACCATGCCGATGGCGCCGCGCAGGCTGTCTTGCGTCACGTGTGCGATGTTTTGGCCGTCGATGCGAATCACCCCACTGTCGACGTCATAGAAGCGCAGCAGCAGGTTGATCAGCGTTGACTTGCCGGCGCCGGAGCGGCCCACCAGGCCGATCTTTTCGCCCGGACGAATGCTCAGGCTCAGGCCATCGAGCACCTGGCGTTCGCCGTTGTAGTTGAAGCTCACCTTATCGAAGGTGACCGCGCCGCCGGAGGTCACCAGTACGCCCGCATCGGGCGCATCCTGAACCTTGGCGCCCTGGGTCAGCGTCGCCATGCCATCCTGTACAGTGCCGATGCTCTCGAACAACGAAGTCATTTGCCACATGATCCAGTGCGACATGCCATTGATCCGCAACGCCATGGCAGTGATCGCGGCCACGGCACCTGCGCCGACCTCGCCTTGGTGCCATAGCCACAGGGCATAACCACCGGCGGCCATGATCAACGCCACCACCAAAGCCTGGTTGACGATTTCGAACAGGCTGACCAGGCGCATCTGGCGAAAGCCGGTTTGCTTGAAATCCTCCATCGCCGCACGCGCGAAGTGTGCTTCACGATTGGAGTGGGAGAACAGCTTCACCGTCGTGATGTTGGTGTAGGCGTCCGAGATACGCCCGGTCATCATCGACCGCGCATTGGCCTGCTCCTGCCCGACTTTCCCCAGGCGGGGCACGAAGTACAACATGGCCAGGCCGAACAACACGACCCAGGCAACGAAAGGTAGCATCAGTTTCAGCGCGAAGCCGCCGGCCAGTGCAATGATCGCGATGAAATACACGCCGATCCCGGGCAAGATCTCGATCAGGGTGAACAGCACGTCGCGCACGGCCAGTGCCGTCTGCATGACCTTGGTCGTGACCCGGCCGGAAAACTCATCGGAAAAAAACGAAAGGCTTTGCCGCAGCATCAGGCGATGGAAATCCCAGCGCAGCCTCAACGGCAGGTTAATCGCCAAGATCTGGTGCTGCACCATCGTGCGCAACGCCACCAGCCCGACGCTGGCCACCATGACAATGCCCATGCCCCACAACACGCGACTTTCCTGCGCTGCCGCTTCACCGCCGGCCTGCCAGGTGGAGAGCAGGTCCACGACCTGCCCGAGGAAGGAAAACAGCCAGGCTTCGTAAATCGACACAGCGGCACTGAGCAGCGCCAGCGCCAGGATGTAACCGCGAGCGCCCCGGGTGCAGGCCCACAGGAAGCGAGCCAGGCCGTTGGGTGGCGGTGGTACCTCGTCAGGAGGGAAAGGGTCGAGTCTTCGTTCAAACGCACGAAGCATGGTGGTCTCCAAAACGATCAAGTTGAGGAGATTCTGCCATTGATCGGTTGCGTTGAGGGTTTTGCGAGGTTGGATCGCTTGTGAGCAGCATGGATCAACTTCATCAAAACCCTAACGAACTCAAGGCCTCGAGGAAACGCAACATCGCTGGTTTTTCAGCGGGTCGTTCGCCGATGCAACACACTTGCGGGTCGCCTAGAGAGCACCAGACTGAAACGGGGTCGCCCACCTGCAACCCGTATGAGGCTTTATTGAGAGTTTCAGTTGACCAGGCGTCAACAGTCTCATTGAGAGACGTTTGAAAGCGCTTCCCATTGACGCTATAGCTGAAGCTCATGAACCGCGCCCCGATCCACGGCGCGTCACTCCCGACAAAGGTTACGTAACCTCGTACAACTTGCCCCACAGGTCCGTGCACAGCGCTCATAGATCATTTCCTGAGGGATGAACTCTTCAGGAATCATAGCAAGGGTTTAAAAAAGCGGTTTAATGCACTCTGGGCTGGAAGCGGTCGGTCGTACTAGCCTGTTCTCGACATATAGCTGCCATCCGCAAACGCTTAGAGATAAGTTGAATCGCCTATCAGGCGCTGACCTGGTCGAATAGCCTTTGCAGAAATACATCGCCCGCTACACAGTCTGAAAGCAAGTAATGCCCAGACCAATTGTCCCAGCCAGCCGATAGGGTGAACTCAGCACACTGGAAATTTTGGTGGATTTGTTCACTCATGCCCATGACGGATGAACCCACCCGTTTGAACCCTCGAAGCTTGATCAGCTCTTCAGCTATCGATAGCCAACCGGCGTCTGACAACTCGTTGAAATCAAGTGCCAGATGACCATTAGCTGCCTTATGGAGAGTTGGGTTCATTCGTTTCTGTCCAAGGTTTGGCACGAAGAGGATGCGCAAGCGGGGGTTGAAAACGGACCCAGGATACACATCAGTTATAAGCTACTGTTTCGCCAACAGAGTGCTCTCGGGCCGCCTCTGGCCGTTCCAAGTCGATCGCGACAGACAGCAATCGGCCAATAGCGGACTATCACCACAGTCTACTTTCGAATCCATAACAGCCCTAAAATGTCCAAACTCACAGATCTGAACCGATCTGAGGACCTGGAAAGGACTTCCCTTTTTCACATCAATTGTGGCCAAATTGGGGCCTTTGACAAACAATCAGTCAACTGACTGACTTACAGTTCGCTACAACGACCCTTTTTAGTGGAGACGGTCCAGGATTTTAGACCTTAATCGCTCTGCAACTGCTAATTACTACTCACCAACTGACGTCAAGCCGCCTGATTAACAGCCACTTGTCAACCAAGGTCGACTGTTTAAAAGTCATTCCGGTCTGCGTTTCTCCCCTTTTCGAATCTGTCGACAGCATGCTCATCCAGCTACGTTTTTGTGTAGACGGTGTATTGTCATTTTGATTAACCTACGCCAAAGAAAAAATCCGCTTGGCGTCGTAGATTTCGTCATTCGCGGGCAGATCAACTCAAATTTACGACAAGGATGAAGCATGAGACTTGTATCAGCTAAAGTTGGTCCATTCCGCTCCATTAACGAGCCTCAGGAAACCATAATCGACCCGGAAGTAACAGTATTAGTCGGAATGAACGAAGCCGGAAAAACTGTATTTCTCAAAGGACTTCACAAAGCAAAAGATGTATTAAATAAAGAAAAATTCAATATCATCGATGACTATCCGAGAAAAGACTTCACTACATATAAGCGTCGCCATGAAGAATCTCCAGAAACGGCGGTATCACTGACCTACGAACTTACAGATAGTCAGGTCGCCAATTTAAATTCAACCTTAAATACAAATATCAACAAAGGTTTCAAATTTGTCGTCCATCATCTATATGACAACAATAGAACTATTAGTATAGACATTCCTGACAAGCCTGCGCTCGAAAAAATGGCGATAACTCCTGATCTAAGCAGCGAGGTTAAGAGCGTTCTTAGCAACTCCAATGGAATTAGAGTCGCTTTATCCAACCTACAATCGATAAGTGATTTGAACGACGCTGATCAGTTAATTATTGACTCACTCAAAGTCAGAGTAGAAAAAGCGGATAAAAGTAAAGGTTGGGACCAAATCTGTGCTTATGAAGCATGGAAAAAATTAAATGAATCAATTCCCGGTTTCCTGTACTTCAGCGACTACGATCTGCTTCCAGGAAAGCTCAACTTAAAGGATTTAAAAAATCGAATTCAAGCCGCAAAAAGCGACCCGACGAACGCGCATAAACAAGTAGAACCCAAGCATCAGGCCGTATTGGCATTGCTGAGAATGGCTGACGTTGAGCTAGATGATTTCAGTAATGGAACAACTACCTATGAAGACTTGAAATCGCAAATTGAGGCTGTCTCAATAAGTTTAACTGATCAGGTTTTGGAGTTTTGGAAACAAAACGAAAACCTTGAAGTCGAAATTGACATTCGAGCTGATGCAGCTGATGCGGCGCCGTTCAATGACGGTCCAAACTTGTACCTTCGAATTAAGAACAGACGCCATCGCGGGGTATCCACTCCTTTCGATCAGCGTAGCAGGGGATTTATATGGTTTTTCAGCTTTTTAGTTTGGTTTGACAGCGTTCAGCATCAGATAGGCAGTGCAGGGACTAAAGATGAGCAAAATTTAATTTTACTGTTGGATGAGCCTGCCTTAGCCCTTCATGCGTTAGCTCAGACTGATTTCCTTACTTATATCGATCATCTTGCCACCAATCACCAAGTCATATATACAACTCACTCACCATTCATGGTTAACTCTGACCGCCTCCATCAAGTTAGAGCTGTAGAGGACAAGGAAAAAATAGGCACTGTGATTTCAGAGAATCTTTCCGGGTCCGACTCAAAGACCATTTTTCCTCTCCAAGCAGCTCTCGGCTGGAACATCGCGCAAAATTTATTTATCGCCAAGCAAAATCTTTTAGTTGAAGGTGTCTCAGAATTATCCATCCTTCAGGCCATGTCAAAAATAGTGGAAGACAATGGCGGGATTGGACTTCTTGATAACGTCTCAATTGTCCCAGTCGGCGGACTAAGCAATGTTGCGACTTTTGTATCCTTATTAGGAGGAAATGGCTTGAGCTTTGCCGTTCTCCATGACTACAGTGGTAAGCCTGATCAAAAGCTAGATTCAATGATTCAGCAGAAACTTCTAAATAAAAAATCTGTTTTCAACTTTTCTCAGTTCAGAGATCTTTCTGCAATTGGGGTAAACGGCTGCGCTTCGGATGTCGAGGACCTGTTGGAGCCCTCGACATACCTCGAATACTTTAATAAAGTTTTTGCAAAGGAGCTTAATGGAGTAACTATTACTGAAGCGGAGCTGGCATCTGGAGAGCGAATCGTTTTGCAGCTTGAAAAGTATCTAATCACTAACAAAATCAAAATTCGTCCGTCAGGTGGCTACAATCATTACGCCGTAGCAGCTGCGTTCTCGACGACCCCTCCGAGCAACGTATCTGTTCAAACTACTCAACGGTTCGCCGCGCTCTTCAAAGCTCTTAACTCATCATTAAAATAGTTGAGTTTTCATCCCCCTAAACCGGATCCTAAGCGAACATTTTCAGATGACCGCTTAGGGTCGAAAACGGTCGCTCGTGAACGGTTGCTTCCGGCGGAAACCAACCTTCGCCCCCCACAACAATCAACCAATCCCACCCCGCATCACTACCTGGCACCCTGCTGATACTCCCGAGGCGTACACCCAAACTCACGACGGAACACCGTATGCAGATATTGCGCAGATTTGAAACCACAAGTCCGGGCTACGTCCGCTATCGCGGTGTCAGTATTTTCCAGCCCGCTGGTAGCCGCCGCGAGTTTGAAACGCAGAATCTCATCGTGAACGCTGCAACCACGCACCGTGCGAAAGTGCGACTCCAGTGACGAACGCGACACACCGACATAAGCCGCCACCTGCGCCGTTTTGATGCCCTGGCAGGCATATTGGCGGATAAACAGCAGCGCTTGCATGACGTATGGGTTGCCCAACGGTTGGTGCAAACTCGACACCTGCACGTTGATTGCATCAGGCGGAATCAGGATGTGCGTGCCCGTGGACGGCATGCCGTGCAGCATCTGGTGGAGTAATAGCGCAGCGGTGCGGCCCATGGTTTCGGTGCCCTGGATGACCGAACTCAGTGGGACCCGGGTCAGGCTGCGTGTCAGGGGGTCGTTGTCGATACCGATCAACGCCACTTGCTCCGGTACGGCGATTCCGGCGGTCAGGCAGGCTTGCAGCAACTGCCGGGCGCGGGCGTCACTGACGGCGATGATACCGATGGGCTTGGGCAGGCTTTGCAGCCACGCGATCAGTTGTTCGACGGCGCTGTCCCAGAGCGGAGCGCTGGTGCCCATGCCGCGATAGACCTCGGCGTGCAAGCCGTCACGTCGCATCAGTCGTCGAAAGGATTTTTCCCGCTCCTGAGCCCAACGATTGGCCTGCGCTTCAGGCAGGCTGAAGCAGGCAAAACGTTGCAGCCCCGCCTCGATCAAGTGCGCGTAAGCCAGGGTGATCAGTGCGTTATTGTCGGTGGCGACGTACGGAATCCCCTTCGGATAGGCCCGCTCATCCAGGTAAGAACCACCCACCGCCACCACGGGCAATTTGATGTCGGCCAGCGCCTCGCCAATCAGTGGATCGTCGAAGTCGGCAATGATCCCGTCACCTTGCCAGCGCTCGATCCCTTTCAACCGGCAGAGAAAATCCTCTTCCAGGAACAGGTCCCAGGACGCGCGGGTGCTGCTCAGGTAGTTGCCGATGCCGCTGATGATGCCACGGTCATAGATTTTGCTGCCGTTGAACAACAGGGCGATGCGGTGAACAGGCGGGACGGTTTTCATTGTTTTCAGGCTTGTTCGAGGGCCCCTTCTCACGGAGGCGGTTTGCACAGACTAGGCGCGCGGACGACGAATCTCAATACGCAAAATCGCACCCTGTGTTGGTGATTTTCATAATCAGCAGGCGTGGGGCCGTTGCTAGTATCGAGACACCGCCAAGAACAACAAGGACATTGCCAATGCTGTACTTCCCCGATGTCGACAAGATTCGCTACGAAGGTCCTGCCAGCGATTCTCCCCTCGCCTTCCGTCACTACGACGCCGACAAAATCATCCTCGGCAAACCCATGCGCGAACACCTGCGCATGGCCGCCTGTTACTGGCACACCTTCGTCTGGCCGGGTTCCGACGTGTTCGGTGCAGGTACTTTCAAGCGCCCGTGGCAACACGCCGGCGACCCGATGGAACTGGCCATCGGCAAGGCGGAAGCCGCGTTCGAATTTTTCTCCAAGCTGGGTATCGACTATTACTGCTTCCACGACACGGATGTCGCCCCGGAAGGCAACTCACTGAAGGAGTACCGCAACCACTTCGCGCAAATGATTGATCACCTGGAACGACACCAGGAAGAAAGCGGGATCAAGCTGCTATGGGGCACCGCCAATTGCTTCAGCAATCCGCGCTTTGCCGCCGGCGCTGCCAGCAACCCGGACCCCGAAGTGTTTGCCTTCGCCGCTGCCCAGGTCTTCAGCGCCATGAACGCGACCCAGCGCCTGAAAGGCTCCAACTACGTGCTGTGGGGCGGTCGCGAAGGCTATGAAACCCTGCTCAATACCGACCTGAAACGTGAACGCGAACAACTGGGCCGCTTCATGCGCATGGTGGTCGAGCACAAGCACAAGATCGGCTTCAAAGGCGACCTGCTGATCGAACCCAAGCCGCAGGAGCCGACCAAGCACCAATACGATTACGACACCGCCACGGTGTTTGGCTTTCTCCAGCAGTTCGGCCTGGAAAAGGAAATCAAGGTCAACATCGAAGCCAACCACGCGACCCTGGCCGGCCATAGCTTTCATCACGAGATTGCCACAGCCGTCTCGCTGGGGATTTTCGGCAGCATCGACGCCAACCGCGGTGATCCGCAAAACGGTTGGGACACCGATCAATTCCCCAACAGTGTCGAAGAAATGACCCTGGCCACCTATGAAATTCTCAAGGCCGGCGGGTTCAAGAATGGCGGGTACAACTTCGACTCCAAGGTGCGCCGCCAGAGCCTTGACGAGATCGATCTGTTCCATGGTCACGTCGGCGCAATGGACGTCCTCGCCCTGTCCCTGGAGCGGGCTGCCGCCATGGTCCAGAACGATCAGCTTCAACTGCTCAAGGATCAACGCTACGCCGGCTGGCAGCAGCCGTTCGGGCAGGCGGTACTGGCAGGTGAATTCGACCTGCAGTCACTGGCCGAACACGCCTTCGCCAACGAGCTGAACCCGCAGGCCGTCAGCGGCAGGCAGGAGATGCTCGAAAACGTCGTCAACCGGTTCATCTACCGCTAATCGCCCACGGAGTCTGCGGGCGCGATAACGCTGTGACATTCGCACGACAAATCTGTGTCCGCTGCGTCTGCCGATTCTCTACAGTTCTACCAGCCCGAGACTCATCGTCAGGCAGTGTCTTTCAAACAAAAATAAAAGGACGCACCACCATGAAGAATGTAAAACGCGCGCTATTGGCCAGCGCCCTGGCGCTGCTGTCGCTGCCGGTGATGGCCGATGCTGCCCACCCGAAAATCGGTTTCTCCATTGATGATCTGCGGCTGGAACGCTGGTCACGTGACCGCGATTACTTCGTGGCGGCGGCAGAGAAAATGGACGCCAAGGTCTTCGTACAGTCGGCCGATGCCAACGAGCAAAAGCAGATTTCGCAAATCGAAAACCTCATTTCCCGTGGCGTCGATGTCATCGTCATCGTGCCGTTCAACGCTACAGTCCTGACCAATGCCGTGGCCGAAGCGAAGAAAGCCGGAATCAAGGTCGTGTCCTATGACCGTCTGATCCTCAACGCGGATATCGACGCCTACATTTCCTTCGATAACGAAAAGGTCGGCGAGATGCAGGCCAGCGGTGTGCTGCACGCGGCGCCCAAGGGCAATTACTTTCTGCTCGGCGGTGCGCCTACCGATAACAACGCAAAAGTCCTGCGCGAAGGTCAGATGAAAGTGCTGCAACCGGCCATCGACAAGGGCGATATCAAGATCGTCGGCCAACAATGGGTGAAGGAATGGAACCCAACCGAAGCGCTGAGCATTGTTGAAAACGCCTTGACCCGCAACGACAACAAAATCGACGGCATCGTCGCCTCCAACGACGCCACGGCAGGCGGCGCCATCCAGGCACTGGCCGCTCAGCAACTGGCCGGTAAGGTGCCGATTTCGGGGCAGGACGCGGACCTCGCAGCGGTCAAGCGAGTGATCGCCGGCACGCAAACCATGACCGTGTACAAACCACTGAAACTCATCGCCTCCGAAGCCGCCAAGCTCTCGGTGCAACTGGCACGTAACGAGAAACCCGCCTACAGCTCGCAGTACGACAACGGCAGCAAAAAAGTCGACACCATCCTGCTCACGCCGACTCCGTTGACCAAGGACAACATCGACCTGCTGGAACAGGACGGTTTCTACACCAAGGCGCAGATAGCCGGGCAGTAACCGAGGCCTCAATCTCCGGTTATGCGAAAACCCTTGTGGGAGCGAGCCTGCTCGCGAAGGCGGCGTGTCAGTCAGCGCAGCGTTGTCTGAACTGATGCATTCGCGAGCAGGCTCGCTCCCACTCAGGTTCAGTGAAGTCTGACTCTTTGTTATACGAGCCCTTTCCATGTCCGACTATTTGCTGCAAATGGACGGTATCGTCAAAACCTTCGGCGGTGTCAAAGCGCTCAATGGCATCGACATCAAGGTCAGGCCGGGTGAGTGCGTCGGGCTGTGCGGTGAGAATGGCGCCGGCAAGTCCACGCTGATGAAGATCCTTTCCGCGGTGTACCCCTATGGCACCTGGGACGGTGAAATTCTCTGGGAAGGTCAACCGCTCAAGGCGCAATCGATCAGCGAAACGGAAGCCGCCGGTATCGTCATCATTCACCAGGAACTGACGCTGGTTCCCGACCTGTCGGTGGCCGAGAACATTTTCATGGGCCATGAACTGACGCTGCCCGGTGGGCGGATGAATTACCCGGCAATGATCCACCGCGCCGAAGCCCTGATGCGTGAACTGAAAGTGCCGGACATGAACGTATCGCTGCCGGTTTCGCAGTACGGCGGCGGCTATCAGCAACTGGTGGAAATCGCCAAGGCCCTGAACAAGCACGCGCGCCTGCTGATCCTCGACGAGCCTTCATCGGCCCTGACCCGTTCGGAAATCGAGGTGCTTCTGGACATCATCCGCGACCTCAAAGCCAAGGGTGTTGCCTGCGTCTACATCTCCCACAAGCTCGATGAAGTGGCCGCCGTCTGCGACACCATTTCGGTGATCCGTGACGGCAAACACATCGCCACAACGGCCATGGCGGACATGGATATTCCACAGATCATCACCCAGATGGTCGGCCGGGAAATGAGCAACCTCTATCCCACCGAACCCCACAACATTGGCGAGGTGATTTTCGAGGCTCGCCACATCACCTGCTACGACGTCGACAACCCCCGGCGCAAACGGGTCGACGGTATTTCGTTCAGCCTCAAACGCGGGGAAATCCTCGGCATCGCCGGGCTGGTCGGCGCCGGCCGCACCGAACTGGTGACCGCGCTGTTCGGCGCCTACCCCGGTCGCCACGAAGGCGAAGTCTGGCTGGACGGCCAACTCATCGACACCCGCACGCCGCTCAAATCAATCCGTGCCGGCCTGTGCCTGGTGCCCGAGGACCGCAAGCGCCAAGGCATCATTCCCGACTTGGGCGTCGGCCAGAACATCACCCTGGCCGTGCTGGACAGTTACTCGAAACTGACCCGCATCGACGCCGAAGCCGAACTGGGCAGCATCGATCGGGAAATCTCGCGCCTGCACCTCAAGACCGCGAGCCCGTTCCTGCCGATCACCAGTCTGTCCGGTGGCAATCAACAAAAAGCCGTATTGGCGAAGATGCTGCTGACCAAACCTCGGGTGCTGATTCTCGATGAGCCCACCCGAGGTGTGGACGTCGGCGCCAAGTACGAGATCTACAAGCTGATGGGCGCGCTGGCGGCCGAAGGCGTGTCGATCATCATGGTCTCGTCGGAGCTGGCCGAAGTGCTCGGCGTTTCCGACCGTGTACTGGTGATCGGCGAAGGCCAGTTGCGTGGCGATTTCATCAACCACGAACTCACTCAGGAACAACTACTCGCCGCCGCACTTAGCCAGCCTGGAAGCCATAACAATAATGATCGGAAATCCGCGTAAATGAATCAGGTCAAACAACTCTTCACCCGCTACAAGATGCTCGCGCTGGTGTTTGCCGTGGCGTTTATCTGGCTGTTCTTCAGCTGGCAGACCGAGGGCGGATTTTTAACCCCACGCAACCTCTCCAATCTGCTGCGCCAGATGTCCATTACCGGGATTCTCGCCTGCGGCATGGTGCTGGTCATCATCAGCGGCGAGATCGATTTGTCGGTCGGCTCATTGCTGGGTCTGCTCGGTGGCATCGCGGCGATTCTCGACGTTATCTACCACATTCCGCTGCTGGCGAACCTGGGCCTTGTCTGCCTGTGCGGACTGTTGATCGGCCTCGCCAACGGCTACATGGCCGCCTACCTGCGCATTCCGTCGTTCATCGTGGGGCTGGGCGGTATGCTGGCTTTCCGAGGCATTTTGCTCGGGATTACCGGCGGCACGACCATAGCCCCGGTATCGCCCGGGCTCGTCTACATTGGCCAGGGTTATTTGCCCCATACGATCGGTACGGGCCTGGGCATTCTGTTGTTCGCACTGACGTTGTTCCTGACCTGGAAGCAACGGCGCAATCGCGCACTTCACGGCCTGGCGGCACATTCATTGGTGCGTGACGTCGTACGCGTGCTGTTGATCGGCGCGGTGCTGGCTGGCTTCGTCCAGACCCTCAACAGCTACGACGGCATTCCCGTGCCGGTCCTGCTTCTGCTGATTCTGCTGGGCGGGTTCAGCTACGTGACCAGTCAGACCGTCTTCGGCCGACGCGTCTATTCCGTGGGCAGCAACATGGAAGCGACGCGTCTGTCCGGTATCAATGTGCAGGCCGTGAAACTCTGGATTTTCGGAATCATGGGCGTGATGTGCGCCCTCGCCGGCGTGGTCAACACCGCACGCCTGGCCGCCGGTTCGCCCTCGGCCGGCAGCATGGGCGAACTCGACGCCATCGCCGCCTGCTTCATCGGCGGCACCTCCATGCGCGGCGGCTCCGGCACCGTCTACGGCGCCCTCCTCGGCGCGCTGGTCATCACCAGCCTGGACAACGGCATGTCCATGCTCGACGTCGACAGTTACTGGCAGATGATCGTCAAGGGCAGCATTCTCGTGTTGGCCGTGTGGGTGGATGTGAGTACTCGGACTGGGCGACGTTGATCCGACGGTCTGCTTCAGGCGAGATGCCAGTGATCGTGACGGTCGCAATGTAGACATCGTTAGTCAGTGGCCGGTGGGTTTGGGTTGAAGGGTGCCTCTTTGTGACGGGCGACTGTCGGCCAATAGCAGACTGAATGAGTCTCTCGATTTTCTCTGAAGGTAGAACTAGCGTTCACTCATAAAATTTGCCACCCAGCAAAATGGATGCACACCGCTGCCATACATTTGAAACAGGAGCACTCGGCGGAAAGCGCTTGGTACTGGCGGTCGCCCATGCAGCCGCTGCATCGAGCTTGGCATGACCCGCTGAAAACGGCCCAAAGGGAAGTTCACTTAAGCGCCTTGAGAGTCCTCCTCTGCCCTCCCGATTTCGAACTATTGCGATACTGGCGACAACGCATGAATCACATCCGCCGCCATCCTTTCAGCAGTGTTTATCCCGTCAATCCGCAAGACCGGAGCCGTTTGCTCTGATAGCCACGCCTCATGCCACGCTCGGTTGCGTCCCGAAAAGTTCGGGTTGTCATACTCCGAGGCCCATTCCCGAAAAGCGACGTGTATCCCGTGCATGTCACCACCCGGTGCTATCCGATCTCCAAAGCGCTCCTTTTCTCGTGCGGCCAGCCGTTCAAGGCGAACGGGGGTTGCAGTCACAACAAACACAATCAGATCGACATCGGTAAACAGCGCATCGCCCCAACCGATCGCAGAGCCGGTCAGCACCCAATTGTCGTCACCGAGTGTTTGTTGGATCAGTGACACGCGCTCATTGACAGGTCGCTTGGTCGTAAAAGGAGGGCTGGTGGGCATCCAGAAAAAATCATCGACATCGACCTGTCGTACACCGAGCAGAGTTGCGAGGTTTTGACCCAAAGTGGTCACGCCCGCACACGAAGCCCCTGTTATGTAAATCCGCATTTTTCCTCCATGAATACACGTCGGGTTTCGAGGTCAGCAAGCTATCCGATACCCGACTTAACTTCACTTTTTTCTGAACTATAAATGATCGTTGTGTCCAGACCTCAGGACATATCGGTGCACCCTCCAAAACCTGTCTCAACGTATTAAAAGAATTTGAACCGCTGCCGGACGCGCTCGCCTAATGATTAGCTTGTGGACAATCGCACAGGCGACGTGCCAATACCGGCATACTTCGAGAGGTGGTCAACGTGGCTAAAGACGAGAAGAAAAGCAAAGGTGAAGCTTCGAAAGCCAGCAAGGATTTGAAAGACAAAAAGTCATCACCTGCAAAGAAATCAGCGGCGGCGTCGGCTCTTTCGAAATCTTCCGATAAGAAAGACAAGAAAGCCGAACTAAAGAAATCTGCAAAAAAAGCTGATAGCAAGCCAGAAAAGGCCAAGAAATCAGACAAGTCAGAAAAGCCGGCGAAAAAGAAAAAATGATATCTGCGATCGGCTAGGGCTTTACGCCCTAGCTTCCTCAGACCGAGTTGCCTGGCCTGCCTATTTCCGACAACGGCCAATTTGCTTTAAAGCCACAAACCGCTTGAGACTCCAGCATTACCCATGCTGACGGTGCTGTTCGAATCATCCTGTTCGCCAGCAGAAAAAGCGGCCCCTTCAATATGGTAGACCTTCGGTTCCTCCGAAAAATATTCCTCCAGGCCCTGCATGAACAGCCGATGGTCTTCGCTCTCTTCGAAGCCCGGCGTGTGATCCTCAAGTGAAGCCCAGCGCACTATCAGGTTGAATAGCTGGGGGGTTTCAATCCCTTGCGCGAGCAAGTGGCCGCCGTAGCCCTTTGCGCGGGTGAGCAAAGGAGCGACTTCGGCAAATGCACGTCTGAACATTTCAATGCGTTCTTTGTGGACGGGGAGTAGAGCGATCTCATAAATCATGGGGCGTTCCTCTGATAGGACTTGAACGGTTAAAAGTACGCACTTACGAGATGAGCGAGGGTTCGACGGCAATCGCGATTTTTCCTTGAAGGCCGTTGTTGGGACTTTCCAACCGGGCATGGGCGAGCCCGATGTCGGCAAGCGAATAGACAGCGCCAACGTGTGGCCGCAGCTGACCGCGCGCGACCAATGCGCTCAGCTCATCCAGCTTGCCGCGATTCTGTCTTGTGAAAACGAAGTGATAACTCGCGTTCTTGCCCCAGGCCTGAACGACGTTTTGTGGCTGTGCAATGTCCACAATCGTGACCACGCGGCCAAGTTGTGCGAGCACGTCGGGGCTACGCGACAGTGTGTTGCCGCCGATGGTGTCGAACACGACATCGACTCCGCGACCACCCGTTTCCCGGAGGATGGCGTCGACGTAATCCTGCTTTTCGTAGTCGATGATCACATCGGCACCCATGCTGCGTGCGAACTCGGCGTTTGCCTCGCGCACGGTCGTGTACACCTTTGCACCCATGGCTTTTGCCAGCTGGATCGCCACATGACCGACTCCCCCCGCGCCGCCGTGTATGAGGATGCTTTCCCCCACTCTGAGCGCCGCACGCACGACCAGTGCTTCCCACGCCGTCCCGCCAACCAGGGTCAGACTTGCCGCCTCAAGATGGCTCAGTGATAGGGGCTTCTTCCCGACAATGCTTTCGGCCGCAACGTGGTACTCGGCATAACTGCCTGGGCCGTCGAATATTTGCGGGGTGTACCAGACTTCGTCTCCTGGAACGAAGGCCGTCACCCCCGGCCCGACTGCTTCGACAACGCCCGATACGTCGTGTCCGGTAATGGCTGGCAATGGCACCAGGTCGGGATAATCGCCACGTCGAACCTGGTAATCCAAAGGGTTGATGGAGGTTGCGTGGACCCGCACCAGGACTTGTCCCGCACGCGGCACGGGCTTGGGCACGTCGCAGAGTTCGAACGATTCCGGGCCGCCAAATGAGTTAAGCATCATCGCTTTCATGGTAAATCCTCGTATCGACAAAAAGGGATATCGAGATATCTCGATATGATAGGGGTAAAAAAATTACAGATCTTTCCCGATGATCTCGGCCAGTGCACTGATGGTTGCTTCATTGCGCTTGTAGTAGGTCCACTGACCGATGCGCCTGACTTCGACCAGGCCCACTCGCTGCAGCGTTGCAAGATAGCCAGACACCGTTGACTGCGACAGCCCGATACCTTCTTGAATACTACTGACGCACACCCCCACCGTGAGAACGTCACCTTCATCCTGTGGAGGGAAGTTCTTTGCGGGGTCCTTCAAGCCTTTCAGGATTTCAAGGCGCGTAGGATTTGAGAGGGCTTTGAATATTTCGAGTAATTCCATGCGCCGAGAATATCGAGATTTATCGATATGTCAATGCGAGAGTCAACGGAGGACGAAATCCGCAGGCTCGAAACGCCCACTCGTATCCATCTGAACATTGCGCAGCCCCACTGTTTCCAGGTGCGATGCGTACAGCAGTTCCGAAAAATAGCTGATCAGAATCGAGCGGCGGCGGGCGCCAATCAAGTTCAGACTGCCCGCATGCACCAAATCGACATCGAACACTAAAATGTCTCCGGCCGAGCCTGAAAGCTGTACGGACCGTGACTCGTCATTTGAATCGAATGGCGGCGCTCCTGGCTCGGGGCGATGGCTGCCGGGGACGATCCGTGTCGCGCCGTTCCCAGGGCCATAATCGTCGAAAAAAGCCAGGGCAATGGCAATGTCGCCGGGCCTTTGGGCCGACAAGTCGCGGTGCAGCACTTGATGGCCGCCCCCGGCAAGGGGCTCGCGCCCTTCCACCTGCGAGAGAAAAAACCGCTCCCCGATCAACTCACCGACCACCGCCAGTACCGCGGGCAGACAACACACCGCCTGAACCGCCGAATCATCGTCCAGCATCGAATAGCGCCAGCCCACTCCGCGCGGCACTGGCCATTGCTCCGACGGCTTCACACCCGTATCGAACACGGCACGCAGGTCACCCAGCCATTCGGTCGGGATCGCTCGACGGAGCAGTGCGTAGCCGTCTCGATGGAGTTGCATGCGGTCGGTCATGGTTTTCTCGGCTTCCTTGTGCGGTGATGCGCCCTATTCCGCCGCCTTAAGCGTTTTGACCTGGGCCATGAGCATGGAAATCTCAGAGGTTTCCACGAACAGGTCATAGGCCTCCAGATAGAGGTAAACGCTATCGGTCTTCAGCCCGTTGTTGGCGGTGCAAGAAACATTGCGCGCCATCCCTTGCAGCGAGGCGACTTTTTGGGTGGCCGGAAAGGATTCACCCACCGAACACTTAAAATGTTGCACGAACGGTTTGCCCGTTTTGTCAGTAAAGCTCTTGTTGTAGGCAATTGCCGTCCCGGTTTTGAGGTTTTGCCAATCGCCCTCCAGTTCGATGCTGTTGAGCGTACTCGACTGGCGAGTTTTGTCAGCGAGTTGATCGCTGCTGGTCGCGGCCAGTTCGATCAATCCGCGCCAGCGGATGCTCACCGACTCTTTGCCCAAGGCACCCACCGCCTGCTGCCGCCATAGTCCACGGGCCGGTCCCGGTTGCAGATACAGGTCCATCGGGCTGTCTTTGATCACCGCGCCGGGCACGACGGGAGAGGAAGCGCTGTACGTGAGTTGCAAGTGACTGAGCGTGTGGCTCGGTTGCCCCTGAGGCAATTCGCTGACCTGTGCCAGCAGTGAGGTTGGAATCTCAGGTGTGCGCAGGGTCGGCGGTAATTTTTTGCGCATGACTGGGGCGGCGAGTTGCGCCAGTTTGGCGGGATCGGCGCACACCGCGTCAATCAATCGGGTGCGTTGGGCGTTGTCCAACGCACTGTCGAGCGGCTGGATGGACGCTGGCAGCACACTCTGGCCGCTTAAACGATAGACCTGGCGGTTGCTGGCCTGGTGGGCAGTACAGTCGACCTTGATATGCTCTAACTGGCGGTCGTAAGGCGTCCCTTCGTTTTCATCGAGGCGGGTGCGGCCATAGTCGATGCCCGCCCAGATGGAACGTTGGGCGTTGTCCAGGCCGAGGGTGCCGGGGTCCAGCAACAAGAGGTCTTCGCTGTCGCCGGGCAGTTGCTTCCAGGCGCTGTTTCGGACGGCCTGGCACATCTGCCGGGCGATGTTCCCTGCGGGGTCTGCGGGCAGGGAATAAGAACTGTTCGAGTCCTTTGCGCGTCGATAGGTCATGGATACTTTCGCCGAATCGCAGTCAGCGAAAAGCCTGCCCTGGGTAGCTGGCGCGGCGCCTTCGGCGGGTACATTCAGCGTGACCACGGCGGTTCGGCCGAGTCCGAACGTGCTGTCCAGCGGCAACGGCAGGGTTTTTATACGACTCGTCATGGCTTGATCTTCGACCGCGCGCTCGGCAGCGACACGTTTGTAATAATCGGCCATCCCATTGCCTTGCAAGGCACAACCGGTCAGGGACACAGCGAGGACAGCACCCGACAGGCGAACTAGTAATCTCACAGCAAACAGCTCCTTGGCGCGCCGCGAATTCATGGCGATAGCGGGCGCGTATTTTTGTAGGGTTAGCGAAATGTTGAAGTTATTGCGGCGTGGCTGCGACGGCGCTCCGTTGTCGTCGGAGGCCAAGGAATAGCGAGGGGAATTCACGGACGGTCCTTCGTCGATTGTTTAAGTACAAGTTCATTTGAGTCGGCTTGATAACCGAAACCTTTAGTACAGCCTCGTCGCCAATAACTGCCTTCTATTAATGGCCGCTTTGTAACGCCCCTGCCCCACCTATCGCCTGAAAGTGCCCCTCCCTATACGTCTTCTACACTGACCAAGCCCGCTCGTGACCCGTTGTGCACGACCGCGGGCCCGCTTCCTTTTGCACGTCCCACACCCACCCAATCGCGAGGGGATACACACCATGAACTTTATTACGACCAAAGACGGCACCGAGATTTTCTACAAGGATTGGGGGCCGAAAGAGGCCACGCCCATTGTGTTTCACCACGGCTGGCCATTGAGCGCGGATGACTGGGACAACCAGATGATGTTCTTCCTGCTCAAAGGCTACCGGGTGATCGCCCACGACCGGCGTGGGCACGGACGCTCGACCCAAACCTGGGAAGGCAACGAAATGGACACCTACACCGCCGACGTCATCGAGCTGACCGATGCGCTCGACCTCAAGGGGGCGATCCATGTTGGCCATTCGACCGGAGGGGGTGAAGTTGCACGTTACGCCGCGCGAGCCAAACCGGGACGGGTGGCCAAGGCTGTGCTGATCAGCGCGGTTCCGCCGATCATGGTCAAGTCGGAAAAAAACCCCGGCGGGTTACCCCTGGAAGTGTTCGACGGGTTCCGCGCGGCGCTGATCGCCAGTCGTGCGCAGTTTTACGTGGACGTGCCGGCGGGGCCGTTCTACGGCTTCAACCGGCCCGGGGCCAACGTCTCGCAAGGGGTCATCGACAATTGGTGGCGGCAAGGCATGATGGGCGGCGCAAAAGCGCATTACGATTGCATCAAGGCGTTTTCCGAAACCGACTTCACCGAAGACCTGAAGGCGATACAGGTGCCGACGCTGGTCATGCACGGCGAGGATGACCAGATCGTACCGTTCGCCGATTCGGCGCCGCTGTCGGCCAAACTGTTGAAGCATCCGACGCTCAAGACCTACCCCGGCTTCCCGCACGGAATGCCGACGACGAATGCGGATCAGATCAACGCCGATTTGCTGGCGTTTATTCGCGGTTGAATACTGCGTTAAAAATAGGGGGCACGAGCTGTCTAATGCCAGTCAGTTAAGAGAATTTCAGACGAAACACGCACTGCGTAGCAGTTGACGAGCAACGCGAGGCAACGTTCGGCTGCGAAGCAGTCGTGAACCCTGAGTACACGTACTCTCTGAACCACCGCGCTGCCCGATTTCACGCCTGCTGCGCAGCCGAACGCAGGCTTCGCCAGCTGCTACAGGTTGAGTGACGGCTTAACTGATCGGCATTAACACGACTGTTCCCTTTTTCTTAATCGTAAAACGCCTCGACCAGCGCCCGACTGCCCACAAAAAAGCTATCTGCCACCAACCGCAACGGCTGCAGATCCAGATCACTGGCCTTGTCGCCAATCAACTGCTGAAAATGCCGATACACCGCCGCGTACTCGCCCTCCTCCGACACCGCTTGGCGCACGCCGTCGATGCTCAGCAGTGCGCCACCGTTGTCCAGGCGCAGAACGCCTTCGGTGCAACGAATCTCGATGCTCCAGAGTTCGTCATGACCGTGGTCGAAATCGAATTCCGCGCGGATATCGAGGTGGCGCGCGTCGGACATCTTGATGTCCGCGGCAATCGGCGACTGGCAGTTGCTGGGCACGCGCAGTTCGGCGGATTCGACAAACAGCGGCAACGGCAGCAGATGGGTGACGATCGACAAAGCATTGATGCCGGGATCGAACACGCCCAGGCCGCCGGGTTGCCAAATCCACGCCTGGCCGGGGTGCCATTTGCGCACGTCCTCCTTCCAGTCGATCTGTACGCTTTGCAGGGTACGGGTGGCCAGCCAGTCACGGGCGGCTTCGATACCGGGCGCGTAGCGTGAGTGCCAGGCGAACAAACCGCTGACGCCTTGCTCCGCGACCTGATTGACCAACGCCATCGCCTCACCCAGCGTGGCGCACGGCGGTTTTTCTACCAGCACGTGTTTGCCAGCGCCCAGCGCCTGTTGCACCAGGGCGAAGCGTCCTTGGGGCGGCGTGCAAAACGCAATCGCATCGACCGGTGGACCGTTTTCGAGCAGTTCGCTCAGGGACTGAAAGTTCTCAACCCCGGCACACGGTTGGCCTTGGGTGGCGACAGACACTAATTGGAACGCGGGGTTGGCGTTGATCGCGGGGACGTGTTGATCCTGGGCAATCTTGCCGTAGCCCACCAGACCGAGACGGATCGGTTGCATCAATGACTCCTGATTTTTGTCTTGTTTGGGTCAGCGAACGGGCAAGGTTACGTTTGTATCGCCGCCGGGTCCATCGCCTTGCCCACCGAACCTTTACCCCACAAACACCGTCCGAGTTAGAGCATTAATGCCCAACACTCGCCGCGAGGTCGTCGTTTGAAAGCCGCCATCATCAAAAAATACCACCTGATCATCAAGACCATGGGTTATGTGGGCTGGGCCCTGTTCTGGCTATTGCTCTGGGATATCGCCGTCACCGCGGACTTCATGCTGTTTCTCGACAGCAAGATCACCCTGCCGCTGATGCCACTGACGTTGCTGGGCTCAGCGTTGGTGGTGCTGATCAGTTTTCGCAACAGCAGTGCCTACAATCGCTGGTGGGAGGCGCGCACGTTGTGGGGGGCGATGGTCAATAATTCCCGCAGTTTTGCGCGGCAGGTCCTGACGTTGGTGGATGATCGGGGCAATGAGATCAATCCGATGAAGGCCACGTTGCTGCGGCGCCACGTGGCCTACGTGAATTGCCTGGCGGCGCACCTGCGGGGCCAGCCGTGCCCGGACGAGGTACGCGCGTTCATTCCCGCCGGGGAGTTCGCGCGCAGCACCACCACCAATAACTTTGCCAATGACATCCTCAACGGTTCCGCGGCACTGCTGGCCCAGGAATACAAGACCGGGCACCTGGACAGCATTCGCCTGGCGCGGCTCGAAACGACCCTGGTTGACCTGTCCAACAGCCAGGGCGGCATGGAGCGGATTGCCAATACGCCGCTGCCCTACCCTTACGTCTATTTCCCGCGTCTGTTTATTTCGCTGTTCTGCCTGATCGTGCCGGTGGGGCTGGTGGAGTCCCTGGGTTGGTTTACCCCGCTAGCCTCGACGGTGGTGGGCTTCATGCTGCTGGCCATCGAACGCATCGGCACCGATCTGCAAAGCCCGTTCCGTGACAGCGAACACCAGATCCAGATGGAAGCCCTGTGCGAAACCATCGAGAAAAACCTGCAATCGATGCAGCGTGATTCGCTGGGTGGCGATCGACTCGCGCATCCCGCCACGGTGTAGCGCCAACTAAAAATCGGTGGTCGGTGAATTATTTAGTGTCCTCATGCATCTGAACCAAAGAGCGCATGCCATTAAAACAATGGCATCGAAATGGATCAGCGACTGAGTAATCCGGATGAAATCACGCAAGAAAACCGTCAATCCCATCGGATTGGACGACATCACGATTGTCGACGACGCCAAGATGCGCAAGGCGATCACCGCCGCCGCGCTGGGCAATGCCATGGAATGGTTCGACTTTGGCGTCTACGGCTTTGTCGCCTATGTGCTGGGCAAAGTGTTCTTTCCCGATGCGTCCCCCAGCGTGCAGATGATCGCCGCGCTGGCCACCTTCTCGGTGCCCTTCCTGATCCGTCCTTTGGGTGGTCTGTTCTTCGGCGCATTAGGTGACAAATACGGACGGCAGAAAGTCCTCGCGGCCACCATCGTGATCATGTCCCTCAGTACCTTCGCGATCGGGCTGATCCCCTCCTATGCCTCGATCGGCATCTGGGCGCCGATCCTGCTGTTGCTGGCCAAGATGGCCCAAGGCTTCTCGGTGGGCGGCGAGTACACCGGCGCTTCGATCTTCGTCGCCGAGTATGCCCCGGACCGCAAGCGCGGCTTTCTCGGGAGCTGGCTGGACTTCGGCTCAATCGCCGGTTTTGTCCTCGGTGCGGGTCTGGTGGTGCTGATTTCTGCGGTGGTCGGCGAAGAGCAATTCCAGGATTGGGGTTGGCGCCTGCCGTTCTTCCTCGCCCTGCCCCTGGGCATGATCGGGCTCTACTTGCGTAACGCACTCGAAGAGACCCCGGCCTTCCAGCAACATGTCGAAAAACTCGAGCAAGGCGACCGCGAAGGGTTGGCGCGCGGCCCGAAAGTATCCTTCAAGGAGGTCGCCACGAAACACTGGCGCAGCCTGATGACCTGCATCGGCGTGGTGGCCGTCACCAACGTCACTTACTACATGCTGCTCACCTACATGCCGAGCTACCTTTCGCACAACCTGCACTACAGCGAAAACCGTGGCGTGCTGATCATCATCGCAATCATGGTCGGCATGTTGTTCGTACAGCCGCTGATTGGCTTTATCAGCGACAAAATCGGCCGCCGGCCTTTCATCCTGTTCGGCAGCGTCGCGCTGTTCTGCCTGGCCATCCCGGCGTTCATGCTGATCAACAGCGGTCAGCTCGGATTAATCTTTTCGGGCCTGCTGATCATTGCCGTGGTGCTCAACTTCTTCATCGGTGTCATGGCGTCGACCCTGCCGGCCATGTTTCCCACCCACATCCGCTACAGCGCGCTGGCCAGTGCGTTCAACGTGTCCGTGCTGATCGCGGGCCTGACACCGACTCTGGTGGCCTGGCTGGTGGAAAGCACCAACAACCTGTACATGCCGGCGTACTACCTGATGGTCATCGCCGTGGTGGGCCTGGTCACCGGCATCACCATGAAAGAAACCGCCAACATGCCCCTGCGCGGCGCGGCTCCGGCGGCCTCGGACCTTGAGGAAGCGAAGGAACTGCTGCAGGAGCATGAAGACAATATTGAACAGAAAATTGAAGACATCGACGCTGAAATTGCCGCGCTGAAGGCCAAGCGCGAGCACCTGGTGCAACAGCATCCACGCATTAACTAAGAGTCCTGGCGACTGAAGCGAGCCCTGTCACAGGGCTCGCCCCATCAAAAACAAGTGCAGTGAAGGAGCAAGCCCCTCACTGCCGCGCCTGGCTGCTACCCAGGCTTGTGGTTATCCAGTACGCGATTGACCGCTATCTCACCCATCGTGATTACCTGCTGCAACAGCAGCATCCTCTTGCGCTGCGGACCTTCCATCAAGTCGGCGAAATCGCTGGCCATGACGTTGGCTGACGCCAACGAATCGCAGGCCTGGATCAGCAGCGTTTCGTCATTCACCGCAGGATTGACGAGAAAGGTGCTGCTGGGGTTGCGGGACGGTATCGGCTCTTTCTGTGCCCCGGGGTTGAGGTAGAAGTTGAGCGCGCGGTCGGCCGCCTCTTTCATTTTCCTGGGGTCAAGATCGAGAGAAGCGTCGTAGGGTACTGGACCTGTGTGGGGGGGATTCGGCGTTACTTTGAACATAGATCTGATTCCAGAGTTGGGGCCGCTACCGCTCTCGACTAAAAGAGGGTGGCGGCTGTACGCAGGTTAGTCGACCGGTGGAATCAGCAAGCCCGGCGCGCCCAAGGGCGCCCTGCGCACAACCACCATCAAGTGCAGGCATAGAAGGACCTGACTGAATGGCGCTTATGCACCTTACCGATAACCACCGGGCGACTAAACCCGACCACTGATGGGCAGTGGCAGGTAAACGATAGAGTCCGGGGTTAAAGCGCACAAGCCAGCGGATTCTGGCGTACGCGTAGGTAATGGCGCAAGGCGTTGTAGCCTCTTATGACGTAACACCGAGTGTCCTTAAACACTCGATTAAAAACATGTTTAACCACATCAAATACCGACTCAACTGGAGATTCATTGTGGGAGCGAGCCTGCTCGCGAACGCGGGGTGTCAGGCGACATCGATATTGAATGGACCGGCCTCTTCGCGAGCAAGCTCGCTCCCACAGGGGATCTGTGTCGACGGCCAATCCTGCGAACGACACCGAACAATTGTGGGAGCGTGGCTTGCCCGCGAAGACGGTGTGTCAGGCGACATCGATGTTGAATGTACCGGCCTCTTCGCGAGCAAGCCCGCTCCCACAGGGGATCTGTGTCGACCGCCAATCCTGCGAACGACACCGAGCAATTGTGGGAGCGTGGCTTGCCCGCGAAGACGGTGTGTCAGGCGACATCGATGTTGAATGTACCGGCCTCTTCGCGAGCAAGCCCGCTCCCACAGGGGATCTGTGTCGACCGCCAATCCTGCGAACGACACCGAACAATTGTGGGAGCGTGGCTTGCCCGCGAAGACGGTGTGTCAGGCGACATCGATATTGAATGGACGGCCTCTTCGCGAGCAAGCTCGCTCCCACAGGGGATCAGCGCCGTACGCAAAGCCCGGGACCGCTGAAGATCCTTGTGGGAGCGAGCTTGCTCGCGAAGGCGGTGGGTCAGTTGGCATTGATGTTGGATGTGCCGGCCTCTTCGCGGGCAAGCCTCGCTCCTACAGGGGATCTGGGTTGAATGCAGTATTTGATCTGGCTGCGATTCAGTGTGTACAAGCGAGCTGCTCGCGAAGGCGGGGTGTCAGGCGACATCAATATTGAACGGCTGACATGCCCTATGGAAAAATAAATCTGTCCCCTTTTCCTCTATCCTTTGTACAAGCACCCACCATGGATATCGACATGCCCGCCCCCGAATCCACCCTCCTCCAGAGCTGGCATCACAACGCTCAACCCTGGATCGAAGCCATCCGCAGCGGTTCGATCGAAAGCCGCCAGCAAGTCACCAACCAGGCCATTCTGCTGGCGGCGCTCAGTCGCCAGCCCGAGCGCGTTCTCGATCTGGGTTGCGGTGAAGGCTGGCTGTTGCGCACGCTGGCGGAGCGAGGCATCGAAGCGGTCGGGGTGGATGGCGATGCGACGCTGGTCGAGGCGGCGCGGGCGGCGGGTTCTGCGCAGGTGCAGGTGGCGAGCTATGAAGCGTTGGTGGAGGCCGAGGTTGATATCGGCAGCGGCTACGACCTGATCTGCGCCAACTTCGCCCTGTTGCACCAGGACATCATCCCGCTGCTCACCGCCATGAACGCCCTGCTCGCCCCCGGCGGCGCGCTGGTGATCCAGACACTGCACCCATGGAGCGCCGCAGCGGGCGTCTATCAGGATGGCTGGCGTGAAGAGACGTTCGCTGGGTTCAAGGGGCAATGGCAGCCGATGCCGTGGTATTTTCGCACGTTGTCCAGTTGGCTCAATGCGCTGGACATGGCCGGTTTTCGGCTGGCCAGCCTGCAAGAGCCACAGCACCCGCAAAGTCCGGTGCCGCAGTCGTTGTTGTTGGTGGCTGAGCCACGGGGCTGAACCCTGGCCGTCAAACGACTTGATTTCGCCCATTGCGCTTGGCCTGATACAGCGCGTCATCGGCACGCACCACCAGGCTGTCCACCGAGTCGTCCGCATTGGCAATGGCCACGCCGAACGAGGCGGTCACGGTATCCAACACTTCATTCATGCCCCGCGCCTTGATCCGCAGCGCCTGGATCTTCTGCCGCAGGATCTGCGCAAAATCACGGGCAGCGCTGAGGTCGGGGCAGTCGCGCAGGATCACGCAAAACTCTTCGCCGCCATAACGTGCCGCCAGGGCCTGGGGCGGCAGCGAGCTGCGCAACACCTGGCCCACATGCTTGAGCACGCGATCGCCTAGCGGGTGGCCATATTGGTCATTGAATTGTTTGAAGTGATCGATATCCAGCATCACCAGCGCGACGCCCTGCGCATTGGTGCTCAAGGCTTGCTCCAGCATGCGCGAGAAGGCATTGCGGTTGAGCACTTGGGTTAGGCCGTCGAGCGTCGCGTCGAGCTGGGCGCGCTCCAGTCGATCGCGCAGGGTTTTGATCTCGTTTTGCGCCGAATGCAGTTGAGCGAGGAAGCGCTCTTGCTGATCGTGCATCGCCTGCGTGCTCTGTTGCAGCTCGCTGAGTATCGCCGGCAACCGGTTGTCGACCGGCTCCGCGAGCATTTCCAGGCATTGCCCGAGACTGGCCTTGAAGTTGAGACTGCCGCTGACGCTATGGGAGACGTCTCGCTCCATGCCATCCACCAGATTGATCGCTTGCTGCTGGCCGGCGCGGGCGTCTTCCAGTTCATCGCGAATGATGTATTCGCGGAACAGCTTCGATGCGGACTCCGAAGGGAAGTAGTCGAAGTCTTTGACGACCCGGTCCAGGTGGCGATTGAGCTCCGGTTCCAGGCCTTTGCTGTAGGTGTACCAGAGCGCGTAGTGCACCGGGTTTGGCGGGATGTTGTGCCGCACCATCAGAGGCACTGCCTGTTTGAGGAATGCGGCGGCCTCGCGGTAGTCCTCTGGATACAGTGCTAAAGCAGTCGCATGCAGTTGTGATTGGCTCATGGCATCACTATTTGTTGGTTGTTATTGGCGATTTGCGCGGCAGCATAGCCTTAGGTTCGCCGCACCGCTACGCACTTGATCTCCACCAAAAGCCCCGGGTGCGCCAATTCACTCACGCCGATGCACGTCCAGGCACATAACCCTTTAGGAAACATACGGTTTTTCACGTCCCGGAACACCGCCATGTGCGTCGACATATCGACGTGATAGGTGGTCATTTCAACCACGTCATCGAAGGAGCAGCCGCCCGCCTCGAGTACTTGGCGCAGGTTATCCCAAGCGCTGATGAACTGCTGTTCGGGGTCCTCGATCACTTGCAAGTCAGGCGTTCGACCCACCTGGCCGGCACAGTACAGTGTGGCGCCGACCTTGACCGCAGGGGCATAACCCGCGCGTTCGACAATGGCCCGCATGGCCTCGGGAATGATGATTTCACGGTCCGACATCAATGGGTCTCCGGGGGTTATTTGACCAGCCGCGTTTCCTTGGAAGGCCGGTAGCCAAAGTACGAGCTGTAGCATTTGCTGAAATGACTGGGCGATACAAAGCCACAAGCAACCAGTACATCCACTTGGGACAGTTCGGTGTGTTGCAGCAAACGACGGGCCTCGGTAATGCGCAGCTCCATGTAGTAGCGTTGCGGCGTGGTGCCCAGTTGTTCCTTGAACAGACGCTCGAGCTGGCGACGGGAGCGCCCGGCGTACACCGCCAGTTGTTCCAGCTCCAGCGGCTCTTCGAGGTTGGCGTCCATCAGTTTCACCACCTCGCGCAGCGGTGCGCTCACGCAGATATTTTCCGTCGGCTTGATGCGCCGGTAGCGGGATTCTTCGAACGCCAGGATGTCTTCGATGCCCTCGACGAGCGCCTTGTCGTGCAGGCCCTTGATCCAGTCCAGCGCCATGTGGAACGCCCCGGAGGGACTGGACGCCGTGAGCCGGTCGCGATCAATCACGTAAGGTTCGCTGGTGACTTGCGCGGCTTTGGCAATTTCCGCCAGTGCGGGGCGATGTTCCGGGTGAATGGCGCAACGGTAGCCGTCCAGAAGACCGGCGCTGCCGAGGAACCAGGCACCGTTCCACAATCCGGCCAGAATCACGCCATGGTCTGCCGCGCTTCTCAGCAAGTGGATCAGCTCATCGCTGGCTTTCAGTTCGGTGCGGTAGCCGCCACAAATCACCAGCAGGTCCAGGTCTTGAATCGCGGCACCGTCGAAACGCGCGTCGGGGCGGATGACCAGGCCCAGGTCGCTGATGACTTCGCCATCGTGCAAGCCGAACGTGCGGGTGGAGAACAACTTGGGGCGAAGCAGGTTAGCGGTGACGATCGTGTCCAGCGCCTGGGTGAAGGCCGGCAGCGAGAAATGCTCCAACAGCAAAAAGCCTGTTCGAGCCATGGGCACAGGCTCGCCAGATTGCTCATTCAAATAGCGGAGATTTTTCCCCTTCATGCCTCCGCTGAATTGGCGTCGTTCGATCAAGGTCTGGGTTACTCGGTTATGGGAGCTGATAACCCGTCATGCTACCTCCAGACGGGTGTTCGGGCTATCGGCTGATCCCAGTCCCTTCTTTTGATCTGCGTAGGAGCAAGGCTTGCCCGCGAAGAACGATAACGCGGTAGGTCAAGCCTGACGCCTTCGCGAGCAAGCTTTGCTCCTACAGAGGGGCGGCGAACAACACCGATCAACTGTGGGAGCGAGCCTGCTCGCGAAGACGGCGGCACAGCCGCCGTCAAACTGACCTATTTCACAGGTCAGTAATTTCCTTATGCTGCGGCACCAGTGCCTTCATTACGCTCCACGCCACCAGATAGGCCAGTGCGCAGATGGCAAACATGATCATGTAGCCGGTGTGAATATCGTTGATCGATTTGTAATAGTCGAACACCCAACCGCCAATCTTGGTCATCACAACGCCGCCCAAGCCCCCGGCCATGCCGCCAATCCCGACCACCGACGCCACGGTTTTTTGCGGGAACATGTCGGACACGGTGGTGAAGATGTTGCACGACCACGCCTGGTGCGCCGACGCGCCCACACCAATCAACAGCACCGGCACCCAGAAACTGATGTAACCGAACGGCTGCGCCAGCAACACCAGCAGCGGGAACAGTGCGATTACCAGCATGGCTTTCATGCGACCGTCATACGGCTTGTCGCCACGAGCCATGAAGTAGCTCGGGAACCAGCCGCCGCCGATGCTGCCGACCATGGTCATGCTGTACAACACGGCAAGCGGGACTACGATGTCCGGGCCTTTCATGCCGTATTGCGCCGACAGATAGGTCGGCAGCCAGAACAGGAAGAACCACCACACGCCATCGGTCATGAACTTGCCGAAAGCAAATGCCCAGGTCTGGCGATAGGTCAGCAACTTGAACCACGAAACCTTTTTGACCACCTCGCCCGCCACCGGGGTGGCGATCACTTGCACCGGCTCATCGCTGCGGATGTAGGCCAGTTCCGCCGCCGACAGGCGTTTTTGCTGCTCCGGCTTCTGGTACAGCGCGATCCACACCGCCACCCAGACGAAACCCAACATGCCGATCACGATAAACGCCGCTTCCCAGCCCCACAGGCCTGCAATCAATGGCACGCAGATCGGTGCCAGGATCGCGCCGACGTTGGCGCCGGAGTTGAAGATGCCGGTCGCAAACGAGCGTTCCTTCTTCGGAAAGTATTCCGCCGTGGCCTTTATCGCGATCGGAAAGTTACCCGCCTCGCCGATTGCCAGCACCGCACGGGACAACATGAAACCGGCGATCGACACCGGGATCACCGCCAGGCCGAACGCGCTGCACACCGCCGCGATCCCCTCGCCCATCGGCACCGCAAACGCATGCATTATCGCGCCGGTCGACCAGATGCCGATCGCCACCACAAACGCTGTCTTGGTGCCGATCTTGTCGACTACACGACCCGCGAACAGCATGGAAATGGCGTAGACAAACTGGAACACCGAAGCAATGTTGGCGTAATCGGTATTACTCCAACCGAACTCCGTCGACAGCCCCGGCGCCAACAGACTGAGCACCTGGCGGTCGAGGTAGTTGACGGTAGTGGCAAAAAACAACAGCGCGCAGATCGTCCAGCGGTATTTGCCTACGGCTTGGCCGACACGTTGCGCATTGATGGGCTCGTTCAGATTCATAGCATCACTTTATTATTGGATTAGGGTGATGAACTCTCGACAGTCATTGCGAGAGTACAGGTGCACGTTCTCCACGCCCGGTGGCTGGAGTTGGACCTGTAGCAAGTGCTATGGGGCGTTTGTTGTAACCGTTGCCTGCAACGGACCGGACTGTGCGTCAAGGCAAGCAGTCAGGAGCGAACCACGAGGAGCGGCATTCGGGGAGGCGAGTACGCAGGTTGGATTCATGATGGGGCCGACACTCTTTTTTATTTTTAGGGTTCAACAGTCGATCTATCGTCTGTCGTCGTACAACTGTGCCTTTTATAGCGAGGCTGATACCGGGCTGTCAATCTGAAAGATGGCCGTTCGTCATGACACGACCTGTCTATTCAGATCCAGTTTTGTAAGGAATACGATGGGTGCAGGCGGGTTCGATGGTGTGATTTGCTTCGCGAACAACAGATGCGTTGGAAAAACCGTTGTACGACAACGAAAGATCTAACTGGCGCGGGATATCATTCTTCGGCACGGCACTCGACATCGCCCGCCCCCATATGATCGAAGCCGGTCAGCATCACCGACGTAACCCCTGAAGACGAATCGCTTGGGCCTGTGCCCGGTGAATCCTGGGTCGATTCATATTGAACGCTGGTGTCCATGATATTTTCAGGCAAGGTCCCCAGCTCTGTTTCGGACAGCAAGTAGGCTTCGGCACGCGGCAATTTGAACGCATTGCGGACCTCGGCCTCGTTAAGCGTTCCCTTGAGCAAAAGCGTGACCTGTTGCAACTCCCCATGTTCCCAGCTCAGTTGCACCTGCGTCGCGAGGGGATGGATCCTGGCAGCCAGGCTTGCGGGCAATTCCGGGCCTTCTGTGTAGGTATCGACGTTGCTGCAGGGGTCGCCTTGATTTTCGTAACCCATCAAGCTGCAATTGAAACGCTTGTCGCGATGCCCGAGTGACTGCTCCATATAGCAACCAAACTCGCTCGACGACATGCGCGGCCATGCCAGCACATCGACGGTGGGCGACGGCAGCCCCGCGCCCAGGGCTTGACCTGCACAGGCCAGCATCGCGATGAGCATCGCCATTTCGGTGTTGATCTTGAGCATCTTTTTTTGTGCCAGAGGGTCAGGGTCGATCATTCCACCAACGATACCAGACGCGGCTCAATCGACGTCGCCGACACCTCAAGCAGCGCCAGGGTCACCGGCAACTTGAAGCGCCGCCGCCCTGCACTGCCGGGATTGAGATACAGCCGCTCTCCCCGCCATTCAATCATTGGTTTATGAGAGTGGCCGGTGATCACCAGCCTGACGTCCGCATCGAGTGCCACGGGGACATCGGCAATGTCATGCACCAACAGCGTTTTCCAGCCATTCACGTCGATATGCAGAAGATCGGGAATCTGTTTTGCCCACGACGCGTCCAGGTCGTTGTTGCCTCGCACGACGTGTAGCGGAGCGATGGCCATCAGTTGCTCAAGGATTTGCGCGCTGCCAATGTCACCCGCATGAATGATCCGTTCACAGCCTTCCAGCGCCGCAACCGCTTCGGGACGGAGCAGGCCATGGGTGTCGGAAATCACGCCAATTTTCATGTAGAGCTCCGGGATAAATAAGGGTCGCGCCGCCAGTCACCGCCATTGAACTATCCCATCACGACACCGTCCAGAAGCGCCTTCAAACCCGCAATCTTCTCTACAGAAATCAATAAGTAACAACAACTGAAAACGCTTTGAATTTTTTTCTGACGCCACCACTCCTTTATCTATGAGCAAATGGAGGGGGCCTCATGAAGACCGATCTTTACATCATTGAATACAAGCTTCACGGGCAAACAAAGTCCTTCATCATCCGCGCGCAAAGCATGAGCAATGCGCAAGCATGGCACTGGGCGAGTTGTGATGCGGGCATAGCGCCAATCCCGAAACCCGGCAGGCCGCCGTTGAAAGTCGTGTCCAAACCTCAGGCGGAAAAGTATGGGCTGACCGAGGTGAAATGGCGGGAGTCGGCGACGTTGAACTGGACGGAGGTTTCGACGTGATGGTCTGTGCCGGGCAGGGAGATACGGCGGATGCGGCGGCGAGGTGGTTGAAGGTTGAGAAGATGAACTGAATCAGCTGGTCCCTATGCTTGCCAATCATTTTCTCCTGGCAATAAAAAGCCCGCGAAAGCGGGCTGTTGGGCCGATTGGAAATTTACGGCTTCGCTGCGCCCGCAGCTTTCTTCCTGGCAGCATCCGCTGCTTCTTTGTCTTTCAACTCTGCGTATGCTTTATCGACTGCAACCGAGTTTGCAGCTGCTTTTTCGGCAGCCAGTTTATCTGCAGCACGCTGCTCAGGCGTCTTTAATTGCTCATTCACGAGTTTGTTGATTGCAGCGACTTTTTCTTCCATCTTCGCGGATTCATCCGGTGGTAGCTCCTGCGAGTAAGTTGCGCATCGCCCACTCACAGATATGGACGCGAGCACAACCTTAGCTCTCTCCGCATCGGAAATAGTGCTAGTGGATAGGGAGTCTTTGATTTCCGTATGAAATTTATCCAGCAAACCGCTAATGACTCTAGCGCGATTAGACCGAACGAGCGCCTCATCACCCAGGTCAGTCTGAATACCATTAGTAGCACCGGACAGAGACGACCAGGCTTTGGCTGCCGTTCCGCCAGCGGTAACTCCAAAAACGCTGCCGGCAAGGACACCGAGAACTTTTACGCCGAGCTTCGTTCTCGAATTTATGTTGCCGGTGCCCTCATAGAAATTGCTGACCTGCCTGCAGAACGATGTAGCAGCAATTACCGACTGATACATCTCGGTCGTAGAGCAAGCTGTATTACATCCTTGCAGGTTCTTTATTTCTGAGTCTCCCCATGGCCACACAGGTGAATCCGCTGCCTTGTCTTTGTTACACCCGACGAGAAGGCTCAGTGTGAACAGAGAGAGAGAAATCGTCCTTAAGTTCGTTTGCATTTAGCGCCCCTGAAGTCATGAAGTTGACTTCAAAGTGATACTAGTACGCCATTACGAAAAATCAATAAACCAGAACGAAAGTTGCCTTACTTGAGCAACTGCTTTTGGCGACAGATAGTGCCGTTGGGAGTGGCAACTTCGAGTTCAGACGATAAAGGTTGTCTGGCTCCGCTTTTTTTCATCGTTCCAATTGCCGTTAGCCGTCAGGTACGACAGACAGCAACGGCCAATAACAGCACCCCGCCCAACCCGCCCTACCGCTGCTGCAAAGCCACCTTCACCCCAAGCCCCACAAACATCGTCCCAATGATTTTCCCTTCCCACCGACGCAGCCTCGCAAGGCCTTTGATCAACCGGCTCAACGGCCGAATGGTGATCGAAAGAACACTGGTATAAACCGCGCTGAGCGCCGAGAAGATCAAGCCAAGTACCGCGAATTGAATCAGGGACGAACCCGACTCCGGGTGAATGAATTGAGGCAGGAAGGCCAGGAAGAAAATCGCGGTTTTCGGGTTCAGCACCTCGGCGCCGATGGCTTGAAAAAAGGCCTGGGTCGATGTGACGTCGGCTAATTGCGTTCGCGCAGTGGCGCTCGGCTTGGCAAGAAAAGCACGCACGCCCAGATAAATCAGATAGCACGCGCCGACCGTCTTCACGACGTTAAACGCGAGCGCGGAGGTCATCAGGATGGCCGATAGACCCAGTGTAGCGCTCAGCGTATGGATCAGGTCGCCCGATGCAATGCCCAGCCCCGTGGCAATCCCGACTTTACGCCCGCCCTGCACGGTGCGGGTGATGACCAACAGCACGGCGGGGCCAGGGATTAAAAACAGACCGATCACGACGGCCACGTACGTCACGATAGAGGGCAGATCAAACATCGCGCGTCACCTCAAGGCAGGACAAGGCCACAGTTATCCTGATCTGAAGTTCGAAAGCAACAGGCCCTTACGGGTCCACCTGGCCCATCATCTCAGCCACCGTTTCCGTGCGATTGGCGTAGCGCTGCGCCAACACCGCACACACCATCAATTGAATCTGATGGAACAGCATCAGCGGCAAAATCAGCACGCCCAAGGTGCTGCCGGCGAACAGCACCTGAGCCATCGGCACGCCGGTGGCCAGGCTTTTCTTCGAGCCGCAGAAGAGGATGGTGATGCGGTCTTCCTGATTGAAACCAAAGGCTTTGCCCAACACCGTGGAGGCCAGCAGCACCAGCCCGAGGACGATGCAGCACACGACCACCAGACCGGCGAGTTCCCAGAGTGGAATCTGGTGCCAGATGCCTTCGATCACCGCTTCGCTGAACGCACCGTAGACCACCAGCAGGATCGAGCCCTGATCGACGAATTTCAGCCAGGACTTATTGCGCGCCACCCAGTTGCCGACCCAGCGCCGCGCGATTTGCCCGGCCACGAACGGCAGCAGCAGTTGCACGCTGATCTTCAGAATCGCATCAATGGTGGAACCGCCGTCACCGTGCACGTCCAGCAGCAAGGTCACCAGCAACGGCGTGAGGAAGATCCCGAACAGACTGGACGCCGCCGCACTGCAAATCGCCGCCGGGACGTTGCCCCGCGCCAGCGACGTGAAGGCAATCGCCGACTGTACGGTGGCGGGCAGCGCGCAGAGGTAGAGCATGCCCATGTACAAATCGTTGCCGATCAGCGGCGACAGCAGTGGCTTGAGCGCCAGTCCGATGACGGGGAACAGGATGAAGGTCAGGCTGAACACCAGCAGATGCAGGCGCCAGTGGCCGGCACCGGCGATGATTGATTCCCGGGACAGTTTGGCGCCATGCAGGAAAAACAGCAGGGCAATGGCAATGTTGGTCAGCCAGCCAAAGCCCACCGCGACTTGACCGCTGGCGGGCAGGAAACTGGCGAGGATCACCACGCTGATCAGGGTCAGGGTGAAGTTGTCGGGCAGGAAACGGGGGCGGGTCATCGATAGTGTCCTTCAGGAGCGCCAGGAACGTGGCGACCACTCTAACGCGACGATCCGATGACCGACTAACGCAAACGGGCCAGTAGATAGCGCCAAAAGGACAGAAACCTTAGCGGCTGACCGCTGGGTGATAATCCCCTCCCGCCACCGCACGCAAATAAGCCTCATCCGCCTCCAGCCGCAAGTCCCGCCACTCTTCCCAATTCACAATGCCCTGGCGATCCATTTCATCCGCCTGGCGCAGCAGCTCCTCATGATAGGCGTCGGGACACTCCATGCGCAGCGAGCAATCGTCGAGCGCACGGTGCCAGGCATCCAGCGCACAGAGCCGCTGTTCTTGCGCCGGGGTCAGCAGGTTTTTGAATGAGTTCATGACGGTATCCTGCAAAAGGACCTACACCGGTAGACGTCGCGTGACAATCAGTTCCACGGCCGCGATGCGATCAACCTGTTCGTACCCGGCTTCCAGCAACTCCTCGCCGAAGACGTCGGGATCGAGTTCGCGGTAGCTCCAGTCCAGCGCGGGCTGATCCAGCGCCTCCTTCACCGACGCGAGAAACGGATCCTGGCCATCCACAATGGCGACGCCGGTATACAGCAGCAACGACCCGCCAACGGACAAGCGCTCAATCGATTCATGAACGATCCGTACGGACAGGTCCGCGCCCAGCGCATCACCGCCATGGCGATAAGCCCGTTGCCTGGAATCCTTCATGTAAGGCGGATTGGCGACAATCAAATCGAAGCGCCCTTCTACCTCATTGAGCACATTGCTGCTGTGGCAGACCACGTTATCCAAGCCTGCCAGTGCGGCGTTGATCCGGGTGAAATCCAGCGCCTTGGGGTTGATATCCACCGCAAAGACTTCGGCCTCGGGATTCGCCCGGGCGATGAGCATCGCACCCGCGCCTGTGCCACAACCGATATCGACAGCACGTTTGATGACGCTACCGGTGCTTTGCAAATGACGCTGTATGGTTTGAGCAAACCGATAGGTATCCGGGCCGAAAAACACCGAATCTTCCTGGGTCGTCGGAAAGGCAGAATGAACCAGCAACAGGTTATCCAGCGTCGACCATCTGACCGTACTGTTGAGTCGTTCATGGTCGCGTTCCAACACACCGCTTTCGATCAGTTCGCCCTCGGCGTTCGGTGGCAGCAAACCCTGTTCGAATGACCGATTCCAGCCAAACGCGTCACGCAGCGTGCTGCCGATGGCATTGTCCGCCCTGTCGTTGACCCGTTGATGAGTTAGGGGCGTTGGCGTCACAAAGGTGTATCCGCTTTCGCGAAGCAGATTGCCCAGTTGCAGCAGTGCAGATTGTCCACTCATGCCTGTGGCCCCTTGACGTTCTCACTCATCACCTTGACGAACTCCCGCGTGGCGTAGAGCCCGGCCGGAGTCGCATGCATGGCTGGGCACATGAACGCGCCAAGCAAGGCCATTTTTTCAGTGGCCGCGCAGTGCTTGAGGTCGTTGATCAGCCCTTGCAGGTCCGGGTCGTTTGGAATGACCGAAGACGAATCATCCGGTTTTGCCGAAGGCTTGCTCCTGAACTGGAATCGAAAGGCATTGGCAGCGCTTTCTTCCACGATCCGGGTACCGGCAATCCAATCCCACAGCAGCTGTTTTTCATAACCGGAGAACACCCCGAACATCGGCGCGCCCGCACCATCGATCAACTTCCAGAAGCGACTGTTGGCCGGGTCTTCATCGCGTTTGATCCAGCCCTTTTTCAGCAAGGCTTCGAGGAATGCCGGAATCTGATCGGGCTTGGCCAGCCACTCGTTGATGGTCAGGCCTTCCAGGCGGCAATAGTCGGAATGCATGTGCTGCCCAAACGACCGTTTGCGTTCGAGCATGGCGACGACTTCCTGCTCCAGGTCGAAGGATTTGATGATCGCCGTTGAGCCAATCCCCAGTTCATTCAGTTGGTAGCCGCGCACGACACGCCGATAAAACTCATCGCGCTCCGCCCCCATCGGCATCAGCGACAGCACACTCTGCGCCGCCTTGCGCGCATGGCCGGTGCTGGCGTTGTCGATGGTCACGTGCAGCGAAAAATAGTACGGGTCGATCCCCAACTCATTCAATTCGAACGACGTGATCAACAAGTGCAACGGGAGTTGTTCATACCCCAGGTTGTAGCCGATGACTTCGGGCAGAAACGCTGCGCCATGCTGACCCAGCGCCAGTTGGATCGCGCCCTGCACGTAATAAACATCCGCCAGCGCATAACCGGGGTCGCAGTCCAGATCGGCGATCAGTTTTTTATACAACGCCACATGATTGAGCGCGGGTTCGCCGTCGCCCAGCTCCTCCAGATAGGTGCGAATCAGCCCATGAAACCGATAATCCGCCCAGTGCGGCAGCAGGCCGTACAGCCACGCACCATCGACTAACTTGGTCGGCGCGACATGCTGCAGGAAATACAGCGCATGGCTGCGTCCCGTGAAAAAACGTCGCGGACCGCCGGCATGCCGCGCTTGCAGATACGCAGAATAGTGCTCGGCAACGTTTGCCACACCCTGAGCGATCCAGTCTTCAAGCACCTGCGGGTTACTCGGCACTTCGCAATCGGCGTGCTCGGCGCGGGCCAATTCTTGATGCAGGAAATCGACAACCTCGACATCGCGCAATGTTTCGCTCGGCTGCATCAAGGCATCGTAAACGGTCCTGGCCTGATTGCTGTCGGTGGCTACCGGGCTACCTATTGGCGTGCCTGTAAGGGTCTGAAGGTGTGTCATAGGTCGTACCTGGCAGTCATCTCAAAAGAATCCCGGCTATGTACCTGATGCCGATCAATCAAGGATTCCAACGCCGCAACCCTTGTGGGAGCGAGCTTGCTCGCGATAGCGGTATCAGGTTCAACAGAGATGCTGACTGTTACACCGCTATCGCGAGCAAGCTCGCTCCCACAGGTTCTGCGCCTTAACTGACCGGCATCAGGCTTTGCGCCGCTCTAACTCTTACGATTCACCCCTATTCAGAAGATTCATTGAATTTCACGACTGTCCGGTAGACGGCAATTTGCACAACGCCAGCTACCCTTCCATGGGCTCCCCCGACCCTTTGGAGAAACCCTGATGATTCGCACCTTACTGACCGCTTCCCTGCTACTTGCACTGAGCCTCCCGGCACTGGCCGGCGTGACACCCTTCCCTGCCGCCTTCCGTACCCAGGACATCAAAATGGAAGGCGTCACGATGCACGTGCGTGTCGGCGGCAAGGGGCCGGCGGTGGTGCTGTTGCATGGTTTCGGAGATACCGGCGACATGTGGGCGCCGCTGGCGGCGGACCTGGCCAAGGATCACACGGTGGTGGTGCCGGACCTGCGCGGCATGGGGTTGTCGTCTATCCCGGACAGCGGCTTCGACAAGAAGACCCAGGCCGGCGATGTCCGTGGGGTGCTGGCGGCGTTGGGGATCGAGCATTCGGTGGTCATCGGCCATGACATCGGCACCATGGTCGCCTTCGCCTACGCCACGCGTTACCCGCAATTGACGGAGCGCCTGGTGGTCATGGATGCGCCGGTGCCGGGCGTTCCGCCCTGGAACGACATCGTCCGCTCACCGATGCTGTGGCACTTCGACTTTGGCGGGCCGGATGCCGAGCGGTTGGTCGCCGGACGCGAGCGCATCTACCTGGACCGCTTCTGGAACGAGTTCGCCGGCGACCCCACCAAAGTCGACGAAGCCACCCGCCAGCATTACGCCAAGCTCTACGCCCGCCCCGGCGCCATGCATGCGGCTTTCGCGCAGTTTCGCAGCATTCGGCAGGATGCCGTGGACAACGAAGCCTCGATTAAGACGCGGCTGACGATGCCGGTGCTGGCCATCGGCGGTGAAAAATCCTTCGGCAACAACGAAGCGATCGTGATGCGCAATGCGGCGGACAAGGTCACAGAAGTGGTGATCCCCGGGGCCGGCCACTGGCTGATGGAAGAAGCGCCGACCCCGACTATTCGCGCGATTCGCGACTTCATTTCACAGAAATAAAGCCGCTCACCTGACCGGGCAGAACGACTCACGCCACCGTGACATCCGCCTGCCCGCTGGCTTTCAAGGCATCGTGCACAAAGCCTTCGGCCTTTTTGCGCTCGACGAAGGCCCTCACATACGCCGCGCCCGCCGTCCGTTCCCGAGGGACGGCCATCGCCTGGCGAATCGCCGTGAAGGCGCCCTCAAGCACTCGATAACGCCGGTCGGCATCGGCCACTTTCTGCAACGGCTGACGCACACCGGCAGCAGCGTCCAGGCCCTTTTCAAAGAACAGCTCGACCGCTGCGGCAGAGGTGGGCGCGCGCATCAGTTGTGCGTGTTTCAGGGTGCGCGCCAGGAACAGGTCATAGGCCGCGCCCTGGCCGACAGCCAGTCGCAACCCCGGCTGATCAAGGTCTTCAACGGCGACGAAGGGCGAATCAGCCGCCACCAGGTACGAGCCCTCAATGATCACGTAAGGCTCGCTGAACGCGATCTGTTGTTCGCGCACGGGCTCGATGGCGAGGAAGGCGACGGTCCAGACGCCCTCCTCCAGCGCGGCAAACACTTTGCCGGCGGCATCGAAGATCACCATGTCCAGACGCACGCCCAGCTCTTGGGCGAGGGCCATGGCCAGCGCGACGGAGACACCTTGCGGTGATCCATCCTCGCCCTGCTGCGCCAGTACCGGATTACCGAAGTTGATCGCCGCACGAAGCACGCCACCAGGCGCCAGGTCTTCAAGTACCGCGGGGCTGATAACAGTCATCATTTGCTCCAGTTAACGGTGGGTTCGGCTTGCGGGATGTCCCGATTGATCACCCGCATAAACAGGGTCATCAGAAACCCTATCAGCAACAGCGCACTGAGAAACAGCAGGCCATTGGCAGCGCTTTGGCTATTGCCCTTGACCATGCCGATCAGCGACGGCCCGACAAAGCCACCGAGGTTGCCGATGGAGTTGATGACCGCGATGGACACCGCCGCCGTCGAGCGATTGAGGAACAGTGTCGGCAGCGCCCAGAACGGTGATTTGAAGCTATAGAGCCCGGACAACGCCACGCAAATCATCGCCATTGCCACAAACGGATTGGCCAGCACCGCCGCCCCCAACAGACCCAATGCTGCAATGAGCAACGGGATGGCGGAATGCAGCTTGCGTTCATTGCGCCGGTCAGAGCTGCGCGACCAGACGATCATCGCCGCCGTGGCCACGATGTACGGCAGCATGGCAATCAAGCCGATCTGCGAGTGGGTCAGCGACTCGGAAAAGCTCTTGATGATCTGCGGCATCCAGTAACCGACCCCGAGGCTGCCGCACTGATACACAAAGTAGATGAACGACAGGTAAAGCACCTTGGGGTTGGTCATCGTCTTGTAGACGCTCAGGCTCTTGACGTTTTTGCGGCTCTGGCGGTCCCGCTCCAGCTCGGCCAGCAACCAGTCCTTCTCTTCAGGCTTGAGCCATTTGGCCTGTTCAGGCTTGTCGGTGAGGAAGAAAAAGCAGGCAATGCCGAGGATCACAGCGGGAATGCCTTCCAGAAACAGCATCCAGCGCCAGCCGCTCCAGTTCATCCAGTGAATGTTGTCCATGATCCAGGTGCTCAGCGGCGCACCGATGATGTAGCTCACCGGGATCGCCGCCGTGAACAGCGCCACGGTGGTCGCCAGTTCCTTGGAACGGAACCAGAAGGTCAGGTAGACGATGATCCCCGGAAAGAAACCGGCCTCGGCCACGCCAAGAAAAAACCGCAGGATGTAAAGCTGATTGGCGGTCTGGGCAAACGCGGTCATGGCGGCGATGCAGCCCCAGGTCACGAGGATCCGCGCGATCCAGACCCTGGCGCCGAATTTGTTCAGCATCACGTTGCTCGGCACTTCAAACAGGAAATAGCCGATGAAGAAAATACCCGAGATAAACCCGAAGGCCTCGCTGGACAGCGCCAGCTCCTTGTTCATTTGCAGCGCGGCATAGCCGATGTTGGCGCGGTCCAGGTAGGACACGATGTACAGCAGGAAAACAAACGGAATGATGCGTAGCGTGACCTTGCGCACAATCGCGGTTTCGTCGAGCGTCTTATTGTTGTTCATGGCGACCTCACTGCAAGCAGGCGTTCACCTGCTTGTGTCGTTTGCGTAAATCCGGACGGTTCAGGCAGAAAAAATCATGCACACCGGGCTGCCGGTCGACACCGAAAAACCGGTCTTGCTCAGCCCGCCCTTTTGCGGATCCACGGCGATGGAGATGATCGTGTCGCTGTCTTCGTTGAGCGCGAAAAGGAACCGCTCATTGGGGGTCAGGGTGAAGAAACGCGGGGTCTTGCCGTCGGTCGGCATGAACTCCACCGGGCTCAACAGCCCCGTTGCCTGATCGATGGCAAACGCGGCGACGCTGTCGTAGCCACGATTGGAGGCGTAGACGAAGCGTCCGCTGCGATCGACTTCAATCTCGGAGGCGCGGCTATTGCCGGTGAACGTCGACGGCAACGAGGTCACCACCTGCAACGGCTTCAACGAACCATCCTTCGGGTTGAACCGATAGGTCGTGACCGTCGAATCCAGCTCATTGACGACATAGGCGAACGGCGCGCCGGGATGCAGGGCCAAATGCCGTGGACCGGCCCCTTCCCGCGTGGCTACGAACGGTTGTTCGGCGGGGACCAGTTGGCCGTGGTCGAAACGGAAACTGAAAATCCGGTCCAGGCCTTTATCAGGCACCAGCACAAAATTCCCGCTGTGATCGAACGGGTTGAAATGCGGTTTGGAAAAAGGCTGTTCGACCCGGTGCGGGCCCGTCGGACCTTCCAGTTTCAGCAGTTGATTGAGCGTTCCCAACGCGCCGTCCTCGGAGACATTCAGCACCGCCAGGGAGCCGGTGATGTGGTTTGAAACCACCAGGAAGCGTTCCGTCGGATCCAGCGCCAAATGCACCGGATTCTTGCCTTCGCTGCTTTGCTGATTGATGAACGTCAGCTTGCCGGTGGCCTTGTCGATACTGAAGGCGCTGACGTCGCTCTTGTCACCATGCACGGTGTAGAGCCGGTCGCCCGCCTTGTTGAGCGCCAGGAACGACGGATTCACCAGGTCCTTGACCACTTGAACCAAGGCCAGCGTTCCTGCCTCCTGATCCACTTTATAGACGCTGATGCCTTCACCACGAGCGTTTCGCTCCTTGGTCGTGCGCGACCCGACGTAGGCGTACATAGGGGTTGTTCTCCGAGTAACAGATGACGTTGTCGTTGAAAGGTCAGCACGCGCAAAACTGACGGGCATCAGCGCGCCCAACAGCGAAACGCCGGCGAGGGTACTCATCTGTTTGAGCACCGTGCGGCGGCTGGCGCCGGTGGGCTCTGAATCGCAAATCCCGAGTTCCGGCGTGCCTGCGCCTGTATCGTCGCTTCGCATGGTAGCTGTTCCTTGTTTTTGTGGGTTGCCAATGCCGGGGCCCGGGGTCGGGACCGGCGGTCGAATCAGTGCCGCGTTCGCGCCACCACTTTGCGAATCACGAAGGGCAAGACCCCGCCATTGATCAGGTAGCGGATCTCCTGCAATGAGTCGATGCGCACGGCCAGTTCGACCGATTGTCGAACACCGTTTGCCCGATGGATGACCAGGGCAACGCTGTTGTCGCCGACGCTCAGGTCATCCAGCCCAACGAAATCGAAGCGCTCATTGCCCTGCAAATCCAGGTCATCGACGGACTGCCCCGGCTTGAACTGCAGCGGAATGACGCCCATGCCGATCAGGTTGCTGCGGTGGATCCGCTCGATGCTGCGGGCCACCACCGCTTTCACCCCCAGCAGCGCCTGCGCCTTGGCCGCCCAGTCGCGGCTTGAACCGGCGCCGTAATTGATACCGGCGAACATCACCATCGGCAGCTGTTGTTCGGCGTAGCTCTTGGCGGCCATGAACAACGGCAGGCACTCGCTGTGATCCGCATTCCATGCCCAGGCGCCAAGCCCGGGATGCTCGTCGCCCAACAAGCGATTTTTCACCGAACGGTTGGTAAACGCGCCGCGCAACATGACTTCGTGGTTACTGCGGCGCGTGGAGTATTGGTTGAGGTCCTGCGGGTCTTCGCCACGCGCCAGCAGCCATTCGCCGGCCAGGCTATTGGCCGGAATCGCCCCGGCCGGGGAAATATGATCCGTGGTGACGTTGTCACCCAACACCATCAACACCCGCGCACCACTGATGGCCAGACTGGTTTTTGGTTCAGCCTGGATATCCGCCAGGTACTGGGGGCGGCGCAAGTACGTTGACTGCGGACTCCACGGGAATTGCACGCTGCCCTCGGCGGACAGCGCTTGCCAGTGATGCGTGCCGTCCCACACCGTCGCCAGGCGCTGCTGGAAAAATGCCGGTTTCACTACCTCGGTCACCTGAGCCGCAACATCAGCATCCGTCGGCATCAGATCCCGCAGGTACACCGGTTGACCGTCGCGGCCGTGCCCCAACGGTTGCGCATCCAGGTCGATATCGATCGTACCGGCGATCGCATACGCCACGCACAACGCCGGGGACGCCAGGTATCCGGCCGGGACTTTGGGGTTGACCCGGCCTTCGAAATTGCGATTGCCGGACAACACCACGACGCCTTTGAGCCCTTGATCGGCAAACACTTCGACGTGTTCTTCCAGCGTTCCCGAGTTGCCGATGCAGGTCATGCAGCCAAACCCGGCGAGGTCAAACCCGAGCGCCGAGAAATCCTTAAGCAAGTCCGCTTCCTTCAAATAATCCGCCACCACTTGCGAGCCCGGTGACAGCGAAGTCTTGACCCAGGGTTTGCGTGTGAGCCCCAGCTTCCGGGCGTTGCGGGCGAACAGTCCGGCCTGGATCATCTGCGCCGGATTGGCGGTATTGGTGCAACTGGTGATGGCGGCCATGACCACCGCACCGTGGGTGATCGACTCATGGAACGACGGCTCGAAGAAGCGTTGCCCGGCGGGTCCGGCGATCAGGTTTGCACCGCCCAGCACTTCATTGCGGAACGAGGCCGCGGCGTCGGACAACTTCTGCCGCTGATGGGGTTGGTAAGGGCCGGCGACACTCGGTTCGATACTTGCTAGGTCCAGCTCGATCAGTTCATCGAAATGCGGCTCTGCCAGGTCATCCCGGCGCCACAGCGGCTGGGCGCTCATATAGCCGATCACTTTTTCGCGCAGCTCGGGCGAGCGCCCGGTCAACTCAAGGTAGGACAGCGTTTCGTTGTCGAACGGAAAGAACACCACGGTGGCGCCGTACTCGGGTGCCATGTTGGAAACCGTCCCGCGTACCGCCCAGCTCAGGCTGGAAAGACCGGGGCCGGTGAACTCGACGAACTTGCCCACCACCGAACGCTTGCGCAGGATTTGCGCCACATGCAATGACAGATCGGTGGCGGTGACACCCGGCCGCAAGACATTGGTCAGCCGAATGCCGACCACCTGCGGAAAGCTGATCGGCACCGGTTCACCCACCATTGCCGCCTGCCCTTCCAGCCCGCCGACGCCCCAACCCAGCACACCGATGGCGTTGATCATCGGCGTGTGACTGTCCGTGGCGACCATGTCATCCGGGTGCAGCAAGCGCTGGCCGTCGGCGCTTTCGCTCTCCCAGACCACTTGCGCCAGCGCTTCCATGTTCATTTGATGGATGATCCCGGTGCCGGGCGGAATCACGCCGAAGTTGTCCAGACTCTTCTGCGCCCACTTGATAAACCGATAGCGCTCGCTGTTGCGGCGAAAGTCGATGTCCAGGTTCTTCTCCACCGCATCCGCCTCGGCATAGCGCTCCACAATCACCGAATGGTCGATGGTCAGCACCGCAGGAATCAATGGATTCATCGCACTCGGGTCGCCGCCCAGCTCCGCCACCACATCGCGCATGCCGGCGAAATCCGCCAGGGCCGGCAAGCACGTGGTGTCATGGAACATCAAGCGATTGGGCTGAAACGGCACTTCGCAATCAGGCCCCTGGCCAATCGCGCGGGCCAGCACCGAGGGCAACGCCTGCGGCGAACAACGGGCGACGTTCTCCAGCAGAATCCGAATCGAATAAGGCAGCTTCGCGACCTGCCCAGGCGTCAGCATCTTGTGCAAATCGACGTAGACGAATGACGCTTGGTCGATGACCAGATCAGAGAGAAGGTCGCGGGCAGGCTCGGTCATGCTCATATCGCTCGGCTTTTTTTGTAGGGGTCGCGAGGGGCGGATGCCATCGCTGATAAGCCGATACTAGGAGCCGTCGAAGACGATGAAAATTGATGATTTACCACGGGAGCGTTCTCTATCAGAGAACGCTCGTGGAACTTACTCGGCGGGCAGTTTCAGGTGATCAATCAGGGTTTTCAACGTGGGGGACGCCGCCTCGTACTTCTTGAAGGCCAGCAACAAGGAGCGCTGCGCCCACGGCTCATCGAGGGTGACCGCTTTCAGTTTGTGGCTGCGCAGGTACTGATTAATGACGCTGCGCGGGAGCACCGCCACCCCGAGGCCGGACGACACCATCCGGCACATGCAGTCGAAACTGCTGATGCGAATCCTCAGTTTGAGGGCCAAACCGAGTTTCTCGGCCTCGCTGGTCAGCAGGGTATGCATCGAGCTTTCCAGGTGCGGCCCGACAAACTCGTGCTCCAACACCTCTTTGAATCGAACCGACTTGCGCGAGGCCAACGCATGGCCGGCCGGCACCACCAGGGTCAGTTCGTCATGGCGATAAGGCACGGTTTCCAGGCCTTGAGCCGCCGTCTGCACCGCAATAATACCCAGGTCGGCGCGGCCGTCCGCCACCGCACGGATCACCGCCGAGCCGACCCGTTCTTCGATATCGAATTTGATTTGCGGATAGCGCGCCACGAACCCGGCCACATCATCCGGCAGAAACTGCGACAGCGCCGAGGTAATCGCATGAATCCGCACATGCCCCTTCACGCCGGTGGCGTAGTCCCCCAGTTCGTTGTCGAGCTGTTCGAGGGTCTGCTTCAATTGCCGCGCATAAAACAACATGGACTGCCCCGCCGGCGTCAACTCCACGCCCCGTGCATTGCGAATCAACAACGGCGAACCGACCTGGGATTCCAGCTCGGTGATCCGCTTGCTGATCGCCGACACCGCCAGGTGCCGGATGCGCGCGGCACGGGTGAGGTTGCGCTCCTGCGCCACGGTAATGAAAAGATCCAGGCTCGTCAGGTCGTATCGCAACGGGAAAAATCCTTGGTTTGAGAGCGCTGAGTGAAACACGTCTGGCCGTCGTTGCGCCACGAGCGGGTGTCGTTCATTTGGCTGGTTTCGAGGTGTTCAGCAGCACAGCCGCACGAATCAGCGCCTGCAACGCGGCTTCATCAATCGTGTCGCCCTGGTGAATATCAATAGCTCGCCGGGAGTTGCCTTCGAGGCTGGAATTGAACAGGCCTGAAGGGTCTTCCAATGAGGCACCCTTGGCGAAGGTCATCTTCACCACAGCCTTGTAGGTCTCGCCGGTGCAGAGGATGCCGCCATGGGACCACACCGGCACGCCGCGCCATTTCACTTCCTCGACCACGTTGGGGTCGGCCTTGTGGATGAGCGCGCGGATCTGCGCCAGTGTCGCGCCCCGCCAATCGCTCAGTTCGTGGATTTTTGCGTCGATCTGCGAAGAGGCGCTAGCGCCCTCCTCTGCGTCCGTTGCCTTTTTCATGGGGGTCGCCTCGCGGGGTGATTGCCGACCCTTGAGTATTGCTGACGAACGTTTTTTCTCCAGGCGCCGCGACCGCTGGGTAGGGTCGCCTCGCGCATCCCTGAACCTCGACCGATAATGCAACGTTGTGGGCTGCACACGTTCACCGAGGACTGAAAGATGCCGCTGACTCTGTACTACCACCCGCTTGCGTCGTTCTGCCACAAAGTGCTGATTGCGCTATACGAAAATGGCATTGAATTCGAAAAGAGGATTGTCGATCTGGCGAGCGAGGCCGAACGAGCCGAGCTTCAGGCACTGTGGCCGATCGGCAAGTTTCCGGTCGTCCACGACCACACTCGCCAGCGCGACGTGCCGGAGTCCACGATCATCATCGAATACCTGGACCGGTTTTACCCTGGCCCGCAGCCCTTGGTGCCCGAGGAGTGGGAGGCCGCGCTGGAGGTGCGGTTGTGGGATCGTTTTTTTGATCACTACGTCCATGAGCCGATGCAACGGATCGTAGCGGATCGCTTGTTCTCAGCCCATGGCGATTTGGCCAGGGATCACGCCCTGCTGACGACGGCGTATCACATGCTGGAACGGCGAATGGCGTCGAGAATCTGGGTCGCCAGCGAGGCCTTCAGCATGGCCGACTGCGCGGCGGTCCCGGCGCTGTTTTATGCCAGCACGCTGCTGCCGTTTCCCGGCGATTGCGGACACTTGAGTGCCTACTTTGAGCGGTTGATACAGCGACCGTCGGTGCAGCGGGTGATTGACGAAGCCAAGCCGTATTTTCAGTTTTATCCGTTTGCCGAGGCGATCCCGTTGCGGTTTCGCTGATGTAGCTGCACCACAAACCCATTGCAGGAGTGAGGCTTGCCCGCGAAAGCGCCATAACATCCGACCGCTATGGTGGCTGTTACATAGCTTCCGCGGGCAAGCCTCGCTCCTACAGTTATTTTGGGCGCTACGGAAAGGTTTGAAGGTAAGCCAGCAGGTTTTCGATCTTTTCCGGATCGCTGATGCCCCAGAAGATCATGCGGGTGCCGGCCACCACGCTTTTGGGGTCTTCGATGTACTTGGCCAGGGTTTCGCGGGTCCAGACCACACCGGATGATTTCATCGCCTCGGAGTATTGGTAGCCCGTGGTGCTGCCGGCCGTGCGCCCGATCACGCCATTGAGCTGTGGTCCGAAGCCACCCCGCGCCGATTCGCCCACTTGATGGCAGCCGCCACAGGTTCGGCTGAACAGTTTGCCGCCCGCCTCGGCATCCCCGGCCGCATTAGCTTCGGTGCCGAGCAATCCTGTGGCGAGCAATAAAGTGAAGGTCAGTACGGCAGCGCGGTTCATGTAGCGGCTCTCGAAAAAACGAGGGGCTATTTCATCACGACCAGCGTCCAGACCGAAGCCTTCAATTTAATCGTGCAGCAAACCCGAGCTGTACTCGTTGAAGTTGCTGCCGATGGCACTCCCGCCGAAATTCAGCTTGTTCGTGGTGCGACCATCAAACTGCTGGCAGCCCTCTGAAAAACACGTGCTCGTCGTCATCCCGGAACCGGAACAAGCGCTCAGCAGCAACGCACCGGCGATCAACACGACTTTGAAGAGGTTCGATTTCATTGTTCCGTTCCCTTTGGCTGCAAGCATGGCCACGCCCAACCCGAAGCCCTCATCCTAAGCCGCCCGCGTACCTGAAACATAATGAAACTTCGAAGTTCGACAGCCTGGGTTCAGCCAAGCGGTCGTCGCCTCATTTACGGGCCAGTTTGTAGCGTACGCAGTCCTCATAAAAGCTCTTGCGGATCGCTTCCGGCTTGAACCGCGATTTACTGTCGTAGGTTTGCTCGGTAATGCCCATGGCCATCATGTGCATCCACGGCTTGTTGAACTTGTAAACGTGGATCTTCTGACGCGCGGCATACAGCGAAACGCCTTGCAGTTTCAGCTCCTGAGCCCTGGCTGCCGTCCCCGCCCCCCAACTGCACATGTACCGATCATTGGGCTTCAGCTCTTTGGCCTCGACCGAGACGGCAACGCTCGCCAGGGCCAGCGAGATCACTAGATTGCGCAATTGAATGTCACCTAACCATCTGAAAGTGCGGCGATTCTGGCGATTAGTCGAGGGGTTGGGGGCCAGCAAAATGCCTTATCTGCAAAAGCCAAATACGGACCGCCGCCAACACTTGCCTCCCGTGCATGAATTATTCAAAAAACGGTCGACAAATGAGGCCCTGATGACGAAAACAAAAAGACTGATCGTTGAGCGCCTCGCACTTCATCACCAGCCAGACGCACCTGGGCGTGGTTGGCTACGTTTACCACCAAGTCACGGGGGACAGCGGCAGCGGCGCGACCCAGGGCGATTTCAAATCCAAAGTCAGTGCCGTCGGGCCTCAGGCCGGGCATTTCTTCATGGTGGACAAAGAACTCTGGTACGCCAACCTCAAGGGTTATTACGAGTTTGACGCGCAGAATCGCGCCGAGGGCTGGAATACCTGGCTGACGCTGGTTGTGCCGCTTTAGGGCATGTTGTGATGGATGTGTTGGAGGGGGCAGATTCGGGTTCAGGTTAATCGCCGAGTTTGATGTTGGATGTGAGTGCCTCTTCGCGGGCAAGCCCGGCTCCCACAGGGGATCTGCTGTGAACACCAAATCTGTGTCTCGCCGTGTTCCGCAGCCTGCAACTGACCGTGGAAGGTGAGCAGGTGCTGGCCAGTGCGCACACGATCCTGGAGCAACTCAAACCCCTTGAGGATCGGCTTTCCCCACAGAAACGCCCTTTGCGCATCCGCATGCACGTGTCCCTGGCGGTTCGCTGGCTGCTGCCGAAACTGAGCGACTTCTAGCTGCGCTACCCGGAGGCTTCCTTTTCGATCGAAACCGTGGCGACGGAGATCGTCGAACCGGCCAGCGACAGTGACGCCTCCGGCCAATGGCGGCAAATCCCTGGAGGATTACCGGCACATCCCGTTCAACCTGGATGAGTTGGCGCTGGACGCGGCGGCACGGGGTTTGGGCGTGGCGATGACGGATTTGACCCTGGCGCAGGAATCGCTGGATCGCGGGGTGCTGGTGGTGCCGTTTGGGCAGCCGTTGAAAACGCGGGGGATTTATCGCTGTGCCCACAACCGTCGGCGGCGAGCCATCCGGCGTGTGGGGTGATCATGCAGTGGTTTGCGGAGCAGGCCAGTCAGTCAGACGTTGCTGACAACTGGCCGGGATGAGGACCGCATAAACCGACCGTCGCCGCGAATCAGTGGCGGCGAGCATCGAGGCTGAAACGGCCGGCGCCGAAGGCAACCACCTGCAACAAACCACCGGCCATCGCGATGTTTTTGAAGAAGTGAATGAACTGGTTTTGGTCCGCCAGTGCGCTGTGGAATGCCAGGGCGGTGACGACGCTGAACAACGCCAGTACCGAAGCCACGGCACGAGCACGGTAACCGGCGATCAGTGCGATACCGCCACCGATTTCGATAATGACCGCCAGTGCCAGGGCCACTGTTGGAAACGGCAACCCTACCGAGCCGATGTAACCGATCATCATGGCCGGGGCCGCCAGTTTCGAGACACCCGACAGGATAAATATGGCGCTGAGCAATACGCGGCCAATCAGCGATGCCGAGGCTTGGGTAACGTCAGAGCGGCTCTGTTCAGAGGACGTTGAATGGGCGATGTTTGCAGAGTGAGACATTGGATATTTCCTTCAAAAATGTGCGATTCGGAGTGAATCGTTGCAGTGAAGAAATATTGCGCCAGGTCGGCTAACCTGAATAGCTGACTAATTTAGATCATTAGATTCGAAAAAATAGGCAAGCTATCCTCCCTCAACTATCAAAAGACAACCGTGCAGACGCGACCCGCTCAAGGAAACCGACATGATCTCTGAACCCGGCACACCGACACTCGACCAATTGCGGGTGTTCCTGACGGTGGTAGAAGTCGGCAGTTTTGCGGCGGCGGCAAGGAAACTGCACCGGGCCACATCGGTCATCAGCTATTCAATTGCCAACCTTGAGCTGCAACTCGGCGTGTCGCTGTTTGACCGCCATACCACGCGCAAACCGCAACTGACCGATGCCGGCCTGACGGTGCTGGCCGAAGCCAGAACCATCACCAACGGCATCCATGGACTGCGCGCCAAAGTCAAAGGCCTGCTGCAAGGGCTCGAAGCTGAAGTTCATCTGGTGCTCGATGTCATGCTCCCCGCCGAACGCGTGGTCGATGCGCTCAAGTCATTTCGAGAAGCGTTTCCGACGGTGGCCCTCCACCTGCATATGGAGGCGCTCGGCGCCGTCACCCAACTGGTGTTGAACGGTGGCGCGGCGGTCGGCATCAGCGGCCCGATGAATGAAGGGATTGATGGCATTGAAAGAATCGGGGTGGGTAGCGTCGAGTTGATTCCAGTGGCAGCCCCCCATCACCCGCTGGCTTCAACGGACCGGAATGTGCCCGGCGCCGGACGTGAATCCATCCAACTGGTGCTGTCCGATCGTTCGCAGTTGACCAAGGACAGGGATTTCGCCGTCCTCAGTACCCGAACGTGGCGCCTGGCCGATCTGGGGGCAAAACACATGTTGCTGCGCGAAGGCATTGGCTGGGGGAACATGCCGATCAGCATGGTCCGGGAGGACTTGGAGGCCGGCCGGCTCGTGCACCTGAACCTGTCGGAATACACCAGCGGCCTGTATGCCTTCGACGCCATTTATCGCAGTGATCAACCCCCGGGCCCCGCTGCGAAGTGGTTGATTGATCGGTTCGTGCAACAAAGCGGCTAGCCCTGGACAGCAGCGACTACACTTTTCTGGCTTCGCCGAAAAACCTCATATCCCGATCAGGAGGTATCCCATGAGCGGCCCGTCCGAACTCACCCAATTTACGGGCTGGGCGGCTACGGCGGCCGGCGCGCCACTTGAGCGGTTCAGCTACGACCCTGGCCCGCTGGGGGACGAGGAAGTGGAAGTGGCCGTGGAGTATTGCGGTGTCTGCCACTCCGACCAATCGCTGATCGATAACGATTGGGGCATCAGCCAATTCCCGTTTATTCCCGGTCACGAAGTGGTCGGCAAAATCGTGCGAGTGGGCACGCAGGTACGCGGTCTCGAAGTGGGACAGCGGGTAGGAATTGGCTGGTACAAGGACAGTTGCATGCATTGCTCCCTCGCCACAGGTTCAGTTGGTCGCCCTTCAGTTCCCCATGTAGGCAGAAAGAAACTCATCCGAGGCCACGTAATCGGCAACGGCCCGCAGTGACGCTGCCGCTTCGGCCCCCAAGACTTCTTCGACACGCTGATTAGCCGTGCTCCAGCACACGAGCGCCTCCTGTAGAAGCGCGGTGCCTGCCGGGGTCAGGACGGCGCGCTTGGTCCGCCGGTCCTGTTCGTCGGCCTGGAGCTCGACCAGACCGTCGCGCAGGAGAGGTTTAAGGGCGTGGGTCAGGGCCGAAATCTGGATCGCCAGTTTTGCCGCCAAGTCCTGCAAGGTCGGCGCCCTTCCCCCGTTGGCGACCGCCATCCGTGTTGTTTCCATCAAGAGAGAAACCTGCGTCGCCTTCAACCCTACGGGCGCCAGGGCTTCGTCGAACAGATTTCCCAAGCGGCGCGCCGCCAGCCTGAGGGCGGTATTGGTACACACCAGGACCTCGAAGGCGTTTTTCGCTTCGATGTGGTCCTGAGGTGCGTCGTCTGTTGCTGTGGAATTGCCAGAAATTTTGTTCATGGCGAGATGATGGTTGAGCACAACACTATTGACAAGTCCCCGTCATTCGATCTTACACTTGCGGCCTCAACTATTAGCTTGAGCACTAAACCTAAAGAGGCAAGATCATGACTGCATCGAAAAAAACCGCCGTTGTAACGGGTGCTTCCTCAGGCCTCGGCGCCGTGTACGCCGACCGCTTGGCCGCACGGGGTTATGACCTGGTGTTGGTGGCGCGCCGGGGCGATCGCCTGGCAGCGTTGGCCGAAAAACTGACCCGCACGTATGGCGTCAGCGTCCAGAGCCTGGTCGCGGATCTTGAGAAAGAGGCGGATGTCGCCAAAGTGGAAGAGGTCTTGAGCAGCGATGCCAGCGTGCAACTGCTGGTCAACAATGCCGGCCTCGCAAAGTTGCGCCCGTTGGCAGATTCGTCCATCGATGACTCCATGACCCAGGTGTCGCTGAACATCATCGCGCTGACCCGTCTGACCCAGGCCGCGTTGCCGGCCTTCGTATCGCGCAACGCAGGCACCATCATCAACGTTGCGTCCGTGTTGGCCGTCCAGTCCTGGGCAATCAGTTCGGTGTACAGCGGCAGCAAAGCCTATGTGCTGGCCTTCAGCCGGGGCATTCAGGACGAACTGGCCAAAGCCGATTCGAAGGTGAAACTCCAGGTCGTGCTTCCGGCCTCGACCGCCACCGAAATCTGGACCGAAGGCGTCTCCGGCGTGCCGTTGTCGGCCCTCGGAAAAGACACCGTGATGAGCGCCGAAAATTGCGTCGACGCCGCACTGGCCGGCCTGGACAACGGCGAAGCGATCACTTGGCCTTCGGTTGAGGATCAGCACCTGTGGGACCAGTACGCCACCGCCAGCTCGGCACTCTTCGCCGCGACGCAAACCGGTACGCCGGCTTCTCGCTATCGCATTGCCTGATCGTCCCAAGCGGCTCTGGTATTCAGGGCCGCTTTTTTTGCTTTCAGTAACCGACCCCGCGCACGCCACCCGCAGCCCTGATGGATTCTCCGGTCACCCAGTGCGAATCCCCGGACGCCAGGAACACGGCCAGCGGTGCAATGTCTTCGGGTTCGCCAAAACGGCCCAGCGGTGTGCCGGCTATCAGTTTTTCGCCAAACTCACCGGCGAAGTTACCGTCGGTGGCGGGCGTGTTGGTGTGGCCGGGCAAGATCGAGTTGACCCTGATCCCCCGGGGGCCAAGCTCCCGGGCCAACGCAAAGGTCAGCGTATCGACCGCGCCTTTGGTCGCCGAATAGACGCTGGAGGCCAGATAGGGATCGGTGCTGAGGATCGAACTAATGTTGATGATGCTGGCCGACGGGCCAAACAGTTTGACGGCCTCTCGAACGGCCAAAAGATACCCGAGCACATTGACGTTGAATTGCTGATGGAACGCTTCCTCGGTGAGGTCTTCGATCATTTGAAACACCGCGACACCGGCATTATTCACCAGGATATCCAGCGTCCCGTAATCGTTCCTGACGGTATCGAACAACCGCATCACGTCGACTGCTTTGCTCATATCCGCCTGAATGGCGACCGCTTGACCGCCCTGCTCCCGGATCTGCGCAACCACCGCTTCGGCGTCGACTGCGCTGGACGCATAGTTCACAACCACCGTGGCGCCCGCCGCGCCGAACGCTCTGGCGATCCCCGCACCGATGCCTTTGGACGCGCCGGTAACCACTGCAATTTTGCCTTCGAGTTTCATGAAATAACCTTTGAAGATGATGGATGAGTGGCCCCCAGTATTCGGGCAACTCGCGCGCAAACGGTTGCCGGTTCTTCTCGTATGCTTGCCTATTCTTATCACTTGGCTTGCGTTGCGCTCGGCACTGCTCCATGTTCAGTCCTATGAGTGAAGCAATGGACGAACTGCGCAGCATCGTGATGCGCGCGCAAAACAAGTGGACAGACACCGGACTGGCGCGTGTGGCGATGGTGCGGGCCGAGGCGTGTGCGAACCAGGTTTATCAGCCGATGCTGCACCTGGTGCTGCAAGGCTCCAAGACGTTGTCCATCGGCGATCAGTTGCTGCAATACCGACCGCTCACCTACTTTCTCGTCCCCGTGGACGTACCCGCCACCGGTGAGATTTACCCGAGCGGACCCGGCCGGCCCTATCTGGCACTCAGCCTGACGCTGGACCCGAACGTCATCGCCACACTGCTCGCGGATGAGATCAAGACCACCGTGCAACCCACGTCGAATCGCTTTGCGGCAGTGACGGCACCGGCTGAACTGATTGACGCGTGGCTGCGCATGCTGCGGCTGATGGATCGCCCCAACGAAGCCGCGGTGCTGGCACCGATGATCGAGCGCGAGATTCTGTTTCGCATCCTGCAAGGACCGCTCGGGGGGATGCTGCGCGAAATCGCTCGCCCGGACGGCCGACTGGCGCAGATCCGCCGCGCGACCCTATGGATCCGCGAGCACTACACCGAGCCCTTTCGCGTAGAGCCGCTGGCGGCGATGACCGATATGAGCGTCGCGGCGTTTTATCGGCATTTCAAAACCATCACAGGCATGACGCCCATCCAGTATCAAAAGCGTCTGCGCCTGCTCAGGGCGCGCTGGCTGCTGCTGTTCGAACCGCGCGATGCCGCGTCCATCGCTTTCACGGTCGGCTATGAAAGCGCATCGCAATTCAGCCGTGAATACGCTCGCCTGTTCGGGATGCCACCGGCGCGGGATGCGGCCAGGTTCAAGACGCCCGTAGCGCCCTAAAAATCGGTGATGGTCGTCCCGGCAATCGTCTCGGCGAAACCCATTCCGAATACACGGCCAGGGGTTTCAAAACCCGCTCGCCGGTCACCGCCCAATACCCGGCGCGCCGCTTCCACGGCGGCCGTTGGCGTGTAGCTGTAACCGTTGACGGTCTCGATCACCGAGCGCGCAACGCTGCCGTCAGCGCCGGTGACTTCAGCCACCGCCCGGGCGGGATTCGCCTCGCGTTGCTCGCTGTTTGGGCCGTCGGGCAGTTGCGACAAATCGCCTTCGGGAAACGCATCGCCGGTGATGTGCACGAACATCGCGATATTGGCGATCCCGGTCGAGTGCCAACCGGTGACCAGGTCGCCGAACGACAGCGGCGCGCAGAGTGCCGGGCCGTCACCAAAATCGAAGTGCCGGGGTTGCGCCTCGGGCGTGGCAACCAGCACTCCATCGACCCGCGCCAGGAGGCCCGCGCCGATGATTTCGCCGACACTCAGGGCCGATCCCCGGGACATGGAGCCCGCCACCTGCAACGCCACCCGCAATGACTGCGGGTTTTGCACGCGGCGCGCGACGTGCATCGCCAGGCAGTCGGTCGGCACCACGTCCCAGCCCACCCCGGGCAGCAACATCACACCCGCCTCGGCGGCCTGCGCGCCCAGTCGTTCCGCCAGTCGATAGACGTTGATCTCGGCCGTGATGTCCAGGTAGTCGGCGCCCGTTTTGATACAGGCCTGCATCAGGGCCTCTGCCGTCTTCGCGAAAGGCCCGGCGACATTCAGCAGCACATCGATGCCGTCCAGGGATTCCGCTGCCTGCGCATCGGCGGTGAATACTCGGTAAGGAACATCGAGTTGCGCGCCCAGAGCGGCCAGTCTGTCGGCATTGCGCCCCGCGATTACAACCGCCAATCCTTGTGCCTTGGCATGCTCGGCCGCCATGCGACCGGTGTAGCCCGTCGCGCCGTAGATCATCAGTGTTTTCATTGCGCGTGCTGCCAGTTTTTGTAGACGAATTCGAGGCTGTAGCCGTCCGGGTCAAGGACATTGCCGGCGTAGTAGTTCGGGTCGTAATGCAGGCGCGCACCCGGCGCACCATTGTCGACGGCACCGTTTTCCATGGCGGCCGTGTAGGCGGCGCGGACCTCGGCCTGGCTGTTCGCCACGAAGCCGACATGCACGGCGCGCCCTTCTACCACGCCTTCGCGCAGCCAGAAGAACACCCGTCCATTGGCGCCGAAGCCCTTGAGGTCGGGATGACCCGGCGGACCGTCCTTGCCGTCGTAATCGAGCCGCGCGGTAATGCCAAGCGGGGTCAGCGCCGCCGTGTAGAAACGGATCGAACGATCAATGTCGCTGACTGAGATAAAAATATGATCAAGCATGGGGCACCCTCGCGAGTCAGATGATGTAACCGCCCGAGACTTCAACAGTCTGGGCATTGATCCAGCGTCCTTCTTCGGACAACAGCATGGCAATAACGCGCGCCACATCCTGCGGTTCGCCCACCCGGCCAAGGGCGGTTTGTGAGGCGAGCAGTGCTTCGAATTCATCATTCAAACCGCCGCCCAGCTCAGTGCGAATCGCCCCCGGCGACACGGCATTGGCCCGGATGCGCCGAGGGCCAAATTCCTTGGCCATGTAGCGGGTCAACACATCGAGTCCGCCCTTGAACGCCGCATAAGGCGCGACACCCGCCGTGGCCACGCGGGTCGTGGCGCTGGTCAGGTTGACGATGCTGGCGCCCTCTTCCATCAGCGGCAGCAAGGCCTGGGTCAGGAAAAACGGGCCTTTGAGGTGAACGTTCAGCAAGCCGTCAAACTGCGCCTCGGTGACCGATTCAAGGGGATTGAACAAGCCATGGCCCGCGTTATTCACCAGACCGCCGAGCGTTGCCACGCCCCAGGTGGCCTGCAAGGTCTGTCGCACCGCTTCTCGGAAACGGGAAAAACCGCTCACATCGGCGACGTCCAGCTCAAGCGCCACAGCCTTGCCGCCCGCTGCCTGGATGCGCCGCACGACAGCGGCGGCTGAATCAGCATGGCTCTTGTAGGTCAGGATGACACCCATGCCGCGCTCGGCACAGAGTTCGGCGGTGCTGGCGCCGATGCCACGGCTGCCTCCGGTGATGACGATTACGCTCATTCGTTGCTCCAATGTCGCTGGGATGAGTCACCACAGTAATCATCGCCATCGCCACGAGCGCAGCCGTTCCTGCCCGAATCCTGCCTGTTTCTGCTTTTTGCTTGCCGGGGCGCATCACCTTGAGTTCAGATGATCCCTATGACAAACCCACTGAATGAACTTCGCGCCCTGGCTTCCCGGGCCGAAAACCGCCGCACCGAGACGGGCATCCCGCGCGTCGCCATGGTCCAGGGCGCCATCCCTGAACACCTGCTGGCCGCTGTTTACGATCCGATGATCAACCTGATCCTGCAGGGCAGCAAATCCATGACCGTCGGCGACCGCACGCTGCGCTATGACCCGGCGACTTACTTTGTCATGTCCATCGAGTTGCCGGCGGTGGGCACCGTGCACCCGGCGGCCTCGGGCGAGCCTTATCTCGCGGTCAGCCTGACACTTGACCCGACGGTCCTGGCGACATTGCTGGCCGATGTGCCGATGCCCGCCAGGCGTTACGAACACGACGCCGGTTTTTCGGTGGCCGCCGTCACGCCTGAATTGATGGATGCCTGGCTGCGCATGCTACGGCTGATGGATCACCCTGAATCCATCGCGGCCCTGGCGCCGGCCTACGAGCGGGAGATCCTCTACCGTGTTCTGCAAGGTCCCCATGGCTGGATGCTGCGTGAAATCGCGGCGCCGGATACCGCCATGGCACGGGTCAGCCTGGCCATTCAACGGATCCGCCGCGACTTCGCCGAACCGATCCGGGTTGAAGCCCTCGCCCAGAAAGCGGCGATGAGCGTGTCCGCGTTCCACCGGCACTTCAAAGCCGTCACCACGTTGAGCCCGTTGCAGTATCAAAAACGGGTTCGATTGCTGCAGGCCCGATCGCTGATGGTGGCCAGTGCCAAAAGCGTGACCAGCGCGGCGTTCGAGGTCGGCTATGAAAGCGCGACCCAGTTCAGCCGAGACTACGCGCGGATCTTTGGCCTGCCGCCGGCACGGGACGCCGCGAGGATCGTCGGTGAAACCAAAGGGCTGATTGATTCATCGACCTTCAACTAGGCGGACTCACTGCTGCGGTGCAAAAAACCTGCACGCAAAAAAAGCCCCGCGACCCAATGGGGTGCGGGGCAAAAAATTGGTTGGTTGCGGCCAACCAAAGGAGCATCGTTAAAAACGTTGATCGGTTACAGGCATTCCTGCGCGGCGCGCTCGAAACTCGAAGGCATGAAGTTCGATGCCAGCAAGTGGCGTTCATACACAAACACCTTGCCGCCGCTCGGTGTCTTATAGGCTTCCAGCACGTTGTTCGCCGTGACTTTGCTCGGCACCACGATCCGGTAGCTGCGCTGGGTTTGCGAGACCGTCGGGGCCAGTGCGTTGCCTTGAAGTTTGGGCACGATGCAATCAGCGTATTCGGCAGGCGTTTTTTTCGTCTGCAGGGTCAGCGTCGGGTCATTAGGCGCTGAGGCGCAACCGGCTAGCAGCAGCGTCATGACAGCCAGTTGGCTCAGTGTCTTCATCGCACATGTTCCTTGAGCAACGTTTTCGATGGAGGCGATTTTCGACGTTTACCCGGCAAAGCAGAACTTGTGATTCTTGATTGTCACTATTGCTTGAACCAATAGTTGCGCCACGTGCAGACTGCGTGACAGCCCGACTACAACTAAAAGGATTTCCCCGTGCGCACTTTTGACCTGATCCGCGATGCCGTCCTGCCCGAGTTCCGTGATCGAGTGGCGGAATACCTGGTCGATTACGAAACCGTGTTGGGTGAAAACGCAGCCGATTCGGAACGCGTGCGCGCCACGGCGCATCAGTTGCGCGGTTATTTGCGCGGCTTGAACACCACACGGGTGTTGGGGATGGCGGATTGGGAAGAGCTGGATCGTCGCGTGGTCGAGACCTGGCTGGCGCACCACGCTCAGCGCTGAGCCTCGCCGGCGGACAAAAAAAGGGGACAGATCAATCGATCTGTCCCCTTTTCTATCAGGAATATGGCAGGGGCGGCTGGATTTGAACCAACGCATGGCAGGATCAAAACCTGCTGCCTTACCGCTTGGCGACGCCCCTGCAAGAGCGGGCGGGAATTTATCAACTTTCCCGTCGTCTGGGAAGCCCCCACCCCTTATTAATTTGTTTTAAAACAGCCACTTGTCACTGGACGAACGGTTGATGACTGGTCACGCAGTGAATTCCGCCGCCTCCGGCAGAGACGGCGTCGATGTTGAGTTGCACCACTTCACGGTCCGGATAGAGCGCGGACAACAGTTCAAAAGCCTTGGTGTCCGCCGCTTTGTCACCAAACTCGGGCGCAATGATGGCGCCGTTAATCACAAAGTAATTGATGTAGCCCGCCGCAAAGTCCGGGTTGTTGCGGTTGAGCTTGCTCTTGCGCGGGTTCAGCGGTGGCGACACGGTGTGCACCTGTAACTTGCGGCCGTCGGCGTCCGTGGCGTTTTTCAGAATCTGCAAATGCGCACGGGTGACCTTGTAATCGTATGACTGCGGGTCATTGTCGAGATTGGCGATCACCACGCCCGGCTTGATGAAACGCGCGTAGAAATCAACGTGGGCATCGGTGATGTCCCTGCCCTTGATCCCCGGCAGCCAGATGATTTTGCGCAAGCCCAGTCGGGCCATCAGTTCTTGTTCGACTTCAGCCTTGCTCCAATCGGGGTTGCGATTGCGGTTGATCCAGCTGCTTTCGGTCATGATCCCCGTGCCATGACCGTCCACTTCGATCGCCCCGCCCTCGCCCACCAATTCGCTGCGCAGATAATCGGCCTCCGCATCGTGGGCAATCAGGGCCGCCAGTTTCGCATCCTGGCGATGCTGTTGTTTGTTGCCCCAGCCGTTGAAGTTGAAGTCCACGGCGCCCAGTTCGCCTTGCCCATCGACGACAAAATTGGCGCCGATATCGCGCATCCAGATGTCGTCGAGTTCGGTGATGACGTAGGTGATATTGGTGGTGCCGCAGTGCTCCTCGGCCAGCTCCCGCTCGCGCTGGCGACAGAACACGGTCACCGGTTCATAACCGGCGATGGTGCGCGCTATCAGGCCGATGGCCGCTTGCACGTCGGCAGTGAAATCCTCCCAGATCGCCTGTTGGGCGCCAAACGCGATGAAGGCCCGCTCGTGTTTATCGCCCTCATCCGGCATGTGCCAAACGCCCGGCGTGGCCGCTTGCAGGAGCGACGGCGTCAGGCCCATGGACACGGCAGCGCCCAGACTGGCCACCACCGAAACCTGCTTGATGAACTCACGACGCGTCGACATGTGCTGATCTCTTTCTGAAGTCATTTCGCGGTCGCCGTTTTAAACTTGGTCCAGGTGCGCATCCGCGCCCGCATATCGGCCTGGGGAATGTCCTTACCGGGAATCAACCGCGCGTAAGTGGCCTCGTCGAGGTAAATATCCGGGTTGTTGCGCATTGCGGCATCGACGCTCGGGCGCGCCTTGGCATTGGACGTTGGGTAACCGGTGAAATTGCTGATGGCGGCCATGTTCTCCGGGCGCATGACGAAGTTGATAAACGCATAGGCGTACTCCGGATGTTTGGCGTCGACCGGAATCGCCATGGTGTCCATCCACACCGTCGTGCCTTCGCGCGGAATGCGGTACTGGAACGAAGTGGTCTTGCCAGCGCTGTCCGAGGTACGTTGCGCCTGGGTCATGTCACCGCTGTAACCGAGGGACAGGCACAGGTTGCCGTTCACCAGATCGGTCACCGGTTGCGACTGGAACTTGCGAATGTACGGCCGCAATTTCATCAGCAGTTCACTCGCCGCGGCCAGGTCTTCGGGCTTGGCACTGCGTGGCTCGCGGCCGAGGTAGTTGAGCACCACCGCCAGCACTTCATCGGGCGAGTCGATCATAGAGATACCGCAGTCCGCGAATTTGCTCGCCAGTTCCGGTTTGAACAGCATGTCGAGACTGTTGACCGGTGCATCCGGCAACCGTTGTTTGATTTGCTCGGCGTTGTAAGTCAGGCCGATGGTGCCCCAGGTGTAGGGCACGGTGGCTTTGCTCGAATATTCGTAATGGCTGCGCAGCTTCTGCAGACCGGGCTCGATGTCGCCCACGGCGGTGAGTCTGGACTGATCCAGCGGCAACAGGCTGCCGGCACGCATCAAGCGTTCGGACACCGTGTCACCGGGGAAGATCAGGTCATAACCACTGCCGCCAGCGAGCATCTTGGCTTCGAGGGTTTCACTGCCATCCATGACGTCGTAGATCACTTTGATCCCGGTTTCGGCGGTGAATTGGCTCAACGTATCTTCGGCAAAATAGTCCGCCCAGTTGTACAGCCGCAGGGTTTTCTCTTCGGCGTGCAGCGATGGCGTGGCACCCGCCAGTGTCAGGGCCGCGAGCAGCAGTTGGTTGGCAATGCGCATGTTCAAACCCCTTGAGTGGCCCAGCGAGAATGGAGATGACGGCCGTCCTGGCTTAACAGCGCGCCATACATGTCCGGGCGGCGGTCGCGGTAGATGCCCCAGCTCAGGCGCTCTTCGCGCATGGTGGACAGGTCCAGGCTGTGCACCCGCACACCGGTGCTGTCGCGGTCGGCCTCGGCGAGCAATTTGCCCTTGTGATTGCAGATAAACGACGAGCCATAGAAGCTCATCTGCAAGCTCGGATCGGTGGTCGCCACTTCCCGGCCGACGCGATTGGACGCCACCACCGGCAACAGATTGGCCGCCGCATGCCCGCGCATGGTCATCTGCCAGTGATCGCGAGAGTCCAGCGCCGCGCAACCCGGTTCAGAGCCAATGGCGGTGGGAAACAGCAACACTTCGGCGCCCATCAATGCCAGGCAGCGCGCGGTTTCGGGGAACCACTGATCCCAGCAAATACCTACGCCGATGCGCCCGAACGCGGTGTCCCAGACCCGGAAACCGGTATCGCCGGGGCTGAAATATTCCTTCTCCTGATAACCGATGGCGTTGGGGATGTGGGTCTTGCGGTACACCCCCAGCAAGCGTCCGTCGGCATCGGCCACGCTCAGAGAATTGAAGTACGCATTGCCGGCCTTTTCGAACCAGCTCAGCGGCAGCACCACGCCCAACTCCTTGGCCAATGCGGCAAAGCGTTTGAGCACGTGACTGTCTCGATACTCTTCGGCCAGGGCCAAGTGCTTGTGGCTCTGTTCGATGCAGAAATACGGCGTGGCAAACAGCTCCTGCAACAGGATCACCTGGGCGCCTTTCGCGGCCGCTTCGCGCACCAACTGCTCAGCTTGGTCGAGGTTGTGCTGCAAGTCCCAGGTGCACGGCATCTGGGTGGTGGCAATCGTCAACAAAGTCATGGCCTCAACCCTCCACCGGCCAGGCAGGCTGTTGCTGGGTGATGCAATGCACCCCGCCGCCGCCATGGGCGAGGTGATTGATGCGCACCGGCACCACTTCGCGGCCCGGGAACGCTTGAGCCAGGACTTCGGCCGCCGCGTGGTCAGCGTCGATGCCGTAGGCCGGCATGATGATCGCGCCATTGGCGATGTAGAAATTGGTGTAGGACGCGCAGAACACTTCGGCATCGGTGTCCACCGCTTCGGTGGCTTCGTACAACTCGATCAGCTCGAACTGACGGCCTTGGGCATCGGTGGCCAGTTCCAGGGCGCGACGGTTTTCCCGGGCCACTTCGGCGTACACCGACTGCTGGTCGTGGGTCGCGTCCACCAGCAACACGCCAGGACGGGCGAAGGCACAGACGCCATCGACGTGGCCATCGGTCATGTCACCGGTCACGTAATCCGGATCGCCCGGCAGCCAGATGGTTTTCTTCACACCGAGCAGTCGGCTGAAGATAGCTTCCATCTCGGATTTGCTGATGTACGGGTTGCGATTGGCGTTGAGCAACACCGATTCGGTGGTGATCAGCGTGCCTTCGCCATCGACATGAATCGCCCCGCCTTCGTTGCTCAACGGCGTGCCAAAGCACGGCACGCCCAAGTGATTGAGCGCACGGCGCGCCAGGCTTTCGTCCAAGTTGTGGGCCGACTTGCCGCCCCAGGCATTAAAGCGCCAACTCACCCCGGCCAGGCCTTGTTGCGGATGGCAAACGAAGCTCGGGCCGGAGTCGCGGCACCAACTGTCGTTCACCGCCAGCGGGATCAATTCGATGTTGGACCCGCACAGCGCTTTGGCGCTGGCGATAGCCGATGGATCAACCACCATTTTCACCGGTTCGAACCGGGCAATCGCGTTGGCCACGCGCGCGAAATCCTCTTGCACCAACGGCAAGGTGACGCACCAACCCGACTCCCAGAGTGCCTGGTTGTGTGGCCAGACCATCCAGGTCGCGGCGTGCTTGACCCACTCCGCCGGCATCATCCAGCCACTGTTTTGATTTTTATCTTGCTGCATGACAAACACCTTTTAGTTAAGTCATTGTGTTCAATGAAAACTGCCTCGATGGGCTTGACATGCATGCTACGGCTGTAAAATCGGGCGAACAAACGATGGATTTTGCAGAAAAGTGATTAGAGGAACTTATCAATATGCTCAAGCACTGGCCCCCGCTCAGCACCCTTCGCGGCTTTGAAGCCGCCGCGCGACTGGGCAGTTTTCACAAGGCTGCCGCCGAGCTGCACCTGACCCAATCGGCCATCAGCCAGCAGATTCGCAGTCTTGAGGCGTACCTTGAGCAGCCGTTGTTTTTTCGCAGCGGCCGCAGCGTCAGCCTGACCGATGCCGGTCACGATTTGCTCAGCACCACCCAAGCGCTGCTGCAACAATTGGCGGTCGGCATTCGCCGCCTCGGGCAGTATCAGAAACCCAATCAACTGGTGCTCAACACCACGCCGGCGTTCGCCCGTCACTGGCTGCTGCCGCGCCTGGGGGATTTTCGCCGCGAGCATCCGGAAGTGGATCTGTGGATCTACAGCACCGATGAAGTGCCGGACATGACCACCCAGACCATCGACGTCGCAGTGCGCGATGACATCAGTTCCCAGGCCGAATGCAGCTTCAAAGTGCTGCACGCCGACCGCCTCTATCCGGCGTGTCATCCGAGCGTGTTGGCGCTGCCATCCACAGAACGAACCACCCTGCACGGCGAGCGGGAAATGGATTGGAGCCACTGGGCGGTGGAGGCTGGTATCGATGTCGGCCAGCAGGGTCAGGGGCTGAATTTCTCCGATCCCGGCCTGTTGCTCGATGCCGCATGTGCGGGACTGGGTATCGCGTTAGTCAGCGAATTATTGAGTTGTTCGGCCCGCGCCAATGGCTCGTTGCAACCCTTGGTGGAGCAAACCATTCGCGGCCCGAACTGGGCGCTGTTGACCCATCGCGACAGTGAAAGCAACGCGCGAAGTTTCTGTGAGTGGTTGCTGAGTCAGCTGGAAACGGCATAACCGTTCTATTCATGCGCAATCCGGCAACAGTGTTTGTCCAGTACTCCGCTGTTTGGGGGCAGGTCAAACACCTAGCATCGTCTCTACCCGGTGAGCAAACAGCTCCCCGAGGTAAACAACTAACCCTTGGACGAGACGGTGAACATCATGAAACTTTCAAGTGCTGCGATTCTTTTTGCCCTGCTCGGTATCGGCACCCCTGCCTTTGCAGACGACGCGCCCGGCAACACCCCGGTTGAGAGCTACAGCTACGGCATGAAACTCGATATCCAGAAGATCATTTCGATCTCGGATACCGCCGACAAATGTGGTCCGGTGCCGACCCAAATGACCTACGAAGACTCCCAGGGCCAACGCCACATCCTTGAGTATTCAATCATGGGCACTGGCTGTTCAAACGGTTGAGGACCGTGCAGACGATGGAGGGTCGACACTCCATACCTGCGGCGCCAGCCACTATCGCTTCTTTGATGAACTGACAACTTTTGCATGTTCGGCCAACACGCCTGGAATGTAATCCTTAAGAAACTCCACCCAGGTTCTTATCTTCGCGTCCACGAACTTGCGTGACGGGTAGATCGCAAACAAATTCAACTCTTCCAGATGGTACTCGGGCAGTACGCGCATTAACGTGCCGGCTCTCAGGCCCTCGACGGCCGAAGCAATCGGCTGAATACCAATCCCCATCCCGCTCAATATGGCGACCGTCATGGCGTCGGCCGTGTTGACATGAAACGGCGACAACGGAACGGTCACCGTCTCCGCGCCTTCCGGCCCCTCGAATGCCCAGTTTTCAACCGGCATCACCGTGTTAACAATCCGCAGGCAATCATGTGCAGCCAGCGCACCCGGCGAATCGGGACTGCCGCGTTTCTTCAGGTACGCGGGCGACGCGCACAGGATGCTGTAGGTGATGCCGAGGCGCTGCGCGACAAAGCCTGAATCGGGTAAATCCCGCGCCAGCACAATCGACATGTCATAGCCCTCCTCCAGCAAATCCGGCAGCCGATTGGTCAGGGTCAAATCGAACATGACCGAGGGATGCGTTTCGCGATATTGGGCGATGGCATCGATCACGTAATGATTGCCGATGGCGGCCATCGCATGAATCTTCAGCCGGCCCACCGGCATGACCTGCGCGGTGCCAGCCTCTTCATCGGCCTCACGGACTTCATCCAGAATCTTCTCGCAGCGCTGCAAATAGCGCAGGCCGGCTTCGGTCAGCGCCAGGCGTCGAGTGGTGCGGTTGATCAGGCGTGTTTGCAACCTGGCTTCGAGGCTGGAAACCGCTTTGGAGACGTTGGTTGTGGTGGTGTCCAGCAGGTCGGCGGCTGCCGTGAAGCTGCCGCTTTGGGCGACGGCGATGAAGACACGCATGGTTTGGAAAACGTCCATCGGTTCGCCTCAACGGTAGGGCCA
>NZ_JAAVVC010000021.1 GCF_018449725.1 Pseudomonas sp. dw_612 | reverse complement strand
CTGCTAGCGAAAGCGGTGTAACAGTCAACGAAGATGTTGAATGTTCTGGCCCCTTCGCGAGCAGGCTCGCTCCCACAGGGGTTAGGTGATGGACATTGCCCCCGCTCTCGCTGAACCCGGCAGCTTCAAGCCCGAGGCGGCGAGCAGCTCTTGCGTATACGGATGCTGCGGCGCCGAAAAGACCTCCCGCGACGATCCTTGCTCCACCACTTTGCCGTCCTTGATCACGATCAAGTCATGGGCCAGCGCATGCACCACTGCCAGGTCATGGCTGATAAACAAATACGTCAGTCCGTGACGAATCTGCAATTCCCTCAGCAGTTCCATCACCTGCTTTTGCACGGTGCGATCCAGCGCCGAGGTCGGTTCGTCCAGCAGGATCAACGCCGGTTCCAGCACCAGTGCCCGGGCGATGGAAATGCGCTGACGCTGCCCACCGGAAAACTCATGGGGATAGCGATGACGACATTGCGGATCAAGGCCGACTTCTTTCAGTACGCGTATTACCGCTGCCTCACGCTCCGCCGGCGTGCCGATGCCGTGGGTCAGCAAGCCTTCGGCGATGATCTGCTCGACCGACATGCGCGGGCTCAAGCTCCCGAACGGGTCCTGAAACACCACCTGCATTTGCCGGCGCAATGGCCGCATCAAACGCTGATTGAGAATGCTCAATTCCTTGTTGCCGAAGCGGATACCGCCCTCGGATTCCACCAGTCGCAAAATCGCCTGGCCGAGGGTGGACTTGCCCGAACCCGACTCACCGACAATGCCCAGGGTCTTGCCGCGATGCAGGCTCAAACTGACCCCGTCCACGGCTTTGATGTAATCCTGCGTGCGGCTGAATAGCGCTTTGGGCAGGGGAAACCAGACCTTGAGGTTGTCCACTTCCAGCAGGTTATGGCTGTACTCGCTGGGCACCGGCGCTCCGACCGGCTCGGCTTCAATCAGCAAGCGGCTGTAGGGATGCTGTGGCGCGCGGAACAGTGTTTCGCAGGATGCCTGCTCGACAATCTCGCCCTCACGCATCACGCACACCCGCTGGGCAATCCGTCGCACCAGGTTCAGGTCATGACTGATCAGCAACAACGACATGCCCAGGCGCTGCTGCAATTCGATCAGCAACTCGAGAATCTTCTGCTGCACCGTCACATCCAGTGCCGTGGTCGGCTCATCGGCGATCAACAGTTCCGGTTCGTTGGCCAGCGCCATGGCGATCATCACTCGCTGCCGCTGGCCGCCGGACAATTGGTGCGGGTAAGCCTTGAGGCGCTTGTGCGGTTCGCGAATGCCCACCCATTCCAACAGCTCCAGGGTTCGCGCACGGGCGGCGCGCCCCTTCAAGCCTTTATGGATTTCCAGCACTTCGCTGACTTGTTTTTCCACGGTGTGCAGCGGGTTCAGCGAGGTCATTGGCTCCTGGAAAATCATCGCGATCCGGTTCCCGCGCAAACCACGCAATTGCGCTTCGCTGGCGTGCACCAAATCCACGCCGTTGTAGCAAATGCTGCCCGAGGTGGTGATGGTTTTACCCGGCAGCAGCCGCAGAATCGAGTGCGCCGTCACCGACTTGCCCGAGCCCGATTCACCCACCAGCGCCAGGCACTCGCCGCGACGGATATCCAGGTCCAGCCCATGCACCACTTCATGGCCGTCGAAGGCGACGCGCAGGTTGCGGATTTTGATCAGGTTGTCGTTCATTTCAATTCCTCGGATCAAACGCATCGCGGCAGGCCTCACCGATAAACACCAACAACGAAAGAATCAGCGCCAGGGCGAAAAACGCCGTGAGCCCCAGCCACGGAGCTTGCAGATTGCGCTTGGCCTGGCCGATCAATTCACCCAACGACGCCGTGCCGGCGGGCATGCCGAAACCAAGAAAATCCAGTGCCGTGAGGGTGGCGATGGCGCCGGTCAAAATAAAGGGCAGGTAGGTCAGGGTCGAGGTCATGGCGTTGGGCAGGATGTGCCGGCGCATCAATTCGCTGTCGGTCAGGCCCAGTGCGCGTGCGGCTTTCACGTACTCCAGGCTGCGGCCCCGCAGGAACTCGGCGCGCACCACGTCCACCAGCGCCAGCCATGAGAACAGCGCCATGATCCCCAGCAACCACCAGAAACTCGGCGAGACGAAGCCCGACAAAATGATCAGCAAATACAACACCGGCAGCCCCGACCAGATCTCCAGAAGTCGTTGACCGAGCAAATCCACCCAGCCGCCGTAGTAGCCCTGCAACGCCCCGGCGCCGATGCCGATCACCGCGCTGATCGCGGTCAGCAGCAAGGCAAACAGAATTGAAATCCGCGTGCCGAAAATCACCCGCGCCAACACGTCCCGGGCCTGGTCATCGGTGCCCAGCCAATTGCTCGCTGACGGCGGACTCGGCGCCGGCTCGGTCAGGTCATAGTTGACCGTGTCATAGCTGAACGGAATCGGCGGAAACAGCATCCACCCACCCTGACCTTCGATCAGGTTGTGCACGTAGGCGCTGGCGTAGTCCGGCTGGAACGGCAGTTCGCCGCCGAAAGTGATTTCGTCGTAGTCCCTGATAATCGGGAAATACCAGGCGCCGTGGTAATGCACGATCAGCGGCTTGTCGTTGGCGATCAACTCGCCGCCCAGGCACAGCAGGCACAGGCCAATGAACAGCCACAATGACCAGCGCCCGCGCCGGTTGGCCTTGAAGTGCGCGATGCGCCGTTTACCCAATGGCGACAGTGTGAACATCAGGCAGTCCTCGCCGAGAAGTCGATGCGCGGGTCGAGCAGGGTGTAGCAGAGGTCGCCGATCAGCTTGATCAGCAGCCCGAACAACGTGAACAGAAACAGCGCGCCGAACACCACCGGGTAGTCCCGGGACACCGCCGCTTCGTAGCTCATGCGTCCGAGGCCATCGAGGTTGAAGATGGTTTCAATCAACAGGGATCCGGCGAAAAAGACCTCGATCAAGGCCTGGGGAATGCCGGCCACCACGAGCAGCATTGCGTTGCGAAACACATGGCCGTAGAGCACGCGTCGTTCGGTCAGACCCTTGGCCCGGGCGGTGATCACGTACTGGCGACTGATCTCGTTGAGGAAGCTGTTTTTAGTCAGGATCGTCAGCGTCGCGAAGCCGCCAATCACCAGCGCCGTCACGGGCAACACCAGGTGCCAGAGGTAATCGCCGACCTTGCCCAGAGGGCTGAGGCTGTCGAAATTGTCCGAGACCAGCCCTTGCACCGGGAACCAGTTGACGTAGCTGCCGCCGGCAAACACCACGATCAGCAGAATCGCAAACAGGAACGCCGGCATCGCGTAGCCGACGATGATCGCGGTGCTGGTCCAGACGTCGAATGCACTGCCGTTGTGGATCGCCTTGCGCACCCCCAGCGGAATCGAGATCAGGTACGTGATCAAGGTGGCCCACAGCCCGAGGGAGATCGACGTCGGCAGTTTTTGCAGGATTAGGTCGATGACCTTGGCCCCGCGAAAGAAGCTGTTGCCCAGATCCAGTTGCGCGTAGTTCTTGAGCATCAGCCACAGGCGTTCGTGCATCGGTTTGTCGAAACCGTAGTGGTGCTTGATCTCCTCGATCAGCGCCGGGTCGAGGCCGCGGCTGCTGCGCCCGGCACCGCCGACGGCGGAGACCTCGCCGCCGCTGCCGCCCATGACGTTCCCGCCAAAGCCTTGCAGGCGGGCGATGGCCTGTTCCACCGGACCACCCGGGGCGGCCTGCACGATCAAAAAATTGACCACCAGAATGCACAGCAACGTCGGGACGATCAGCAGCAAACGGCGACTCATATAACGCCACATGTCACTGCACCCCCGCGAGTTTGCGCTGGGCGCTCATCTGTTGGTTATCCAACGGTCTGGCGGCGACTTCCCACCACGTATTCAGGCCTTCGTCGTAGGCCGGTTGGGTCGCTGGCATGCCGAAGCGGTTCTGATACACCGTCGGCGTGCCTTTGGCGTAGTAGTTGGGAATCATGTAGTAACCCCATTGCAGCACCCGGTCGAGGGCGCGGGCGTAATGCACCATGTCGTCGCGAGAGTTGGACTGGACCAAACCATCGATCAGGCGATCCACCGCCGGGTTGGCCAGCACCATCGAATTCGAGCTGCCGACCTGTGTGGCGCTTTGCGAGGCATAGAGGCTGTAGAGCTCGCGACCGGGGGAGACGATGGGGTCGCCGCTGCGTGGAAAACTGGTGACGATCATGTCGTAGTCCCGGGCGTTGAGACGGTTGACGTACTGCGCCGAATCGATCCGCCGCAGATTGAGGGTGATGCCGATCTGCGCCAGGGTTCGCTTGAACGGCAGCAACATGCGGTCGAAACCGCCCTGGCCGTCGAGGAAGGTGAACGCCATCGGCTCACCGGCAGCGTTCACCAAATGATTGTTTTTCGGCGTCCAGCCGGCCTCGGCCAACAACTGAAGGGCCTGCAATTGCTTGTCGCGGATGTAGCCGCTGCCATCGGTTTTTGGCGCCTGGTACACCTGGGTGAACACTTCATCCGGGACCTGACCGCGCAACGGTTCAAGAATCTCCCGTTCACGAGCGTCTGGCAGTTCAGTGGCGGCCATTTCGCTCTTCGGCCAGTAGCTGTTCTGACGCACGTAGAAGCCGCGCATCATCTGCTTGTTGGTCCATTCGAAATCCCACAGCAGGGTCAGGGCTTGACGCACACGGCGGTCCTGGAAAAGCGGATTTTGCAGGTTGAACACAAAGCCCTGGGCGGCGGTGGGTTTGGCCGGGGCGAGGATTGACTGCTGTAAGCGGCCGTCGTGCAGGGCCGGGCTGTCGTAGCCGACCACGTAGCCGGACGAGGAAAACTCGCGGTTGTAATCGAATGCGCCGGCCTGCAACAGTTGCCGGGCGACGTCGGTGTCACCGTAGAAATTCACCGTCAGGCTGTCGAAGTTGTACATCCCGCGGCTGACCGGCAGGTCCTTGCCCCACCAGTTCGGGTCGCGGGCAAAACTGATGCTGCGCCCGGCGTCGACCTTGCTGACGCGGTACGGGCCGCTGCCCAGCGGTGGCTCAAAACCGCCGCCATTGGCGAAGTCGCGGGTTTTCCACCAGTGCTCGGGCACGACGCGCATCGTCGCCAGGTCCAGCGCGAGGGTGCGGTTGAGGTTGTTCTTGAAGTTGAAGCGAACCGTGTCCGGGCCTTCGATTACCACGTCCTGGACGTCGGCGTATTGCTGGCGATAACTCAGACTGCCCTTGGTCATCAACAGCTCGAAGGTGTAGCGCACGTCTTCGGCGGTGATGGGCGTGTTGTCGGCGAAGCGGGCTTTGGGATTCAGGGTAAAGCGCACCCACAAGCCGTCAGGGTCGCGTTCCATGTGCTGGGCGATCAGGCCGTAGACCGTGTAAGGCTCGTCCAGTGAGCGAAAGGCCAGGGGCGCGTACACCCAATCGTTGACCTGCACCACCGAGATGCCTTGGTCGGCATACGGCGTGATGTAGTTGTACTGGCCGATCTCCATGGACGCGCGGCTGAGCGATCCGCCCTTGGGCGCTTTGGGGTCGACGAAGTCGAAATGCTGGAAATTGGCCGGGTACTTCGGCGCCTCGCCATACACCGTCATTGCATAGCTGCCGGCGGCCAGCGCGGACGCCGCGTTGCAGAGCAGTGCAACACCGAGCAGCAGACCCGCCATGTTGCGCGTGAATGTCATGAAGTTTTTCCTCTAATTCCGAAAAGCCCACGGCGGCAGGCGGTCCACCGTGGGGTGCGAATTTCGCAATGAGGTCGGGGAAGTCACAATGCCGGTCAGTCGAGCGCGAACCCTGTGGGAGCGGGCTTGCTCGCGAATGCGCAGTGTCAGGCCACATCAATGCGACTGACACTCCCTCTTCGCGAGCAAGCCCGCTCCCACAGGTTGCACGCCTTGGCAGATCGGCATCGTGGGGAAGGTCGGAGCATTGCGCTTCCCCCCGACCGTGACTCAGAAGTGGTACGTCATGCGCGCGAACAACGTGCGGCCCATCGGGTCGGCGTAGCGTGGGTCATAGCCACTCTGGAAGGTGTAGGCCTGGTTGGAGAACGGCGGATCGCGGTCGAAGACGTTCTTCACCCCGGCGTCGAGGTCCAGGACTTTGTCGAAGGTGTAGCCGGCCGACAGGTCCCACAGCGAGTACGAGGCAACACGGTCGTAGGTCGTGCGGTCGTAGTCGTTGTAACCCGTGGTGAAACGGTTGACCAACGAGGCCCGGGCCGCGCCCAGGGTCCAAGTACCGCTCAAGGCATGCTTCCAGCGCGCAATCACGCCATCGGCTTCGAAGTCGCCGACCTTGTCGGTGTACGGGCCTTTGATGGTGCTCTGGAAGTCGTAGCGATCAACGTAAGTGCCTTGCAGCCCCAGTCCGAATTGACCGTAAGGCGTGTTCGGGAAGCGATAGTCGAGGGACACGTCGATACCGCTGGTTTTGACGATGCCCAGGTTGGCGTTGCCAGTGACGATGTAGTTCAGCGAACCATCGGCATTGCGCACGAAGCGGTCGGTGTAGGTGTCGGCCTGGTCAAACACGGTGGACTCAGGGAATGGCTGGATCTGGTTGGAAATGTGAATCCACCAGAAATCCAGGCCCACCGACAGGTCGCGGACCGGTTGATAGACAAAGCCCAGAGTCACGTTGCGCGCCTTCTCTGGCGCCAGGTCCTGATTGCCGCCGCCCTTGGCGAGGAACTGCTGGCCGCAGTCGCGACCGGCGTTGCCGCCCGCTTGCAGTACGCCGCCGGTGCACAACACCGGATCGTTGTAGTTGGCTTGGGTGAAGGAGAGGCTTTGCGGGGCGTACAGCTCATACAGGGACGGTGCGCGGAACCCTTCGCTGTAGGCGCCACGGACCACCAGCTCCTTGAGTGGCTGATAGCGGAACGAGTATTTCGGGTTGGTGGTGCTGCCGAAGTCGCTGTATTTGTCGTGGCGCACGGCGGCGGACAGTTCGAGGCTGTCGAGCACCGGCACGTTGATTTCGGCATACGCCGCTTTCACGCTGCGATCACCGGAAACGCTGGCGGCCGAGTCGGCGCCGAGGCTGGAAATATCGTCGACGAACGATTCGTAGTCCTGGTGGAACTTCTCCTTGCGGTACTCACCACCCAGCGCCAGGCCGGAGGGGCCGGCGCCGAACCAGTCACCGATTTCGCGGCTGACCCGACCATCGAAACCGATCACCCGACCAACAGCCGAGGTGTAGGGACCGTGGTACATCGCTTGGTTGATGAATTCCTGCCCGGCGCTGCTTTGCGGGCCAAACGGGTTGAGCAGGCCGCTGGCCAGGCCGGCGGTCATCGCCGAGTCACTGACGTAGCCGCTGGTGACGCTGGAGATAACCTTGTTCTGGTTGTACGAGGCGCCCGCGTTGTAATCCCAGCCACCGACCAATCCATCGAAGCTCAGGATGAAGCGCTGGGCGGTGTTCTGGTCCTTGGATTCCCGCGCGCCGGCCGCTGTTTCGCGCCAGTTCACGCCGATCGGTTGCGTTGGGTCGAGGGTGAAATCGGTTGGCCCGGGAGTGATGCCGTTGCCCGGGTAGTAGGGCGACGATGAGTCGAGCGTCTGGCCGGTCAGTGGCGCCGGCGCGACGGCGGTGGCGTTGTTGTTGCGAGCCCAGAAATACTCGAGGTTGACGTTGTGATCGTCCGCCAGTTTGCCGGTGGCCTTGCCGAAGAACGAGGTCTTCTCGGTTTGCGGAATCAAGTCGATGTAGGAGGACGTCGCAAAGCGGCACACCCCTTGGCGCGAGACCAGATTGGGACCGTTGCAGTTGCTGCTGGCCAGCGGGTTGGTGGCGTTGTCACCCTGGCTGTAGTTGCCGGGGAACGCGGTGCCGGAGGTTTGATCGAGGCCGCGTTCCGGTCGGTAGGAGGTGGCGAAACTGCGGTCCTTGGCTTGCAGGTTTTCTTGCTTGTTGTAGTTGAACACCCCGAGCACGTTAAAGCGGTCATTGTCCAGATCGCCAAAGCCCCAGCTGGCGCTCATGTCTTTGCTGTTGCCGCCGCCACTGTGGGTCGGGGTTTCGCCGCCGAGGGTCAACTGGCCATCGGTCATGGTCTTTTTGGTGATGAAGTTGATCACGCCGCCGATGGCGTCCGTGCCGTATAGGGCCGAGGCGCCGTCGCGCAGGACCTCCACGCGGTCGATGGCCGCGAAGGGGATCAGGTTCAGATCGACCCCGGCGCCATTGGAGGTGTTGGTGCCGGAGAGGGCGTTGTTCGCCAGGCGTCGGCCGTTGAGCAGGATCAGCGTCTTGTTCGCGCCGATGCCACGCATGTCGGCATAGGACGCGCCGCCACTGCCGGACCCCACGGAGCTGGAGCTGTTGATCACCGACTGGCTGCCCGTGACCCGTTGCAGCAACTCGGCGGTGGTGCTCACGCCTTGTTTGCGCAAGTCATCGGCGCGCAGCACGGTAATCGGCACTGCCGTCTCCGCATCGACCCGGCGAATCGCCGAGCCCGTCACTTCCACCCGTTGCAGTTGCGTGGTGGCCGGTGCCACCGCGGCCGGGACGACTTTACTGCTGTCGTCCTCGGTGCCGGCCTCAGCGGCTTGCAACGACCCGGCGCCCATCCCCATGGCCACCAGGTACAACGGAACAAAACGGTGACGTTGAATCGTTGCCACCAACGGCTTGAGCGTGAAACGTGAAGTGTTCATCAGCATGGTTACTTCCGACTTTATTAGACGTTTATCGAAATGGCCTTGTGAGCCCTCATTGCTCCGGCATCGGTGGTACCGCGCCCGGAAAACCACTTTCTTCAAGCAAGCCGATCCCCTCCGAAGACGCGGTGCGTTTTTCGGTCGGCTGGTTACGACGGGATTTCAACGAACGATGCCGGGCGAGCCCTCGCTACACGACCGGCACCGAACTCAGCGGGTAGTCATCACCGATATCTTGGTAATGCCCGAACGCTCGATCGAGGCCATGGCCTTGGCCACCTGGCCGTAATTGACGGCGGAATCCGCTTGCAGCTGAACTCGCACCTCGCTGTCCCTGGCCTTGACCTCCTTGAGGCTGGCTTCCAGGGACTCGGGCGCCAGCTCGGTCTTGGCCAGGTAGAACTTGCCGTCCTGATCGACGCTGACCACCACCGGGTCTTTCTTTTCGGCGGGGGCCACGGCATCGGTTTTCGGCAAATTGACCTTGATGGCATTGGTCATCAGCGGCGCCGTGACAATGAACACCACCAGCAGCACGAGCATCACGTCCACCAGCGGCGTGACGTTCATTTCGCTGAGTACTTCATCGCTGTCTTGAGTGGAAAAGGACATCAGCTGGCCTCCCGCACGGCGGCTGTGGTTTTGGCGATGGCCTGGCGGGTGATGGAAAACGCGCTGCGCTGGGCGAGCGCGTCGAAGTCGTGGGCGAAGTCATCCATGTCCGCCGAAGCGAGTTTCAAACGACGCAGGAAGAAGTTGTAAATCAGCACCGCCGGCACCGCAACCGCGATGCCGACACCGGTGGCGATCAAGGCGTGGCCGATGGGGCCGGCCACAGTTTCCAGGCTGGCCGAGCCGCTGGCGCCGATGCTTTGCAGGGCTTCCATGATTCCCCATACGGTGCCGAACAGGCCAATGAACGGCGCGGTGCTGCCGATGCTGGCGAGGATCGCCTGACCGTTTTCCAGGGAGCGACGCTCCTTCTGGATTTGCTGACGCAGGTTGCGTTCCAGTCGATCCGAGCGGTTGATGGTGTGGGCCAGTTGCTGGGTGGTGCGAGGCGATTCATCCACCAGCAAGGCTTCGAAACCGCTGCTGGCGATCCGCGCCAGTGAGCCCGGATATTGACTGGCGTGCTCGGCGGCGGTAAGCAGATCCGGCGCGCCCCAGAAGGCTTTGCTGAACTGTTTGTTCTGGGATTTCTGGCGCAGGTACTGGGCGGACTTGACCAGCAAAATCGCCCAACTGACCACGGAAAACAGCACCAGGCCCCAGAGCACGCCCGGGACAATCATCGAAGAGAGTGAATCGTTCATGGCTACACCTCGCTTGCATTAATCGGTTTTGAGTTCAGTTATTGCGGCAACTTGAAGTCGATGGTTTGGGTGGCGAATCCGTCGATGGGGGTGTCGCCGCGTTTGGCCGGAATGAACTTCCAGGCTTTCACCGCCGCGACCGCTGCCTCATCCAGTTGTGGTTTGCCGCTGGATTTGGTCACTGTCACCTCACCGGCACGACCGCTGGCCAACACTTGAATACGCAGAGTCACGGTGCCTTCCCAGCTACGGCGCAAGGCCAGAGACGGGTATTCCGGCGGCGGGTTACCGAGGCTGGCCAGTCCGGAAACCGCCGCTGACTCTTTCACCGGGCCAGGCGCGGCTGCCGGTGCCGGTGGCGCGCTTGGCGTTGACGGCGCTGCGGGGGCTGCCGGTTGAGGTGGGGCCGGCGGGGCTTTGGGTGGCTCGACCTTCTTCACCGGCTTGGGTTTTTCCACCGGTTTCGGCTTCTCTATCGGCTTGGGTTTTTCCACCGGTTTGGGCGGCGGCTTGACCGCGTCCTCGTCCTCTACGGGCTGCTCGGGTTCCGGTGGAGGCGGCGGGGGTGGCGGTGGTTCTGGAGTCGGTGGCGCGGGAGGCGTCGGGCTGGTCAGCTCGACGGTCATTTCCGGGATTTCGGGTGGTGTCGGCAGCGGTTCGGCCTTGGCGTGCTGGAAAAACCACCAGGCGCCGCCGTGTATCAATGCCGACACCGCTACCAGCAACAGCACCTGTTGCTTGCTCAACCCAGCGGGTTTCGACGTGTTGCTTTTATAGGGATGACTGCCCGCTACCGGCAGGGTCGGATCATCCCGTAACGGTCCCGGCAGGGCTCTGTGCTTTACCGCGTCGTTCATTAAAGCTCCCTCGGCTAGATGAAGGGCAATAAGGTGCCGTCCGAACATGGGTGCAATGTTCGAGTGGTGTGTTTCAACTTTTTCAAGGGTGTGCAGAAGCCGATAGTTAAACTATCTATTGAAGTGGCTCATGCAAGGTTCTGGTGTGGTGCTACCGACATCGTGTGTTCATTAACGATTCCCTGATTATCCAGTGTGGGTGAGACAGGCCGATGTACGACGGTGACTCATGTTGGGTACATAGCAACCGTTGTGCCAGATAGTGCTGGCGGGTGGGCCGATTAATTCAACAACGTTACCCGTGTCGCATTTATATAAGTTTGCAGAGGGGCCACGCTTATTACCGGCAAAGACCGGCCATTCACCCCTGAATGCCGTGCTTTTTCAGGGGCGAGTCCTGCCGGTCGCTATATCGCGCTAATCAGCGAAATAGAGCGGCTGTTGGCCAGTACGCCGGTGCACGCATTGGTGCGCGACGGGTTGATTTGGTGCGAGTCAGTGTTTATTGGGTCAAAGGAGCTTTTCCTTGTTGTAATGCAAATAAAACCAGCAGACGACGACAAGCGTGATTAAGTCGCCTGGAACACTTTTGGTGCGCTATACAAAACTCACTATCGAGTACAAAGACTGTACGTAAAAGGGTGACGCTTAGTTGTTGTAGGGGGATGCCTAGTTGTCGTGACAGAAAATTCTCGATCAGGAAACTGTATCGGCTGTTGTATTTAAAAAATAAATAGTACGCGCTGTCGGCAAGCTTTATTGCCAAACAAGGCGCGCAGTCACCTGGTTCAGGTAATAAAGTATTCGAGCAGGGTGTCAGCGGGGATGTAGGTCACAAGGGGAGAGTCGTTGGCCAGAACAGGCCTTGATAACGGTCGAAGATTCACGCTGTGATTTCCTTATTGCCAGCCTGGACACACGAACTTTTGATTCGGTGTCGCACCTTACAAGAACGCGGATAGCGTTCAATGATTGCTCTTGGTGCGGGGTGGGCACCGTAAGCGCTGTTTTGCGAGGTTAGAGTTTCGCAAGTTGCGGGTGCATGGAAAAGGCGTGCCAAAGTGGATACAAAGCGGAGAATTTTTCTACGAGGGTCTGCACCGACCTCGTGGCGAACGGGCTTTTGTGGCGAGGGGGGCTTGCCCTCGCTGGATCGCAAAGCGTCCCCCAAAATCTGCAATCGCCGTGTTTCAGGTACACCGCGTGCGATGGTTACGACTGCTGCGCAGCCGGACAAGGGCAAGCCCCTCGCCACAAAAAGCGCCCCCGCCACAGGGTTTGTGTTTTTTCTGGGGGTAGACGATCACACGCGACGACGCACAAACTTGCGCCACAACCAGACCCACAACATCAACAGCGGGAAGGCCAGGATCAGGAACGGCAGCGCGTAACTGCCTTTCTCCAGGGCATCGACGGCGCCATCGGCCAGGTTGTCCAGCAGGTTGCTGAACGCCTGGCTCAGGTGCGACGAGCGGCTACTGGCGCCGGTCGGCTGGAACGACAGCGTGATCCGATTGGTATCGAGTCGGCGCTGATGGCCGGCGGCGACTTGGGCCAGGGCTTGCAGTTCGTTCTCGATGGCGGCCTGTTCTTTACTCAGGGCGATCAGGTCGGTGACGCTGATATCACGGCGGCTCGCCAGTTCGTCCAGCCGCTGCTGCTGGGCCTTGAGGCGTTCCTGACGGCGGCGGGTGTCGTCCACGGCATCGGCGAGGTCTTCGGCGGTGGTGATGCGCTGACCCATCTCACCGCCCTCGGCGGCCATGGCGACCAACGGTTCAACACCGGCGGGAGCGATGCGCAAGGTGATTTCGGCCCGGCCGGCGCCTTGTTCGATGCGCAACACATTGCAGGCGCCGAAACGCGCGGTTTCGCAGGCCTCGCGGGTGGCCTGCAGGCGCGGCACGATTTGCGCTTGTGGCAGCATCAACTGAACATCATGCTCATAAGCGAGCATGGCACCGCCACGTCCTTGTTCACCGGCTAGACTGGCCGATGACGACCGTTCGCTCGGCGAGCAGCCGCTCAGGGCCAGGCAGGCCAGTAAAAACCAATAGACGCGTGGCATTGCGGCAGGTTTGCCATCCGGTTGGCGCATGTTCATTCCTTGATGTGTGCAGTGGGGCGCCAGCAGTGCGCCCCGGGATGGCGCATCTTACCTGCATCAATCGGCCAAATGGCAGGGAACATGCTCCCGTGGCCAGCCGTCTACCGACTGACTGTTTGTTCGCCGGGAGGGCGCGACATGTATCAGCTTTACGGACACCAGAATTCCGGCGCGGCGGCGATCGAAGCGGCCCTTGAGCTCTGTGAGATTCCTTATCGTTTTATTGATGTTGCTGCGTCGACCGAGGCGGCTCACGCGCTGGAAAAGCTCAACCCGCTCAAACAGATTCCGACGCTGGAACTGCCCGATGGCAGCATTCTCACCGAGAGCGCGGCGATCCTGATTCACTTGGGACTGACGTTTCCCAAGTCGAAACTGCTGCCCAAAGACGCTGGCGAGCGTGATCAAGCGATTCGCGGCCTGGTCTACATCGTCTGCAATTGTTATTCGGCCATCGGCGTCATCGACTACCCCGAGCGCTGGTTGGCCGAGGCGGATGAGGCGTCCAGGAAAAACCTCATGGCCGGCGCCCGCAAACGCTTGCACAGGAGTTGGGAAGTGTTTGCCGATCAGTTTTCCGGTGAGCTGTACCTGGGCGAAGAAACACCGGGAGCGCTGGATGTGCTGGCGGCGGTGGTGTCGCGCTGGGCCGGCAGCCGCGAATATTTGCGCAACGCCCGGCCCGGGTTTTATGCGTGGCTGACGCGCATCGACCGGCATCCGACATTGGCGCCGGTGTTTGCCAGGCATTGGCCAACCTGAAGAACGCCACAAACCCAAGGTGGGAGCGGGCTTGCTCGCGAATGCGGTGTGTCAGTCAATCCATGTGGCGACTGACACACCGCTTTCGCGAGCAAGTCGAATCGTCGCACCGCCACTCCCACAGGGGAATTGTGGTGTGTAGGGGGATTATTCCCCGCGAATGTACTGCTCCAGCTGCCGAATCAATTCCGCCTGTTCGGCAATCGCTTCCTTGACCAGGTCGCCGATCGACAGCAAGCCGATCAACTGGCCGTTTTCCACCACGGGCAAATGGCGCAGGCGTTTTTCGGACATGATGCCCATGCAAGTTTCGACGGTTTGGTGGGTGTCCACGGTGATCACCGGCGACACCATGATTTCGCTGACCGGCGTGCCGACCGAGGAACGCCCCTTGAGCACCAGTTTGCGAGCGTAATCACGCTCGCTGATGATGCCCACGACTTCGCCATTTGCCAGCACCGGCAGCGCACCGACGTTTTTCGCGGCCATCACCATCAGCGCTTCCAGCACCATTTGATGGGGCGCGATGGTATGGACTTCCTGGTTTTCGTTGGCCTTTAACTTGAGCAGTTGGGCGACGGTTTTCATGGCGGCTTCTCTGGTGTTGTCGTTGTTCTTGAAGAATCGTAGACGCAAGCGTTCAGGGCAAGGCAGAAAGCGGCAGATAACGCGCAAAAAACGTCATTCGGCGGTTTTTCTTCCGTAAACCTCACGAACCAGGTCAATAAACGCGCGCAAACCGGCGGGCACGTGTCGATTGGCCGGGTAATACAGGCACAGGCCGGGGTAGGGCGGCAGCCAGTCTTGCAGCACCCGGATTAGCCGACCGGCAGCCAGATGCCCGGCAATCGAATGTTCGCTGGTACAGGCCAGACCAACGCCTTGCAGCGCGGCGTCGACGATCAGTTGATGGCTGTCGAGGGTCAGCGGGCCGTTGACGTCGATGATCTGTTGATGCCCGCGCTTCTCGAATTCCCAACGGTACAGCGCGCCGCTGGCAAACCGCGTGCGAATGCAGCTGTGCTTGGCCAGGTCGGCCGGTGAGCGCGGTTTACCATGGCGGGCGAAATACTCCGGCGAACCGACCACCGCAAATTGCAGCGGTGGACTGCAAGGCACGGCGATCATGTCCAGCGGCACGCTGTCGGCCAGGCGGATACCGGCATCGAAACCGTCGGCGACGATGTCCACCAGCGCGGTGTCGGTGACGATGTCCAGGCGCATGTCCGGGTAACGTTTGAGGAATTCCACCACCACCGGGGTCATGATCATCTGCACCGCGGCTTCGGTGGCGTTGATCCGCAGGGTGCCGCTGGGGGTGTCGCGAAACTGGTTCACCGCTTCCATCGCCACCGAAATCTCATGCAACGCCGGCTGTACCCGAGCCAGAAACTGCTCGCCAGCCTCCGACAACGACACGCTGCGGGTGGTGCGATTGAACAGCCGCACGCCCATGCGTTGCTCCAGCGCGGCGATGGCATGGCTCATGGCCGAGGGCGACATGCCCAGTTCATCCGCCGCGCGACGGAAACTGCGGTGGGTTGAAACGGCGACCACGGCATTGAGTTCCAGCAAGCCCATCTTTTGCATTGTGCTGTTTCCTGCATCAGTTCATCCCATATTAGCCCGATTGTTTGAAGGATGGCTGGCGCTTACCTTCGTCCTGACTCACCACTGAACCCTGTGGGAGCGGGCTTGCTCGCGAATGCGGTGGGTCAGTCAATACCTATGGCGACTGACCCACCGCATTCGCGAGCAAGCCCGCTCCCACAAGGGGATCTTCATTTTTGATCGGGAATTTCACATGACCCAGACTGTTTTGATCACCGGCGCCTCCACCGGCTTCGGCCAATCCGCCGCGCTACGGTTCGCCGCCCAGGGCTGGAACGTCATCGCCACGATGCGCAACCCTGCCGCCGGCGCTGCGTTGGCAACCCTCGACAACGTGCTGGTCACCCGCCTCGACGTCCAGGACCCGACCAGTATCGACACCGCGATAGCCGCAGGGATCGAGCGTTTCGGCAAGATCGATGTGCTGGTCAACAACGCCGGGTTTGGTCTGTTCGGCGTGTTCGAAGGTACTTCCCGGGAGAAGATCCGCGAGCAGTTCGACGTCAATGTCTTCGGCGTGATGGACGTGACTCGGGCGATTCTGCCGCATTTTCGCCAGCGTCAGTCCGGGGTCATTATCAATGTCAGTTCCGGCGCCGGGGTGTTTGGCTTGCCGATGATTTCGGCTTACAACGCCAGCAAATTTGCGCTGGAAGGGTTTTCCGAGTCGCTGTCCTATGAACTGGCGTCGCAGAACATCACCGTGAAAATCGTCGAGCCGGGCGGGGTGGTCAGCACCGGGTTTGGTTCGCGCTCGGCAACGGAAGCCGCGCAGCTGACGACGCCGGGGGATTACGACGCTTTTGTCAGTGGCGCGATGAAGGCTTTCGAGGGCTTGCGTGGCGAGCGTCTGGCGACTTCCGAGGACGTGGCGCAGGTCATCGTCGATGCCGCGAGCGATGGGACTGACCGCTTGCGCTACGTCGCGACCCAGGATATCGAGCCGTTGGTAAAGGCGCGGCGCGAAACGTCGGAGATGGAGTACATGGCGATGATGCGCGGGAAGTTTTCTTCAGGCATTCGCTGAGATTTTTTAACTTCAAGAGCCACCCCTCACCCCAGCCCTCCCCCCAGTGGGGAGAGGGGGCCGACGGAGTCGTTTTCACGAGTTACATCGACCTGAAAAATCGAGTTGAACTCAGGTTTTGAAAGCGACAGAGATCTGCTCCCTTTCTCTCTCTCCCCTTTGGGGAGAGGGAGCCGACGGAGTTGTTTTCACGAGTTACATCGACCTGAAAAATCGAGTTGAACTCAGGTTTTGAAGCGACAGATATCTGCTCCCTTTTCCCCTCTCCCCAGAGGGGAGAGGGAGCCGACGGAGTTTGTTTTCACGAGTTACATCAACCTGAAAAATCGAGTTGAACTCAGGCTTTGAAAGCGACAGAGATCTGCTCTCTTTCTCCCTCTCCCCTTTGGGGAGAGGGAGCCGACGGAGTTTGCTTTCACGAGTTACATCAACCTGAAAAATCGAGTTGAACTCAGGTTTTGAAAGCGATAGAGATCTGCTCCCTTTCTCCCTCTCCCCTTTGGGGAGAGGGAGCCGACGGAGTTTGTTTTCACGAGTTACATCGACCTGAAAAATCGAGTTGAACTCAGGTTTTGAAAGCGACAGAGATCTGCTCCCTTTCTCCCTCTCCCCTTTGGGGAGAGGGCTGGGGTGAGGGGTGGATCTAAAGTCACCCCACAGCCATAAGCCCCACGCTATCCCCCGCGATCCCGCGTAGAATTGCGCCTTGAATCAAATCTAGAGGTTGCAGTGGTGGATTTACAGCAGGGCTTCGTCCTGACCCGGCATTGGCGCGATACTCCGGCCGGCACGGAAGTCGAGTTCTGGCTGGCGACCGACGCCGGTCCCCGGCGCATCCGCCTGCCTCATCAACCGTCGGTAGCCTTTATCCCGGCCGAGCAGCGCGAGCAGGCCGAAAGTGTATTGCGCGGGGAAAAGAACGTAGAGCTGCGGCCCCTGGCGCTGCTGGACTTCGAACATCGTCCGGTGCTCGGCCTGTATTGCCAGCAACACGGTCAGTTGATGCGCCTGGAAACCGCGCTGCGCAAGGCCGGGGTCGAGATGTTCGAGGCTGATGTGCGCCCGCCGGAACGCTACATGATGGAGCGCTTCATCACCGCCCCCGTGCAATTTGGCGGCACGCCCGGCGCTGATGGCCTGTTGCTCGATGCGCAAATGAAACCCGCCCCCGGTTACCGGCCGAACCTGCGGCTGGTGTCCCTCGATATCGAAACCACCGCGCAAGGCGAGTTGTATTCCATCGCGCTGGAAGGCTGCGGCGAGCGTCAGGTGTACATGCTCGGCCCACCCAACGGTGACGCCAGCGCCGTGGACTTCCAGCTCGAATACTGCGACAGCCGGACTCTGCTGCTGAAAAAACTCAACGAATGGTTCGCCCAACATGATCCCGACGCGATCATCGGCTGGAACGTCGTGCAGTTCGACTTGCGCGTACTCCACGAACACGCCCGGCGCCTGGCGGTGCCGCTGAAACTGGGGCGTGGCGGCGAAGAGATGCAGTGGCGCGAACATGGCAGCCGCAATCATTATTTCGCCGCGGCGGCCGGACGCCTGATCATCGATGGCATCGAATCCCTGCGTTCGGCAACCTGGAGTTTCCCGTCGTTCAGCCTGGAAAACGTTGCGCAAACCCTGCTCGGCGAGGGCAAGGCGATCAGCACGCCGTACCAGCGCATGGACGAAATCAACCGTATGTTCGCCGAGGACAAACCGGCCCTGGCCACCTACAACCTCAAGGACTGCGAACTGGTGACGCGGATTTTCGCCAAGACCGAGTTGCTGACTTTCCTGCTGGAACGAGCCAGCGTCACCGGTTTGCCGGCGGATCGCAGCGGCGGCTCGGTGGCGGCGTTCACGCATTTGTATATGCCGTTGATGCACCGCCAGGGTTTCGTCGCGCCAAACCTCGGTGGCAAACCACCCGAGGCCAGCCCTGGCGGATTCGTGATGGACTCGCAACCGGGGCTGTACGAATCGGTGCTGGTGCTCGACTACAAGAGCCTTTACCCGTCGATCATCCGCACCTTCCTGATCGACCCGGTAGGGCTGATCGAAGGCCTCAAGCACCCTGACGACAGCGAGTCGGTGCCAGGCTTTCGCGGCGCGCGGTTTTCCCGCACCCGGCATTGCCTGCCGGCCATCGTCGCCCGGGTCGCCGAGGGCCGCGAAACTGCCAAGCGCGAACACAACGCGCCGCTGTCCCAGGCCCTGAAAATCATCATGAACGCCTTCTATGGCGTGCTCGGTTCCAGCGGTTGCCGGTTCTTCGATACACGGCTGGCGTCGTCGATCACTCTGCGCGGCCACGAAATCATGCTGCGCACCCGGCAGTTGATCGAAGCCCAGGGTCACGCGGTGATTTATGGCGACACCGACTCGACCTTCGTCTGGCTGCGGCGCGCCCACGGTCAGGAAGAAGCGGCGCAGATCGGCCGCGCTCTGGTGGATCACGTCAATCAATGGTGGCGCGAGCATGTGCAGCAGCAATACGGTCTGGAAAGTGCGCTGGAGTTGCAGTTCGAAACCCACTACAAACGCTTTCTGATGCCGACCATTCGCGGGGCCGAGGAGGGCAGCAAGAAGCGTTACGCCGGGCTGGTCACCCGCGCCGATGGCACCGACGAAATGATCTATAAGGGCCTGGAAACCGTGCGCACCGACTGGTCGCTGCTGGCCCGTCAATTTCAGCAGGAGTTGTACTCGCGGATTTTCCATCGCCAGCCGTATCAGGACTATGTGCGCGATTACGTGCGCAAGACCCTGGCCGGGGAGTTCGATGATCGCCTGGTCTACCGCAAGCGCTTGCGCCGCACCCTCGACGACTATGAGCGCAACGTGCCGCCCCATGTGCGCGCGGCGCGGATGGCCGATGCCTACAACGACCAGCAGGGCCGGCCTCGGCAATACCAGAACGGTGGCTGGATCAGCTACGTGATCACCGTCGCCGGGCCCGAGCCGCTGGAAATCCGCAGTGCGCCGATCGATTACGATCACTACGTCACCCGGCAACTGCAACCGGTGGCCGATGCGATCCTGCCGTTCGTCGATGACGACTTTTCAACGCTGATTGGTGGGCAGTTGGGCTTGTTTTAAGTCCAGCAGCGACAGCGTCCAGTCATCCTGTATGCCGTGGAAATAGTGGTCCAGCGCCTGATGGAACAGGCTGCCATCGGGGGCGACCTGGGCGAACAGGGTCATGGAGGAGTGAAATTTGAGGTCATCGGGGTGGCCGAAAATCTCGGCGATCGAGCGTTTTTTCAGGTTCAACACTAATTGCGTGCAGGTGCGCAGACGTGGGCCCAATATCGGGTGATTCAGGTAAGCCGACGCTTCTTCAGCGCAGCTGATGGCGAAGTAGCGGGACATTTCGCTGCCGCCGAGCCCGACAATCTGCGGAAAGATGAACCACATCCAGTGCCGGCGTTTCTGGCCGGCGCGTAATTCCTCCTGGACCCTGTCGAACACCGGGTCTTGTGCCTGGACAAAGCGTGGCAGGTTGAACGAGTCGAGCTGATCGGTGCTTCTCATTCCGAAGCCCTCTACAGGTCGGGTTGGCTCAGACCATGGCCAACCGCTGCTTACGTTGTGGCGCGCGAAACGCTTGGTCCAGCGCCTCCAGATCCGTAGCTTCCAGCTTCAACTGCGCCGCTTGCGCATTGAGCGTCACGTGCTCGGGTCGGACCGCTTTGGGAATGGCGATGACACTGTCCTGACGCAGTATCCATGCCAGTGCTACTTGGGCCGGTGTCGCCTCGTGACGGGCGGCCACCTGCTTGAGCGTCGAGTTGACCAGCATATGCCCACCTTGACCGATGGGACAGTAGGCCATGACCGGCATTTGCTGTTGCTGGCACCAGGGCAGCAGGTCGAATTCGATGCCGCGTTCTTCCAGGTTATACAGCACCTGATTGGTGGCACAGTTTTTCGAGGCCAATTCGTGCAGGTCATCGACGTCGAAATTGGACACGCCCCAACGGCCGATCTTGCCCTCTTCACGCAGGCGCTCGAAGGCTTCGACGGTTTCTGCCAGAGGATATTGGCCGCGCCAGTGCAGCAGGTATAAATCGATGTAATCGGTGTTCAAGCGCCGCAGGCTGCGCTCGCAGGCCTGGGGGATGCCTTTGCGGCTGGCGTTGTGCGGGTAGACCTTGCTGACCAGAAAGACCTGATCCCGCAGACCGGCGATGGCTTCACCCACCACCTCTTCGGCCCCGCCCTCGGCATACATTTCGGCGGTGTCGATCAGGCTCATGCCCATCTCAATGCCCTGACGCAGGGCCGTGACTTCATTACGGTACGCCGAGCGATCCTCGCCCATGCGCCAGGTGCCCTGGCCGATGATCGGTACCTGAACGCCAGCCAGTTCAAGGGTCCGCATAAAACCTCCTTTCTTAAACGCGATCGATACATCAGTGGGCAGCAGAATAGCCGCTGGGTTCCCCTGTGGGAGCGAGCCTGCTCGCGAATGCGGTTGATCATTCAACATCGGTGTCGACTGACACGACGCTTTCGCGAGCAGGAGATTGTGGTCCTGCACAGATGCCCGGTTGCACACGAAACTATTGTGGGAGCGGACCTGCTCGCGAAGGCAGTGTGTCAGCCGATACAAATGGCGACTGATTTACCGCTTTCGCGAGCAAGCCCGCTCCCACAAGGGATTGTGGTCATGCGCAGATGCCCGGCTCACCACAACACCTGTAGGAGCAAAGCTTGCTCGCGAATGCGGTGTGACATTCAACAGTGATGTTGACTGACACGGCGTCTTCGCGAGCAGGCTCGCTCCCACAGGAGATTGTGGTCCTGCACAGATGCCCGGTTGCATACGAAACTATTGTGGGAGCGGACCTGCTCGCGAAGGCAGTGTGTCAGCCGATACAAATGGCGACTGATTTACCGCTTTCGCGAGCAAGCCCGCTCCCACAAGGGATTGTGGTCATGCGCAGATGCCCGGCTCACCACAACACCTGTAGGAGCAAAGCTTGCTCGCGAATGCGGTGTGACATTCAACAGTGATGTTGACTGACACGGCGCTTTCGCGAGCAAGCTTTGCTCCTACTGGAATGGTGTCAGCCAGTTATTGGGTGGAGAACTTGAACACGGTGTGCTGGGTGTACGTCTTGCCCGGGTCCAGTCGCGCGCTCGGGAAGTTCGGCTGGTTCGGCGAGTCCGGGTAATGCTGGGTCTCCAGGGTAAACGCGCCCCAATGCGAGTAAACCTTGCCAGCCTTGCCCTTGACCGTGCCGTCGAGGAAGTTGCTGGTGTAGAACTGCACACCCGGTTCGGTGGTGTAGAGCTGCAAGCGGCGGCCGGTTTGGGGATCGCTGACATCGGCGGCGAGTTTTTTCACGTCACCCTTGGCGTCCAGCGCCCAGTTGAAGTCGAAGCCACCCTGTTTCGGCTCGGCGAATTTCAGTTGCGGGTGATCAGCCTTGATGTTTTTACCGATGGCGGTGGGTTGGGTGAAGTCCATCGGCGTACCGGTCACCGGCGCCAGTTCACCGGTGGGGATCAGCGTGCCGTCAATCGGCGTGTAATGGCTGGCGTGCAGGGTGGCGAGCTGTTTCAGCACATCGCCATTGCCGGCGCCGGCCAGGTTGAAATAGCTGTGGTTGGTCAGGTTCAGCACCGTGGGTTTATCGGTGCTGGCCTTGTACTCGATGCGCAGTTCATTGTTCTCGGTGAGGCTGTAGGTGACCTCGGTTTTCATATTGCCGGGGAAACCCATTTCACCGTCCTTCGACAGATAGGTCAGGGTCACGCCCACCGAATCCTTGCCTTTGCTCGGTTCAGCCTTCCACACGTGTTTGTCGAAACCCTGGGTGCCGCCGTGCAGCGAGTTGGGGCCGTCGTTTTTTGGCACTTGATAACTTTTGCCATCCAGTTTGAACGCGCCCCCGGCCAGGCGATTGCCGAAGCGGCCGATGGTCGCGCCGAAGTACGCGGTGCCGGCCTGATAACCCTGGACGTCGTCGAAACCGAGCACGATGTCATCGACCTTGCCGTTTTTGTCCGGCACTTTCAGCGACTGCAACGTGGCGCCGTAGGTAATGACCGTGGCTTGCAGGCCATGGCTGTTGCGCAGGATGTATTGCTCGACGGGCGTGCCGTCATTGGTTTTGCCAAAGGCTTTGTGTTCGCTGGACAGACCAGCGGCGTGGGCGGGAAGGGTGGCGATCATCAGGGACAGTCCGAGGCCGGAGAGCAGGTAGCGGGATTGCATGGTTGATCTTCCTTTTTGTTGTTTTGATCAGTAGTCATACTAAATATTGACTAAGTGGAAATTTATAGCTGATTAATCGATGAATTCCAAAATAAAGTCCGACTAAATGCTGACGGAAAAAAACCGGTGATCGGTCCGGAGCTGCCCGCACTGCACTTTTTCGAATTAACCGGCTCTATCCATGGCCAGGCTGCGGCGACTCCCGCCGCGCAGGAATGTGTCAGCCCAAGAACCCATGGCCCGAGTGTTACCCCACCTCCAAACCCGTATTCGCCTGCTTGTGTGCCTGTCGCTGCTGTTCGCCAGCGGTTGCAGCCAGCAGCAGGGCAGTGACGTCATCAGCCAGTTCCGCGAAGGCAAGCCCCAGGAATTTCTCCAGACCAGTGTCGATCGCATGGCCACATTGTCGATGCATGACAACCTCGAAAGCCTGTACCTGCTGATGAGCAAGCTCTACCTGCGCAACCCCCAGGAGCTGAAGAAATCCGGCTTCCTCGACGCCCGCACCGCCGAAAAGCAAGTGCACGAGGCCATCGAATTGCAACAACCGCTGCCGACCCTGGGCGGCAAGAAAGACCTGGCGGCGTTGAGCTATGCCATGAGCCCGGAGTTTCTGGGCGACCGGGTCGGCGCCTTCATCTATGCCATCGGCAGCATGCTGGTCACCGCCCACGGCAATCGGCTGGAGTTCTACATGACCGATGCGATCAACCCGGTGTTCGTCAGCAACGCCGCGCGCAACATCGAAAAAGCCACGTGGATCTTGAGTCAGCGGCAAAACAAGAACGGCGAGCCATTACTGTTTTCCAACGAAATCTCGGAGGAGGGCAGCAATCTGAGTTTTGCCGTGGAGTTCGGCAAGATCGTGGCGCGCCTGGATTTGCTGACGCAGATGCTGGATGAGCGGTATCGGCGGATTGGTTTGAATTACGCGCAGAGCCTGTTGTTCCTCAACTTTCTGCCCGTGCAGTAACCCCGGATCTGCCCCTGTAGGAGCTGCCGAAGGCTGCGATCTTTTGATTTTGAAGATAAAGATCACAAGATCGCAGCCTTCGGCAGCTCTTACAGCGATTTCGCTGTGTCAGCAGATTTATGTTGGGCATAACGATAGACCGTATCGATATAAGTGGTTATAAGAAAAATCGCTATGCTGCGGGCCAGTTTTTTCATGCGTTTTTTGTGGGCGTGTTAATGGATTTCGGTAATTTCGGGTTAGTCGTTGCTGGGCTGGTGGTGGGTTTTATCGTGGGGATGACCGGTGTCGGCGGTGGTTCGCTGATGACGCCGATCCTGTTGTGGTTCGGCGTCAACCCGGCCACGGCGGTGGGTACGGACTTGCTGTATGCGGCCATTACCAAATCCAGCGGCGTGCTGGTGCATCGCAAGAACAAGAACATCGATTGGGCGATCACCGGTTGGCTGACCCTCGGCAGCGTGCCGGCGGTGGCCATGACCTTGTGGTTCCTCAGTAGCCTGCACACCGCGCCAGAGGCGATGAACGCCATCATCAAACAGGCCCTTGGCTTCGTATTGTTTGCCACGGCCATGGCGATTTTCTTCAAGAAACGCCTGCTCGACTTCGCCCACAAACGCGCGGGCGGCAACTACAACCCCAGCGGTTCGCGCCTGAATGTGCTGACCGTGATCACCGGCCTGATCCTCGGCACCATGGTCGCCCTGACCTCCATCGGCGCCGGGGCCCTGGGCACCGTGGCGCTGTTTATCCTTTATCCATTGCTGCCAACCCGTCGCCTGGTCGGCACGGAAATCGCCCACGCCGTGCCCCTGACCCTGGTCGCCGGTCTGGGCCACGCGAGCATGGGCAACATGGATTGGCATGTGCTGGGTTTCCTGCTGATCGGTTCGCTACCGGGGATCTGGTTGGGCAGCCACCTGACCGGGCGCATCTCCGACGAACTGCTGCGCCCGTGCCTGGCGACGATGCTGCTGTTGATCGGCTACAAATTGGCGTTTTAGACGCGGACTCTCTGTAGCAGCTGTCGAGCACCGCGAGGCAGCGTTCGGCGGCGAAGCCGTCGCAAATGCTATGCACGCTGTTTGCCTGATACACCGCGGTGCATGGTTTGACGACGGCTCCGCCGCCGAACGCTGCCTCGCGGTGCTCGACAGCTGCTACGGGGGAGCCAAATCGCTGTCACCCCGGACCCTCCCGGCAAACAAACCACTTCTTTCACCTCATAGATGCTACGGTGAGGAGCCACCCTTTCATTCCTTCGTGAATGACCTGTCGGCATCCCCCCGTGATCGACAAGGAAGAGGTGACACGTGCACGTGTTAATCGACGTGGCTGAGCGTCAAATCCACACAGCCGGGTATTGCCTCGACGCCTTGTCGTGACCGTCCCGCCCAAAAGCCTGCCGCTGATTCTCAGTGAGCTGCGCATCGCGACCACCCAGCAACATCAACTGCTGGAAAAACGCATCCCTTTTTTCACCGCCGACCAGGAACTGTATACACGCCTGATCGAGGCCTATTTCGGGTTCTACCGGCCACTGGAAAACCTGCTGTGCCAGACCGCCATGACCATTCCTGACCTGGACTGGCTGATCCGCAGCAAAACCCCGTCTCTGGAAGCCGACCTGTACGCGTTGGGCCTGGACGCGGACGAGATTGCGACGATTCCCCAGTGCCCGTTTTCCGTGAAAATCAACTCCGTCGCCGATGTGCTGGGCGTGTTGTACGTCCTGGAGGGCGCGACGCTGGGCGGGCAATCCCTGCGCAACGGTTTGTACTCGCGCCTGGGCATTGATGAACACCGGGGCGGGCGGTTTTTTGCGGTGTACGGCACCTCGACTCTGGTGATGTGGCGCGGTTTTCTGGCGTGTCTGTATGAGGTGCGCGACCCCGCCGAACGGGCGCAATCAGTGGTGGCCGCCGAAACGACTTTCAAGGCTTTCGAAAACTGGCTTGAGCGCTGCGGGGTGTTGCAATGAACCGTCTCAGCGCCGAACAACTGGACGCCGCGCTCGCCCAATGTGCCGATGAACCGATCCGCATTCCGGGGTCGATCCAGCCCCATGGCGTGCTGCTGACCCTGAGCGAACCGGGGTTGATCATCGGCCAGGTCAGCAGCAACTGCGCGGCGATGTTCGGGCATTCGGTCGAGGCTTTGTTGCAGCAACCGTTGGCGACGCTGACCGGCGCGATGGCGGTGGAACAAGTCCGTGAGGCGCTGCTGCCGACGGAACTGGAAGACGCCAATCCGCTGGTGCTGGAAATCGGCGGCCAGCGTTTCAATGGCTCGCTCAGTCGTCATGACGCGGTGATCATTCTTGAACTGGAACCCTGGTGGGAAGCCGCCCAGGACAACACCGTCATTCTTCTGCGCGCCTTGCGACGGATGCAGGCCGCCGCGACGCTGCAGGACCTGTACACCGTCAGCGTTGAAGAAATCCGCCACCTGACCGGCTTCGACCGCGTGATGATCTACCGCTTCGAACCGGCCGGTCACGGTCAGGTCATTGGCGAAGCATTGGGCGGCCAATTGCCGGGTTATCTCGGCCAGTGTTTTCCTGCCTCGGACATCCCGCCCCAGGCCCGGGAGTTGTATCGCCTGAACTGGATCCGCGTGATTCCCGATGCGCGTTATGTGCCGGTGCCGATCCTGCCGGTGCTGCGCCCCGACACCGGGCAATCGCTGGACCTGGGCTTCTCGATGTTGCGCAGCGTGTCGCCGGTGCACTGCCAGTACCTCGACAACATGGGCGTGCGCGCTTCCATGAGCCTGTCATTGTTGGAGCGGGATCGGCTCTGGGGCCTGATCACTTGCGCCCATCCCGAACCGCTGTTGGTCAGCCACCCGGTGCGCACGATGTGCGCCGCGATTGCCCAGTTGCTCAGTGTGCAGATTACCGCGTTGCAAACCCGCGACTTGCAAATGGAGCGCGAGCAGAAGTCGCTGCTGATCAACGAACTGACCACAGCGATGCGTCAGGCCAAACACGATGTGCTGGACGGTCTGGCCAATCATCCGCAACCACTGTTGAGCCTGACCGGGGCCAGTGGTGTGGCGGTGTTGATCGAGGACCGCTTGCAATTGATTGGCGCATGCCCGACGGAAGAACAAGTCCGGGCGCTGCACCTGTGGGTGCGTGAACAATGCCTGGACAGCGGCGAGCTGCTAATGACCGATCATCTGCAAAGCCTGCACGCGGGCAGCGCCATCTACAGCGACGTCGCCAGCGGATTGCTGGCCTTTGTGCTGCCCAAACCGGTGGACAACGCGGTGATCTGGTTTGGCGCGCAATTGCGCTCGAGCATGAAATGGAGCGGTAATCCCGACGAGCATTTCGTGGCCGGCACTGACGCCAGCCAACGACTGCAACCGCGTAAGTCCTTCGAAGTCTGGGAGCAACAAGTGGAGGGCAGGGCGCGTCCGTGGAGTGCCGCTGATGCCTACGCGGCCCTGCAATTGCGCCGTGGGGCCATCGAAGACGACCTGGCTCGTCAGGTACGCCGCGAACATGAAGCCGTGCGAGTGCGCGATGAGCTGGTGGCCGTGGTATCTCACGACCTGCGCAACCCGATGACGATCATCATCATGCAATGCGGCATGATGCAGCGCCTGGTGTCTCGTGACGAAGGCAAGCACGCCGTGCGTATGAGTGCCGCGCTGGGCACCATGGAAGAAGCCACTGCGCGCATGAACGCGTTGATTGCCGATTTGCTCGACAAGTCCAGACTCGATGCGGGGCAATACCCGCTGGATTGCAAACCGCTGGATGTCGTCGAGTTGCTGGAGCAAGCGTGCGGGTTGCTGGTGACGCTGACGTCGCACAAGGGCATCGAGCTTAATTGCAGCAGCGCCGCCGGCATGAGCATCGACGCCGACCCGCAGCGGCTGTTCCAGGTGTTGTCGAACCTGCTGGGCAACGCAATTAAATTCACCCCGGCGGGCGGGCGTATCGACCTCAACGCCTGGCAGGCGGACGATAAGGTGATGATTTCGGTGCGCGACAATGGCGGCGGTATTCATGCCGTGCAATTGCCGCATATCTTCGAACGCTATTGGTCGGTGCGCGAAGGCAACCCCAACGGCAGCGGCCTGGGGTTGTACATCTGCCGCAGCATCGTCCAGGCCCACGGCGGCGAGTTGTGGGCCGAAAGCGAGCCGGGTGTGGGCAGCGTTTTCACCTTTTCCATCCCGGCGATGAGTGCCTAGGGGCGGGTCATGATCTCCAACAGGTGCCCGTCCGGGTCATCGAAATACACGCGCCGACCGCCGCCGTAATCGTTGATCTCATTCGGCCGCTGCTTGCCCGGGTCGGCCCACCACGGCTGCTTGCGCGCTTGCAGGCGGGCGAAGGCCTGGTCGAAGTCGTCGTCACCGATCAGGAACGCATAATGCTGCGAGGCGATGGGCGGGTCGTTGTCGTAGAAATCCAGCGATACGTCGTTGTCGAGTTTGACGATCAGCATCGGCCCGAACGGCTCGGGGCTGGGCAGGCCGAGGATCTCGGCGAGGTAGTTCGCCGAGATTTTTTTATCGCGGCACCAGACGATGGTGTGGTTCAGATGAGCGCTCATGGAGAGGTCCTCATGGCGGGTCAATCAAGATTAGCCCAGCAGGACCAGAGCACCTCAACCCTTGTGGGAGCGGGCTTGCTCGCGAAAGCGGTGAGTCAGCCAATATCAATGTCGACTGACACGACGCCTTCGCGAGCAAGCCCGCTCCCACAGGGTTGTGCATTCGCTTGAAAGACTCATCATCTGTTGCGCAATGCCGCCCCTGACCTAAGCTTTGGGCTAAGCGAAACATATTCGTGGATCGTCACCCGGAACGATCGTCGCGATGCGCAATCATTAGAGCGTGGATATCAAAAGGAGATGCGCATGCTCATCAGGTCATTGACCCTGACAACCTTGCTGGCGCTTGCCGGCCCCTTGCTCGCCGCCGACGGCGATTCACCTCTGGATATCGATAAGGGCAGGGCCCGACCGTTGATCGTGATCACGTCCAGTACCATTGACCCGGTCTGGCTGGGCCTGAAAAAGTCGTTCGAGGATCCCGCCAACAAACAAGGCGTCGCTCAACGCAATATCAAGGTCTACAGCGTGCTGAACATGTCCGGTCAGCTCGATGGCAAGGACATGGGTCAACAGGACACCATGGCCCTGATCCGTTCGCTGAAACTCGGCGCCGGGGCGTTGCCCAAAGTCATCTTGCTGGGCAAGGACGGCGAGAAAAAACTCGAAAGTTCGGGGGATGAATCGAAGGCGGTCGATCTGAAGAAAATCTTCGACACCATCGATGCCTTGCCGCCAGAGGAGAAGGAAGCCGCAGCGCCAACCCCGCCACCGGTGGCGGCGGAACCCGCAGCGCCAACGGCCAAAGGGGCCAAGGGCACGAAACCGGGGAAACCGGCCAAGCCTGCCAAACCACCTGAGATGCCGGATGATTGATTGACACCTGCGGGAGCGAGCCTGCTCGCGAAGACGGCGGCACATTCAGCTTCAATGTGCCTGACGCGCCGCCTTCGCGAGCAGGCTCGCTCCCACGGTGAGTTTGTGATGAACCGGTCATTTGTGCGCGATGAGATCCCTTGTGGGAGCGGGCTTGCTCGCGAAGGCGTCGTGTCAGTCGACATTGATATTGACTGACCCACCGCCTTCGCGAGCAAGCCCGCTCCCACAGGGGGGATTGTGGTGGTCTTGTTCAGGCGATGCTGTCCACAACCCCGCCGTCGACCCGAAGTGCCGCGCCAGTCGTGGCCGACGCCTGGGGCGACACCACATACACCACCAGATTCGCCACTTCCTCCATGCTCGCCGCCCGTTGGATGATCGACGTCGGGCGGTTGGCCATGACAAAGTCCGCCGCCACTTTCTCGATCGGCTCGCCGGACTTCTGCTGCTCATCCTTGAGCATGTCTTGCAGCCCCTCGGACAACGTCGGCCCCGGCAGCACCGCATTCACGGTCACGCCAGTACCGGCCATGCGCTTGGCCAGGCCACGGGAAATCGACAGGTTGGAGGTCTTGGTAAAACCGTAATGAATCATGTCCGCCGGAATGTTCAGCGCCGACTCGGAGGAGATGAACACCACCCGACCCCAACCGTTTTTGGCCATGCCTTCGAGATACGCGCGGGACAGCCGCACGCCGGACATTACGTTCACTTCGAAAAACTTCTCCCAGACCTCGTCTTCAGTCTCGAAAAAATCCTGCGGGCCGTAGATCCCGACGTTGTTTACCAGAATATCGACCTGGGGCAGGTCCGCGACCATCGCCTTGCAGCCTTCAGCCGTGCCGGCATCGGCGGCGATACCACGCACGTTGGCGGACGGGAGCAGGTGTTTGAGTTGGGTGACGGCGGCGTCTACGGCGTCCTGCTTGCGGCCATTGATCACCACCTCGGCGCCGGACAGGGCCAGCCCTTTGGCGATGGCGAAACCGATGCCTTGGGTGGAGCCGGTGATGAGGGCGGTTTTGCCGGATAGATCGATATTCATGGGGTTCTCACTCTTGAAGGGGGTAAGAGGGATGACTGCGCGGTGCTTAGCCTAGTTCAAGACATCGCTGTGCAGCAGCCCCCTTTTTTGGGGCCGCTTCGCAGCCCGGCGGGAGCAAGCTCCCTCGCCACAAAGTGTGTTGAGTCCGGCCATTTGTTATTAAAGCGATTGTCAGCGCCCTCACTTCACGCCAGTGTGTAGGCCGCTGATTGTTACCAAGGCCTTTCACTCCCATGTCAGAAAAAACCGCCGACAGACACTCCTCCCGGGCCGCCGCTGTATTGGCCCTGTGTTTACCTGGCGACGTGTTGTTGTACTTGCTCTTGCCCATGCAGCCGCAGGCATTTGGCATCAGTCTGGCCGAGGCCGGGATTTTGCTGGCGGCCAATCGGCTGGTGCGGATTTTCGGCTACCGCTACGTCATGCAGTTTTACACCCGCCAGGGCGATCGCCCGGCGTTGCTGCTGGCCACCGGCACGGCGGCGTTGTGTGCGTTGGGTTATGCGACCTTGTCGGGGTTCTGGTGGTTGTTGCTGTTGCGCCTCGGCTGGGGTTTGTCTTACGCGGCGCTGAATTTGTCCACGCAAGTGATGGCGACGGCTGAACCCTCGGGCGCTGCGCGTCGCACTGGCCGCTCACGCGCACTGATTGCGGCGGGGCCGATGCTGGCGTTGCCGTTGGGGGCGCTGCTGAGTGTGGCGTATGGGCCACGAGTGATTTTTTTTGTGATGTTCGCGACTTCATTGCTCGCGATGTGGCTGGCGCTGGGTTTGCCGTCGGCACCGCATCCGATGTCGGCGTCGACACGGCGTTTTCAACTGCCTGACAGTGTGGCGATGTGGTCGTTTATCGAAGGGTTGACCCTCGACGGGCTGTTCATCATCGGCCTTTCGCTGTTGGCGCAACATCTGCTGGAAGGCAACGCGGTGGTGGTCGCCGGGTCGTTGCTGGCGTTGCGGTATGTCTCGGAATTGTTGCTCAGCCCCTTGGGCGGGATCGCGGCACAGCGTTGGGGGGCGACGCGGATGTTGATTGTGTTCTCGCTGATGACCTCAATGGCGCTGATCGGGTTTGGCTTCCACTGGCTGATCGTCGGCGGGGCGTTGGTGCTGGTGCTGCGGGCGCTGCAACTGCCGTTGGTGGTGACTGTGATTGCGCAACGTCATCCGGACAGTGGGCGTGTCCGGGCGCTGGCGGGGAATGCCGTTTGGCGTGATATCGGCGCGGGGGTGGGGCCGTTGTTGGCCGGGTTTCTGCTGCCGGTGGCGGCGTCGGAGTGGGTGTATACGGGGGCGGCGTTGTGTTTGGCGGTGAGTGCGTTGGCCTGTCTGGAGCGCAAAAAAGCGTAGGCCCACCACATAACCCCCTGTGGGAGCGGGCTTGCTCGCGAAGGCGGAGTGTCAGTCAACATCCATATCAACTGACAGACCGCTTTCGCGAGCAAGCCCGCTCCCACAGGGAATGGTGGTGTGTCGAGTTATTCGGCCAGCGCACTCAATATCCGATGCGCCGCTTTTACCCGCTCCGGGATCGGGTAGTTTTTGTTGGCCAGGATCACGATGCCGATGTCCTTGGCGGGCACGAACGCGACGTAGGCGCCGAAACCTCCGGTGGAACCGGTTTTGTTGATCAGCACACTCTGCGGTTCAGGCTGCGGCGGGTTCAACCATTGGACTTTATGCGCTTGCATCGCCATCGGCGTCGAGTTGCCGCCCAGCAATTTTTCGAGACTGATCGGATAGCTGTAGCGTTCCCAGCCCAGGCCCTGAGTCATGTCGCCGACTGTGTAATAACCGGTGTGAGTGGTCGCGATGGCTTGTTGCAACGGTTTTTCCAGTGAAGCCGGTTTCAGGTTTGCTTGAACAAAGCGAATCATGTCCGTTGCACTGGTTTTTACGCCGTATGCCTGTGAGTCCAGCGCCCCTGGCCCGACGCGCACAGGTTTGCCGTCCTTGTCGTAGCCCTCGGCGTACAGCCCCATCTGGTTCTGCGGCACGTTGAGATAGGTGTGCTTGAGCCCGAGTTTCGGCAGCAGGGTTTTTTCCATCACCTCATCAAAAGACTGGCCCAGGCTTTGGGCTGCGAGATAGCCGAATAACCCAATGCTCGGGTTCGAATATTGCCGATGGGTGCCAGCGGCATACACCGGCTTCCACTGTTTGAAGTAGGCAAGCATCTTGTCCGCTTGATCCGCCTCATCCGGGAACTGCAACGGCAATCCACCGGCGGTGTAGGTGCCCAGTTGCAACACGCTGACATTATCAAAGGCACTACCGCGCAAGGCTGGAAGCACTGTGCTGGCCTTTTCGTTCAGCGACAGCTTGCCGGTCGCGTTGGCATAGCCGCCAAGGGTGGCGGTGAAGGTTTTGCTCACCGAGCCGATTTCAAACAGGGTGTTTTCCGTGACCGCTTGGGCGCTTTCCTTGGAGGCGACGCCGTAGTTAAAGTAATGCGGCTTGCCGTTGACGGTGACAGCCACGGCCATGCCGGGAACACCCTGGGCTTGCAGGATGGGGCGGATGGCGGCGTCGACCGTGCTTTGGATCTGCTGATCGGTCTGACCCTGGGCCAGGCACGGACCGGCGCCGAGCGCTGCCACGCAAACCGCGAAAACAGTCAGTCTGGACATAGTGGTGTTGTTCTTCATTGTTTGTATTCCCTGCGAATGGAGGCCGCTACCCGGTAGACTGCGCGCTGAACGGCGAGGCAAATCTAGGCAGTCCGGCGCTGTTCGACAACCGATGATATTTCGCATGAGCCATTAGAAAATTTTGGGGGTTGGCATGATCCGGCCGCAATTACCGTTAAACGCACTGCGCGCCTTCGAGGCATCCGCGCGGCATTTGAGCTTCACCCGGGCGGCGGTGGAGCTGTGCGTCACGCAAGCGGCGGTGAGTCATCAGGTCAAAAGTCTTGAGGCTCAGCTTAGCGTCACCCTGTTCAAACGCTTGCCCCGTGGGCTGATGCTGACCAGCGAGGGCGAAACCCTGTTGCCGGTGTTGCGCGAATCCTTCGACCGAATCGCCGAAACCCTGGAACGACTGGAGGGCGGGCATTATCGGGAAGTGCTGGCGGTCGGCGCCGTCGGGACGTTTGCCGTGGGTTGGCTGTTGCCGCGTCTGGCGGACTTCCAGGCGAAACACCCGTTCATAGATTTGCGCCTGTCGACCAACAATAATCGGGTCGACGTGGCCGCTGAAGGGCTGGATTACGCGATCCGCTTTGGCGCCGGAGCGTGGCACGGAATTGAAGCGCTGCGGTTGATCGAGGCGCCGCTGTCGGTGTTGTGTGTGCCCGAGATTGCCCGGCAACTGCAGGAACCGGCGGATGTTTTGGGACAAACCCTGCTGCGTTCCTATCGCTCGGATGAATGGCCGGACTGGTTTCAGGCGTCCGGCCTTTCGACCCACGTCTCACCGCCTCAGAGCATCGTCTTCGACTCGTCGCTGGCGATGATGGAAGCGGCGTTGCAAGGGGCGGGTGTAGCGTTGGCGCCGCCGCTGATGTTTGCACGGCAACTGGCGGCGGGGGCGATTGAGCAGCCGTTTGCCATCCACATCACCACGGGGAGTTATTGGTTGACGCGGTTGCAGTCGCGGTCCGAGACGGCGGCGATGGTGGCGTTTAAAGCGTGGTTACTGAACGCCGCGCAATAATCTCAAATTGATACAAAACCTGTGGGAGCGGGCTTGCTCGCGAAAGCGGTGGGTCAGTCAAAATTGATGCCGACTGACACGACGCCTTCGCGAGCAAGCCCGCTCCCACAGGGAGATTGCGGCACGCCGGGATTAACGCACCAAACACGGCCGCTTGTTATCGAACTTCCACCCCGGAATCAGAAACTGCATCGCCACGCTGTCATCCCGCGCGCCCAGTCCCATGCCTTTGTACAACTCATGAGCCTTGGCCAACTGATCCATATCCAGCTCAACCCCCAGCCCCGGTTTCTTCGGCACCTGCACGCAACCTCCGACAATTTGCAGCGGAGCTTTGGTCAGGCGCTGGCCGTCCTGCCAGATCCAGTGGGTGTCGATGGCTGTGATTTCACCCGGCGCCGCCGCAGCGACGTGGGTGAACATGGCCAGGGAAATGTCGAAGTGGTTGTTGGAATGCGAACCCCAGGTCAGGCCCCACTCGTGGCACATCTGCGCCACCCGCACCGAGCCCTGCATGGTCCAGAAGTGCGGGTCGGCCAGGGGAATGTCCACCGATTGCAACTGAATTGCGTGACCCATCTCGCGCCAGTCGGTGGCGATCATGTTGGTCGCGGTTTTCAGCCCGGTGGCGCGGCGGAATTCAGCCATCACTTCACGACCCGAATAACCGTTTTCCGCCCCGCATGGGTCTTCAGCATAGGCCAGCACGTGATGCTGATCGCGGCACAAGCGGATCGCTTCTTTGAGTGACCACGCGCCATTCGGGTCGAGGGTGATGCGCGCATCGGGGAAGCGTTCGGCCAGGGCGGTGACGGCTTCGATTTCTTCGTCGCCGCTGAGCACGCCGCCCTTGAGCTTGAAGTCCTTGAAACCGTAGCGCGCATGGGCGGCTTCGGCGAGTCGGACCACGGCGCCGGCGGTCATGGCTTTTTCGTGACGCACGCGGAACCAGTCGTTATCGGCGTCCGGTTCGCTGCGGTAAGCCAGGTCGGTTTCGTTGCGATCACCGACATAAAACAGATAACCGAGCATCTTCACTTCATCACGCTGCTGGCCTTCGCCGAGCAGGGCTGCCACTGGCACATCCAGATGCTGGCCGAGCAAGTCGAGGAGGGCGGCTTCCAGGCCGGTGACCGCGTGAATGGTGATGCGCAGGTCGAAGGTCTGCAAACCACGGCCACCGGCATCGCGGTCGGCGAAGGTCTGACGCACTTGGTTGAGGATCTTCTGATAAGTGCCAATCGGACTGCCGACCACCAGCGATCGCGCATCTTCCAGGGTCTGGCGAATACGTTCGCCGCCCGGCACTTCACCGACGCCGGTATGCCCGGCATTGTCAGTGAGGATGACGATATTGCGCGTGAAAAATGGCCCGTGGGCGCCACTCAAATTGAGCAGCATGCCGTCATGGCCCGCCACCGGAACCACTTGCATACTGGTGATGATCGGCGCTTTGGCAGTGTCGTGTGCGTTCATTGTGATGTCCTTCAAAACAGAAATTCAGGCGTGGCTGGAAGCAGGTTTGCCGACGGCAGCGGCGGGCTCGGTTTTCGGTGTGTTGCGGGCGGCGAAGACGATGATCGCGGCGATGATCGAGGTCGCGGCCAAGCCGTAGAGCCCGCCCTGAATCGAGCCGGTGTGTTCTTCCAGCAGGCCGAAGGTCGTCGGCGCGACGAAGCCGCCAAGGTTACCCACCGAGTTGATCAGCGCGATCACACCCGCAGCGATCCGCGCATCGAGGTACGCCTGGGGAATCGGCCAGAACAGCGACGATGCCGATTTGAAGCCCAGCGCCGCAAAGCAGATCGCGACAAAGGCGAAGATCGGCCCGCCGGTGGTGGACATGAACATCCCGGCCGCCGCGATCAACAGCGCAGCGGCGACCCAGGCTTGCTGATGTTTCCATTTGGCGGAAAACGCGGCGAAGGCGTACATGCCGACAATCGAGAGCAGCCACGGGATCGAGTTGAACAACCCGACCTGAATATCGCTGAGGTCACCCATCTTCTTGATGATGCTCGGCAGCCAGAAGGTCGCGGCATAAATGGTCAGTTGAATGAAGAAGTAGATCAGGCAGAACAGGATGATCTGGCGATCCTTGAGCAATTTGCCGAGCGAAGGTTTGATCGGCGTCGCGGCTTCGCGGGCCAGTTGTTCGTCGTCGATGGCCTTGACCAGAGCATCCTGCTCGTCGCGGCTCAGCCATTTGGCGTCGTGGGGTTTGGAGTCGAGCCAGAACCAGACGAACACGCACAACCCGACCGAGAACATGCCTTCAATGAAGTACATCCACTGCCAACCGTGCAGACCGAACCCTTCAATTTGCAGTAGCAGACCGGACAACGGACCGGAGATCAGCGACGCAACCGCCGAGCCGCTGAGGAAGATCGCAATCGCTTTGCCGCGTTCGACCCCTGGCAACCAACGGGTGAAGTAGTAGATCACTCCGGGAAAGAATCCGGCTTCAGCCACGCCCAGCAGAAATCGCAGGATGTAGAAGTGAGTTTCGTTCTGGATGAATGCCATGCCGGCGGCCACCAGGCCCCAGGTGAACATGATGCGGGTCAGCCAGATACGCGCGCCGACTTTTTGCAGGAGCATGTTGGAGGGGACTTCGAACAGGGCGTAACCGATGAAGAACAGGCCGGCCCCGAGGCCGTAGGCAGCAGCGCCGATGCCCAGGTCCTGCTCCATGTGGGCGCGGACGAAGCCGATGTTCACGCGGTCGATGTAGTTGACGATGAACATGATCACGAACAGCGGCAGGACATGACGTTTGACTTTCGAGATGGCGGACTTGAGGACCGAATCGGTGCCGTCGTTCGTCCCGGACAGGGCTGTATTCACTTGCGTTTCTCCCACTGATTATTTTTATGCGGGGTGTGACTGGGTGTTGCGATGTTGATAGACATCATACAACTGCGTTTTTTCGTCATGCAAGTGTTGTCGTCCAACAAAATGGCGCTTATTTGGCTATTTGTTATTCTTTGTTTGGTTGGAGTGAGCGCTTTTCGGGGCGTTTAGCCCTGTTTTGCTGAATGTTGTCATACAAGTTGAGCGCTGTTTTCTCCGGCATCCGGTGCTACGATCTGGACAGCCCTGCTTTTCGGATAACCACCATGCAAGAAGACCTCGACGCACCCGCCCGCAAGCGCAGCCATAACCTGGCCCATGATCTGGTGGCCAAACTGACCCAAAGCATCCTGCTCGGCCAGATGTTGCCGGGGGACAAACTGCCGTCGGAAAACACCATCGTTCAGGAGCATGGGGTCAGCCGCACGGTGGTGCGCGAGGCGATCTCGAAGTTGCAGGCTTCGGGGCTGGTGGAAACCCGGCATGGCATCGGCACCTTTGTCATCGAGCGCGCGGCAGAGCAAGGGCTGCGGCTGAACGTCGATACCGCGCTCGGGGTGCGCAGCATTCTGGAGCTACGCCTGGGCCTGGAAACCCAGGCTGCCGCCCTGGCTGCGGTACGCCGCACCGATCAGCAACTGGGGCAGATGCGTGAAGCGCTGGATGACTATCAACGTTTGCTGGCCAACAACGACAGTTGCGTGGAAGCCGACAAACGCTTCCACCTGTTGATCGCCGAAGCCACCGGCAATGTGTGCTTCACCGAAATCATGCAACACCTGGGCAGCGCGATGATCCCCCGCACCCGCGTCAACGCCGCCGAGCGTGGCGCCACGGATTTGAGCAAGCTCGGGCAACTGGCGAATCAGGAACACGAGGCGATTCTCAACGCTATCAAGCGCCAGGACCCGGACGCAGCGCGGGCGGCGATGTGGCTGCACCTGACCAACAGCCGCGACCGGTTCCTGGCCCAGGGCTGACAACCGTCGGTCTACTCGATAGCACGCCCGTCATGCGCCCGCTTCCAACCTGTACGGCCCAGATTAACTGGACCTCATCAGTGAGGTGCATCATGGCTAATGATTCAATGTTCCAGGGCGGAACCCCCAACACCGACCCGACCAGACCCATGCCTGGCACAGACGAGCCAACGCTGGACCAGGATGCACCGCCCGGCATGGACCCTTCCCGGGACCCGGCCCTGAGTGACGCTGATCGTCCTGACGACTGGAAAGACCCGGCCGCCGATGAAGATGTGCCGTCGGCGGATGAAGAGACGCCGCTGTCTGATGACAGGCGGTAAATGAGAAACCCGGCTATTGCGCCTAATGCCGGTCAGTTAAGCCGTCAATCTGTAGCAGCTGGCGAAGCCTGCGTTCGGCTGCGCAGCAGTCGTGAAATCGGGCGGCGCGGTGGTTCAGAGAGTACGTGTACTCAGGGTTCACGACTGCTTCGCAGCCGAACGCTGCCTCGCGTTGCTCGTCAGCTGCTACGCAGCGCGTGTTTCGTCTGAAACTCTCTTAACTGACCGGCATTAGCCATTGCGCCGGGTTTTTTGTTTTCACAGATCAATGTGGGAGCGATCCGGCTCGCGAAGGCGTCAGCAACCCCAGCACCCGACGCTCCAGATTCAACGCCAACACACTCACCAACACCACCATCGCCCCGACAATCACCATCAACGCCGGCCGTTCACTCAGTGCTACTGAGGCAATCACCATCGCCGTCGGCGGCACCAGGTACAACGTCATCGCCGCACGGCTCAAATCCACATGGGCCAGCACAAACGCCCAAGCCAGGTAGGCCAACGCACTCGGCAAAATCCCCAGCCCGATCACCGCCATCTGCACCGCAACCGGTGCGCGCACCACCTGATCCAGCAACCCCGGCAGATACACCAGCAACAGCAGCGTCCCGGACCAGACCGTGTAGCAGGTCAGGGTCAAACCGTCATAACGCCCGGTGTGATGCTTTTGCAGGGCAAAGTAAAAACTCCACGACACCGCCGCCGCCAGTATCAACAAGCCGTGCGCATCAATGCTGCCCAACCCCTTATTGCCAGCCACCACAATCACCACGCCGATCAAACCCAGAAGCACACAACCCCAACGCCAGACGCTCACACGATCCTTGAACACAAAACGCGCCAGCAACGTGCTGAACAACGGCGTCGATTGCGCCAGCACACTGGACGCTCCGGCGCTGACACCTTGCTGGCCGAAGTTCAGCAGCACGTGGTGCAGGCTCACTGCAAAGAAACCGAGGGCGATCAGGAACGGCAAGTCGCGCGGTTTTGGCAGGCTGATGCCTTTGAACACCGCGATCACCGCCACGAACACCGACGCCACCAGAAACCGCAACAGCGCCAGATGTCCAGGGTCGTAGGCCTGCAAACCGATATGGATGCCGGTCGGAGAGTAACCCCAGCACAGCACGACAAACACCATGGCGAGGATGATTTTAAGGGTGGGCGAGAGCAGCGGCATGGTCGGGCACCTGTGGGTTGATGCCCTCAGTATCAGAAGCCCGACCATTCGCCACAACTGACTTATACTGCGTCAACTCTTCACTTTAGGTGATGTATGGAATTGGCCCAGATTCGCATGTTCAAGACCGTTGCCGACGTCGGCAGCATCGCTCGGGCGGCCGAGTTGTTGCACTGTGTGCCGTCGAATATCACCGCACGGATCAAAGCGCTGGAGGCCGAGTTGGGGGTGGCGCTGTTCCTGCGCGAAGGCCGGGGACTGCGGATCAGTCCGTCGGGCCAAACCTTTCTGGCCTACGCCTCGAAAATCCTCGCGCTGACGGCCGAAGCCAAGCGCGCACTGGACCCGTCCGCCGATCCTTCCGGGCCGCTGCGTATTGGCGCCATCGAATCCTCGGCCACCGGTCGCTTGCCGCGATTGCTGGCCAAGTTTCACAAGCGTTATCCCGGCGTGGCGTTGGAACTGACCACCGGCACCTGGAGCCAATTGCTCGACGACACCGTCAATCACCGCCTCGACGGCGCGATCGTTGCGGTGGATGTCGAGCGTTCGCAGCTCAAACGCACGCCGATGTACCGCGAAGAGTTGTTGCTGATTGCATCGACATCGTTGGGGCCGGTGCGCGACATCGCCGATTTGCAGGACAAAACCGTCTTCATGTGGCCCCAGGGCTGCCCGTATCGTGCAGCGCTGGAGCATTGGTTGCTGCGTCAGGGGCAAGCGCTGCCGATTGTCAGCCTGGCCAGTTATGGGGCGATTGTCGGATGTGTCAGCGCCGGGGCCGGGGTGGCGCTGGTGCCCAAAGGGGTGTTCGACCAGTACGCCAAAGGCGCGGGTTGCGCGGGGTATGAATTCCCGGAGCTGACGGCGGTGGAGAATTTGTTCTACTGGCCTGAAAACGCCGGGGTACACCCTGCGCGGGAGGCGTTTGTGGGGATGTTGCGGGAAGAGTTCGCGTAGGCGGACATGACCACTGTAGGAGCTGCCGAAGGCTGCGATCTTTTGATCTTTGGCAAACTTAAGAGCGCCAAAGATCAAGGTCAAAAGATCGCAGCCTTCGGCAGCTCCTACGGGTTTGCCGTTGGTTTAGGCGCCGACATCCCGCATCAACAACCCAAACCGCAAATCCACCGCATCCGGAATCGGCACATACACCGTGTGCCCATCCCCGGGCGCCACTTCTATCGGCAGGCCTTTGACGTTTTGCAAGTCATGCAAATCAAAGTGAAAGTTGCCCTTGGGCGTCATCAGCTCCATGTGATCGCCCAGGCCAAAGCGATTCTTCACCTTCACCTGCGCCAATCGATCGCGCCGTTCACCGGTCAGTTCGCCGACAAACTGCTGGCGCTCCGACACCGAGCTGCCGTTCTGATAATTCTGGTACTCATCGTGCACATGCCGCCGCAGAAAACCCTCGGTGTAGCCGCGTTGGGCCAGGGATTCCAGGTCAGTCATCAAACTGCGGTCGAACCCGTGCCCGGCCACCGCATCGTCGATGGCCCGGCGATACACTTGGGTGGTGCGGGCGCAATAGAAGTGGGATTTGGTCCGGCCTTCGATTTTCAGTGAGTGCACGCCCATTTGCGTCAGGCGTTCGACGTGCTGCACGGCGCGCAAGTCCTTGGCGTTCATGATGTAAGTGCCGTGCTCGTCCTCGAAGGCGGGCATCAGCTCGTCGGGGCGATTGGCTTCCTGCAACAGGAACACCTGGTCGGTCGGTGCGCCGATGCCGAGGGTTGGTTGAAACTGTTGCACGATTTCACCGAGCTGATTTTCCGTGGCCTCCGTCGCTGAGTACTTCCAGCGACAGGCATTGGTGCAACTGCCCTGGTTGGCGTCGCGCTTATTCATATAGCCCGACAGCAGGCAGCGCCCGGAGTAAGCCATGCACAACGCGCCGTGGACGAACACTTCCAGCTCCATGGCTGGCACCTGCTGGCGGATCTCGGCGATTTCTTCGAGGGACAGTTCCCGGGACAGGATGATCCGGCTCAAGCCCTGTTGCTGCCAAAACTCGACACTTGCCCAGTTCACCGTGTTGGCCTGCACTGAAAGGTGAATCGGCATCTGCGGATAGTGCCGGCGCACCAGCATGATCAGGCCCGGGTCGGACATGATCAGCGCGTCCGGCGCCATGGCGATCACCGGTTCCAGGTCTTTTAGGAAGGTTTTGAGCTTGGCGTTGTGCGGCGCGATGTTGACCACCACGTAGAAGCGCTTGCCCTGTTCCTGGGCCTCGCGAATGCCGAGGGCCAGGTTAGCGTGGTCGAATTCGTTGTTGCGCACCCGCAGGCTGTAGCGCGGCTGCCCGGCGTACACCGCATCGGCGCCGTAGGCAAAGGCATAACGCATGTTTTTCAGGGTGCCGGCGGGGGCGAGCAGTTCGGGAGCGATGAGGGGCATGAGGGTTTCGACCACAAAAGCCGGGCAGGGTAAACGGCTTGGCCCAAGGGTTTGTTGATCTGGATCTATGCTTGATGAACAAACGGATGGCACTCGCGCGAACCGTGGCGGACTAAGCATCAGGAGACGAGTTTCGCGCTCCTTTTTGCGCACTGACATGGATCGGACATGAAAGAAACCACGCTACAAAACAGATCACTGCTCGTCTTGCTACTGGTGGTCACTCTTGCGTTCATTGGCATCCTGCTGCCGTTCTACGGCGCGGTGTTCTGGGCCGTCATTCTCGGCATCGTATTCGCGCCGTTGCAGCGGCGATTGCAGATGAAATTCAACTGGCCACGCAACCTGACGTCGTTGTGCACCTTGAGCATCTGTCTGGTCATCGCGATTTTGCCGGTGATCATCATCAGTGTGTTGCTGGTCCAGGAAGGCGCGTCGCTGTACAGCCGCATCGAAAGCGGTGAGCTGGACATCGCGGCGTATGTGGCGCAGTTCAAGCACGGTTTGCCGCCGTATTTCCAGCATTTGCTCGATCGCTTCGGTGTCGGCGAGTTGAAGGGTTTGCAGGACAAAATCGTCAAGGGCGCGATGCAGGGCAGTCAGTTCGTGGCGGCGCAGGTCGTGACGTTTGGCCAGGGCACGTTCGAGTTCATCGTCAGCTTCTTCATCATGCTGTACCTGTTGTTTTTCTTTCTGCGGGACGGCGCCGAGCTGGCGCGCAAAGTGCGCACGGCGGTGCCGTTGCAGGAGCACCAGAAACGTCGTTTGCAGCTCAAGTTCAACCGCGTGGTGCGGGCCACCGTCAAAGGTAATCTGTTGGTGGCGATCACACAGGGTGCGTTGGGCGGTTTGATTTTCTGGTTTCTGGATATCCCGAGCGCGTTGCTCTGGGCGGTGTTGATGGCGTTTCTGTCGCTGTTGCCAGCGGTGGGAGCGGGGATTGTCTGGGCGCCGGTGGCGGTGTACTTCCTGCTCAGCGGGGCGATCTGGCAGGGCGTGGTGCTGGGGCTGTTCGGGGTATTTGTAATTGGTCTGGTGGACAACGTGCTGCGCCCGATTTTGGTGGGCAAGGACACGAAAATGCCCGACTACATGATTCTGATCTCGACGTTGGGCGGCATGGCCGTGTTCGGTCTCAACGGCTTCGTGATCGGGCCGTTGATTGCTGCGCTGTTCATGTCGAGCTGGGCGATCTTCATCGAAACCAAGCCGCGGGTTCAGCTGCCTTAGGCGCTGAGCTGCACGGTGCCGATACGTTGCGACAGGGCTTGTGCGGCGGGGAGCGAGGTGAGCGGGCCGCTGATCGGTTCGCCGTCGCGCATCAGGTACCAACAGGCGAGCAATCCCAGCTCTCTGAGCGATGCGGGAACGGCGCTACCGATAACGGACATGATCTGAACCTGGGACATCATAAGTACCTCCATCAATCTATGGAGCCACCTTACGGACCGCGCGGTTCAACGGACAATCAACATTCTCGATAGTGGACATTGATGCCAGCGAGGTGAGGCGATCAATCCACGACCAGATCGAGCATATGCACCACTTCCTGTTCGTTTAGCAGGCCTTTGCGCACCAGGTTTTCGGCCAGCAGCGAAAGAAACTTGGCGCTGCGATGGCCTTCCAGGTGCTTGAGTTCAGTCAGTGCGTTGTACACCTTGCTGGAAGTGCACAAGCTGACATTGCGGTGCGGGTTTTGCGTGGGCATGAGGTCGTCCTTGTTTTTATCAACCTGTTGTTTACGGACAGATCCAAGCTTGCGGACCTGACATGACATAAATATGACCGTTTTCCCCTGATTGGGGGAAGGGCGGTCCAGTCAATCTTGCCTGCTTTACTTGCCGATACTGTCCTGACAGCGACCTTGACGAGATTTATCCAGACCTCACCCGACTGGCGGGCATAAAAAAGGCCCCGCTTTTAAGGCGGGGCCTGATGAGTCTGTTACCAGCGTGGGCCACCATAGTAACCGCGGGGATGGCCGTAGTAGCCGCGTGGGGGGCCGTAATAAACCGGCGCAGGGCTGTAATAGACCGGTTGTTGCACATACACCGGGGCCGGTTGGTAGTAGACCGGTGGCGGCGGTTGCTGCACGTAAACCGGTTGTGGCTGAACGTAAACCGGCGCCTGTTCTACATAGACTGGCCGATTGGCGTTAATGAGGGCCGAGCCGACGATGGCCGAGCCAACGATCGCACCAAATACCGCTGGACCTTGCCAACCGCCACCGCCATGGGCTTCTGCCTGCCCTGCGACAGCCAGTACACCAATCAACAAGGCTACTGTGGGGATTTTACGGATCATGATAATTCCTCGGTTCTTCGACCCGGCGCTTGAATCTGCAATAGACCCAAGGATTGTCGCGGGGATACTTCTAAGACAGCGCTTTTTTGAAAAACTGCACAATCGTTAGGTAAATTTTGTGTAAGGTCTGTACCGGCTTCCTTACGGTGCTGCAAAGCCGTGTGCGGACAGGCCTAATGATCGAACAGAACAGGATGGAATGGCTAATCCCGTCTATCTGAAAGTGCAATCGAAGGAGATATTTCATGCAGATGAACCCCAACAAAGACACCCAGCTGTGCATGTCCCTGTCAGGGCGCCCCGGGAACTTTGGCCTGCGATTCCACAATCATCTGTACGAACAACTGGGGCTGAATTTTTACTACAAGGCGTTCAGCAGTAAAGACCTGACCGGCGCTGTCGGCGGCATTCGTGCCTTGGGCATTCGCGGTTGCGGCGTGTCGATGCCGTTCAAGGAAGCCTGCATCGCGCTGGTCGATGAACTGGACGCGTCCGCCGCCGCCATTCAGTCGATCAACACCATCGTCAATACCGACGGCCATCTCAAGGCTTACAACACCGACTACATCGCCATCGCCCAGTTGCTGGAAACCCATCAGGTGCCCAAGGAATCGACCTTTGCCCTGCGCGGCAGCGGCGGCATGGCCAAGGCCGTGGCCAGTGCCTTGCGCGACGGCGGCTACAAAAACGGCCTGATCGTGGCCCGCAACGAACGCGCCGGGCAGGCGCTGGCCAAGGCCCTGGGTTATGAATGGCAAGCGGAACTGGGGGCTCGGCGCCCGCAGATGCTGATCAATGTCACCCCCATCGGCATGACCGGCGGCCCCGAGGCCGATCAACTGGCGTTTGACGCAGAGGCCATCGTTGCGGCCGAGACTGTGTTCGATGTAGTGGCGATCCCCTCGGAAACACCGCTGATCGTGCGGGGAAGAGCTGAAGGCAAACGAGTGATTACCGGACTGGAAGTGATTGCGATCCAGGCGCTGGAGCAGTTTGTACTTTATACCGGCGTGCGGCCGACGGATGAGCAGTTCCAGGCGGCGGTGGCGTTTGCGCGGAGTTGACCGATTCACGAAATCCCTGTGGGAGCGGGCTTGCTCGCGAAGAGGCCGGCACATCCAACATAGATGTGACTGATAAACCGCTTTCGCGAGCAAGCCCGCTCCCACATTTGGATCTGTGTTGCCAGGTTATTCGAGGCGCGCCAAACGCTCTTCCAGCGCCGCAATCCGCGCTTCCAGCTCTTCGATCCGTTCCACCGACACGCCGCCAGTCCCACGTTCCGCCGGGTTCTGCCGCGCCGCCAGAATCACTTCGATGTCCGCCGGATCACCCAGTGCATGCATATAGCGGTCTTCCCGCTGCCCCGCCTGACGCGGAATCAGCAGCGCCAAACCGCGAGCAATCAAACGCTCCAACTGATGCACCACTTGCTCGGCATCTTCGAATTCATGCATGCGACCGCTGCGGGTCAGCAGTTCATTAACGGTTTGCGGGCCGCGCAAAAATAACAGCCCGGTCAAAATCACCTGGGCCGGCACCAGTTCCAGCGCCTTGTCCACTTTGTGTTCCCAGCGGTCGGCGCGGCTGCCCATCACCAGTTTGGTGAAGCCGCGACCTTCGAGGGCACGCAGGCTTTGGCCGACCTGGCCCTGGGTCAGGTTCATCACCGGTTCGCGGCTGGTTTTCTGGTTGCAGGCAATCACCAGCGCGTTGAGGGTCAGCGGATAGGTTTCCGGGCTCGTGGCCTGTTTCTCGATCAAGGAACCCAGAATGCGGATTTCCGTGCTGTTGAGGCGCGGCTCGTCGAAGGTCGTCTCTTGCTCAGTGCTCATTCGCGCTTTTCCCTTTGCTGTCGAAGCGTGCAGTCGAAGCCGCCTAGCCTAATCCTTGCGAAACAAAAGGCAAGCCGCCCGGTCATCAAGCATGGCTATAATCGCCCCACGTTTTCACACCCGCCACAACACGAGACTGCCATGACCATTTCTTTGTACGCCGCTTCCGTCCCGGTTTTCCAACAAATGCTCAACGCCCTGAGCGATGTCCTGAACAAGGCTGAAGCCCACGCCACCGCGAAAAACATCGACCCGAACGCGTTCCTGCAAGCCCGTCTGTACCCGGACATGTTCCCGCTGGTGCGTCAGGTGCAGATCGCCGTTGATTTCGCCAAGGGCGTTTCTTCGCGTCTGGCCGAGATCGAAGTGCCAAAGTACGACGACACCGAAACCACCTTCGCCGAGCTGCAAGCGCTGATCACCAAGGTTCTGGCCTACATCGGCGAGATCAAGCCTGAGCAGATCGACGGCAAGGAAGGCATCGAGATCATTACCCGTCCAGGCACGCCAAAAGAGAAGCGCTTCAGCGGCCAGGCTTACCTGCTGAGCTACGGTCTGCCGCAGTTCTTCTTCCACGTCACCACCACTTACGCGTTGCTGCGTCACAACGGTGTGGAAGTGGGCAAGCGCGATTACATGGGCGCGTTCTAAACCGTCCGGCAATAAAAAAGTCCCCGCAGCCTCAGGTTGCGGGGGCTTTTTCATAGGTGAACATTCTCCGTCTACACCACGGACCCTGTGGGAGCGGGCTTGCTCGCGAAGACGGACTCACATCCAAAATACAGGTTGCCTGACACACCGCTTTCGCGAGCAAGCCCGCTCCCAAAGGGATTTGGGTCAGGCCATACGCTGGGCTTTCTCGTCTTCACCCAAACACGCCGCCGCGGTAAACAACACATCCGTCGATGAATTCAACGCCGTCTCTGCCGAATCCTGCAACACGCCAATAATGAAACCCACCGCCACGACCTGCATGGCAATCTCGCTCGGAATGCCAAACAGGCTGCACGCCAGCGGAATCAGCAACAACGAACCACCCGCCACACCGGAAGCGCCGCACGCGCAAATCGCCGCCACGACGCTGAGCAAAATCGCCGTCGGAATATCCACGGCAATCCCCAGCGTATGCACAGCGGCCAGGGTCAACACGGTAATGGTGATCGCCGCGCCGGCCATGTTGATGGTCGCACCCAGCGGGATCGACACCGAATAGGTGTCTTCATGCAGCCCCAGGCGCTTGCTCAACTCCAGATTGACCGGAATGTTCGCCGCTGAACTGCGGGTGAAGAATGCGGTGATGCCGCTTTCCCGCAGGCACATCAGCACCAGCGGATACGGGTTGCGGCGCAGTTTCCAGAACACGATGACCGGGTTCATCACCAGCGCCACGAACAGCATGCAGCCGAGCAGCACGGCCAGCAGATGCGCATAGCCGATCAACGCCCCGAACCCCGAGGTGGCCAGCGTCGACGCCACCAGCCCGAAAATCCCCAGCGGCGCAAAGCGGATTACCAGGCGCACGATCAAGGTCACGCCATTGGACAAGTCACCGAGCACTTCGCGGGTGGTGTCGCCGGCATGGCGAATCGCAACGCCCATACCGATCGCCCACGCCAGAATGCCGATGAAGTTGGCGTTCATCAGCGCACTGACCGGGTTATCGACCACGCTCAGCAGCAGGCTTTGCAGCACTTCACCGATGCCGCCCGGCGCCGTCACCGCCACATCCTGCGTCGACAGCACCAGGCTCGACGGAAACAACGTGCTGGCCACCACCGCGACCACCGCCGCGGCGAAAGTGCCCAGCAAATACAGGAACAGAATCGGCCGGATATGGGTTTCCTGACCGTGCTTATGGTTGGCAATCGAAGCCATGACCAGCACGAACACCAGGATCGGCGCGACGGCTTTCAGGGCCGCGACAAAGACTTTGCCGATGAACGCCGTGGACTTCGCCACGTCAGGCGCGAACAAGGCCAGGGCAATGCCGGCGATCAGACCGATGACGATTTGCGTGACCAGGCTGGTGCGTTTCAAGCGGTGCAACAGGGACGGGGATGAAGCGCTCATAACGGTATCTCTGATTTTTTTAGGTGCAGGGTTCCGCAGGTCACGCAGCAATAAGCAGGGCAGGCCACATGGAGGAACCGAGAGGTGTCGCGACATCAATGCCAACAACTGGCCGATGAATAGGGTGTACGAATCGCAGGACGCGGACTTTATCACAGGGTCGTCCCGATCCTTCAGACCTGTGACGATCTGCCACCCGGCTGTTCCACGGGATATGCAGGTTCGTGCAACCCGGTTTGGAAACACTCTGTTAAGCTTCGCCTCCTTCATTTTCAAGTTCTGCCAGCGGGCCTTCGGGCTATCGCTGCTGTTGGCGTTTTCTGGAGTTCTGCATGCTGTTGCTGCCCATTCTTCTGTTGTCTGCCGCCGGTTTCACGGTGCTGACCACGGAATTCATCATCGTCGGCCTGTTGCCGGCGATCGCCCGGGACCTTGAGGTCACGATTCCCCAAGCCGGTCTGCTGGTGACGCTGTTCGCGTTTACCGTGGCCGCGTTCGGTCCGTTCCTCACCGCGTACTTCGCCCGTTTCGAGCGGCGCAAGCTGTTCATCTCGGTGCTGATCATGTTTGGCGTGGCCAACACCGTCGCAGCGTTGGCGCCGAATATCTGGGTGATGGCCGCCGCCCGGTTGATCCCGGCGTTGGGGTTGCCAGTGTTCTGGGCATTGGCCAGTGAGACGGCGGTGGACATTGTCGGGCCGGAGCACGCCGGACGGGCGATTTCCAAGATCGGGTTCGGGATTGTCTGCGCGATGGTGTTCGGCATTCCGGTCGGTACGCTGATTTCCGATGCGTTCGGCTGGCGCAGTGCCTTCGGCATTCTGGCGGTGATCGCGTTTGCCAAGGCGTTGCTGCTCTTCATCTACTTGCCGAAAACCATTCTGCATAAACAGCAGGCGAGCTTTCGTTCGCAATTCAAAATCCTGCGCAGCCCGTTGATGATCGGGCACGTGCTGCTGTCGATCCTGGTGTTTACCGGCATGTTCACCGCTTATACCTACCTGGCGGACATTCTTGAGCGGCTGGCCGGTTTCAACGGCACGTTGGTCGGCTGGTGCCTGATGGGCTTTGGTGCGGTGGGGTTGTTTGGCAACTGGTGGGGCGGCCGTGCGGTGGATCGTCATCCGTTGATCGCGTCGATGATGTTCTGCGCGTTCCTGATTGCCGGCCTGATTGCGCTGGTGCCTAACATTCAGTCGCCGCTCGGTCTGGCAGCGGCGATGGGCATTTGGGGGATCACTCAGGCAGCGTTGTTTTTGGTCAGCCATGTGCGTTTGATGAAAGCTGCGCCTGAGGCGCCGGCCTTTGCCGCATCGCTGAACATCGCCGGGGCCAACCTCGGGATCGGCCTGGGCGCCATGGTGGGCGGTCGGGTGATCAATGCCTTTGGCCTGGGAGGCCTGGGTTTTGCGGCGGCTGCTTTCATTCTGGCTTCGATCCTGCTGGCCATGGCGCTGATGACCATGGCGCCCCGTGAGCCGGTCATAGCTCAGTAAACAACTCGCGTCGGGCACCTTCGGTAATGGCGACAATGCCGGGGTGCTTGACCTTGCGTTCCACCGAAATGGCATAGAACGACTCGGTCACCGCGTCGGTCTGGCCGATCAACTCCACGCCATATTGGCGTTTCACCTCGTCGGCAATCACGCTCGGGCCGATAAAAATCCCGCTGCCGGATTGGCCGAACGCCTGCATCAACGCACTGTCATCGAACTCCCCGACGATGCGCGGCTGAATCTGCTGTTCGGCAAACCAGCGTTGCAAACGACTGCGCACCACGGTTTCCGGCCCGGGAATCAACAGCGGTGCGCCGTGCAGGCTGCGCGGGAAATCCTGGCCGTACTGCTCCGCCAATTCCGTTGTCGCAAAAAAACTGATCCCGCACTCACCGAGCTTCTGGCTGTAGCCCTTGATGTCCAGGTGCGACGGCATCGGACTGTCGGAAATCACCAGGTCCAGACGCTGGATCGCCAGGTCGGCGAGCAAACGCTCCAGTTTGTCCTCGCGACAGGTGATGCGCAGCGGTTCGCTCAACTCCATGGTCGGCGCGATCAGGCGATAGACGATGGATTTGGGCACCACGTCCGCCACGCCGACCCGGAACAGAATCTGCTGCTCGTTGGGCTGGGCGCGCAGCATCAGCTCCAGTTCGCCACCGAGCTGGAACATCTGCTCGGCATAGGGCAGGGTCTGGCGCCCGGCCTCGGTGAGTTCCAGATTACGCCCGACCCGGCGAAACAACTCGATGCCGTAGGTTTGTTCGAGCAAGGAAATCTGCCCGCTGATGGTCTGTGGCGTCAGGTTCAGTTGCTCGCAGGCACGCACGATGCTGCCGGTCTTGGCCACCACCCAGAAGTAATGCAGTTGTCGATAATTGAGCATATTTGCCTACATCCCTGTAGGAGCTGTCGAGTGAAACGAGGCTGCGATCTTTTGATTTTGATTGTTAAAAACAAGATCAAAAGATCGCAGACTTCGGCAGCTCCTACGCATAAACGTTCTGGATTCGTATAAATCGAAGTATAACCGCTAAAAATACGAATTTTCCTGAAGTATTTCCCTCCATAGAATGCCTCGCTATCGACGAGGTGCCTTTTCGCACCTGTCCGTTCTATCGAGGAAAGCCCTATGAAACTTACCGCTACGGCGCTGTTGATCACGTCTTTACTGGTATTGACCGGTTGCGACCAGGCCGAAAAGAGCGCCCAACAACTGATGGGCAAGGCAGCCGAAACTGCCAAACAGGCGATCGACGACACCCATAAAGCCGCCGAGCAGGCCATCAGCGATGCCACCGGCGGCCTGATCAGCAAGAAAGAACAACCGGCCGAAGATAAAGCGAAAACCGAATCTTCGTCCCAGGACATCTAAACCGTCTTACAGCGAGTCAGGACTGACCCATGGAATATCTTGTAGAACTAGCCGCCAGCCCCACTGCCTGGGTCGCCCTGGCCACGTTGATCGTCATGGAAATCGTGCTCGGCATCGATAACCTGATCTTTATCTCGATCCTGACCAATAAATTGCCGGAACAACATCGGCAGAAGGCGCGCCGCATCGGTATCGGCATGGCGCTGATTCTGCGCCTGGCGCTGTTGAGCACCATCGCGTTCATCGTGCAGTTGACCGAGCCTGTGATCGATATCCTCGGCCAGACCTTCTCCTGGAAGGACATGATCCTGATCGCCGGTGGCCTGTTCCTGTTATGGAAGGCGACCACCGAAATCCATCACAGCATGGACCCGACGCCGGAAGATCCGAAGTCGGCGACTTCAGGCGTCACGCTGGGCTTTGCCGCTGCAATCGGGCAGATCCTGATGCTCGACATGGTGTTCTCCATCGACAGCATCATTACCGCAGTCGGCATGACCGAGCACCTGCCGATCATGATCATCGCAGTGGTGGTGTCGGTGCTGGTGATGTTGCTGGCGGCTGATCCGTTGGCCAAGTTCATCAACGACAACCCGACCGTGGTGATGCTGGCTCTGGGCTTCTTGATCATGATCGGCATGACGCTGATCGCCGAAGGCTTCGGTGCCCACGTACCGAAAGGTTACGTCTATGCCGCCATGGCGTTCTCGGCCACGATTGAGGGGCTGAACATGATGTCCCGGCGAGCGAAGCAGAAGCGAATCGCTGCTGAAGCTTAATCGGCGCTGAAACAAACGGCCGCCTGCACTCGAAAGAGTCCAGGCGGCCGTTTTTGTTTGGCGGGCCGAAAAATGTCGGTCAGTGGGCGGTGGCGGGGCGCGCCGCGGGTTGATCGGGTTTCGACACAGGTGCCGATTGCACGGGGTGATGATGGTGCCGGCGAGTGATACGCAAAACGCCCCATAACATGGCGGCGGCCACGGCCAGCCAGCCGGAAATCAGCATTACGATTGTCATTGTCAGGCTCATCGGCGCCTCCTCTTTGCCCTGCACCGGGCACACGCTCTCTGCAAATGACAGTCTAGTCGCTGCTGTGTTTCAGGCTATTGACCAAAGGTCGCCTGTCACCAACCCGTTCGCTCTATCGAATGCAAACAACTGCCGGTTTAGGCTATACCGCTGCCGCGCGGCATCCTATGATCAATGGCCAAGCCGGGGGCACGATTGCCTGGCGTCTGAACAAGAGAGTGATGATGGTGCGGGTATTTTCTCGAATTCGAATGGCTGCGTTGGTAGCGGGTTGCGTTGCTGCGTTGAGCGGTTGCGCCGGCAGCGTGGCGCCTGAGGTCAAGCGACTGCCAGAGCGCGTTGAACTCAGCGGTACGTTCTACCGCGGCCAGGCCAATCAAAGCGGGCCGCAGGTGTTGGCCAGCATATTGTCCCAGCAGGGCGTGGTGATTACGCCGGGGCTGCTGGAAAAACCCCTGCATTTGCCCGGCGCCGAGGCGCAGTTGCAGCAAAACATGCAGAACCTGGCCCGCGAATACGGCATGGTGGTGTATCCCCTCGACAACAATCTGCCCGCGTTGTTGACCCAGGTTGCGGCCGGTTATCCGGTGATGGTGCGTTTCACTGAAGGTTCGGCGTTCTGGGCCGAGCCGCGTTACGCCATCCTCGCCGGGTACGACCGGCAGAAACAGACGGTGCTGTTGCGTTCCGGCATGGACCGCCGGTTGCTGAAGAGCTTCAGTTCGTTTGAATCGTCCTTCAAGGACGCCGGCGGCTGGGCCGTGCTGATTCAGAAGCCAAACCAGATTCCGGCCAAGGTCGATGAACAGCGCTGGCTCAAGGCCGCGAGTGATCTGGGTCAGGCCGGTCAGGAGCAGGCAGCAACCCGGGCGACCAAGGCGTTGAAGGCTCAGTAGCTCCGTTCGTCATCTTCAGGGCACCGTCGCGCGCCCTTGGCCTCTTAAGGATAACGCCCGGATTTTTCCGGGCCAGATTCCAGGAGGCGTCCCATGGCAAATTCCTCTACCCCAAGCGGCCCACACTCGTCCGAGCATTCGTCCGGCCATGACCTGGGGTTCGATCCCGATTCCCCGGACCTTGCCGACCCGCAGGTCGATCCCATCGGGCCTGCGAAGGCGCCCAAGGATATCAAGCCGGGTGACGACGACAAGAAACCTGCAAAGCCCTACGACCCGCTGGCTGATCTCAAACCCTGATGCGCAAGGAGGTGGCTTATGTCTACTGATTCGAGTTTTGACGACAAACGTCCGGACAGCGTGCCGACCACACCCGAGGACGACATCGATCCAGTGTTGGACCCCGACAGCCCGTTGCGCGATCCACTGGCGCGCCCAATGGTGGTGCCGACGGAGCCTCCGCAAGGCTGGAAAGACCCAAGTGCCGGCGACGGCATTCCCGATGATGACCAGATGCCGTTGCCCAACGACTAATTCACTTATTCACGATGAAAAAAACCCCGACTGATCGGGGTTTTTTGTGTGCTGTTGCTGGCCTATTTCGAGGCTTCAACCACACCGCTTTGACGCTGCTTCAGATTCTTCGCGGCTTTGTACTGCAAGGCCACCGACGGTGCGTTAGTGCTCTTGCCGGTTTCGACCCAGCTGCGAATCCGGGTGGCATCGGCAAAGTGGGTGTACTTGCCGAACGCATCAAGAATCACCAACGCCACCGGGCGATTGCCCATGCTGGTCACCAGCACCAGGCAGTGACCGGCCTCATTGGTGAAACCGGTCTTGGTGATCTTGATGTCCCAATTGGCCTTGTTCACCAAATGATCGGTGTTGTGGAAGCCCAAGGTGTAATTGGGTTTACGGAACGCAACGGTGGTTTCCTTGGTGGTGGTCAGTTCGGTCAGCAATGGGTATTTGTGCGCGGCGATCAGCAGTTTGCTCAGGTCCCGCGCCGTGGATACGTTGCGCGGGGAGAGCCCGGTTGGTTCAACGAAGTGGGTGCTGCTCATGCCCAGCGCCTTGGCCTTGGCGTTCATGGCCGCGATGAACGCGACATAACCGCCCGGGTAGTGGTGGGCGAGGGTGGCGGCGGCACGGTTTTCCGAGGACATCAGTGCGATCAACAGCATTTTCTTGCGCGGCAGTTCGCTGTTGAGTTTGACCCGGGAGAACACACCTTTCATTTCCGGCGTGTGGCTGATGTCGACGTTGATGTATTCATCCATGTTCTGGTGCGCTTCAACCACCACCAGGCCGGTCATCAATTTGCTGACCGAGGCGATGGGCACGACCACGTCCGGGTTGTTGGCATAAATGACTTTGTTGGTCTGCAAATCCATCAGCAAGGCGCTGCCGGAAGCGATCTTCAGTTGTGACGCGTCTCGCGGTGCCGCGGTGGTTTCCGCGGCATGGGTCATTGGCGTGATAACAGTCCCTGTAAATGCAAAAAATAGACTCAGGATGGAAAGACGGATTTTCACGCGGGCGAACTCATAAGGGTGGATATGCCGTTTTGTTACGGGCTGTTTCTTAAAAACGACGCATTCTAGGAGTATGAGCCACGAAAGCGCTAGGCGCCTGTATGGCGAGCGCTTTATATGAAGAAAATTTAATGTTTTTTGTGCTGGATTGTTCAGTTGTTATTCGTCTTTCTCGCGATCCGGTTTGCGTTTGGCCAGAGGTACAAGCATCGCGACTTTTTGTTGATAGCGCTGGTATCGCTCGCCAAACAGATTCACCAGATCTTTCTCTTCAAAATGAGCCCCGATCAGGATGTAGATCGTGCCCAGTAGCGCAAACAAAAGATGTCCGGCGGTCATGTCGGGTGTAGCCCAGAACACCATCAGAAATCCCAGATACAAGGGGTGGCGGACCCATTTATAGAGCAAAGGGGTTTTGAAGATGGGGTTGTCTGGTCTGGCCGAGTGCCAGGCGCTGAGTGCCTGGGTTATGCCGAACAATTCGAAATGACTGATCAGGAAGGTGGAAAGCACCACGACGCCGCAGCCCAACCAGAACAAAGCCATGAGCAATCCGCGGCTCCATGTGGACGTCATGCTCCAGACAGGCGTTGCCATCGGTTGCCACAGCCAGAAAAGCACTATGAGCACCAGACACGTCGACAATACATAGGTCGCGCGCTCGATGGGGGCCGGGATATGTGTGGTCCACCAGCGTTTGAAACGCTGTCGTGCCATGCCGCTGTGCTGGATGGCAAACAGCGTAATCAACAAGGTGTCGATGATGAAGGCCAGCGGCCAATCGAGGCCGGGGCCCGAATCAATGTCCTTGGGTACGCCGATACCGGAGAGAAAACCGATCAGGTACAGCGCGGTGAGCAGGAACAGCAGGTAACTGCACAGGCTATAAAGCAGTCCCGCCAGCTTTTCCGTGGAAGAGATCAAGTGATTTTTTGGCTTCATGGACGACTCCTGGCGAAGGTGCCATTGGTATCCGGTTGCCTTGTTGGCGTCTTTAGGTCGTTTATTTGTCTGCCGGTATTTTATTCCGAAAGTTCGCAGGCTGTTTGCCCAGAGCTCAAAAACAACAAAGCCCCGCAATAGCGGGGCTCTGTTTGTGCAGCATGCCAGCGAACTCAGCTGTGCAGGGTTTCCGCTGCGTACAGGGTGTTCTCCAGCAGGCAGGCACGGGTCATCGGGCCGACACCGCCCGGAACCGGAGTGATCCAGCCTGCGCGGGGCAGGGCGGTTTCGTAGATCACGTCACCCACCAGTTTGCCGTCTTCCTGGCGGTTGATGCCGACGTCGATCACGATCGCGCCTTCCTTGATCCATTCACCCTTGACCAGGCCCGGCTTGCCGGCGGCCACCACGACCAGATCGGCGCGGCCGACATGGCCGGCGAGATCCTTGGTGAAGCGGTGGGTGACGGTGACGGTGCAGCCGGCCAGCAGCAGTTCCATCGCCATCGGGCGGCCAACAATGTTGGAGGCGCCGACAATCACCGCGTCCATCCCGTAAAGATCAGCCCCGGTGCTTTCCAGCAGGGTCATGATGCCTTTGGGCGTGCAGGGGCGCAGCAGGGGAATGCGTTGAGCCAGGCGACCGACGTTATAAGGGTGGAAGCCATCGACGTCTTTATCCGGACGAATGCGCTCCAGCAATTTGGAGGCGTCCAGGTGGGCAGGCAAAGGAAGCTGAAGCAGAACGCCGTCAATGGCCGGGTTGTCGTTCAGGCTATCGATCAGATCGGTTAGCGCTTCTTGAGTGGTTTCAGAAGGCAGGTCGTAGGCTTGCGACAGGAAGCCGACCTCTTCACAGTCTTTACGCTTGTGCGAGACATAAACCTGAGAGGCAGGATCGCTGCCGACCAGGATCACCGCGAGGCCGGGCGTGCGCAGACCTTGCTGGCGACGTTCGGCAACTCGTTTGGCGATCTGCTGGCGCAGGCTGGCGGCGATTGACTTGCCGTCGATTAGTTGTGCAGTCATTGCGCGTGATTAACCATCGAGAGGGGAAAAAAAGAGGGCGCATTCTCGCATGTCAGGCGGCAAGGGCAAAGGCGCTTGGTCTGCAAATTCCTCTAAGCCCTTTAATTAAATGAATTTTTTTTAAAAAGGATTTGACGGCCTCTGGGGCGCTCTATACTATTCGTCGCACTTGTCGGGCACAGCCTAGCACTGGATGAGAAGGTCAAGCGGGATTACGGTTCTGCGAGGCTGGAAAGCACTTAGTTTGTAGTCCTCCAAGAGTACAGATTAATAAGGCGCCCGTAGCTCAGCTGGATAGAGCATCCGCCTTCTAAGCGGATGGTCGCAGGTTCGAGTCCTGCCGGGTGCGCCATTAGGCAGCTTTGGCACAAGTAGCGCAATATGGTGGGCGTAGCTCAGTTGGTAGAGCACGGGATTGTGACTCCCGTTGTCGAGGGTTCGATCCCCTTCGTCCACCCCATATTTCGAAAGGCGCCAGATTAACAGTCTGGCGCCTTTGCTTTAACAGCTTCAAGCGCGGATGTGGTGGAATTGGTAGACACACTGGATTTAGGTTCCAGCGCCGCAAGGTGTAAGAGTTCGAGTCTCTTCATCCGCACCACCTTTAAAATCAAGGCTTTACCAGCCTTAGATGACCCTCCTGTAACGCCGTTGGATTCTCGCTGTAGCGAGATTGTGACAAGCCCAGATCCAATACGTTGACCGCTTCGCGCACTCTGGCCGGTGCCAGGTGGGCGTATTTCTCGGTCATCTGGATTGTCGAATGCCCCAGCAAATCCCGTATTTCGATCAGCGGTACGCCCGCCGACACCAGCCACGCGGCGCAGGTGTGGCGCAAGTCGTGTATGGTGAAATCCGTAATGCTGGCCTTGGCGCAGGCGTTGTCGAATCCCGTCGAAGGATCTGCCACCCTTGCCCCGTTTTTCCTCGTAAAAACCCATGGCGTTGTCGGGCAGTGTTCGGCCCGCATCGCCATTCTCCCCTTCAGCGCTGACAGCGCCCCCTCATTCAGCGGGATACTCCGGCGCTTTGCCGCCTTGGTATGCTCTCCGTCCAGATAGATCAGCCGGTTGGCAAAATCGACCCGGCGCCATTCCAAGCCCAACATTTCCTCCTTGCGACACCCCGTGTTCACCGCCAGTCGGATGAAGTCCTCCAGCATGTCGCCAAACCGCTGCTTGCGCACCATGCGGCACAATCCATCAACTTCGGCGCGAGTGATCCAGCGCACCCGTCCCTCCGGCTCCTTGAGCTTTCTGCCGCGTACCGGGTTGGGCAGTTTCCACTCCAGCTCGGTCACGCACCAGTTGATCGCCGCCGACAACGCCGCCAACTCACGGTTTACGGTCGCTGCGGACTTGCCTGCCTTGGCCCTGATCGCTGAATACTCTCGAACATCCTTCCCAGACAGCTCATTCATCATCATGCCGGCGAAATGCCGTTGCAGCGACTTCACCCGGTGCTGCGTGGTTTCAAAGCTTTTCTGTGCGGTCTTCGCATTCCCCAGGTACTCAATCATTACTTCCTCGAAGGTACGTGGGGGATCAACCCCCAACTCCTTCTGACGCCATGCCGCGCCGCGATGCTCCTGCTCTATGGCCTTGGCTGCTGCGTAGTCTTCGGTGCCAGCAGAGCGTCTAACATACGTGCCATCTGCTGCGGTGAAACTGATCCACCACGTTTTTCCTCTTTTATAGGGCATATCTTCTCCTTGGATACGCCGCCCGCATCGGCGAGGGTATCAGGGATACCGTCTTCGATCATCTGGACTAGCTTTTCGTAGTGGACGCGCAGGGGGCCGAAGCCCCGCACGCAGGGAATTTTCCCGGACTTTGCCAGCGCATAGGCCGTTGTTCGCCCGATGCTCAGGATTTCGGCTGCTTGAGAGATCGAAATCAGCTTCATCTCAACCCTCCTTGCCAGTGATGGCGTGGATTGCCCAATCAAGCTGAGCCAGTTCCGCGTCGGAGCCTTCAATGCCAACATATGACCGAGCCATTTCCAAGATCGGCAGCAGACTCGCCGCCCCATCCCTGAACCCGTCAGCCGCAGCGGTGCCCATGTCTACGGCGGAGAACTTGGCTGCTGACTCAGCCTTCAGGAATTCGATCATCTGCGCCTGCTGGGCAACTGTGGCCTGTAGCGCGATCATGTCGCCGTTGTCGCGCAGGCACTGCTGGAGTGGGTGGATAGGTGCTTGCATGTTCTGCATCAGAGCCTGCCCTGGCTGCATATTTAGTGTTGAAGAAAAGCAGTTCAGGCAGCCCGGCTTACCGCATGGTTGGTGTTTTGTGCTCATGATCTTCTCCACGATTCACGCTGCGCTTTATTCCAACCGTCAATCCATCTCTGCTTGGAGAATGGCGATGTGTCGTTTTCCGTATCGAACGGGTTTTGCTTGAGGCTCAGGCCTTTCAGAAACGCCGCATAGCCCTGCTCGAAGCAGTTGATTTTCTGGCCGTGCAGTTCAGCAGTTGCCATGGCGTTCCACCTCGATGCGTTTCTGGATGCCTGCCCGATAACCTTCCGGCCTCATCGCGGCAGTGCGTTCAATGTTGGCGATAACCCGCTCGACTCCGCCGAATATGGGGTCTACTTGGCGACCGGCCTCGATCAACTGATCAGCCAGGTTCCAGCCTTCTCTTTCTTCAATGCGAGACATATGGGCTCCAGTCCGCGATGTGCGGCAGAGTTGAGATTGAATTAGGGGTTTACACCTGGATGGGTTAGCGGACGTAGACGAAGTAGAACCAGGTTAGGGCGATCATGCCGCCACCCAATGAAACGCCAAGGACAGTGGAAGCCAGCCGAAGAGCAGGCTGATGGCGATTGCTTTAAGGATCATTGATTCAGCTCCTTGACCTTGTCGAGGCAGGCGTTCCAGCCGGCAAACTGTGCATCATCCGCAAGATCGATACGATCAAGCTCTTCCCAGTCGGCCGCAGTTCGTGGTTTGCGGTCTGGGACCGTAAATTGCGTTCTGAATTTTGCGCGAGCTTGCCATCCAACCCATGCGCGCTGAAGTGGTTCGTCGCAGTAGGTGCCGTAAAGCGGATCATCCTCCGGAAGCGCATCACGCACGTAGCGCAATGGTGCTGAAGGCCATTCGCCGATAATCCACCTTTCGAACGTGGCTCGCTCAGGCATCACCACCGTCTCACCCTGCCCACCCTTCAGCCTCTCAACCGTATCGTTCAACTCGTTGTTCTTGGCGCGCATCGTTTCTTTGTCCGCCGTCAGCCGTGCGATGGTGGCTTGCAGTTCGGCGAGTTCGGGCGGCGAGGCTGGATCGCACACATTGCAGAACTCGTCACGCGGCCGGCTGACGCATGCATGGCAGACAGGACGCCGCTCGACGACAGGCTCAACCTTGCCCAGGCAATTGCGCTTCGACTCAGGCCAGGTCTTCACGACCTCGGCGCATTGCTTGCAGTGCTCGCGCAGGGAAGGTTCATCGCTGGAGCGCATATCACAAATACCGCACACCGTTGCCGTCCCTTCTGAATTTATATCCCATTCGTGAGCGTGCTCAACCACCCCGAGCGGTTCCTCGCTATGGTTGGTGAGCAGGGCGCGCCACTCTTTGATTATCGGGGTGCTTTCGTGAAGGCCGTTCAGCATGGCGGCTTCGACGCGCTCCGCCAGCTCCCGCGACATGGTTACGGTTTTATCGTTGGTCATTTCGGTGCCTCCGGCAGATCCATCCAGTGGGTGATAGCGCCATCATAAAAACCAGATCCATGCTGCCATGGTGTTTCGCCACGCTTGGCGTCGGCATCGAACTCGTAAAGCATTTCGATCCAGTTTTCAGCCTCGAAGGTTCGCTGCGGATGCATGGAGCATGCTGGATAAATCCCAGTTTTTGTCGGGAGCCGATCTTTACAGCTAATCCAGTCGCTCATTCGCTTGCTTCCGATTCGGTGGGTTGTGCCAATAGCGCATCAATGGCCTTGTAAGTTAAAAACCCAATCTCTGACTCCGTATCGTCGTCAATCCCTTTTCGGATATCACGCAACAACTCGACTAGCTCCGCATTCCGCTGCTCGGCGGCTGTCAGGCTGAGTGACTGCTTCGAAAACTCGGATTCGAACAGGGCCACGGTTTCCTTCATACCGGCCAGCTCTTCCCGCAATGCAGCCTCACGCTCGGAAGCCTCGCAAGCCTTGAGTTTCCAGTTTTCAAGGTAGCGCTTTGATTCGGTCAACTCGTATTGGGCGGCGTCGTAACCGGTTTGAAGACGTTCGGCTTCGGCCTTCCAGATATCACGATCAGTGGAAAGCTCAAGGTTTTCCTTGGCCGCAGCATCTTGCAAAAATGCGCGAATGTTGCTGCTCACAGTGTCCATAATTTCTCCAATCTGCTGTGCCCGATAGGGCGGTTATTGTTGGGCGCGCTGAGCCCGAAGCTGACTGTGGAATGTCGATCGGTGGAATCCGACATGCTGCTCGACGTCGTACCACGTAGCGCCTTTAGCCTTCATGCCCAGCCCGAGAGCCAGATACTCGGCCGTGAGCTGCTTTGGCTTACCCTTGTTCCCAAGCACGATCCAGGCTGCGTTGAGGTAGCGCACGACAGTGGAGTACGAGCATCCAGCCGCGTCAGAGATGTGCACGACCGGATGCCCGGCGGCGTGCATCGTGAAAATCAGCCCGATCGAGTCAGGCGACAGTTTGGCTGTCATGGTCATTCCTCCGTGCGTGTTCCCGCTGCCGGGCTTTCGAGCAGCGTTCGTGGTTTCCGGTGCTGCGAGGGCGGCCGCAGATGCTGCATGCGTTGTGGAGTTCCATGTAGCCGGCGGCGAGCTTTCCTTTGGATGACATAGGGCCTCCCGGAGGGGGTGAGGTTGAATTGGAAGGGTTTAGCCGTAAGGGCTGGGAGTGATCTGTTTCAGTAGGCGCTGGCCGATCCAGCGAACGACGGTTACCGCCTTGCTGTTCCCGATCGCCTTGTAGCGCGGGCCGTCCGGGCATTCCTCAGCAGGCTTGCCGCGCCAAGGGATCAGGGTGTAGTCGTCGGTCATGCCCTGCAGGCGCTCGCATTCAACAGGAGTGAGGCGGCGCACGGCTGTGTCACCCACCAGCATGGAAATCTCCGTGACGGGGTTGCTGTTGTTGCGCATGTTTCCGGAGCGAAGGGTTGGCGAAATATCAGCGACTAAAGGCGTGGCGCGCGACCTGTCAGCGCTAGTGGTGAGTGGCCTGGACACATCTGAGGCGGAGAATGTTCCCTCCTTGTAATCGTCAGCCACGAAGCTCTGTACAAAGAACGTTTCGCTTTCGATATCGAGCCGGCTGTCCTTGGCGGTGAGCGTTGCCGCCCGCTCGATCGAGCCACCCAGGCTATGCCCGCCGAATGCCGGGATGCCGCCAAACATATCGACCGCCGGACCTTCATCACCCTCGCAGTTTGGGCATCCGTATTGGCCTAGGGATTCAGCGAAGACGTATCCACATCCGCACTGGAGTGCAGGGCCGAAAGGAGCTGTTCCGGTAATGTCTTGCCCCTCGCCTCGGCGCGGCGCAGTATCCCGGCGCATGCCTTCTCGCTCAAAAAGTACCTCGGTGGGATCGAATCCGTCTCGAGCACTTGCGACAACAAACACACGACGGCGTCGTTGGGCCAAGCCGAAATATTGGGCGTCCAGGACCCGCCACGCGATTGTTCTTTTGGGTCCATACACACAACCAGCGTCCGGCCACCTTTTCCCTGAAGGCTGCAGCTCGCAGTCTTCCCCAGCAAGCGCGCCAAGAAAGCATCCGAAGGCGTTCCCTTTGTCGCTGAGGACGCCGGGGACGTTTTCCCAGACGATGACACAGGGGGGCTTTCGGTGGCTGGCGCGAACATAGTCAGTTGCATCTGCGAGCTCCACGTATTTGATGGTGAGGGCGCCGCGCGGGTCGAGCAGACCCTGGCGCATGCCGGCGACACTGAAAGCCTGGCAGGGTGTCCCGCCGACCAGTACGTCGGGAGCGGGAATCTTTCCAGCCAGGACCAGGGCCCCGAGCTTTGTCATGTCGCCGAGATTCGGCGTGTTCGGGTAATGGTGGGCGAGTACTGCACTGGGGAACGCTTCGATTTCGGCGAACCAGGTTGCGCGCATCCCGAGAGGCTTCCATGCAAGCGTTGCCGCCTCGATGCCTGAGCAGACCGAGCCGTAAGTGATTTCCATGATTGCTCCAGTCAGGCGCCGCCCTCCAATGACTGGATGCGACAGGTGGGTTGGTTTACTGCTGCTTGGCGAAGAAGGCCGGATGAGGGCCTTTGCGGCGTTTCGGATAGTCGATATTGAATTGGGTCAGGAGGCGGTTGAATCGGTTAAAGCACATGCCGATTTGATTCATGGCCTGAGTGCGTGACAGGCCTTCCTCCGCGAGAGACTTTATGCGCTCGGCGTCTTTTTCATCCTGTGCGGCATCGATCGTGACCGGAACCAGGTTTCGAAGGCCGCGATAGGCCGCGTTCTGGAATCGAAAGACGCCTTCCTTGGCGAGGGTAGTCAGGAGCTTTCTGGAGAGCCCCGTCGCTTCCTGTGCCTGGGCGTAGGTCATGGTTTCAGCGAGTTTTCGCGCTCGTTCCGTCTGTTGTTCGCGCTCTACTGCTCGTTCGATCGCCCGTTCGTCTCGTTCACGCTGGCGCTTGGTCTTCTGTCGAATCGCGGCGGCAGTAGGCGGTTTCGGAGTTGTATCCTTGACCACCACAACCCTTGGCAGCGGCTCATGGCGTACAGGGTGGGGTATGAAGCTTGGCCCCTGCAACACCTCAATAGTCCCTCCTTTTTTCAGGAACTCTTCGCGGGCCAGTGCAATACGATGGCGCTCAGGATCAAGCGCCTTGACCATGTTCAGATCGTTGCTGATGTAGGCGTTCATGCTGCTTTACTCCGCAGTTTGGCCTCGTACTCATCGACCAGAAGCTTGAATTGCCACAGGTCTTCCTCCAGCTTTTCGATGTAGTCGTCATCGCGCTTGAACTCTTGCAGCCAGAGCTGGCGGCCAACTGGCTTGAGTAGCGGACAGTACATGCCGAGATGCCACCATTTTTTCTCAGCTATCCACATGCAGCCCTGCACCTGGTCGATAACATCGCTGGCGTCGTTGTCGATATGGAACCCGCGCAGTTTTTCTGGAGCGAGAAAGCATTTGTATTCTGCACCTCCGTCATCGCCGATAAAGCCGTCGGCGCTGGCCCCAAAAGCCCCGTCATCCGTCTTGACTAGTCCGACCTGCGTAACGATCAGCCCGGTTTGGATTTCGTGCTCCATGCGTGCTTCAGGCTCCAGTTCATGGCCTCGGCGCATCTGCCAAGTTTCAAACCCATTGTCGAGCGGTTTGCCGCCGATGCGCTCAACTGCCAACTGGAAGGCGTAGTCGAGGGCGGCCGATGAAGGCTCGCCAACGGTTTCGCCGTCAAGGGCACGCTGTACCACTTCCGCCTTCGGGCCTGCCTTGTAGCCGGCAATGTCGCGGGCCTGACTTTCGCTGCGACCTTCGAGCATCGCCGTCACGTACTTCTGCTGCTGAACTGTCAGGCCGTTCACCTTGGAGCGAGCCGTGGAGAACATGCTGGCTGTAATGCATCCAGACCTCTCCTGAAGCCAGACATCCGACCCCTGCGTACAGTTGATCTGGATCATTCTTCGACCTCCTCAAACTCAACCTCATCGTCAGAGATAACAGTCGTTTCGGTTACTGGTTTGACGTCCGTATCAGGCTTTGCGTCTTCAGCTTTCAGTGTCACGCCGCGAGCGCCGACAGCCACCTTGAATGCCTCGTAAGAGGTCATGTCTTTGACCTCGTTGATGGCCGATACGCCGGCCTTCCATACTTCAGTTAGCGCTTCGGGTGTTGCCGCTGCATTGGCTTGCGCGATCCAGTGGGCGGCCAGTTCTGGGTCATGTGGCGCCGGGCCTGGCTTTTGATTGCTGGTCTGGGCGCTTTCCTGCGGCCGCAACTCTTCCGGCAGGTCTTCAATGTCCTGCGTGAAGATGTCCGAGGCGGCGGTAACGTTCAACGTCATGGCGATCATGGCTCGCTTGCAGGCCATCTTTAGGATGGTGTTGGCCAAGTCGGCCGGCTCGGTGCGGATCTGGTCGACGGTGTTACCGTTATTGTAATACTTCTTCCGGCGCAGGTTTTCAGGGGTTGCGTCCAGCTCGGCTTTGCACGCCGCCCTGCGCCACTTGTATTTCTCTTCGCCAGATGAGCACTCGCCAACCCCTTCGCCGAGCGCAATGCCGGAAATCTGGTGGCGTCCAACACAGGTAACCCGGTAGCGCGCCACGCCCTCGATGGACAGGTCCTCAATTTCGTATTCCTGCGCAACGCGGAAGGTTACGCAGAGAACTTCGGCGCCGGGCTTGTATAGCGTAGGCTTCGGCGTGCCTGGGATCGTGCCGTAGTGCGTCTCGCGCTTCATGATGCCCTGCATCACTTCCTGCACCAGGTTCACGCGCTGGCGGATCTCTACGGCCGAGAACCGGTGAGTTTCTGCGGCGGTAAGACCTGAGGCCTCGCGCACTGGCATCTGGATGATTTCGTTCATGGCGACCTCTAGTAAGTGATGGAAACGGCGGGGATCTTGCGCTGAGCGATGAGGGTGACGGCCTGCTTGGCGCACGACTCAGGCATGCCGCCAGCGATGAAGGCGTCCAATGCGGCGCGATTGATCCGAGCTTTGTGGGCCTTGTCGGCTTCGCGGGCTTGAGCCTGCTCCAGCTCGAAGGCTACCGCTGCGGCTTGGCGGGCCAGTTCGTTCTGGCGCGCTTGTTCCACTGCCTGTTCCTGGCGCTGGATTGCGGCGATGCGCTCCTGCTCGGCTCGCTGTTCTGCTGCAATGCGATTGGCTTCGGCTTGGGCGGCGGCTGTGCGGGCCTGTTCGGCTTGCAGCTCCAGTTGCAGGCGTTGACGTTCTGCCAAAGCCTCGGCGTCCCGCGCGGCCTGCTCAGTTGCGCGTTGTGCGGCTGCGGCTTGGTCAATCAGTTCCTGCTCACGCTTGGCGGCAGCATCACGTGCTGCCTGAGCGCGCTGCTCTGCTTCGATACGGGCCTGCTCAGCGGCTACGCGGGTAATCTCTGCCTCGTGGTCACGCTGAGCCTGTGCTTCGGCCTCGGCACGCAAGCGGACCAGTTCGGCCTGTTCTGCTTCGTATTGGGTGCGCTCTCCGTGCAGGGTGCGCAGCTTCGCCAGAGTCTCGTCCTTTACCGATGCTGCCTCGGCCAAGAACTCTTCCCAGCTATCATTGATCGCCACCAATTCAAGGATGGCAATAATGTGGCAGACCTGGCCGGCACTCGGAGCACCTTCAAAAATCAAAAAGTCTTTCATGGCCTGGATGCCGTCAACGTGCTTGTCCTTGCGGGCCTGCTGTTCAGCTTCCCAGTCTGTCAGCGGCTGGCGCGTCTCATCCCGCAGCGCGTCCATAGCATCAACGAACTCGCGCAACTCGGCCTCGACCACCTTCGGCATTTCCTTCAGACGCTTCAGGTACTCGCGGCCGGGCTTCTCGACGGCGACCTTGGACTTACTGACCTTGGCAGCCAGCGATGCGATACGCTCGCGACCTTTGGCAGTCTTGAGGTCCGGCACCTGAGAGCTGACTTCCTCCTTAACCGCTTGCAGGAATGGCTTCAGGCCGTCTTTCACGTAGATCGCTGGAGCATTGGCTTCACTGATGTCGTCGATGGTGACGGCAAGTTGATTAGCAGACATGACGGTTCTCCCCGCCATGCAGGCGGCGTATGAGTTCGAGTTATTGGGTGAGGGTGCTGACGTATGCGCTGGCCAGCATTACGAAGATGGTGCCGAGAAGGACGATGGCTGAGCCGCACCAGATGATGATGCGTTTGGCGCGCTGGTAGGAGGTCATAGCTTCACCTCAGAATGGAAAGCAGTTGTGCTTGAATGAGCAGGAAGCCGAACCGCAATCAGTGCAGGGCTCGCCGGTCTGCGGCACATGCTTGTCGGGCTCATGAGTCATTGACATCCAGTCTGGCTTTTCGAAAGAGACTTCTGTCAGCTCCCAATAACGCCGGAAAAGAACATTGCCGAATTCATCACTTTCGCCTTGGTCATAGCAGGCGCAGTAAACGTATTCGCCGGGGCCGCTGCTGAACTCATGCTCGCCTTTGAGTTCTTCCTCGATCTCAGCTAGAGCATCAATTGTGACCTCGCCATTCACCGCACAGATGAATGGTTCGTCGTCATCGCTTGCATTCCAAACCTTGACCACTAATTCCTTTCTAGGCCTGAAAAGGTCGCTCATCTCGCCACCGCCGCAGGAAGGCTGAACTGTCTCGGCTCGCCGTCCTCCTTGAACAGGCTGTACTGCATCAGCAAGATGGTCAGGCCGAAAGCGAGAATCCAGTAGAACGTCTTCATCTCATTTCCCCTTGTACTGGATCGGCACGAAGGTGAAGTGCTGATCGGGTTCTTCTTCAGACTCGACGACGTAGAAGACATCGGAGTCCAGTCGCTTCATCAGTTCGCGGAAGGTGTAGACGCGGGTGGCGAGGCGTTTCATGGCTTAGCCCTCAGAAGCTCAGCGCCGATGAGGCGAAGGCGACTTTTCAGGTGGTTCGCCCGCTGCTTGATCGATTTCCGCTCGTCCAGCAAGACCGCCATGAGGTAATGAGCGTGGTCATCCCCCAGTACTTGGTCGTCGAAGTCATACAGCGTCTGAACAGCGTGTAGCCATCCATTCCAACGGATGCAGGCTCCTTCATCGAGCCATACACCTTCGTAGTAGCGATCCCGCATAGGGCTCATGTTGATGTAACCGTCTTCGTTACACTCGCGAATGGCCTTCGCGTTGCTGTACAGCTGTGTGCGGTTCTCGGCATAGGCCTTGGCAAGATCTATCAGCCGTTGCTCGCTCACGACAACCTCACAACCAGCATGCCGCGCCGGGTCTGAATGGAGATGCGCTGAGGCAGATCAGCGACCAGAAAAAAGCCCTGACGATTCAGGGCTTCAGTCATTGCTTTGGCGTTTCTCGCGACGATGATCATCACAACACCTCAAATTTGATTGGGCAGCAGTACCCGTCTTCGTATGCGTGAAAGCATTCCATGTAGCCATGCTGTGGCACGTTGAACCAAAGGATCAGGCCGTTACACCAGAAGGGGGCGATCATAATTCTGCGTCTTCGGCCATGGCGATCAGGGCGTCATCAGCAAGCGGTTCAAGAAGGGCTTCTGCGATCTCGCCAAGCTTGCCGAGCGGGTGGTCACTATTGCCGAGAAGTTCGTCGACATTGACTGAATCGACAGTCCCGCGATTTGCGTCAATGAGCAGCCAGCCCAGCGCCGTGGTACCAACCTCGCAGTCAGACAGCCGCTTATTGACGTACTCATCAACAGCCAGGGCGAACTGCTTCATGCTGACCCCTTGAGGCGGGCTCATACGGCGCTGGAATGCCACACCGGTACGGAGCTGAACAAGCTGCTCGCCACCCTCATACAGCCACTCAGCCCGCGCAATCTCCTTAGGCGTCTCGCTCACCATTGGAGGCAACTTCGCGTCGTGCGCGGCCTGACAGATATTCAGTCTTGCATTCATGATCGCCTCCAGTAGTGGCGGTTAGTTCAGACCGCCATCGCTGGCGCCGTAATCCCAATCAGATAATCCATCCATGATGTCGTTGTGGTCGTCCCAGTCCTTGTCGCCGCGACGGCTCTGAGGGATTCCATCGTTATCTCTTTGTCGTTCGTGATAGGCCGCGTTTTGACCTGTCAGCGCTTCCGGTCTGCTGTTCGGGCAATGAATGGCTGCTTGCATCGAACGCATGCGTATTCGGCTGTCGCTGCCATCTCAATCTCCTAGGCGATATACCCGCCCGGCATAGTGGTAACGACCTTCCTCGGTGCGTCATGCATCCGACCTTTGGCGCAGTCGTGGACGTCGGGGCGGGGCTTGCGGGGTGAGGGGGTTGTGCGTTTCATGGCATCTCCCTCGCTGCGAGCATGGCGTCTGCAACGACGTAGGCATCTTTTGCGGCGCCCAGCCCCATGCAGCATTCGTCAGCGTTGTTCCCGGTGATAATTGCCTGTATTGCCTTGGCCGCGAAGTAATCACGCAGGGTCATTCCAAGAACCGCGCCGTAACGATTGCTGTCGCTCGGAAATGCTGGATCACTTTCGTCTTCTGTACTCATCACACTCACCTCCAATCGCCAAATAAAAACCCCGACATAGCCGGGCTTTACCTTCCCTACGAAACGACCGGGCGCATGAGGCGTCGGATCGTGGCTATCTGTTACATGGCTGCATCCTCCGCGTTAAGTTGTCATGCGACGAAATCCACCTGCATGAGAATGACCACTGAAGCACTCCGCTTTGCAATCACGGCGCTGGCATTGTCACAGTGGCCATTCCGATACAGCCTCTCCATCACCATGGAGATATCGGGCCATTTTCGTCTGGCAAGACGTGTACGGAGAGGGTTAGGACGCTTCGGTTGCTGGATCTGGTGCTGCGCCGCCAGGAACTGCCGGGGCCGACGCAATAATGTTTTGCAATATTGGCTTCCATACCGACCACCACGCAGTTGCCTCGCTATCCATTCGATCAATTTCAGCAGCGCTGAACGTCCACCACTCAGCGATTTGGTGGATCTGGCAGCCGATCTGCATGTGGGTATTCGTGTACGTCACGGGATAGGTTCCGCACTGAAGTGCCTTGATTTCACAGCCATTGCCAGAGGCGTTCCAAAGCGTGCTAACGCCGCGCAGGTAGGCGCCGCGCAGGTAGGCGCCGCGCAGGTTGGCGCCGCTCAGGTTGGCGCCGCTCAGGTTGGCGTCGCGCAGGTTGGCGCCGCGCAGGTTGGCGTCGCTCAGGTTGGCGCCGCGCAGGTTGGCGTCGCTCAGGTTGGCGCCGCGCAGGTTGGCGCCGCGCAGGTTGGCGTCGCGCAGGTAGGCGCCGCTCAGGTTGGCGCCGCTCAGGTTGGCGTCGCTCAGGTTGGCGCCGCGCAGGTTGGCGTCGCTCAGGCCTGCACGTTCGCCGCCTTCTTCGTCATCCAGCCAGGCGCGGTGTTTGCCGAGAATCTCGGCCAGTTGTTCAGGGGTAATTGGTTTCATGGTATTTCCTTGTCGGGGTTATGTTGGCTTTCGAGTGCTGCCTGGGGTTTAAGCAGCACTTGTAAAGCCAGATGGCCAGCCTGAAACAGGCAGGAAGCCATCTGATATCCGGTCGCTCTCTACTGGAGGCGCGACTGGGTGTTTCGTTAGAGGTGGGGGATGCAGGGGGCCGCGTTGCGCGGAATGTTGCATGGTCATCCGCATCCCGCTGCGCACTCTGTGAATGCGCAGGAGGTTGCTTACTTGGCATTGCGTGCGTGCTTCATGTTGATGTCGCGCAGATCAGCCGCAAGGTCGGCAGTCCATGGGCGACCGGCCTTGATGTGCGCGATCACGTTGCGATTCATTTCGCGAGCTTTTGCTACGAGTTCTTGCTTGCTCATTATTTTGTCCTCTGTTGATTTTCCTGATGGCCCTGTCGCCAAGGCCAGCCAGTGAAATCTGTTGTTCCGTTCTAAAGAGCTGTTGGTTCAAGTCGGTCCTCGGGGAGAGGGCTTGGAGATCACTTCGCTGATCCCGGGCTATCTGGCGGCTTCACCAGTCGTGTGAGGCCCCTTTCAGGCCCTGGCGCCTCGTTGTTCTGTGGCGTTGGAATGAATATAAGCCTGCTTATCGAGCCAGTCAATAAGATTGCTTATATATTTTTCGGTAGACGAAAAAAATCCCGCGCTAGGCGGGATCGTGAGTATTAGCTAGCTATTTATATTGACTGAGCGCTCGGCCTGGAAGGCTTGCTTTGCTGCTGCTTGAGCTGTGCGGCAGACTTGGCGGCAACCCCGCAAATCGTTTCAGCCATCAGTGACGCCAGAGTGCCCCCGCCAAAGACGAAGTCATTGTTACCGATGAGATTGCCCTGCATGTCATGCATCACCAATGCTCCCCTATTGGAAATGCAATCCTCCGTTGGAACCGACCATTGGAATAGTGAAATATCTTTTGAGCCAAGGTTTATGGCGCGAACGATGACCACGGCCAGTGTGTTTCCTTTTGTGTCGCCATCGAATCGGAATGAGCCTTCCTGCACCTGATAAGCATTCTGGTCGATGGTTGCGACTTGCACCCAGCCATCAATGCTATCCCCGAGCTCTAAGGGCTTTTGCTTAGGGGCTTCTGATGTGTGCTGTGAAAGCTGGGCAGGAGTTGGCGCAGGTAGCGCTGGAGAAGGGATCTGTAAGACGCATCCGGCGGACGCGGCAATATAAAGGCACAATAACGGCGCTATTTTGCGCATGAGACCTCCATGTTATTTGCGTCTTGGTGAGCGCCTGACAGTTGACCACCAGAAGACCCGACCCAACATTCTGACATCACTGGCGAATTTCTCGGCGGTCATTACCTCATCCGGAAAGTCTTCAGAATTTTCACTGCGGATTCTCACGCTACCGCCAGGCAGTCGGTGAAGGTACTTCACCCTCAGCATGCCAAGCTGATTGAAGGCGTAGATCTCGCCGTCGATGATTGTGGTGTCATCCAAGTCAAAACCAATTGCGGCGCCGTCCAGAATTAGGCGCTCCATGCTACGACCTTTGATCCTGGCGCAAGCAGCGCTTTTCGCCTCAACACCGGCCGCCTTTAATGTGGCGCCGCTAAATCGAAGCTTTCGATCGGCAATTTCAACGACCTCAGACATACCTTGCCCACCCGCGAACTCGACTTCAGCAAAGTATGGGATTTCATACTCGTCGTCATCCAGCGATTCGCCTTCTTCCCAGGCTTCCATGTCTCCGAGCAGCTCAGCGTTTGCCTCGATGTGCGTCAGCCTTCCTTTCATCTCACCAATTCCATCAGATAGCCATATAGCACTAACTGAGCAAGCGTGCGCGATCTTCGCTATGTGCGCGCTCTGGAGGTTCTTCCCGGTTTCGAGCTGGGAGATGACTGGCTGTTCGACGCCCACGAGCTCAGCGAGCTTCTTCTGGGTAAGCCTGGCGCCTTGGCGAGCAATTTTAATGCGATTAGCAAGAGTATTCATCTTCACAACGTTATAAGCCCTCTTATCTTCTTGCAAATAAGCCTCCGCATCACTAGGATATAAGCAGGCTTATCAGGAGGGCTCTCGAATGACCCCCATTGAACGACTCGTTGACTACTTCGGTGGACAGACCAAGACAGGGTTCGCCCTCGGTGTTTCTCAGCCAACAGTTTCGTACTGGGTCACAGGCACCCATCCAATTAGCGCGGATAAAGCATTTCTTGCCGAGGACCTGACTTGCGGAGCGATCACTGCCCGCGAGCTTGTGACCGGCGTAAACCAATCAACCGCCGCATAACCACTTTTAACCACGAAAGGAAACGTCCTATGGGATACGCAAACCCCAACGACCATCGCCGCGATAAGCGTCACAAGGTCAGCCTCAACAGCACGCTCGACAAGATCACTGCGCGTGCCGCCATCCGTGCCGAGAAGCAGCACGGAACTCTCCTCTACATGCTCGTTGAGTGGGCCGTTGAGAACGGCGCCATCGAGGCGCTGGCCAAGGACAGGAAAGAGTCTAGCGCGGCCTGATGGGCCAAAGGAGGGCCAAGTGCTCGAATACGAAGACCTGAGTCCAGGCGTAAGAGAAAAGATCGAGGAACTAGCTCGACAGAACGGATGGAGTCTCGACAGGGCAGTTGAGGAGCTGGTTATCGAAGGAATCGCCATGGGTGGTTTAACCCTGGCAGTAAGGCCCAAAGCAAAGATTGTCGCGATCAACAACGCGACGAATCTACTGGGCCAAAAAAGGGCCACACCGGACCCGAATTAGCAACGCCAAATTCAAGACACAAAAAAGCCGGGATTGCGCCCCGGCTCATCGTTACAACGTTGTGGAGCGAATCATGACCTACCGTAATTTCAGCGTCAAGGGGTACAGAGAATGAGCGTTCAATCCATGAGTTGGGCGCTTGAACAGAACGATATTATTGACGCTACAGCGCGTCACGTTCTGCTGTGCCTGGCCAACTACGCCGACAAAAATGGGAAGGCTGCCTTCCCTTCGGCAAACAGCCTGAGTGCCGACACAGGGCTTTCCATTCGCACCGTTCGCTACAAGCTGGATTACTTGCTTGAAGTTGGCGCGATCCGTCTTGGCAATCAGGTTATCGCGGCAGCCTACATTGACCGTAATGACCGCCGTCCGATTGTGTATGACCTGTGCGTTGAGCGGGGTGCATCTCCTGCACCCGGTAAGGCACGGGGTGCAAATGAAGACACAACGGGGTGCAGCTCACGACCGAACGGGGTGCAGCTCACGACCGAACGGGGTGCACCAGCTGCGCCCAATCCATCCTATAACCATCCTATAACCATCAATGAACCGAAAGAGCAGGTCGCTGCCGCTCCGGTGAAGTCCGGAAAGTTCGATCCGCTGACTGCCAAGCCGGCAAACGTCAGTGATACCGCATGGGTAGATTGGTGCCAGCACCGCAAGGAAATCCGCAAGCCGCTGACCGCCAAGAGTTGTGAGCAGCAGGCGAAAATGTTGGAGCGTCACTCATCCCCTGATGACGTTCTTTCGAACTCCATTGCCAACGGCTGGACCGGAATCTTCCCCGACAAGACGGCCAGCAATGTTCACCCGTTTCCAAACCAATCGCGCCATACCGGCTTCGACACTCGCGACTACTCCGCTGGCCTGACCCAGCGGGAGGATGGCACTTATGCGTTCTGAAAACGTTATCGCGATGCCAACGGCTGTCGTTGCTGAGCCGCACGCGCAGCCCGCAATGTGCGAAGACCACGGCCCGTTCAGCCAAAAGATCAATGTAATCTTCGGCAAGGAGTTCAAGACTGGCTGCCCTGAGTGCAGCCGTATCCGCCAAGAAGAAGATGAAGCGCGTAAGCAGGAGCGTGAAGCCCTGGAAGCGCGGATTCGCATGGCTGAAAAGCTTGGCGCCGCGCTGATCCCTAAGCGCTTCACTGGCAAGACCTTTGATGCCTACGTGGCGAATACGGCCGAGCAGAAGGAAGCGCTGCGCATCTGCCGCAAATATGCCGACGTGTTCCCAGAGATCTTTGAGTCTGGGCGCTGCCTGCTGTTGCTGGGCAAGCCAGGCACAGGGAAAACCCATCTGGCTGTATCGATCGCCAATCAGATCATGAGCACGAGCAACGCTACGGCGGTGTACCGCACCGTCGGAGGCCTGCTCCAGTCGATACGCGGCACCTACGACAACTCCAGCGACATGAGCGAGAGCCAGATCTTCGCCAGCATGATCAGGCCGTCACTGCTGATCCTCGACGAAATCGGCGCTACCAAGGAAAAGCCGAGCGACTTCGAACTGTCCACCCTGTTCGCCGTCATCAACGGCCGCTATGAGCAGCAGCGCCCGACCATCATCGTCTCCAACCTGAAGGCAGAAGAGTTGTCCGGCGCGCTCGGTGATCGCTGCGTTGATCGTCTGCGCGAAGGCGGCGGCATTGCGGTGAAGTTCGACTGGGAATCACAACGCGGCAAGGAGGGCTTCTGATGGCCGACATCGTAGACCTGGCTGACGGCGTGATCGAGCAGACCCTAGAGCATTCACTGTCGAACATCCCCCGTTACACCGGCATCAGCGCCACTGAATGCGAAGAGTGCGGTGAGGACATTCCTGAAGGCCGTCGCAACGCGGTCCAGGGCGTGAAGCTGTGCGTGGGCTGTGCTGAGCGGGTGGCGCTGGTGAAAAGTGGAGTGCGGAGATTATGAGTAACGTTATCCACACGCCTCGCCACTTCTGGGCTGCCGGCTCCAGCCGAATCCGCGACGTTTTCAAGCTGGCCTACTTGTTTGCCTTCGACCTGTCGGCCCTCGGCGCCGTCGAGATCATCGTCCGCCCCGTGAAGTCCCGTCGCACCCTGGAGCAGAACGCCAAGCTGTGGGCAATGCTGGGCGACATCTCGCGTCAGGTTGAATGGCCGGTCAACGGCATCATGCAGAAGCTCGACAGCGAGGACTGGAAGTCGCTGATGACCGCTGCAGCCCGCCAAGAGATCCGCATGGCTCAGGGCATCAACGGCGGAGTGGTCATGCTGGGGGAGAGCACCAAGCGCATGACAGTGGCCGAACTGGGCGACGTGATCGAGTGCATGTACGTCTTCGGTGCCGAGAAGGGCGTCGCCTGGAGCGAGCCCAAAGGGCAGATGCCAGAGACTTGGGAGGCGGCAGCATGACCACTCTCGAAGAAATCAGCCTGTGCCCGAAAGCGAACCACCAGTACTGGTCGGACCGCGCTCGCTCAAGTCTTTCCTTCATGCGCTACAACTGTGCCGGATCGGCTGATCGACGCCTGGAGCGCGGAGCTTTCCGCAGAAACATGGCGCACCGACGGGCGCAGACCTATCTCGATATGCAGCGTGGGCAGCCGGATATGTTCGAGGTGGCAGCATGAGCCTCCAGTCGAAACCACCCCGCGCCAAAAAGTGTCGCGTCGAATCCTGCGGGGCCTCATTTGTGCCTGCGCGTCTCGGTCAGGCTGTGTGCAGCGTTGCCTGCGCGATTCTGGATGCGCCTAAGAACCATGAGAAGACTCGCAAGGCCCTTGCCGATGTAGGCCGCAAGGAGCTGAGAGCGGACAAGGAGCGCGTTAAGCCGAAGGGGCAGTACATGCGTGAGGCTCAAGCGAGTTTCAATTCCTGGGTGCGCTTGCGTGACGCCGCTCTGGGCTGTGTGAGCTGCGACAAGCCCGCGACCTGGGTAGGTCAATGGCACGCCTCTCACTTCCGCAGCGTCGGGTCATCGCCAGAGCACCGGTTTAACCCGCTCAACGTGCACAAGGCCTGCTCTATCTGCAACAACCATCTGAGCGGAAACATCCTCGGCTTCCTGCCGGAGCTTGAGCGCCGCATCGGCCTGGAAGCAGTCGAGGCCCTATTAGGGCCCAGTGAACCGAAGCGCTACACCATCGAAGACCTGAAAGCCATCACCGCCGAATACCGCGCCAAGACCCGTGAACTCAAGAGGCAAGCCGCATGAACATCCCAAGCGAAGTCCTGATCAATGTGTGGATTGCCTTCTACCTCGTTCTGGGTGGAGGTCTTAGCGCCGCGATTCGCCACGTCCTGCGCAAGGACCAGATTGCGCGGGGTGGGAAATGAAGAAGTCGTCATCGATGTTCAAGCAAATCCAAAAGGCCCGTGCCGCCATGGCTAGATGGCCTAAGGAGTGGCTTGCCGGGCTGCGTATAACCCGTCGTCCTGAGTTTGATGAGTGCTGCGTCAACTTCGACCTTGATCGGATGAAAGAGGCCCTGAAAGGTCCGTTTTATGAATTGCCGCAAGGCCTCACCAAGGAAGAGCTGCGTGCACACCTGATCGCCCACGCCAGAAGCATTGAGGATCGGCCATGAACTGGAAAGGCATCAGCAAGAACTGCCTCTCATCCGATGAAGGCTATCTGGTGAGCCGGTACAGGGTGAAGGAGGGGGTTGTCTTCATCGCACGTACTCCAGCGCCTGCCTCGAAGATTTTGTACTCGGGCGATCACGAAAAGGGCGCCAAGGCGGTATGCATCGAACATTTTGAATCGACACGGGGGAAGGCAGCATGAGCGAATTTGTCCGACAAAGCTTCGAGCGGTGGTTTGCTCAAAAATTCCTGCGCGACACAGGTGCTCATCTGTCATCCGAGGAGATTCAGTCTATGCGCGGTGATGGCGACTACAACGAATTTAGCTACATGCATGGCTGCTGGACGGGCTGGAAAGAGCGCGCAGCCCTGATCCTTACTATTGCGTCGAGCACGGCCAGACCAGTCTGTTCTTCCACCACGGGCACAAGAAGAAGCCGACGGCAGTGGCTGACGTCTTCGTGGCCAAGTTCCGCGACGTCTTCGGTCGCACCCAGCACAGCTACGCGCACCTGGGCCACCTGCACCACGTCGACATCAAGGAAAACAACCTGATGCTCGTCGAGCAGCACCGCACCCTGGCGGCACCTGATGCCTACGCAAGCCGTGGCGGATGGATAAGCGGCCGTGACGCCAAGGTCATCACCTACCACAAGCTGTACGGCGAGGTAGGGCGTCTGACGATCAATTCCGACATGTTGAAAGTGGGGGCCTTATGAGGGACGCCGAAGATCTTTTGACCCACTGGGGTCGCTGGAGCCGTCAGCAGGTTGGTGTGCCGCGCTGCACGTCGCCGTCCTATGTCCTGATGCGGGATAACGTGGAGCAGACGGGCGGACTGCCAGGCGCCGACATCACCGACGAAGAGGCCATGATGATCGACCGCATGGTGGCAGTCATGGCCCGGCGCTGGCCCAAGATGGCGCAGTGCATTACCGTGTACTATCGGGGCATGGACATGACCATGGCCGAAGTCGGCAAGCAGGTTGGCGAAACCCGGCTCAAAGTGCGCGAGTTCATTATCGCCGGGCACGCCTACATCGATGGGTGTCTTGAGATGAGGGAGGCGGCATGACCTATTATTGGAAATTTGTCGTCGTCTATCTATCGATTGTTCTTTTGTGCAGCGCAGTGAATATATATGCCGGGCTTGGCGATGGTATAGCTGCACTGGTATCCGTCATTTTAATTTTCTTGGCTGTCCCTGTTTGGATATTTTGGGCTGGGAAAGGTCAAGCAGATTGACGTGTTAACTTTTTTCTGGCACATTGCCCAAAGATGCGGTTTTACCGCTTCGAAAGACTCATCCCAAGCCTCGCCACAGTGCGGGGCTTTTTTATGTCCGCAATCCACGAGGTGGAAAATGCTTAAGGCTCGCATCAACAGTCGCTACGACCGGTTAGCGCTCCACTTCAACGAAGGCGGCCGCTGGATGACCTTTTCGTTTTGGGCCTTCAACGACTTGTCTATGAAATGCAGCCCGCAAGGCAGCTCTCGCTGGTTGTTCCGCCTTTGGGTGGCTGGGCGCGAGTTTATTCTCCCGTTCAAATCCTCGCGTCGCGTCAAAGACACTCGTTTCTAATTCCGCCGCGCTCCCCAGCGTTTGGCCGCTCACACCGGCCTTTTTTATTCCCTGGAGTCACACCATGGCCGAACCCGCGAGCACTACAGCCGTCGGCGTCCTGCTCGCGAAGTACGGCGTTGTCATTGGTGGGTTTGCCGGAGCATTGGCCTCACTGATGTTTCTGCAAGGCTTGACCCGCAAACAGGCTGCTCTGGCCTTCTTCACCGGCTTCACATCCGCCATCTTCTGCACGCCATTGGCCATTGGGTTCTTCAAGCTCAATGCTGAGGGTGACGGACAATACGGCGTTGCCTTCCTGATTGGCCTGTTGGCCATGAACATCATCCCGGGCCTCAAGGCTCTGGCTGGGAAGTTCGGCGCCACAGGAGGTGCATGACATGCAAACCATCCTTCAGGTCCTCGACGCGTTCCTTTGCGTGCTGGTGGTGATCGCTGCTGCTGAATACCTGCGCCGCATCAGGCCTATGGATGACCCCATCCTAGCGGTAGTCCTGTACGTGATGGCCATCGCAGCGTTTGGCTCGTTCATCTTCAACATCAAGGGCCACCCTGGCAGTCCTTTCACGATGGCGCTGCACGGCGCGATCATCCTCTACGCCATCTCGCGGCGCGGGCATATCTGCACCGCCTCGCAATAGATTGCGCGAATCACCCAAGAACACACGGAATATCAGCACTTCATTGCAGGTGACCCATGGCCAAGACCATCAAGGTTCGCGCCTATCTGCCTTGGTGGTTCAGAACCTACGTCCGGGCCGTCTACGCATTCGCCTACATGGCTGGCCTTGAGGTGGATCAAGACGTCATCCGCGCCCAGGCCAAGCAAGTCACGCGCTACCGCGAGATCGAATAACTGAAGGATTCCAACATGACAGTTAAACCCGACTGGGAGGCCATTGAACGTGCCTACCGGGCTGGTTCTCTTTCGATCCGTGCCATTGGTGAGCTGCATGGTGCAAACCACGCAACGATCCTCAAGCGGGCCAAGAAACACGGGTGGGAGCGAGATCTGACGGAGCAGGTCAGAGCCGCGACTCAACGCAAGGTAACCACTTCGGTAACCACGGCGTTTGGTAAATCTGAAGCGGTTACCAATGCGCAGATAATCGACGAAGCATCTGATCAAGCTGCCGCTCTTGTCCTCTTCCACCGCCACAGCTGGGCGGTGTGGAGTGGGATTGCCACGCGACTGAGCGCGTTCCTCGCCGAGGCGGATATTGATGAGAAGACACATGGCGACTTCGCCCGATCGTTGAATGCAGGCGTTGATGCCCAGCTAAAGATCATCAAGGGCCAGCGCCAGGCTTACAACCTGGGCGACGACAACGGTGAAGGCGGTAACGCTACCGATCAGAGCCTGACCATCAGCTTCGTCAAGCCAAATGGCAATTGAGTTCCCCGACAAGCTCGCGTTCCTGTTCGAGCCGCACCGGTACAAGGTGGCATACGGCGGGCGGGGTAGCGGCAAGTCATGGAGCTTTGCCCGTGCGCTGCTGATCCAGGGCGCACAGAAGCCGATGCGCATCCTTTGCGCTCGCGAGATACAGAAGAGCATCGCTGATTCGGTGCACAAGCTGCTGTCTGACCAGATCGCGGCCTTGGGGTTGGGTTCGTTCTACGACGTCCAGCAGGCCTATATCAAGGGCAGGAACGGCACAGAGTTCAGCTTTGCCGGGATACAGCAGCACACGGTCGATTCGATCAAGTCCTACGAGGGCGTCGATGTCGTCTGGGTCGAAGAGGCCCACGTTGTGGTGAAGAAGAGCTGGCAGGTGTTAGGGCCAACCATTCGAAAGTCTGGCTCCGAGGTCTGGGTCACGTACAACCCACAGCTCGAATCAGACGAGACGCACAAGCGCTTTGTCATGACGCCACGTCCTGACTGCGTGGCGGTCCTGATGAACCACAGTGATAACCCGTGGTTCCCGGATGTGCTTGAGCAAGAACGCTTGCACGACTTGGCGACCATGAAGCCAGAACAATACGCCCACATCTGGGAAGGTAAGTGCATGCCGGCAGTTGAAGGCGCCATCTACTTCGAGCAGATGAGTCAGGCCGAGTCGCGCATTGCCAACGTGCCGCACGACGGGCTGCTGAAAACGCACGTCATCTTCGACCTGGGTTGGAATGACGCAATGACGATCATCCTGGCGCAGAAGGTGGCCGGCGAGATCCGCTTGATCCACTACATCGAAGGCCATCAGCGCACGCTGGCCGAGTACAGCGCTGAGCTCAAGGGCTTGATGCTGGATGGCCAGCCGATCAACTGGGGGCATGTCTACCTGCCCCACGACGGCTACGCCAAGCGCCACCAGAGTGGCAAGTCTGATGCCGAGGTGATGGGTCAGCTCGGGTGGTCGGTCCTCCCAGTGCCGAACATGCACGTCGAGACAGGTATCAATCGCGTCCGCGAAGTCTTCCCTCGGGTCTACTTCAACCGTGATCGCACGGCGCGGCTGGTGGAGTGCCTCAAGCGCTACCGCCGGCAGATCAATCAGCAGACCAACGAGCCAGGCGCACCACTGCATGACGAATACAGCCACGGCGCTGACGTGATGCGCTACCTGTCCATCGTCACCGACCAGCTCAGCAACAATGAGTGGGGTGGCAAGCTCAACTATCCGAAAACAAACAACGCATAAGGGCATGAAATGACTAAGGGTCTGACCGAGGACGAACTTAAGGCCTTGGTTGAGGCCGAGATGCGCCAGTCGCTTGGGTATTCGTCGTCCAAGCTGAGCCAGGCGCGCCAGAAGTCGATGTACTACTACCTTGGCCTGCCCGTGGGTGACTTGTCGCCGCCTGAGGTAGAGGGTCGGTCGTCTGTGGTCTCTACCGACGTGCGCGACACCATTGAATCCATGATGCCGCAGCTGATGGTCACGTTTATGGGCTCCGACACTGTGGCCGAAATGGAAGCCACCAAGCCCGGCGACGAGATGAAGGCTGAGCAGGCTACCGAATACTGCAACTACCTGTTCACCAAGAAGAACAACGGCCACCGCATCGCTTACACGTGGATGAAGGACGCGCTGCTCCAGAAGAACGGCATCATCAAAGTCTGGTGGGACAAGCGCAGCGAAGAAACCCGAGAGGAATACCGCGGCCTGTCTGAAGTCGAGCTTACCCAGCTTCTGGAAGACGATGAGGTTGAAGTAACAGAACAGTCCACGTCTGTAGACGAGGATGACCAGGAGCAGCGTCAGCAGGCGATAGCCCAACTGGCACAGCAAGCCCAGGCGCAACCGCAGTCCGCGCCTCAGGTCATGCAGCAGATTCAGATGATCCAGGCGCAGCCACCCAAGCTGGTTTACGACGTCGTCTGCAAGCGCACCAAGACCGAAGGTAAGGTGTGCATCGAGAACGTGCCGCCCGAAGAGTTCCTGATTGCGCGCAATGCCAAGGACATCGAATCGTCCAGCTTTGTTGGGCAGCGTGTGCAGTACTCGCGGTCTGAACTGAAGTCCATGGGCTACAAAAACGTGGATGACCTCACCTCGCAAGATGGCGATCAGGCTGTGAACTCCGAGCGCATCCAGCGCCTGAGCTACAACGACGAGAACGCCTACGCCGACGACAACGGTGATGGCGACAAGAGCCAGGACCTGATCTGGGTCGTTGAATCCTATGTGCGCTGTGATTATGACGGCGACGGCATTGCTGAGCGGCGCAAGGTCACGATGGCCGGCAATGTGCTTCTGGACAACGAGGAAGACGACGGCGTGGCGTTCATCTCGATCACGCCCGTTCCGCTGCCTCACCAGTTCTTCGGCCTCTCCATTGCTGATCTGGCCATGGAGAGCCAAAAGACCAAGACCAGCATCCTTCGCTCCCAGCTCGACAACATGTATCTGGCCGTCAATGGCCGCTATTTCGCCGTGGAAGGGCAGGTCAACCTTGATGACCTGCTGACCTCGCGCCCAGGTGGAGTTGTGAGGGTCAAGCAGATCGGCGCTGCCGGCCGTCTCGATCAGGGCGCACCAGACATTGGCAACTCCATGCAGATGATGGAGTACATGCAGCAGGACTTGGAGAACAAGACCGGCTGGACGCGCTACAGCCAAGGCAATGATAGGGCTGGCCTGACTGACACGTACGGCGGGATGAATATCCTGACCAATCGCGCCGACATGCGCCTCGACCTGATCGCCCGCAACTTTGCCGAGGGTTTCGCTGAGCTGTTCAAGAAGATCCTGAAGCTCGTCTGCCAGTACCAGCAGAAAGAACAGATCGTCAAGCTCACCGGTGGCTGGGTGCCAATCGACCCACGCGAGTGGAGCAACCAGTTCGATGTGTGCATCAACGTCGGCATTGGCATGGGCAACAAGGACCAGAAGATTCAGCACTTGACCATGCTGGGCCAAGTACAGGCGCAAGGCCTGGAGATTGGCATCGCAACCCCGGACAACATCTATCACGCGGCTACCGAGCTCTCCAAGCAGCTCGGGTTCAAGAACGCGGACAAGTTCTTCACCGATCCGTCGAAGCAGCCGCCGCAGGACAAGCCTGACCCTGAGCAGCAGAAGGCTCAGGCGCAGATGCAGGTCGAGCAAGCCAAGATCCAGTCATCCATGCAGATGAAGCAGATGGAGCTTCAGCACAGTGCCCAGCTTGATCAGGCCAAGCGCGACCATGAGCTTCAGATCGAGCAGGCGAAGATGAGCATGCAGGCTCAGGTCGATGCCAACCGCCAGCAGGTCGAGGCCGATCAGAAGACGCTCCAGAGCCAGCAACAGGCTCAGCTTGACGCGCTGAAGGACGAGCAGAAGACCCAGCAACTGGCCATGCAACTCGACTTCGATCGCTGGAAGGCTGAACTCGACGCCGAAACCAAGATCGCCGTGGCGCAGATTGCCCAGCAAACCACGCTGAACGCCGCGCAGATGAAGTCGGCACAGGAATTCGAACAGCCAGGGGCGACCGATGGCAACGCTTGAAGAGCGGATCTATGAAGGCAACAGAGCCCGCGAGTGCCTCGAAAACGAGGCGTTCATCTGGGCATTCGAAGGGTATGAGCAGGAGTTGACCGAAGCATGGCGAACCTCACCGGCAAGAGACGCGGAGGGTCGGGAGAAGATTTACCTGTCGCTCCAGCTGCTGAACAAGCTGAAAGCCAAGATCACGCAGAGCCTGGAGACGGGCCAGTTAGCGGATCTGGAGTTGCAGCACAGGAAAACACTCGCGGACCGCGCCAAAGAGATCTTGCGGTTCTGAGGGCCTACCTCACTGGCCAATCCGTAATCATTCGCAAATGAATCCCATAGGGGACAATCAATGAGCATGTTTATTCACCGCGCACTCGGCCATTTCCTCCTGAACGAAGCCGGCGGCGACAGTGGCGGCGGCGCGCTTGACGTCAATGGCGGCGCGATGGCGCTTGCTGCGTTGCTTGACCCGCCAGCCAATGCCGATGGTGATGCTGGCGCGAACGCCGACGCTAATGCCGACGCCGTTCAAGACCAGAACACTGACATCGATGTCGATGCTGACGTCGATGCGGATGTAGATGCAGACAGCGACACCGATGGCGAGCCGCAGACCTTCACCGTCAAGATCGACGGCAAGGAGGTCGAGGTATCACTCGACGAGCTGAAAAACGGCTACCAGCGTCAGTCGGATTACACCAAGAAGACGATGGAAGCCGCCGAGCAACGCAAGGCTGCCGATGCCGAAGTGCAGAAGGCCCAGCAGGAACGCCAGCAATATGCCGGCGAACTCCATCGCATGGCCGTTCAGCTCGAAGGCGTCCTGCAACAACAAGGTCAAATCGACTGGAACGCACTGATCGAGTCAGATCCGGTGGAGTACCTGAAACAGCAGCAACTCTATCAACAGAGACAAGCGCTGTATCAGCAAAACATGTCGGAGCAACAAAAGCTCGCTCAGCAGTTCCAGACCGAACAGGCACACGCCCACCAAAGTTACCTGGCCCAGCAGCAGGAAGACCTCCTCGCCAAGCTCCCGGACTGGAAAGACGATGCAAAGGCCGCAGCCGAGAAAGCTGCCATTTCGAAGTTCCTGCAAGACCAGGGCTTTGAAGCTGGCGATATTTCGACCATTGCCGACCACCGCCACGTGCTTGTAGCGCGCAAGGCGATGCTCTACGACCAACTGATGGCCAAAGCCAACGTGCAAGCCAGAAAGGTCCAGGAAGCGCCCCAACGGGTGGTCAAGCCAGGCGTAACAGTAAACGGTAACGCTGACGGTCGCACTGCTGCTGCAAAGCGGCACGCGAAGTCAGGGACCGTTGAATCTGGCGCCGAGGTCTTTCTCCAATTCATTGATTAATCCCGGAGCACCATCATGCCCGCACCCACCAATACCTTCCTCACGACTGCCGCAATCGGTAACCGTGAGGACCTGACCGACACCATCTATCGCATCTCCCCGACTGCCACGCCGTTCATCTCGCTGGCATCCAAGGGCACTGCGTCCAACACCCTGCACGAATGGCAGACCCAGGATCTGGCTGCCGCAGTGAGCAACAACGCCCAGGCAGAAGGTGATAACGCCTCCGCCAAGGTTGTTACGCCAAGCGTGCGCCTGAACAACCGCACCCAGATCTCGACCAAAACTGTGGTCGTGTCCGGTACCCAGCAAGCGATGAACCCGGCCGGCCGCAAGAATGAACTGGCTTACCAGCTCAGTCTGGCTGCGCTGGAACTGCGCCGCGACATGGAAAGCTCGGCTACTCAGCTGGACGTGACCGCTACCGCTCCGCGTCAATCTCGCGGCCTGGTCGGTTGGGTCGTGGACAACGTGAACCGCAACGGCGGCACCCTGGCGTCGTACACCGGCAACACCGGTCGCACCAAGGGCACCGCGATTGCATTCACCGAGGCGCGCCTGAAAGACGTGTTGCAGAAGTGCTTCACGGCTGGCGGTGATCCGGATTCGATCCTGCTGCCGCCTGGCGCCAAGCAAACCTTCTCCACCTTCACCGGCAACGCCACCCGCTTCGACAAGAGCGAAGATGCCAAGCTGTTCGCCTCGGTCGACGTGTATGTGTCGGACTTCGGCGAGTTGAAGGCGATCCCTTCGCGCTTCCAGGATGCGAACGATGTGTTCGTTCTCCAGGCAGACAAGTGGTCGATCAACTACCTGCGCCCATTCAGCACCATCGAGCTTGCCAAGACCGGTGACGCTGAGCAGCGCGAACTGGTGGTTGAGTGGACTGTTGAGGCTCGTGCTCCGAAAAGCTCCGGAGCTATCTACGACGTCCTCTGATCCTGAGGCATTGACCCAAGGGGAGCTTCGGCTCCCCTTTTCTTTGAGGAGAATTTGACATGCCCATGATCAAACAGAATGCCGACAGCTCGCTCGGCATCGAGGGCGCGGCGGGCGGCGACGGCGGGTTCCTGCCCGTCACGTTGCTCTACCTTGCCACGACTGTCGACTGCACGCTGTTCACCGCTGACCGCCCCTACGTCGTCAAGGCCATTCGTGGCCGCGTCGATGTGGCCGGCACAGGTGGTGCGTGCACCGCTGTCATCCGCAAGGTGCCCAGCGCTACCGCCATCACCTCGGGTACCGCACTGCACACCGGCAGCTTCAACCTCGTCGGCACCGCGAACGCCCAGCAAGCGCTGACCCTCTCGGCCACGGCCAGTGACCTCCTGTTGGCCGCTGGCGACTCGATCGCCTACGACCTGACTGGCACTGCCACTTCGGCTGTTGGTTCCATCAGCGTGACCCTCAACCCGGCCTGACCAAACGCCCTCCGGGGCGTTTTTCTTTGGAGCCTCGCCCATGAGCAATACCTTCGAGAATGCCATGACGGTGGTCGCGCCTGGCGTGGCTATCACTACGTCTGTCGCATCGGCCAGCGCCACTATCCCGCTGGATTCGAGCGGCAACGTGCCGAAATACATCCGCATCAGCGCCAGCGCCTCTTCCTATGTGCGCATCGGCACCGGTACGCCGGTTGCTGTGGCGGGCGATCTGATGGTGCAGCCGGGTGACGCCGTGATTCTGCCCACGTGCGGCTACACCAAAGTCGCGGCGATCTGGGTGTCGGCGTCAGGCGGCGCCGTGTTCTCTGGTGCCGGATCGGTGCAAATCTCTCCGTTGGAGAATGCGTGATGCGCGACCTCGACACGAAGTTCCATTTCCACGATGGGAGCATGACGGTCGAGCGCACGCAGGACTGCACGCCTATCGCCGAACACACCAAGGCCCTGCACAACGCCGGGATGCATGGCGGGTCGGAAATGAAGCACGCGGCCAAGATCCCGTTCGTGATCATCGAGGACTACTGCAACAAGCACGACATCACCTTTCACGAGTGCATGGCCAATAAAGAGCACATACGCCGGATGCTCAACGACCCTGACTTGTCCGTGTTCCGCATCTGGAAGGGCAAAGTATGAGCATCACCAACTACTCGGAATTGCAGGCGTCCGTGGCGTCCTGGCTCAATCGTGGTGATCTGACCGCCAATATCCCCGACTTCATCACCCTGGCCGAAGCGCAACTGTGCACTGACCTGAAGACCCGCGCCATGGAAGCCAAGACCACGCTTGTCACGGTCGCTGGCGTAAATTCCGTATCGCTGCCGACGGATATGCTCGAGATGCGCCGCCTGCAAGTGCTGGGCACCTACAATCAGCCGCTATCGTATCGCTCTCCCGACGAAATCAGCGTTGATTTTTCCTCGAATACCGCCGGCCAGCCTGTGGTTTTCACCGTGATCGGTGGAAATATAGAGCTCGCGCCAATCCCTGACGCGGTGTATTCGCTGGAGCTGACCTATCAGCAGCGTATCCCGGCGCTATCAGCTTCCAACATCACCAACTGGCTGCTGAGCGCCTGGCCGAACGCCTACCTGTATGCATCGCTGCTTGCCGCGACTCCATTCATCATGAACGATGCACGCATCGGTACCTGGGCCCAGCTTTATAGCCAGGCCGTCAACAGCATCAATGGGGTGGATTGGTACAGCGGTTCAACCATGACGGTTCGCGCCCGATGATTCCGCTGACTGGTTTTGCGCCGGATGCGGACGTGACGACCCCTGGGCTACTCACCGATTGCGTCAACCTGATTCCGTACCTGAATGGCATGGAAGGTGCGCCCGAGCCGGTCACCCCAGCATCAACGCCTGCCCTGGCGGCTGCATGCATCGGCGCCGCCGTAGTGTCCAAGCTGGATGACACCCGCAGGATCATCGCTGGCACCGCTACCAAGCTCTATGAATTGTCCGCTGGGGCCTGGGCCGACGTTTCCCGTGCCGCCGTGTACAACGGCGGGGTTGACACTCGTTGGTCAATTACACAGTTCGGCGACGCTACGTTGTGCGCGAACCGGGCTGACGTCATTCAACGCTCAACCGGTGCGGCCTTTGCTGACATTTCTACAGCGCCCAAGGCCGAGGTTTTATTTACCGTTGGCGCGTTTGTCATGGCGCTCAACACCAATGACGGCTCTGAAAAGCCAGACGGTTGGCATTGCTGCGCCGCTTTTGATGACACGTCCTGGACGCCCAGCCTGGCAACCCAAGCAACGTCTGGGCGTCTTGTGGCTACCTCTGGCCGGCTGACCGCCGGGATGCGACTCGGCGAGTACGCCATCGCTTACAAGCAGCGTTCAATCTATCTGGGTCAGTACGTCGGCGCTCCCACTGTCTGGAACTGGATACAGGTCCCGGGCGGGGATGCTGGCTGCATTGGCAAGGAAGCAATTTGCGATATCGGCGGCGCGCACTTCTTCGTCGGTGATGACAACATCTGGATTTTCGACGGCACTCGCCCTATTCCTGTAGCGGACGGGTATGTCCGGCAGTTCTTTTTCGACCATTCGAACCCCTCGTACCGTTACCGGACGATTTGCGTATTCGATCGCCAAAAAAACCTTGTGTGGGTGTTTTACCCATCGCTTGGCTCTATCACGCCTGACGCTGCGCTGGTGTATCACGTAGTGGCAAAGAAGTGGGGTGTCGCGAATCGGAGCATTGAGGCGGCGCTGAATTATGTGTCCGGCGGCATCACGATTGATGGGTTGTCGGCAATTTCGTCAACCATTGACGGTCTGTTCTCTTATTCATTCGATTCGCAGTTTTGGCTTGCTGGTGGCAAGTCGATGTCGATCTTCAGCACCTCGCACCAGCTTCAATCGATGACCGGAGTATCGACGTCCAGTTCGATGACGACCGGGGATGTTGGCGATGACGACGCGGTTTCGGCCCTGAATAAGATCCGATTGCGCTATGCGTTGGCACCGACCTCCGCCAACGTGCAGACCTTCATCCAACAGAACTCCGGCGTTGGCTTCATTGCCGCCGCCACGGGCTCTGTGTTGGACGGGAAGTTCGACATGCGCCAGTCGGCGCGCTGGCACAAGGCGACGTTCTCTTTCACAGGGGCTGTGAAGGTCACCCACATGGACGCAGAAATTACGCCTGCCGGGATGCGATGAATCATGAAAACCAATACGACGCCACGGACCGGAACCAACGACCCGGTGCTTCAGCGCGAGTTGCGCGAACACGCCACGCAGATCAACCAGATTTCCGAGGGGTATATCGCCGGCTTCTATACCGCCCGCACCACGGCGCCCACCAGCGGGACATGGTTGCAAGGCGACTCCATCAAGAATTCTGCACCTGCCGAGTTGGGCACTGCCGGTTCTAAATATTTCGTTGAAGGGTGGGTTTGCTCCGTGTCCGGAACGCCAGGGACATGGCTTCAAAAACGCTGCCTGACGGGTAACTGATGAACAAACTGATCGTGGTGCCAACGACGCATATCGACGTGGCCTGGAAGGAGGGTGCGCACAATCTCGCCCAAGCCTGCGCCACTTCGGGAGGCGAAATCACTGGCGACCAACTGAAGATGATGCTCAGCCGTGGCGAGCGGACGCTGGTGCGCCTGGATCGTGATGATTCGATCGCTGGCTGGGGCGTCGTCGGCGTGGAGCAGCTACCCAACTTTCGGGTGCTTTACACCTACGAGATGTACGCGCCGCACGGCCATTTCGAGGATTTTTTCGAAGAGCTTGGCCGGCTGGCGAAGTCTCTCGGCTGCTTGCGCCTACGATGCGCTGCCGCCCCTGCTCAAGCACGTCTCTACCGGCAGCGCTGTGGATTTGCCCCGGTCTATCAAGTCTTGGAGGTTGAACTGTGAACATCGAAACCCTGCACGAGCAGCTCAGCGCCGAGTTTGGCGGACCAGCCATTGGGGCGTTGCCAAGGTTTGTTGGTGACTCGATCCGCCCCCACAAAGGTGGTGGCTCGACCAGCTCAACTACACAATCGATCCCAACCGAACTCAAGCCGCTGGCATCTGCCTACAGCGATAAGGCCATGGACTTGGCCAGCAGCCCTTATCAGGGATATAGCGGCCAGCAGGTCGCCGACCTGAACTGGGTTCAGCAGGCCGGTGCAAGCGCTGCCTACAACCGGGCTATGGGTGGTAGCCCGCTGATGAATCAGGGCAGCGATACCATGAAAAATGGGCTGGCCTCCGGGAATGCCGCCACGTCGCTGGGCAACCTGGGCACCAACCAATATGCCGGCTCAAACCCCTACCTACAGAAAAACATCGATTCCGCCATGGGCGATATCACCCGGAACTATAACGACGCAGTAGCGCCCGGCCTTACTACGCAAATGGTTGGCTCTGGATCGTTTGGCAATACCGGTGCGCAGGCCGCAACACAGAATTCGCTAAACGACCTCACCAAAAACCTGAGCAATACCGCCTCCAGCATGCGAATGCAGGACTACACGGCGCAACAGGGACTGGCAGAAAACCAGTTGAACCGGAATCTGACAGCCGCCCAGGACTATGCCGGGCGCAATGATCAAATGAAGTCGCAATATCTCAACCTGGCACCCACTTACGCCAACCAGGCCTACACCGATGCTGATCAACTCAACAAGGTCGGTCAGCAAGCCCAAGACAACGTTCAGCAAAACCTTGATGCTCAGTATCAGAGCTGGTCTGACCAACAAAACGACCCCTATAAGAAGCTTGCCGCGATGTCTGGCGTGTTTGGGTCTGGCCTGGGCAACACTGCGACGACCAAACAATCAGGTGGGGGTGGCAAATGAGCTTTCTCGGCGATGTTGGCAGCTTTGAAATGTTCAACCTGGGCGCCATGGGCAATCAGGTGAAGGACAACCCCGCTCGGCTGTTCTATGGGTCGGCTGACCCGTTTTCGACCAGCATGTGGAACAAGGTGTTGGGGACCGACGATAAGCCGCTGGTGGACCAGTGGGGCGGCGCGGCACCGCAGCGTTACGAAGAAGCCCAGGACGCTGGTATCAATACAGGTCCGGGCAAGACCATGCACACGATCGCCAAAACCATCGCCTCGATTTACGCGGGCGGTGCTGGCGCGGGTGCGGCCGGCGGCTTGTTGGGCGGATCAGCAGGCGGTGCTGGTGCGGCAGGGGCTGGAACTGCTGGCGCTGGTGCATCCGCTGCGGGGGCCGGAGCCTCAACTGCAAGCGCCGGGTACGGCATGGGCCAACCATTGGTGTCTGGCGGCATGGGTAATGCGGCCTACGCAGGAGGCAGTTCATCCCCTGGCTTGCTCAGCTCCATGGGCAGCAGCCTCTCGAACTTCAATGCTCAGGCCAAACCCTATATGGATGCTGCCAGCTACGGGCAAAAGGCCTACGGCCTGCTCTCGCCCGGTGGGCAGCAGCCAATGGCGCATGGACCGGCTCAACAGCAACCCAATAACGGCCCGCAGACGCTCGCCCAAATCGCCCAGGGCCAGCCTAACCCGCTGATCGCCCAGCGTCAGCAACAAGCGCAGCAGCGCCGCGCACAAAGGGGGTATTGAAATGCCTGACATGAATGGGTTGCTTGATTTCGCGCAAACCCCGATGGGTATGGGGCTGCTCTCTGCTGCATTCGGCGGGTTGGCTGGCGCCCGTCAAGGCTCGGGCCCACTGAACACGATCGGCACCGCCGGCCTGTCCGGGATTGCGGGGTACTCGGCTGCCAGTTCGAATGCGCTAAAAACGCAGGCGATGAAACTGAAGCAAAACCAGATGGAGCAATTGCCAAGCCTGTACGCCACAGACCCCGGGGGCAACACGACGTTCGACTTCAAACGCGGCGCCGCGCTGGGCCTTCCAGCCAAGGACATGATGACATTGTCCCAGTTGCCAAACGCGTCCAGGGCAAAGGTGGCTCGCACACTCGATGTGCCAAGCGCCAACGGTGGCAAACAGACCATGCAGTACGATGAGTATGGCCAGCCAGTCGGTCAGGCGATCGACTCCTACGTCGCCCCGCAGCTGGTGGACCTTGGCGGCTCAAAACAGTTCGCCGTGCCGACAGCCGGGCAGACATTCGGCGTCAGTATGACCCCGGGCGAACGGGCGGCTGACGCACGCGGGTGGGCAAACGTCGGCGCCAAGCAGCAACAAAACAGTCTTATGAATGACGCCAACAACATCAATAAAGAGGGGCAGCGGACTCAGGTTGTCCAAGTTGGCGATGGCACCTTCATGCTGATCGACAAGGGTACTGGCGAGGTGAAGCCGGCAACCACGCAGGATGGTGGGCAAATTAAGGGCGGCCCTCTTGCCGAAGCGACAGTAAAAAATCAGCAAAACATGTCGAAACTCGGCGACCTGATCAAGCAGTCGCGTGAAATCTTGCCAAACGCGACGGCCAGTGGGTTTGGGGCTAAAGTCGATGACGCCAATCGATTCGTAGGCCGGTCCACGACTGGTTCCCAGAACGCTGCAAAACTTGCAGCTATTGGCGGCAACATGATGTTCATGATGCCGCGCATGGAAGGTCCGCAGTCAGACAAGGACGTGGAAAACTACAAAACTATGGCGGGTAGGGTTGGCGACGCAACACTGCCTGTCGCTGAGCGTATGGCCGCGCTAGATGCTATTGAGGAAATTGCCAACCGATACTCTGGTGCGAAACCGGCCCAGCAGCCAGCACCCGCCGCCAAGGCCAGCGTGGTGCGCACCGGCAAGGACGCGAGCGGTCGCCAAGTGATTCAGTATTCTGACGGGAGGATCGAATATGGCAATTGATCCAAGCACCATCGTCTGGGATGACGCGCCCCAGCAGCAAGCTGGCGTTTCCGCATCCGAGCCCGACAGCGTCCTGCAAAAGAACACGCCTTTCATTGGGAAGCAGCAGTCGTCGTATCTGACCCAGCTTCCTCCGGATCAAGAGGCAAAGTTTCAGGCATGGGTCAAACAGAACAACGTGCCGTTCGATCCTTCGCCAAAGGCTGATTACGACATGCGAGGCTTCTATGCCGGCTTGCAAAAAGGCGACCCAAACGCACGCACCGGCATGAACGCGAACGATGGCCAGATGCACTTTGGGGACTACTACAAGACCCCATACCACAAATCGTTTTCCAGCGAGTCGCAGTTTGCCAACAAGAACGCCCCGCGCTGGAATGACAAGGACCAGCTCGTCACGCCTGACGGTCGTGTTGTCTTTGATGAGCGCGCTGAGGCCTCTGCGCCACAGGCTGCCCAAGCGGCAGGCATTGACCCGGCTGGCGTAATCTGGGATGACGCGGCTCCAGTCGAAGCCACTCAATCGCCAGTGCAGGCGCCTTCCTCACAGCAGGCCGGCCCATCTCCGCAAGCCGGTCGCTTCGGGAATCTGCTGAATCGACTGCCGCCAAATGCCGGGAAAGAACTGATGGCTGACGCAGGCAACCTACTGGCTGGTGGCGTGCGCGGCGCTGGGTCAATTGGCGCAACGCTCGTGGCGCCTTATGACATCGTGCAGGATGCCATCGCAGGGAAAGGCCTGTCGCTCGAATCGAACCGTCAGCGCCGGGCCGACATGGACTGGGCGTTGCAAGACATGGGCGCAAACCCTGAGTCAATGGCGTACAAGGGCGGCAAGCTCGGCGCCGAAATCGCCGGCACGGCCGGCATGGGTGGCGCTCTAGCCAACACAGCGAGACTCATCCCCGGCGCCGCGTCAGCCGCCCCACTGATCGCTTCAATTGGCGCTGGCGGGTTCAAGGCTGGCGGCTTGACCGGGCTTCCGGCGCTGGGGACGCGCATGCTTGGTGGTGCAATCACTGGTGGCGCTTCTGCTGGCTTGGTCAATCCCGAGGATGCTGGCTTGGGGGCCATGATCGGCGGCGCCATTCCCGGCACGGCATCTCTTGTCGGCAATGCTGCGCGCGGCTTGGGTAGCGCCATGCGCGGCGGTGAGGTCCGCCCTGAAGTATCACTGCTGGCGCAAAAAGCCAAAGACCTCGGGATCAATGTGCCGGGCGACAGGCTCGTGAACAGCAAGCCGCTCAACGCATTGGCGGCATCTCTCGAATACATGCCGCTCAGTGGCCGCGCCGCCACCATGTCGAATATGCAGAGCCAGTTGAACCGCGCCGTGAGCAAGACCTTCGGGCAGGATTCCGACAACGTGACCATGGCGTTGCGCAAGGCTCAGGGTGATCTTGGCGCGAAGTTCGACACCGTGCTGCAGAGCAATAAAGTCAAGGTTGACCCGACGTTCACCCAGGAACTGGCAGATCACGCACAGCGCGCATCGAGCGAGCTGGAGTCAGGCCAAGCCAATATCATCCTCAAGCAAATTGATGAAATCAAGGCGAAGGCGCCAAACGGCCAAATCGACGGCCAGGCCGCCTACAACATCAAGAAAACCCTCGACCGTATCGGCCAGCGCAATAGCCCTGAAGCCTGGTACGCGGGTGATCTGAAAAAGTCGCTGATGGGAGCGCTCAACCGTTCTCTGGCGCCAGATGAGGCGGCAGCGTTCGCCAAGGTTCGCCAGCAGTACGGAACCATGTTGGACTTGAAGAAAATGGCGCAGAACGGCGCGGACGGGGATATCTCAATCGGTCGCTTGGCGAACATGAAAAACATCGGCAATCCTGAATTGCAGGACCTGGCCGATATCAGCGCTCAGTTCCTAAAGTCTCGCGAAAGCCCGCACGGCGCCATGCAGCGCCTGATGCTTGGCGGTCTTGGTGCTGGTGGTGTCGGATCCGGATTTGTATCGCCACTGCTGCTCGGCGGCGCGATGGCGGCTGGACGCGGGGCAAACTCGGCGCTCAACAGCAACGCGATGCGCAACATGTTGCTGCGACCGCCGAGCCCGGGCGGAGGCCTGCTATCGGTAGGCGCCGAAAAGGCGAATAAAATCCTGCCGCTGCTGGTGCCTCAGATGGTCAACGACCAGTGATGCCAAGCCAAAACCCGTAGATCGCAGCACCAATAACGATGGCCACGCCTTTCCATATCATGAAGTCGATCATCGTGAAGTTCGAAAAATCCACAAGTACTCCCGGGGCGTTATGCCCTCACTCAAATAACCCCGCACCAGCGGGGTTTTTATTGGGATGAACAAACATGCCGCTTCCTTCTTCGATCGCTGATCTTTCGACTACCGCAGGCAGTAACAGCCCGGCCGGGTCGGAATCACCGTCGCTCATAGATGACTATCTGCGCACCTATGCATCATACATCGCATTACTGCGAGATCAGACTGCATCTGCGCCGCAAACTATCGCTTCCGCCGCGACGACCGACATCGGGGCGGCGGTATCGAACGTCATTTTCGTCAGTGGCACGTCGACCATCACCGCGCTAGGGACGGCGGCGGCCGGTGTGACGCGCACTGTGAGGTTCCTGGGCATTCTCGTGCTGACCCACAACGCCACGTCCTTGATTTTGCCAACCAGCGCCAACATCACCACTGCGGCGAACGACACGGCTGAGTTTCTGAGCCTCGGCGGCGGGAACTGGCTGTGCCTGCGATACAACCCCCTCACAGGGAAAATGGTCGCCAACCCACTGGGCACGGTTTCTCAGGTTGCCGGCATCCCCACGGGCGCCCTTATTGAGCGCGGCACCAATGCCAATGGTGAGTATGTCCGGTTTGCTGATGGGACGTTGATCTGTACTTACATCGCTGGCGGTAGCGGTGCTACAGCCGCCGCCGGGAACGGCTGGAATGGGACGCCTGCCACATGGACATTCCCATCACCTTTTGTTGCGGCAGAAATCCCGACCGTGTTGGGGATGCCGCTGAATGGGGCCGGATTTATCGGGCTGTCGGGCACTCCGGGGAATACATCAGCCGCGTGGCAGCGCGTGGCGCTGTTCAGTGATCCGACATTACGATCCAGCAGGCTTTTTGCTATGGGGAGGTGGTTCCTGTGATGGATATTTTACTGAGTCCGTATCGCGGCGACGAATCGTTTGTCGTCGAAAAGCTCGGCAACACGCTGACCATCAATGGCGAGTTGTTCGACTTCAGCCGCATGGTGGAAGGCGACACGCTCCCGCAGCAGGCAATCACCTCGCAGTGGTTCGCCGAGCCGTTGAATTTCGTCGGCGGCAAATTGGTGGTCACGCTGCGTTTCCCCAACCCCGTCAATTTCAGCCAAGAGCAGGCTTTCCCGGTCCCGATGCTGGATGTGCCTGATGGGCCGGTGGTGTTCCCCGGCCCACGGCCAGAGGTATCGCTTCCAGACGTTCAGCCTGAAACCGTGGAGGATGAGTCATGAGCAATATCGACTGGAGCCAGCTCATCACCAAGGCAATGAAAGACGCGGTGCTGGCTGCCAATGTGCTCGCCGCCGCCAAGGCCGTTCTTGCCGGGCTCAATGCCAAGGCTGCTACGCAGATCGCCAGGATTCAGGACCGCATTGACACGCTGGGCTATGGCATCGATGCGGGTGAGGCGACCGAGGAAGATGAAGCCGAGCAGGCGGCGCTGATGATCAGCATCGCATCGTGGAAGGCATACAAGTTCGCGCTCGGCAAAGTCACCAAACAGCCGACGTGGCCTATTGCGCCAGTCTGGCCACCCGCACCAGCCATTCCAGACATCGCGGCCGACCCTCAAGGCCTAGTGCTTGCCACCACGTAGGAGAGTTCTATGCCAATCACTGCGCAGCAGTTGCTGCAAATCCTCCCGAACGCCCGCAGCCAAGCGGGCGTTTTTGTTTCTGGAGTTTGAGAAATGCGCACATCGCAAAACGGCATCGCCGTGCTGAAGTATTTCGAAAACTGTTCGTTGAGTGCTTATCCCGATCCAGCCACCGGTGGCGCGCCGTGGACGATCGGGTGGGGGCATACCGGTCCAGAGGTCGTGCGCGGGCTCGTATGGGAGCAGGCCAAGGCCGATTCCCAACTGCTGGCGGACCTTGCTGAGCGAGAGATTGCCGTGTCGTGCGCAGTCACCGTCAGTCTCAACCAGGGGCAGTTCGATGCGCTGGTGGACTTCGTGTACAACCTCGGCGCGCGCAACTTCGAAGGGTCTACACTGCTTCGGCTGATCAACGCTGGCGACATGGATAAAGCCATCGACCAGTTCCCTCGCTGGAACCGCGCCGCCGGCAAGCCTATGCGCGGCCTGACTCGGCGTCGTGCCGCTGAAGCTGCGTTGTTCGCCGGGAAGACAGGCGCCCAGGCCATCGCCATTGGAGTGGCTTCGGCATGAGCGCGATACTGATCCGTTTCCTTCCGTATATCGCGGCGCTGCTGATCGGCGCCGCCAGTGCCTGGATGTGGCAGGCCAACAGCTACGAGGCGATCATCGCCACCAACGAGGCGAGCCACCAAGCCGACCTCACGCGGATTGCCAATGCTGGCGCTGCGCAGGCCCGCCAAGCGCTCGAAAAGCAACAAGCAGCCGAGCAGGCGCTTGCAACCCTTGACCAGAAAGCCCAAAAGGAAAAGTCCGATGCTCTTGCTCAAAATGAAAAGCTGCGCTCTGATGTCGCTTCTGGTGCTCGCCGGCTGCGCATCGCGGGAAGTTGTCGTGCCAGTGGCGGGGATTTGCCCGGAACCGCCAGCACCACCAGCCTGGGCAATGCAGGCACCGTCGAACTCTCTCCAGCTGCTGGATCAACTGTTCTCGCTACCCGGGCAGGAATCATCGCCGACCAAGCAGCCTTGAAGGCGCTTCAGGCGTACGTCACGAATGTGTGTCTTTTGGGGAATGGTGTTAGGTAGGCAGAACGCCTGAGAGTGGCCGAAATGGTCATGTGACGAGAATGTGTCGCACGCGGCGTCACATTGTGACATGATGCGGTCCTTCTGAACGGTTGTGACGGTTGCGGGCGTCGTAACCTATTGATGTTGCAACGTTTTACATTGATGCGTATGATTTAGGTTCCAGCGCCGCAAGGTGTAAGAGTTCGAGTCTCTTCATCCGCACCAAATAAAGCTTCACTCAGGCCGGTTGGCCTGATTGGGGCGTAGCAAGGAAGTGGTTTGGTTTCTTTGCAAGGCAATATGGTGGGCGTAGCTCAGTTGGTAGAGCACGGGATTGTGACTCCCGTTGTCGAGGGTTCGATCCCCTTCGTCCACCCCATATTTCGAGAGGCGCCAGATTTTACAGTCTGGCGCCTTTTTTGTTTTAGCGGTTCGAGTGTTCAGCGGCTGCATGTCCTGGGCCGCAGGGGCGGGGTGTTTCGTCGTATTTTTGTTTCTCGATGATGCCGCGCCCTCCGCCGGTCTTGCTCGCAAGATCGGCCGTCAGGGAGATGATTGGCAGCTTCTTCTATATATAGAAGAGTTGGTGCAGAGCCCTGGCTTGATTGGCTGTATTTGCGAACAGGGCGAGGCACAACCGTTTGTCCCTCGCCTATAAATTGCCTGCTGCTTTTTTACCCGTTTTCAGTAGGGTGACTTCTTGAGTTTGACCCACTAGAATGCATGCCCTTGATTCTGGGGTCGGAAACGGCCGGCTAACGTCTGTGCAACGAGGAATATCCATGCAAGTTTCTGTTGAAAATACTTCTGCTCTTGAGCGCCGCATGAGCATCACCGTGCCGGCTGAGCGCATCGAGACTCAGGTCAACAAGCGTCTGCAGCAGACCGCCCAAAAGGCCAAGATTGCTGGCTTCCGTCCAGGCAAAGTGCCAATGAGTGAAATCAAGCGCCGTTTCGGTGCTGATGCACGTCAGGAAGCTGTTGGTGACGTGATCCAGTCCTCCTTCTACGAAGCAGTCGTTGAGCAGAAGCTGAACCCGGCTGGCGCTCCTTCGATCGAACCCAAGTCGATTGAAGCTGGCAAAGATCTGGAATTCGTCGCGATTTTCGAAGTGTTCCCGGAGTTCACTGTAGCCGGTTTCGAAGGTATCGCTGTCGAGCGCCTGAGCGCTGACGTGGCTGACGCTGACCTGGACAAAATGCTCGACATCCTGCGTAAGCAGAACACCCGTTTCGAAGTGGCCGATCGCGCTGCCCAGAACGAAGACCAGCTGAACATCGATTTCGTTGGCAAGGTTGACGGTGAAGTGTTCGCTGGCGGTTCCGCCAAAGGTACTCAGCTGGTTCTGGGTTCCGGCCGCATGATCCCTGGCTTCGAAGACGGTCTGGTTGGCGCTAAAGCCGGTGAAGAGCGTGTTCTGAACCTGACCTTCCCAGAGGACTACCAGAACCTCGACCTGGCGGGCAAAACCGCTGAGTTCACCGTGACCGTGAACACTGTTTCCGAGCCAAAACTGCCAGAACTGACCGAAGAATTCTTCGCTCAATTCGGCATCAAGGAAACCGGTCTGGAAGGCTTCCGCACCGAAGTTCGCAAGAACATGGAGCGCGAGCTGCGTCAGGCGATCAAATCCAAGGTCAAGAATCAGGTAATGGACGGTCTGCTGGCCACCAACCCGATCGAAGTGCCTAAGGCGCTGCTGTCCAACGAAGTTGACCGTCTGCGCGTGCAGGCTGTTCAGCAGTTCGGCGGCAACATCAAGCCTGACCAACTGCCGGCCGAGCTGTTCGAAGAGCAAGCCAAGCGCCGCGTTGTATTGGGTCTGATCGTGGCTGAAGTGGTCAAGCAATTCGACCTCAAGCCTGACGAAGCCCGCGTTCGCGAAATGATTCAGGAAATGGCTTCGGCCTACCAGGAGCCTGAGCAGGTTGTGTCCTGGTACTACAAGAACGACCAGCAACTGAACGAAGTTCGTTCGGTTGTGCTGGAAGAACAAGTTGTGGATACTGTTCTGCAGAAAGCTAGCGTGACCGACAAGTCGGTCTCTTACGAAGAAGCAGTCAAGCCGGTAGAAGCTCCACAAGCCGACTGATCGTTTCTTGCGGTAAGAAGTAATCACCATAAGCCAGCCTTCGTGCTGGCTTATGCGTATTCAAGACATAACTATTTGGGAGTGACTGCAGAGCATGTTCCGTAATTCGTATATTCAGCAGAACTCTGATATCCAGGCCGCAGGCGGCCTGGTCCCGATGGTTGTCGAGCAGTCCGCTCGTGGCGAGCGCGCCTACGACATCTATTCGCGCCTTCTCAAGGAGCGAGTGATCTTTCTGGTTGGCCCGGTAGAGGACTACATGGCTAACCTGATTTGTGCGCAACTGCTGTTCCTTGAAGCGGAAAACCCGGACAAGGACATCCATCTCTATATCAACTCCCCGGGCGGTTCGGTGACAGCGGGCATGTCGATCTACGACACCATGCAGTTCATCAAACCCAACGTATCGACCACCTGTATTGGACAGGCGTGCAGCATGGGCGCGTTCCTGCTGACGGCCGGTGCCGCCGGCAAGCGTTTCTGCCTGCCGAACTCGCGTGTGATGATTCACCAGCCATTGGGCGGTTTCCAGGGCCAGGCGTCGGATATCGAAATCCATGCCAAGGAAATCCTCTTCATTCGTGAGCGTCTCAACACGCTGATGGCCAAGCATAGCGGGCACACCCTTGAAGAAATCGAGCGCGATACCAACCGCGATAACTTCATGAGTGCAGAAGCCGCGCGTGAATACGGGCTGATCGATGAAGTGATCAGTCAGCGCCCCGCTTAAAATAAGCAGCTCAAAATAGGGGTGGTCGGCTGCTCCGATCACCAGCGGGCTTGAAAAAGCCCGCAATAGCCTTCATCTTGTGTTGCAAGCCTATCGGATTTGGATCGAACGAATGACTGACACCCGCAACGGCGAGGACAACGGCAAGCTGCTCTATTGCTCCTTCTGTGGCAAAAGCCAGCATGAAGTGCGCAAATTGATTGCCGGCCCCTCGGTCTTTATTTGCGACGAGTGCGTCGACCTGTGCAATGACATCATCCGTGAGGAGGTGCAGGAAGCCCAGGCCGAGAGCAGCGCGCATAAATTGCCATCGCCTAAAGAAATCAGCGGCATCCTTGATCAGTACGTGATTGGTCAGGAGCGTGCGAAAAAGGTTCTGGCCGTAGCGGTGTACAACCACTACAAGCGTCTGAACCAGCGCGACAAAAAGAATGACGACGTCGAACTCGGCAAAAGCAACATCTTGCTGATCGGCCCGACAGGCTCGGGTAAAACCCTGCTTGCCGAAACACTGGCCCGCTTGCTGAACGTTCCGTTCACCATCGCCGACGCAACCACCCTCACCGAGGCGGGTTACGTAGGTGAAGATGTCGAGAACATCATTCAGAAGCTGCTGCAGAAGTGCGATTACGACGTAGAAAAAGCCCAGATGGGCATTGTCTACATCGATGAGATCGACAAGATCTCGCGCAAGTCTGACAACCCGTCGATCACCCGGGACGTTTCCGGTGAAGGCGTGCAGCAGGCCCTGCTCAAGTTGATCGAAGGCACGGTCGCTTCCGTTCCGCCGCAAGGTGGCCGCAAGCATCCGCAGCAGGAATTCCTTCAGGTCGACACCCGTAACATCCTGTTCATCTGCGGTGGTGCGTTCTCCGGTCTGGAAAAGGTTATTCAAAACCGTTCCACCAAGGGCGGCATTGGTTTCAACGCAGAAGTGCGCAGCAAGGAAGAAGGCAAGAAAGTCGGTGAATCCCTGCGTGAAGTCGAGCCTGACGATCTGGTCAAGTTCGGTCTGATCCCGGAATTCGTCGGTCGTCTGCCGGTCCTCGCGACGCTGGACGAGCTTGATGAAGCTGCTTTGATGCAGATCCTCACCGAGCCGAAAAATGCTCTGACCAAGCAATACGCCAAGTTGTTCGAGATGGAAGGCGTGGACCTGGAATTCCGGGCCGACGCACTGAAATCGGTCGCCAAACGTGCCCTGGAACGCAAAACCGGTGCCCGTGGCCTGCGCTCGATTCTCGAAGGTGTATTGCTCGACACTATGTATGAAATCCCCTCGCAGTCTGAGGTGAGTAAAGTAGTGATCGACGAAAGTGTTATCGAAGGCAAGTCCAAGCCACTGTATATCTACGAAAACAGTGAGCCGACCGCCAAGGCCGCGCCAGACGCTTAAGCGTCACGCTGCTGGAACAAAGAAGGGGCCTTCGGGCCCCTTTTCTTTTAAAGCGTTTTTAACACCCTCTTTGCGCTTGTTTTTTTTGAAAGCAGCCCCCATCTTGGTTTCAAGCTTACTTCCATCTGTTTACGGCCTTATGGCCGCCGTAGAGGCGAAATCATGAAGACAACCATCGAATTGCCTCTCTTGCCATTGCGTGATGTCGTGGTTTATCCGCACATGGTTATCCCGCTGTTCGTGGGGCGCGAGAAATCCATCGAAGCCCTCGAGGCTGCGATGACGGGCGACAAGCAGATCCTTCTGCTGGCTCAGAGAAACCCTGCTGACGACGACCCCGGTGAAGAAGCACTTTATCGCGTAGGTACCATTGCTACCGTTCTGCAATTGCTCAAGCTGCCTGACGGCACCGTCAAGGTTCTGGTCGAAGGCGAGCAGCGGGGCGCCGTGGAGCGCTTCAGCGAAGTGGACGGCCACCTTCGTGCCGAAGTCTCGCTGATTGACGAAGTTGACGCGCCTGAACGCGAGTCGGAAGTGTTTGTGCGCAGCCTGTTGGCTCAGTTCGAACAATATGTGCAGCTGGGCAAGAAAGTCCCGGCTGAAGTCCTGTCGTCGCTCAACAGCATCGACGAGCCAGGCCGCCTGGTCGACACCATGGCCGCGCACATGGCCCTGAAGATCGAGCAGAAGCAGGAAATCCTCGAAATCATCGATTTGTCGGCCCGGGTCGAGCACGTCCTGGCGTTGCTGGATGCCGAGATCGACCTGCTGCAAGTCGAAAAACGTATTCGCGGTCGCGTCAAAAAACAAATGGAGCGCAGTCAGCGCGAGTACTACCTGAATGAGCAGATGAAGGCCATTCAGAAAGAACTCGGGGACAGCGAAGAGGGCCACAACGAAATCGAAGAGCTGAAAAAGCGCATCGATGCCGCTGGCCTGCCGAAAGACGCCTTGGCCAAGGCCCAGGGTGAACTGAACAAGCTGAAACAAATGTCGCCAATGTCCGCAGAAGCGACAGTGGTGCGTTCGTACATCGACTGGCTGGTTCAGGTGCCGTGGAAGGCTCAGAGCAAGGTGCGTCTGGACCTGGCCCGTGCAGAAGACATTCTCGACGCTGACCACTACGGTCTGGACGAAGTCAAAGAACGCATCCTCGAATACCTCGCCGTGCAAAAGCGCGTGAAGAAGATTCGTGGTCCGGTGTTGTGCCTGGTCGGTCCTCCTGGGGTGGGTAAAACTTCCCTGGCGGAGTCGATTGCTCACGCCACCAACCGCAAATTCGTCCGTATGGCACTCGGTGGCGTGCGTGATGAAGCGGAAATCCGTGGTCATCGCCGTACTTACATCGGTTCGATGCCAGGAAGATTGATTCAAAAGATGACAAAGGTGGGCGTGCGCAACCCGCTGTTCCTGCTCGATGAAATCGACAAAATGGGCAGCGACATGCGTGGTGACCCGGCGTCGGCGTTGCTGGAAGTGCTCGATCCAGAGCAGAACCACAATTTCAACGATCACTATCTGGAAGTCGACTACGACCTGTCCGATGTGATGTTCCTTTGCACCTCCAACTCCATGAACATCCCGCCGGCGCTACTGGACCGGATGGAAGTGATTCGTCTGCCGGGCTACACCGAAGACGAGAAGATCAACATTGCCGTCAAATACCTCTCGCCGAAGCAGATTGCTGCCAATGGCTTGAAGAAAGGCGAGCTGGAATTCGACGCCGAAGCGATCCGCGACATCATCCGCTACTACACCCGTGAAGCCGGTGTACGGGGGCTTGAGCGCCAGATTGCCAAGGTTTGCCGCAAGACGGTCAAAGAGCACGCACTGGAAAAACGCTTTTCGGTGAAGGTCACCGCAGACATGCTGGAACACTTCCTCGGTGTGCGTAAATTCCGCTACGGCCTGGCTGAATCCCAGGATCAGATCGGTCAGGTGACCGGCCTGGCGTGGACTCAGGTGGGCGGCGAACTGCTGACCATCGAAGCGGCTGTCGTGCCGGGCAAAGGTCAGTTGATCAAGACCGGTTCCCTGGGTGATGTGATGGTCGAATCGATCACCGCAGCCCTGACCGTGGTCCGCAGCCGTGCGAAGAGCCTGGGGATCCCCCTGGACTTCCACGAGAAGCGCGACACGCACATCCACATGCCGGAAGGGGCGACCCCGAAAGACGGCCCTAGCGCTGGTGTAGGCATGTGCACGGCCCTGGTGTCAGCATTGACCGGGATTCCTGTACGCGCAGACGTCGCCATGACCGGCGAAATTACCTTGCGTGGCCAGGTGCTGGCGATCGGTGGTTTGAAGGAAAAACTGTTGGCGGCTCACCGTGGCGGGATCAAGACGGTGATCATTCCTGAAGAGAACGTACGCGATCTGAAGGAAATTCCTGACAATATTAAGCAGGATCTTCAGATTAAACCGGTTAAATGGATTGACGAGGTCCTGCAAATTGCGCTGCAATACGCGCCGGAGCCCTTGCCGGATGTGGCTCCGGAGATAGTTGCAAAGGATGAAAAACGCGAGTCTGACTCTAAGGAAAGAATTAGCACGCATTAGTACGCATTTGCCTGGGGGGCTTCCTTGACAGCTTTTTAGAGCCCTTGTTATAAAGCGGCTCTTAAGTGTCTGTTGGCCATTCAGCACTCGTTTTTGCTTTCACCAAAAAACTTAGAATCATACTCAAATAGATATAAGGGGACTTAGAGTGAACAAGTCGGAACTGATTGATGCTATCGCTGCATCCGCTGATATCCCGAAAGCTGCTGCTGGCCGTGCGCTGGACGCTGTAATCGAATCCGTCACTGGCGCTCTCAAGGCTGGCGACTCCGTTGTTCTGGTTGGTTTCGGTACGTTCTCCGTGACTGATCGTCCAGCTCGCATCGGTCGTAACCCACAGACCGGTAAAACGCTGGAAATCGCTGCAGCCAAAAAACCAGGTTTCAAAGCCGGTAAAGCACTGAAAGAAGCTGTCAACTAAGTTCGATTCAGGTTTTTGCCTATCCGGGTCGGGGTCATGCCTGACCTGGCAGCGGAGCGGTAGTCCAGCCAACAAGTCGTTGATCTGAGACACCGAGGGTCGCAAGTTCGAACCCTCGGTCCGCTCCGCCAGTTACGAGAAGGCGCATCCCCGGATGCGCCTTTCTTCTATCCGGATTCTACCCACGCTCCACGGTTGCCTAATTTTGAAGTTCAACCGTTTCTGGGGGACGCATGCTGCAGAATATCAGGGACAATTCACAAGGCTGGATTGCCAAGACCATTATCGGAGTCATCGTTGCACTGATGGCTTTGACCGGTTTCGACGCCATTTTCAAGGCCACGACGCACAGCAATGATGCGGCCAAGGTCAACGGCGAAGAAATCAGCCAGAACGAGCTGAGCCAAGCCGTCGACATGCAACGCCGTCAGCTGATGCAACAGCTGGGCAAGGATTTCGACGCGTCCTTGCTTGACGAAAAAATGCTGCGCGAATCGGCCCTCAAAGGCCTGATCGATCGCAAGCTGCTGCTGCAAGGCGCTGAAAAATCGAAATTCGCTTTCTCCGAAGCCGCTTTGGACCAGGTGATCCTGCAGACGCCTGAATTCCAGGTCGACGGCAAGTTCAGCGCTGAGCGTTTCGACCAGGTGATCCGTCAACTGGGCTACAGCCGTATGCAATTCCGCCAGATGCTGGCTCAGGAAATGCTGATCGGTCAGCTGCGTGCTGGCCTGGCTGGCAGTGGTTTCGTCACGGATGCACAGGTTCTGGCCTTCGCCCGTCTGGAAAAACAGACCCGCGATTTCGCGACCCTGAACATCAATGCTGACCCTGCGGCGGTGAAACTGACCGACGATGAGGTCAAGGCTTACTACGACGAACACGCCAAGGAATTCATGACGCCGGATCAGGTGGTCATCGATTACCTGGAATTGAAGAAGTCTTCCTTCTTTGATCAGGTCGCCGTCAAGGACGAAGACCTGCAAGCGGCGTATCAGAAAGAAACTGCCAACCTGGCCGAACAACGCCGGGCTGCGCACATTCTGATCGAAGTGAACGACAAAGTGACCGAGGCGCAAGCCAAAGCCAAGATCGAAGAAGTGCAGGCGCGCCTGGCCAAAGGCGAGAAGTTCGAGGCGTTGGCCAAGGAATTCTCCCAGGATCCGGGTTCGGCGAACAACGGCGGTGACCTCGGTTACGCCGGTCCTGGCGTCTACGATCCAGCGTTTGAAAAAGCCCTGTATTCGTTGGCCAAAGATCAAGTGTCGGAGCCTATCCGCACTGATTTCGGTTTCCACCTGATCAAGCTGTTGGGTGTTGAAGCGCCTGAAGTTCCGACGTTTGCCAGCCTCAAAGGCAAGCTGACCCGTGAGCTGAAAACCCAGCAGGTCGAGCAGCGTTTCGTCGAGGCGACCAAGCAACTGGAAGACTCGTCGTTCGAAGCTTCCGATCTGGCCCAGCCAGCGCAAGACTTGAAGCTGACCGTCCATACTTCCGCGCCGTTCGGCCGTGAAGGTGGCGAAGGTGTTGCGGCCAACCGTGCCGTGGTCACTGCAGCGTTCAGTCCTGAAGTGCTGGATGAAGGTGCCAACAGCACCGCCATCGAGCTCGATCCGGAAACCGTGATTGTGTTGCGCGCCAAGGAGCACTTGAAGCCTTCGCAGTTGCCGCTCGAAAGCGTTGCCGCCAGCATCCGTACGCAATTGGCCAAGGAGCACGCCAGTGCTGCCGCCAAGACCAAGGCTGATCAGTTGATCGCCAGCCTGCGTGACGGCAAGACACCGCTGGACAAGGCGATTGACGGTCAGAACTGGAAAGTCACCGCGGCCGCCACTCGCGCACAGGAAGGGGTCGACCCAACCGTGCTGCAAGCGCTGTTCCGTATGCCCAAGCCTGCCGCCAAGGACAAGCCGACGTTCAGCAGCGTGACCCTGGCCGACGGTGGCCTGGTGATCGTGCGTCTGAACGGCGTGAACGAAGCCGCGGCGCCGACCGATGAAGAGAAGGCGCAATACCGTCGCTTCCTCGCGTCGCGCATCGGCCAGCAAGACTTTGCGGCCTACCGCAAGCAGCTGGAAGGCGAGGCTGACATCAAGCGTTATTGATGGCTGACTGAGTTTCGCGCTACACAAGAACCCCGGTCGAAAGGCCGGGGTTTTTTGTAGGCGATCAAAAATTCGGCCCTGCCCATCGGGAAGTCATGAATATGTGCGACTTTTCCCACATATAGCGGTCAACACACCTGTAACCGTTTTAAGACACTAATCGATGCGCACCTAAGCATCGTTCTGTTGCACAATACGCCCCGGACCGTTTTCTCTCAGGATGTTCAATGTTTAGATCAATTCCCATGCGTGTTGTAGGGCTGGCACTGGTGCTGGCCGTTGCTGCCGGTTGCTCGTCGAAAAAAGCCGCCATCTATGAGCATGAGAACTTCGACGATTCCGGGACGTTTTCGCGCAGCTACCCGGTGACTGATGCCCAGACCTGCGAAGCCGCGCGTCGTGCGTTGCTCAGCCAGGGTTACATCATCACCAGCAGCGATCCGAAACTGGTCAGCGGGCACAAGAGCTTCCAGCAGACCGGTGAGACCCACATGGAGATCAGCTTCAGTGTGGTGTGTGCCGATGATGGTTCCGAAGGCCACCACGCGACCATGTTTGCCAACGCCTTGCAGGACCGCTATGCGCTGAAGAAGACCAACAACTCCGCCAGCCTCGGTGTTGGCGTGTTGGGTTCGGTGTCGATGCCGATCGGCTCGTCCGATGATTCGATGGTCAAGGTCGCCAGCGAAACCGTGTCCTCGGCCAAGTTCTACGAGCGCTTCTTTACCCTGGTGGAATTGTTCCTGCCGCCGGAAGCGAAGAAAGCCGCGCATATCGTCGAGAAGCCGAAAACCGACCTCGGCGTGCCTGAAGCCAAGGCAGCCCCGGCGGCGCTGGCGCCAACCCCGGCACCTGCCGCAGAGCCCGTAGCGGCGCCGGCACCGGTTGAAGCGGCTCCCGTCAGCTCGGAGCCTGTTGCACCGCCTCCGGAAGCAGCACCGATTGCTCCTGCCGAAACGTCCGAACCGGCTCCAGCCGCCGAGACCATCACGCCACCGACACATCCGGATAACATGCCGCCCCCAAGCGAACCCATCCCGGCCCAGTAAGCGATCCAGGCGTTACGGGAGCGCGTCAGTCGACACACTCCCGTAGCCGCCATCAAGCTTGACCCACGTCAGACCAGGCCATTGTCCTACGGCCTGCATCGAAAAAATCCTGTGATAAATTCCTGACCACCTGCTACGTTTTATTCAGTAGCGGCAGAGTGTCGTGTGAACGTCATTTTTCTTTCACGCGGGCACTTTATGCTCAAGGCGCTGGTCATTTGATCAGGCCATTTTTAATGAGTGAAAGGGGGAACATCACAATGGACGATTATCAAGAAGAGTTGCTCGAGTATTCGGCGTTTGAACTGGATCCGCTGGAACCGGCCGAAGACGCTACTGAGCTTTAAGCCTTTACGCGGATTGGCGATGACTGCGGCGATACTCGCCGGGTGTCTGGCCGTTCCAGCGCTTGAAGGCCCGTTGAAAGGCTTCGGCTGAGGCAAAGCCCAGCAGATAGGCGATTTCCCCGAACACCAGTTCGGTATCGCGAATGTAGGTCATGGCCAGGTCGCGGCGAGTGTCGTTGAGAATTGCACGGAATTGCGTGCCTTCCTCGGCGAGTTTGCGACGCAAGGTCCAGGTTGGCAGCTTCAAGCGTGCCGCCACTTCTTCCAGGTCGGGTTCCCGGCCGCCATTGAGCAACGGCCCCAGCAACTGAGTGATGCGTTCACGCAGGCTGCGGGTGCGTGTCAGCTGTTCCAGTTCCCGTTCACACAATTGCAGCAGGTGCTTCCAGGTGCTCGGGCAGTGTTGCGGGTTGCGCTGGGCGAGGCTGGCCAGGCTCAGGCGCAGTTGATTGTGTTCAGCGCCGAACTGGATCGGGCAGTCGCCCAACACACTGTAGGCGTCACGATAATCCGGTTCGTCGAACTCGATCTCGATGCGTTCCGCGCGCAGCGGGGCAGGGCTCACGCTGGACAACTGCTGCAACCAGCCGGCGATGATCGAATCCACCACGAAGCGGTTGTAGGCGTTGTAGGGGCTGATGGAATAGAAACGCAGCCACGCCCCCTTGGCGTCTTCGTGAAAGCTCGATTGGCCGCGATAGTTGGAGCCGTACAAGGCTTCGAAGCGGATCAGGCAACGCGCGGCTTCCCGCACCGTCGGCGCCTGGGCGGCGGTGACGCCAGCCAGACCGGCCTGACTCAAGCGACTGAGCCGGCCCATGCGCAAGCCCAGCGCCGGGTCGCCGGTCAGCTGAATTGCCCCGTGGCCCAGGCGCATGTAGCGCGGGATTGACAGCCGCGCGCCGGCTTCACCGAGGCGGGCGGCATCGAGGCCGTACTGGTCGAGTAATGGCTGAGGATCGGCGCCATGGCTGCGCACGGCGTCGGCCAGGCTGTGAACAAAGCCCACCGACAAATCCCCGAGGCGCATCGGCTGCGGCTTCATGGTTTACAACCAGAGGTTCAGCAAGCGTGCGCCACGGGTATCGCTGTCGGCGGAGTGCTGGCCATTGCTGCTGAGAAAGCTCTGACCGGCGCTGCCCTTGTCCCAGAACTGCCCGCGCAGGAACACACTCATGCCGGCAATCGCCTGACTGCTGGGTGGCTGGGCGATCAGCGTCAGGCGATGCCAGGCCTGGCCTTCGCTGAGTTCGCCGGCCTTGAGGCTGACGGAACCCGGTGTCGACGCGCCCTTGTAGCCGCGCCACGGTTTGTCCCACGTTCCGTGCCCGACCACGAATGCCGGCACCGCCACCAGTTGCGCACCCTGCTCGTCGAGTTTGCGGTAATTGTCCGGGTACCAACTGTCGCTGCCGATCAGGATGCCCAGGCGTCCAGCCGGGGTGTCGATCACGTTGACCGTGTGCTCGGTGTTGGCGGCGAGGGTGTCCTGTTCATCAAAAACCGGATGCATCTGCCGCTGCGGCTGACCGATCGGCAAACCATCGCGACCAAACACCACGCTGCTATTGAACAACGCACCACGACCGATTTTCAGGATGCCGTCGCGAACACTCGGCTCGGGCAACACGATGGAGCCGGCCACCAGCGTCACGTGGAACTCTTTCGCGAGCCCGCCGAACAGCGCCTGGTAATCCTTGGCCATGCCTTTGGCTTTCATGCGCAGGTGAGCGTCATCGAGACGATTGGTGCCCGTGGCGCTGATCAGGGCGCGGACGAACTGCAACGGGTTACTCGCCGCCAGCCAGTTCATGGCTTCCTTGAGGGTGCTGGCCTGATACAGCTCATCTTTCTCGCCGCTGACCATCAGCCAGGTGCCGACATGCTCAGGCAGCACGACGATGGTTTTTTCGTTCAACAGACCCTGGTCCTGGGCCTTTTGCAGATAGGCCGCGAGCTTGCGATGCAGGCGCTCGGGGCTTTGGTAGTCGGTGGGGAACAGCTCGGGCTGGATGCCCAGCAGGTTGCCGCGATCGGCCGGGGTGCCTTGATCGACCGCCAGATTGATCCGCAGGTCCGACAGGTAATGACCCACCGGACGGTCCGCGGCCCACATGGCGTAGGTCGTAAGAGCGGCGACGAGCGCCATGGAAAAGGTCAGGTACAGAAGTTTACGCATGGGAAAGCAGTTTACAGCCTTGTGCAGGGTTCATGGTTTTGCATTCAAATTGGCGTCAAGCCTACGGCAAAACAACGGGTTGGCAAAAGGATCCGTCCTTATCCCCGGCGCTTTTTTCGTTTCAAACGGTCATGGGCGTGTCGTGACTGCCAAATAATTCCAGGACCTGCTTGCGCAGCCAAAGATGCCGCGGGTCTTTTTGGTAGCGCGCATGCCAGTGGTGCTTGAGGTTGTAGAGTGGAATCTCCACCGGCGGTTCGATCAATCTGACTGCGGAGTGTTGCGCATACAGATTGGCGACGGTGCGCGGTAATACCACCACCAGATCGGAGCGCTCGATGATCGCGGCCATGCTCATGTAGTGCGACATCTGCAGCACGATGTTGCGTTTGATCCCCAGGCTCGCGAGATGGCTTTCGTACATTTCCTGGCTACGACTGCCATCGCGCACTTGCAGGTGCTCCAGGCTGCAGAAGGCGTCGATTGAGAGTTTTGCATCGGTGATGTGATGGTCCTGGCGGATCAGGCACACCAGGTCATGGGAAAACAGACGCTGCTGATAAATGTTCGGCGCATCCAGATCGGGAAAATAACCCAGCACCGAGTCGACTTTTCCTTCGCGTAACGCTTCCAGCAAATCCTTGGGCGCCAGGCTCACACAGCGAATTTTCGCATTCGGGGCCTGGGTGCGCAGGCGGTCGAAGATCGCCGGCAAAAACACCACTTCCCCAATTTCACTGAGACAAAAAGTGAATTCCTCGGTGCTGAGCGCCGGGTCAAACGTCGGGCTCGGCAGGATCTCCTGATCGATGGTGGCGATGACTTCGCGAGTGCGCTCGACAATGCTGCGCGCTCGCGGTGTGGCTTCCATGGCGGTGCCGGAGCGTACGAACAACGGATCTGCCAGTGACTGGCGCAACCGCGACAACGCCGCGCTGGCGGCCGGCTGGCTCATGCCCAGGCGTTTGGCGGCGGCGGTGACGTTGCCGCAGTCGTGAATGGCCAGCAGGACTCGCAATAGATTCAGGTCTGTGCGCATGACTATAACCAGATCAAATAGATTGAATAACTAGAATTTGCTTCTGCTATTTGAGCCTGCGGGCGAGGATCGTGTCCAGACAAGAATAAATTCACGAGGCACCTTCATGATCAATCTGCATGACATCCGCTACGTGCGCCTGGGCACGGCGGATCTCGCTCAGGCTCGCTTGTACGCCACTCAGATGCTCGGCCTGCAAGTGGCCCGGGAAGCCAATGGCGCGATCTACTTTCGCTCCGACAGCCGCGATCACACGCTTTGCTATTACGAAGGCGATCCTCGGGAATCCACTACCGCCTTTGAGATCAGCACCTGGGACGAACTCGACCACGCCGCGCAGTTGCTTGAAGACAACGGGTTCGCCGTGCGGCATGGCAGCCGTGAAGAAGCCGAGCTGCGGGCGGTCAAGGAACTGATTCATTTTCGTGACCCCAGTGGCAACCAGATCGAGCTTGTGTTGCGCCCCGATGCCAGCGGCAGCCGCTATTTCCCGACCCGCGACGCCGGCATCACTGGCTTCAGCCATATCGGCCTGCGCACCACCGATGCCAAGCGCGATGAAGCCTTCTGGACGCGCCTGGCCAACGCCCGCGTCAGCGACTGGATCGGTGATGCACCGTTGCTGCGCATCGATGATGTGCATCACAAAATCGCCTTGTTTCCCTCGGCGCATGCCGGTGTGCAGCACATCAACCATCAGGTCGAGAGCATCGATGACGTGATGCGCGCCTGGTACTTCCTGCGCGAGCGGGGGATCAAGATTCTATTCGGCCCGGGCCGGCACCCGACCTCAGGCGCGATGTTCCTGTACTTCGAAGGCCCGGACGGAATGATCTACGAGTACTCCACCGGCGTCAGCCATATCTCCCCCGAGGACGAAGCCACTTATCAACCACGGCAGTTTCCTCTGGTCACGTCTTCGTTCTGTGCCTGGGGCTCGAAGCCGGACATTGCGGAGTTCAAGTCGTGAGTGGCGCAAGCCCGGTGCAGCAGGCCGAACTGCGGGTGACCGCCCGAGCGTTGGCCCGGGCCGGCCTGGTGCATGCCTACGGTCATTGCAGCCTGCGTCTGGACGCCGAGTCTTTTCTGGTGTGTGCCGCCAAACCCATGGGGCTGATCGAGCCGGGAGACGCCGGTGTGCGGGTGCCGATTGCAGGCGCCTTGCCGGACGGGGTGCTGGGGGAAGTGCGGATTCACCAGCAGATCTATCAGCGCCGGCCGCAGGTCAACGCGATCATCCGCAGCATGCCGATGCAGGTCATGACGCTTTCCTGCGCCGGCCTGACCCCCCAATTGCGCCATGGCATGGGCGCGTATTTCAAGGACGGCGTGCCGCTATGGGACGACCCGCAACTGCTGCGCGATGACCTGCAAGCCGCCGCCCTGGCCGATTTGCTGGGCATCTCCAGCGCCCTGGTGATGCGCGGCAACGGCGCCATCGTGGTCGGCGCCTCCCTGGTGGAAGCCCTGACGCTCAATTGGTACCTGGAAGACGCCGCCCGCATCGAACTGCAACTGCTGGCCGCCGGGGTTGCCGATCAGGCGCCGCAGCTCAGCGTCGCCGAAGCCAGCCTGCGCGCCACGACCAGCGGACGGATTTTCGAGCGCATGTGGGATTACCTGACCGCCGGCGACGCCGAGCGCAGCCTCATTACAAGAGAAGAGCACTAACCATGATCAGCCACTTCCGTAACTTCATCGACAATCAATGGGTTGAAGGTGTGCGCACTTTCGACAACCGCAACCCGGCGGACAACAGCGTGATCGGCCCGGTGCATGAGGCCGGTCGCGAGCAAGTGGACGCCGCCGTCAAAGCCGCCCGCGCGGCCCTGAATGGCCCATGGGGCAAAATGACCGTCGCCCAGCGCACCGCGTTGTTGCACAAGGTCGCCGAGGGCATCGAGCAGCGCGCCGAAGAGTTTGTGGCCGCCGAAGTGGCCGACACCGGCAAGCCGCACAGCCTGGCCAGTCATCTCGACATCCCGCGCGGCGCGGCCAATTTCAAGGTGTTCGCCGACCTGATCCGCAACGTGCCCACCGAAAGCTTCACCATGGACACCCCGGACGGCGGCAAGGCGATCAACTACGCGGTGCGCAACCCTCGCGGCGTGATCGGTGTGATCTGTCCCTGGAACCTGCCGCTGTTGCTGATGACCTGGAAAGTCGGCCCGGCCTTGGCCTGCGGCAACACCGTGGTGGTCAAGCCTTCCGAAGAAACCCCGGCCACCGCCACGTTGCTCGGCGAAGTGATGCTGGACGCCGGTGTTCCACCGGGGGTGTACAACGTGGTCCACGGCTTTGGCGAAAACTCGGCCGGGGCGTTTCTCACGGATCATCCGGATGTCGACGGCATCACCTTCACCGGCGAAACCGGCACCGGCGAAGCGATCATGAAAGCCGCCTCCAAAGGGGTGCGCCCGGTGTCGCTGGAATTGGGCGGCAAAAACGCCGGTGTGGTATTTGCCGACGCCGACCTGGACAAAGCCGTGGCCGGCATTGCCCGTGCCGTGTTCGAAAACAGCGGTCAGGTGTGCCTGGGCACCGAGCGCGTGTACGTGCAACGCCCGCTATTCGAACGCTTTGTCGACGCCCTGAAAGTTCGCGCAGAAGCCATCAAGATCGGCGCGCCGAACGCCCCCGGCGTGACCATGGGCCCACTGGTTTCCATCGGCCATCGGCAAAAGGTCTTGAGCTACTACCAGCAAGCCGCACGGGACGGCGCCACGGTGGTGACCGGCGGCGGGATTCCGGACATGCCGGCGGAACTGGCCGAAGGCGCCTGGGTACAACCGACGATCTGGATCGGGCTGCCGGAAACCTCGGCCGTGGTGCGCGAAGAAATCTTCGGCCCGTGCTGCCACATCGCACCCTTTGATGATGAAGACGAAGTCGTGCGCCTGGTCAACGACACCCCCTACGGCCTGGCCGCCAGTGTCTGGACCACCGATCTGCAAGTCGCCCATCGCCTGGGCGCCGCCCTGGATGTCGGCATTTGCTGGATCAACTCGTGGTTCCTGCGCGACCTGCGCACCGCGTTCGGCGGGTCGAAACAATCGGGCATCGGCCGCGAAGGCGGCGTGCATTCCCTGGAGTTCTACACCGAACTGCGCAACGTCTGCATCCGCTTGTGAGGACGACCATGACCGCTCAAAACCTGAACCTGCTCGGCGCGCGATTGCACGAAGCCCTGATCGAGCGGCGGCCGCTGGCACCGCTGACCGAGCAATACCCGCACCTCACCGTGGAGGACGCTTATCAGATCCAGTTGGCGATGATCCAGCCTCGGCTCGACGCCGGGCACCGGGTGATCGGCAAAAAGATCGGCGTCACCAGCCAAGTGGTGATGGACATGCTCGGCGTCGATCAGCCGGACTTCGGCCACCTGCTCAGCGACATGCTCTACAGCGACGGCGCGGCATTGTCCTGCGCCGACCTGATCGCGCCCAAGGCCGAGGGTGAAATCGCCTTTGTGCTGAAAGAAGACCTGACCGGGCCGGGCGTTACGGTGGCGGATGTGATTCGCGCCACCGCGTATGTGATGCCGTGCTTCGAGATCGTCGATTCGCGGATCAAGGACTGGAAGATCCGCATCCAGGACACCGTCGCCGACAACGCGTCGGCTGCCGCTTTCGTCCTCGGCGACAGCACCGCAGATCCTCGGGACATCGACTTGGCCTGCGTCGGCATGACCCTGGAGAAAAACGGCGAGATCGTCGCCACCGGCGCCGGTGCCGCCGCCCTTGGGCACCCGGCGAATGCGGTGGTGTGGCTGGCCAACACCCTCGGTCGCCTCGGCATCGGTTTGAAAAAGGGCGAGGTGATTTTGTCCGGCTCGCTGGCGGCCATGGTGCCCGTGCAGCCGGGCGATCAACTGCGCATCAGCCTGGGCGGTATCGGCTCGGCTTCCGTTCGATTTGTTTGAAGGACAACCCCATGAATCTGTCAGCAGCAACCATCGCCGAACTGGCGCAACACCTGGAAAACGCCGAGCTCAATCGCGAAGCCGTGGCCAAGATTACCGACGCCCATCCCGACATGGATTGGGAAGACGCTTACGCGATCCAGGATGCGATCCGCGCCAACAAACAAGCGCGTGGTGTGCGCATCGCCGGCTTGAAAATGGGCCTGACCTCCTTTGCGAAAATGAAGCAAATGGGCGTCACCGAGCCGATTCACGGCTTCCTCACCGATTATGGCTCGTGCCTGGATGGCTCGGTGATCGACATCAATTCGCTGATTCACCCCAAGGTCGAGGCGGAAATTGCGTTTGTCCTCAAGCACCCGTTGAAGGGGCCTGGCGTGCATATCGGTGACGTGTTGGCCGCCACCGATTTCATTTTGCCGGCGGTCGAGGTGATCGATTCGCGCTACGAAAACTTCCGTTTCGACCTCAAAAGCGTGATCGCCGACAACACCTCGTCCGCCCGTTTCGTTACCGGTGGCCAGGCGCGCAGTCCGTTGGGCATCGACCTGAAATGCCTCGGCGTGGTGCTGGAAAAGAACGGCGAAGTGGTCGCCACTGCCGCCGGTGCGGCCGTGCTCGGGCACCCGGCGCAAAGCGTGGCGATGCTCGCGAATATGCTCGGCGCCCAGGGGCGGGAACTGCCGGCCGGGTGTTTCATCATGACCGGCGGCATGACCGAGGCCATCGCGGTGCAGGCCGGCGATCAGATCACCGTGCGTTACCAGCACCTGGGCAGCGTCTCCATGCGCTTTGCCTCCAAACACTCCTGAGGAACACGACATGCCCATCATGCAGGTTTTTCTGATTGAAGGCCGCGACGAGGAACAGAAGGCGCGGTTGATCGCGGCACTGACCGACGCCGCCGTGGAGTCGATCCAGGCACCTCGGGAGTCGGTGCGGGTGATCATCACCGAGATGCCGAAAACCGATTTCGGGATCGCCGGTAAAACGGTCAAGGCCTTGGGTCGCTGAGATGAGAAACGAGATGAGTGAACACAAGAAAAAAGTCGCCATCATTGGTTCCGGCAATATCGGCACCGACCTGATGATCAAGATTTTGCGCAACGCCCGGCATTTGCAGATGGCGGTGATGGTCGGGATCGAGGCGAGCTCCGATGGCCTGGAGCGGGCCCGACGCCTGGGCGTTGCGACCACCCACGAGGGCGTTGAAGGCCTGGTGAACATGGCCGAATTCGCCGACATCGATTTCGTGTTTGATGCGACGTCGGCCACCGCCCATGTGCACAACGATGCGTTCCTGCGCCAGCACAAGGCCGACATTCGCCTGATCGACCTGACACCGGCGGCCATCGGCCCGTACTGCGTTCCGGTGGTGAACCTGGAAGCCAATCTGCGCGCGCTCAACGTCAACATGGTGACCTGCGGCGGTCAGGCCACGATTCCGATCGTGGCGGCAGTTTCCCGTGTCGCCAAGGTGCATTACGCGGAAATCATCGCGTCCATCAGCAGCAAGTCGGCAGGTCCCGGCACCCGCGCCAATATCGACGAGTTCACCGAAACCACGGCCCAGGCCATCGAAGCCGTGGGCGGCGCGGGGAAGGGCAAGGCAATCATTGTGCTCAACCCGGCCGAGCCGCCGTTGATGATGCGCGATACCGTGTACGTGCTGTCCGAAGCCGCTGACCAGGGACGGATCGAAGCCTCGATCGAGGAAATGGCCGCCGCGGTCAACGCTTACGTGCCGGGCTATCGCCTCAAGCAAAAGGTCCAGTTCGAAGTGATTGCCCCGGATGCGCCACTGAATATCCCCGGTCTCGGGCGCTTCAGCGGTTTGAAGACCACGGTGTTTCTCGAAGTCGAAGGCGCCGCTCATTACCTGCCAGCCTACGCCGGCAATCTCGACATCATGACGTCCGCTGCGCTGGCCACCGCCGAACGCATGGCGCAATCGATGACTCTGTGAGGCAGACCCCATGACCTTCAATCCCGGCAAAAAGCTCTATATCAGCGACGTCACCCTGCGTGACGGCAGTCATGCGGTGCGTCATCAGTACTCCATCGACAACGTGCAGACCATCGCCCGCGCCCTGGATCTGGCGCGTGTCGATTCCATCGAAGTGGCCCATGGCGATGGCTTGCAAGGCTCGAGTTTCAACTACGGGTTCGGCGCGCATACCGATCTGGAATGGATCGAGGCCGTCAGCGATGTGATCAGCCACGCCAAAGTCGCCACGCTGTTGTTACCCGGCATCGGCACCGTGCATGACCTCAAGGCAGCGTATAACGCCGGCGCGCGAGTGGTGCGCGTGGCGACCCATTGCACTGAAGCCGACTGCTCCCGCCAGCACATCGAATACGCCCGGACCCTGGGCATGGACACCGTCGGTTTCCTGATGATGAGCCACCTCACCAGCCCGGAGAACCTGGCCGTCGAAGCGAAGAAAATGGAGAGCTACGGCGCCACGTGTATCTACGTAGTGGATTCCGGTGGCGCCATGAGCATGCAGGACATTCGTGATCGGTTCCGCGCGGTCAAGGCCGTGCTCAAACCCGAGACCGAAACCGGCATGCACGCCCACCATAATCTGTCGCTGGGGGTGGCCAATTCCATTGTTGCGGTGGAGGAGGGCTGTGACCGGATCGACGCCAGCCTCGCCGGCATGGGCGCCGGTGCCGGTAACGCGCCGCTGGAAGTGTTTATCGCCGCCGCCGATCGCCTGGGCTGGAACCATGGCACCGATTTGTACGCGCTGATGGATGCGGCGGACGACATCGTTCGGCCGTTGCAGGATCGCCCCGTCCGGGTCGATCGCGAGACGTTGGCGCTGGGTTATGCCGGGGTCTATTCGAGCTTCCTGCGCCATGCCGAAGTCGCTGCGGCGCGTTATGGCCTTAAGGCTGTGGACATCCTGGTGGAACTGGGCAAACGCCGAATGATCGGTGGCCAGGAAGACATGATTGTTGATGTGGCGCTGGACCTGCTGGAGCGCTGACCCTCAAGCACACCCGCATCCAACTGTGGGAGCGAGCTTGCTCGCGATAGCCGACTCACATTCAACACAGAGGTCGACTGATCCACCGCTATCGCGAGCAAGCTCGCTCCCACAGGGATCTTCGTTATTCAAGGAGTCGTCGTTACACCTGCTGCTTTGCGTTGCAATCGCTTCACCCCAAGACAAATCCAATAAAAGGGGAACACCCATGAACCGCAACACCGCCAATATTGGCGAAATGATCGATAACAACAGGATTTCCGCCTACCAGATCATGGTGCTGGTCCTGTGCTTTCTGGTGGTGCTGGTGGACGGTTTCGACACCGCCGTGATTGGCTACATTGCCCCTGCGCTGCGCCAGGAATGGGGGCTGCAGCCGAGCCAGTTGTCCCCGGCCTTCGGTGCTGGCCTGATGGGCCTGATGGTCGGCGCGTTCGTGTTTGGTCCGGTGGCCGATGCCTATGGACGCAAGAAGGTCTTGCTGGTGTCGGTGTTGATTTTCAGCCTCGGCACGCTCGCTTCCGCCTATTCGACCTCCATCGACATGCTCACGGCCTTGCGCTTTCTGACCGGCATCGGTCTGGGCGGCGCGATGCCCACCTGCATTACCTTGAGCTCGGAATATTCACCGGCCCGGCGGCGGATGATCATGGTGACCTTGAGCTACAGCGGCTTTACCACCGGCCTGGCGCTGGGCGGTGCCGTGGCGAGCCAGATCATTCCGTTGTTCGGCTGGCGTGGGGTGCTGATGATTGGCGGGCTGGTGCCGTTGCTGTTGCTGCCGCTGCTGGTCTGGCTGTTACCCGAGTCGGTGCGTTTCATGGCGACCCATCCGCGCTACGCCGAAGCCTTGCGCAAAGTGATGAGCAGGATCACCGGCCGCACGGATCTGGCGGACATCACCTTCGTTGAACCGCAAAGTCCGGTCGCGGTGCGCTCGCCGATTTCGCAACTGTTTATCGAAGGCCGGGCGCTGCGCACGGTGTTGCTGTGGGGCACCTTCTTCTGCTCGCTGTTTGTGTTTTACCTGCTGACCAGTTGGTTGCCGAGCATCCTCAAGGACGCCGGTTACGACATCGCCAGCGCGGCGCGGATCGGCGCGATGGTGCCGCTGGGTGGCACGGTTGGCGCGATTCTGATGGCTTTGCTGATGGATCGGGTCAGTCCTTATCGCGTGCTGGGCCTGGCTTATCTGGGGGCCGCGCTGGTGATTGCCCTGGTCGGTTTTGCCTTGGCCGATGCCTTCTGGCTTGGGCTCACAGTGTTTATGGTCGGCTTCGGCATTGCCGGTGCGCAGAACGGCCTCAACCTGTTGTCGGCGAGCATCTACCCGACGGCGGCCCGGGCAACGGGGGTGAGTTGGGCCATGGCCAACGGCCGGGTCGGTTCGATCATCGGCTCGGTGCTTGGCGCCTGGTTGATTGCGCAACTGGGGCAGCCCTCGGTGTTCTTTATCGCCCTCGCCATTCCGGCGCTGTTCGGCTCGATCGCGATCTTTTCCCTGCAACGCCTGACCGAGCGCAACAAGGCGCGGGGCCCGGACGCGCCACCGTTACCCAACTGATTCACCCCGACCACTGACACAACCCCGAACCACTGCCGGCAACGGCAGCGCGGCCACGCTTTGCCCGCGATTGGCCGCGGCACTCTCATAACAATAAAAGACACGGGTACCACCATGAAAACCACCGTACTGAAAACGGCCTCCCTGCGTGCGCGTTTTGTTCCTCTGGCCTTGGCGATTGGCGCGGTTGCGCAGTGGCCACTGGATGTCCGGGCCGCAGGCTTTATCGACGACTCGAAAGCCAGCCTGGAACTGCGCAACGTTTACTTCAATCAGGACAACCGCAGCGGCCCGGCGAAACCGTCGAAGCTGGAGGAGTGGGGCCAGGGTTTCATCCTCAACTTCGCTTCCGGCTACACCCAGGGACCGGTGGGATTTGGCGTCGATGCGCTGGGCATGCTCGGCGTGCGCCTGGATTCCGGCAAGGGCCGGCACGGCAACCCCAACAGCGTCAACCAGGGTGGTTTTGTCTTCCCGACCGACAGCGACGGGCGTGCGGTCAATGACTTCAGCAGCCTGGGCCTGACCGGCAAGATGCGGATTGCCAAGACCGAACTGAAAGTCGGCACGCTCAAACCGAAGTTGCCGGTGGTGGTCTTTAACGACGGTCGCTTGCTGCCGGAAACCTTTGAAGGCTGGCAGGCCACCTCGATGGATTTTGAGAACTTCACCCTGATTGGCGGCCGGTTGAGCGGCGTGAAAAGCCGCAACTCATCGAACAACGAAGACTTGGCCATCAGCGGTGCCGGCGGCCCGGCCGGCCAGCGCAGCAATCAGTTCTACTACGCCGGGGTCGACTACACCCTGCGGCCCAATCTGCTGTTGCAGTACTACTACGGTGACCTGGAAAACTTCTACCAGCAGCACTTTGTCGGCCTGGTTCATACCCTCGCATTGCCCGTCGGCAGCTTGAAAAGCGACCTGCGATTTTTCGACAGCACCTCGGACGGACGCAACGGCAGCGCCGCCGGACGCGCCGAGGGTTATCGAAGCAGCGGGTATCACAACAACGGCGAAGTGGATAACCGCGTGTTGGCCGGGTTGTTCACCTACAACCTGGGCGGGCATGCGGTCAGCCTCGGCTATCAGCACCTCAATGGCTCCAGCGATTTTCCGTTCCTGAACCAGGGTGACGGTTCGGCCACGTACCTGATCACCGACCGCCAGACAGGCGCGCGTTTCCAGCGGGCCGGCGAGAACACCTGGGTCGCGCAATACGGCTACAACTTTGCCAGCGTCGGGGTGCCGGGCCTGACCAGTCAGGTCACCTATCAGCGCGGCGGCGACATCAAGTCCGATCAGGGCGACCAGCATGAATGGGAGCGTGATCTGGTGGTGTCCTATGCCTTCCAGAGTGGCCCGGTCAAAGGCTTTGCGGTGTCCTGGCGCAACGCGATGCTGCGCAGCAGCGTCGCCACGCAGCGGGACCTGGACGAAAACCGCCTGTACCTGACTTACACCCATGCGTTTTTCTGAGGACCTGCTGATGACCGACAGGCTGGAAGTACTGATCGTCCGGCGCCGGGAGGAAGCCGAGGGGGTCATCTCGCTGGAGCTGGTCGATCCGGCCGGCGCCTGGCTGCCGGCGTTTGAGGCCGGTGCGCATGTCGAGGTTCAGGTCGCGCCGGGGCTGGTGCGTCATTACTCCTTGTGCGGCGCCCCCGAGGATCGTCAACGCTACAGCCTGGGGATCCTGCGCGAGCCGGCTTCACGGGGCGGCTCTGCGCGAATTCACGAGCAGTTCCAGCAAGGCACGCTGATCAACATCAGCCGTCCACGCAATCAGTTTCCGTTGGAGGAGCGGGCGGAGCATTCGCTGTTGGTCGGCGCCGGCATCGGCATCACGCCGATCCTCGCCATGGCCTGGCGACTGCAGGCCTTGGGCGCGTCGTTCGAGTTGCACTACTGCGTGCGCAATCGTGCCCGCGCGGCGTTCCTTGAACGGCTGGCGCTGGCACCGTTCGCCGACAAGGTAACGTTGCATATCGATGACGAGGGACAACGACTGGCTATCCCGTCGTTACTCCACGGCCCGGAGGCGAACCGGCATGTCTACGTCTGTGGGCCGGCCGGTTTCATGGACGCGTTGATTGGCGCGGCGCGCCAGCAAGGGTGGCCGGCAGCGAACGTTCATCACGAGTATTTCGCCGCCGAGGTTGATGCGACGGGGGCCGGTTTCACCCTGCACGCCGCGCGTTCCGGACTGACCTTGCAGGTGCCGGAAAACCGCAGCATCGCCCAGGTGTTGCAGGACGCCGGAGTCGAGGTGCCGCTGTCCTGCGAACAGGGCGTCTGCGGCACCTGCCTGACCCCGGTGCTGGAAGGCATTCCCGACCACCGCGACCTGTTTCTGACCGAACAGGAAAAAGCCGCCAACGATCAAATGCTGCTGTGTTGCTCCCGGGCCCACGGTGGATTTTTACGGCTGGATATCTGAAGGAAACCGTCATGGCATTTTTGCGTAACTGTTGGTACATCGCCGGGTGGGCCGACGAGTTGATCGAAGGTCAGCTGCTGGCCCGCACCTTTCTCAATGAACAAGTCGTGCTGTTTCGCGACAGCAAAGGCGCGTTGCAAGCCTTGCAGGATCGCTGCCCCCATCGTTTCGTGCCGCTGCACCTGGGCCGTCTCGAGAATGATCGAATCCAGTGTGCCTACCACGGCCTGAGCTTCGATTGCAGCGGCGCCTGCGTGCACAATCCCCATGGCAACGGCGCGATTCCCAAGGCCGCGCGGGTGCGTGCCTATCCGATGCACGAGCGCCACGGCTTTGCGTGGATCTGGATGGGGCAACCGGAACAGGCCGACCCGGCGCTGATCAGCGACTTCAGCCCCATGGACCCGGAGATGGCGTACATCGGCAAGAGTTACCTGCTCGTCAACGCAAACTATGCGCTGGAGACCGACAATATTCTCGACCTGAGCCACATCGAATTCCTGCATGGCAACTCCCTGGGCAGCGCCGCTGTGGCGCAAGGCATTATCGAGGTGGCGCAGGACGGCGACACGGTGTATTCGAAACGCACCACCCATGACGAACAACTCACCGCTGACCTGGAACGCCTGCGCGGCATTCCCGCCGGGCAGCGCGTCGACCGTTGGCTGGATGTGCGCTGGAACGCGCCGGCCAATATGCTCTTGAACAGCGGCTACACCGCGAGCGGTCAACTGCGCTCGGAGGGACGTTCGGTGTACGTTGCCCACGTGTTCACCCCGCAAACCGAGGCGACGACCCACTATTGGTTCGGCATCGCCTTCCCCAAGGCTCTTGGCGAGGAGGGCGCACGCCTTGCGCAAGACAACATTGAATGGCTACGCCAGCCGTTCACTACCGAAGACCTGCCGATGCTCGAAGCCCAGCAAGCCGTCATTGGTTCGCAGAACTTCTGGGATCTGAAACCGGTATTGCTGGCCAGTGATGGCGGCGCCGTACGCGCCCGACGGCTGCTGGAAAAGATGATCAAGGCGGAACAGGAGGCGATGGGCGATCAACCGAAAATCGCTTGATGAGTGCGTTACTCCATCGGTCGCTGCGCATTTGGATCATTAAGTTGTCAGTTTGGGTCATTGAGCGCCGCTGCCGCGACTCTTAGTCTGTGGCACATGACTGACAGGGGCCGAAGAGCTCCTGCATTTTTTCCGTGATCGCTCGATGTGGAGTTACCGATGGCCGCCGCTCACTACCCGCACCTGTTGGCCCCGCTGGACCTGGGTTTTACCACATTGCGCAACCGCACCCTGATGGGCTCGATGCACACCGGCCTGGAAGAAAAGCCCGGCGGTTTCGAGCGCATGGCGGCGTACTTTGCCGAGCGTGCCCGGGGCGGCGTGGGCCTGATGGTCACCGGCGGTATCGGCCCGAACGATGAGGGCGGGGTGTATTCCGGCGCGGCCAAGCTGACCACCGAAGAAGAAGCGCTCAAGCACCAGATCGTCACCCGCGCGGTGCACGAGGCGGGCGGCAAGATCTGCATGCAGATTCTCCACGCCGGCCGCTATGCCTACAGCCCGAAACAGGTCGCACCGAGCGCGATCCAGGCGCCGATCAACCCGTTCAAGCCTAAAGAGCTGGACGAGGAAGGCATCGAGAAGCAGATCAGCGATTTCGTGACCTGTTCGGTTCTCGCGCAAACCGCCGAGTACGATGGCGTCGAGATCATGGGTTCCGAAGGTTATTTCATTAACCAGTTCCTCGCGGCCCACACCAATCACCGCACCGACCGTTGGGGCGGCAGCTACGAAAACCGCATGCGTTTGCCGGTGGAAATCGTGCGCCGGGTGCGCGAAGCGGTGGGTCCGAACTTCATCATTATTTTCCGACTGTCGATGCTCGACCTCGTTGAAGGCGGCAGCAGTTGGGAAGAAATCGTCACCCTGGCCAAAGCCATCGAGCAGGCTGGGGCCACGATCATCAACACCGGCATCGGCTGGCACGAAGCGCGGATTCCAACCATCGCCACCAAAGTGCCGCGCGCCGCATTCAGCAAGGTCACGGCCAAGCTGCGCGGTTCGGTGAGCATTCCGCTGATCACCACCAACCGCATCAATACCCCGGAAATCGCCGAGCAGATCCTCGCTGAAGGCGATGCCGACATGGTGTCCATGGCGCGGCCGTTCCTCGCCGACGCGGATTTCGTCAACAAGGCTGCCGCTGGCCGCGCCGATGAAATCAACACCTGCATCGGCTGCAACCAGGCCTGCCTCGACCACACGTTCGGCGGCAAGTTGACCAGTTGCCTGGTCAACCCACGGGCCTGCCACGAAACCGAGCTTAATTACCTGCCGGTGCAACAGATCAAGAAAATCGCTGTGGTCGGTGCCGGCCCTGCGGGCCTGTCCGCTGCCACCGTGGCCGCCGAGCGTGGGCATTCGGTGACGTTGTTCGATTCGGCCAGCGAAATTGGCGGCCAGTTCAACATCGCCAAACGCGTGCCGGGCAAGGAAGAATTCTTCGAAACCCTGCGTTACTTCAACCGCAAGTTGCAGACCACCAACGTCGAGGTGTGCCTGAACACCCGCGTCGATGTGGCGCAACTGGTGGCCGGCGGTTACGACGAAATCATCCTCGCCACCGGCATCGCGCCGCGTACCCCGGCGATTCCGGGTGTCGAGAACGCCAAGGTGTTGAGCTATCTGGACGTGATCCTCGAGCGCAAACCGGTGGGCAAGCGCGTGGCGGTGATCGGCGCTGGCGGTATCGGTTTCGACGTCTCGGAGTTCCTGGTTCACGAAGGCGTGGCCACCAGCCTCGACCGCGAAGCGTTCTGGAAAGAGTGGGGCATCGACACGCACCTTGAAGCGCGCGGCGGCGTGGCCGGGATCAAGGCCCAGCCCCATGCACCGGCCCGCGAAGTGTTCCTGCTGCAACGCAAGACCTCCAAGGTCGGCGATGGCCTGGGCAAAACCACCGGCTGGATTCACCGCACGGGCCTGAAGAACAAACAGGTGCAGATGCTCAACAGCGTCGAATACCTGAAGATCGACGACGAAGGCCTGCACATCCGCATCGGCGAAACCGGCGAGCCGCAAGTGCTGGCGGTGGACAACATCGTGATCTGCGCCGGCCAGGACCCGCTGCGCGAATTGCAGGACGGGTTGGTCGCAGCCGGGCAGAACGTGCATTTGATCGGCGGCGCGGACGTGGCGGCGGAGCTGGATGCGAAGCGGGCGATCAATCAAGGGTCGCGCCTCGCCGCCGAACTCTGAGACCGCGTCACTTGTAGCAGCTGTCGAGCCCCAGCGAGGCTGCGTTCGGCTGCGTAGCAGTCGTCAATCCATTCACCGCGATTTATCTGGAACATCGCGGTGGTTGGTTTTACGACTGCTTCGCAGCCAAACGCAGCCTCGCTGGGGCTCGACAGCTGCTACGCTGCTGCCTTTTGACAGAATGTGTACCGTCAATGCTCCTCCCTCCCAACGACTGGCTCCCCCAAGCCCCGCTCAATTCCCTTCAACTCGACTGGCTCGCCGCAGCCGGCATCGAAGTCGCCATCCTGCGCCTGGACCAAATCGACCCGCTGATCAGCGGCAACAAGTGGTTCAAACTCATCGAACACCTGAATGCCGCCAACCGGGCCGGTGCCGAGGGCATCATCAGCCTCGGGGGCGCACATTCCAATCATCTGCACGCATTGGCCGCCGCAGGCAAACGCCTGGGTTTCAACACCGTTGGCCTGCTGCGCGGTCACCCGCAAGACACCGCGACCGTAACGGATTTGCAGGACTTCGGCATGCAGCTGCACTGGTTGGGTTACGCCGGTTATCGCGCGCGGCATGAGCCGGATTTCTGGCGACCCTGGTTGGAGCAATACCCGACGCTGCATCCGGTGCCGGAAGGGGGCGGCGGTTTGCGTGGGGCGCAGGGCTGCATGCGGCTCAAGGATCAGGTCCGTGAGCAATTGGCAGGGTTGGGCTGGAATGACTACGACGGTTGGTGGCTGGCCTGCGGAACCGGCACCACACTGGCCGGACTGGTGCTGGCCGAGGCGGGTGAACATCGGGTTTATGGTGCGCTGGCAGTGCCCGACGATCATGGCGTGGCGCAGCAGGTTGAAGCGATTGTGGGAGTGTCGGAGCCGACTTATGAATTGTTCGACGCCAGTCGCGGCGGGTTTGCCAAGGTTGATCCGCTGTTGTTGGCGTTTATCGAGCAGACCGAACAGGCCTGCGGTATTCCTTTGGAACCGCTGTACACCGGCAAGGCGTTGTTGGCGTTGAAGCAGCAGGTTGAAGCAGGCAAATTCCCCCGGGGCACGCGATTGATCTTCATCCACACTGGCGGCTTGCAGGGCCGACGCGGTTTCGCGTGACACCCTGCATTCCCCTGTGGGAGCGGGCTTGCTCGCGAAGGCGGTGTGTCATTCAACACCTGTATCGACTGAAGCGACGCCTTCGCGAGCAAGCCCGCTCCCACAAAGGATTTTAAGTTGGCATCAGGTATTGCGACTGACCCGCTTCGGCATCATCCGCAACAACGTGTTATCCCCCACCACATAATGGTGATACAGCCCGGCCACGGCATGCAGGCCGATCAGCCAATAGCCGATGGTGCCGCCGAGTTCATGCCAGCCCTGGATGCGTTTGGCCAACACCTTGTCTTCAGACACCAGCAACGGCAGATCAAACCCGTAAAACATCACCTGGTGCCCCTTGGCGCTGGTCACCAGCCAACCCAGCAGCGGCATCGCGATCATGAACAGGTACAGCGCCCAGTGCATCAGCTTGGCCAACGTCGTCTGCCAATGCGGCGACGCCGGGAATATCTGCGGCGCCGGGCCCAGGCTGCGGGCGAACAGTCGCAGCCACACCAGCACAAACACCGTCAGGCCAAGCATGAAGTGCGATTCGGTGATCAGCGTGCGACCACCACTGCCTTTGGGGAAGATCCCGCGAAATTCGATGCAGGCGTAGACCAGGATCAGCAGCACCAGCATCAACCAATGCAACGCGATCGACACCGTGCTGTAACGTGAATCGGAGTTCTTCCAGGGCATACGGGGCTCTCCACAGGTCAATGCTCAAAGTGCCGTTCTTGTGCGGCACTGTGCTTTAACTGTAATCCTGTTTTGCGGATTTGCCTGAGGCGATTTGCCCGTTCAATGCTCTGGTTCAGCTAATTGACAATAAAAACCCTGTGGGAGCGTGGCTTGCCCGCGAAGGCGCCCGAACAGTCAACATGCATATCGACTGGAAGGACGCCTTCGCGGGCAAGCCTCGCTCCTACAAGGGAATGGAGTGAATCAATTGGTTTGTGGCATCTCGCCGTTGGCCAGGCGCTTGTTGATATCGGCGATCACCTGGGGCAAATCGGTGATGGTGTCGATCATGTAGTGCGGCCGCGAACCTTCGAACAGGGCGTGGATGCGCTTGCGCTCGCTGGCCAGTTCTTCGCTGCCGAGGGCCTGATAACCCGCGTAATCCAGGCCCAGCGCGTTGCCGGAACAGATCAGCGCCACGGTCCACATGCCGGCGCGGCGACCTTCGAGAATGCCCGGCACCGTGTCGTCGATCTTCACGCAGGCCGCGACATCGTCGATGCCCAGCGCTATCACGTTGGCCAGGGCCTGGGCCGGCCATGGACGACCGTTGGGCACTTCGTCGGTGGCGACCACGTGGTCGGCGACGTAGCCGTTGGTGGCGGCCAGTTCCACCACTTTATCCATCACTTGCTTGGGGTAGCCGGAGCAGGAACCGATCTTGATCCCTTGCTGGCGCAGATTGGCGATGGTCTCCAAAGCGCCGGGGATCAGCGCCGAGTGCTCGGCGATTTTCTCGATTTGCAGCGGCATGAAGCGTTTGTAGATCGCGGTCACGTCATCGTCGGTCGGCGTGCGGCCGAATGCCTTGCGATAACGTTCGGCGACTTGCGGCTGATCGCACAGGGTGCGGATGTGGTCCCACTTGCCCATGCCCATCGGTCCACGGGCTTCTTCGATGGAGACCTGCACGTCGAATTCGGCAAAGGCTTCGACAAAAATCTGCGTTGGGGCGAACGAACCGAAATCGACGACGGTGCCGGCCCAGTCGAGGATGGCGGCCTGGAGTTGGGTTGGGTTTGTATAGTTCATGTCTCAAATCCTGTCTGTTGGAATGATGAGCAAATCCGTGTAGCAGCTGCCGAGCCTGCGAGGCTGCGTTCGGCTGCGAAGCAGTCGTAAAACCATCCACCTCGGTGTTTCAGGTGGACCGCGTCACCAGCATTCACGACTGCTTCGCAGCCGAACGCAGCCTCGCAGGCTCGGCAGCTGCTACGGGGGGTGTGAGTCAGATTTCGAGCACTTCCATCTCGCGCAGCACCTCGGCAATCGCCGCCACCGCCGCGTGCATCTCGGCCTGGTTGACGTGGCCGATGCAGCCGACGCGGAAGGTCTCGACCTGGGTCAATTTGCCGGGGTAGAGAATAAAACCCTTGGCCTTGACCCGTTCGTAGAACTCCTTGAACTGGTAACGCGGGTCTGTCGGCGCGTGGAAGGTGACGATGATCGGCGCCTGGATCGCGGCGGGCAGGAAGCTGCGCAAGCCCAGTTGGGCCATGTCATCCAGCAGCACCCGACAGTTGTCGGCGTAGCGCTGATGCCGCGCGGGCAAACCGCCTTCTTCGTTGTATTGCAGCAGGGCTTCGTGCAGCGCGGCGACCACGTGGGTCGGCGGGGTGAAGCGCCATTGGCCGGTCTTGGCCATGTAGGTGTGCTGGTCGAACAAATCCATGGCCAGGGAATGCGAGTTTCCGGCGGCATTCGCCAGCGAGTCTTTGCGAGCGAAGACGAAACCCATCCCCGGCACACCTTCCAGGCACTTGCCTGAGGCGGCGATCAGCGCATCGAATGGCACCTGTTGCGCGTCGATGGGCAGGGCGCCGAAAGAGCTCATGGCGTCGATGATCAGGCGTTTGCCGTGTTGCGCGATGACCTGAGCGATCTCCGGCAGCGGGTTGAGGATGCCGGTACTGGTTTCGCAGTGAATCAGCGCGATGTGAGTAATGCTCGGGTCAGCCCGCAGCAGGCGATCCACATCGGCGGCGGTGGTCGGTTCGTCTTCGGCGGTTTCGAAGGTGCTGAACGGACGACCGAGTACTTCGCAAATTTTCGCCAGGCGTTTGCCGTAGGCGCCGTTGATCAGCACCAGGATTTTGCCGTCGCGTGGCACCAGGGTGCCAATCGCCGCTTCGACGGCAAACGTGCCGCTGCCCTGCAAAGGCACGCAGTGGTGGCTGTCGGCGCCGTTGATGATCGTCAGCAATTGCTCGCAGAGGCTGGCGGTCAGTTGGTTGAAGCGGTCATCCCATGAACCCCAGTCGACCATCATCGCCTGACGGGTGCGGGCCGACGTGGTCAATGGGCCGGGGGTGAGCAGGATGGGTTCGGCGGTACTCATTCTCATGTCCTCGCAATCGATGGGATGACGCTACGGGGCTTAAATTGCAATTTGCCGTCGCATCAATCAAATTGTTTGTTGTTATGCCAGCCATCAGTGAGGGTTATTCATGAATCTGTTCCAGCTCCGCGCATTCGATGCGGTGGCCCGGGAAGGCAGCTTTACCCGGGCCGCCGCGCGGTTGTTCATCAGCCAACCGGCGGTCACCGGGCACATCAAGGCGCTGGAAGAGCACTACCAAATCACCCTGTTGCGCCGTACCGCGCGACGGGTGGAGCTGACGGAGGAGGGCACCAAACTGGCGGCGATCACCCGGGCGATGTTCGGGCTGGCGGAAGAGGCGCAGGTGATGCTCGAAGCCAATCGGCAGTTGCTGACCGGGCGCCTGGAAGTGGCGGCGGACGGGCCGCACATGGTCATGCCAATGCTCGCCAGTCTGCGGGCGCGCTATCCGGGGATCACCGTCAACCTGCGCCTGGGCAATGCGCAGGAAACCCTGGCGGCGCTGTTGTCCGAACACGCCGACGTGGCGGTGTTGACCGAAGTGGAGCCGCGCAAGGGCCTGCATCTGCAAGCGTTGAACGAATCCCGGATCTGCGCGCTGGTGCCGGCCGGGCATCCTTGGGCACAACGCTCGAAGGACGTACAGCTCAAGGAACTCGATCAGGTGATCATGGTGTTGCGAGAACCGAGTTCGATTACCCGACGCACATTTGACGAGGCGTGCAGTCAGGCCAAGGTCAGTCCGCGAGTGTTGCTGGAGCTGGACAGTCGGGAGGCGGTGACTGAAGCCGTCGCGGCTGAATTGGGGGTTGGCGTGGTGTCGTCGGTGGAAGTCAGCCATGACCCGCGGGTGGTGGCGGTGCCGATTATTGGCGAGGGGTTGGTCAATCGGCACATGATCGGGTGCATGGAGCGGCGGCGGGATTTGCGGTTGATTCAGGCGTTTTTTGATTTGGCGCCAACTCTGAATTGACCGTGCAATCTCTGTAGGAGCTGTCGAGTGAAACGAGGCTGCGATCTTTCCCGGGTCACTTGAGTCTCAAGCGAAAGATCAAAAGATCGCAGCCTCGTTTCACTCGACAGCTCCTACAGGGCTGTGAGGCTCTCGCGCACCATCTCCAGAAACGTCGCCACCACCCGCCGCGAACTCTGCTCGCGCAGGCACACCAGCGTTTCGGTCAACCGCCGTTTGCAGTCAGTAATCGGCAACGCGCACACCCGCGAATCCGCGCCAAACTCGGCCGCTGAAACCACCCCGACGCCAATCCCCACCACCACCGCTTCGCGCGCCGCTTCCCTACCTTCGACCTCAATCGCCGGGCGAATCCGAAACCCGGCGCCGGCCATTTCCTCCTCCAGCGTCTGGCGCGTCACCGAGCCGATTTCCCGCAGCACCAACGGCGTGTCGTCCAGGTCCGCGAGGCAGATCGACTCGCGATTCGCCCACGGATGATTGCGCGAGACGAACGCCACCATCGGATCATTGCGCAGCGGCAACGAGATCAAACGCTCGTCGCTGACCTCGCGCCCGAGCAGCGCCAAATCCGCCTGATAGTTGAACAACCGGAATAGCGATTCATCAGTGTTACCGGTTTCGATTTTCACGCTGATGCCGGGGTAGCGCTCGCAGAACCGGGCGATCTGCGGCAGCACGTGCACTGGCGCGTCCACGGCGAGGATCAGGCTGCCGGTTTGCAGCGCCCGGGAGTCCTGCAACAACTCCTGGGCCTCGGCTTCGATGACGAACAAACGCTGGGTGATACTCAACAGGCGTTCGCCCAAATCCGTCAGGCGCACCGAACGTTTGTTGCGGTGAAACAACAACACGCCGAAGCGTTCTTCGAGTTTGCGCACTTGGTCGGAAATCGCCGGTTGCGTCAGGAATAGCCGCTCGGCGGCCTTGGTAAAGCTTCCGTGAACGGCCACGGCGTGGAAGGCTTTGAGCTGGGCGTGGGAGACCGACATCGAACCTCCAGTAACAAGCTGAACTTATATTGGAAATACGATAAATCGATTTCACTTATTAATCAGTAATTGTTTTTATCCGCCTCAGCCCCGGTGACTGGTCAGTCGAACAGCCTCGGGGCCATGAGTCTGCGGGTATGACAGCAGGCCTCATCTGACCGGTATCGCCTCAGGGAAGCAGCGGTATCGAAGTGCTCAACAATAAAAAAACAGGCGTTATTTCTCAATTTCTGCCGGCACACTCACACCCTGAGGTCAGAACCACCATGAACAAGCACATCGGCACCATCAAGCGTTGGCGCGTGCAGATCTTCGCCATTACCTGGCTCGCTTACGCCGCTTTCTATTTCACCCGCAAAGCATTTTCCGTGGCCAAACTGGGGATCGCTGAAGACCCCACTTTCATGCTCGACAAAATGGCCATGGCCAACCTCGACGCCATCTACCTGACGGCCTATGCCATCGGCCAATTTACCTGGGGCATCCTCGCCGACCGTTTTGGTCCACGGGTCGTGGTGCTCGGCGGCTTGCTGATTTCCGCCGCAGCAGCGCTGGTGATGGGCAGTTTCGCCACGTTGCCGATCTTCGCCACCTGCATGCTGATCCAGGGCCTGGCCCAGTCCACCGGATGGTCGGGCTTGTGCAAGAACATCGGCAGTTTCTTTCCCGCCGAACAACGCGGACGGGTGCTGGGTTTGTGGAGTTCCTGTTATGCCTTCGGCGGTCTGGTGGCATCACCGTTCGCCGGTTGGTGGGCTTATACGCTGGTGGGCACCTGGCACGCGGCGTTCATTTCCAGTGCGGCGGTGGTTGGGCTGGTCGCCGTGCTGTTTTTTATTTTCCAACGCAACAAACCGGAAGACGTCGGCTTGCCCGCCGTGGAGCCGGAACCCGAGTTAAGCGCCGAAGAGACTTACGCCCAAAGCAAGATCAGCGTGTGGGAGCCGTTGAGGGAAATTCTGCGCAACCGCACGGTGCTGATTCTCGGGCTCTCGTACTTCCTGTTGAAGCCGGCGCGTTACGCGATTCTGTTGTGGGGGCCGGTGATTGTCTTCGAGCAAATGCCCTCCGTGGGTAAGGTCGGCGCGGCGATTATTCCGACGTCGTTTGAACTGGCCGGGCTGCTCGGGCCGATCATGATTGGCCTGGCCTCGGACAAACTGTTCGGCGCCCGACGGATGCCGGCCTGTGTGATCAGCCTGTTGGCGCTGACGGTGTCCCTGGCGCTGTTCATGGGCGCCTTGCACACCGGCAGCGTGTTGTTGGTAGTGGCGTTGTTATTCGTGATGGGCCTGACGCTGTATGGCCCGGACTCGATGATCAGCGGCGCGGCGGCGATTGATTTCGGCACGGCCAAGGCCGGCGCCACGGCGGCGGGTTTTGTGAATGGCTGCGGTTCGGTCGGGGCAATTCTCGGTGGTTTGCTGCCGGGGTACTTCGACTCGGTCACCGTGTTCATCATCTTCGCCGGTTGCGCGATGTTCTCGGCCTTCGTGCTGATCCCGCACTGGAACAGCCGCCCGGCTGGCCTGAGTCTCGATTGCGCCTTCGTGCCCAACCAACCGATGACCATCAAACCCCTGCGTACCTGAGGAAACCCCCATGAGACCTTTCTGGCTGGACCAAGCGCTGGCGGCCGAGTCCTGCGCGCCGTGCGAGCCGTTGGCCGGCGACACCCGCGCCGACGTGTGCATCGTCGGTGGCGGCTACACCGGGCTGTGGACCGCAATCATGCTCAAGGAGCAAAACCCCGAACTCGATGTGCTGCTGATCGAAGCCGACATCTGCGGTGCCGGCGCCAGTGGCCGCAACGGTGGCTGCGCGTTGTCGTGGTCGGCCAAATACTTCACCCTCGAACGCTTGTTTGGCGTCGAAGAAGCGGTGCGGCTGGTCAAGGAATCGGAGCGCAGCATTTATGCGATCGGCACTTTCTGCGAACAGTACGGCGTGGAGGCGGATTACCGGCTCGACGGCACCCTTTACACCGCGACCAACCGCGCGCAATGCGGCTCGACCGACGCGGTGATCGCGGCACTGGAACGCAACGGCATCAACTCCTTCACCCAGCGGCCGGTGGCGGATGTGCAACGCATGGCCGGTTCCGCCAAACACCTGGAAGGCTGGTTTTCCCCGGCAGCGGCCAGTGTGCAACCGGGAAAATTGGTGCGGGGTTTGCGCCGGGTCGCCTTGCAACTGGGGGTGAGGATCCATGAGAACACCGCGATGATGGGGTTGGAGGAGGGCCGTCCTGCGGGGATTAAAACCCCCAACGGCACGGTTCGCGCCGATCGGGTGGTGCTGGCGATGAACGCGTGGATGGCCCGGGCGTTCCCGCAGTTCGAACGCAGCGTGGCGATTGTCTCCAGCGACATGCTGATCACCGAACCGCGCCCAGACTTGCTGAATGAAATCGGCTTGACCAGCGGCGTCACGGTGCTCGATTCGCGGATTTTCGTGCACTACTACCACAACACCCCGGACGGCCGGATCATGCTCGGCAAGGGCGGCAACACCTTCGCCTATGGCGGGCGGATGCTGCCGGTGTTCGATCAGCCATCGCCCTATGCCGGGTTGTTGCGCAGCAGTCTGGCGGACTTCTTTCCGGCGTTTGCCGAGGCCAGGGTCGAGGCCACGTGGAACGGTCCTTCGGATCGCTCGGTCACCGGGTTGCCGTTCTTCGGCCAGATGAGCAGCAGCGGCAACGTGTTCTACGGTTTCGGTTACTCCGGCAGCGGAGTCGGGCCGTGTCATATGGGCGGGCAGATTCTTGCCTCGATGGTGCAAGGCCTCGACAACCCCTGGACCCGTTCGCCGCTGGTCAACGGGCCGTTGGGTTACTTCCCGCCGGAACCGATTCGTTACCTCGGCTCGTTGATGGTGCGCAACGCCATCCGCCGCAAGGAACGCGCCGAGGATCACGGGCGCCGGCCACGGCATCTGGATGTGCGGCTGGCGAAATTCGCATCGGCGGCGGGGAAGGCTGATAAAGGCTGAGTGTCAGGGCATGTCCGGTCGATTGACCAGCCAATCAAACAACAGGCGCGTATCGCCGCGCGGTGTGGGTGTAAGTGCCGGTGATGCGTGTTGAACGTTTGCACTGGCGCAAATAACCGGACGATCCGGGTCACTGTCGAGAAAACCGACGAACACCTCACTGCCGGCATCGGGCAGCCCGGACGTGCCCATGGCCACCGGCAACCAAAGACCGTCGCATGCCTGTGCATCGGATGCTGGCCAGAGACTGACCTGAATCCGCCCCTGCTCATCCTGCATCGCCGGTTGCCCCGATTCGCCCGACACTCGCGCGGGTTGATAGCCGGGAATGTTCGGCCTGGGGTGTTTGAGCGCGGGACGGAACACGGTTGACCAAGGAATCGCAGTGAATCGGTTGCCATAGCCGGGCGCTTCAAGCGGCTCATCAGAAAGGATCGAGGGTTGCTGACCTTGATGCCGTATTTCGGTGAGCAACCATTGATCGTTGAAACTCGACACCGGGTGTTGCTCCACCTGCACGATCCGTCCGCTGAGCAAACCGGTCTGATCGCTTTGGCCGTGGATATAACGTTGCTGGCAACGCAACCGTTCCAACGTCCGGCGGCTGCGTTGATCGCCGTGCAATTGCCCGGCCGCGGGACGGCTGTTTATCGTCGGTTTGCCGCTCAGTGGATGGTTCGCCGCGCCATGACTGGCAACGCCGGCGCTTCTGTCCGGGGCCTGTGTTTGCGGGAGGATCAGCGGGGAATCGTGGCGCTGGAACAGTTCGCGAATCGCGGCAAAGGCTGGCTCGTCGAAGGGATTGTCATGAAAGGGTGTCGGCACCGGTTCCTGGGGGAAACTCATACTGTCATCGGCCAGCACCAGCACATGTCCGTCGTTGTGATGTTCGAAGTGATAGTGGATGCCTTCTTCTTCGCAGAGTCGGTGCAGCAGGGCCAGGTCGCTTTCTTCGTATTGAATGCAAAAGGGCCGGACCGGGTAATGCCCAGTGCTCAGCTCGAAGCGGTAGCTGTGCCGGGGCATTGCGTGCTCCTCCAATAATTGCCGCAGAATGGCCGGCGCGCTGAGGCGATGAAACACCCGCCGGGCGCGTTGTTGTTCGAGGTTTTGCAGATACGGCACCAGCACCAATCGGTAGCCGACCCTGTGCGGGCCGCGATGTTCGCGGCTGGCACTGTGGAGAATGCCGTGAAAGCCCTGGCCGTCGCCCAGGCTCAGGAATGCCGGTTGTTGCAGCAAATGCTCGAGGTTCATGGCCGGGGCCAGGCCGATCACTTCGATGTCGAATCGATAAGGCTGGTTGAGACCTTCACGGCCGCTGAACTGCAACACCTGCAAACTCAAATCAGCGTCGACCAGGGTCAGGGTAAAGGGACTTTCCTTGTCGTTGTGCATCGAGTGCGCTTCTGCCATGAAATACGGGGCGCAGAGGGTACGAAACCACGGCCCTGAATAGACATCGCAAATCGGCTTTTCAGAATCGCCCTACAAGCACTGTTGAAGATGTCGACACGGCGTGCCGTTCAACAGGATGGAATTTTTGGTCGATTGCCAACTTTAGGCCGTATAAACTTGGCGCCATGCGTCGGCCAATAGATGTCTCGGCGCCACAGATCAAGAGAGTGAGTAATGGGCGCACAGTGGAAGGTTAAACACAAAGAAGCGGCATCCAACGCCAAGGGCAAAATCTTCGGCAAACTGGTGAAAGAAATCACCATTGCTGCGCGTAACGGTGCCGATACTGCCACCAACGCACACCTGCGCCTGGTGGTGGAACAGGCCAAGAAAGCCTCGATGCCCAAGGAAACCCTGGATCGCGCGATCAAAAAAGGCGCGGGCCTGTTGGGCGAAACCGTGCAATACCATCGCGTGACCTACGAAGGCTTCGCTCCGCATCAGGTGCCGCTGATCGTTGAATGCGTCACCGACAACATCAACCGCACCGTCGCTGAAATCCGCGTGGCGTTCCGCAAGGGCCAGTTGGGCGCTTCCGGTTCGGTGGCCTGGGATTTCAACCACGTCGGCATGATCGAGGCGTCCCCGGACAGCCCTGACGCCGACCCGGAAATGGCCGCCATCGAAGCCGGCGCCCAGGATTTCGAGCCAGGGGAAGAAGAGGGCACGACCCTGTTTCTGACCGAACCTGCGGACCTCGACGCGGTGCAGAAAGCCCTGCCAGAGCAAGGTTTCACGGTGTTGTCGGCTAAATTGGGCTACCAGCCGAAGAACCCGGTCAGCGGTTTGAGCGATGAGCAAATGGCTGAAGTCGAAGCGTTCCTGGAAGGCCTCGATAACCATGATGATGTGCAGGATATGTTTGTTGGGTTGGCGGGTTAAGCAGTCCTGTCATTGACGGCTTTGTTGCCTGACAGGCCGTCTTCGCGAGCAAGCCCGCTCCCACAGGGGATTTGTGTCGTACACATACTGTGTGATCAACATAAATCCCC
>NZ_JAAVVC010000020.1 GCF_018449725.1 Pseudomonas sp. dw_612 | reverse complement strand
TCAGGTCGATGTAGCTCGAACATGCAACTCGGTCGGTTCCTTCTCCCCTCTGGGGAGAGGGTTAGGGTGAGGGGTGGCCTCAGGATTCACTCCAAATGTTCAGGCTTCACCGGATCACCCGATTTCATATCCAGCTGCACCCGCACATCTTCAAACATCGCGTCGTAATGCTTGTGCACCGAGCCAATGCTGCTATGGGTCTTGGGGATTCCGTACTTCTCGGCAATGTGCGTCACGTTGCTGGCGAAGTTGTAGGCCTGGTCCTTGGGCAGGAAGAACTGCTCTTCCATGTCCTTGCCCTGGATGCTGCCATGCAAAGTGAACTGCATGCCTTGGCCTCCTTCGGGATCCTGGGCGACTTCATAGTCCAGGCACAGGTTGTAGCTGACATCATCGTCATTCAGCGCGTGGCGCTCGAAGTGCAAGTGACCCGGTTCAAACGTGGCCATTGGCGTCTCTCCTTATAAATAAGTAATGCCAGGTGTCGCCGTGCTGATGCGCGTGCCGGCCTTGCCCTGGACGATGGCTTCGATGTCCGAGAGTGAACCGATGACCGCGACTTTGCCAGTCTGGCGGGCGAATTCGCAGGCAGCCTGGACCTTCGGTCCCATTGAGCCGGCGGCGAAGCCGAGTTTTTCCATATCGTCCGGGTGGGCCTGGGCGATGGCTTTTTGCGTGGGTTTGCCGAAGTCGATAAACGCGGCGCTGACGTCGGTGGCGATCACCAGCAGATCGCTTTCCAGCTGTTCGGCCAGCAACGCCGAGCACAGGTCCTTGTCGATCACCGCTTCCACGCCTTCGAGTTTGCCGCTGGCGCCGTACATCGTCGGGATGCCACCACCGCCCGCACAAATCACGATGCTGCCCTTGTCCAGCAGCCACTTGATCGGGCGGATTTCGAAGATGCGTTTGGGCCGTGGGCTGGCGACCACGCGGCGGTATTTGTCGCCGTCCGGGGCAATCGCCCAGCCTTTTTCGGCGGCGAGTTTTTCGGCTTCCGCTTTCGAGTACACCGGGCCGATGGGTTTGCTCGGGTTCTGGAACGCGGGGTCGTTGGCATCGACTTCAACTTGCGTCAGCAGGGTCGCGAACGGGACTTCGAAGTCCAGCAGATTGCCCAGTTCCTGTTCGATGATGTAGCCGATCATGCCTTCGGTTTCGGCGCCGAGCACGTCCAGCGGGTAAGGCGAAACCGAGGTGTAGGCCGCCGCTTGCAGCGACAGCAGGCCGACTTGCGGGCCATTGCCGTGGGCGATGACCAATTGGTTACCGGGGTAGACCTTGGCGATCTGTTCGGTGGCGACGCGGATGTTGGCGCGTTGATTGTCCGCGGTCATGGGTTCACCACGGCGGAGCAGGGCGTTACCGCCCAGGGCGACGACGATACGCATAGTGCAGTCCTTCTACAGAGAGCTGGCAAACGACTTGGCCTACTGTGGGAGCGGGCGTGCTCGCGAATGCGGTGTATCAGTCGCCATCAATGTTGCCTGACACACTGCATTCGCGAGCAAGCCCGCTCCCACATTGACTGTGTTTCGTCAGTGGGAGTCTTTTAGATATCCGCCAACGCCGACACCAATATCGCCTTGATCGTGTGCATGCGGTTTTCCGCTTGTTCGAAGGCGATGTTGGCCGGGGATTCGAAGACTTCTTCGGTCACTTCGACGCCATTGGCCAGGTGCGGATAACGCGCGGCGATGTCTTTGCCGACCTTGGTTTCGCTGTTGTGGAACGCCGGCAGGCAGTGCATGAACTTCACGCGCGGGTTGCCCGAGGCTTTCATCATTGCGGTGTTGACCTGGTACGGCAGCAGTTGCTCGATGCGCTCGTCCCACGCTTCCACCGGCTCACCCATCGACACCCAGATGTCGGTGTGGATGAAGTCCACGCCCTTGACCGCCTCTTTCGGGTCTTCGGTGATGGTGATGCGCGCGCCGCTTTCCTCGGCGAACGCTTTGCACTGGTCGATAAAATCCTGATGCGGCCACAGCGCTTTCGGCGCGCCGATGCGCACGTCCATGCCCAGTTTGGCGCCGATCATCAGCAGCGAGTTGCCCATGTTGTAGCGCGCATCGCCGAGGTAGGCGTAGCTGATTTCGTGCATCGGTTTGTCGCTGTGCTCACGCATGGTCAGCACGTCGGCGATCATTTGCGTCGGGTGGAATTCAGCCGTCAGGCCGTTGAACACCGGCACGCCGGCAAACTTGGCCAGCTCTTCGACGATTTCCTGTTCGAAGCCACGGTATTCGATGGCGTCGAACATCCGGCCCAAGACGCGGGCGGTGTCTTTCATGCTTTCTTTGTGGCCGATTTGCGACGACACCGGGTCGATGTAGGTGACGTGGGCGCCCTGATCATGGGCCGCGACTTCGAAGGCGCAACGGGTGCGGGTCGAGGTCTTTTCGAAAATCAGCGCGATGTTCTTGCCTTTCAGGTGCGCACGCTCGGTGCCGGTGTACTTGGCGCGCTTGAGGTCCCGGGACAGGTCGATCAGGTAGTTGAGCTCGCGAGTGGTGTGGTGCATCAAGCTCAGCAGGCTGCGGTTGCGCATGTTAAAAGCCATGATTTGGATCTCCTTGGGTTTCGGTTATCCCCCGGCCTCACACTTTATAAGGGCGAGGCCGGGCGCAAAAATTAATAGTCGATAGGGTCGCGAATGATCGGGCAGGTCATGCAGTGGCCGCCGCCACGGCCGCGACCGAGTTCGCCGGCACTGATGGTGATCACTTCCACGCCGGCCTTGCGCAGCAAGGTGTTGGTGTAGGTATTGCGGTCGTAGCCGATCACCACGCCCGGTTCCAGGGCCACCACGTTGTTGCCGTCATCCCACTGCTCGCGCTCGGCGGCGAAGCTGTTGCCGCCGGTTTCCACCACGCGCAGGGTTTTGAGATTGAGTGCGGCGGCCACGGTGTCGAGGAAATTGGTTTCTTCGCGGCGGATGTCGATGCCACCCGGTTTGCTGTCGTCAGGACGCAGAGTAAAGGCGACGATCTGGTTCACCACTTCCGGGAAAATCGTCACCAGGTCGCGGTCGCAGAAGCTGAACACAGTGTCCAGGTGCATCGCCGCGCGGGACTTCGGCAGGCCGGCGACGATCACCCGCTCCACGGCGTTGTGCTTGAACAGGTTCAGCGCCAGTTGGCCGATGGCCTGGCGCGACGAACGCTCGCCCATGCCAATCAAGACCACGCCGTTGCCCAGCGGCATCACGTCGCCGCCTTCGAGCGTGGCGTTGCCGTGTTCCTGATCCGGGTCGCCGTACCAGACCTGGAAGTCGGCGTTGGTAAACTCCGGGTGGAACTTGTAGATGGCGCTGGCCAGCAACGTTTCCTGACGGCGCGCCGGCCAGTACATCGGGTTCAGGGTCACGCCACCGAAGATCCAGCAGGTGGTGTCGCGGGTGAACTGGGTGTTGGGCAGCGGCGGCAGAATGAAGCTGGAGTGGCCGAGGAAGTCGCGGAACATCTCGATGGTCTTGCCGCCGAAGCTGTTCGGCAGGTCATCGGCCGACACGCCGCCAATCAGGTACTCGGCGATCTTGCGCGGCTCCAGGCTGCGCAGCCACGAACCGACTTCATTGACCAGGCCCAGGCCCACCGAATTGGCGGTGATCTTGCGTTCGAGAATCCAGTCCAGCGCTTCGGGAATCGCGACGATGTCGGTCAGCAGGTTGTGCATTTCCAGCACGTCGACGTTGCGTTCGCGCATCTTGGTGACGAAATCGAAATGGTCACGCTTGGCCTGGGCGACCCACAGCACATCGTCGAACAGCAGTTCGTCGCAGTTGTTCGGGGTCAGCCGCTGGTGGGCCAGGCCGGGGGAGCAAACCAAGACTTTGCGCAGTTTGCCGGCTTCGGAATGGACGCCGTACTTCACTTTTTCCGTGGTCATTACAGTGATCCTCCAGATTGAAACGGTTACAGAGTCAGGAAGCCGGCATACAGCCCGTAAGCCGCGATCAGGGCGCCGACAACGACGGCGGCGAAAATCAGCTTCTCGACATTGGTGAAAACCTGTTTGCCCACTTCGATCTTGGCCTTGGCGAACAGGATCGCGCCGGGGGCGTAGAGCAGGGCGGAAAGCAGCAGGTATTTGATGCCGCCGGCATACAGCAGCCAGACCGCGTAGATCACGGCGATGCCGCCGATGATCAGGTCTTTCTTGCGTTCGGCCAGGGCGTTTTCATAACTCTCGCCGCGCACCGCCAACAGCAACGCGTAGGCCGCCGACCACAGGTATGGCACCAGAATCATCGAGGTGGCGAGGTAGATCAGCGACAGGTAAGTGCTGGCGGAAAACAGCGTGATGATCAGGAACACCTGCACCATCGCGTTGGTCAGCCACAAAGCGTTGACCGGCACATGGTTGGCGTTTTCCTTGCGCAGGAACGCCGGCATGGTGTGGTCCTTGGCGGCGGCGAACATGATCTCCGCACACAGCAGCACCCAGGACAGCAAAGCGCCGAGCAGCGAGATAATCAGACCAACACTGATCAGCACCGCGCCCCAGTGACCGACCACATGTTCCAGCACCGCCGCCATCGACGGGTTCTGCAACTTGGCCAGTTCCGGTTGGGTCATGATGCCCAGGGACAACACGTTCACCAGCACCAGGAACAACAGCACGGTGATGAAACCGATCACCGTGGCTTTACCGACGTCGCTGCGTTTTTCCGCGCGGGCCGAGAAGATGCTCGCGCCTTCGATGCCGATGAACACCCAGACGGTGACCAGCATCATGTTGCGCACCTGGCTCATCACACTGCCCAGGGTGGTGTTGTTTTTGCCCCAGATGTCAGCGGTGAAGATGTCCAGTTTGAAGGCGAACACGGCGATCAATACAAACAGCAACAGCGGCACGACCTTGGCGACGGTGGTCACGAGGTTGATGAACGCCGCTTCCTTGATCCCGCGTAGCACCAGGAAATGCACGGCCCAGAGCAGCACCGATGCGCCGATCACCGCCGCGACAGTGTTTCCTTCGCCGAAGATCGGAAAGAAATAACCCAATGTGCTGAACAGCAACACGAAGTAGCCGACGTTGCCCAGCCAGGCACTGATCCAGTAACCCCAGGCCGACGAGAAACCCATGTAGTCGCCGAAACCGGCCTTGGCGTAGGCGTAGACACCGCCGTCCAGGTCAGGTTTGCGGTTGGCCAGGGTTTGAAAGACGAACGCGAGGGTCAACATGCCGACTGCGGTAATGGCCCAACCGATCAACACGGCACCGACGTCCGCACTGGCGGCCATGTTTTGCGGCAAGGAGAAGATCCCGCCACCAATCATTGAGCCAACGACCAATGCAACGAGCGCACCGAGTTTCAGTTTTCCGGGGGATTCAGACATTGCATGACTCCAGTGCAGGAGAAGAGAGGCAACAGATTAAATCTGTTAACTGTTCAATCAGCTGACATAGATCAGTGCATGGGCACATTCCATTGTTAATGAAAGACTTATGAACTATTAGCGCGCATAGCTGTATTGCTGGAAAATCCCATTCCAGAGGCTTTGGCGGGGTTGATGGGAAATAACGCTTATCGCGTAGAGCTTTTTAAACTAGTCCGTTTTTGTGTTTTCGCAAATGTTGCCTTCTGTTGGCAGTGCAGCATTGATTTATTCGGATTGACACACAAAACTGCTATGCGCTGATTGCCATAGATTGATCGGCTATAAATAAAAGACGTTACCAGCTGTTAGTTATTAGACGTTATTGCGCTTTATCTATTTAGTTAAGTGTCAGAGGGGGGCTGTGGTTTTGAAATTATGGCTGGCGTATCGACCACCTTATGACTGGGCCGCGATGCTGGGATTTTTGTCGGCGCGGGCGATTGCCGGGATGGAGACGGTGGTCGATGGCGTGTATTCGCGCAGCATCGGTTTGCAGGGTGTGCATGGTACGTTTTCGATCAAGCCCGCCGGTGCCGATGCGCTGGAGGTAACTCTGGATTTTCCCGACCCGGGCGCCATGCCCGAGATCGAGGCGCGGTTGCGGCGGATGTTTGATCTGGATGCCGACTTGCCCTCGATCCATCGACATTTGGCGATAGATCCGCTGATGGCGCGCTTGATTGCCGAACGTCCCGGCTTGCGCGTGCCGGGGACGTGGGAGGGTTTGGAGCTGGCGATTCGCGCGGTGTTGGGGCAGCAGATTACCGTGGGCGCGGCGATCAAACTGGCGGGGAAACTGGTGGCGCAGTATGGCGAGCCATTGCGTTCACCGCTGCCGGGGCTGACCCATGTGTTTCCTCAGGCCGGGGTGTTGGCGGCCGCGGACCTGGCGGCATTGGGCATGCCGAAAAGTCGTGGGCGGACGCTGTCGGGTGTGGCGCAGGCGTTGCTCGATGATCCGTTGTTGTTTGAACCGGGACGCGAGGGCTGCGTGGCGCGGTTGTTGGCGTTGCACGGGATTGGCGACTGGACGGCGCAGTACATTGCGTTGCGGCAGTTGCGTGAGTTGGATGGGTTTCCGAACGGGGATGTGGGGTTGATCAATGCGTTGGCGGCGCTTGAGGGCGGGCCGGTGACTGCGCGGGAGTTGTTGTTGCGGGCCGAGGCTTGGCGGCCCTTTCGAGGATATGCGGCGCAGCTTTTGTGGGCTTCGTTGAGTCGGGTTGATTGAAGGTTTTGTGGTGACTGGGCGGGCCTCATCGCGAGCAAGCTCGCTCCCACAGTTGACCGAGTTTCCATGAAGGAATGCGGTTCCCTGTGGGAGCGAGCTTGCTAGCGATGGCTATCTGAAGATCACCACCACTGCGCGCGATGGGAACCCAATTCCGCCGCCGGCAGTGTCCACTGCAACGGCGTCCCGATGATCTTCAACGGAACATGCAGCCGATGCGCCGGCCCCCAAGGCGTCTGCTCAATCAACAGCCCTTGATCATTCTCATCTTCGGCCCGCAACGGCTCATTCGTCCCGGCGCCCTGTTCGATCAATAACTTGGCCGTGCGCGCCAACGACAACCGCGCCGATCCTCCCTGTCCCAGCAACGTGATCGCCGCTGCAGCCATCAAATACCCGGTGGCATGATCCAGCGCCTGCGCCGGCAACGGCGTCGGCTTGTCGGCTTTCTTCCATTGCTGGCCGGCCTCGGCGATGCCGCTGCTCATCTGCACCAAACTGTCGAAACCCCGGCGGTTCTGCCACGGGCCGCTCCAGCCGTAGGCATTGAGGCAGACGTCGATCAGGCCGGGGGCCAGACTTTGGCGTTCAGTCACGCCGTAACCCAGGCGCTCCAGTGCATCGGCGCGGTAGCCGTGGAGCAAAATGTCGGCGTCCTTGAGCAGGCTTTCGAACACCGCTCGATCAGCCTTGTCGTGCAAGTCCAGGCGCGCGCAGCGTTTGCCAAGGGTGACTTCCGGCACGACACCGGGCTCGTTCCAGGTCGGCGGGTCGATGCGCAAGACGTCGGCACCGAGCCCGGCGAGAAAGCGGCTGGCGGTGGGGCCGGCGAGCACGCGGGTCAAGTCCAGCACCTTGATTCCGGCCAGCGGTCGAGCCATCGAGCCTTGCCACGCCTTGATGTGTTGACCGTGGTTGGCGCTGAATTGAATCAACGGCTCGGCGTTCACCGCGATGCCTTGCGGGTGAGCCTGCCATTGCGCCCAGGTGCGCATTTCGGCGGCGCAGCCACCGGCCTCGACCACGGCGAGTTCCAGATCGGTCCTGGCCCATTTCGCCACCTGGCTCGCCATCGCGGCGCGGTCGGCACAGGCGCCGAGCACGCGTTCGGCGGCGACGCGGTGATGCGGGGCATTGGTGTGCAGGCGAATCCAGCCGTCCTTCGTCGCATAGTCACCGGCGACCGGGTCCCACAGCGGCGGCACGCTCCAGCCCACCGGGCGGATCGAGGTGGCGAACCAGAACGAAGCGAGGCGACGATCGACTTCCAGGCTGGGCAAGTGGCCGGTTTGCTGTTGCAGCAATTGGCTGACAGCCTGGCCGGCGGCGCCGATGCTGGCGCAGGCCAGGTCGGTGACGGCGAACGCCGAGGGCAGGGCGCCGCTCGACGTGAATGGGATCGGGGTGTGCGGCAAGCCGAGTGCGGCTTGAATGGACGTGAGTAAATCAGTCATCGAAGGCCCTCCGGAACGAGGGGTCGATCATAGATCAAAACAGATGACAGGCCAGATGAAATCCCTTTGTGTGCAATTACCCCCTGTGGGAGCGGGCTTGCTCGCGAATGCGGTGTGTCAGCAACATTGATATCGACTGACACGACTCCTTCGCGAGCAAGCCCGCTCCCACAGGGGGAATTGCGGTGGATCGTTAAACCCGGAACTGATCCATTAATTTCATCTGATGGGTGGCCAAAGCATTCAGTTGGCTGCTGATCTGCGCCGATTCGGTCGCCTGCCCGGTCAGGGTTTCGGTGACGGTACGGATCGCCGAGACGTTGCGGTTGACCTCTTCGGCCACGGCGCTTTGCTGTTCGGCGGCGCTGGCGATTTGCAGGTTCATGTCGCTGATCACGGTCACTGCATCGCTGATCTTGCCCAGGGCCTGGACCGCTTGCTGGATTTGCCCGGCGTTGCTGTGGGCCTGGGTCTGGCTCGAATGCATGGTGGCGACCACGCCGCGGGTGCCGGTCTGGATGCGCTCAATGACGATGCGAATTTCTTCCACCGAGTCCTGGGTGCGTTTGGCCAGGTTGCGTACTTCATCGGCGACCACCGCAAAGCCGCGACCGCTTTCGCCGGCGCGGGCCGCTTCAATTGCTGCGTTGAGCGCCAGCAGGTTGGTTTGTTCGGCGATGCTGCGGATCACTTCCAGCACCGAACCGATCTGCTCGCTGTTGACCGCCAGGGCTTCGACTTCGGTCACGGCTTTGCTGACTTCATCGGCCAGCAAGTTAATGTCCCGGGTGCTGCGCTCGATGATTTGCATGCCATCGCGAGCGGATTGGTCGGCGCCCTTGGCCGCGTTGGCGGCGTTCGATGCGCTGTTGGCGACGTCGTGGGCGGTGGCGCTCATTTCGTTGGACGCGGTGGCGACCTGGTCGATTTCGCGGAACTGCACCTGCATGCCTTCGCTGGTCTGACGAGCGATTTCCGAAGACTGGTCGGCGGTGCCACGGGCATCGGTGATGCTCTGCTTGATCTGGGCGATGGTCGGTTGCAGCTTGTCGAGGAAGCGGTTGAACCAGCTCACCAGTTCGCCGAGTTCGTCTTTTTTGGTGTAGTTCAAGCGTTGGGTCAGGTCACCGTCGCCGCTGGCGATTGCCTTGAGCATTTCAGCGACGCTGTTGATTGGCCGGGTTACGCCGGAAGCCGTGAGCCAGATCAGCAGCAGACCGACCAGGCCCGCCGCGATGGCCACCAACAACGCCTGGATGGTGCCGGTTTGTTGCGCGTCATCGAGCACCGCTTGCAGCTTCACCGAGTCGGCCAGCAGCACTTGTTTCGGCAGGTCGATCACCACGCCCCAGGCTTTGGAATCGGGAATCGGACTGACCGGGTACACCGCGCGGATCAGGTCGCCTTGTTCAAGAATCTTCGGCGAGCCGTTGCCGAGCAGTTGCAGGACTTCCTTGCCGTCCGCACCGAGGGTCTCGCCGATGCTCTTACCGACTTTGCCAGCGTCGACGCTGTAGCCGGCGAGCACACCGCTGCCGGAAACGATCAGCATATGCCCGGCGTTGTTGAACAGGTCACGCTGGGAATCCACCGCCGCGGCTTGCAACGCGTCGAGGGCGATGTCCACGCCGACCACGCCGATGGCCTTGCCGTCCACCAACAGCGGGACGGAAATGGTGGTCATGAGCATTTCCTTGCCGCCGACGGTGTCGGCATACGGGTCCAGCAGGCAGGTGCGTTTGTTGTCGCGAGGGCAGGTGTACCAGCTGTTGTACGGCGTGCCGCTGAGGCTCAGGGTGGTTTTGGTCATGTCGTCTTCGACCATGATCGTGTTCAGCCCGGTGCCACCGGCACGGCTCCAGTAACTGGCGAAGCGTCCGGCTTCGTTGGACTGGCGGGCCGCGTCATTGGTGAACTCACTGTCCTTGCCGTCGAGGCCATTGGGTTCGAACGCCAGCCAGATCCCCAGCACCTTGCTGTTGCGCTCGAAAGCGGTTTTCAGGCTCTGGTTCAACTCTTCACGCAGCGCTCCGGCCTCCAGCGAACGCTTGGCGGCCAGGGTGCGCATGTCCTTGATCTGATCAGCCAGGGCCGTCACCACCAGCAGGCTTTCACCGAAGGTCTTCTGCACCCGCACGGCTTGCTCGGCGGCTTTGGCCTGCAACAGGTTTTGCACACTGGCGGTGAGCATTTTGCTGCTGGAGCCATTGACCAGTTCGTCGTTCTGATTGGTCTGGTAGATGTTCATGCCGACGATCAGCGCGACGACGCCAAGCAGGCACAGACCGGACAACAGAACGATTTTCAGGCGGATGGACAGAGAGTCGAACATAGGGCGAACTCGCAAATGGATGAGGTGTTGGCCAGAGACGGGAAAGGCTCCCGCTCGCCAAGTCCATTCAGCGCCATTTAATGCACATCGGCGCGCGCAGAGCTTGCATGAGGGGCAAGCGGACGAACGGTATCAGGTGAACGTTTGCGCAGGAGAATCCCCTGAAACGCGCTGGAATACAGGAGATTTGCGGTGATTCTGTGGTGAGGAATTTGTGTGGCTCAGGAAGGTTGCGGTGTGGATTCCGGTCGCGACCAGATCCACAGATTGCCCAGGCTCATGCCGGCAATCGCCAGGTAAATCGGCCAGCCGTGATCGAGCATCACCAGCATCAAACCGGCGCAGAGCAACATGCTGACGGTGGCGCTGACCTTGGCCCGGCGGGCGATGATTTTGCCGTTGCGCCAGTTGCACAGGATCGGCCCGAATAACCGATGGTTTTCCAGCCAGGCGCTCAGGCGCGGCGAACTCTTGGTCGCGGCCCAGGCGGCGAGAAGGATGAACTCGGTGGTCGGCAGGCCCGGTACGACAATCGCAATCAAGCCGATGCCCAGGCTGACGTAGGCCAGCAGGCCGAACAGGAGGCGGGTGAGTTTGGAGGAGGCGAGGTGAGGCATGGGGCTTAGGGTGACCAAGGTGGCGCGTGATCGGCAAGGGTTGAGTCTTGCGGGTGTATATAAATCCCTTGTGGGAGCGGGCTTGCTCGCGAAGGCGGTGTGTCAGGCGCCCTTAATATCGACTGACACACCGCTTTCGCGAGCAAGCCCGCTCCCACAGAGGAGGGGGCGTTGTCAGGCGAGTTCCGGGGTGTAGGCCTGTTCCAGCAGCACGGTGAAGCGGTTGAACGCATCGACCGCCGCTTGCTCGATTTCAGCTTCTTCCTGAGCACTGAATTCCAGCGAATCGAGGGTTTTGACGAAGCGCTTCCAGCCTTCCGCGCGACCACCGGCCGGCTCACCGAGGTGACGGGCACCGAAGGTTTCGCTTAGACCCAGGCCCACGGCGCGCTTGATCAGGAATGCCGCGCCCAGCTTCGAGCCTTCGGAGACGAACAACCAACCCAGGGCCGCCGCTTTGCTTGGGTTGTTTACAGCGCCGGCCACTGCTGCCGGGACCTCGGTGTCCAGGTCCGCCAGGTCAGCCTTGGCCGCTTCGGCGCGGCAGCGCGTCGGCAGGTCCGGGACGATCGCGGTCAGTTCGGCGTCGTTGTACAGCGCCACCAGTTCCGACTGGAACAGGTACTGCGCGACCACGAAACGGGCGAAGTTGGCCTGGGTTTCAAACGGTGCGTGGGCTTTGACCAGCGCATCCAGTTTGGTGTGGGGCTCGTTGGTGATCTGGTTCAAACGTTGCGAACGCAGGGCGGCGCGTTGTGCTGTGTCCTGGGAAGTCATGGGAAATCCTTGTGAAAAAAGAGGCGCTTGGTAACGAGACGAACAAGAAGACGCCCGAGCGTAAAAAAACCTCACTGCAACGCATTAACACATGCGTTGCAGTGAGGTGTTCAGGCTCAGATATCCCAGACCAGATTGATCGCGAAGTTGCGACCCGGCTGGGTCAGGCGATCCAGGTTGGCCGGTTGCGTCACCGAAGCTTCGCCGACGCTGTCGTAACCGCGCACGTCATCCCACTGCCAGTACTTCTTGTTGGTCAGGTTGTACAGGCCGGCGTTGACGGTCACGTCGTCGGTAACCTTGTAGAAACCGGCCAGGTCGAGCACGCCATAACCCGGGGTCTTGAACTGGGTGCTGGTGCCGTCCGGGGTCTTGAAGCTGGTGCTGTCGACGCGGTCCTTGCGTTTGACCAGGGTCCAGCTCAACAGCGCGCCGTAATTGTCCTGGTCGTAACCGAGGCCGAACACGCCGGTCAGCGGGTTGATGCTGTTCAGCGGCTGGCCGGTATCATCGTTACGGCCGTACAGGTACGACATCGAGCTTTGGGTGTAGAGGCCGGTCGGTGCGCCGAAGGTGTCGAGGTTCAGGCGACCCTTGAGCTCCACGCCCTTGATGGTGGCGTGCTTGATGTTATTGCTCTGGAACGTGGTCTCGGTGTAGCCGGGAGTAATGGCGTTCTCGTCGATGAAGTCGCGGTATTTGTTGTAGAACACCGCCACGTCGAAGCTGCCCGCCTCGAATTGGCCGCGCAGGCCGGTTTCATAGCTCTTGCTCTTTTCCGGATCCAGATCGGGATTCGGCGCGACCTGATAACCGCCAGAGAGGTTTTCGAAGCGACCGTACAAGGCTTTGGCGGTCGGCGTGCGGAAGCCTTCGGCGTACTGGCCGTACCAGGTGTAGTTATCGTTGAAGCTGTAAGTGGTGCCGAACTTCGGCGACAGGCGATGCCAGGTCTTGGTCTTGTCGCTGACGACGCCGTTGCCGCTCTGGTCGGCGGTGGCCAGGAACTCGTCGGTGATGTGCGGCTTGAGTTGGGTATAGTCGTAGCGCGCGCCCGGCAGGAAGGTCCAGTTGCCCCAGCTGATCTGGTCCTGGGCGAACAGGCTGTAGCTGTTGATGGTCGGGTCCGGGAAGTCGCTGGCCGGTTTCAGGGTGTCAGTGGCGCTTGGCGCACCTATCACGCGGCAAGTGCCGGCCACGGTCAGGCAGGTGCCGCTGCCGGTGCGCAGACCGGTGACTTTGTCCTGCTTGATGGTGGTGCCGTAGGTGACGGTGTGATCGGTGTCAGCAATTGCGAAGGACTTGTCGGCCTGGGCGTCGAACACCCATTGGCGATCCTTGTAATTGGTGTTGCGCTCGCGCAGCACGGTGCGTGACGGCGCGTAGATTTCTTCGGTGCTCTGGTCGGTCTTGGCGATCTGGTAGTTCAGCGACCACTTGATGTGGTCGGCCAGGGCCGTGTCGAGGCCGAAGCTGTGCTCCAGGCCAAAGCGTTCGCGGGTCACGGTGTCGTTACCGGTGCGGGACTTGTAGAAACCGAAACCGCGTCCGGCGTTAAACGGACCACCAACCGCACTCAGTTGGTTGGTGTCGCGGTCGTCTTTGTATTTCTCGTAGGTCAGGCCCAGGCGCGCGTCATCGGCGTAATTCCAGCCCAGTTTGGCCAGCACGTTGGTGGTGCGCACGTCTTCGGGGTTGGCCTCGGTGCGGTTGAGGCCGGTGCCGCCGGTTTCGCCGTAGGAGTCGGTTTCATGGCCATTGCGTTGGCTCAGGTGCAGCAAACCGTCGAAATCGCCGGTGCGGCCAGCCACGGTGCCGGACGTCAGCCAGCTGTCGTCGGCCGAGCTGTAGCCGGTTTTCAGGCGCGCGCCGACGTCTTTGCCAGGCTTGATGATGTCGTCCGGGTCGAGGGTGTAGTAGCTGACGGCGCCGCCGATGGCGTTGCTGCCGTACAGAACCGAGGCCGGGCCACGCAGGATTTCGACGCGTTTGACGATTTCCGGATCGACGTAGTTGCGGTTGGTCTGGGCGTAAGGGCCGTTGAAGAAACTGTCCGGCACTTGCACGCCGTCGACTTGAGTCAGCACGCGGTCGCCGTCGATGCCGCGGATGTTGTAGCCGGTGAGCCCTGCGCGTTGGCCGGCACCGCCCACCGAAACACCCGGCTCGTAGCGCACCAGATCCTTGATGGTGTTGACGTTGTTGCGGTCCAGCTCTTCGCGGGTCTGCACGGTGACCGTGGCCGGCACGCTGTCGATGCTTTGTTCCTGGCGGGTGGCGCTGATCGTCACTTGTTGCAGGTTGAGCGCGCCACTGCTGCTGCGTTTTTCCAGCACGATGTTGTTATTGCCCAGTTTGCGATAGCCAAGGTTGGTCCCCACCAACAGGCGATCCAGGGCTTTTTCCGGAGGCAGCGAACCGCGCACACCCGGCGAGGCGACGCCTTCAGCCAGTTCGGCCGGCAAGCCGACCTGCCAGCCCGTCACAGCGGTAAAGGCATTGAGGGCCGACACCAGCGACTGCTGTGGAATGGCGAACGAATAATCGCCCATGTTGCGGCTTGGCTGCTCGGCAGCGGTGGCGGCCATGAGCGGCGCGGCACCGGCCATCAGGATGGCGGCGGTCAGCAGCGACAACACGCGGGAAGGTGAAGAGGACTGGCGGGTATGGCGAGAGGACATCGATAGCGCTCCGTGTCGCACGAATCTTTATAGGTGCAGATTGGCATCGATAGATGCGAATCAATTGCATTGGCTATAACGAGACGAACGAGCTTCTGCTATCGAGTAAAAATAATTCTCATTTAGTTCAAGATCACCAGCGCCGGGAATTCTTGAAGCCTTGCCGAAGTGATGTGGGCGAGGGAACGGACCACGTCCAGCGGCTGGTCGAGGCGGTAATTGCCGGTGACGGCGACGTCGGCCAACTGCTCGTTGTTGTTGATGATCCAGCCCGGATAGTAGCGACGCAGCTCCGCCAGCACCTGGCTCAGCGGGCAGTTTTCGAACACCAGCCGGCCCTGGACCCACGCCAGGTCGGTAGCGGCATCGAGCTTGGCCGGGCGGTCGAAACCGTTGGGGCCGATGCGAATGCTTTCGCCGGCCGAGAGCCGCACCCGCGCATCGTCACGGGTGGCGCGCAAATCCACATCGCCGCGCTGCACCCGGACTTGCGCCACGCCGTCGAGGTAACGCACGGCAAACGCGGTATCGCGCACGCTGGCCTTGACCGGTCCGGCGTCGATTTCCAGCGCCTGACCACGGTTGGCCTGCACCTCGAAAAACGCCTCGCCCTGATACAGCCGGGCCACGCGCTGCTGATCATTGATGGTGCTGGAAAACGCCGAGTTGGTATTGAGCAGGACTTTGGAGCCGTCCTCCAGCTGCAGACGCTGGCGCTCACCGACCACGGTCAGGTGATCGGCCTGCAAGCGCATCGGCAGATTACTGAAACTGAATAATCCGAGGATCAACACCGCCGCCGTGGCCAGGGGTTTCCAGTGCGGACGCAGGCGCGACAGCACGCTGACTTTCGGCGGTTGGGCGGCGAGGCTTTGCGCACATTGCGTGACCAGCGGACCGTCCCAGATCGCCTGGGCCTTGGCGAAGGCTTCGGCGTGCAACGGGTCGGCGGCGAGCCAGTCGTGGAACTGTCGGGTCTGTTCCGCGCTCGGACTGCCCATGACAATCAACCAGTCCAAGGCCTGGTCCATCGCGTTTGCAGTGTCCCGTGCCGGTTCAGGCGTTTGGGTGCGGTGGGTGTCCGTCACGGTGTTTCCTCGGCAGTGTCTGTGCACGGCTGGTTTTTTAGTCGAGCTTGCAAGTGAGCAAGGGTAGCAAAGCCTTGTGTGCTCAGTCGCCGTTTAAGCGTTCTGCGACACCGATGCAGATCGCCATGATCAGCTTCAGTTCCTTTTGCACGGTGCTCAACGACACACCGAGTTTCTCGGAAATCTCCAGATAGCTGTGCCCATGCAGGCGACTGAGGATAAAGATTTGTTGCTGACGATTGCTCAGTTCACCGAGGCTCACGTTCAAACGCTCCAGCAATTGTTCGGCATGGACGGCGTCCTCGGCGCTGCTGGCGGGGGCGGCGATGCTTTCCACCACCTCCGGCGGGACGTCATCGAGCAGGGTGCGGGATTGAATACGCCGCGCACGCAAATGGTCCAGCGCCAGGTTGCGGGCGGTCTGGAACACGAAGGGTTCGAGGTGATCGATGGCCCGCTCACTGAGCGCCCGGGTCACGCGCAGGTAGGTTTCCTGCAGCAGGTCTTCGGCGGTGCTGTGATTATTGACCATCCGCTCCAACGTGCGCAGCAAGGAAACCCGCTGGGCGATGAAGACGTGATTGAAACGCGATTGACTCACGGGAAGACCTGATCCATTTCGAGCGAATGATAATGCTTATCATCCACTCGAATGGTCAAGTGCTGATTTGTGAAGCTGCTTTGCGCAGGGCTAGGCGCGACCCAACAGATAAGTCGCGTAATCCGGAATCCGGTGCTCGTGCGCCTGATCCATCAACGGACTGCTCAACAGGTAATCGGCGCTGCATTCGTTGCAGGCCACCGGAATGTTCCAGACCGCCGCGACCCGCAGCAACGCCTTGATGTCCGGGTCGTGGGGTTGCGGTTCGAACGGGTCCCAGAAGAACACCAGCATGTCGACCCGCTGCTCGGCGATACGCGCACCGAGTTGCTGGTCGCCGCCCAATGGGCCGCTGATCATGCTTTCCACCGGCAGATCGAGGCGTTGTTGCAATAACAACCCGGTGGTGCCGGTGGCGACCAGTTCATGCTGCGCGAGCTTGTCTTTCTGCCGCTCGGCCCAGTCCAGCAAAAACACTTTGCAATGGTCATGGGCAACCAGGGCGATACGCTTGCGCGCCGCCAAGGTCTTTTGCGTAAAGCTGATACCGATCATCGGTGTTGCTCCCACAGGCGTAATGCGCCGCGTAGGAGCTGCCGAAGGCTGCGATCTTTTGATCTTGAGCTTCTCGGGATCGCTGAAAATCAAAATCAAAAGATCGCAGCCTTCGGCAGCTCCTACAGGTCCGCGTCAACAGGTAACGAAGCGTCGTAGCCCATTAATCATGAGGCGCCGTGCCCCATCCTCTGGATTACTCGGCGTTGCACAGCGCCAGGCAGTTATCGAGCATGCGGTTGGAGAAGCCCCATTCGTTGTCGTACCAGGCCAGGACCTTGAGCAGCTTGCCGCTGGACTTGGTGTGGTTGGCATCGAAGATCGACGACAGCGGGTTGTGATTGAAGTCACTCGAAACCAGCGGCAGGGTGTTGTAGCCGAGGATTTTCGAGTGTTGCGCAGCTTCTTTCAGCAGGGCATTCACTTCATCGGCCGACGCCTCGCGCTTGAGCTGCACGGTCAGGTCCACCAGCGATACGTTGATCACTGGAACACGCACCGCCATGCCGGTCAGTTTGCCCGCCAGTTCCGGCAGCACCAGGCCCACTGCTTCAGCGGCGCCGGTCTTGCTCGGGATCATGTTCTGGGTGGCCGAACGGGCGCGGTACGGGTCGGTGTGGTAGACGTCGGTCAGGTTCTGGTCGTTGGTGTAGGCGTGGATCGTGGTCATCAGACCGCTTTCGATCCCCAGCTCGCGATGCAGTACCTGGGCCACCGGGGCCAGGCAGTTAGTGGTGCACGACGCGTTGGAAATAATCTGGTGCGACTGGCGCAGGATGTCGTGGTTCACGCCGTAAACCACGGTGGCGTCGGCGCCTTTGGCCGGGGCCGAGATAATCACTTTGCGCGCGCCGGCCGTAATATGCGCGGCGGCTTTGGCACGGTCGGTGAACAGACCGGTGCATTCGAAGACCACATCAATCTTCTCGGCAGCCCATGGCAGTTCGGCCGGGTTGCGGATGGCGCTGACCGAAATACGGTCACCATTGACGGTCAGGCTTTCGTTATCGTGCTGGACATCGGCGTCGAAAGTGCCGTGAACGGTGTCGTACTTCAGTAGATGCGCGTTGATCGAGCTGTCGCCCAGGTCATTGATGGCGACGATCTGCAAATCCTGGCGGTAGCCTTGGGTATACAGTGCGCGAAGGACATTACGGCCGATACGGCCAAAACCATTGATTGCGATTCGAAGAGTCATTTAACAGGGCCGCCGTCGTTTTGTTGTTGGAATTACAAGATTATTCGCATAAAAATAGAAAACAAGCCTTTTTAATGGCAATATTTTGTTCAATCTACAACGAGTGACCTGAATCAACTGGTCCGATCGATCAAGAAAGCCGCCCGTCACCCCATCGACAACGGTCCTTGATCAGCATAGACAATCAGGTCGCCACATCCGTTAGCCTGGAGTTCTACACATGCATCCCCGCGTCCTTGAGGTCACCGAACGGCTTATCGCCCGTAGCCGAGCTACGCGTGAGGCTTACCTTGCGCTGATTCGCGGCGCTGCCAGCGACGGTCCGATGCGCGGCAAGCTGCAATGCGCCAACTTCGCCCACGGCGTGGCCGGTTGCGGCACCGAAGACAAGAACAGTCTGCGGATGATGAACTCCGCGAACATCGCAATTGTTTCTTCGTATAACGACATGCTCTCGGCGCATCAGCCGTATGAAGTCTTTCCTGAACAGATCAAAAAAGCCCTGCGCGAAATCGGCTCGGTCGGCCAATTCGCCGGCGGCACCCCGGCGATGTGCGATGGCGTGACCCAGGGCGAGCCCGGCATGGAACTGAGCCTGCCGAGCCGTGAAGTGATCGCGTTGTCCACCGCCGTGGCGCTGTCCCACAACATGTTCGACGGCGCGCTGATGCTCGGCATCTGCGACAAGATCGTCCCGGGCCTGATGATGGGCGCGCTGCGTTTCGGTCATCTGCCGACGATCTTCGTGCCGGGCGGGCCGATGGTCTCGGGCATTTCCAACAAGCAGAAAGCCGACGTGCGCCAGCGCTACGCCGAAGGCAAGGCCAGCCGAGAAGAGCTGCTGGAATCGGAAATGAACTCCTACCACAGCCCCGGCACCTGCACCTTCTACGGCACCGCCAACACCAACCAATTGCTGATGGAAGTCATGGGCCTGCACTTGCCGGGCGCTTCTTTCGTCAACCCGAACACGCCGTTGCGTGATGCCCTGACCCGCGAGGCGGCGCACCAGGTCACGCGTCTGACCAAGCAGAACGGCGACTTCATGCCGATCGGCGAAATCGTCGACGAGCGTTCGCTGGTCAACTCCATCGTGGCGCTGCACGCCACCGGCGGCTCGACCAACCACACCTTGCACATGCCGGCCATCGCCATGGCCGCGGGCATTCAATTGACCTGGCAGGACATGGCCGACCTCTCCGAAGTCGTGCCGACCCTGAGCCACGTCTACCCGAACGGCAAAGCCGACATCAACCACTTCCAGGCCGCGGGCGGCATGTCGTTCCTGATCCGCGAACTGCTGGAGGCCGGGCTGCTCCACGAAAACGTCAACACCGTGCTCGGCCATGGCCTGAGCCGCTACACCGTGGAACCGTTCCTCGATAAAGGCGAACTGGTGTGGCGCGAAGGCCCGATCGAAAGCCTCGACGAAACCATCCTGCGTCCGGTGGCCCGCGCGTTCTCGCCCGAGGGCGGCTTGCGGGTGATGGAAGGCAATCTTGGGCGCGGCGTGATGAAAGTCTCCGCCGTCGCGTTGGAAAACCAGGTCGTCGAAGCACCGGCCATGGTGTTCCAGGATCAGCAGGATTTGGCCGATGCGTTCAAGGCCGGTTTGCTGGAGAAGGACTTTGTCGCGGTGATGCGCTTCCAGGGCCCGCGCTCCAATGGCATGCCGGAACTGCACAAGATGACGCCGTTCCTGGGTGTGTTGCAGGATCGCGGCTTCAAAGTGGCGCTGGTGACTGACGGGCGGATGTCCGGCGCCTCGGGGAAAATCCCGGCGGCGATTCACGTCAGCCCCGAAGCGTATGTGGGCGGCGCTCTTGCGCGGGTGCAAGAGGGCGATATCATCCGCGTCGATGGCGTCAAAGGCACCCTGGAGCTTAAGGTGGACGCCGAAGAATTCGCAGCGCGCACGCCGGCCAAGGGTTTGTTGGGTAACAACATCGGCAGCGGGCGCGAACTGTTTGGTTTCATGCGCATGGCTTTCAGCTCCGCAGAGCAGGGCGCCAGCGCCTTCACTTCTGCCCTGGAGACGCTTAATTGAAACTGGCTTTGGTCGGTGACATCGGTGGGACCAACGCACGTTTCGCGTTGTGGAAAAACCAGCAACTGGAATCGATCCAGGTATTGCCGACGGCAGATCACGCCAGCCCGGAGGAGGCCATTGGTGTCTACCTGAGCGGGTTGGGGCTGAAACCGGGCGATATCGCTTCGGTGTGTTTATCAGTTGCAGGCCCGGTGAGTGGCGATGAATTCAAATTCACCAACAATCACTGGCGCCTGAGCCGCAAGGCGTTCTGCCAGACCTTGCAGGTGGATCAACTGCTGCTGGTCAACGACTTCTCGGCCATGGCCCTGGGCATGACCCGTTTGCAGCCGGGCGAATTCCGCGTGGTCTGCGAAGGCACGCCGGAACCGTTGCGTCCGGCGGTGGTGATCGGTCCGGGCACCGGTTTGGGCGTCGGCACTTTGCTCGATCTCGGCGAGGGCCGTTATGCGGCGTTGCCGGGGGAGGGCGGTCACGTCGATTTGCCGCTGAGCAGCCCGCGTGAAACCCAGTTGTGGCAACACATCTTCAATGAAATCGGGCATGTCAGTGCCGAGACCGCGTTGAGTGGTGGTGGCTTGCCGCGCGTCTATCGGGCGATTTGCGCGGTGGACGGGCACGAACCGGTGCTCGACACCCCGGAAGCGATTACCGCTGCAGGTCTGGCGGGCGATCCGATTGCCCTGGAAGTGCTGGAACAGTTCTGCTGCTGGCTCGGTCGCGTGGCCGGCAACAACGTGCTGACCACCGGTGGGCGCGGCGGCGTGTTTATCGTCGGCGGCGTGATTCCTCGGTTTGCCGATTTCTTCGTTGAAAGCGGTTTCGCCCGATGCTTCGCCGACAAGGGCTGCATGAGCGATTACTTCAAAGGCATTCCGGTGTGGCTGGTGACGGCGCCGTATTCCGGCCTCGTCGGCGCGGGTGTGGCGCTCGATCAAGCCTGAAACGCGATCAAAATGTGGGAGCGGGCTTGCTCGCGAAAGCGGTGTATCAGTCGACATCAATGTTGAATGTCAGTCCGCTTTCGCGAGCAAGCCCGCTCCCACAGTAGTTTTGCGGTGTTTGTTGGTTCCACGCTTAAGGCATAATCCGCCCAATTCAAACAACAAGGATGCCGCCCCTGTGAGCTCAGTCAACAAGTCGATTTTGTTGGTCGATGACGATCAAGAGATACGCGAGTTGCTGGACACCTACCTGACCCGCGCAGGTTTTCAGGTGCGCACGACGCCGGACGGCGCAGGCTTTCGCCAGGCGATGAACGAGGCGCCGAGTGATCTGGTGATCCTCGATGTAATGCTGCCGGACGAAGACGGTTTCAGCCTTTGCCGCTGGATTCGCCAGCACCCGCGCCAGGCCCAGGTGCCGATCATCATGCTCACCGCCAGCTCTGACGAGGCCGACCGTGTGATCGGCCTGGAACTGGGTGCCGACGATTACCTCGGCAAACCCTTCAGCCCTCGCGAATTGCAGGCCCGCATCAAGGCCTTGTTGCGCCGTGCCCAGTTCGGCCAGGAACGTTCCGGCAGTGAAGTGCTGGCTTTCGATGACTGGCGCCTGGACATGGTCAGCCATCGACTGTTCCACATCGATGGCGAGGAAGTGATTCTCTCTGGTGCCGACTTCGCCCTGTTGAAACTGTTCCTCGATCACCCCCAGGAAATCCTCGACCGCGACACCATCGGCAACGCCACCCGTGGCCGTGATTTGATGCCGCTGGATCGTATCGTCGACATGGCCGTCAGCCGTTTGCGCCAACGCCTGCGCGACACCGAAAAACCGCCGCGACTGATTCGCACCGTGCGCGGCAGTGGCTATCAACTGGCCGCCAATGTGGTGGCCAGCAATGGCCACTGAGTTTCTGCGCCGGCTCATCGCCAAAGTGCCGGTGCCGCGTTCGCTACTGGGGCGAATGCTATTGCTGACCCTGCTGGTGGTGATGTTTGCCCAAGCGTTGTCCAGTGTGATCTGGGTCTCGCAACTGCGCGCCACACAACTTGAAGGCCTGGTCACCAGCGCCCGTAGTCTCGCGCATTCGATGACGGCCAGCGTCAGTTATTTCCGTTCATTGCCCGTCGCATTCAGGCCGTTGGTGCTCGATCAGTTGCGCAGCATGGGCGGCACCCGTTTCGTGGTGACCCTCAACGACAAACCGTTGGGCATGGAAGTGCTGCCGATCACTCCGCGCAAAGAAGCCGTGCTCAAAGCGGTGGACCAAGTGTTGCGCGAGTCCCTGGGCCACGACACGGATATCTCGGTGACCTTCGTCAGCCCCGAAGACCTGCGGATCTTCAACAGCGGGTTGAAACTCGATGAATTGCCGCGCTCCTGGGCGCATTACGCGTTGACCCTGGAACCGGTGAACCCGCCGGTGCTGGTCACGCAAATCCAGATGGCTCCGGGGGAATGGCTGTACATCGCGTCCTTGCTGCCCGAGCCCTACACCAGTCTTGAAGAGCAAGGCCTGCCGGCGCAGCAAGTGTGGTTTATCGTGCTCACCAGCGGCTTCTTGCTGTTGTTCATCGGCCTGCTGGTGCATTGGCAAAGTCGTCCGCTCAAACGCCTGGCCCGGGCGGCGCGGGACATGTCCCTCGGTGCCGAAGTCGAGCCGGTGCCCGAGGGCGGTGGCAGCGAAGTGGTCGAAGTGGGTCGTGCCTTCAACGCGATGCGCGAACGGATCAGCCGTTACCTGACCGAACGCAGCCAGTTGTTCAGCGCGATTTCTCACGACCTGCGCACGCCGATCACCCGCTTGCGTCTGCGGGTCGAATTGCTGGAAGACGAAAAGCTGCAAGCCAAGTTCGGCCGCGATCTGGATGAGCTGGAGTTGCTGGTCAAAGGCGCGCTGCAATGCGTGAAAGACACCGATATCCACGAGAACATCGAACCGGTGGACCTCAACCACGTGCTCGATTGCCTAGTGGAACCGTACCTGGCGCCCAACGGCAATGGCCGCGTGACTCAGCAGGGCCGGGCATTTGCGGCGTATCCGGGCAAGCCGCTGGCGCTCAAGCGCTGCATCGGTAACCTGATCGACAACGCCTTGAAGTACGGGCAGAACGCCCATCTGCATATCGATGACGACCAGAGTGCGTTCATCCTGCACGTGGATGACGAAGGACCGGGGGTGCCGGAGCAGCGGATGGAGCAGGTGTTCGAACCGCACTTTCGGTTGGCCGGGCAGCAGCAGGGTTATGGGTTGGGGCTGGGGATTGCGCGCAACATTGCCCATAGCCATGGCGGCGAAGTGAGTCTGCAGAATTTGCGTGAGGGTGGGTTGCGGGTGACGTTGCAGCTTCCTCGTTCGATTGATTGAGTTTCGGCCTTCAGTACCCCCCTCACCCTAACCCTCTCCCCAAAGGGGCGAGGGGACTGACCGAGTTGTTCTTGGAGCTACATCGACCTGAAAGTTCGAGTCGAACTCAGGTTTGAACAGCATGAAGATCGGCTCCCTTTCCCCCTCTCCCCTCTGGGGAGAGGGCTGGGGTGAGGGGTGGCTCTGAAATTCAACACAACTCCAAAGTCATTTGTCACAATCCAGTGACAAACCCCGCCCCCTTCGTTACCTGCCGCGCCTCGACCGTTGTTTAGACTGCCCTCAGTCATAACAACAAAAAAGGTACCCCATGGACACCTTCCAACCCGCCTTCAGCAGTTGGCTGAACGCGCCTGCCCATCAGCAATGGCTCGCTGCCGAAGGCCTGCGCCTGCTGGCGTTTGCCAAGGCTTCGAAGCTGCCCGAAGGCTTCGGCAATCTCGATGAAAAGGGCCATCTCCCGGCCAACGCCCACGCCGAAACGATGAACACCGCGCGCATGACCCACAGCTTCGCCATGGCTCATATCCAAGGCTTGCCAGGGTTTGCCGAGCTGATCGATCACGGCGTCAAGTCGCTCAACGGTCCGTTGAAGGACGCTAAACACGGCGGCTGGTTCGCCACCGCCCAGCATCGTGACGACAACACCGGCAAAGCCGCCTACCTGCACGCCTTTGTCGCCCTGGCCGCCAGTTCCGCAGTGGCCGCGCAACGCCCCGGCGCGCAAGCCTTGCTCGATGAGGCGATTCACATCATCGACACGCATTTCTGGAGCGAGGAGGAGGGCGCCATGCGCGAATCCTTCAATCGCGACTGGAGCGATGAAGAGGCTTATCGCGGCGCCAACAGCAACATGCACGCCACCGAAGCTTTCCTTGCGCTGGCGGATGTCACCGACGACCACCGCTGGCTGGTCCGCGCTCAACGCATCGTCGAGCGGGTGATTCACGGTCACGCTGCCGCCAACGATTACCTGGTGGTCGAGCATTTCGATCGCGACTGGCAGCCACTGCGCGAATACAACCACGACAATCCGGCTGACGGTTTCCGCCCTTACGGCACCACGCCTGGCCACGGTTTTGAATGGGCGCGGCTGTTGCTGCACCTCGAAGCGGCGCGGGTACAGGCCGGCATGCTTACGCCGGGCTGGCTGGCGACCGACGCGCAAAAACTCTTCGACCACAATTGCCGTCACGGCTGGAATGTCGATGGCGCGCCGGGGATTGTCTACACCCTCGACTGGGACAATCGCGCGGTGGTTCGCCATCGCTTGCACTGGACCCATTGCGAAGCCAGCGCCGCCGCCAGTGCGTTGCTCAAACGCACGGGCGATGAGCAATACGAAACCTGGTACCGACTGTTCTGGGAATTCTGTGACAGTCATTTCATCGACCGCTGCGATGGCAGTTGGCACCATGAGCTCGACCCGCAAAACCGCCCAAGTGCTGATATCTGGGCCGGTAAACCGGATCTGTATCACGCCTGGCAAGCCGTTCTGATTCCGCGCCTGCCGTTGGCGCCGAGCATGGCGACTGCCTTGGGGCAGTTGTCCCAGAGCGCTCCTGTGTAACCATGTGGTGACATTCAAGCGTCCCTTCGTTACCTGCGAAGGGATAACTCCTGTTTAAAATCCGATGCAGCGCAAGCACCAGACTTGCATGCATAACAACAAGAAAGGTAATTCTAGATGAATGCGATTTCTCGCCTCGCTACTGTCATTTCTCTTGCCTCATTGCTTCCAATCTCTGCATTCCCCCTCAGTGCACTTGCCGCCGATTCCAAAGGTTCGGTAGAAGTCGTTCACTGGTGGACATCCGGTGGCGAAAAAGCCGCTGTTGATGTGCTCAAGGCCCAAGTCGAAAAAGACGGCTTCACCTGGAAGGACGGCGCTGTTGCCGGTGGTGGCGGTGCGACTGCCATGACCGTGCTCAAGAGCCGTGCCGTTGCCGGTAACCCGCCGGGTGTAGCGCAGATCAAAGGTCCGGACATCCAGGAATGGGCGTCCACCGGTCTGCTCGACACCGACGTCTTGAAAGAGACAGCCAAGTCGGAGAAGTGGGACAGCCTGCTCGACAAGAAAGTCTCCGATACCGTGAAGTACGACGGTGACTACGTGGCCGTGCCGGTGAACATTCACCGTGTGAACTGGCTGTGGATCAACCCGGAAGTCTTCAAGAAAGCCGGGATCGAAAAAGCGCCGACCACCCTTGAAGAATTCTACGCCGCCGGCGACAAACTCAAGAAAGCCGGTTTCATCGCGCTCGCTCACGGCGGCCAGCCTTGGCAGGACAGCACCGTGTTCGAAGCGGTGGTCCTTTCTGTGATGGGCGCTGACGGCTACAAAAAAGCCCTGGTCGACCTGGACAACGGCGCGCTGACCGGCCCTGAGATGGTCAAGTCGCTGACCGAGCTGAAGAAAGTCGCGACCTACATGGATGCCGACGGCAAAGGCCAGGACTGGAACCTGGAAGCGGCCAAGGTCATCAACGGCAAGGCCGGCATGCAGATCATGGGTGACTGGGCCAAGAGCGAGTGGACTGCAGCCAAGAAAGTCGCCGGCAAGGATTACCAGTGCGTAGCCTTCCCGGGCACCGACAAGGCCTTCACCTACAACATCGACTCCCTGGCTGTGTTCAAGCAGAAAGATGCAGGCACTGCGGCCGGTCAGCAGGACATCGCCAAGATCGTTCTGGGTGAGAACTTCCAGAAAGTCTTCAGCATCAACAAAGGTTCGATCCCGGTTCGAATCGACATGCTGAACGACATGGGCAAGTACGGTTTCGACTCCTGCGCCCAGACCGCAGCCAAGGATTTCCTGGCGGACGCTAAGTCCGGCGGCTTGCAACCGAGCATGGCGCACAACATGGCGACCACGCTGGCGGTACAAGGCGCGTTCTTTGATGTCGTGACCAACTTCATCAACGATCCGAAAGCTGATCCTGCCGATGCCGCCAAGAAACTCGGCGCAGCGGTCAAGTCTGCCAAGTAACTGTTAAAGCCGCAGCTCCCCCTGTGGGAGCGGGCTTGCTCGCGAAAGCGGAGTGTCAGGCAACACTTTATGAACTGACACGACGCCTTCGCGAGCAAGCCCGCTCCCACACAGGGAATGCGCCTGTAATCCTTTTTCTACGTACGGGATCTTCCCATGAGTTCTGTTGCTGTGTTCAGCAAGGCCTCGCCGTTCGATGCATTGCAGCGCTGGCTCCCAAAACTGGTGCTGGCGCCGAGCATGTTCATCGTTCTGGTGGGCTTCTATGGCTATATCCTGTGGACGTTCGTCCTGTCGTTCACCACGTCGACCTTCCTGCCGAGCTACAAGTGGGCAGGCCTGGCGCAATATCAGCGGCTGTTCGACAACGACCGTTGGTGGGTAGCGAGCAAGAACCTGGCCGTGTTCGGCGGCATGTTCATCGGCATCACTCTGGTGATCGGTGTGCTGCTGGCGGTGTTTCTTGACCAGCGCATTCGTCGCGAAGGTTTCATCCGCACCATTTACCTGTACCCGATGGCGCTCTCGATGATCGTGACCGGTACCGCGTGGAAATGGCTGCTCAACCCGGGCATGGGCCTGGACAAATTGTTGCGGGACTGGGGCTGGGAAGGCTTTCGCCTGGACTGGCTGATTGACCCGGATCGCGTGGTGTATTGCCTGGTGATCGCGGCGGTCTGGCAGGCCTCGGGCTTTATCATGGCGATGTTCCTCGCCGGCCTGCGTGGCGTTGATCAATCGATCATCCGTGCCGCCCAGATCGACGGCGCGAGCATGCCGCGCATCTACCTCAAAGTGGTGTTGCCGAGCCTGCGCCCGGTGTTCTTCAGCGCCGTGATGATCCTCGCTCACATCGCGATCAAGAGTTTCGACCTTGTCGCGGCAATGACCGCCGGCGGCCCGGGTTATTCCTCCGACCTGCCTGCGATGTTCATGTACTCCTTCACCTTCAGTCGCGGCCAGATGGGCATGGGCTCGGCCAGTGCGATTCTGATGCTCGGTGCGATTCTCGCAATCATCGTGCCTTACCTGTACTCCGAGCTGAGGACCAAGCGTCATGACTAGTTTCGCTGCCAAACCCGCCATCAGCCTGAGTCGCATCGCGATCTACGCCGTGCTGATCCTCGCGGTGTTCCTGTACCTGATTCCGCTGGTGGTCATGTTGCTGACCAGTTTCAAGACCCCGGAAGACATCAACTCCGGCAACCTGCTGAGCTGGCCGACCGTGGTCAGCGGCATTGGCTGGGTCAAGGCTTGGGGCACGGTGGACGGGTACTTCTGGAACTCGATCAAGATCACCGTGCCGGCGGTACTGATCTCCACCGCCATCGGTGCGCTGAACGGCTACGTGCTGTCGATGTGGCGCTTCCGTGGCTCGCAGTTGTTCTTCGGTCTCCTGCTGTTCGGCTGCTTCCTGCCGTTCCAGACCGTGCTGCTGCCGGCCTCGTTCACCCTCGGCAAAATGGGCCTGGCCAGCACCACCACCGGGCTGGTGTTCGTGCACGTGGTCTACGGCCTGGCGTTCACCACGCTGTTCTTCCGTAACTACTACGTCAGCGTTCCCGATGCGCTGGTGAAAGCCGCGCGGCTCGATGGCGCGGGTTTCTTCACCATCTTCCGTTTGATCATCCTGCCGATGTCCACCCCGATCATCATGGTCTGCCTGATCTGGCAGTTCACTCAGATCTGGAACGACTTCCTGTTCGGCGTGGTGTTCTCCAGCGGTGATTCGCAACCGATCACGGTAGCGCTGAACAACCTGGTCAACACCAGCACCGGGGCCAAGGAATATAACGTTGATATGGCAGCGGCGATGATCGCCGGGCTGCCGACCCTGCTGGTCTATGTGGTCGCAGGCAAGTATTTCGTGCGCGGGCTGACGGCCGGCGCAGTCAAGGGGTAATCATGGCTACGCTCGAACTTCGCAATGTAAACAAGACCTACGGTCCCGGCCTGCCGGACACCCTCAAGAACATTAATCTGTCGATCAAGGCGGGTGAGTTTCTGATCCTGGTCGGCCCTTCGGGTTGCGGCAAGTCGACCCTGATGAACTGCATCGCCGGCCTGGAAACCATCACCGGCGGCGCGATCATGATCGGTGACCAGGACGTCAGCGGCATGAGCCCGAAAGACCGCGACATCGCCATGGTGTTCCAGTCCTACGCGCTGTACCCGACCATGAGCGTGCGCGAGAACATCGCCTTCGGCTTGAAGATCCGCAAAATGCCTGCCGCCGATATCGAAACGGAAGTGGCGCGGGTGGCCAAGCTGCTGCAGATCGAACACCTGCTCAACCGCAAACCCGGCCAGCTCTCCGGTGGTCAGCAACAGCGTGTGGCCATGGGCCGTGCCCTGGCGCGTCGGCCGAAGATTTATCTGTTCGACGAACCGCTGTCCAACCTCGACGCCAAGCTGCGGGTCGAGATGCGTACCGAAATGAAACTGATGCACCAGCGCCTGAAAACCACCACGGTCTACGTGACCCACGACCAGATCGAAGCAATGACCCTGGGCGACAAAGTGGCGGTGATGAAGGACGGGATCATTCAGCAGTTCGGCACGCCGAAAGACATCTACACCAACCCGGCCAACCTGTTCGTGGCGAGTTTCATCGGTTCGCCGCCGATGAACTTCATCCCGCTGCGCTTGCAGCGCAAGGACGGGCGTCTGGTGGCGCTGCTCGACAGCGGCCAGGCCCGTTGCGAATTGCCAATGGGCATGCAGGACGCCGGTCTGGAAGATCGCGAAGTGATCCTCGGCCTGCGCCCGGAACAGATCGTACTCGCGAACGGCGAGCCGAATGGTTTGCCGACCATCCGCGCCGAAGTCCAGGTCACCGAACCGACCGGTCCCGACACCCTGGTGTTCGTCAACCTGAATGAAACCAAAGTCTGCTGCCGTTTGGCGCCGGACGTTGCACCGGGCGTGGGCGAAACCCTGACCCTGCAATTCGATCCGTCGAAAGTGCTGCTGTTCGATGCCAAGACCGGGGAGCGTTTGGGGGTTGCGGGCGAGCCGAAAGCCGAAGCATCAGTCGGTAACATCGCGCAATTCAAAGGTCGGTAAAGATTAATTGTGGGAGCGGGCTTGCTCGCGAATGTGGTGGGTCAGTCGCCATAGATGCTGGATGTTCCGGCCTCTTCGCGAGCAAGCCCGCTCCCACAAGGGGAAATACGCGGCGGATGGGGACATTCGTCGCAATCGATGTAAACCGCGTTAGATAAAAACAGTTAATAACAATAAAACGAGGATGTAGGGATGAAGAAGAAGAACAACGCTCAGCTTATCTGCCAATTGTCAGCTGTTGCGGTGATGACGATGGCCGGTAGCGTTCATGCGGCTGACGCGTTCAGCGCCGACTCCCAGTGGATGACCGGTGATTGGGGCGGCGAGCGGACCAAGCTGATCGAGCAGGGTATCGACATCAAGATGGACTATGTCGGTGAAGTAGGCGGCAACCTTCACGGTGGCTACAACAACGACAAGACTGCACGTTACGCCGACCAGTTCGGTCTGGGCGTGGCGCTGGACCTGCAAAAGCTGTGGGGCTGGGATAACACCCAGGCCAAGATCCAGCTGACCAACCGTAACGGTCAGAACATTTCCAACGACCGTGTCGGCGACCCGCGTGCCGGCACCTTGAGTTCTTCACAAGAAGTCTACGGTCGTGGCCACATGGTCCGTCTGACCCAGTTGTGGATCAAGCACCAGTTCCTCGACGGCAAACTGGACGTCAAGGCCGGTTACTTCGGTGAAGGCGAAGACTTCAACACCTTCCCGTGCGAGTTCCAGAACCTGGCGTTCTGCGGTTCACAAGCGGGTAACTGGGCTACCGGTATCTGGTACAACTGGCCAGTCAGTCAGGCCGCTGTGCGCGTGAAGTACAACATCTCGCCTGAGTTCTATGCGCAGATCGGCGCGTACAACCAGAACCCGTCGCAACTGGAACACGGTAACGGCTTCAAGCTCAGCGGCAGTGGTACGGCGGGCACCGTCATACCGGTCGAGTTGGTCTGGTTGCCTAACCCTAACAACCTGCCGGGCGAATACCGTGTCGGTTACTACAAGAGCACGGCCAAGGCTGATGACGTTCTTAAAGACGACAACGGCAATGATGCGGCAACCAGCGGCAACGCTTACCGCAGCCATGACAGCAAACACGGCTACTGGTTTGTGGCACAGCAACAACTCACTACCCACAACGGTGACGCGTCCCGCGGTCTGAACGTTGCCGCCAACGCCACGTTCCACGACAAGGACACCAACTTCGTCGACAACTATCAGTCGCTGATGTTTGTCTACAAAGGTCCGTTTGATGCCCGTCCGAAGGATGACATCGGTATCGGCGCCGCCCGTATCCACGTCAACGATGACGTGAAGAAAAACGCCGAGCTGATCAATGCTTCCAATGGTGTCAGCGACTACGAAGATCCACTGTTCGCACCACTGCGTAGCACCGAGTACAACTACGAAATCAACTACGGCTTCCACGTCACCAACTGGCTGACCGTGCGTCCTAACCTGCAATACATCACTCACCCGGGCGGTGTGGATGAAGTCGACAACGCGCTGGTGGCCGGTCTGAAAATTCAGTCGGTGTTCTAACGTTGTTGCGATAAGCTCCTCTCTATGTGCGCATATTTGCGGATGGCCAAGGCTATCCGCTTTTTTTTGGGGGCGGCGCACCCCGGGCAACAGATGATTTTCAGGACCGTGGCACATGCATGAGCATCCGCTACAACGCTTCTTCAAATCCTTGCGCGAACGTCCGGTGTTTGCGTGGGAGCGCTATCAGATGCGCGACGTGCTGGTGATCGATCATCCGCTGTGCCAAGCGGTGTTCAGTCGCCAGGGCGCGCAGTTGTTGCACTTTCAGCCAGCGGGGCAGAAGCCCTGGTTGTGGTGCGCGGCGAAGTGGCCGCACGTGGGGGCCATTCGTGGCGGCGTGCCGGTGTGCTGGCCGTGGTTTGGCCGGCATCCGAGCGAAAACGCCTGGCCGTCCCATGGCTGGGCGCGACTGCTCGACTGGAAGTTGCTCGACAGCAGCACTGACGACGATGGCGTGCGCTTGCACTGGCAATTGCAGCTGTGTGACTGGACCGTTGACCTGCACGCACACTTGGGCGAGCGCATGGATTTGCGCCTGAGCACCGAGCATCAAGACACCTTACCGTGCCAATTGAGCCAGGCGTTGCATGCCTATTGGCGTATTGGTGACGTCAGTGAGATAGCGCTGTCTGGGCTCGACGGTGCGCAAGGTTACGATCAGTTGAGTCGTCAGGTGTGCCAGCAGGAAGGCGAGCTGCGGGTCGATGGCGGCTGTCAGCGGGTGTTCCAGCATGACGGCGAATTGCAGCTCAAGGACCACGCCTGGCAGCGGGAATTGTGCATCGATACCGGCGACGATGCCGACACGGTGGTCTGGCATCCGGGGTCACGGCCGTTGTTGGGGGTGAGCTGGAATGAGGTGTTGGAGTTTGTCTGCGTGGAAGCGGCGAGCGGCGGCACCGACAGTTTGAGTCTGGCGCCGGGGGAGAGGGCGCATTTGAGTTTGCAGGCGCGGGTTGGGGTGTAAGAAAGATCAAAAGATCGCAGCCTTCGGCAGCTCCAACAATGTATCGGCGTACACCTGTAGGAGCTGTCGAGTGAAACGAGGCTGCGATCTTTTCCGGGCGAGGCGCCCTAATTAAACTCGTCACCCACCGGATACCGGCTCGCATTCAAGCTCTCTTTGATCTTGCGCAAATGCGGCTGGAAATCCACCCCGCGACGCAAGGTCATGCCCGTCGCCAATACATCCAGCACCGTCAACTGAATAATCCGCGAAGTCATCGGCATATAGATGTCGGTGTCTTCCGGCAGCGGAATGTTCAGGCTCAACGTACTGGCCTTGGCCAGTGGCGAATTCTCGGCGGTCAAACCCAGCACCGAAGCGCCGTTCTCCCGGGCGATGCGCGCCACTTCCACCAGTTCGCGGGTGCGGCCGGTGTAGGAAATGATCACGAACAACTCACCGGTGTGCGCCACCGAGGCAATCATGCGCTGCATCAGCACGTCGGCGTGGGCGGTGACCGCCAGGTTGAAACGGAAGAACTTGTGCTGCGCATCCAGCGCCACCGGCGCCGAGGCGCCGAGGCCGAAGAAGTGAATCTGCCGGGCCTGGATCAACAGATCGACGGCGCGGCTGATCAAATTCGGGTCCAGTGCCTGGCAAGCGCTGTCCAGGGACGCGATGGCACTGCCGAAGATCTTCTGGGTGTAGGCTTCCGGATTGTCATCGGCCTCCACCGCACGGCTGACATACGCCGCGCCACTGGCCAGACTCTGGGCCAGTTGCAGTTTGAGTTCGGGGTAACCGCTGACACCGAATGAACGGCAGAAACGGTTGACCGTCGGCTCGCTGACCTTGGAGGCCTGGGCGAGGGCGGCGATGCTGAACCGGGTGGCCTGCTGTGGGTTGAGCAGGATCACTTCGGCGACTTTGCGTTCGGCCTTGTTCAGGTCTTCAAGGCGATTCTGGATTTGTTCCAGTAAATTTCGCACGCGGTCCATAGATGTTCCTTGAGTCAGCAGCGCAAAGACGCGCTCTGCTATGCAAAAAGGGCCTTTGATGCGGCCCGTCACGGTGGCCTATCCTACTGATGGCTCCGACCGACCACCACTCGGAATCTGTATTTTGCGAAAATGTTGTGGTTATTACTACATTTTCCCTTGAGTGATGCCTTGAAAAAAGGTATTTGTAGCTTAACTTGATAAAAGAACAAACATCATGCCTTCGATTACGGTTGAACCGTGCACCTTTGCCTTGTTCGGCGCCCTCGGCGACCTGGCCTTGCGCAAACTGTTTCCTGCCCTCTATCAACTGGACGGCGCCGGCCTGTTGCACGAGGACTCGCGCATCATCGCCCTGGCCCGTGAACCCGGCAGCGAGCAACAGCACCTGGCGTTCATCGCCTCGGAATTGCGCCGCTACGTCGATGCCAAAGAGCTGGACGAAGCTGTGGTCGAACGCTTCCTCGCTCGTTTGAGCTACCTGCACGTCGACTTCCTCAAGTCTGAAGACTACGTCGCCCTGGCCGAACAGGCCGGCAGCGTCCAGCGTGTAATTGCCTACTTCGCCACGCCGGCAGCGGTTTACGGCGCGATCTGCGAGAACCTGTCGAAGGTCGGTCTGGCGGAAAACACCCGCGTGGTCCTGGAAAAACCCATCGGTTCGGACCTGGAATCCTCGCGCAAGGTCAACGACGCCGTGGCGCAGTTCTTCCCGGAGAACCGCACCTACCGCATCGACCACTACCTGGGCAAAGAAACCGTCCAGAACCTGATTGCCCTGCGTTTCGCCAACAGCCTGTTCGAAACCCAGTGGAACCAGAATTACATCTCCCACGTCGAAATTACCGTGGCCGAGAAAGTCGGGATCGAAGGCCGCTGGGGTTACTTCGACAAGGCCGGCCAGTTGCGGGACATGATCCAGAATCACCTGCTGCAACTGCTCTGCCTGATCGCCATGGACCCGCCGGCCGACCTGTCCGCCGACAGCATCCGTGACGAGAAAGTCAAAGTGCTCAAGGCCCTCGCGCCGATCAGCCCGGAAGGCCTGACCACTCAGGTTGTACGCGGCCAGTACATCGCCGGTTACAGCGAAGGCAAACCGGTGCCGGGCTACCTGGAAGAGCCGAATTCCAACACCCAGAGCGACACCGAAACCTTCGTCGCCCTGCGTGCCGACATCCGCAACTGGCGCTGGGCCGGTGTGCCGTTTTACCTGCGAACCGGTAAGCGCATGCCGCAGAAGCTGTCGCAGATCGTCATCCACTTCAAGGAGCCGTCGCACTACATTTTCGCGCCGGAGCAGCGCCTGCAAATCAGCAACAAGCTGATTATCCGCCTGCAACCGGACGAAGGCATCTCCCTGCGTGTGATGACCAAAGAACAAGGCCTGGACAAGGGCATGCAGCTGCGCAGCGGTCCGTTGCAGCTGAATTTTTCCGACACCTGGCGTAGCGCGCGGATTCCCGATGCCTACGAGCGGTTGTTGCTGGAAGTGATGCGCGGCAATCAGAACCTGTTTGTCCGTAAAGATGAAATCGAAGCCGCGTGGAAGTGGTGTGACCAGTTGATCGCCGGGTGGAAAAAATCCGGCGATGCGCCCAAGCCGTACGCGGCGGGGTCCTGGGGACCGATGAGCTCCATTGCACTGATCACGCGGGACGGGAGGTCGTGGTATGGCGATATCTGAATTGAAACTGCCTCAGGGCGTCAACGCCCATGAGTTCAAGAGCCCGGTGCTATTGGCTGAAGGCCTGGCGCTGAATGTGGCCAAGCAACTGAGCGAGGCGATCGACGCACGCGGCACCGCGACCCTGGTGGTCTCCGGTGGTCGCAGCCCGGTGGCGTTCTTCCAGCACTTGGCCAAGCAGACGCTGGACTGGTCCAAGGTCGTCGTGACCCTGGCCGACGAGCGCTGGGTGCCGGTGGAACACACCGACAGCAATGCCGGTCTGCTCAAGCGTTATCTGCTGCAAGGTCCGGCGGCCAAGGCTCAGTTCCTGAGTTTGTACAGCGCCACCGCCAACCTTGAGCTGGCAGCGGAGCAAGCCGACCGTTTGCTCGCGGAATTGCCACCGATCGACGTGCTGATCCTGGGCATGGGCGATGACGGTCACACCGCCTCGCTGTTCCCCAACAGCCCGAACCTGGCCGACGCCTTGAAAGCCGACGGCACACGCCGTTGCTACCCGATGCTGGCGCCGACCGTGCCGCATCAGCGCCTGACCATGAGCCGCGCGCTGCTGGCGTCGGCCGCGACCACCGTTCTATCGATTTCCGGTCAGTCCAAGCTGACCACTTTGAGTGCCGCATTGGCCGGTGACGATGTCGCCGCCATGCCGATTCGCGCGTTTCTGCAACCTACGTTAGAGATTTACTGGTGCCCATGAGCCAAGGATCAGCCGCTATGACAAACACATCCCCGACCGTTTCCATGGCGGACAAAGTTGCCCTGATCGACAGCCTCTGCGCCAAGGCGCGGATTTTGCCGGTGATCACCATCGCTCGCGAACAGGACGTGCTGCCACTGGCCGACGCCCTGGCCGCCGGTGGCCTGACCGCCCTGGAAGTGACCCTGCGTTCGCAGTTCGGCCTTAAAGCCATCCAGATCCTGCGCGAGCAGCGTCCGGAACTGGTGACCGGTGCCGGCACTGTGCTCGATCGCAGCATGCTCGCCGCCGCCGAGCGCGCCGGTTCGCAGTTCATCGTCACCCCGGGCATTACCCGTGACCTGCTCGAAGCCAGTGTCGACAGCCCGATCCCGCTGTTGCCCGGCATCAGCAACGCCTCCGGCATCATGGAAGGCTATGGCCTTGGCTATCGCCGCTTCAAGCTGTTCCCGGCGGAAGTCAGCGGCGGCGTTGCGGCGATCAAGGCCCTTGGCGGTCCGTTCGGCGAAGTCAAATTCTGCCCGACTGGCGGCGTGAGCCCGGCCAATATCAAGAGCTACATGGCGTTGAAAAACGTGATGTGCGTGGGCGGTAGCTGGATGCTTGATCCGGAGTGGATCAAGAACGGCGACTGGGCCCGCATTCAGGAATGCACCGCCGAGGCTTTGGCGCTGCTGGACTGATCGACTTTTACCAAACACTTCGTTGTGTGTTCTACGGCTTTACGGTGCGCTTGGTCGGTGCACCGTTTTTTTTTGCCTGCAAAAAATCCCCCTGTAGGGGCAAAGCTTGCTCGCGATGGCAGCATCGCGGTGCAACGATTAACTGCGTTATCGTTCATCGCGAGCAAGCTTCGCTTCTACACAAAAACATTTGCCGATACATAGTTACCGCATCCCGCCCGGCTTCTCTCTCTATCCTTGAAGCATCTTATGGAAGAGAGAACCTCATGGATTACACCTCTGCTACTCCCCCCGAAACGATATGCCTGCTCTCCCCGGAACAAATCGCCGGCCCTTATTTCCGCAACCCGAAACTCATCCGACGCAACATCAGCGAAGGCCAGGACGGCATTCCCCTGGTGCTGCGGCTGACGATTGTCGATGCCATGACCGGCGAACCGGTGAGCGGCGCGCTGGTGGATATCTGGCATTGCAACGCCCGGGGCGCGTATTCGGGCTGGAGCCGGATCAACCCGGATCTTGAAGTCGCTGTCGGTGACATTGGCGCGATTGCGCGCACCGATGACGACACTTATCTGCGCGGCGGGCAATTCAGCGACAACAAGGGTGTGGTGCGGTTTACCACGATCTATCCGGGGTTTTATGCCGGACGTGCGCTGCACGTCCATGTGGCGGTACGCATCACCGGAGGCAACAATTATCTGGAGGAGCGACATGTCGCCTGGGTCGGTCAGCTGTATTTCCCCGAGGTCGCCTCCCGGTCGGTGCTGAGCGCCAGGGAATACCAGGGTCGCGCCGTGTCGCCGCAGAGTAATGATCAAGACCATTACTACACAAACATGGGCGGTGAAGCCTCGACCCTGACGGTTCACCACATCGGTCGCGACACCGCGGATGACGGCTTCTTCGGGCACATGACCATCGGCATCGACACCTTTGCGGTGTCGACCCAGATCAAACCCGAGGACTTCGACAAGTACACGGTGTGAGCGCTGGTTTCAGCGCAGTTCGGTCAGCGCCCGGACCAGCCGGTCCATGTCTGCTGCGGTGGTGGTCAACCCCGGCGTAATGCGGATACATGGCCCGAACGCCGCACCGCTGCGGGCCACGGTGAACAGGTTGTAGTCGTTGAGCAGCCGCTCGACCATCGTTTGTTGATTCGCGTGACGGGTAAAGCGCATCGAGGTGATGCCGCAATACAGACGGGGATCGTCGGGGGTCATGATTTCGATGCCCGGCAGGTCGCGTACGGCGCTGACCCAGCGGTTGCGCAGGTAGTCGAGCCGTGCGCCCTTGGCGGCGGAACCGCCCATGGATTGATGTTCCTCGAACACGAGCGGCAAGGTCATCAACGCCGGAATGTTCGGCGTACTGTAGGGCGTGCGGGAGCGGATATCGTTGATCGGGAAGTGCATCTCGCCCATGTCCGGGTCGATATCGGTCAGACGCTGGGGCGCGATGTAAATGAACCCCAGGGTCAGCGGTGCGCCGATCCATTTGTGCAGGTTGTACCCGGCAAAAGCGATGCCCAATGCCTCCAGATTGAAGTCGATCTGGCCCAGGGCATGGGCGCCGTCGAGGATCACATCGACGCCGTGTTCCTTGGCGAGCGTGGCAATGGCCTGCACCGGCATCACCAGGCCCGAGCGGTGGGTGACATGGGTCAGGGCCATCAGCTTGAGGCGTGGATAACGCACGAAAGCTTCGCGGTAGGTGGCCAGCAAACTGTCATAGGTGGCCGGGTGCTGGTGATCGATCTCGATCACTTCCACGCCGCGATGGCGCGCCAGCCAGCGCATGGCGCCCTTGACCGTGTCGTACTCCAGATCGCACAGCAGCACCTGATCGCCGGGCTGCAAGCGGTTGTAGTTGCGGATCAGCGATTGCAGGCCGTCCGAGGCGTTGCGGGTGAGGGCGACGGAGTGCGCACGCACGCCCATCAGCTCGGCGAGCTGCGCGCGAATATCCAGGCTTTCGACCTGCTCGAAGCGTTGGCGCACATGGACCGAGTTGCTGCGGTTGATCAGCTCGATATTGCGCTGGTATTCCTCGACCACCGTGCGCGACATGCGCCCGAAGTAACCGTTCTCCAGATTGATGGGGCCAGGTTCGACAGCGTAACGGTCGGCAAAGGTTTGCCAGAAGGCTTCATCACGGGCGCGGCGGGTGTTTTCGGGCATGGGCTACTCAGTCAATTCAGTGGCGGGGCGCAGGCTTGCCATGTTTGGCGCGCAGCGGTTCGAGCAGTTCCGATAAACCGTTGTGGTCGATTTCCTGCATCAGCGCGAGCAAACCGCCCAGTTCACCGTGGGGGAAACCTTCCCGGGCGAACCAGTTCAGGTACTGGCCGGGCAGGTCGGCAATGATGCGGCCCTTGTATTTGCCGAAGGGCATTTCGCGGGTAATCAGCAGTTCGAGCTTTTCTGGATTCATCAATCAGTCGTCTTGATTCAAACAGCCTCGAAAATACAGGCATTCTGCATGCAGGCCAAATGACAGATCATGCAAATAAAGCGGATACAGATAGGGGTGTTAAAAATAACTTGTTGAAAAATAAGGAATAAATACTCAATTAAAAGCTGGCATGCAGGCTGCAATAGCTATTGCATCTTTCATCAACCCGCGAGGAATTGAAAATGACCGACGTGAATAAAGAAGCCATCTCTGTACTCAACGACCTGATCGAAACCAGCAAAGACGGTCAGGAAGGGTTCAAGACTTGCGCTGAAGACATCAAGCATCCAGAACTGAAAACCCTGTTTGTCACCCGTTCTGCCGATTGCGCCACCGCCGCTGCTGAACTTCAGTCTGCGGTTCGTTCCCTGGGCGGCGATCCGGAAACCTCCACCAGCGTCAGCGGCGATCTGCATCGTCGTTGGGTTGATGTGAAAGCGATGTTCACCGGCAAGGATGAAGAAGCCGTGCTGAACGAAGCTGAACGCGGTGAAGACCACGCGTTGAAGGCGTACAAGGAAGCGCTGGAAAAAATCAACAAGCACAACCTGGTGGGCATTCGTGACCTGGTTGAACGCCAATACCATGGTGTGCAACGCAACCACGACCAGGTAAAAGCCCTGCGTAACCAGGCGCGTGCTCGTTCTTAAGCGTTTGTCGCTGTCATAAAAAACGCCAGTCAGACTGGCGTTTTTTTGTGCCCGGTGAATGGCGGCACACGGGTGGTCCGGGGATTGGTGTTCGGCTTTGGAGCCACCCCTCACCCTAACCCTCTCCCCAGGGGGGAGAAGGGACTGACCGAGTTGTTTATTCGAATTACATCGACCTGAAAGTCCGAGTCGAACACAAATTTGAAAAGCCCTCGATCGGCTCCCTTTCCCCTCTCCCCGCTGGGGAGAGGGGATTGACCGAGTTGCTTATTCGAATTACATCGACCTGAAAGTCCGAGCCGAACACAAATTTGAAAAGCCCTCGATCGGCTCCCTTTCCCCTCTCCCCGCTGGGGAGAGGGGATTGACCGAGTTGCTTATTCGAATTACATCGACCTGAAAGTCCGAGTCGAACACAAATTTGAAAAGCCCTCGATCGGCTCCCTTTCCTCTCTCCCCGCTGGGGAGAGGGGATTGACCGAGTTGCTTATTCGAATTACATCGACCTGAAAGTCCGAGCCGAACACAAATTTGAAAAGCCCTCGATCGGCTCCCTTTCCCCTCTCCCCGCTGGGGAGAGGGCTGGGGTGAGGGGGTGGTTCTAACTGACACCCCACCTATCAATCAGCCAATACTGATCGCCGGCAACACCGGCAACGTCACGGTCTGTTGCTTACGCGGCGCCAGAATCTCCGCCTCGCCATCCACTACCAACTCATCGCGCTGGTTGAATACGCGAGTGGCAATCCGCACGCGAAACTTCGGCAGCTTTTCGAGAATTTCCAGACGCACGGTCAGGGTGTCGCCGATTTTCACCGGTTTCTGGAAGCTCATCTGCTGACCGATATAGATTGTCCCCGGCCCAGGCAACTCGCACGCCACGGCGGCACTGATCAGCGCGCCGCTGAACATACCGTGGGCAATACGCTCCTTGAACATGGTGCCGGCCGCGAATTCAGCGTCCAGGTGCACCGGGTTGTGGTCGCCGGACATCGCGGCGAACAACTGAATGTCGCGCTCTTCGACGGTCTTGCTGTAACTGGCGGTCTGGCCGACTTCAAGGGCTTCGTAAGGGGTGTTGGTAACCTGGGTCATCTGTCTCAATTCCTGTGACGAATTTAAAAATCCACAAAAAAACTGTTCGAAAAACTATTCGGTTCTGGCCGGGCGGCGGTGGCTGAGCGCCTGAGCGATCCAGTTCAGAACGTCGGCGGTCACTTCATCGCGGTTGCTCTCGTTGAACAGTTCGTGACGAGCCTGCGGGTAAATATTCAATTGCAGGTTCTGGCTGCCGGCGCTTCGTAGCGCATGGGCCAGATCTTTCAGACGCTTGCCTTCACTCACCGGATCACATTCGCCGCCCATTATCAGCAGGGGCAGGCCCGGATCGACCTGGGCGAGATTGGACGCTTTGCTGATTTGCTGCAAGCCGCCGAGCAAGTCGATCCACAGTTGATTGGTGCAGCGAAAGCCACAAAACGGGTCGTTGGCGTACAGATCGACTTCCGCCGGGTCGCGGCTCAGCCAGTCAAATTTGGTGCGCACCGGTTTGAATTTTTTGTTGAACGAGCCGAAGGACAGGAACTCGATCAGCGCGCTGCGCCCCTTCGGTCCCTGGCGCAGTCGTTCGAGCCGGGCAATCTGCCGCGCTGCGCGGTAAAGCGCTACTGGCTGGAAGTTCGAGCCGCTGAGAATCGCCCCGTGCAGGCTGGCGCTGTGGTGCAGCAGGTAGGCCTGGGCGATGTAGCTGCCCATGCTGTGACCAAGCAGCACGATCGGTACGCCGGGGTGTTGCTGGCCGATGTGCTGGTTGAGGCTGGCGAGGTCGCCGACCACCTTGCACCAGCCATCGTCATCGGCGAAATGCCCGAGGGTGCCGTTTTCGGCAGTTTTGCCATGTCCGCGCAGGTCTGGCGCATACACGCCGTAGCCTTGCGCGCAGAGTTTTTCCGCGAGCCGGGCATAGCGACCGCTGTGCTCGGCCATGCCATGGGCCAGCAGAATCACCGCTTTCAACGGCGAGTCGGGCAGCCATTGGTTAACGAAGAGGCGGCTGTGATCACTCGCGGTCAGCCAGAAGGTGTCGTGGATCATGGCGATTCCTTTGCACGATGTGGTTGCATTGTATAGCGCATCCCACGCTTGCCGTCTGATCAGCCCACGCCACCCTAGGAAGATTCACACGATCTATGACGGTGTTGGCTGTATTTGCCTGATTCGCCATAGCTGCTAGTGTCCGTGAAGCTCCGCTTTTTGCTTTTTGTTTCTCCGGAATGACAGAACAGCGGCCAAGGTGATTCAGGTAAAGAGGACAAGAACAATGCAACCTGATTTCTGGAATGACAAACGCCCGGCCGGCGTGCCCCTGGACATTGATCTTGGGGTCTATAAGTCGGTGATCGAGGTGTTCGAGCGTTCCTGCAAGAAATTCGCGGATCGCCCAGCCTTCAGCAACATGGGCGTGACCCTGACCTACGCCGAGCTGGAACGCTACAGCGCCGCGTTCGCCGGTTACCTGCAAGCCCACACCGATCTTGCGCCGGGGGATCGCATCGCGGTGCAGATGCCCAACGTCCTGCATTATCCGATTGCCGTGTTTGGTGCGTTGCGCGCCGGGCTGATCGTGGTCAACACCAACCCGCTGTACACCCCGCGGGAGATGCGTCATCAGTTCAAGGATTCCGGCGCCCGGGCGCTGGTGTACCTGAACATGTTCGGGGCCAAGGTCCAGGAAGTCCTGGCCGACACCGACATCCAGTACCTGATCGAAGCGAAGATGGGCGACCTGATGCCCGCCGCCAAGGGCTGGCTGGTCAACACGATGGTGAGCAAGGTCAAGAAAATGGTCCCGGACTATGCCTTGCCCCAGGCCGTTTCCTTCAAGAGCGCGCTGCGCCTGGGCCGGGGCCTGGGCATCAAGCCGCTGAAGGTCGGCCTCGACGACATCGCGGTGCTGCAATACACCGGCGGCACCACGGGCCTGGCCAAGGGCGCGATGCTGACCCACGGCAACCTGGTGGCGAACATGCAGCAGGCGCGGGCCTGTCTGGGCCAGTTCGGCAGCGACGGCCAGCCGCTGTTGCGCGAGGGCCAGGAAGTGATGGTCGCGCCGCTGCCGCTGTACCATATCTATGCCTTCACGGCGAACTGCATGTGCATGATGGTGACCGGCAACCACAACGTATTGATCACCAATCCACGCGACATCAAGGGCTTTATCAAGGAGCTGAAGAACTGGCGCTTTTCGGCGTTGCTGGGGCTGAACACGCTGTTCGTCGCGCTGATGGATCACCCGGATTTCAAGACCCTGGATTTCTCCAGCCTCAAGCTCACCAACTCCGGCGGCACCGCACTGGTCAAGGCCACCGCCGAACGCTGGGAACAGCTTACCGGTTGCCGCATCACCGAAGGCTACGGACTGACCGAAACCTCGCCGGTGGCCTGCACCAATCCGTATGGCGACAAATCGCGAATCGGCACGGTCGGCCTGCCGGTGCCGGGCACCGCGCTGAAGATCATCAATGACGAAGGCGTCGAGCAGCCGTTGGGCGAGCGCGGCGAGTTGTGCATCAAGGGCCCGCAGATCATGAAGGGCTACTGGAACAAACCCGAGGCCACCGCCGAAGTGCTGGATGCCGAGGGCTGGTTCAAGTCCGGCGATATTGGGGTCATCGATCCGGACGGTTTCGTGCGCATCGTCGATCGCAAGAAAGACATGATCATTGTCTCGGGCTTCAACGTGTACCCGAACGAAATCGAAGACGTGGTGATGGCCCACCCGAAAGTCGCCAATTGCGCGGTGATCGGCGTGCCGGACGAACGTTCGGGGGAGGCGGTGAAGTTGTTTGTCGTTGCCCGGGAATCCGGGGTCAGCCTTGAAGAGTTGAAGGCGTACTGCAAGGAAAACTTCACCGCGTACAAAGTGCCCAAGCACATTGTGTTGCGCGAGTCGTTGCCGATGACGCCGGTGGGCAAGATTCTGCGGCGGGAGTTGCGGGATATCGCTTAACCGGTAATCCATGTGGGAGCGGGCTTGCTCGCGAAGACGTCGTGTCAGTCAACATGCAGGTTGAATGGACTGACCTCTTCGCGAGCAAGCCCGCTCCCACATTGGTATCTGAGGGCTCTGGAACCCCTGTTTTCAGAGGGTTTGTCAAAGCTATAGAATCTTTGCTCTAAAATGACTGCCGGTTATTCTTGAGTCATTTATGTGACTGTAGAGGCTGCTTTTGGCTCTAGTCGGCCCTTGGCAAAGCTGCTACTCTCGGCGCGCTTTTGTGACTTCTCGGCCTATATAAAAGCCAGACTCACCAATAAAAAACACACACCAATAATAATCGCATCAAATGCGGTGATGAATTCGCGTTGCTGAGGAGTGGGCTTCCATGATCGAAGACTTTTGGAAGGATAAGTACCCTGCCGGGATTGCTGCCGACATCAATCCAGACGAGTATCCGAATATTCAGGCAGTGTTGAAGCAGTCCTGCCAACGCTTCGCTAACAAACCGGCATTCAGCAACCTGGGCAAGACAATCACCTACGGTGAACTGTACGAATTGTCCGGTGCCTTTGCCGCTTACCTGCAGCAGCATACCGACTTGCAGCCCGGTGATCGAATCGCCGTGCAGTTGCCTAACGTGTTGCAGTACCCGGTAGCCGTCTTCGGTGCGATCCGCGCCGGGCTGATCGTGGTCAATACCAACCCGCTGTACACCGCGCGGGAGATGGAACACCAATTCAACGACTCCGGTGCCAAAGCCCTGGTCTGCCTGGCCAACATGGCGCACCTGGCCCAGACCGTCGTGCCGAAAACCGGCGTCAAGCACGTCATCGTCACCGAAGTGGCCGACCTGCTGCCGCCGCTCAAGCGCCTGCTGATCAACAGCGTCATCAAGTACGTGAAGAAGATGGTCCCGGCGTATCACTTGCCCAAGGCCATCAAGTTCAACGACGTGCTGAGCAAGGGCCACGGCCAGCCAGTGGCGGAAGCCAACCCGGACAGCGGCGATGTCGCGGTGTTGCAATACACCGGGGGCACCACCGGCGTGGCCAAGGGCGCGATGCTGACTCACCGCAACCTCGTGGCGAACATGCTGCAATGCAAGGCGCTGATGGGCTCCAACCTCAATGAAGGTTGCGAGATCCTGATCACGCCGCTGCCGCTGTACCACATCTATGCCTTCACCTTTCATTGCATGGCGATGATGCTGATCGGCAACCACAACATCCTGATCAGCAACCCGCGGGACTTGACCGCGATGGTCAAGGAACTGTCGAAGTGGAAGTTCAGCGGTTTCGTTGGCCTGAACACTTTGTTCGTGGCGTTGTGCAACAACGAAGCGTTCCGCAAGCTGGATTTCTCGGCGCTGAAAGTCACCCTGTCCGGCGGCATGGCCCTGCAATTGGCCGCGGCCGAGCGCTGGAAAGCGGTCACCGGTTGCGCCATCTGCGAAGGTTACGGCATGACCGAAACCAGCCCGGTGGCCACGGTCAACCCGATCCAGCACATCCAGGTCGGCACCATCGGCATTCCGGTGCCGTCGACCCTGTGTAAAGTCATCGACGATGCCGGTGTCGAGCAGCCGCTGGGCGAAATCGGTGAGCTGTGTGTGAAAGGTCCGCAAGTCATGAAGGGCTACTGGCAGCGCCAGGACGCCACCGATGAAATGCTCGACAGCGAAGGCTGGTTGAAGACCGGTGACATCGCGCTGATCCAGCCGGATGGCTACATGCGTATTGTCGATCGCAAGAAAGACATGATCCTGGTCTCCGGTTTCAACGTGTACCCGAACGAACTGGAAGACGTGCTCGCAACCCTGCCGGGCGTGCTGCAATGCGCGGCCATCGGCGTGCCGGACGAGAAGTCGGGCGAGGCGATCAAGATCTTCATCGTCGCCAAACCGGGCGTGACCCTGACCAAGGAACAGGTGATGGAGCACATGCGCGCCAACGTCACCGGCTACAAGGTCCCGCGCTCCGTGGAGTTTCGCGATGCGCTGCCGACCACCAACGTCGGCAAGATCCTGCGCCGCGAACTGCGCGACGAAGAGCTGAAGAAGCTGGGCGTGAAGAAGTAAGCCCCGCCTGAAACACAAAAGCCCCGCAGACGCGGGGCTTTTTGTTGTGGGCCTGGGGCCTTGCAGCGCCTGTCAGGCCGTCTTCGCGAGCAAGCCCGCTCCCACAATTGGAATGCGTTCCCCTGTGGGAGCGGGCTTGCTCGCGAAGCTTTTAGCTTTTGCTGTTACAGGCGAAACGGCGCGAAATTGACGTTGGTACCCGTCGGGCGCATGTCCTGCAGGTACGAGTCCTTGTCGGCACTCAGTTCCAGGCTCAGGGCCGCTTTGCGTTTGCCTTCGTTGCGCACCACCAGGCCTTCAAGTTTTTCCCGCAGGAACACCGTCGGCACTTTCAGGTGCAGCAGCTCGTCGGTGTCCGGCGTGTGCATCAGCAGGTGAACCCACTCGTACTGACCCACGGCCAGGCGTGCTACCGGGATGTCGAACCACCAGATGTTGCGGTTGCGGTTCAATTCGGTGAAATGGCAGTTGTTGACGCCAAGCACAGCACCGCCGAGTTCCTGGTTTCTGCGGGCAATGGCCTGCTTTTTATCGAGTTTCATAACATTCCTACGGGATTGGATCTTCAGCGCCATGGCCTGAATACGTTGCGCATTCTCGGGGGTTGCACGGCAAACATAAAGCCCAACCTGCGCATGGCGATGAAATGTCGCTGTGAAAATAAATGAAACTCCCCGCAAACGCCGCCGGTCAATCTTTCTGTAACGACTTTCCCCGTTGAATTGTTCACAGGAGAAACACCATGAGCAGCACTGGCGATAAAGTTAAAGGCATGGCAAACGAAGCGGCTGGCAACGTCAAGCAAGGCGTCGGCAAAGCCACTGACAACACCAAACTGCAAACCGAAGGCAAGATTCAGGAAAAGAAAGGCGAAGCCCAGCAAGCGGTGGGTAAAGCCAAGGACGCGGTCAAGAAAGCGGTCGACAAGTCCTGACGTGCCGCCCCTTCAAGGCACATTGAAACGGCCATCCGCGGATGGCCGTTTTTGTGTCAGCCGCCCTGGTTAACGATCGAAATTGTTTCAAAGTCGCCAAGTAGGCTACTTTGATGTAGAAAACGGCCCCTGAGTCGCCACGACTTCAACCCTTTTGCGGCGAAAGGAGACGCTCATGATTTTCCCGGACATGAAAGGCCTGCCCATCCACCACGTAATGGTGCGCACGGTCAAAGAATTCATCGACGATGAAATGTCGACCTACGCCTCGGCGCTGGCCTATCAAATGCTGTTCTCGCTGTTCCCCTTCATTCTGTTCCTGATTGCCCTGATCGGTTTCCTGCACCTGCCGGACTTCTTCTCCTGGCTGCGCCTGCAATCGGAACTGGTGCTGCCGCCCCAGGCCCTGGAACAAGTGAATCCGGTGATTGATCAACTGCAGCAATCCAAGGGGGGCTTGCTCTCGATTGGTATCGTCATCGCCTTGTACACCGCCTCGGCGGGGGTGCGGCTGATGATGAGCGCGATGAACGCCGCTTACGACGTGGTCGAAGGCCGCCCGGTGTGGAAGCGTTTTCCGCTGTCGATTTTCTACACCATCGGCATCGCCGGCATGCTGCTCGCCGCCGCTGCGCTGATGGTGCTCGGGCCACAGGTGATGGGCTGGATTGCCGCGCAGGTTGGTCTCGAAGACTTTATCGTCACGGTCTGGACCATCGCGCGCTGGCCAGTGATCGTGATTCTGATGATGGTGGCAGTGGCATTGATCTATTACGTCATGCCCGACGTGCGCCAAGAGTTTCGCTTTATTACCCCCGGCTCGGTGCTGGCGGTGGTGGTGTGGATCATCGCCTCGTTGGGTTTCGCGTTTTACGTCAAGACCTTCGCCAACTACAACGCCATGTATGGCAGTATCGGCGCGATCATCGTGCTGTTGCTGTACTTCTACATTTCCGCCGCGGTGCTGTTGCTCGGCGCGGAAATGAACGCGGTGATCGAACACATGTCGACCGAAGGCAAAGACCCTGGCGAAAAGGTCCCCGGCGAGCACGACCACGAAACCAAACACCACGTTTCGGGACTGGGACGGGACCACTCGCTCAAACCGAACACTGACGAAGCCTGAACATGATCCGTGAAATCCTGAAAATGGGCGACGAGCGCCTGCTGCGCATCGCGCCACCAGTCCCCGCCGAAATGTTCGACAGCCCCGAGTTGTGGCAATTGATCGACGACATGTTCCAGACCATGGAAAGCGTCGGCGGCGTTGGCCTGGCCGCGCCGCAGATCGGTGTGGACCTGCAACTGGTGATCTTCGGTTTCGAGCACAGCGAACGCTATCCCGACGCCGAAGCCGTGCCGCAGACGATCCTGATCAACCCGCTGATCACGCCATTGAGCCCGACCCTGGAAGAGGGTTTCGAGGGTTGCCTGTCGGTGCCGGGTTTGCGCGGCGCGGTGGATCGTTATCAACACATTCGCTATGAAGGTTTCGATCCCAAGGGCCAGCCGATCGTGCGCATTGCCTCGGGGTTTCATGCGCGGGTGGTGCAGCATGAATGCGATCACCTGATCGGCCGGTTGTACCCGTCGCGGATCACGGACTTCACCAAGTTCGGGTTTACCGAAGTGATGTTTCCAGACATGGATCCTGCGGCAGACGATTAACCCGAACCCACCACAAAACCAATGTGGGAGCGGGCTTGCTCGCGAATGCGGTGTGTCATTCAACAATCATGTCGACTGACACTCCCTCTTCGCGAGCAAGCCCGCTCCCACAGGTGATCTCCACAATTTTCAGATCTTCACTTGGCGGGTTTCACAAACCGCAACGTCATCCGGTCCGACTCACCAATCGCCACATACTTCGCCTTGTCCTTCTCCCCCAACGTCAACGCCGGCGGCAAGGTCCAGACGCCTTCGGGATAATCCTTGGTGTCTTTCGGGTTGGCGTTGATCTCGCTTTTTTCCTCAAGCTTGAACCCCGCATCTGTCGCCAGTTTCACCACATATGCGGTGGTCAGGTAACCGCTGTGCTTGATCTCGTCCAGCGACGCGCCGTCCTTGGCCCGGTGATCCACCACGCCGAGCACGCCGCCGGGCTTCAACACCTTGAAGAACGACTCGAACATCAGTGGCGCCGTGTCGGCCAGCACCCAGTTGTGCACGTTGCGGAAGGTCAGCACCGTGTCGGCGGAACCGGGTTTGCCCAGCACCGGGGCCTTGGGGTCGAACTCGACCACTTGGGCCTTGGCGTATTGCGCCGGGGCGGCGGCGAATTTGGCCTTGAGGGTTTCTTCGTTTTTGCGCGCGTAATCACTGACCGTTGGCGCCTGCACGGCGGCAATGTAGTTGCCGTGATCCTTGAGCAACGGCGCCAGCAATTCACTGTACCAACCGCTGCCGGGCGTGATTTCGATGACAGTCTGATTCGGGCGCAAACCGAAGAATTGCAACGTCGGTTGCGGATGCCGGTAGACGTCGCGCACCACGTTCTGCGGCGCGCGCCAGGTGCCCTTGAGCACCTCGGCGTATTGCGCGGCGGAGACGGGTTGGGTGTCGGCGGCGTGGGCCAGAACCGGGGCGAGCAGGGCGGTGAGGGTCAGGGCAAGTAAGGCAGGTTTCATGGAGCGTCCTTGGCGAAGTCGAAGTCGATCCCGAGGCTAGCACGCAGCCATCGAGGGCCGATCACACATTATTGTCGGTCGACCTCACCAACGGTTCTAAGCCCATGGCGATCATCGGTTTGCTGCGGGCGTAACGGCTCAGGCGTTCGACCATGGCGTAGGGCATCTGCGGGTCGACAGTAAAACCCCGGCGCTCGTAAAACCCGCGCAAGTCCGGATGGCAATACAACCAGACCGGGCTGTCGAGGCCCTTGACCGCTTCAGCGATCAGCGCGGCGGCGATGCCTTGTTCACGGCACGCGGGATCGACGAACAACCCCGTCAACCAATGCCCGCCCGCCACCGGCCGCAGACACAATGCCGCGACAATTTCCCCGCGCCGGGCAACCCACAATTGCGCATCACGCACCGCTTTCATCGGCGATTGGTGGGCGCGGTAAAACTTGTTCATCAACGGCCATAACGGCTCGTCGAGCAAAGCGTACTGAGTGTCTGGCATGGGCTTGAGCTGTCGATTGGCTAGGCCGGCGATTATAAAAGAACGCGGGCGGCGCGATAGGTGTATACCTGACTTCACATCCCGTATGAGTGGAGTACGTATCATGGCCAAAGGCATGGATTCAAAGAAAGCGGCAAAGAAAAAACCGGCAAAAACCGCCGATGAAAAGCGCGCGGACAAGAAGGCCAAGAAGGTGGATGTGTTCGGGCACTAATGGCCAAGTCACCCTGTACTCCCTGTAGGAGCTGCCGAAGGCTGCGATCTTTTGATCTTGATTTAAAAAACCAGAGTCAAAAGATCGCAGCCTTCGGCAGCTCCTACAGGGGCAGTGTTGAATCAAGAAAATAATCTGCAAGATTTCCCCACGTTGTTGCACAGAGAGGGACAAGTCCCGTTCTGAGCAACGCCATGTCCCATTACTTCGACGCCGCCCATCGAGCAGAAATCGACACCCTGCGCCAACGCCTGACCGCTCGCACCGAGTGGCCGACGTGGTTGTTGCTGATCGGTGTGTACGTCGGCTGGTTCAGCATCGTCCTGAACAGTGAACGCTTGGGACTTTGGTGGAGCACGGCGTTGCTGATCCCCTTGGTGGTGCTCTGGTTGTCGGTGCAGCACGAATTGCTCCACGGTCATCCCACCCGCTGGCTGGCGCTGAACAAATTCCTCGGTTATGCACCGTTTGCGGTGTGGTTTCCCTACACCCTCTATCGCAACAGCCATTTGCTGCATCACCACGACGAAGACCTGACCGTCCCCGGTCGCGACCCGGAAAGCCGTTACCTCAGCGCCAGGCACTGGCAGCGCAGTTCCGTGTTCAAACAGGCGCTGCACCGGCTGAACAAGACCGTGTTGGGGCGCGTTACGGTTGGCGCGCCGATGGCGTTGCAAGCCCTGGCGCGCAAGGAACTGCGACGCCTGCGCGCGGGCGAGCGCCAGGCCTGGTTGATGTGGCTGACCCACGGCACGCTCACCGTGTTGATGTTGGCCTTCATCGCCCGCTACAGCGCGTTGCCGGTGTGGCATTACGTGCTGCTGATCAGCGTGCCGGCGCTGTCGATTGCCATGATTCGCTCCTACTATGAACACCGGCCCAGCGCCCAACCCGAGCAACGGACCGTGCTCAATGAAGCGTCGTGGCTGTGGAGCTGGCTGTTCCTGAACAACAACCTGCATCTGGTGCATCACGATTTGCCGAGCCTGCCCTGGTATGACTTGCCCAAGGCTTATCAGGCACGTCGCGAGCAATGGCTGGCGCGCAGTGGCGGGTTTTTGGTGCAGGGTTATGGGCAGTTGTGGCGGTTACATGGAGTCAGGGCGGTTGACAGCCCGCAACATCCATTTCATTGATTAACAGTGATCCCCTGTGGGAGCGGGCTTGCTCGCGAAGGCGGTGTGTCAGTCGACAGAAAGGGTGCCTGACACACCGCTTTCGCGAGCAAGCCCGCTCCCACATGGGGTTCATTGTTGGATGGGAATAATTTGATGACAGCAAAAATCGCCGAGCTACTGATGTACACCGCCCCCGAGCCCATCCGTCAGGCCAACGAACGCTGGCTGACGCGCATCCTTGAGCGGCTCGGCGTCACCCGCCAAAGCGCCGAAGGCCTGTCGCTGCCCGACCTCTGGCGCTCCCCAAACCTGCTGCTGACGCAAACCTGCGGCTACCCGCTGATGACCCTGTTGCGTGGTCAGGTCCGGGTCGTCGGCCGTCCGCGTTACGAATTGCCGGACAGCAATGGCGGCAATCATTGCAGCCTGCTGCTCAGCCGCGCCGACGATCCTCGTCGCACGCTGCCGGCGTTTCACAACAGTCGCGGGGTGATCAATGACGAAGGTTCCAATAGCGGCATGAACTTGCTGCGCCATCGACTGGCGCCGCTGCACCGCGACGGCCAGTTCTTCACCAGCGTCGGCATCAGCGGCGCTCACCGCGAAAGTCTGCGTTGGTTGCGCGAAGACCGGGCCGACCTGGCCGCCATCGACAGCGTGACCTTCGCCTACCTCGCGCGGCACGCCGAAGCGGAAGTGGCCGGCCTGCGCGTCGTTGCCCGAAGCGCGTTCAGCCCGACCTTGCCCTACATCACCGCCGCGAGCGCCAGCGATGAGCAGATCGAGGCGCTTCGACGGGTGATGAACGAGACGTTGCGCGAGTTGCCGGACGTGGCTGAAATCCTCGGTCTGCAAGAAGTCTTGCCCGCGACGCAGAGCGACTATCAGGTGGTGCTCGATTACCAGCAGGAAGCCGAGGCGTTGGGCTACGGGCGGTTGCGTTAGGTGAAAAAAGATCAAAAGATCGCAGCCTTCGGCAGCTCCTACAGGTACTACGCCAATCCCTCGTCGAACACCAATCCCCCCGTAGGAGCTGCCGAAGGCTGCGATCTTTTGATCTTGCACCTATAAATTCCATAATCGAATATAAAAATGCCTTTTAAGTATTATTAAAGAATAAGGATCCCCGGCTAGAATCGCGCCACCGGATCACCGGACATTCAGCGACCCCCTAACCCTTGGAGCCCCTATGTCCGGCGCCGACCTTTCCCATCGCAACCACATGGGCGGATTGTTCCGCGCGCATTACGCCTGGCTGTGCGCTCGGTTGCGTCAGCAGTTGGGCGCCAGTGCCAGCGTCGAAGACATCGCTTCTGAAACCTTCGTGCAATTACTCGAATCCCCGGGGCTGACGCCGATTCGCGAGCCCCGTGCCTTGCTGACCACCATCGCCCAGCGCCTGATCTATCAGCTCTGGCGCCGCCGGGACCTGGAGCGTCGGCACCTCGAACAATGGCAGCCACTTGAGCCCGAACAGGCGCAGTCGCCCGAAACATGGCTGCAACTGACCCAGGTTTTGCACGGTCTCGACCGTACCCTTGAACGTTTGCCAGGCAAGGTCCGGGCGACGTTTCTGTTGTCGCGTATCGACGGTTTGACCTACCCGCAAATCGCCGCCGAGCTGGGCATTTCTCAGCGTTCGGTCAGCGTCTACATGACGCGCTCCCACGCCTTGTGCGCGCAGCACAGCGCCAATGAACCCCTAAATAGAACGACCCAGAGGTCTGCATGAGATCGATCAAAACCCTGCTCGGCAGTTCGCTGCTGGCCCTGAGCCTGATGGCTACCCACGCTTCCGCCACCGAAAAAGCCGCGCCGATTCACTTTGGCGACATCACGTGGGAAAGCGGCAGCTTCATCACCGAAGTCCTGCGCCTGATCGTCGAGAAAGGTTACGGCTACCCGACCGACACCTTGCCGGGCAGCACCGTCAGCCTCGAAGCGGCGCTGGCCAAAAACGATATCCAGGTGATCGGTGAGGAGTGGGCCGGGCGCAGTCCGGCGTGGGTCAAGGCGTCGAACGAGGGCAAAGTGTTCGGCCTCGGCGATACCGTCAAAGGCGCCACCGAAGGCTGGTGGGTGCCGGAATACGTGATCAAGGGTGATCCGGAACGCGGGATCAAACCGTTGGCCCCGGAACTGAAATCCGTCGCCGACCTGCCCCGCTACAAAGACGTGTTCCGCGACCCGGAAGACCCGAGCCGTGGCCGTTTCCTCAACAGCCCTACTGGCTGGACCTCGGAGATCGTCAACAGCCAGAAACTCAAGGCCTATGACCTGACCGCTGACTACGTCAACTTCCGCACCGGTTCGGGCGCGGCATTGGATGCCGAAGTCGCCTCGTCGATCCGCCGTGGCAAACCGGTGCTGTTCTACTACTGGTCGCCGACGCCGTTGTTGGGTCGCTTCAAACTGGTGAAACTCGACGAGCCGGCGTTCGATGCCGAAGCCTGGAAAACCCTGGCTGACGCCAACAACCCGCATCCGAAAGGCACCCGCTCCATGCCGGCGAAATTGGCGATTGGCGTGTCCGCACCGTTCAAGACCCAATACCCGGACCTGGTGGCGTTCTTCGAAAAGGTCGATTTGCCGATTGATCTGCTGAACCAGACCCTGGCGCAGATGAGCGAAAAACGTCAGCAACCGCGCCAGGTCGCCGAAGCGTTTTTGCGTGATCAGCCGCAGGTGTGGAAGGGCTGGGTACCGGGGGATGTGGCGAGCAAGGTGAGTGGGAGTTTGTAGGTTTGCCTGATGCTTCAGCGGTGTTTGTCAGATAGCCTTCGCGAGCAAGCCCGCTCCCACATTGGATTTCTGGTGTTCACAAATGTTGTGTCCGCCGAAGATCCCCCTGTGGGAGCGGGCTTGCTCGCGAATAACCTCCAGCCCTACACCGCTTCTGCCGCCAACGCTGCCTTCACCGCCGGGCGCTGATCAATCCTTGCCTGAAACCGAGCCAACGCCGGCCACTGCTCCAAATCAATCCCGAATACCGACGTCCAGCGCAGCACCGTAAACAAATACGCATCCACCACGCTAAACTCACCTGCCAGCAAATAATCCTGCTGCTCCAGCGTGCGAACCAACACCGCAAAACGCTTGAACAATTTCTCCTTGATCAGCGTCTTCACCTCCTCGGGAACCTGCGCATTGAACAGCCAACCGAGCCCGCCATGAATCTCGGTCGAAACGAAGTTCAGCCATTCCTGCAACCGCACCCGCTCGAACGTGCCGTTGGCCGGTGCCAGATTCGCCTCGGGCCGCAGGTCGGCCAGGTATTGCAGGATCGCCGGGCCTTCGGTCAGCACCTGGCCGTTGTCCAGTTGCAACGTCGCGACATAACCCTTGGGATTGATCGCGAGGAAGTCCTCACCGGCGGCGGTTTGCTTGGTGCTGTTATCGACACGAATCAAGGCGAAGGGCAGACCCAGTTCGCGCAGCACAATGTGCGGCGCCATCGAGCAGGCGTGCGGGGCGTAATACAACTTCATGGGCAGGGCTCTGGTTGGGGATTTGCGCCAGTGTCATAGTGCGCGCCGGGCTTCGTAAAATTAATCTTTCAGAAAAGTGCCATAAGGACAGCTACTGCCATGATGAATCTGATGCATTGGCGAATGGTGGTGGCGGTGGCCGATACCGGCAACATTACCCGGGCGGCCGAGCGGGTCGGCATGACGCAGTCCGGTGCCAGCCAGGCGCTGGCGCTGATTGAAGAAACGTTGGGCGTTCAACTGTTCAGCCGGGAAAACCGCCAGACCCTGCCGACCGCCATCGGCCTGCCGGTGATCGAGCAGGCGCGCACCATGCTCGGCGCCCTGGAAACCATTCGCAGCACCGTCGACGCCGCCAAAGACGTCCAGCGCGGGAGCATTCGCCTGGCCAGTTTTCCGATGGTGCTGGCGACATTCCTGCCGCCGCTGTTGCGCCAGTTCAATCGGCTTTACCCGGGCATTCAAGTGGTGGCCCTGGAGGTCAGCGACGACGAAGTGGAAACGCTGCTCGAAGCCGGGCTGGTGGACGTTGGCGTGGTGTTGAACCCGGCGCCCGAGCGCAATGTCGGGCGCTTGGGGCGCGATGCCTGGGTGGCGGTGCTGCCCGGCGGCCATCCCTTGGCGCGCGGCACGACCGACGACGGCATCAACCTTGCGCAATTGGTGACGCAACCCTTTGTGTTGGCCACTGGCGGTTGTTCGACCAACGCCCGCAGCCTGGCGGCCGACGCCGGATTGCAACTGCTGGACGTGCGGGCCGAGGTCCGTGAGTGGAGCAGCGCGTTCACCCTGGTGCGGGAAAACATCGGCGTGAGCGTGGTGCCCGAAATGACACTGCCGACCAATCGCCAGGGCTTGCGGATCCTTGCGCTGACGCCGCGCATCGAACGCGAATTTGCCTTGGTCGTGCCGGCGCACAAGGCGCCGTCGGCAGCCGTCCAGGCATTGCTGGGCATGCTGGCCGATCAATAATCCGCCTCGGATGCTGAACCGATTTTGTCCTCAATACTGGCCGACTAGTGGCCTTGCGTCCTGCAGGTCGCTGTCTATGCTCACTCGTAACTAGCGATGTCGGTCGCCATATCAAGGATTCGCGACCGCTGCGCAAGCCCGAAAAAAGCCCCAAGAGTGCGCAACCCAAGGCATCGACACTGAACAACAAGGAGCGGTGCGGTAAATGGAGTTACTTGCTAAAAAGTTAGGGTTGGCCCCGCCGGGCTATCAAGAGAAGGATGCCTTGATAAGAGCGTTGCTACATGGACTCTCCGATTGAACATCATTTATCACCTGACCAATCCTTCCTGTGGAGGGATGCGTGTGCCTGTTCCGTGGAACGTAGTGGTGGATCTTGAAAGACCAAGAACTTTCATCAATCAAAAAACCGCGCTAAAGGTGATAGAACCATGTTTAACCTACATCACAAGGCTGACCTGCTGGAGATCGAACGTTTCAACTGTGCGTTGACCGAGGCCAATGCCAAGTTGGCGGCGGTCAGTCGCTCGATGGCGATGATCGAATTCAGCCCCGACGGCATTGTGCTCGATGCCAACGACAACTTTTGCGCGACCATGGGTTACAGCGTCGAAGAAGTGCGCGGTAAACACCATCGGATCTTTTGTGAAGAGGCGTTTTATCGCAGCGAGGAGTACGCCAAGTTGTGGCGTGACCTGGCCCGTGGTGAACCGGTCAGTGGCGCTTTTCTACGGTTGAACAAGGCCGGTCGGGAGATTTGGCTTGAAGCCAGTTACATGCCGGTGTTCGGGCCGGATCGCCAAGTCAGAAGTGTGATGAAAGTGGCCGCTGACATCACTGATCGAATCAATAAAGAACACGAAGAGGAAAGCATGCTCGCGGCCATCGGGCGGTCCATGGCCGTGATCGAATTCACTCCGGACGGGCGCGTGATTACGGCCAACGACAACTTTCTGAAAACCATGCACTACTCGCTTAACGAAGTGGTCGGCCAACATCACAGTCTGTTTTGCCACCGCGCCGAAGCCGAGTCCGCGCAGTACAAGGCGTTCTGGGCATCACTCAATCGCGGCGAATACCACTCGCACCGTTTCGAGCGCAAAGACAAACATGGTCATACGGTTTTTCTGGAGGCGTCCTACAACCCGTTGTTTGACAGCAAGGGTCGGTTGTACAAAGTGGTCAAGTTCGCCAGCGACATCACCCATCAAGTCACGACCCTGCAAACCGCCGCAGAATCGGCCCACAGCACTTCGGTACAAAACGACGCCTGCGCGCAGAAAGGTTCCCAGGTGGTTCAGCAAACGGTGCAGATCATCCAGGACATTTCCCGCGACCTCAACGAAGCGGCGGTGAGCATCGATGCGGTGAGCAAGCAATCCGACATCATCGGCACCATCGTCCAGACCATTCGCGGCATTGCCGACCAGACCAACCTGCTGGCACTCAACGCCGCCATCGAAGCGGCCCGGGCCGGGGAGCATGGGCGCGGGTTTGCGGTGGTCGCCGATGAAGTCCGCAGCCTGGCGGCACGCACCAGTCAGGCGACACTGGAGATCGTCGATGTGGTGCGCAAGAACCACGATTTGTCATTGAGCGCGGTGTCGAGCATGCAATCGAGCTTGAGCCGAACCGGGCTAGGCGTGGAACTGGCGAACGAGGCGGGGGAGGTGATCCTGGAGATTCAACAAGGATCGCGGCACGTGGTGGATGCGATCAGCCAGTTCAACTCAACCCTGCAGTTGAACTGATCCCAGCAACACCACCAATCAAAAATGTGGGAGCGGGCTTGCTCGCGAAAGCGTCGTGTCAGACACCATTGATGTCAACTTACACATCGCCTTCGCGAGCAAGCCCGCTCCCACAGTTGATTTGTGGTGTTTGACAGGTTTTGCTCAGCCGTTAAAGCGAAGCCAGAAACTTATCGACCACCTGAGGCCCATCAGCCTTCTCGGTACTGCCGTTTTCCTTGTCAGCCTGGGCCAGTTTCATCTTGTCCTGAAGGCGTTCGGCGATCTCTTTGCCGACGGCCAGTTGTTGCGCCGGCGGCATGGCTTGCAGCTGATCTTCGGTGATGCCCATTTCTTTCAGGATACTGTCGCGCAGCCGCTGTTCCGGCGTTTTGCTCATGTAGTCCTTGAAGTCGGCCATGGCGGCGCTGTCGGTGGACTTGGCCTTGTCATCGTCCGGGACGGATGCTTGCAGGCCCACGCGGGTTTTCGCGAACGCTTCGTCAACGTTGTCGCTGATGGTGCTTGCCGCGCTGACTTGCTGGGTGGCGGTGTTCAGTCCGGACGACTGCACATTGGTGCTGTCCTGCTTGATTTGCGCCACGGTGTTTTGCGCGTTCTGGATCAAACCACTGTACAGCGCGCTCGCGGCGGCCGTGGTCGGGTCCATGTCGGTGCGCTGGGTCTTTTGAACGATGGAAGCTTGATGGGCACTGACCAACATGATGAATAAACCTGTAGGTAATTGCTGTTGAGTCTGTAAGAGCAATTAGCGTGCCGCCGCTGAAAGCCTCTATTTACGGGGCGATTCAGCAGCGGCGGCGGTCAGAACTTGCCGCCGGGCGGCAGACGGCAACCGCTTTAGCGGTGAGCGATGTTCTCCAGCGCCAGGTTGCGGGTTCTGGGCCCGAAGTAACCGATGGTGATCATCACGATCAACATGCTGCTGACGATGAACGCCAACACTCCCGGCGTGCCGAAGTGTTCGAGAAAAATCCCGATCAGCAAACTGCTGAACACCGTCGACAAGCGACTGAAGGAATAGCAGAAGCCCACGGCCCGGGCGCGGATGTTGGTGGGGAACAGTTCGCTTTGGTAGGAGTGGTAGGCGAAGCTCAGCCAGGCGTTGCAGAACGTGATCATCACCCCGCAGACGATCAACCCGAGCGCGCTGGTCTGTAGCGCGAACAGCGTGCCGAAGGTCATGGCGCCCAGGGCCGAACCGACGATTTGCCACTTGTTCTCGAAACGGTTGGCGAACTTCACAAACAGCAGCGGCCCGAGCGGATAGGCCAACGTGATGATGAAGGCGTACATCAGGCTGTGGGTGACGCTCACGCCTTGGCCGGACAGCAGCGCCGGCAACCAATTGCCGAAACCAAAGAATCCGATGGCCTGGAACACGTGGAACACGATCAGCATCAAGGCGCGACGGCGATAGGGCGGCTGCCAGATATCGGCGAAGCGGCCTGTGCCCTGAACGTCCACTGCCGCCAATTCCGGTTCGTCCAGCGGTTTGCCCTGATCCTTCACGCAACGGGCTTCGATGCTGTCGAGAATGCGGCTGGCCCCATCAAAGCGACCATGCTGCGCCAACCAGCGCGGCGACTCCGGCAGCCGCGAACGCAACCACCAGATAAACAACGCAAACACCGCGCTCGCCAGCACCACCCAACGCCAGCCCGACACCCCGAACGGCGCCTGCGGTACCAGCCACCACGACATCAATGCCACCGCCGGCACCGACAAAAACTGCACGAAAAACGCAAAGGCAAACGCCGAACTGCGCATGCGTTTGGGCACCAGTTCCGAGAGGTAGGCGTCGATGGTCACCAACTCGATGCCGAGGCCGATGCCCACCAGAAAGCGCATGCCGATAATGCCCAGCGCCGAACTCTGCACGCCCATGGCCACGGTCGCGACCGTGTACCAGATCAACGCAAAGGTGAAGATCGCCCGGCGACCGAAGCGGTCCGCCAAAGGACTGAGCAGGCTCGCGCCGAGAAACAAACCAAGAAACGTCGCCGACGCAAAGGCAGCCTGATCGGAGAAACCGAATACGCCCTGACTGCCCGTGGCGAAGATGCCGTCGCGGATCAGGCCGGGGCTGATGTAGGCGGTCTGGAACAAATCATAGAGTTCGAAAAAACCACCAATCGATAGCAATGCCACCAACCGCCAGATAGTGGCGACGGCAGGGAGGCGGTCGATGCGAGCGGAAATCTGTGCGGCACGAACAGGGTCGATACCGTCTGATTGAACAGCGGCGAGGGCGTGAGCAGACATGGGCTGATCCGATTCTTGTTGAACGGGAAGCTTAGCCTGCTATCGGAAATGAATGGTTGCAAATCTTTGCGGATTTGCAGCGGAATTCGCCGGGTTATTCCAATAACGCCTTGGGTTTTAAGGGTTTATGGCGCGATCGGGATATCAAACTCCCGAAACGCGTCATCCACCGGTTCGTAACCCAACACCCGCGTGGTTTCGCTGAGATCGAGGCGCTTGAAGCGATTATTGGAGATGCCGTGGGCGATCAGGTGCTGCACGCCTTCGACTTCCACCGCGCGTTGCAGCAGTTGCACTGCATCCCGAGGGCTGAGCCAGGCGCTCAAGTCCCGGGCATTGGTCAGTTCGTGGCGGTCCGGGAACTCGAAGGCGCCGATGCGGATGGCGATGGTCGAGAGCCCGCGTTTGGCTGCGTAGAACGCGCACAATGCCTCGCCATAACATTTGCTCACGCCATACAGATTGGCCGGCATGACCTGCATGCCCGGGGTGATTTGCCGGTCCACCGGATAGCCCTCGATGGTTTGCGCGCTGCTGGCGAACACCAGCCGTTTGCAACCGGCAGCCACCGCCGCTTCGAACAGGTAAGTGGTGGCCAGAATGTTGTTGGGCAGCAATTCATCGAAGGTCGCCGTGGCGTGGGGAATGCCGGCGAGGTGGACGATGACGTCGATGCCTGTGAGCACTGCTTCTATCGCTTTGGGATCGGCCATGTCCAGGCGTACGAAGTGGTGGGGAGCATCGACGGCGAAGTCGGGTTCGATGCGGTCAGTCAGTACGAAGGTGTAACGCTCCTTCGATGCTTCGAAAAAGGTTTTGCCGATTCTGCCGCAGGCGCCGGTGAGCAGTACGTTGAGTCCGTTCATGCATCTCTCATTCTATGGGGACAGGAGCTAATGCCCGTCCGTTAAGCCGTAAAGCGACCTGTAGCAGCTGGCGAAGCCTGCGTTCGGCTGCGAAGCAGTCGTGAAATCAGCCGACGCGTGTCTTCAGGAAGACCCCGCGCTCAGTTTTTACGACTGCTGCGCAGCCGAACGCAGGCTTCGCCAGCTGCTACAAGGCGTGTGTTTTGCGTGTCAGGGGCTAGGGCAAGCCATTGCAACCATGTTTCAGGAAACCCGAACGCTGTGCCAGCCGTTGGAAATATTCATCGACCGCAGGGTAGTCCGGCCGCTCCATCGGCGTCATCAGCCAGCGATTGACCGACAGGCCGATAACAATGTCAGCCAGGGTAAACCGTGGCCCGGCGACATAGGCTTTCGTGGCCGCGAGCTGGTGCTCAAGAATGCCCATCTTGTGGTTCCAGTCGTTGATACCGACGCCAATCTGATGCGGGTCCTGGAACTCCGGATCTTTGCGCACCAACGCAGTGAACGCGTAGCCCCACGACCGATTAAGTTCGGTGGCCTGCCAATCCATCCACTGTTCCACCCGAGCACGGGCCGCTGGTTCAGTGGGCAGCAATTCGTGGTTGTGATGCTTGCCGGCCAGGTAACGGCAAATGGTGTTGGACTCCCACAACACCCCGGCGTCATCAATGATCACCGGCACCTGAGCGTTGGGGTTGAGCCGGGTGAACTCGGGGCTGTGGGTCGAGGCAAAACCGCTGCCCCAATCCTCACGTTCGTAGGAAACGCCCAGTTCTTCACAGGTCCACAGGACTTTTCTGACGTTGATGGACGATGCTTTACCGAGAATCTTCAGTGCATGTTCCATGGAGCTACTCCTTTAGCGAATCGACGCCTCGGGAATCTAACATTAAGTCGGATCTGGGAGTGCCGACGCCGGCAAACCAAACGTGCGATCAAACAACCAGTTGAACGCGAAGGTGTAGCACGGGATGAACAGAATCAGCGCCAAGTCGAGCAAAAACGCCTGCACCAGGTTGATGTTCATCCACCAGGCAATCAACGGGATGAGAAACACTATCAAGGTTAGTTGAAAACCCACGGCATGGGCGATGCTGTTGGTGGTGCAGCCGTACTCGACGCGGGACGGCTCAAGTGCTTGAGCTTCAGGAATATTGAGAACAGCTTGGTGCTGCCAGTGCACGCGGTGTGGCTCAAGCGCCAGCCGTTGCAGAAGGGCGCGTTGGCCTTCGTAGGGCTAATGTCCGGCGCATAACCCCTGTAGGAGCTGCCGAAGGCTGCGATCTTTTGACTTTGATTTTTTTAACAACCAGATCAAAAGATCGCAGCCTTCGGCAGCTCCTGCGGGGGTTTGAGCGCTACGTAGGAAATCGCTGTAGGAAAGCCGTTTCAGCAGGTTTCCAAAGGCTACAGCTTCTTGCTCCATTGCCTACAACTACGCCAGAATCCGCCGGCTTGTGCGTCTGGTTCCGGGATTTTATTGTTGCCGGGTCGCTGCCAATTCAGCGATCGGGTCTAGCAGCCCGGGTACTTTAGACGCACGCGTTCACCGTTCGTGGTCCGTTCACGTTATGGCGGCTGTGCGTGGGAAGATCTTCGGATCTACCGGGTTCTAGAGTCCTGGTCTGCTAGCCCGCGCACGGCTGTCACCTTATTTTCGCCTAGCAGCGAATCGTGGCAGCTCCATCACTCTAGGAGCGTAATCATGTTCAAACCTACTCCCAACCCGCCGCGCAAAATCAGTCCCATGTTCAGCGTCTCGACGGACCTCAACAACGAAACCCTATTGGCGCACGCCTGCGAATCACTGGCTTCGGCCAATGTCATGATCAATGACTTCGCGACCTTTCTGGACAACCCGCATCGCAACACCGCGCTAGGTATTGCTCAGATCATTCTGTCGGCGCAACTGGCGGTGAATCGAGCGCTGGATAACCTCGATCCCCAAGACTGACCGCTGACCCATGGCGAGGCGCGCCCCTGTAGGAGCCGCCGAAGGCTGCGATCTTTTGATCTTGCTTTTGAAGGTCAAAGTCAAAAGATCGCAGCCTTCGGCAGCTCCTACAGGGCACGCGTACAGATTTGAGAGTGTCAGGTGCTTTCCCGCACCTTCAACTCAAACCCCATGTCCTGCACCGGTTTGGCCACGGAGTTACCGGCCATCAACGTCAGCATCTGCTCCGCCGCTCGCCGGCCGATCGCCTCGCGCGGGGTGTTGATGCTGCTCAGGCGCGGCACCATGTGGGCCGAGGCGGGCAGGTCGTTGAAGCCGAGGACCGCAATTTGCTCGGGGATCTTGATCCCGCAACGCATGGCCTCAAGCAACGCGCCTTGGGCCAAATCGTCGTTGCCGAAGAAGATCGCATCCACATCCGGATGGCTGGCCAGCAGTTGCAGGAACAGTTCGCCACCCAACCCGACAGAAGACGCACGCGGCGTCAGCACTTCGAGGTCCGGATCGTACAAACCGGCCTTTTGCAGGGCCTTGCGAAAGCCTTCGCCGCGCAACAATGTGCGTTGATCCAGTTGCGCGCCGATATAGGCCAGCCGCTTGCGACCACGAGACAGCAAATGCTCGGCCGCTGTTTCGCCCGCAGCAAGTTGCGAGAAGCCGACGCAGTTCACCCCGGCGGCGCTGTCCAGTTCCATCATGTACACGCAGGGAATGTTGCTCGCCTCGATCATCCGCCGCGAACTTTCGGTGCGGTCGAAACCGGTCAGCAGCAAGCCGCGTGGCTGATAAGCCATGTAGTTGCGCAGCAGGTTTTCTTCTTCATCGCGGGAGTAGTGGAAGTTGCCGATCAGCACTTCAAAGCCCTTGGGCCGCAAAACCTGATGAATGGCTTCCAGGGTGTCGATGAACAGCAGATTGGACAGCGACGGCACCAACACCACCACCGAATGGCTCTGGGCCGAGGCCAGGGCGCGCGCGGCGGGGTTGACCACGTAGTTCAGCTCAAGCGCGGCTTTCTGCACTTTTTCCACCAGTTCGGTGGCCACGGTGCTGACCCCGCGCAAGGCCCGGGAAGCGGTGATCGGACTGACGCCGGCCAGGCGTGCGACTTCGTTGAGGGTAGGGCGGCCAGTGGTGCGTGTATTTTTGTCGTTTTTAGGGGTGGTCATCGGGGCGGCTTGCCAAACAAAATTCAAGGCACTAAGGTAGCGCTGTCTCGATGCAGCTGCAAATGTGTGAGCGGGGTTTGCCTGATCCTCGTTCTTTGGCGTCGCGAACGAACATGCTGCAACCCACAAAAATGACAAAAAGGCGTCGGCAACTTCTGCTTTTGCACTAGAGTTTTACCTGGCAAAGGTAGCGCTGTCTGCGCGCTGAGGTGTTTCATGAATCATCCCATCACCGCCCTGGTCATCATGGGCGTTGCCGGTTGTGGCAAGACTTGCGTCAGCGAAGCCTTGTGCCAGCTCAGCGGCGCGACTGCCATTGAAGGCGACACTTTCCACCCTGCCGCCAATATCGAAAAGATGAGCGCGGGTATTCCCCTGAACGATGAAGACCGTGCCGGCTGGCTCGACAGCCTGTGCGACGAACTGCGCCGTGTTGACGCCCAGGGCCAACGCCCGGTGTTGACCTGCTCGGCCCTCAAACACAGTTATCGCGAAGTACTGCGCAGCGCCTTGCCGGGCCTGGGCTTCGTGTTCCTTGAGCTGACCCCTGAAGTCGCCGCCGAGCGTGTATCGCACCGCCCGGGCCACTTCATGCCATCGACCTTGATCGACAGTCAGTTCGCCACCCTTGAATCCCCCGTGGGCGAGCCCCTGACCCTGGCTCTCGACGCGTCGAACCACAGCGTCGAACAACTGGCCAAGCAGGCGCATGCCTGGTGGCTGGAACACGGTTTGAAACTCGCGGTATGAGTTTTCCTCGAAGAGATAGCGCTGTCCTTATGGCTTGCGAATTACCCGCTTTAATAACAACAACAATCAGGAGACACCCCTAATGTTTGGCATGTCCCACGAGTCGTTCCTGCTGCTAGATGCAGTGGTTACCGTGATCGGGCTTATCGTCTTGATCACCAAGTTCAAATTCCACCCGTTCATTGCCCTGATCATCGCCGCCGGTTTCCTCGGGCTGACCTCCGGCATGCCGGTGGGCACCATTCTGAAAGCGTTCCAGGACGGCTTCGGTGGGGTGCTCGGTTTTGTCGGGATCATCCTCGCGCTGGGCACCATGCTCGGCAAAATGATGGCCGAGTCGGGCGGGGCGGATCAGATTGCCCAGACCCTGATTCGCGCGTTCGGTAAAGAACGCGTGCAGTGGGCGATGATGTTCGCGGCCTTCCTGGTCGGCATTCCGCTGTTCTTCGAAATCGGCTTCGTGCTGTTGATTCCGCTGGTGTTCATCGTGGCCCGGCGCACCGGCGTGTCGATCATCAAGATCGGCATCCCGCTGCTGGCCGGTCTGTCGGCGGTGCACGGTCTGGTTCCGCCGCACCCGGGGCCGCTGCTGGCGATTGGCGTGTTCGGTGCCGACATCGGTAAAACCATTCTGTACGGCCTGATCGTAGCGCTGCCGACCGCCATCATTGCCGGTCCGATTTTCGGTACGTTCATTGCCAAGTACATCCCGGGCCATGCCAACCAGGAACTGGTGGATCAACTGGCGCGCGAGCCGCAGGCCACCACGTTGCCGAGCTTCAGCATCACCCTGATCACCGTGCTGCTGCCGGTGTTCCTGATGTTGCTCAAGACTTTTGCCGACGTGGCGCTGCCGGACGGGCACTTCTTCCGCAGTTGGATGGACCTGATCGGTCACCCGATCTCGGCGCTGCTGCTGGCGTTGCTGCTGTCGCTGTACACCTTTGGCCATCGTCAGGGCATCGGTTCGAAACAAATCCTGAAACTGCTGGACGCGAGCCTTGCGCCGACCGCCGCGATCATTCTGATCATCGGTGCCGGTGGTGGCTTCAAGCAGATGCTGGTGACCAGCGGCGTGGGTGACGTGATCGGCCACATGGCGGTGAATGCGCAGATCTCGCCGATTCTGTTGGCCTGGCTGGTGGCAGCGGTGATTCGTGTCGCGACCGGTTCTGCGACCGTGGCGACCATTACGGGCGCGGGCATTGTGGTGCCGGTGGTGGGGATGATTCCGGGTGTGAACCGTGAGCTGCTGGTGCTGGCCACCGGTGCCGGTTCGTTGGTGCTGTCCCACGTCAACGACGCAGGTTTCTGGCTGGTGAAGCAGTACTTCAACATGACCGTGGCCGAGACGTTCAAAACCTGGACCGCGATGGAAACCATCCTGTCCGTGGTGGCGCTGGGCTTTATCTTGCTGTTGTCGTTGTTCGTCTGACACGATCGCCGAACACAAAAAAACCGCAGCGATGCGGTTTTTTTGTGGGTGAATAAAAAACCCTGCCCCCGTTTCCCCCCGTTTCCCCCGTTTCCCCTGTAATCCCTGTAGGAGCTGTCGAGTGAAACGAGGCTGCGATCTTTTGATCTTGTTTTTTTAGATCAAGGTCAAAAGATCGCAGCCTCGTTTCACTCGACAGCTCCTACAGCTCCTACAGTTCCTACGGTGTCAGGTGTCAGGTGTCAGTTAGAACGTATCAGGCGTTGGTTTTGGCGACCAACCCGTCCGCCCTGAACATCCCGCGAATCCCGCGCACAGCCTGACGAATCCGGTCCTGGTTTTCGATCAGCGCAAAGCGCACATGGTCATCCCCGTACTCCCCGAATCCTACGCCCGGCGAGACGCAGACCTTCGCTTCGGCGAGCATTTTCTTGGCGAATTCCAGCGAACCCAGATGCGCATACGCCTCGGGAATCTTGGCCCAGACGTACATCGACGCTTTCGGGTTTTCGACCATCCAGCCCAATTCATGCAGGCCTTTGACCAGCACGTTGCGCCGCTGCCGATATTGTTCGGCGATGTCTTTGACGCATTGCTGATCGCCTTCCAGCGCTGCAATGGCCGCAACCTGCAACGGCGTGAATGTGCCGTAGTCGTGGTAACTCTTGATCCGCGCCAAGGCGTTGACCAGTTCGGCGTTGCCGACCATGAAACCAATGCGCCAGCCGGCCATGTTGTAGCTCTTGGACAGGGTGAAAAACTCCACCGCGATGTCCTTGGCGCCGGGCACTTGCATGATCGACGGGGCTTTCCAGCCGTCGTAGACGATGTCGGCGTACGCCAGATCGTGCACCACCAAAACGTCGTACTGTTTGGCGAGGGCGATCACGCGTTCGAAGAAATCCAGCTCCACGCACTGCGCGGTCGGGTTCGACGGGAAGCCGAGGATCATCATCTTCGGTTTCGGGATCGAGCCGCGAATGGCGCTTTCCAGTTCGGCGAAGAAATCCACCCCCGGAATCAGCGGCACCGAGCGCACCTGGGCGCCGGCAATCACGGCACCGTAGATGTGAATCGGGTAGCTCGGGTTCGGCACCAGCACGGTGTCGCCCTGATCAAGGGTGGCCAGCATCAAGTGCGCCAGGCCTTCCTTGGAGCCGATGGTCACAATGGCTTCGGTTTCCGGGTCGATATCGACCGCGTAGCGATCCTTGTACCAGTTGGAAATCGCCCGGCGCAGACGCGGAATGCCCTTGGACGTGGAATAACCATGGGTGTCTTCGCGCTGGGCGACGGTCACCAGTTTTTCGACGATGTGCGGCGGGGTCGGGCCATCGGGGTTGCCCATGCTGAAGTCGATGATGTCTTCGCCACGACGACGGGCGGCCATCTTCAGCTCGGCAGTGATGTTGAATACATAAGGGGGGAGTCGATCTATGCGCGCAAAGCGGCGCGGCGAACCTGGGTTAGCCATTGTTGCCTCGGATAACGTGAGCGCCCGGAACCGTCCGAGCGACGCTGGCCACTGCGGTGGCCTGTGGCGGAATGTAAGGGCTGTTGTGGCAAACTGTCCAGCGTCTGTGTAAACAAAAATTTCCGAAGGAAACGGGTTGATGGAATTTAGCAGTGGCTTCTTGCTGAGCCTTTCGCTGTGCCTGGATATCGGCGTGGCCAACATCGCGATGATCACCCTGGCCATGCAACGCGGCTATTTTCAAGGTTTTGCGCTGGGGTTGGGGACCTGCGTCGGCGACCTGATCTACGCCGTGCTGGCGCTGGCCGGGATGACCGTTTTGCTGCAATACGAAACCGTGCGCTGGGTGCTGTGGATCGGTGGTTCGGCGCTGTTGCTGTACTTCGCAGCGAAGATGATCTACTCGGCGATCCACCACGAAGCGGTGCTGGCCCAGGCCGAGGAGGTGGGAAACAACTCCCATCGACGTGAGTTTTTTCGCGGCATCTTCCTCGCCATGTCCTCGCCCAGCGCCATTCTCTGGTTCGCCGCCGTGGGCGGCACGCTGATTGCCCGTTCCGGTGGCAGTGGCGCCCTCAGCTCGGCTTTGTTTCTCGGCGGTTTCCTGTGTGCCGGGGTGCTCTGGTGCGTGGCTTTATGCTTCGCCGCGAGTCACGGCGGCAAGTTGCTGGGGGACAAGCTGCTGCGCTACTCCTACATGGCATCGGCGGCGATCTTCTGTTATTTCGCGGTCTACGTGATCCTATCGGGTTACAACGAGTTCATCGGCAAGGCTGCCGTCGGGCAGGTTCCCGGGCTCTGACTGGGAGAATCGGGCAAGGCTTCTATACTCCCAGCCGAACCCACCCTTTTTGCACCAGGAGTTGAGTCATGGATGAGCAAACACGCGTCAAACCGGCCGAGCCACGCTTCGAGAGCGGGCATTTCCTGCTCATTGCCGGGCTTGGCGGGCGATTTACCCAGGAAACCTCCAAGAAAATCCCCGATCTATGGGAAAAGTTCATCCCCGAGATCGGCAAGATTCCCGGTCAAAAAAGCGAAGTGACCTACGGCATCTGCTGCAATCCCGACGGCATGGGCGGGTTCGAATACATCGCCGGTGTTGAAATCAGCAAACTCGACGACCTGCCGGACAAGTACCGCTGGGTCGAAGTCCAGCCGCAGCATTACGCGGTGTTTGAGCACAAAGGCTCGCTGGATACCTTGCCCGAGACCTTTCAGTACATCTGGAAAACCTGGTTGCCGCAGTCCGGTCGTCAGGCAGCGGATGCCCCGGAGTTCGAACGCTACAGCGAGGACTTCAACCCGAAGCTCAATACCGGCGTGCTGGAAATCTGGTTGCCGCTCAAGGATTGAAAACCGCGAGAGGCGGACTGCGCGTCCGCCTCTCGATGGGTTATTTGCCCTGCTTCAACCGTCGTGCCCGCAACAGGTCGATGGACAAGGTGATAAAGCCAAACGCGCTGATGCCCAACAGCATAAGAAGGCCGATCTGAACGCTGCTCATGGTGTGTTCCCCCTATGGATGATCAGAGACAGGGACCACCAATAATCCGATTCACCGAGCAATGACAGCGCCTATACACAGGCTTTACGGCGCCGGCGGTGATCGATATGCACACCTTATTCCTCTATGATCGGCCACCTCTCCAACGCTGAAACCGAGCTGCCATGAACACCGTCATCCGTCACGTCACCCCCGCCGACCTGGACCGCTGCTTCGCCATCGAAACCGTGGCCTACGAAGGCGACGAAGCCGCCACCCGGGAAAAAATCGCCACCCGCATCGCCACCTGGCCCGACGGTTTTATCGTGGCCGAAGTCGATGGCGTTGTAGCCGGTTTCGTCAATTCCGGTGCGGCGTTTGAAGTGGAAATGTCGGACGAAGCGTTCAAGGAACTGGTCGGCCACGACCCAAAAGGCCCGCATGTGGTGATCATGTCAGTGGTGGTGCACCCGGATTATCAGGGGCAGGGCTTGGCAAAACGCTTGATGGGCGAGTTCATCGAGCGGATGCGCGGCTTGGGCAAGGCCAGCATTCATTTGATGTGCAAGGAACGGCATATCCCGCTGTACGCCGGGTTCGGATTTGCCTACATCAAACCGTCGGCCTCGGACCATGGCGGCATGGCTTGGCATGAGATGGTGCTTGAATTGTAAATCTCCAAAACACCGCACAACCCCTGTGGGAGCGGGCTTGCTCGCGAAAGCTGTGTGTCAGTCAATTCAATGCCAACTGATACGCCGCCTTCGCGAGCAAGCCCGCTCCCACATTGGCATGTGTGGATTTCGAATAAACTCAACGATTCAAAAAACCAACCCCATCCGCCGCTCATACCCGATCCGCCCCTTGTACGCCTCGCCGCTATCAACAAACCCATACCGGGCATACAGCGCAATAGCCGCGTCATTGTCAGCATCGACCGACAGTTCCAAGCCCTTTATTTCCGGAAACGCCAGTCGTGCCGCCTCGGGCAACGCTTGCAGGCAAGCCTTGCCATAGCCTTTGCCCTGTGAACGTTGATCGACTTGCAAGGCGTGCAATGTGGCGCTGTGTTCATTCGCCCAGGCCGGCAATACGGGCGGGCGTTTGAGCAGCAGGAACGCGACGGGAATCTCGTCCACCAGCAGGGCAAAGCCTTTAACGCCGGGGCCGGGTTTGGACAGCAAGGTGTGCAACGCACCGTGGATGTCGCCGGAGAATTTGATTTGTTCCTGGTGAACTTCGATGGCCTCGACCTGCTGGCGCTGGAGCGCGTTCAGGCTTTCGTAAGGCACGAGTCGAGCGGTCATGGGTGGTGTCCTTTTCCGAAATTTCCCACATGAAAGTGCGACGCGGATTCTAGACAATTTGTTTCGGTGGTAATTTTTTATTTCTGTTGTCGATTCAACGTTACGCCGAACGACTAGAGGTGTCTTCACCACAAAAACCATGGAGAACCACCATGAACTCGCAAACCCAAATCCATAACCTGATCGAAAACTACCGCCAGGCCGTCATGGCTAAGGACGTGGAAAAAGTCATGGCGCTGTACGCCGATGACATCGTCTCCTTCGACGCGGTCAAGGCCCTGCAATTCAAGGGCAAGCCTGCCTACCGTGCCCATTGGCAGGCCTGCATGGAGATGTGCCCGGGCCCGCATATTTTCGAGTTCCACGAGATCGATATCGCGCCGTCGCAAGAGATCGCCTTCGCCCACTGGCTGGCGCAATGTGGCGGCACCAACGAAAAGGGTGAAACCCAGTCGTGCTGGATGCGCGTCACGCAGTGCTACCGGCAAGAAGCGGGGCTCTGGCAGATTGTCCATGAGCACTGGTCGGCACCGTTCGACATGACCAGCGGCGCGGCGCTGTTCGACCTGAAACCCTGATCGTCGGAAAAGCCGCCAGAGCACCAAACAGCAGCCATAGTTGATCAGCCGATCACGGAGAGCCCCATGAAATACCTATGCCTGGTTTACAGCAACGAGCAGGCGCTGCACTCACTGCCCGACAGCCCCGAGGACGCCGAGTGCATGGCCTACGCCGAGTCGATCCAGGGCAGCGGCCGCATGATTGCCGCCGAAGCGCTGGAGTCGGTGCAGACCGCCACCACCGTGCGGATGCGCAACGGCAAGGTGTCGATCACCGACGGCCCGTTCGCCGAAACCAAGGAGCAGTTGGCCGGCTTCTACCTGATCGATGCCAAGGACCTCAACGAAGCCATCCAGGTCGCCGGCAACATTCCGGCGGCCCGGGTCGGCTGCGTCGAGGTGCGTCCCGTCCGCCAGTTGAATCCCTGAACAATCAACAATAAACAGGAGATCTGCATGAGCCCACAACTTGCCAAACGACAACCTGCCCCCTTCGAGTTGTCGATCAGTCGCCTGATCGACGCGCCTCGGCGCAAAATCTTCCGCGCCTGGACCGAGCCGGCCTTGCTCGCCCAGTGGTGGGGCCCCCACGGCATGACCACGCCGGAGTGCGAAATGGACCTGTGGGTTGGCGGCCAGTTTCGCACCCTGATGCGCGCGCCCGATGGCAGTGAATACCCGACCATGGGCGTGTTTCTGGAGATCGTCGCGCCGGAGCGGCTGGTGTTCACTGACGCGTTTATCCCCGGCTGGATTCCGTCGGGCAAACCGTTCATGAGCGCCGAAGTGACCCTCGAAGATCAGGGCGGCAAAACCCTCTACACGGCCCGCGCCATGCACTGGAGCGAAGAGGATCGCCAGGCCCACGAAGCCATGGGTTTCCACGACGGTTGGGGCCAGAGCCTGGATCGGTTGGTAACGCTGGTGACCGAAGGCATGCCGGACTGATGTCGGCCGAGTCGGTCAAGGCGCGGGTCGAGCAGGTCTACCGCGAAGACTCGCGGCGAATCCTCGCGACCCTGATCCGTTTGCTCGGCGATTTCGACCTCGCCGAAGAGGCCTTGCACGAGGCGTTCTTCGTCGCGGTCGAGCGCTGGCAGCGTGACGGTGTGCCGGACAACCCGCGCACCTGGCTGGTCTCCACCGGGCGCTTCAAGGCGATCGATGTGTTGCGCCGGCGTGCGCGATTCAAGGCGTCGCGGCCGTTGTTGATCGCGCAACTTGAAGAGCTGGAGCAGGCCGACTGGAGTGACGAAGACGTGGAAGACGATCGCCTGCGGCTGATCTTCACCTGTTGTCACCCGGCCCTCGCGGCGGACGCGCAAGTGCCGCTGACCCTGCGGGAAGTCTGCGACCTGACCACGGAGGAAATCGCCCGGGCCTTTCTCTCTGCTCCGGCCGCCATCGCCCAGCGCATCGTGCGGGCCAAAGCGAAAATCCGTGACGCGAAAATCCCTTACCAAGTGCCGTCGCTGGCGGAATTGCCCGAGCGCCTCGACAGCGTGTTGCGGGTGATTTACCTGGTGTTCAACGAAGGTTACTCGGCCTCTGTCGGCGCGGAACTGACCCGGGAAGACCTGACCCGCGAAGCGATTCGCCTCGGGCGGTTGTTGATGGAGTTGTTGCCCGAGCCGGAGGTGATGGGGCTGTTGGCGTTGATGCTGTTGCATGAGTCCCGACGCCCGGCGCGGACCTCGGACACCGGCGAGTTGATCCTGCTGAATGAACAGAACCGTTCGCTGTGGGATGCCGGGATGATTGCCGAAGGTTGTGCGCTGGTGGAGCGCGCGCTGACCCTGCGGCGCTTTGGGCCTTACTGCCTGCAAGCGGCGATTGCGGCAGTGCACGCCGAAGCGCCGACGGCGGGTGAGACGGACTGGCCGCAGATTGTCGGGCTGTATGACTTGCTGCTGCGGGCGGTGCCGTCGCCGGTGATCGAACTGAACCGCGCCGTGGCGCTGGCCATGCGCGATGGGCCGTTGGCGGGGTTGACGGTGGTGGAAGATATTCTGGCGCGTGGGGAATTGCTGGATTACCACTTGGCGCATTCGGCGCGGGGGCAGTTTTGTCGGCAGTTGGGGCGGGTGGAAGAGGCGCGCTCGGCGTATCGGCGAGCGCTGGATTTGACGCAGCAAGCGCCGGAGCGGCGGTTTATCGAGGGGCGGCTCAGGGCGCTGGAATGATGTGGTGGGGCTGCCGGCCTCTTCGCGAGCAAGCCCGCTCCCACAGTGGATCTCTGTTGTGCATAAATCTGTGGCACACAGCAGATTACCTGTGGGAGCGGGCTTGCTCGCGAAGGCGCCAGCAGCATCAACAAAGAATAATCAGGCCTGCTGCCGAGTCGCGGTCAGCACAATCTCGCGAACACACACGTTCTGCGGCTGCTGATACGCATAGGCAATCGCCGACGCCACGTCCTCAGCGCTCAACACTGTGCCGCCCATGTCCTGTTTCCAGGCCTGGTAACCGGTCTTGATCGCTTCATCGGTGGTGTGGCTCAACAACTCGGTTTCCACTGCGCCCGGGGCAATGGTGATCACTCGCACATTGTGTGGCGACAGCTCTTCGCGCAGGTTTTCCGACAAACCATGCACCGCGAATTTGGTGCCGACGTAAGCCACATGATTCGGGAAGGTCTTGCGCCCGGCCACCGAGCTGATGTTGATGATCGTGCCGTGTTTGCGCTCGACCATCCCCGCGACCACCGCGTGCACGCCGTTGAGCAACCCTTTCACGTTGACGTCGAGCATCTGGTCCCACTGGGCCGGGTCCTGTTTGCTCATCTCGCCGAGCAGCATCACTCCGGCGTTGTTGATCAAGGCGTCCGCCGGGCCGAATTGCGCTTCGGCTTCGGCGACCGCAGCGAGCAGGGCGGCGCGGTCGGTGATGTCGACCTGGCGGCTCAGGCTGTTCGGCAACTCCAGGGCTTCCAGGCGTTCAACCCGGCGCGCCAGCAGCAACAGTGGATGGCCGGCAGCGCTCAACAGGCGTGCGGCGGCTTCGCCAATGCCCGAACTGGCCCCGGTGATGATGATCAATGGCTTGCTCATGGCTAGACTCCTGAAATAAGAAAAACAAATCACTCAAGCTGCGGCGCAGTATATTTACCGCTGTTCGGGCTGAAAAATGCCTTATTCCTCTGTCTGCTATCGGAATCTCCTATGGATATCCGTCATCTCAAAGCCTTTCTCGCCGTCTTCGAGGAGCGCAATATCACCGCGGCGGCGCAGCGGCTGTTTATCAGCCAGCCGACCTTGTCCGTGACCATCAAGCAACTCGAAGACGAAATGGGCGCCGCGCTGTTTGTGCGTCAGCCCCGGGGCGTGGAGGTCAGTGACGAGGCGCGGGTGTTGTATCCGCAAGCGCGGCGGATGGTGGCGGAAGCCGAGGCCTTGAGCCGTTTGTTCCGTGGCCGGGAAAACCGTGTGCCGCTGACCCTGGGCATCGAAGGCGATATCGCTGACCGCCACATCGAAGCCTTCGTGCACATGGCCCATCAGGCGTTGCCCAACTTGTTGCTGACGTTGGAGGAGGGCTGCCACGGCGATGCTCGGCTGGCGGTGGAAGAGATGTGCTGCGAGGACGAATTGTTCCTGCCGTTGTGGGAAGAGTCTTACGTGATGACGTTGCCGGTGGGGCATCCGATGGCGTCGGCGGAATCGGGGCAATCCTGGACGCCGATCGATGACTGGATTACCTGCCCGCAGCATCCGTCCCATCAGCGCTTGATGGCGTTGTACGGACGCTCGCCCGAGGCGGTGGCCGGGCATGCGGGCTCATTGAAACAGGCGTTGCATATGGTGGCGGCTGGCGTGGGTGTGGCGATGTTGCCGCAGTCGTTGGTCAGTGGGCACGACAGGGTGGTGACCCGTGCCTTGCACCTGCCGGCACCGACGCGCCGGGTGGGGCTGTGCTATGCGGCGCAGGCGCTGGAATTGCCGGCGTTGCGCGGGTTGCATGAGTATTTTCAGGTGAATCGGCCGGTAGATATGGAGGCTGCGTAGCGATCCGTAGCAGCTGTCGAGCACCGCGAGGCAGCGTTCGGCGGCGAAGCCGTCGTGAAATCAGGCGACGCGGTGTGTCAGGCAGGCCGCGTGTGCAGGGTTTACGACGGCTTCGCCGCCGAACGCTGCCTCGCGGTGCTCGACAGCTGCTACGGGTGTGCGTTCTATTCCAGCATCTTGCCCAACAACCAACTCCCCGCCGGCCCCGGCGGATGCAGCCTTGACCACAGCGCATCCACATACACCGGTTTCGGCCAGCCGCGCACTTCCAGTTCCACCAGCACCCCCGCGCCAAACCGTCCCACCAGCCAGCGCGGCAGCGGCGCCCAGCCGAATCCGCCCTGGGCCATTTCCAGCAGCATCAGGTAACTCGGCGCCGACCAGACCCGGCCCTTCGCTCGACTTTCATACGGGTTGACGATGGTCGCCAAACGCAGCTCCCGATGCTGTTGCAACATGTCCTGATCGATCCCGCTCAGCGTCGCCAACGGGTGCGTTTGCGAGACGAACAGGGCGATTTCCGTGCGCTCGTCGACGGTCGAGCTGACCAGGTCCGGCGGGTAGCTGTCCTGCATTTCGGCGAAGGCGACATTCGCTCGACCCCGTTGCACCAGCGCCACCAGGTCATCGCATTCGGCGATCAGACATTCGAGCTCCAGGTCCGGGTAGCGCTGTTCAAAGGCACTCAGGGCCGCTTCGAAACGGTCGGACTGATAAGTGTCGGAAATCGCCACCGTCAGCTTCGCCTCGACCCCTTGGGACAATTGGCTGGCGGTCATTTCCAGGCGACTGGTGGCGGCCAGGATGTCCTCGGCCCGTTGCAGCATCACGTGCCCGGCCGGGGTCAGGGTGGGCTTGCGGCTGCTGCGGTCGAACAGGCTCAGGTTCAGATCGATTTCCAGGCTGGCCACCGCCGCACTGATGGTCGACTGACTGCGCCCGAGTTTGCGCGCCGCCGCAGAAAACGAGCCTTGGGTCGCGGCCTGGACAAACGCCAGCAACACTTCGTGAGAGGCCATGAGCTATCGCCTTGATCGATGGTTATTGATTATGAAGTATCGGTGCGCTGACAGATCATGGCAACCACACTCACTCAGGGAGTCTGGCCATGAACGCCAACAAATCCATCACTGAACGTATTTTCCAGGCCATCGGTTTCGAACTGCTGGCCGTATTGATCTGCACCCCGCTGCTGGCCTGGGTCATGGACAAGCCGATGCTGGAAATGGGCGTCGCCACCATTGCCATCGCCGCCCTGGCGTTGGCTTGGAACGTGGTGTTCAACGGGTTTTTCGACCGCTTGCTCAAGCGTTTCGAGATCGTGCGCAACGCCTGGGTGCGGGTGGTGCATGCGCTGTTGTTCGAAGGCGGTTTGATCGTGATGGGCGTGCCATTGATCGCGTGGTGGCTGAGCATCAGCCTGTGGCAGGCGTTCCTGCTGGACATCGGTGTGCTGCTGTTTTTCCTGCCGTATACCTACGTTTACCACTGGGGGTATGACGTGGTGCGGGAGCGGTTGGTTTTGCGCAGCTCTTGCGAAGGGTAAAATCGCAGCCTTGTAGCAGCTGACGAGCACCGCGAGGCAGCGTTCGGCGGCGAAGCCGTCGTAAACCCTGCGCACGCGGTCTACCTGAAACACCGCGTCGCCTGATTTCACGACGGCTTCGCCGCCGAACGCTGCCTCGCGGTGCTCGTCAGCTGCTACGGGCTGCCGTCGCTTCGGCGCACAACTCACTGACAAACTCTAAAAACGCCCGCACCTTCGCCGCCGGCAAATGCCGCGACGGGTACAGCGCATACAACGGAAAGCGCTCATCCGGCCAGTCGGGAAACAACTCCACCAGCCGTCCTTGCGCCAACGCCGGGGCGATCCCCAAATCCAGCACTTGAGCGATGGCCTGGCCGCTTTCGCAGACGCTGTGCAAGGTGCCGACATCATTGACCAGCAAGCGGCAGTTAGGCTGCACATGCAACACCGCGCGCCCCGGACGATGAAACTCCCAACCAAACGGCCGCGCCGTCTGCGGGTCGCGGAACTGCACGCAGGTGTGGCGCTCGTCTTCCATGTCCAGTGGCGTCAGCGGTCGGCCATGACGTTTCAGATACGCCGGCGAGGCGAGGGTCAACACCCGCACGTCCAACAACTGGCGCGCCACCAGCGACGAAGACGCCGGATGGCCAAAGCGCACCGCGAGGTCGAAGCCGTCCGCCACCATGTCGCCGAGTTGATCGCGGGTTTGCAGTTCCAAGTACAACTCGGGATAACGCGCCATGAACTGCCCGAGCTTCGGTCCCAGAATCAGCCGTGAAAAATACGGGTCCATGTTGACCCGCAACCGTCCCCGCACCTGGGTGGCGCTGGTCGAGGCCGAGTTGGCGGCTTCTTCCAGGTTGACCAGCAGCGGCGCGATTTCAGCATGGAAGCGCCGACCTTCATCGGTCAGGGTGACCGTGCGGGTGGTGCGGTCGAACAAGCGGATACCCAGGCGTTTTTCCAGGCGGGCGATGGCGCGGCTGACCCCGGACGGCGTCAGTTCCAGCACCTCGGCGGCCCGGACAAAACTGCCGCCATCGACCACCGCGCTGAACACGCCCATGCCACTGGCGAGGCTGGCATCAAAGCTCATTGGTGACTCCCGATCATTTACGCAATGACATTCATGCTATCGGAGAATGTCTGCCCGCGGCTCAATATTCTGCCCATCGCGACAACCGTCGCCATCCAGCAGGAGAACAGCTGATGTACGCAGTCATGGGCATTACCGGGAAAGTGGGCGGCGCGGTCGCCCGGACGTTGCTGGCCGCCGGGCACCGAGTCCGCGCGGTGGTGCGCAGTGCCGATAAAGGTGCGGTGTGGGCCCGGCAGGGGTGTGAATTGGCGGTGGCGGATGTCGACGATCGCGACGCCATGGTGAACGCGTTCACCGGCGTGGCCGGGGTGTTCGTGATGATGCCGTCGAATTTCGACCCGTCGCCCGGCTTCCCGGAAACCCGCGAAGTGGTGGAGAACATTCGCTCGGCGCTGGAAACCGCTCAGCCAGGCAAAGTGGTGGGGCTTTCGACCATTGGCGCCCAGGCTTCTCAGCCTAATCTGCTCAATCAATTGCGTCTGTTGGAGTTGGCATTGAGCGAACTGGCGCTGCCGGTCACCTTGCTGCGGCCGGCCTGGTTCATGGAAAACGCCTTGTGGGATGTCGAATACGCGGTCGGTTCGGGCGGGATTCCGAGCTTTCTGCAACCCTTGGATAAACCGGTGCCGATGATCGCCACGGCGGATGTCGGTCGTGTCGCCGCCGAGCTTTTACGGGAGGAGTGGAGCGGTCAGCGCATTGTCGAACTGGAAGGCCCGCAACGGGTTACGCCATTGCAACTGGGCGCCGGGTTCAGCGAGTTGCTGGGTAAACCGGTGCGCATGCATGTCGTGCCTCGCGAGACGTGGCAGGGGTTGTTTGAAAGCCAGGGGATGCGCCATCCGTTGCCACGGATGCAGATGATCGATGGCTTCAATGAAGGCTGGATCGAGTTTGAGGGTGAGCCGCGCAAGGGCCGGGTCGAGTTGTTGACCGTGCTTAAGCAGCTTTTGACGAAGTAGACCCGTAGGAGCGAGGCTTGCCCGCGAAGGCGATGTGTCGGTCAACCATTGCGTTGAATGTTAAACCGCCTTCGCGGGCAAGCCTCGCTCCTACAAGAGCGTGCAGGCTTACAAAAACATCCCGCCCGACGCTTCAATGCGTTGGCCGTTGATCCACTGGCCGCCCGGCGACAGCAACAGCGCAATGGCGGCGCCAATGTCATCCGGCTGCCCGGCGCGACCCAGCGCCGTGCTGCTCGCCACCATCTGATTCACCGCCGCGTTATCGCGCACCGTTCCGCCGCCGAAATCGGTCTCGATGGCACCCGGCGCGAGGGTATTCACCGCGATCCCGCGCTCACCAAGCTCTCTGGCCTGATAGCGCGTCAACACCTCCATCGCGCCTTTCATCGCCGCATAAGCGCCGTAACCCGGCAGGCTGAAGCGGGCCAGACCGCTGGAGATATTGACGATGCGCCCGCCGTCATTCATCAGCGGCAACAGGGTTTGGGTCAGGAAAAACGGTCCCTTCAGATGGATATTCATCAGCAAGTCAAACTGCGCCACGGTGGTGTCGACGAAGTTCGCATGCACGCCCACCCCGGCGTTGTTGATCAGGAAGTCGAAGTGCTGTTGATCAAAGTGCGTCTTCAACACGTCCGCGACTGCGCTGCTGAACGCCGCAAAACGTTCACTCTGGCCGACATCGAGTTGCAGCATGGCGGCGCGGCCACCCAGGCTTTCAATTTCGGCGACCAGTGCCTGTGCTTCATCGGCGCGGCTGTTGTAGGTGCCGATGATGTCGATGCCTTGAGCGACCAAATGCAGTGCGGTGCTTTTACCCAGCCCGCGGCTGGCGCCAGTGATCAATGCGATTTTACGGTTCATGGGATTTCCTCAAGCAGTGGATGAGTGATGCGAGGCAGTTTATTTATCCGGCTCTTGGTGATAAACAGAGGTAAATCGGAATCACTGGTCGGTTGAGTCGAACAATAGAAGGTCGCCCATGAACAAACTGGAACTGCTGCGCACCTTTGTCCGTGTCAGCGAAATGTCGAGTTTTACCCTGGCGGGTGAAAGCCTGGGCTTGCCTCGGTCCACGGTGTCCGAGCATGTCCAGGCCCTGGAAACGTTGCTCGGCACGCGCCTGCTGCAACGCACCACGCGCAAGGTTCAGGCGACTCAGGATGGCCTGGTGTTATACGAGCGCAGCAAGGATTTGCTGTCGCACATGGATGAAATCGAAGGGCTGTTCAAACAGGACGAAGCGTTGCTGGCCGGGCGGATTCGTATCGACATGCCGAGCATCATGGCCCGGCGTTTCGTCATGCCGCGCCTGCCGGAGTTCATGGCCAGACACCCGAATCTGGAACTGGAGATCAGCAGCACCGATCGCCGGGTCGATTTGCTCGGTGAGGGATTTGATTGCGTGGTGCGGGTCGGGGCGCAACCGGATCAATCGGTGGTCGCGCGCCGCGTGTGCGACTTTGCCATGGCCAACTGCGCCAGCCCGGCGTATCTGCAACTTTATGGCGTGCCGCAGAGTCTCGAAGATTTGGCTCATCACCGATTGGTGCACTACGTCAGCGTGTTGGGGTCGCGTTCGGAAGGGTTTGAGTACGAGGAAGAGGGCAAGCTGCATCGCGTGGCGATGGCCGGCAGCATCACGGTCAACAACTCCGATGGCTACGAATCGGCATGCCTTGGCGGTTTCGGCCTGATCCAGGCGCCTCTGCATGGCATGCGGCCATACTTGCTCAGCGGCGAATTGGTCGAAGTGCTGCCGCAACTGCGCGCGCCGTCGATGGAAGTCTCCATGTTGTATGCACGTCAACGACAACTGCCCTTGCGGGTGCGGGTATTCATGGACTGGCTGGAACACATCATCCGCAGCACCCACTGACCCTGTGGGAGCGGGCTTGCTCGCGAAGGCAATCCGTCATTCGACATCTGCGTTGACTGACACGCCGCTATCGCGAGCAAGCTCGCTCCCACAGAGAATCGGAGTTGGATGCAAATATTGAGTTCACCCAGGACCCAATGTGGGAGCGAGCCTGCTCGCGAATGCAATCCGTCATTCAACATCTGCGTTGACTGACACACCGCTTTCGCGAGCAAGCCCGCTCCCACAAGGAATCGGAGTTGGATGCAAATATTGAGTTCACCCAGAACCCAATGTGGGAGCGGGCTTGCTCGCGAATGCAATCCGTCATTCAACATCTACGTTGACTGACACGTCGCTTTCGCGAGCAAGCCCGCACCCACAGGGGAGCGGAGTTGGATGCAAAAATTGAGTTCACCCAGAACCCAATGTGGGAGCGGGCTTGCTCGCGAATGCAATCCGTCATTCAACATCTACGTTGACTGACACGCCGCTTTCGCGAGCAAGCCCGCTCCCACAGAGAATCGGAGTTGGATGCAAATATTGAGTTCACCCAGGACCCAATGTGGGAGCGAGCCTGCTCGCGAAGGCGATGTGTCAGTCAACACTGATGTTGAATGATAGACCGCCATCGCGAGCAAGCCTCGCTCCTACAGATCCGGGGTAGGCATCAGACGTGGAAGTAGCCCACGCAGGAGTCGAACGGCAGGCGCTTGAGTTCGATTTTGTTCAGGTCCAGCACTTCGCGCAGGGCTTTGGTTTCGCCCGGGAAGTTGCGGTAGGCGACTTCGTCCAGGACCACGACCGCGCCTTTTGGCATGTACGGCAGGAAGGTTTCCAGGGCGACTTTGGTCGATTCGTACAGGTCGGTGTCGAGGATCAGCATCGCCACCACCAGGTCTGGACGGGTCTTGACCCACTCGGGCACGGTCTTGACGATGTCGCCCTTGACCAGTTCGCAACGCGGGATGCGGTTGACCGGGCGCAGCAGGTCGTTGGCGTCGATCATGTCCTGGATCAGCGACTGGTCGGTGTCGGAGAACATGGTCTCGTTGACGTCCGCCGGGTCTTCTTTCTTGTCGATGCTCTGGAAGCCTTCGAAGGTGTCGAAGCCGATGATCGAGCGGTTGATCGCGTACGGTTCCAGGATCATCGACAAGTGCATGTACAGCATCAGCGAGTTGCCCTTGTACACGCCGCACTCGATGATCGCGCCCGGTACTTCAGCGACTTTCTTGAACAGCTCCATGCGCGACAGCGCAGCGGTCACGCCAATGCGGTTGGCAAAGACGAACGGCGCGTCGGCTACATACTCGGCGTCGACCCGTTTCAGGACGTTGGCACGGGTTTCGTTGTACTGGGCCTCGGCGGGCGTGATGCGACGCTTGGTCATTGCTGGATTCCTTGGAAATTCGAAAAGTCGTGGGCGTGGAAATAGTCTTTGAAACCGGCGCCGACGTCAGGGCAGGCGCTGTCGACGTTGATGGCGCCGCGCTGGTGCTTGAGGTCGTCGAGGTGCATCAGGCGGAAGTCCACGCTGAAGCGGGTCTGTTGCGTGTGGTTCGGCACAGTACCGTGCAAATGCGAACCGGAGAAGATCAACATGTCACCGGTGTTGCCGGCCACGCGTACTTCCGAGGCGGTGTTGATCGCTTCCAGCGGCACCGGGTGCACCCGGGCTTCCTCTTTGAGGTTTTCCTTGGCCTTGTGCCGCTGGTTACTGATCCAGTCGTTGAGGCTCCATTCGCTGGAGGTGTTCTTCACCGGCACGTCGAAGTAGCCGCCGTTGATCATCATGGTCTGGTCGGGGCTGATGGTGTGCACCGGCATCCAGGTGTTGATCTGGCAATCGACGCTGCCGTACCAGGTATCGCGATGGGGTTTGTAGGCGTAGCTGACGCCCGCGTGCAGGTACTCGTAGTTCGGGACTACGCGAATCCGCGGCACGTCGAAAATGTATTCGCGCGGGTCGACACCGATTTCATCGATGAACGCCAGGATCAATTCCTTGGCGCGCAGGCTGTTGGTGAACTGGCCCTTGAGGCGCGTCACCAGTACCACGAATTCTTCCACCGGCATCAACGTATGCAGGGCCTGGTGGTGGGTCTCGCCGTTGAAGGCGGCGGTGATGCTTTCCTGGGCAAACGCGCACAGCTCTTTGGCGGCACGCAGCTCAGTGTTCAAGAAGATGTCACCGGCGTAGATGGCTTCTTTGAAGTCAGCTTTTTTCTGAAGCTGATTGATGTACAGATTCACGGTTCGCACTCCTGAATGCATCGAGTCTCTTTAGAATCGGCACCACGTTAGCAAACTGAAGTGCGATCCATCGCCTCGCAGATCAATAAAGGCATAAATGGGGAAATTTGCGACGAAATGGGGCGGGCCAGGCAAAAAAATCCCGGCTCGGGAAGGCCGGGACATGATCGACCCCTGTAGGAGCTGCCGAAGGCTGCGATCTTTTGACGTTGCTCTAAAAGATCAAAAGATCGCAGCCTTCGGCAGCTCCTACGGGAGAGTGCGCGTAAGGTCAGAACAGTTTGGTGAACAACCAGTACAAACTGCCCGACAGCAGGATCGCCGCCGGCAAGGTCAGCACCCAGGCCATCAGCAGGTTGCGGATGGTCTTCATCTGCAAGCCGCCGCCATTGGCCACCATGGACCCGGCCACGCCCGAGGACAACACGTGGGTGGTGGACACCGGCAAGCCAAACATGTCGGCAGCGCCGATGGTCAGCATGGCCACGGTTTCCGCCGACGCGCCTTGGGCATACGTCAGGTGGGTCTTGCCGATTTTTTCACCGACCGTCACCACGATCCGCTTCCAGCCGACCATGGTGCCCAGCCCCAGCGCGATGGCCACGGCGATCTTCACCCACAGCGGAATGAAGCGTGTGGAGTTGTCGATCTGCTGCTTGAACAATTGCAGCTTGCCGCTAGTGTCGGCGTCGAAGTTACCGACCTTGTTCTTGTCCATCAGGCGAATGGTTTCGCTGGTCAGGTACATGTCGTTACGCACGTTGCCCACGGCTTCGGCCGGGACTTTCGACAGTGAACCGTAACCCTTGACCTCCGCGCCAATGTTGCCGGTCAGGGCGGCGAGGGCCGGCACCAATTGTGGCGTGGCTTCCTTGCTGCGCACGTAGTCGGACAGCACGGAGCGCGGATCGGCCGGAGAGGGCAGCGGCGACGCTTTCACCAGCGCTTGCTGGGTGACTTCGGCCACGGCGGCGAACTGCAACGCCTGATCGGCCGGCATGGTGCGGTTCAGCGCATACGCCATCGGCAAGGTGCCGACCAGAATCAACATGATCAGGCCCATGCCTTTCTGGCCGTCGTTGGAACCGTGGGCGAAGGACACGCCGGTGCAGGTCAGGATCAACAGACCGCGAATCCACCACGGTGGCGGGGCGTCGCCTTCCGGCGCCTTGTACAACGCGCGATTCTTCACGAAGGCGCGCAAGGCCAGCAGCAACAACGCGGCGCAGCCGAAGCCCACCAGCGGCGAGAGCAGCAACGCGTAACCGATCTTGGTCGCCTGGGCCCAATCCACGCCACTGGTGCCATCGCGGCCGTGCATCAAGGCATTGGCCACGCCGACGCCGATGATCGAACCGATCAAGGTGTGCGACGACGAGGCCGGCAAGCCCAGCCACCAGGTGCCGAGGTTCCACAGGATCGCGGCGATCAACAGGGCGAAGATCATGGCGAAACCGGCGGAGGAGCCGACTTGCAGGATCAGCTCAACCGGCAGCAACGCGATGATGCCGAACGCTACCGCACCGCTCGACAGCAACACGCCGAGAAAATTGAAGAAGCCGGACCAGGCCACCGCAAAGTTCGGCGGCAGCGAGTTGGTGTAAATCACCGTGGCCACGGCGTTGGCGGTGTCGTGGAAGCCGTTGACGAATTCAAAACCGAGGGCGATCAGCAACGCCACGCCGAGCAGCAGAAACGGCGTCCAGGTGGTCACCACCGTGCCGAGTTCGTGCATGTCGTGCATCAGGCTGTAAGCGGTGAACAACAGGCCACTGGCCAGCACGCCAAAGAAAATCACCAGAGTGAACAGGCCGGGTTTTTTATTAAGTTGCGGTCTGGCGCTGCTGGCGGATGCCTGACCAGCGGTATAGGAAGGAGTAGCCATCACGGACAATCCTGAGGAGGGAGGAGTATCGCCAATGATCGTTTCAAAATGTGACAGAGAGACTGCGGTGGGTCAGTGTTTGCGGTTTTTTGCTTTTCCATTGACCCGAAAGAGCAAGATCAAAAGATCGCAGCCTTCGGCAGCTCCTACAGGGGAATGGGTACACCTGTAGGAGCTGCCGAAGGCTGCGATCTTTTGCTCTTAATAATCCTGGCGCTTACGGAACGCCCAACGCCCCGCCAGCACCGTAAACGTCGCCACCAACGCCACTAGAATCCAGAACCCTTCCGGATCACCCGCCAGCGGTATCCCGCCGACGTTCATCCCGAAAAAACCGGCAATGATGTTGATCGGCAACGCCAGCACCGTGACCACCGTCAACGTAAACAGCGTGCGGTTGCTCTGCTCGTTGAGGTTGGCGGCGATTTCTTCCTGCAACAGCTTGATCCGTTCACCGAGGGCAGTGAGGTCGTTGATGATCAACGCAAACTCCTCGGTGGATTTGCGCAGTTCCTTGACGTCTTCCTTCTGCAGCCATTGCGGCGGCCGGTTGAGCAGGCGCAGCAACGACCCCGGCTCCAGCGCCAGCAAGCGTTGCAGGCGCACCAGCACCCGGCGATTGGCGCCCAGTTCGGCACGGTTGGTCGACAGCCGCGACGACAGCAACTCATCTTCGATCTGATCGACACTCTGGCTGGTCTTGCGCACGATCTGCGTCAGCACTTCGCCCTGATCGCGCAGCAGGTGCACCAGCAACTCCAGCGGCGAACGAAAGCATTCGCCGGCCTTCACCGACGAACGCAACTTGTCCACCGAGTGCAGCGGTTGCAGACGTGCGCTGATGATCAGCTTGCTGCGCGCACAGACCCACAGCGTCGACACATCCGACGAGACCATGCTGCTGAGGTTGAACACCACATCGTTGACCACCGCCAGCAGCGCCGAATCGACGTGCTCGATACGCGTCGAACGCGAACCTTCGTGCAGCGCCTCGAAAAACTCCTCGGGCAATTCCAGATGACTTTTCATCCAGCGCTCGCACGCGGCGTGGGCCAGGTTCAAGTGCAGCCAGAGGAATTCATCGCTGTCTTCGGATTGCTGCAAACAGCGCAGCGCCTCGGCGGAATCGATCTCCCGACCGCGCTCACCCGGACGAAAACGGAAGCCGTAAAGCAGGCCGAACAAGTCAGTGTCGCGATGGCTGTGATCGATGCTGTGGTTCATGAGGTCTCGCTGGGAGGAAGTGCCTGTCGCGGGTTTCACAGGTTCACTTGAGCCACATCATTGCAAGGAACCTTGACGGTTTTGTGACGGTTTGAAGTGGTGGCCCGATCAAACCGGGTTTGTACCGGCTCGCTTACCGAGCCGTTACACAGTCGATCTCAAGTCCGGCTGACCGATGTCGATGATGGACTAAACCTGAACCCACATAGGACAAGTCCCATGGTCAGCATCACCTCCGTTTCGATCAATCAGACCCTCTCGACGCCGACGAGCAAAACCTCGATCAGCGGCAGCGCCGAAGACACCACGTCTGCGACCGCCACAGCGTCTGCTTCTGCGTCGGGTGATACCACCAAGGCGAGCGGCGGAGCCCCGGCTGGCGGTGGTAGCAGTTCGAGCAGCAGCAGTGAATCCGATACGGTGACAGAACTGCGCAAGCAGATCGCCGAGTTGCAAAAGCAATTGCAGGAACAACAGCAGCAACTGCAAGCAGCCCAGGCCAAGCAGGAAAGCGCGGATGCCAAAGCCGCTGACGTTGCGGCGGCTCAGTCGCAGATCTCGGCGACGTCGGGTTCGTTGCAGACCGCCACGGCGGCGTTGTTGCAGGCGTTGCAGGATGAAGGCGGCAGCACGGCTGGCTCGGTGGTCAGTACGACGGCTTAAATCACCGACGGTAGCCTAAAGGTAAATTGCGTGCCGTTCTGAGCCGTGGACTCGACCTGCAATTGACCGCCATGGGACTGGGCAATCTGGCTGGCAATGTAGAGGCCCAATCCCAGGCCGGCCTGGGGGGTATCGCCGGCGGGGCGCGAGTAGGGCTGGAACAGGTGGGGCAGCACTTCTTCGGGGATCTGCCCCTGGTTTTTCACTGCCAGCAGCAGGTTGCCTTGCTCGACCCGCGCGGTGACTTCCACCTCACACCGGGCTTCGCCGTGGGCAATGGCATTCGCTAGCAGGTTGGACAGTAATTGCGCGACACGCTCGCGGTCGCATGGGATGCCTTTCAAGTCGCCAATCGAAGCGTGAATGCGCCGCTGCGGGTGCACGCTCTGGATTTCCGACACCACATGCTGCAACGCATCGGCCAGGTCCGGGCAGGCCACGATGTTGAGCGGAATGCCGTTGCCCAAACGCCCACGGGCGAAGTCCAGCACGTCGTCCACCAATTGCGCAGCGCGGCGGGTGCTGGTGAGGATGTGCTGCACCAGTTTGTCGCTGCCGGGGTTGGGGAATTTGCGCTGGAGCATTTCACCGGCGGCGCTGATGGCGAACAACGGGTTGCGCAGGTCATGGCCGAGCACGGCTATAAACTGTTCACGCAGTTCGGCGGTTTTCTGTTCCTGCTGCAAAGCCGCTTCGGTTTGTTGCAGGTTCTCTTCGGCTTCGATCTGTAGCGATAACAGGCGTGCGAAGGATTCCAGAGTGGTCTGGATCGCGCTGGTCTTGAGTTCGGCAGGGTTCGGGTCGAGGGCGCAGATGGTGCCGAAGAAACGCCCGTCAGTGCGAAACACCGGGACCGAGATATAGCTTTCGAATTTGTACAGGCGAGGGGTGTGGTGGTCGCGGTACAACGGGTCTTCACTGGCCTTGTCGATCACCACCGAGACATGGGCGGTGCGAATTTCGTGGCACAGGGTCGTGACCACATCCAGTTCACCGCCGACCTTGAGGCCGAAGTCCAGTTGATCGAGCACGGCGCAGGCGGTCCATGAATCTTTGGTGACTCGGGCGACGGCGGCAAAGCGCAGGCCGGTCATTTCACGGATCACCTGAAGAATCGCCGGCACGGCGCTGATCCGGCCGATCGTGGCGATATCTGCTGCCGCTGTTTGCTCCATGTTTCTTTTCTCTGCCTGAACACCGTGAACGGATTCTAGCGACCCTGGTGCGTGCAGGCACAAAAAAACGCACGATCCGAAAATCGTGCGTTCTTGAATGTAGGAGCGAAGCTTGCTCGCGAAAGCGGTGTGTCAGTCACATCAATGTTGGATGTGCTGCCGTCTTCGCGAGCAAGCCCGCTCCCACAGGGATTGCGGTGTTTATGTGTCTTGCTTGTTGCTCAGGACTTTGCCAGTGGCGGCATCGAAATCCACGTCCCATTCAACGCCTGCAGCGGTGCGCAGTTCGACTTCGTATTCGTAGCCGTTGAAGTGGTTGTCCAGATCGGTGTCGGTGATGGTCGCACCCGGATGCAGTTTCAGGGCCGCCTGGTTCAATTCTTCCAAAGGCTTGATCTTGCCGCTTTTGACCAGCTCAGGGATCTGGTCGACGCGAACATCAGCCTGGGCCAGGCCAGCAGTGAGGGTCAGGGCAGCGGCGGTGAACAGGGCAGTCAGGGTTTTCATAAGCATCTTTCCTTGGGGTGATCTGTTTAAGTGGGCTCAGGTTAACCAGCGCAACTTAATTCACCCTTAAATTCTGAGATGACCTTAAAAGCATTCGCGAGCAAGCCCGCTCCCACATTGGATCGTCTGCGAACACAGATTTTGTGAACGACTGCGATCCAGTGTGGGAGCGGGCTTGCTCGCGAAGAGGTCGACGCGGTGTTGCGTCAGACGCCGATCAGTAACCGTTGTTCTGCAGCAATTGCGCTACGGTACCCGCCGCCGGGCGCTTGTAGAACTTCAGCAGTTCACTGGCGCGGTTGGTGAAGATGCCGTCGACGCCGGCGTCCATCACCTTCTGGTAATCAACCGCATCGTCGATGGTGTAGACGTGCACCAGCATGCCCTGATCGTGGGTGAACTGGTTCATCCATGGCTTGACCAGGTCCGAGTAGCTTTGATCGCCGCCCTTGGTCAGCGCCGCCGAAGGACCGGTGCCGATCGCGCCCTGGGACTTGGCGTACTCGACCCATTGCTGGAATTCGGCTTTGTCTTTCGGCTCTTGCTTGGCGTAGTAAGTGGCTTTGTCCTTGTCGCCGGATTCCGCGAAGGTCACTTTGGATTTCGGCTCGATACTGCCTTCACCGACCCACAGCAACAGGATCTTCGGCACCTTCGGCATTTCTTTTTGCAGCAGTTCAAGGCTGCTCTTCTCAAAGGTTTGCAGCACGACTTTGCCTTTGCCCTGGCCAACGGCCAGATTGCTCTTCGCCAGTTTCGAACCGGCCGGGCTCAGCCAGCCGCGATCCTGGAGTTTCTCCTTGAGGTCGTGTTCGATGCCGGGGAATTGCTTCGGCTCCTTGGTTTCGATGTACAAGCCAGGCTTGTGCAGCGGATTGCTCTCGGCGATGTCGATTATTTCGTCGAGGGTCAGGATTTTCAGGCCAACGTAGGAAGGGCGCGCGCGATCCGGGTAAGCGGCGTTAAACCAACTGCCGGCGTCGAGGGTTTTCAGTTCACCAATCGTGAACTGGTTGGCCGGGGCGTCTTTACGATCCGGGAACTTGGTGGCGACGTCGGTGGTGCGTTGCAGGTTGTTGTCGTGCAGGGCGAACAGCACGCCGTCCTTGCTGCGCTGCAGGTCCATTTCCAGGTAATCGGCACCCAGGTCGCGGGCCAGTTTGTAGGACGCGGCGGTGGATTCCGGGGCATCGAACGACGCGCCGCGGTGGGCAATCACCGCCGGATGCGGGATGCCTAAAGTGGTCGCCAGTGCGGTGGGGCTGGGCTGGCTGGCGGCCTGTGCCTGGCCGAGGCCGAGCAGAAGACTCAGCAGCAGGGCGCTCTTGGTGAAGGTTGCAGGCATGGTCGAGGTCCTTTCGCAGAGGTTTTCAAAGACGTACCTTTTAACAACTGAGCGCCGCGAGCGCTATCGCAAGACCGACATAAACGTGTTTAAAGCCATTTTTTTCAGCGCTTTTGTGCGGTTCTTTGCAGTACTCTTGATCCCGGTAGTTTCCCCGGCAGAGGGAAAACCGTTCGCCAGCCCTGCGTGTAAACCATCGATCACCGGTCCCTTTGCGACCTTTTGTGAGGTTTATATGCGCATCACTTCCCAGCTCATCTGCCAGGCCGCCGACCAACTCAAGGGCTTCGTCGGCCTCAATCGCAAGACCGGCCACTACATCGTGCGTTTCAGCGAAGACTCGTTCGGCATGGACGTGGCCGATGACGGCATCATTCCCACCAGCGAATTCGTCTGGGCACCGGGGCCTGAGCAGGCGATGACGCTCAAGCGTGAGTTGATCCAGTTGTTGCGGGATCAGAATATTGATGACCGGATCAACATTACCGAACCGTTGCGGGTGTACATGGAGCGGAGAGAAGTGCCGGAGATTTCGGCGGTGCGGAGTTTGGTTCAGGGCTGAGATTTGCGGTGACTTTGCTGGCCTCTTCGCGAGCAAGCCCGCTCCCACACTGGATCTGTGTACGACACAAATCCCCTGTGGGAGCGGGCTTGCTCGCGAAGGCGGCCTCAAAAACACCGCATCATTTACCGTTTGAACTCATAAGCCCGGTCAACCCTGCACACCCGCGTATGACACTGCGCATACCACATCGCCCGCCCACGCTCACGAATCGCACTGTGCTCAGGATGATGCTTCCACGCCAGAATCGCCGCCTCACTCTCCCAATACGACACGGTAATCCCCAAGCCATCCTCACCTCGGGCCGATTCCACACCGAGGAAACCCGGTTGCTCCCGCGCCAGTTCCAGCATGCGCCCGGCCGCCTCGGCGTAACCCTGATCCCCGTCGGTGCGCAGGGAAGTAAAGATCACCGCGAAATAGTGCGGCGGCGGAGTGCTGGCGATCATCGCTTCTGATTCGCGCAAGCGTCGATCAACGCACGAACCAGCGGCGGCAATCTGTCCTTGAGCGCGGCGCGTTCCGGTTGGAACAGGGTGGCGACGAAGAACGGATGACCCTTGAGTTCCACTGCGCGCAAATCGCCATTCGAATCGTGACCGACGGCGGTGAGTCGCTGGTTCAACAATTCCTGTTCGAACTGCGGATTCACACCGTAGCGGCAGTGATAGCCTTCGTGAATCTCGGACTTTTCATACGCCTTGGCGAGCAACGAACCTTCAACCAGATGAATGCTGTCGACGGCTTCCACCAGCGAGCACGTCAGTGACGTGAGTACTGCCCTTTTGGCATCGGGCGAGGTTTCGCCATGCTCGGCATCGGCCCAGCCGAGAACGTTGCGCGCATATTCCAGCACCGCGTGTTGAAAACCGCCGCAGGTGCCGAGGAAAGGTCGCTGTTGCTCGCGGGCAAAGCGGATCGCCCGTAATGCGCCGTCGGTGTTGCGGTAAGGGCTGCCGGGCACGCACCAGAAACCGTCAAACCCATTGAGCGGGCTGTCAGCGTTGATCTGATCAGTGGCCAGCCATTGGAATTGCACATCCAGGCCTGAGTGTTCGGATGCCATGCCGAGGGCGATGGGGATGGCTTGATGGGCGGTGACCTGTGGGTCGTAATCACCGATCAGGGCGATGCGGAGGGTGCTGGTTTCCATGAGTGTTCCCTGTGCTTGTTGATTCCTGGTGCTCACTATAGATTGGCGTTCACGCACTCAATATTGGCGTTTACCCAATTGATCAATGCACCGACGCACTATCGACTGGACTACCCGGACCTCGCACTGATCCTGGCGTTGGTCCGCGGTGGCTCTCTGGCCCGGGCTTCTCAGCTGTTGAAAGTTGATGTGTCGACGGTGTTTCGGGCCGTGCGCCGACTGGAGGCCGCGCTCGGTCAGCAATTGTTCGAAAAGAGCCGCGCCGGTTACCTGTCGACGACCTTGGCACAGTCCCTGGCCGAACAGGCGGAGCGCGCCGAGCAAGCGCTGGACGCGGCGCGCATCGGCGTGGAGCAGGGCGGTCAAGTCATCAGCGGCACTGTGCGCCTGACCTGCACCGATTCGGTCCTGCAAGGGTTGTTGCTGCCGGCACTGGCGCAATTCATGCCGTCCTACCCGGCGCTGACCATCGAACTCAGCACCTCCAACGACTTCGCCAACCTCAGCCGCCGGGATGCCGACATTGCCTTGCGCCTGACCCGCTCACCGCCCGAGCATTTGGTCGGGCGTTGCCTGGCGCAGGTTTCGTATCGCGTCTGTGGCAGTACGGCCTATCTGAGAACCGTTGATGCCGAAGATCTGGCCGCGCTGACCTGGATCGCCCCGGACGACTTCCTGCCCGATCACCCGACGATTGCCTGGCGTCGTCAACAATGGCCCGGCGTGGTACCGGGTTATCGCTGCAACAGCATGTTGTCGGTGACGGAGTTGGTGCGGGCGGGGCTCGGTGTCGCGGCGTTGCCGGACTTTCTGATCAGCGACGGTTTGCAGTCGTTGACCGGGCCGTTGCAGGGGTGCGACACGGCCCTTTGGTTACTCACGCGCCCGGACTGCCGCGCCTTGCGCTCGGTGGTGACGTTGTTCGATGAGCTGGGCCAGGCGCTGCGGCTAATACCTGCCAGTTAAGAGAATTTCAGACGAAACACGCACTGCGTAGCAGCTGACGAGCAACGCGAGGCAGCGTTCGGCTGCGAAGCAGTCGTGAACCCTGAGTACACGTACTCTCTGAACCACCGCGCCGCCCGATTTCACGACTGCTGCGCAGCCGAACGCAGGCTTCGCCAGCTGCTACAGATTGAGTGACGGCTTAACTGATCGGCATTAGGCGCTGCGGCTGCCTTAATTCGGCGCCTTGGGTTCATCCTTGCGCACGAACTGCTGATGCATTTCCGAGGTCAGGTTTTCAATGCGTTCGGTCAGGGCCTTGGTCATTTCCGTGAGGCGGGTGTTCTGTTCCAGCAGCTCCAGCAATTGCGCGGTGTTCTGCGCGGCCTGGGCCTGACGCTCACTGTTGGCCACGGCCAAGGCTTCGCGGTGTTGCGCGTCGGCGTCGGACTGGGCTTTGTCCCGCGCGGCCTGGCGGGTCTGGGCCAGCAGGATCAGCGGTGCGGCGTAGGCCGATTGCAGGCTGAACGCCAGGTTGAGCAGGATGAACGGGTACAGGTCAAAGTGCGCTACGCCGAACAGGTTAAGGCACACCCACAGCACCACGATCAGGGTTTGCGCGCCGAGAAACGTTGGCGTGCCGAAGAACCGCGCAAACGCCTCGGCGCGCAGGGCGAATTTGTCATTGCCGAAGGTCGGCGCGAGGTGAGCGTGCGGGCGGTGGAAGCGCAGGTGATCGACTGGGGCGGTGGTGGGTTGGGTGTCGGACTTGGGTGAATTCATGGTGCGCTCGGCGAGGATTCGGGGCTTGGCGTCACTATAGTCCTGTGCCGGTGCTTGGTAGCTGAATCGATGTTGAATGGGCGTCCGTCTTCGCGAGCAAGCTTTGCTCCTACAGAGGATCAAATCCCCTGTAGGAGCAAAGCTTGCTCGCGATGGCGGCGACACGGTCCCTGATCAAGCACATACCCTTGATCGCTCGCACGGCCGCACACGTTATCAGGCTGAGATGCGTGAGGCTGAGCCGCCGCTTGAAGGGCTCGATGACGCACTGATTTTGTTACGACCGGTGTTTTTCGCGGTATAGAGCGCTTTGTCTGCATCGTTGAGCCAGGCAATCGCGTCGGTGAACGTCGTTTGGTAGGCGGCCAGGCCAATGCTCAACTTGATGCGTAGCGCGGGCACCTGCGGATGACGATAGTCATTGAGCACTTCGCGCAAGCGTTCCATGACTTCCCAGGCTTGATGCAACGGCATCTCAGGCAGGATCACGCAGAACTCGTCGCCGCCATAACGTCCGGCCAGATCGCTTTCACGCAGATTGCGCCTGAGCTCAAAGCTCAATTGGCGCAGCACCGAGTCGCCGATGATATGCCCGTAGGTGTCGTTGATTGCCTTGAAGTGGTCAATGTCGATCAGTGCAATCACCGACGTTACCTGGTTCTGCCGGCATTGCTGGAATTTGACGTGCAGCAGGTCCTTCCAGGCGCCGTGGTTGAGCAGACCGGTCAAACTGTCGATGCGGCTCAGGGCGCTCAGGGCACGTTTGTGTTCAGCGAGTTTGAATGCCAGTCGATAGCAAACCATTCCTACCGCCAACGGGTAGATGGTCAGCGACGGTATGCAGGCCCACACCTGAATCGGCGTGGCCGTCGGGGTAAACGCTGCGCCGAACAGCCACCAGGCAATCAGCACACCGAGCATTTGCGCGAGGGCGCCTTGCAGAAATAACCTCGGGCCACCCGCCGCGACGTTGTTCATCGTCATCATGGAAAGAATGGTCACGGTCACGATCGGGTTGAACTGAACGGTGGCGGCCCAGAAACCACCGAACAGCGAGTCACAAATAATGTTGCGACGTTCGGCCTGATAGGGAAAGGGTGAGCGGGAGGCGATCAGGTAGGCGATATGCGGCCAGACGAAGCCGTTCAACAGCATCAGCACCCAGATCCAGCCTGGCCTGTTCAACGGAAACAGCGCGGCGGTCACACAGATGCAGCCAATGCCCAGGCCGACAGCTCTGGGCATGTAGATGCGTCGGGCAAATGACAGGCCCTTGCCGCGTTTGTTTTCCATAATTCCCTGCGCCAGATTCATTCTGAAACACTTTGCGGTGTTTTATTCAGAGCTACCGTTCATCGGTAAAGTGGCAGACATTGTCATTTATTCCAACGGGAATAATCAGTGTCCTTCGGAGCCATTTAACGAGGGCGCAGGCGCGGCAGAGACTTGATCTAGAGCTGATAGCAGGCCAGGAACATGTCCATCGCCGACTCGACGACAGTGCTTTGTACGTCGGGGGAAAGACCGGTCTGGCCCATGGAAACCTGCGGCCAGAAGGCGAAGGATTTGAGCAGCCCCTGGATTTGCTGTGCGGCAAACTCCGCAGCGACCGGTTTCAGCCGACCATCGACCTGGGCGGCGCGAATCCACACGGTCAGGCCCTCTTCGCGTTCACCCATGCGGGTGATCATGTTTTGCGCGCGTTCGGGGGAATGGATGGTGGCGGCAATGGCCACCCGCGCCAGGTCTAGAAAGTTGTTGTCACCCATCATCTGCACTTTTGCCGACAGGATCTGGCGCAACTGATCGCGCAGGGGCAGGTCAGGGCGATAGGAAAAGTCCTGTTCGGCTGTCACCCGCGCCCATAATTGATTGAGGATTTCGGCAAACAACTCTTCCTTGCTCGGGAAGTGGTTGTACACCGTGCGCTTCGACACGTCCGCGGTGGCGGCAATCCTGTCCATGCTGGTGACTTCAAAACCGTGGGCACGGAATTCGGCAATCGCCGCCTGGATGATGGCTTCGCGTTTTCGGTCGGTCAGGCGCTGTGGAGCTGTCATAAGTACGCTTCGGCAGGAAAAAGTGGAGAGTTACACTTGGCAGTTTACTTGTGATCGCGTTTGATGCAACCTAGAAACTACACTGTGCAGTGTAATGTTTGGTTAATCCTGCCCAGTGAACAATAGAATCTCCGGCTGATGCGTGCGTGCCTTGGCCATTTATCGTCCCACCGCGGAAAACTGCGAATTGCGCGGTTTTTCTGGAGTCATTCCTTCATGGCCAATTCAAACTCCTCTGTGGAAATCGCCATCCGACCTGAAGCCTCCCGTCAGGTAGAAGGGCATTTCCGAAACCATCAACCGGTCCAGCGCGAAGGCTTTCGCAAAATGCTGCGCATCATGTGGAACATGATTTTTCACAAGCCGAGCAGCACTCGCCCGAACGCAGCCATCCCGGTACAAACCCTGACACAGGCCGCGTTGATCGCTGCACCCAACCACAGCGTCTACCGCCTCGGTCACTCCACGGTACTGCTCAAACTGCGGGACAAGTTCTGGATCACCGACCCGGTTTTCGCCGAACGCGCTTCACCGGTGCAATGGGCCGGCCCCAAGCGTTTCCACCAGCCGCCGATCAGCCTGGAAGAATTGCCGCCGATTGAAGCGGTGATCCTGTCCCACGATCACTACGACCACCTCGACTACAGCGCGGTGCTCAAACTGGCGGACAAGACCAAATACTTCCTTACGCCGCTGGGCGTGGGCGACACTCTGATCAAATGGGGCATCGATGCCAGCAAAGTCCGTCAAATGGACTGGTGGCAGGGCACTGAAGTCGATGGCATTCAATTCATCGCCACACCGTCGCAACACTTTTCCGGTCGCGGCCTGTTCGACGGTAACAGCACGCTGTGGGCCTCGTGGGTCATGATCGAAGGCAACACTCGCATCTTCTTCAGCGGCGATACCGGCTACTTCGACGGCTTCAAGCGCATCGGCGAACAGTACGGCCCGTTCGACCTGACCTTGATGGAAACCGGCGCCTACAACGTCGAATGGCCACATGTGCACATGCAACCCGAACAAACCCTGCAAGCCCACATCGACCTCAAAGGACGCTGGCTGCTGCCGATCCACAACGGCACCTTCGACCTGTCCATGCACGCCTGGTACGAACCCTTTGACCGCATTCTGGCCTTGGCCTGGGAGCGGAATGTGTCGATCAGCACGCCGCAGATGGGTGAGGCGTTTAATGTGATGTATCCACAGCGCGGCCGCACCTGGTGGTTGGAAATGGAAAGTACGACGAAGGAAAAAGGACGTTTTGCTTGTAGCGGCTACAAGCCCGGATGAAGTTTCTTACGTTCTTGGGGCGTTGTTGCTGACAGCCAATTCCTACAGTGCCCCAGTAGGCTAGTGACGAGCGAAATGATTCGCTCGTGATTAGTCATACAAGGACGTTTTAGATGAACAGTATTTACAAGGGCCGCCTGACCGCCCTTGCGCAGATTTTCTTGCTTTCGGTTGCGGGTTCCGCCTATGGGAATAACACCACGAGCCATGCGCTCGAGTACGCAAGTGTCGGCGAACTCTCGGCACAGATGGAACGCAATGAACTGACCTCCGTTGCGCTGGTGAAGCACTTGAAAGCGCGCATCGAGGCACTGGACAAGCAAGGGCCAGCGATTAACGCGATCATGGAGCTCAATCCTCAGGCTATCGAGATTGCAGCGGCGCTGGACAAGGAGCGTGAAGAAGGCAGCGTTCGCGGTCCGCTACACGGAATTCCCGTCCTGCTTAAAGACAACGTCGATACCGCAGACAACATGCAAACGAGCGCCGGTTCACTCGCCATGATCGGCCAGCCGGCAGCCAATGACGCCTTTGTCGTCAAGCAGCTTCGTGACGCAGGCGCAGTGATTCTTGGCAAAACCAACATGAGTGAATGGGCCTACGTTCGGGAAATGGGTTTGCCCCATGGCTGGAGCGGTCGAGGCGGCCAAGGTAAAAATCCTCACGTACTGGGCGCCGAAATGTGTGGCTCCAGTTCCGGCTCGGCCGCAGGCGTAGCCGCCGGATTCGCTCCACTGGCCATTGCCACGGAAACCAATGGCTCGATCACTTGCCCTGCTTCGGCCAATGGCGTGGTCGGAGTGAAACCGACGCTCGGGTTGTTCAGCCGCTCCGGGATCATTCCCATTACACGCCTGCAAGACACCGCTGGCACCATGACGCGCACCGTTCGTGACGCTGCGCTGATGTTCAACGCCCTACAGGGTGTCGATGCCTCGGATGCCATAACCAGTGATGCTCCGGTGGGGGTCGATTACACGGCAATGCTCTCTACGGACGCCTTACAGGGTAAGCGGATTGGATATGCCACCGAGTACGTCGGCCCGGGTGGTCCAGAGCTTCGTCCCGGCATCGAGTTCCTGATGGCACTGGCGACACTGGAAGAGCAGGGCGCCACCTTGATACCGCTTACCGTCGAACTGCCGGATATCGATGATTACGTCAGTGTGCTCATGGCGGGCGTTAAGCATGAGTTGCCTGAGTACCTGGCCAGTCGCAGTGGATTGTCCATTCAAACGCTTCAACAACTGATTGATTTCAATGAACTCAATCCCGGTTCCGAAGGTTATGGCCAGCAATTGCTCAAGGACATCAACGAACTGGACATGAGCCAGGAACGGGCAGCCGAACTGTTCGCGGCACTCAATGCAGGCTTCCAGCAGGCCATCGATGAGCAACTCACCGCGCACAATCTGGACGCCATGGTTGCCGAAGCCGACGGGTATGCACAATTCAGTGCGGCGGTGGCAGGCTACCCGGCTATCACCCTTCCTTCGGGCATCAATGGCGACGACCTGCCAACGTCGGTGTTCTTTTATGGCCCGCGCTGGAGTGAACCAAAACTGCTGGCCATGGCTTACAGCTATGAGCAAGCATCGTTAGAGCTGCAGCACCCGACGTTTAAACAGCAGTAAGTTTTTGTATCCGGACCCGTGAATGGGCGGTGTCACGGGTCCGGTACCAGCTCACCCGTTAACGCTCAGAGTTACTCAACCATCGCATAATCCGCCCGGGCCACCGGGTTCGGTGTTGAACCTTTCACATTCATCCCTCTACCCGGCGCAAACCCGGGGAAGAACACCAACCCCTCCGATTCAAACCGATACGCCAGCGCCAGTCGCGTAACATCCAGCACATCACGCTCGGCCTCGAAACGCTCGATGGCGTCCACAGAAACCCCGGATTCACGAGACAACTCTTCCACGCTCCACCCCAGCATCGCTCGGGCCTGGGCGCTGTGGGCCGGGGTGAATTGGAAGAGGGCGATACGTTCCAGGGTGATTTTCATCGCAAGAGAGGCCATGGTGTTCTCCGGGCTCGAGAGTGCTGATTCAAAATGTACTGTGTTTTTGTACAGTTGTTTTGGTCCCGGATCAAATGCAATTTTTGATTTTTGCTATTTCGCCGCGTCCATCCAGACGGACGGTGCCTGCCCCAGCACCCGGCGAAACATCGTCGAGAATGCCGCCGGGCTGTCATAACCGAAATCCAGGGCAATCCGCGTCACCGGCGTACCTACCGCCAATCGTGCCAGGGCCAGCACCACGCAGGCTTGCTGCCGCCATTGACTGAAACTCAGGCCGGTCTGCTGGCGGAACAGACGATTAAAGGTGCGCAGGCTGATGTGCAACTGATCGGCCCATTGCTGCGGCGCTTGATGGATGTTCGGCTGCTGGAGAAACGTCTGACACAACCCGAGCAATCGTCCTTCGGCCGGCAGTGGAATGTGCAACGGCAGATGAGCGCTACGGGCCAGTTCGTGCAGCAACAATTTGATCAGTGCACCATCGCGCCCTTCCTCGTCGTACGCCAACGGTGCCTCCACCGCCTCCATCAACAAGTGCCGCATCAGCGGCGACACGCTGATCACCTGGCAGCGGCTCCCCAGATCCATCGCCGTCGGCTCGATGTACAAACTCCGCGTACTCACCCCGAGCATTAGCACCTCGTGGGCCACCCCCGCCGGAATCCACACCGCCCGCTGCGGTGGCACCACCCAATTGCCGTCGTGGGTGCTGACCTGCATCACCCCCGTGGCGCCGTACAGGAGTTGTGCCCGCCGATGTGTATGACGGGGCAACAAGTGGCCGTGGGAATAATCCGTACCGATTGCGACTACCGAGCGTGGCGTGTCGTCCAGCAAATTGATCGAAACATTGCGCATCGCGAGGTATCCAGCTGTTGGCGTAAATACGAACATTATTGGCTGACTTGCTGGTGCAGGCCAAGCCGCATCGCCCTATCGTCGACTGCTCCAAACCAACGGACGATGCACGATGTTCTATCTCTTACTGACACTCTTCGGCTGCATGACCGGCGTCACCGCCGTGCTGTTCGGCTTCGGCGGCGGCTTCGTCGTGGTGCCGTTGCTTTATTGGATGCTCACGACCAGCCATGGCGCTGACGACCCTACTGCGCAATCGGCGATGCACATTGCCGTGGCGACTTCGACTTGCGTGATGATCGTCAATGCCGTGATTGCTACCCGAAAACACCATCGCGCGGGTAATCTCATTCGCCATTACCTGTGGCCATTGGGTGGGTTCATCGGCGTGGGCGCGATCATTGGCGCTGTCGCCGCGACGTGGGCCAATGGTGAGGTGATTCGGTATGCCTTCATCGCCTACCTGGGCTTCACGATTCTGGACTGCCTGTTCAGACGCGGTTTTCTCACGCAGTCCGACAACCAAATCCCACGGCGGTTGGGGAGGGCGGACGTTTTTGGTGTAGGAATCGGCGCTATCGCAACGTTTCTGGGCGTGGGCGGCAGTGTCATGACCGTGCCGTTATTGCGACGGTGTGGCTTGAGCATGTCGCAAGCCACGTCCATGGCCAATCCATTGAGCTTGCCCGTGGCCCTGGCCGGGACGCTGACTTACATGGCGATGGCCGGGTTCACTGAGTTTGATCTGGGGCCGTGGTTTGTCGGGTATGTGGATGTGTTGGCGTTTGCGATATTGACGGTTGGGTCACTGCTGGGAATTCGGTTGGCGACGCCGTGGATCGGGCGGATACCGGATCGTATGCATGCGCGGGTTTATATCGGTTTGCTGGTGATGGTGATGCTGGGTATGTGGGTCAAGTAAGGTCGGAGAGTGATCTGACATTGCGGCATCGATTGTTCGACAGCGATTCGCCATAATCCGCACCCATTTCAAGCTCGCTTGGTTCAAGGATGATTTGATGTTCAAAGGATTGTGTCGTCTGACCGGCGTTGTCGTACTCCTGTGTTCAACGTTTTCGTCTTCACTGTGGGCTCAGAACAGCGCTCAGGTGTTCACCGGGACCTTGGGCAAAACGCCGATTGTGCTGGAGATGTACCCCGACACCGGGACCGGCCGCTACTTCTACCAGAAGTACCGTAAGGATCTGGTGCTTAACGGCAAAAAGGAAGGCGCAGCCCTTGTTCTCAAGGAGGGTGAAGAGCCTTACGGTGAGGACCAGCCGCGCCCGACAATTCGCTTGCAGCCCACGCCCGACGGCTGGGCCGGTGAATGGATCAGCCCTGAAGGTAAAGTGCTGAAGATCGAGTTGCAGCCAGCCAAACGCCCAACGCTACCCGCCAATACTTTGCCCTATCTAGCGAGGCTCCATGATCAGGAACCTTATGAATATCTGCGCCTTCAAGGTCTGAAGCTCAAACAAGGCAGGACAGAGACGTTCAATGGCTACTCGTTGCAATGGTGGAGTGAGCCGCAAACTAAGTTGGCCATATTTGAAGTCGTTTCCGGCTACACCCCTGAGGCGCGTGATCGCATTAATCAACGGTTGATGGAAAGTTTGTGGCGGGAAGTGGTGGGGTACTACGGGTGTCTCGCTGGCGGTAGCGATACGTCCCTTATCCAAACCATCAAACCGCTGCGGATCACCCCATCGGTAATCAGCGTGAATGTCGAAACCGAGGGTCGCTGTGGCGGTCAGCACCCGGATTACAGCGAGTCTCCCATCAACCTGGATGCCAAAACCGGTAAGCCACTGACACTGGAGGACGTACTCTGGGTCGGGCAGGGCAAACCACTGCATTACGAAGAGCTGAATGACGACCAGTCCCAGGACGCACTCGTAGCCTATTCCGAGTACCGCACCAAAGAACTTGCACCTTGGCTAGTTGAGCAGTTGCGTAAGCTTCATCCCGATCAGATACCTGGCAGCGATGAGAACTGTGCTTACGGCGAAGTCATCCGGTGGCAGCGTCCTACTTGGTATTTCACGGAAAAGGGAATCAGGTTAGAGCCTTACTTCTCTCATGCGGAAGCGCCGTGTGGGCATGTGGAATGGAGTGTTTTGCCTTATAGCCTCGTGAAACAACACCCTGGTGGTGTGGCGCTGCAATTGCCCTGAAACCGGGATTACTTCTCCACCAACCCCGGCGCTTCCCGAACAATAAAGTGATCCAGGTTCTCAATATTCGCACTGAACACCCCGAACGTTTGTTCGGGGTTTTTCTTGCTTGGCACCTGCTTCAACTCCGGCGTTACGCCATAGAAGAAACAGAACAACTCCTTCCCGCTTTCGATGGCGTGCTTGATCTCTTCCAGAAACGCTTTGCGCTTGCGGTAGTTGTCGATCAACTTCTTGCTCAAATAAACATTCACCGAATAAGGCTTCTTCTTCGCCTCGTCTGCTTGTTTGAACCAGACCTTTTGTTCGAAATCGATGCGGAAGCTCTGGGTGTAATCCTTGATCTCCTTGATCTTGCCCCAGTAAATCAGCCCCTTGTTGTCCGTCAGGTATTCGATCTTCTTGAAGAACGATCCATAAGGCGCGGTGTGCTCGCCAATCTTCAGCGGCATGCGCTTGAGCAACTCCTTGTCTTCGAAGTTTGAGACAAAACACTCTACCGGATGGGCAAAGACACTGGTCTTGTCTGGCGCCGTGTCGCGGGTTGGGTGTTCGGTGTGGTTATCCGCTGACGCGGGTTTCGGATCGTCCCGCACCACATCCGCCGCCACCGCCGGGCTCGACGGCTTGCGCACATACTCACGCCGAGTCAGCAACAATTCCGACGGAAAATGCTCCTCGCGACTGTCATCCGTTTCCGCGCCATCCGCCTCAAGCCCCGACGCCGGCGTCTTCAGACTGACATAAGGACAATTCGCCACATGCCGCGTGCTCGGCGTGTTCTTGAAGTGCGGGGTGCGAACGTAATTCACATTCTTGGCGTTGAACGTCGTCAACACATTGGCCGCATCGAAGGCCGCCCGGCAGGCGTCATTGGGACATTGGAAGTGTTCCTTGGTGGAATCGAAGGCCATCGTCTCGTCGAAATTCAAATCCCGCACGTCATAGATCGACAGCTTGTCGTCGAGGCAGAGGCAGTAGGCGAGGTCGAATTTCATGGTGGGCTCGGGTCCTTGAGTGGGGGAGGGTATTAATAGCGGGAGGCGGGGCGGGTTGCACTGATTGTTTTCAACACACAGCAAAGCCCCTCAGCAATCCACCGGACCTGTAGGAGCGAAGCTTGCTCGCGAAAAACCCAAGAACGTCACGGGGCATCTGGATTAACGCATTATCGTTCCCAGCCTTTAACTGCACACCGCCAAGAGCAGCCGTGTCACGTCTAACGAAAATCTCAGCCTTTAGCTAGCGTGGTGAACTCTATGGACGCTGCCCTTGTGTGGGAGCCTGTTCGCGATTCGTAAAATCACCACTTATCTCGATAGACGAACGCTACTTGGTAGTCATAGGAGAGCAGCTGAATGGCATGGTGGAAATGGGGCTGAAGAGTGCTGACCCAGTCGGAAGATACGTTGAAGCCGCCATTGTTCACATTGTTTTCAACGGGTATGCCCAGCGCTTCGATAATAGAGCCATCATCGCCAAAGTCTTTCGACGATTCTTCCCCTTCGCCCATCTCGGTTCGTTGGTCATACCATTCCAGCCTTATCTTAAGTCCCATAACGTCCTCATAAATATTTTTTGATGCTTCGATTTTTCATCGGTGGGTCCAGTTGTTTGCCAGTCTCATAGTCGAGGCAGCCGTCAGTCTGTTTCTCGACCCGCAGGCGAGCCCGGGTACGGGCCTGTTTGAGCGCACGGAGCTGGTCGTCGCTGTAAAGCGAGCTGCGAATGCCGAGCCGGATTTGTCTAGGTGCCTGCGCGTGTTCCGATGAAGTATTCCAGACCCTCAGGGAAATCAATTTTGACTAAATCTGCAATCTGCCTGACCTGATGTTCGGTAAGTTGCAGTTCACCGGGTTCTAATTCTTCGAGGGTTTTTGACTCGGTCAGTTGAGCCAGAATCTGGTTGAGCTCGTAATCTTTAAGAGCCAGTTCGAACTGCAATGTATCGTCCTGCTTCTCATCGGGGTAAAAGCCGGTGATGGAAAGATAGCGCATGTTTTTTCTCTCTAGGGTCACTTTGGGGTCTTCCTTCCTGGCTTAGCGTCCTTCGTTCGTTCTCCCGTTAAATGATTGAACTCGCCCAGATGGTTTCCTAATTTATCGTACATCTCAACTGCACCGCTTTTGGAGTCCCACTCATATATCCGCCCTTTACGGTCTAACCAACGAGCTCGTTTTTTACCTCCGCCTTGAACTGAAGCTTTCGATTTCACGCGGGTCGTGTCGGGGAAGGCAGGAAGGGTTTCCGGGTCATCGTAGTACTTATGATCCCCCGGCATACTCATGACGATGTACACCGGCTTCACGAGTGAACCCACCGGAAACACAAGGATGAAATCCCTGTATTCCGGCGGATACACCGGGTTCACGAGGATGCTGTCAGCCGCTTTCGTCGGCGGGTAAACCCAGATATGCGGTGCTTGCGGGGCAGCCTCCAGCGCCGGAATGCCCAGTATGTCGGAACCGTCCACGGCCGGCGTCCAGATCAGTTCAATGCCGTCACCCAGGTCAGCCACCTGCTGGCTGCCACGCAACGTGAACTGCACGACATCGACCATTTCCCAATCGCGATTTTTGCCGGTGTAGAAAGCGTATCCCTTGAGGCTGCCGTCAGTCTGTTGCTCGACCCGCAGGCGAACGCGGGTGCGGGCCTGTTTGAGTGCACGGAGTTGGTCTTCGCTGTAAAGCGAGCTGTCGCCCAGACTCGATGGTGTGACCAGCGCAACAAGGCCGACCAGCGTGGCTGCTACAGCACTCACGGCGGCCACGGGAGCAGCGGCGAATGCCGAGCCGGCCAAGGCGAGGGAGCCCAGACCGACGGGAATCGCTGTGCCACTGATCTTCTTCAGCGGCACAGCGCCTGATTCATCCGCTTCGCGAGCACCCAGCAGAATCAGGTCACCGTAGTCTTTCAGGCTATCGGTCGGCACCATCCCTGATGGATTCGAGTAATCGATGATCGCGTCCGGCAGCTTGCAGGACTTGGCGAAGACACATCCGGCTTGAGTGGGGCTCTGCTTCTGCGTTGTGACCTGACGGCTGCGTTCGAAGGCGTCTTGCCTGGCCAACATGGCCTCGTAGGCGTTTTGTCTGGCGTCCCGCTCGGCCAATTCGGTGGCGGTCATGTAGCGGTAGGTGACGTGATGCCCATCACCGGAGGGTGGATTCTTAATCCGCGGAATATCCTCATTGCCAGCCACAGTTCATCCTTTCGTTCAGCGATCGACAGCCCCGGATAGAGGGACTGCGCGACGTTAACGAACCTGGTTAGCCGTGGCTGTAGGACGATTCCTGGATGACTCTAAGCGTTTTCTCTTTTTTGCAGGATGGCAGCGCAATACTTACGACCTGCTGTTTTATGCGCATATGCCAACGAAGATCTCCAGGCGCACTCACTCAAACTTTAGTCGATTCACCTTCTGAAACAGTGAAGCAGTGAACTCATCCCGGTCGCTTGAGTGGTGACAACGTCGATGGCAGTTCGGACACAGCGCTACAGCATTGCTAGGACGATCCGATCCAAGTTGCGCCAAATGCTTAACGTGATGAACCTCAAGAAACGGCCGACCATCCCTTTCAAACGGTGCCGGCTCGCCACAGCCCTCGCATTTACCTTCAGCCTGCTGACGAACCCACGCTCTCACTTCAGGATCGCGAACATAAGACTTTCCGTTGGATTGAGTTTGCTCGGGGCGCTCAATTCCTTTCGGTTCAGCTTTAAGCGGTTGCCGTTCAAGTTTGGCAGCCCGTTGCTCCAGCGTTGCATCATCCGCCGTCGGGGCAAAATCCTCGGGCGTCAAAGTGGTCGGAGCGTTGAGCGCTTCGCGAATACTGCGCGCAACATTCGCGCCGACATTCTTGGCGGGTTTGTATCCCGCAATGCGATCTCGGCCCAGCTCAACCAACACGGTAGAAATGTTCTGCATCCGAAACTCAACCGACCCTTTAGTCCGACCGGCTAAGGCACCCTCGCGCAAGATACGATTTTCCTCAGTCTTAACGACTTTCTGACCGCTCTGCTCACGGGACAACATGCTGAGATAGGCATCAACCGCTGCCTGAATCTCCACGTCACTCCAATCGCTTTTGCTCTTTTCCGTATCCATACAATCGCCGAGGGTTGAAAACCCTCGGACGATACTGAGTGGCCATTACGGCTGTCTACGAAAATTCCTACAGAAAAGACCGATGCATCGTTCAAGCGATCCTACAAAGACACCGTCGTGCTAACCCGCCGAGTGCTTCGAAGACTGAAACGCCTCCCAAAACTTTCTCCACCAAGGCTTAACCACAGGCACCCGCCGCCGCGTCCGATTGAGCAACAGATAAGGCATGTCCCGCAGCCGAATCCAACCTTCATCCTGCCAATGCAACAGACTCAACGACATCTCCGGCCAGTCCAACAAACTCAACATCGGTCGATCAGAATTCTTCGATGGCACGGCATCACGCAAGGCCGGCACCACTTGATGAGTCAACCATTCACGCAACAACCGATTCCCAGGCGCGTAGTGATAGACCAGCAACGCATATACGCCTGACTCGCTGAGCATCAGCCGCTTCTCTGGTTGGCCGTGGTAGTCGATCAGCAATGTGTGCCGCTGATCTTCATCCAACTTGCTGACCACGCGATCATTCAGGTGAAAGCCCATTAAACGACCGAGATCGCGGGCGCATAACCATGGCTGGTTTTCCAGGAGGAGGGCATGAAGTTCGAGGTTTTGGCGGATGAAGACTGTGGGGATGAATGGATCAGACATCGCAAGCCTCCAGGGATGGAAGCGCATAGAAAATGAAGCAGCTAACGTGGATTTCCTTCGGAGAGAAGGAGAGATTTTTAGGCATATCCTTTACCTCTGTGTGATGTCAGCTTTCTTAGGGCTGGGTGCCGGGAGTTAAGAAACCCCACACAGAGGGCCGGACATATTCCCCTTTCGGGTCTTGTATTCGCCCACTCCCGGCATAACAGAGATTTTTTGATGCGCACGGAGAAACCGTAGGCACAAAAAAGCCGCTACTGTCGGGTGCGGTCAGTCCGCTGTGTGAGGTGTTTCTTAGGCACCAGTAAAAAAGGGTATTGCGTGAGCGATCAATGGTCAAGGCGTATGTTTCGCCAAAGAAAATTCTTTCGAGGAAAAAGAATCTTCGTACGAGAAAATTGATAAGCCCCCGATGATGTATTCTGTTTTTGGCTTCCGTAAGCTATTGATCAAACGTCATTTAATTGCGAAGTTATTTTTTCTATGATGTCTGAAAACATGTTCTTGTGCGTAATTGATATGCTGCTACAAAACATAAATAGAGCATGCTCTATACTGACGCCAAGCAATTTTGCTACTTCATGGAACTCATTGTGTTTTCCAGCACGTATTCCTGAGTCGATGATTTGAAGTAAATCGTTCTTTTCAGTGCTTGAGATTATCGAGAGTGTGTCGGGCGTTTCTCGGCATTTTTGCATTATCCAGAGTTCTGGCCAAAAATCTCCCGGCAAATATTCTGTTCTGGAGTTAAACCAGTTCTCAAAGTCTTTGTCCGATTTTTCAGAAGTTCTTAATGTCAGGTTTCTGTTGTTAGAAACTTTTGCCCGTTGGTCGCCATCAAACACGATTAGAGTTTTGTCGTTATTGGTTCGGCGATGTAGTGCGGCCAACTGAATGCAAAGAGCTGAAGCTGAGCCTATGAATTCTATATTTATTCTTGCACGGATGTTGCTGGGGATTACAGCGGAAAGCAACGCCTGAGCAATATTGTCTTCAACAAATACGTCGATTTCGCTAGTTTTTTCAGCGCTTAGTTTTGAAAAAGCATATTCCGCAGAGACACCCATTTTTGCGATGGTTTGATTTCCTGTTTTTTCAATAAAATATCTTGCGTCGTGAGGAAGGCACTCAAATATTTCTTTTGAGTGTGTGGTGCAGATTATTTGAATTTTTCTTTCCAAACATACATTTTTTAATTCTTCAATGAATCGCTTTTGAGCCTCAATGTGAAGTCCTAATTCGACTTCATCAATTACAAATAAAGCGCCTTCGGGGCAGCTAAATATGGTTGAAAAAATTTCGAATAGCGCATTTTCTCCTGCTCCCATGTTGAAGCCGGAAAATGAAATTCCGGAGGATTTTGCGAGGGGAAGCTTGTATTTTGAGTGGGATGTGAGGCTGAATTCTTCATAGTCCTTATTCAGTATCCGTCCTACTATGTCTTTGACTGAATTTTCCCATCCTTTCGGTCCGGTGCTAAGAAAACGTCTTTTATAACTTTTAGACTGGCTTTTCTCACTGTGCGGTACTATTCGCTCTATGCCAATGAAAATACAGTTTCGATCAACGCGAGATGCATAGTCGCTCCATTTTCCGCCTTTGTTTTTTCTTCTGAATTGCGTGCCGATTTGCTTCGACTCTTTGTTCGTACTAGTTATTCTCCAGTTGTCGTGTGCAAACTCATAAATAATAGTGATGCCTTCTGGTGAGATTTCTTCACTATGCTGTATGAAAAAGTCCGCGAAAGTGTAATAGGGGCGACTGCGATTGGACGCCTTAAATCCATCTTTTGTATTGTGATAAGCGCAGCATGCAATTGCGAGTATGGTTGATTTTCCACAGCCATTTTTGCCCGCAATACCAATTAACGGGAAATCAATCGGCAGGTCAAGTTTGGATACGCCTCTAAGGTTGCCTTGGTAGACTTTTATTCGTCTAAGGTGCGTATGTGCAAAGTCGTTGATAAACCACTTTCGAAGTTTTCTATCTTTTTCGCTTTCGCTGTACTTCACTTATCCAAATTCCCAGTGGTTACAGTTCGACAAATTGTTAAGTCATAAACGCGTAATTTTGGAAGGCTGTGAGCTTTAGAAGATACTGGTGCATTGATTTTATGTCTAGACTGAAGCTTTTTTAAATACAAAAAAAAGGTGCTACCTGAGGTAGCACCTTTTTTAAAATAGTTGAGAAATCAATCCCAGCTAAGCGCCCCACCAGTCTGATACTCAATAACCCGCGTCTCAAAGAAATTCTTCTCTTTCTTCAAGTCCATAATCTCGCTCATCCAAGGGAACGGGTTAGTCGTCCCTGGATACTCTTCTTTAAGACCAATCTGCGACAAACGACGGTTAGCAATAAACTTGAGGTAGTCCTCCATCATCGCCGCATTCATCCCCAACACCCCACGAGGCATGGTATCCCGTGCGTATTCAATCTCAAGCTGAGTCCCCTGCAGAATCATCTGCGAGGCTTCTTCCTTCATCTCAGCATCCCACAAGTGCGGGTTTTCGATTTTGATCTGGTTGATCACGTCGATGCCGAAGTTCAGGTGCATGGATTCGTCGCGCAGGATGTATTGGAACTGCTCGGCGACGCCGGTCATTTTGTTGCGGCGGCCCATGGAGAGGATTTGGGTGAAGCCGCAGTAGAAGAAGATGCCTTCCAGGACGCAGTAGTAGGCGATCAGGTTGCGCAGCAGTTCTTTGTCGGTTTCGACGGTGCCGGTTTCGAACTTCGGATCGGAGATCGAACGGGTGTATTTCAGGCCCCAGGTGGCTTTTTTCGCGACCGATGGGATCTCGTGGTACATGTTGAAGATTTCGCCTTCATCCATGGCCAGGGATTCGATGCAGTACTGGTAGGCGTGGGTGTGGATCGCTTCTTCGAAAGCCTGGCGCAGGATGTACTGGCGGCATTCCGGGTTGGTGATCAGGCGGTACACGGCCAGGACGAGGTTGTTGGCAACCAGGGAGTCGGCGGTGGAGAAGAAGCCGAGGTTGCGCATGACGATGCGGCGTTCGTCGTCGGTCAGGCCTTCCGGGTCTTTCCAGAGGGCGATGTCGGCGGTCATGTTGACTTCTTGCGGCATCCAGTGGTTTGCGCAACCGTCCAGGTATTTCTGCCAGGCCCAGTCGTACTTGAACGGTACGAGTTGGTTGAGGTCGGCGCGGCAGTTGATCATGCGCTTTTCGTCGACAGCGACACGGGCGGAGGCGCCTTCGAGTTCAGCCAGGCCTTCGGCGATGTCGAGGTTGTCCAAGGCAGCCTTGGCACGAGCGATCGCGGCGGAGTCGGTGGCGGTCACGGCACGTGCTTCTTGGGCGGCAACACCGCCGGCGGTGTCGAGGCGGTCCATGTTGGCTTCAGTCGCGTGGCCGGCGTTTGCGCCTTTTACTGCCACTTCGCCCGTGTCTTCTTTGTCGAATTCGTCCCAGCTCAGCATGACGTGTCGTCTCCTGCGTGAGGGCCAGATTGCCCATGTGATGGTTTGTCACACGGTCGTACTGGCCGCGTTGGATCTAAGGAAAATGTAATTGCAGCTACCGCAGGCAAAAACAGAAATTTTTTACGGCGCCGAGCCGCCGATGGGCGCAGAGAAAGTGAATCGCTTCTGCGTGGGGCGTCGGACTGGCTGCTTTTCCCTGTAAGGGAATATTGCAGGCCCGTTTAAGGCCGCATTATAGGGAAAAAAACAGGGCTGTGGTGCGACGAAATGGCACTGAGAACGGTTGGCGAGGGGAGGTCTTTGGGTCGGAACGAGGGTTTACAGGGCTTTGGAAGGAAATCGGGGGTGAAGATTTTTTTTCATAATTTTTTGTGGGCAATATTTTTGTTCAAAAAATAGCCAAAAAACCACGTTTTTCACTACATGTTGTGTTTCAAGGTGCTTTTCGGTGGCCTGAGACACAACTAGGCCCGACCGAAGCCGGGCCTTAATGTCACGCTCAGCCATCAGCTGAAACGGGCGGCACCTACGTGATCGGCACCGTCGGCGGCGACTTTGGCAGCGCCGACGTGATCAGCACCGTCAGCCGCGACCGGCGCGTCGTTGGTAAAAGTGGCCGAGCCGGTGTGATCGTAGCCATCCGCGGCGAAAGCGCTGGCGGCGAGTACGGAAAGGGTCATGGCGAGGATCAGCCTGGTTTTCATCTTATTACTCCAAGTGTGTGGCGGATTAACCGTTAGAGCAGCCATTGCCCATGACGCTATAACGCAGGATGTGACGTTGACCTTTGGAGTCGTCGTATTCCATTTTCATCGGAACCACTTCGCACACATTCGGAACTTCGCTCATGGACACAATGTTGGCGATGTCCAGGTGGGTGGAGTAAGTGTATTCCTCTACCGCGGGTTGCTGCTGCGCGACATCAGTCGGAACCTCGTCTGCCATGGCGTTTAAGCACAGGCTGCTGAGGGCCAGAACTAATAAAGCTTTCATTTAAAATTTACCTTTCTAAAGTCGTGAGGGATCACGCAATCTTTTTGGGATTGCGTGTGGAACTTCAGTACTGGGTTGTTTGATTAACTGCCTTCGTGGGGGCTGCAACTTGGTTAATCAGGTTTGCCTTGTTGGCGAGGCTGATTTTAGGCGTGGGGGTTACATTCATATACCCATGGTTTTGATAAACACCTTTCGCCATTTGCGTAACAATCGCGTTGAAGATCAAAAGATCGCAGGCTTCGCCAGCTCCTACGGGGGTGGGGAGGCCCGGATTGCGTGGGGTTGAGCGGTCAGCGGGGGTAACCAGGGCTATTTGTAGGGGCTTGTTACTACCATCGTCGAATGGTTCTATAGGCCCGGCCCGGCTACAACAGGGCCATACAAAAACAACTATTCCACCGAGGTAAGAAAGATGAGTGCGGCTTCTCTGTATCCCGTTCGTCCCGAGGTAGCAGCCAATACGCTGACTGACGAGGCCACCTATAAGGCCATGTACCAGCAGTCGGTCGTCAACCCGGATGGCTTCTGGCGCGAACAAGCCAAGCGCCTCGACTGGATCAAGCCTTTCACCACGGTGAAGCAGACGTCCTTCGACGATCACCATGTCGATATCAAGTGGTTCGCCGACGGCACGCTGAACGTTTCCTACAACTGCCTCGACCGTCATCTGGCCGAGCGCGGCGATCAAATCGCGATTATCTGGGAAGGGGATGACCCGGCCGAGAGTCGCAACATCACCTACCGCGAGCTGCACGAACAAGTCTGCAAGTTCGCCAACGCCTTGCGCGGCCAGGATGTGCATCGCGGCGACGTGGTGACTATCTATATGCCGATGATCCCCGAAGCCGTGGTCGCCATGCTGGCCTGCACCCGGATCGGCGCGATTCACTCGGTGGTGTTTGGCGGTTTCTCGCCGGAAGCCCTGGCGGGTCGCATCATCGACTGCAAATCCAAAGTGGTGATCACGGCCGACGAAGGCATTCGTGCCGGCAAGAAGATCCCGCTCAAGACCAACGTCGACGACGCGCTGACCAACCCGGAAACCAGCAGCATTCAGAAAGTCATCGTGTGCAAGCGCACCGGCGGCAACATCAAGTGGAACCAGCATCGCGACATCTGGTACGAAGACCTGATGAAAGTGGCGGGCAGCGTGTGCGCGCCGAAAGAGATGGGCGCCGAAGAAGCACTGTTCATCCTTTATACCTCTGGCTCGACGGGCAAGCCGAAGGGTGTTCAGCACACCACCGCCGGTTATCTGTTGTACGCGGCGATGACCCACGAGCGTGTATTCGACTATCGTCCGGGCGAAATCTACTGGTGCACCGCCGACGTCGGCTGGGTCACGGGCCACAGCTATATCGTCTACGGCCCATTGGCCAACGGCGCGACCACGTTGCTTTTCGAAGGTGTGCCGAACTATCCGGATATCACTCGGGTGGCGAAGATCATCGACAAGCACAAGGTCAACATCCTCTACACCGCGCCAACCGCTATCCGCGCGATGATGGCGTCGGGTCAAGCCGCCGTTGAAGGTGCTGATGGCAGCAGTCTGCGCCTGCTCGGTTCGGTCGGCGAGCCGATCAACCCGGAAGCGTGGGACTGGTACTACAAGAATGTCGGCAAGTCCCGTTGCCCGATCGTCGATACCTGGTGGCAGACCGAAACCGGCGGCAACATGATGAGCCCGCTGCCGGGCGCTCACGCCCTCAAGCCAGGTTCTGCTGCGCGTCCGTTCTTCGGTGTGGTGCCGGCGTTGGTGGACAATCTGGGTAACATCATCGAAGGCGTTGCCGAGGGCAACCTGGTGATTCTCGATTCGTGGCCGGGTCAGGCGCGCACGCTGTACGGCGATCACGATCGTTTCGTCGACACCTACTTCAAGACGTTCCGTGGCATGTACTTCACCGGCGACGGCGCTCGTCGTGACGAGGACGGTTACTACTGGATCACCGGGCGTGTGGATGACGTGCTCAACGTGTCCGGCCACCGCATGGGTACGGCCGAGATCGAGAGCGCGATGGTCGCGCACCCGAAAGTCGCCGAGGCTGCCGTGGTTGGCGTGCCGCACGACATCAAGGGGCAGGGCATCTATGTCTACGTCACGCTTAAAAATGGCGAAGAACCGAGCGAGCAATTGCGCCTGGAGCTGAAGAACTGGGTGCGCAAAGAGATCGGCCCGATTGCTTCGCCGGATGTGATCCAGTGGGCGCCGGGGCTGCCGAAAACCCGTTCGGGCAAGATCATGCGCCGGATTCTGCGCAAGATCGCTACCGCGGAATACGACGGGTTGGGGGATATCTCCACCCTGGCGGACCCGGGTGTGGTGCAGCATTTGATTGATACGCATAAGACGATGAACGTCGCGTAAGCGTCGGCCTGAGTCATGGAAGCCCTGCCAGGTGTTGAGCCTGGTGGGGCTTTTTGTTGTTGAAGATCAAAAGATCGCAGCCTTCGGCAGCTCCTACACGGAATGTGCTTGGCGTAGGAGCTGCCGAAGGCTGCGATCTTTTGATGTTGATCTTCAACCAATAATTATCGGTATCACCTGTAGGTCATTTCCCACTGTTACCCGTCGTCATGAAAGTAACTGAATGTGTAACCCTACGCCCGGCGACGGGGCATTGAGAAACGCCAAGCCCCGTTTCAGAGCCTCTCCAGCGCCCATGAAAAATAAGACACCACGCTACGCTTGCCGGATTAGAAGGCTTTGCCAATAATAGGCCCGCAATTTGCAGTATAGATCGGTTCACAATCTTTTGCTCTTGCATGAAATTGCAAGGCTGTCAACGTGCCCAAGTGCCTTTCTCAGTGCATCTGTAATTTGTTGTCGCATTGAAGAAATATCGGCTTCGGGCCTGTCGTTAGAATGCCGATCACTCGCTCGTCGTCGCTCGCGTTGAAATCAGCGCGGGTTTCTTAGGACGCAGCACCGCTTTCCCGTTTAACCCATTCGCATATTGGGCTTGTGCTCACTCTGCCGTTTTTGCCCTTTACCGATGGAGTCCCAAGATGAAGAAACTTGTGCTGCTTGGCGCCCTGGCACTGTCCGTGCTGTCCCTGCCGACCTTCGCCGATGAAAAACCCCTGAAGATCGGTATCGAAGCGGCTTACCCTCCGTTCGCCTCCAAGGCACCGGACGGCAGCATCGTTGGTTTCGACTACGATATCGGCAACGCCCTGTGCGAGCAGATGCAGGTCAAGTGCGTCTGGGTCGAGCAAGAGTTCGACGGTCTGATCCCGGCGCTCAAAGTGCGCAAGATCGACGCGATCCTGTCGTCCATGTCGATCACTGAAGATCGCAAGAAGTCCGTGGACTTCACCAACAAGTACTACAACACCCCGGCGCGCCTGGTCATGAAGGCCGGCACCCAGGTCAGCGAAGGTCTGGCCGAGCTCAAGGGCAAGAACATCGGCGTACAACGTGGTTCGATCCACGAGCGTTTCGCCCGCGAAGTCCTGGCCCCGCTGGGTGCCGAGATCAAGCCTTACGGTTCGCAGAACGAAATCTACCTCGACGTGGCCGCCGGCCGCCTCGACGGCACCGTGGCAGACGCTACGCTGCTGGATGACGGTTTCCTGAAAACCGACGCTGGCAAAGGTTTCGCCTTCGTTGGCCCGGCCTTCACCGACGTCAAATACTTCGGCGACGGCGTAGGCATCGCCGTTCGCAAGGGTGACGCGCTGAAAGACAAGATCAACGGTGCGATCGCTGCCATTCGCGAGAACGGCAAGTACAAGCAAATCCAGGACAAGTACTTCGCCTTCGATATCTACGGCAAGTAACACGTCCCAGCGACAAGTCCGAAATGGCGCAAGCAACAGGATCTCTGAGGTTTGCGCCATTTTTTCATCCCAACTTTCGAGGACCTGAATCATGTTGAAAGGCTACGGGGCTGTCATCCTCGATGGCGCATGGTTGACGCTTCAGCTCGCCTTGTCGTCCATGGTCTTGGCCATCGTTCTGGGGCTGATCGGCGTTTCGCTGCGTCTGTCCCCGATTCGCTGGCTGGCCTGGCTGGGCGATCTGTATTCCACGGTGATTCGCGGCATTCCCGACCTGGTACTGATCCTGCTGATTTTCTACGGTGGTCAGGACCTGCTCAACCGCGTCGCACCGATGCTCGGCTTTGACGACTACATCGACCTGAACCCATTGGCCGCCGGTATCGGCACCCTGGGCTTCATCTTCGGTGCGTACCTGTCGGAAACCTTCCGTGGCGCCTTCATGGCGATCCCCAAAGGTCAGGCAGAAGCCGGCATGGCCTACGGCATGAGCAGTTTTCAGGTGTTCTTCCGGGTGTTGGTCCCGCAGATGATTCGTCTGGCGATTCCGGGTTTCACCAACAACTGGCTGGTGTTGACCAAGGCCACCGCGCTGATTTCAGTGGTCGGTCTGCAAGACATGATGTTCAAGGCCAAGCAGGCGGCAGACGCCACTCGCGAGCCTTTCACCTTCTTCCTCGCAGTGGCGGCGATGTACCTGGTGATCACCAGTGTGTCGTTGCTGGCATTGCGTCACCTTGAGAAGCGCTACTCGGTAGGCGTAAGGGCGGCTGATCTATGATCTTCGACTACAACGTCATTTGGGAGTCCCTGCCGCTGTACTTCGGCGGCCTGGTGACCACCCTCAAATTGCTCGCGCTGTCGCTGTTTTTCGGTCTGCTGGCGGCCCTGCCGTTGGGGCTGATGCGCGTCTCCAAGAACGCCGTCGTCAACATGTCGGCCTGGCTGTTCACCTACGTGATTCGCGGCACGCCGATGCTGGTGCAGCTGTTTTTGATCTACTACGGTTTGGCGCAATTCGAAGCGGTGCGTGAAAGCTTCCTGTGGCCGTGGCTGTCCAGCGCAACGTTCTGTGCGTGCCTGGCCTTCGCGATCAACACCAGCGCCTACACCGCCGAAATCATCGCCGGCAGCCTGCGCGCTACGCCGAATGGCGAGATCGAAGCGGCCAAGGCCATGGGCATGTCGCGCTACAAAATGTACAAACGCATTCTGTTGCCGTCGGCCCTGCGCCGGGCGCTGCCGCAGTACAGCAACGAAGTGATCATGATGCTGCAGACCACCAGTCTGGCGTCCATCGTGACCCTGATCGACATCACCGGCGCCGCACGCACGGTCAACGCCCAGTTCTACTTGCCGTTCGAGGCGTACATCACCGCCGGCGTGTTCTACCTGTGCCTGACCTTCATTCTGGTGAAGCTGTTCAAACTGGCCGAGCGCCGCTGGCTGGGCTACATGGCCCCGCGGAAGCACTGATATGGAACGCATCGATCACTCATTGCCGTGGAGCCACCTGGGCAGCGAACGCCAGATTTCGGTGTTCCGCTTTGGTTCTGGCGAGCGCAAGGCCTACATCCAGGCCAGCCTGCACGCCGATGAATTGCCGGGTATGCGCACCGCCTGGGAGCTGAAAAAGCGCCTGACTGAACTCGAAGCCCAAGGCTTGCTCAACGGCGTGATCGAGCTGGTGCCGGTGGCCAATCCGCTGGGCCTCGGTCAATTGCTGCAAGGCAACCACCAAGGTCGTTTCGAGGCGGGCAGCGGCAAGAACTTCAACCGGGATTTCGTCGAGCTCAGCGCGCCAGTGACCGCTCAGCTCGATGGGCACTTGGGCGATGATCCGCATGCCAACATCCGCCTTATCCGTCAGGCCATGAGCGATCATCTGGCGGCATTGCCAGAGGCGAGCAGTCAGTTGCAAGGCATGCAGCGCGTCTTGCTCAGCCATGCGTGCACCGCTGATGTGGTGCTGGATTTGCATTGCGACGCCGAAGCCGCGTTGCACATGTACGCCTTGCCGCAACACTGGCCGCAATGGCGTTCGCTGGCCGCGCACCTGGATGTGAAGGTGGGTTTGCTGGCGGAAGATTCCGGCGGCAGCTCCTTTGACGAAGCCTGTTCGCTGCCGTGGTTGCGTTTGTCGCGCCACTTCCCGGACGCGCAGATTCCACTGGCGTGTCTGGCGACCACCATTGAATTGGGTGGTCAGGCTGACACCGGTCGCCCGCAAGCTGAATTCCAGGCCGAAGGCATTCTGGCGTTCCTCGCCGAACAAGGCCTGATCAGCGGCGAATGGCCGAAAGCGGCACACGAAGCCTGTGAAGGCATGCCGTTCGAAGGCACCGAATTGTTGTTCGCGCCGCACCCCGGTGTGGTGAGTTTCCTGCGTAAACCCGGTGAATGGATTGAAGCCGGCGATGAGATTTTCGAAGTGATCGATCCGTTGGCGGATCGGGTCAGCACGGTGTGTGCTGGTACGTCCGGGGTGCTGTTTGCCATTGAACGGCTGCGTTATGCCCAACCCGGTTTCTGGCTGGCCAAGGTGGCGGGGCGCGAAGCGCTGCGTCACGGGCGCTTGCTCAACGACTGACTGTTTTTGTGAGAACCGACCGCATGTACAAACTTGAAGTCCAAGACCTGCATAAACGCTATGGCAGTCACGAAGTGCTCAAGGGCGTGTCCCTGAAAGCGGCGGCTGGCGATGTGATCAGCATCATCGGCTCCAGTGGCTCCGGCAAAAGTACTTTCCTGCGCTGCATCAACCTGCTCGAGCAGCCGCACGCGGGCAAGATCCTGCTCAACAACGAAGAGCTGAAACTGGTTTCGAACAAGGACGGCGCCCTGAAGGCGGCTGACCCGAAACAGTTGCAGCGCATGCGTTCGCGCCTGTCGATGGTGTTCCAGCATTTCAACCTGTGGTCGCACATGACCGCGCTGGAAAACATCATGGAAGCGCCGGTGCATGTGCTCGGCATGAGCAAGGTCGAAGCTCGCGAGAAGGCTGAGCACTACCTGAACAAGGTCGGCGTGGCCCATCGTAAAGATGCTTACCCGGGCCACATGTCCGGCGGCGAACAACAGCGTGTGGCGATTGCCCGTGCGCTGGCGATGGAACCTGAGGTGATGCTGTTCGACGAACCAACCTCGGCCCTCGACCCGGAGCTGGTGGGCGATGTACTGAAAGTCATGCAGGCCCTGGCGCTGGAAGGCCGGACCATGGTGGTGGTGACCCACGAAATGGGCTTCGCCCGTGAAGTGTCGAACCAACTGGTGTTCCTGCACAAAGGCATCGTCGAAGAGAGCGGCAATCCGCGTGAGGTGCTGGTTAATCCACAGTCTGAACGCTTGCAGCAATTCCTCTCGGGCAGCCTGAAGTAAACCGAACTCCCGTTACGCACCCTGTAGGAGCTGACGAGTGAAACGAGGCTGCGATCTTTTGATCTTGATTTTTACAATTAAAAGATCGCAGCCTCGTTTCACTCGTCAGCGCCTACAGTGGGGGGCGGTAAGCCAGTTCCCACAGTTTGATCTTCATCGGTTTTGAGATATGCGTTCATTTACGGGCTAGCATTGGCCCATGCCTTTAACACTGTTTGAGTTTCGGATTGCCCACCATGACTGCCCATCGAATTGGTTTCCTGATTTGGCCCAGCACTAAAGCTCTGACGCTTGCGCTGGCTGAGGAGGCCTTGCGTGTTGCCCAGCGTGTGCATCCGGACGTTGTCTACGAACTGTCGTTCTTGCAGGCCGAACCGCCGACCGAAGGCGCTTGGCAATTGCCCGGTGAACCCTGGGCCGGCAAGCTCGAAAACTTCCAGAAGCTGTTTCTGCTCGCCGATGAGCCACCGACCGCACTCGCGCCGGCGCTCAGCAGTTCGCTGAAACAACTGGTGCGTGCCGGTTGTGTGATCGGTGGCTTGTCCGCCGGGGTTTATCCGTTGGCCCAGCTCGGTTTGCTCGACGGTTATCGCGCCGCTGTGCATTGGCGCTGGCAGGACGATTTCGCCGAACGTTTCCCGAAAGTCATCGCCACCAGTCACTTGTTCGACTGGGACCGTGATCGTTTGACCGCGTGCGGTGGCCTCTCGGTGCTCGACTTGCTGCTGGCGGTACTGGCTCGCGATCACGGCGCCGAACTGGCCGGCGCCGTGTCGGAAGAACTGGTGGTCGAGCGCATCCGCGAGGGTGGCGAGCGCCAACGCATTCCGCTGCAAAACCGCCTCGGTTCCAGTCATCCGAAGCTCACCCAAGCGGTGTTGCTGATGGAAGCCAACATCGAAGAACCCCTGACCACCGACGAAATCGCCCAGCATGTGTGCGTGTCCCGTCGGCAACTGGAGCGGATCTTCAAGCAATACCTCAACCGCGTGCCGAGCCAGTACTATCTGGAATTGCGCCTGAACAAGGCCCGGCAGATGTTGATGCAAACCAGCAAGTCGATCATCCAGATCGGCCTGTCCTGTGGCTTCTCTTCGGGGCCGCACTTCTCCAGCGCATACCGCAACTTCTTCGGCGCCACGCCGCGGGAAGATCGCAACCAGCGGCGCAGCAGCAGCCCGTTCGAATTGTCGTCGGTGCCTTCGGAGCGCGGCTGATTACGCTTTAGTGCTCCGTCTCTGAATCGTCTGAGTTGGACGCCTCCATTTCCGCGGTGTTGATAATCTCCTCAACGCCGAAATCGTGGCCAGACAATCTGAAGTAATCAATGAGCAGCGTCAGGCTTCGTTCGGAAAGCGGATTGTCACTCAGGTCGATATTCACACCTATTTCCGTGGGTAATTCGAGGATATCGCTGGGCAGCTCTCGAATGGCGTTATTGCTCAGGTTGGCAATATCCAGCGTTTGCAACTGCAATAGCCCCGGCGGCAGCTCGGTGATGTGCGTGTTGTTGAGGATGAGGGTGGACAGCTCGGGCATCTGGCTGACATCGGGTGTGCGCAGCAGTGGGTTATCGCTCAGGTCCAGGTAGTCCAGGTGTTCCATGCCGGCCAGTGCGGCCACCGTTTCGGGCGTCAGACTGATGCGGCATTCGGGCAACACCAGCGCCACCAGCTCCCCCATGTTGAAGATGGAAGGCGGGATATTACCCAGTCGATAATCTCGAATGGTCAGCCCTTTAAGTCTGGGGAAGCACCTGAGGAAGCCATCGCTGACCGACGTCAGCCCGGCATAACTGTGCAGGTACAGGTGCGACACGTGGCTGAAATCAGCGCTCAGCGTGGGCAACTCTCCCGTGACGACGAGCGCCAGGCTGAGTTCATGGGAAGGCTCGGCGGCGTCGTTGAAATCATCCAGCTCCGTCTCCCGGCGCCAGCCTTGCTGGACCGTGCGCCTGAATTCATCCCGCGTGTTGTGTTCGATCTGCAATTGCGCCGGGCTGAAGGCTTCACCGCTGACCGGATGTAACGGGGGAACGTTGCCGGTCCATGCCGTGAGGGTATTGCTCAGCGTGGTGTACTCGGTTTCCAGGCGCGTGAGTTCGGCTCGCCCGGCCTCCAGCGTGCCGGGCAGGCCGAACACAAACTCGTTGGCCTCTGCATGATTCAGGGTCGGGTAAAGGGCGATTGCCCGCTCGATATCGTCCTGTGGAGCAAAGACTCCCAAATGTTCACGTGTCTGTTGAAAGTAGGTCTTCACCCGGTTGAGTGTGTCGATGGACAGTGGGTTGCTCCCAAAGTCGAAACCGTTGGCCCTGTTCACCGGCAATTGGAACAGGGGCGCGGGTAACTCAGTGAGCTGGTTGTGGGAAAAGATTGCCGTATCCAGAGTTGGCAGGTTCAGCAGGCCGGGTGGAAGGCTCGAGATGCCGGTTTCCCCCAGGTCGATGTAGTCCAGTTGTGTCATGGCTTCGACACTGAACACTCGCCCCAACGGGTTTTTATACAGTTCCAGCGTGCGCATCCGGCTCAAGGACGCCAGCGCGGCCTCGGTTTCGACACTCAACGTGATCCCGCAATTGCTGATAATCAGTTGGTCCAGATTCGGCAATGACGTGACGTCCGGCAGCGCGGTCAATGGAATATTGCGTACTTCCATTCGGCGCAGGCCGGTGAAAAGGCGCAGGAACGCGTTGGCGCCACGGGTCGTTTCGCTGCCTTCAAGGGTCAGGTAGGCGACGTGACTGAAGTCCGCCCCAATGATCGGTAGTTCTCCAAAAATGGGGCGCGTGAACCTGAACATATAGCCGCGATCACCGGCATCCATATCACCGTCATTGAGTGCGGTCTGGCGGCGCCAGCAGCGTTGCAACTGATCCACGAGCAGTTCGCGGTTGCGTCGGGCAGCGATCAGTTGGCGGGACCTGGGGCGGGCGCCGGTTTGGGGATCAACCAGGGGCGTTAATTCGAGCCAGAGGCGCAGATCAAGGTTCATCTGCCTGTATTCGTCGTGCAGGCGCGTGAGTTCGGCTCGCGCGCCCGAGGGATGCTGGTGTAATTGGTGAACAAAATCTGCGGCTTCGGTGGCGTTGAAGGAGGGATAGAGCGCGTGAACATACTCGTGCAGTGCCGGTGCGCCGGGATGGCGGTTTGGATAGCCGTCGGCGCCGCCGGGCAAGCGCATGACGCTGGGGTCGTAGTGGGGTTTGCGCAGGGGGTGCCGGGACAGGATTGCTTGCAGTTCATCGTGGCCCAAGGCGTGTTCCATGATGATGTGTCGCAGTTGTACGCCTTGGCCTGTTTGCAGGTTCAACGCCTTGCGTTCGCTATCGGGGAGTGCCCGGAGCACGCTGTTATAGAAGTCTTCAGCGCCGGACAGTGACTGGCCCCACTCATCAAACGCTTGGTAGTCACCATCTTCGAGTTGTACCAGCACTTTGTGCAGGGTTGCATCCGGCCGGCCAATGCGGTCGATGTTTTCGCCGTCGAAGGAATAGCGGTTGAGCTCAATCCGCACGTCCCCGGACCAGCCGGGCAGGCGTGACACGGAATGCAGGGCCAGTCGAGCGGCATCCGGGTTGTCCTGTGTGCCGAGTTCCAGGCTTTCGCGGGCACGCACGGCGCGTACCTGTTGTTGCGCCCATTGGGCCAGTTCCTTCAGCCGAGGGGGGACGGTGCCCTGTTCCAGTTGTTGCCATTCAGTGCCGCTCGCCGAGTCCAGCAGTGCTTCGGCGACCGGGCCGGGCAGACCGGGGACGGTGTCCATCAGGTGCTGGGCCAGCGGGTCCGCGATGGGTTGCAGCGTTCGGTATCGGGCATCGAACAGCGCGCTGCGTTGAGCTTTCGCGACATCGGCCAGCCTGGATCGCAGTTGCCTGGCTCGCGCTTCAAGCGCCAGCGCCGGTGCGCCAAATGGCTCATCGAACAACGCCTTGATTTCATCTTCCGTGAGGTGGTTTAACGCGGCCCTCAGGACGTCGCCGCTGTCCGTTCGCAGATCATGAATGCGTGAGCCGTGCTGAGGAGTCTGTTGCCACAGCACCTCAGCGTTGTCGCCGAGCAGTCGAAGCGCTTTGTTTTCGGGCCAGGGGAAATGTTCTGTCAGCAGTTGCAACTGGGTTGCCGGATCGGCCGTGGTGTAAGCCTCGATGTGGTCGCTGGCGATTCGATCGATGAAGGTCTGGATGTCCTTATCGATTTTGAAACGCTGAAGGGTATCGGCCAGCAGGGGCGGCAAGGTCTCATGGTCGACATGCATCCGGCGCAAGGTGTTTTCGTGGTAGCCGCTGATCCTGAGTACCTGCTCGCGCTCAGGTCCGGACAGTGACTCTGCAACATGACCCAGGCGCTGAAGGAGCTGACGGCGGTCCCATTGCAGCGGCTGTTCGAGTTCGGTGTGCCAGGTGCCCTGGTTGTTGTGTTCCAGCAATGGCTTGTAGGCGTCGCTCCGGGTCGGGTGCTCTATCTGAAACTGTTGGCGCGTTGCATCGCGTGTGACTTCGTAGTGTCTGTTTTCCAGTGGCAGAATTCTTTTCCCCGCGTGCGTGTGCAACCCCGATGCATCGGGTTTGCTGTGAGTGGGCAACAGGATGTTTTGCTCGTAGGGCCTGAGGTCGCCGTTCCAGTAGCGGATTCGGCCATTGGCGGATTTCACCGCCATGAAGCGGTCGATGAACGCCACGCATTCCTTGGGCATGACGTTGCGAAACTCCTTGGCCGCAATGCTGCCGCCCACGGCAAATGCCCCCAGTTGAACGATCGATTCGACAAGGGCCAACGTATGTTCCAGAGCTTGCCGGGTCAGGCCTTGTGACCAGTCGATGATCGACTCGAAGGCTTCGTCCAGCAGTTGATAAACCATGTACGCCATCATCATTTCGCCGAGCACGGGCACGAATGGCAGAACCACGAACGCGGCAATCTCCAGCAGTGTCGAGGCGATGCGGGTGAAGGAATCCCACAGTTCCCATCGCGCCTTGCGGTCGGCGCTGGCGGTGGACACGGCCAGGATGCGCGCATCGTTGAGGATCTTGTCGAGCTTGCGCTGATACAGGTGTTCCCACAGTTCATCCCGGATCGGCGTGGCGGAAAATTGCAGGTTTGTGCGTTTGGCTGGCGACTCACGCCAGGAGGGCAGCGGATCGCCGGACGCGCGGGGATGCCAAGTGATTTGCGTCAGGCGGTTGTTCAGGTTGGCGAAGAAATAGCCGCGATCAGCGTGGTCGACGAAGCGACTGAAAAACTGTTGATAGTCGCTGGAGCGCAGTCTTGCGCTGAGGTCAGCCATGAAATGGCCGCTGGACGGGTATTCCTTGATCGGGTGCTGCGGATCGTCGGGGATATAGGCGATGACCCTGACCGTCCCTCGGTGCTGTTCCAGGTCCGGGGCGAACAGGATGATCCCGGTCAGGCGCGCTGCCATCATCGTCAGGTCGTGACAGAGCAAGGTCTTGCCGTCGAGCAGTCGTCCTGGCGCGCCCGTCGCCAGCGCAAGAATGGCTCGGTACGCGTCGTCCTTGAGCCTGTCCTTTGGCAGACGCGCCAGTTCCAGGGCCATGAGCAGCGCGGCTTTTTGGCTGTCCATGATCGACGGTCGCAAAACGGCGGCGGCCACCGGGTTGCTGACGCCGAGATTGTCTTCAAGCCAGGTCTGGTATTGCCCGCCGATATCCAGTTCGCGGCATAACGTCGTGAAAGCGGGAATCGTCAGCGCGTTCTTGATGTGATTCAAGGTTTCGAACTGGCCGGACGATGACGGTTGGGTAATGAAGGTTGAGTCTGGCTCGTGGGCGCTTTCGCTGGTTTCCGACGGTTCGAAGTTATGCAGGGCGGCATCAAGCAGCGACACGGTCCAGATCCGCGCGGCGCCGGACTTGATCGGGAACCAGGGGATTGACGCCGGAATGTAGAGCCGCAAAAACGTGGCCTTCACGTCCAGGTCCAGGCCGCAGCGTTGTTTGATGGCGTTGCGCAGCAAGGGCTCGCCGAAGGATCGGGCGTCTTCGAGGTGTTCCAGGCGCTCGTCCACGCCGTTCTGGGCCGTCCAGAAGGCGGCGTTGAGCCGTTTCAGCGCGGTATGTTGGCCGGGCGTGGCGTTGCGAAACGCCTCCCGCAGGTGCGGCGGCGTTTTTCCCAATGCGGCCCGTCGGGTGGTCGAGGCCTTGAGCAGCCACTGAGGCAGATGATTGGCCAGGTGTTCGTAGTGACTGTTCGGGTGCTTTTGCCATGCCGGAGTCGGCGATGGGTTGGAAATATTCACGGGTTTCATCCTTGAAGGGGTCGGCCCCCAAGAAAACCCGTTTTGCCTAAGGCATGTGCGGTACATAGTTACCGCACCTTCGCCAACGACTTGAAATCTAATGTCGCCCGCGCTGCCGCTAATCCCGTGCATCGGTTTAAACTGCGCCTTTGCGACGGTATATGTCGCATTGCCGTAAACCCGGCTGAAACCGGGGTTTGCGCTATAAGAAGTTGTCGCTTGGCGGCAAGGCCGGGCTGAAAACTGTCCTTACAATCCCCTCATCGCTCGCCAGTTTCAGGCGAGTGTTCCTCTTCAGGAGACTCCGATGTCCGTTGAGCACGATGCGGTACAACGCGCCGATTTCGACCAGGTAATGGTTCCCAACTACGCGCCTGCCGCTTTCATCCCTGTGCGTGGTGCCGGTTCCCGCGTTTGGGACCAGTCTGGCCGCGAGCTGATCGACTTCGCCGGCGGGATTGCCGTTAACGTATTGGGCCATGCGCACCCGGCGCTGGTCGGTGCCTTGACCGAGCAGGCGAACAAGCTGTGGCACGTGTCCAACGTGTTCACCAATGAGCCGGCCTTGCGCCTGGCCCATAAGCTGATCGACGCCACGTTTGCCGAGCGCGTGTTCTTCTGCAACTCCGGCGCCGAAGCCAACGAGGCCGCTTTCAAGCTGGCCCGTCGCGTTGCCTTCGATCGTTTCGGTACTGAAAAATACGAAATCATCGCCGCGCTGAACAGCTTCCACGGTCGCACCCTGTTCACCGTAAACGTCGGTGGTCAGTCGAAGTACTCCGACGGTTTCGGTCCTAAAATCACCGGCATCACCCACGTGCCTTACAACGATCTGGCCGCCCTGAAAGCCGCCATTTCCGACAAGACCTGCGCCGTGGTGCTGGAACCAATCCAGGGCGAGGGCGGCGTAATGCCGGCCGAACTGGCTTATCTGCAAGGCGCTCGCGAACTGTGCACCGAGCACAACGCGCTGCTGGTGTTCGATGAAGTGCAAACCGGCATGGGCCGCAGCGGCAAGCTGTTCGCCTACCAGCATTACGGCGTGACCCCGGACATCCTGACCAGCGCCAAGAGCCTGGGCGGCGGTTTCCCGATCGCGGCGATGCTGACCACCGAAGACCTGGCCAAACACCTGGTCGTCGGCACCCACGGCACCACGTATGGCGGTAACCCACTGGCGTGCGCTGTTGCGGAAGCCGTGATCGACGTGATCAACACTCCGCAAGTGCTGGCCGGTGTCAACGCCAAGCACGACAAGTTCAAGGCGCGCCTGGAACAGATCGGCGAGAAATACGGCTTGTTCACTCAGGTCCGTGGCCTGGGCCTGTTGATCGGCTGCGTGCTGAGCGACGCCTGGAAAGGCAAGGCGAAGGACATTTTCAACGCCGCTGAGCGTGAAGGCTTGATGATCCTGCAAGCCGGCCCGGACGTGATTCGCTTCGCGCCGAGCCTGGTGGTGGAAGATGCTGATATCGATGCCGGCCTGGACCGTTTCGAACGCGCTGCTGCGAAGTTGACGCAAGCCTGATAGACCCTTCGACGCCTGAGTTTCAGGCGTCGATCCAAATTTTTATGCCGGACCAGATTCAATGTGGGAGCGGGCTTGCTCGCGAATGCGGTGGGTCAGACAGCGATGATGTCGACTGATACACCGCTTTCGCGAGCAAGCCCGCTCCCACATTAGTCCGAGTGTCTTCAATGACTGCCCGGTTATTTTTCCTGAAGTGTTAGATGAGAAAGGAGTGACACCATGCTGGTGATGCGCCCCGCGCAAATGGCTGATCTGGGCGAGGTACAGCGTCTGGCTGCGGACAGCCCGATTGGTGTCACTTCCTTGCCGGATGACGTTGAACGCCTGAGCGACAAGATCGCCGCGAGCGAAGCCTCGTTTTCCGCCGAAGTCAGCTTCAACGGTGAAGAGAGCTATTTCTTCGTCCTCGAAGACAGCGCCACTGGCCAACTGGTGGGTTGCTCGGCGATCGTCGCGTCGGCCGGTTACTCCGAGCCGTTCTACAGTTTCCGTAATGAAACCTTCGTGCACGCCTCCCGCGAGCTGAAGATTCATAACAAGATCCACGTGCTCTCCCAGTGCCACGACCTGACCGGCAACAGCTTGCTGACCAGTTTCTACGTGAAGCCGGAGTTGGTCGGTTCACCGTGGGCGGAACTCAATTCCCGTGGTCGCCTGTTGTTCGTGGCCAGCCATCCGGAACGCTTTGCCGATTCCGTGGTGACCGAGATCGTCGGTTACAGCGATGAAAATGGCGACTCGCCGTTCTGGGACGCGATCGGTCGCAACTTCTTCGACCTCAACTACGCCGCTGCGGAGCGTCTGTGCGGCTTGAAGAGCCGGACCTTCCTCGCCGAGCTGATGCCGCATTACCCGATCTACGTGCCGTTGCTGCCGGACTCCGCGCAAGAAGCGATGGGCCAGGTGCACCCGCGGGCGCAGATCACCTTCGATATCCTGATGCGCGAAGGCTTCGAGACCGATCATTACATCGACATTTTCGACGGCGGCCCGACCTTGCACGCCCGCGTCTCGGGGATCCGTTCGATCGCCCAGAGCCGCGTGGTCCCGGTGAAAATCGGTGAGCCGGTCAAAGGCGCCGGCCGTCAGTACCTGGTGGCCAACGCCCAGTTGCAGGATTACCGCGCGGTATTGCTCGAGCTCGATTACGCGCCGGGCAAACCCGTGACCCTGGACCTGGAAGCGGCCGAAGCCCTGGGCGTCGGTGAAGGTGCCAGCGTGCGCCTGGTCGCGGTTTAAAGCCTTTCGAGTTTTTTAGCGGGTGGCGCAAGCGGCCCGTTTGAGGAGATAGCATGATCGTTCGTCCCGTACGCAGCAGCGATTTACCCGCTCTGATCGACCTGGCCCGCAGCACCGGCACCGGCCTGACTACTTTGCCGGCCAACGAAGAGCGCCTGGCCCACCGGGTGGGCTGGGCCGAGAAAACCTTTCGCGGCGAAGCCGGGCGGGGCGATGCGGACTACCTGTTCGTGCTCGAAGACGATAACGGCCGCGTGGTGGGGATTTCCGCCATTGCCGGCGCGGTCGGCTTGCGCGAGCCCTGGTACAACTTCCGGGTCGGCCTGACGGTCAGCGCTTCGCAAGAACTGAACATCTACCGCGAAATTCCGACGCTGTTCCTGGCCAACGACCTGACCGGTAACTCCGAGTTGTGCTCGCTGTTCCTGCACGCCGATTACCGCAGTGGCCTCAATGGCCGCCTGTTGGCCAAGGCGCGGATGTTGTTCATCGCCGAATTCCCGCAGCTGTTTGGCAACAAGATCATTGCCGAAATGCGCGGTGTGTCCGACGACGCCGGGCGTTCGCCGTTCTGGGAAAGCCTGGGTCGGCACTTCTTCAAAATGGAATTCAGCCAGGCGGATTACCTGACGGGCGTAGGCAACAAGGCGTTTATCGCCGAACTGATGCCGAAGTTTCCGCTGTACACCTGCTTCCTGTCGCCAGACGCGCGCAACGTGATCGGTAAGGTTCACCCGGACACCGAGCCGGCCCTGTCCATGCTCAAAAGCGAAGGTTTCAGCTACCAGGGTTACGTCGACATCTTCGACGCAGGCCCGTCGGTGGAGTGTGAAACCGGCAAGATCCGCGCGGTACGCGACAGCCAGGCGCTGGTGCTGGCCATTGGCACGCCGGGCGACGACGCCACGCCATTCCTGATTCACAACCGCAAGCGCGAAGACTGCCGGGTCACTGCCGCACCTGCACGCTTCGCTGCCGGGACGTTGGTGGTCGATCAGTTGACCGCCAAACGCCTTCAACTCAACGCCGGCGACCAAGTGCGCGCGGTTCCGTTGTCCGCTGCTCGGGAGTCGAAATAATGAATTCGCTATACATCGCCGGTGAATGGCTGGCCGGCCAGGGTGACGCTTTCCAATCGCTGAACCCGGTCACCCAACAAGTGCTGTGGACCGGCGAAGGCGCCACCACCGCTCAGGTTGAATCCGCCGTGCAAGCTGCGCGTCAGGCGTTTCCGGGCTGGGCCCGTCGCACCCTGGACGAGCGCATCACCGTGCTCGAAGCCTTTGCCGCTGCCCTGAAAAACCACGCTGACGAACTGGCCCGCTGCATCGGTGAAGAAACCGGTAAACCGCTGTGGGAATCGGCGACCGAAGTCACCAGCATGGTCAACAAGATTGCGATCTCGGTGCAGAGCTACCGTGAGCGTACCGGCGAGAAGAGCGGCCCGTTGGGCGACGCCACCGCCGTGCTACGTCACAAGCCACACGGTGTGGTCGCGGTGTTTGGCCCTTACAACTTCCCGGGCCATTTGCCGAACGGTCACATCGTGCCGGCGTTGCTGGCGGGTAACAGCGTGCTGTTCAAGCCAAGCGAATTGACGCCGAAAGTCGCCGAGCTGACGGTCAAGTGCTGGATCGAAGCCGGCCTGCCGGCGGGCGTGCTGAACTTGCTGCAAGGCGCGCGCGAAACCGGTATTGCCCTGGCGGCGAATCCGGGGATCGACGGTCTGTTCTTCACCGGTTCAAGTCGCACCGGTAATCACCTGCATCAACAATTTGCCGGGCGTCCGGACAAGATTCTTGCGCTGGAAATGGGCGGCAACAATCCATTGGTCGTCGATGAAGTGGCTGATCTCGATGCCGCCGTTTACACGATTATTCAGTCGGCGTTCATCTCTGCCGGTCAGCGTTGCACTTGCGCCCGCCGCCTGCTGGTGCCGCAAGGCGCCTGGGGCGACACGTTGCTGGCGCGCCTGGTGGCGGTCAGCGCGACAATTGACGTCGGTGCGTTCGATCAGACGCCCGCGCCGTTCATGGGCTCGGTGATTTCCCTTGGCGCGGCGAAAGCGCTGATGGATGCCCAGGAACATTTGTTGGCCAACGGCGCCGTCGCGCTGCTGGAAATGACTCAGCCCCAGGCTCAGGCCGCATTGCTGACCCCGGGTATTCTGGACGTGACGGCGGTGGCTGACCGTCCTGACGAAGAGCTGTTCGGCCCCTTGTTGCAAGTGATCCGCTACGCTGATTTTGAAGCGGCGATCGCTGAAGCCAACGACACCGACTATGGCCTGGCGGCCGGTTTGCTCTCGGATTCCGAAGCGCGTTATCAGCAGTTCTGGCTGGAAAGCCGCGCCGGTATCGTCAACTGGAACAAACAGCTGACCGGCGCCGCGAGCAGCGCGCCATTCGGCGGCGTCGGCGCCTCGGGCAACCACCGCGCCAGCGCCTACTACGCGGCAGATTACTGCGCGTACCCGGTGGCTTCGCTGGAAACCCCGAGCCTGGTGATGCCTGCGACGCTTACGCCTGGCGTGAAAATGGCGTAACGGCCATTCGCGAGCAAGCCCGCTCCCACATTGGAATGCATTTCCCTGTGGGAGCGGGCTTGCTCGCGAAGGCCGCGCCTCGGTCTTACTGAATTGTTACCCGATGCCTATAAAAACAGATTCTCGTGGAGCCTCGCTGATGAAATCCTATGAAGTCAATTTTGACGGTCTAGTGGGGCCGACCCATAACTACGGCGGCCTGTCCTACGGCAACGTCGCGTCCCAGAGCAACAGCCAGCAGTCTTCGAACCCGAAGGAAGCCGCGCTGCAAGGCCTGGCGAAAATGAAAGCGCTGATGGAAATGGGCTTTCAACAAGGTGTACTGGCGCCGCAAGAACGCCCGGATGTCGCCGCTTTGCGCCGTTTGGGTTTCAGCGGCACCGATGCCCAGGTGATCGAGGAGGCCGCTAAAGAGGCGATGCCGCTGCTGGTCGCCAGTTGCTCGGCGTCGAGCATGTGGGTGGCCAACGCCGCCACGGTCAGCCCGAGCGCCGACACTGCGGACGGTCGTGTGCATTTCACTGCGGCCAACCTGAACTGCAAATACCACCGCAGCATCGAGCACCCGACCACCAGCCGCGTGCTGGGCGCGATGTTCGCTGATCAGAAGCACTTCGCTCACCACGCCGCCTTGCCGGCCGTGGCACAGTTTGGCGACGAAGGCGCGGCCAACCACACCCGTTTTTGCCGCGAATATGGTGAAGCCGGGGTCGAGTTCTTCGTGTTCGGTCGCAGCGCTTTCGATAACCGCTACCCGGCACCGCAGAAATACCCGGCGCGCCAGACCCTCGAAGCCTCCCAGGCCGTTGCTCGATTGCACGGCTTGAGCGATGACGGCGTGGTGTATGCCCAGCAGAACCCGTCGGTGATCGATCAAGGCGTGTTCCACAACGACGTGATCGCTGTGGGTAATGGCGAAGTCTTGTTCTATCACGAGGACGCGTTCCTCGACACCGAACAGATGCTGGCCGAACTTTCCGGAAAACTCGCCAAAGTCGGTGGGAAATTTCAGTCTGTCTGCGTACCGCGTTCGGCGGTCAGCGTAGAAGACGCGGTTCGGTCCTACCTGTTCAATAGCCAACTGCTGTCGCGTCCTGACGGCTCCATGCTCTTGATCGTGCCGGAAGAATGTCGTGGCAACGAGCGCGTCTGGCAGTACCTGCAAGGTTTGACCAGCTCTGGCGGGCTGATTCGCGAAGTGAAAGTCTTTGATCTGAAACAGAGCATGCAGAACGGCGGTGGCCCGGCTTGCCTGAGACTTCGCGTGGCCCTCAACGAAACCGAACTGGCGGCGGTCAATCCAGGGGTTATCATGACAGCACCGTTGTACGGCACGCTGACCGAATGGGTCGACAAGCATTACCGCGACCGCATGACCGAAAACGATCTGGCGGACCCGCAATTGCTGCTTGAATGCCGGACGGCACTGGATGAATTGACGCAAATCCTTAAACTGGGCGCGGTTTATCCATTCCAGATCAATTAAGGGCTGGCGGGCTCTTGTAAGGGGCACGCCGCTTTTATCTCCAAACGAGAGCGTAATAGACATGAGCGATACCCTGCAGCTGATCCTTGAAGACACCGACGGCACGCAATTGGAAACCTCCTGCACCCGCGTTGCGGTTATGTGGCAAGGCAAAGAGCTGTGGATCCAGCAAGACGGCCGCGGCCAATTGCTGATCGGCGTGGACGTCGAAGAAGGCGATGCCGAATACGCAAACCTGCTGCTGCGCCCATTGGCGACTAATCTGGTAAGTCTGCAACTGGAAATGGAACCGGCCGAAGTCGGTGACGAAGACCACGTGCACGGCCCGGATTGCGCACACGACCACTAAGGAAACCGCTCTATGCTCGCCCTCGGCAAACTGCTTGAACTGACCCTCGCCGGCCGCGAACCGGCGGAGAAGACTCAACTGACTGTCGAAGGCGTGCGGATGCGCTGGTTGAGCGAAGGTGCGCTGGAAGTCCGGCCACCTGAAGCTCGCGACAATGGCCTGGACCTGCTGCTCTCGGCTGGCATCCATGGCAACGAAACAGCGCCGATCGAGTTGCTTGATCGCCTGTTGCATGACATCGCCCGCGGCGATCTCAAACCGCGCGCACGCATTCTGTTTCTGTTCGGCAACCCCGAGGCCATCCGCCGCGGCGAGCGTTTTATCGAGCAGGACGTCAATCGGCTGTTCAACGGCCGTCACGAACAAAGCAGTGGTTCCGAAGCCCTGCGCGCCTGTGAATTGGAGCGACTGGCGGCGAGTTTCTTCAGCCTGCCGGACCGCAAGCGGTTGCACTACGACCTGCACACCGCGATTCGTGGCTCGAAAATCGAGCAGTTCGCGCTGTATCCGTGGAAAGAAGACCGCCAGCATTCACGCCTGGAACTGGCTCGCCTGCGTGCCGCCGGCATGGAAGCGGTGCTGCTGCAGAACAAGCCGTCCATCGTGTTCAGCTCCTATACCTACGACAAGCTCGGCGCCGAGTCCTTTACCCTCGAGTTGGGCAAGGCCCGGCCCTTCGGGCAGAACGCCGGGGTCAATGTCGATCTGCTGGAAACCCGCCTCAAACAGATCATCGAAGGCAACGAACCAGAACCGGCCGAAGCGTCTCTGGACGGTTTGCAGTTGTTCAGTGTGGCGCGGGAGATCATCAAGCACAGCGACAGCTTCCGCTTGAACCTGCCAGCGGACATCGAGAACTTTTCGGAACTGGAAGTGGGTTACGTGCTGGCCGAAGACATCGCCCAGACTCGCTGGATCATCGAAGAGAAGGGCGCCCGGATCATCTTCCCGAACCCCAAGGTGAAAAACGGCCTGCGTGCCGGCATCCTGATTGTGCCGACGACCGACGAAAACCTGGCTTGACAGCAATCTCAAACCCAACACAAAAAAAGTGGGAGCGGACTTGCTCGCGAAGGCGGCTCTACATTCAACGCACATGTTGACTGTCAGTCCATTTTCGCGAGCAAGCCCGCTCCCACATTTTGATTTGGGTGAAGCCAAAAGCCGCACCCACATCAGAGGTTTCGTGTTTAGACCGCTACTGCGCGTGGCTCACTACGACGCAGCGCACGCGTCTTGTGCAACGTATCCGCACACGTCTTCGCTGCTTCCTGACCTTTATGCACGAAATGCTCGAAGAAAAACTTCTGATGTTCTTCGCCGGCATGGAAGTGGTGCGGGGTCAGGACTACCGAGAATACCGGTACTTCAGTTTCCAGCTGAACCTGCATCAGGCCGCTGATCACTGATTGGGCGACGAATTCGTGACGGTAGATCCCGCCGTCTACCACCAGGCCTGCGGCAACGATGCCGGCATAACGCCCGGATTTGGCCAGCAGTTTGGCGTGCAGCGGGATTTCAAAGGCGCCGCCGACTTCGAAGAAATCGATATCCGATTCCTGATAACCCTGAGCGATCATTTCGGCGACGAAGCCTTTACGGCTCTGGTCGACGATTTCCTTGTGCCAGCAGGCCTGGATGAACGCGACGCGCTCGCCCTGATGGTTTTTGCTTTTGCTATCGATTGCGGTGGGTTGCATGTTCTGGTTCCTGTTTGTGTGAAAAACAGGGCTTATGAATCGAATGGGATTTAAGGGTACGCACGCTCGCAAAAATGCGTGCAAACGGCCCTTTGGCGCCAATCCCGTTCTCTCTTCATCCGGACTATGACCGTCGGCCCCGGGATCACACCGGGTCTGCTGACCTTGCCGCCAGTCACTGCCGAAGCCGTGCTGTCACCAAGCGCTCGCGGGCTATGCGCATTGCGCGCAATTACCGCCGGTGGGGAGTTGCACCCCGCCCTGAGAACGTTTTGCCGCCAGATTGTTTGGCGGCGAAGCGTTTTTACCACATATTTCTCGGCTGCGCATTGCTGCTTTCTGATGATTGATATCGAGTTTTTCGAAGGTGCAATGAGCCTTTTCCTCGCCCAAGGGTTGATTATTCGTCGGCATGACCGCAGTAATTCCCCTTGGAAAGCGACTTCCCCTGATTACCGAGGCCAGATTTATGAGCGTTATCGATCTTCGCAGCGACACCGTTACCCAACCGACCGCCGGAATGCTCGACGCGATGGCCAAGGCGGCCACGGGGGATGACGTTTACGGTGAAGATCCGACGGTCAATCGTCTGGAAGCGGAACTGGCAAAACGGCTGGGTTTTGACGCCGCGCTGTTCGTTCCGACGGGCACCATGAGTAACTTGCTGGGCTTGATGGCCCATTGCGAGCGTGGTGAGGAATACATCGTCGGCCAACAAGCCCACACCTATAAGTACGAAGGTGGCGGTGCAGCGGTACTCGGCTCGATCCAGCCGCAGCCGCTGGAAGTGCAGGCCGATGGCTCGCTGGACCTGGCTCACGTGGCCGCCGCGATCAAACCCGACGACTTCCATTTCGCCCGCACCCGTTTACTCGCCCTGGAAAACACCATGCAGGGCAAGGTCCTGCCGCTGGAATATCTGGCTCGGGCGCGTAGCTTCACCCACGAACATGGCCTGGCTCTGCACCTGGACGGCGCGCGTCTCTACAACGCCGCTGTCAAACTGGGTGTCGATGCCCGTGAGATTGCCCAGTACTTCGATTCCGTATCGGTCTGCCTGTCCAAAGGCTTGGGTGCACCTGTTGGTTCGGTGCTTTGCGGTACGACCGAGCTGATCGCCAAGGCACGCCGTCTGCGCAAAATGGTCGGCGGTGGCATGCGTCAGGCCGGGATTCTGGCGGCGGCAGGGTTGTATGCTCTGGACAACAACGTTCAGCGCCTGGCCGAGGACCACGCCAATGCACAATTTCTGGCAGAAGGCCTGCGGAGCGCCGGTTACGACGTCGAGCCGGTGCAGACCAACATGGTTTACGTCGCAATGGGCGACAAAGCCGAGGCCATCAAGGCATTCGCGGGCGAGCGCGGCATCAAGCTGAGCGCCGCCGGCCGTCTGCGAATGGTCACGCACATGGACGTCAGTCGTGCACAAATCGAGCAAGTCGTCGCTACATTCGTCGAGTTTTCGCGCAACTGACAGCGTTAGCCGTCCAATTGACCGTTTCTATCGTATAAACACGCTGTACCCCGCGCGCAGGGCCGATATAATGCGGCCCTTTGCCGTCGCTTCGTCTGTTGACGTTTTGCACAGGCCTTTGGCCGCAGCCTCCGTGGAAGAACCTAATGAAAAGCGCAGAAATCCGTGAAGCCTTCCTTCGCTTCTTCGAAGAGCAAGGCCACACCCGTGTAGCCTCCAGCTCTTTGATTCCGGGCAACGACCCAACCCTGCTGTTCACTAACGCGGGGATGAACCAGTTCAAGGACTGCTTCCTGGGCCAGGAAAAACGTGCGTACACCCGCGCGACCAGCAGCCAGAAATGCGTGCGCGCCGGTGGCAAGAACAGTGACCTGGAAAACGTCGGTTATACCGCTCGTCACCACACGTTTTTTGAAATGCTGGGTAACTTCAGCTTCGGTGACTATTTCAAGCACGACGCGATCACCTACGCCTGGACCTTCCTGACCGGTGTCCTGAAACTGCCCAAAGAAAAACTCTGGGTAACCGTCTATGCCTCGGATGACGAGGCCTATGACATCTGGACCCGGCAGATCGGTGTGCCAGTCGAGCGCATGATTCGCATCGGCGACAACAAGGGCGCGCCGTACGCGTCCGACAACTTCTGGACTATGGGCGATACCGGCCCGTGCGGTCCTTGCACCGAGATTTTCTACGATCACGGCGACCACATCTGGGGCGGCCCGCCGGGTTCGCCGGAAGAAGACGGCGACCGTTACATCGAGATCTGGAACAACGTGTTCATGCAGTTCAACCGCACCGCCGACGGCGTGTTGCATCCGCTGCCAGCGCCATCGGTAGACACCGGCATGGGCCTGGAGCGGATCAGTGCGGTGATGCAGCACGTTCATTCCAACTATGAAATCGACCTGTTCAAGAACCTGCTGAGCGCATCGGCCCAGGCCATTGGTTGCAGCAATGACGACCAGTCTTCGCTCAAGGTGGTTTCCGACCACATCCGTTCCTGCGGTTTTCTGATCGCTGACGGCGTGCTGCCGTCCAACGAAGGTCGCGGCTACGTGCTGCGCCGGATCATTCGTCGCGCGTGCCGTCACGGTAACAAGCTGGGCGCGACCGGCAGCTTTTTCTACAAGATCGTTGCGGCGCTGGTTGCCGAGATGGGCGAAGCCTTCCCGGAACTCAAGCAGCAACAATCCAACATCGAGCGCGTACTCAAGGCCGAAGAAGAGCAGTTCTCCAAGACCCTGGAGCACGGCCTGAAGATTCTCGAGCAGGATCTGCTGGAACTCAAAGGCACCGTGGTGCCGGGCGACGTGGTGTTCAAGCTGTATGACACCTACGGTTTCCCGATGGACCTGACCGCCGACATCGCCCGCGAACGCAACCTGACCGTCGACGAAGTTGGCTTCGAACGCGAAATGGAAGCCCAGCGCGTGCGTGCCCGTTCGGCCAGTTCGTTCGGTCTGGACTACAACACGCTGGTCAAGGTTGACGTGGCGACCGAATTCACCGGCTACAAAGCCACCAGTGGTTCGGCGAAAATTGTCGCTATCTATAAAGATGGGCAGTCGGTCGACGTACTCAGTGAAGGCGAAGAGGGCGTGATCGTTCTCAATCAGACGCCTTTCTACGCCGAGTCCGGTGGCCAGATTGGCGATTGCGGTTATCTGCAAGTCGGTAGCAGCCGTTTCGACGTGCGCGACACCACCAAGACCGGCGGTGCCTTCCTGCACCACGGTGTGGCTGTGTTGGGCAGCCTGACCATCGGTGCGCCGGTTGAGACGCACGTCGATGCCGAAGTCCGTCACGCCACATCGCTGAACCACTCGGCGACGCACTTGCTACACGCTGCATTGCGTCAGGTGCTGGGCGAACACGTTCAGCAGAAAGGTTCGCTGGTCGACAGTCAGCGCCTGCGCTTCGACTTCAGCCACTTCGAAGCCATCAAGCCTGAGCAGTTGAAGGCGCTGGAAGATATCGTCAACGCCGAGATTCGCAAGAACTCCGCGGTTGAAACCGAAGAAACCGACATTGAAACCGCCAAGCAAAAAGGCGCCATGGCGCTGTTTGGCGAGAAGTACGGCGACAACGTGCGCGTACTGAGCATGGGCGGTGATTTCTCCGTCGAGCTGTGCGGTGGCATCCACGCCAACCGTACCGGCGACATCGGCCTGTTGAAAATCATCAGCGAAGGCGGTGTGGCCTCCGGCGTGCGTCGTATCGAAGCGGTCACCGGCGCCGCGGCGCTGGCATACTTGAACGCTGCGGAAGAACAACTCAAGGAAGCGGCTAACCTGGTCAAGGGCAGTCGCGACAACCTGATCGACAAGCTGTCGGCTGTGCTGGAGCGCAACCGTCTGCTGGAGAAGCAACTCGAGCAGTTGCAGGCCAAGGCTGCCAGCGCGGCGGGCGACGATCTGTCGGCTTCCGCCCTGGATGTCAAAGGCGTGAAAGTGCTGGCCGTGCGTCTGGACGGTCAGGACGGCAAGGCGCTGCTGGCGCTGGTCGATCAATTGAAGAACAAACTCGGCCGCGCAGTGATCCTGCTCGGCAGTGTCCATGAGGAAAAGGTCGTTCTGGTTGCAGGCGTAACCAAAGACCTGACTGGCCAACTCAAAGCCGGTGATTTGATGAAGCAAGCCGCTGCGGCAGTGGGCGGGAAGGGCGGTGGTCGTCCGGACATGGCGCAGGGCGGTGGTGTAGACGCCGGCGCGCTGGACGCGGCATTGGCCCTGACCGTTCCATTTGTAGAGCAGGGTTTATAAGGCGGTTTGCCGAACCCGTGGTCTAGTGACGGGTTCGGCAACTGTTTGAGTGATTATTGGGCGCCCTTCATGGGCAGAGGCGGCTTTGAAATGGCTTTGATCGTACAGAAATTTGGAGGCACCTCGGTCGGCACTGTCGAGAGAATCGAGCAGGTCGCCGACAAGGTTAAGAAATTCCGCGAAGCCGGCGATGACCTGGTGGTTGTGCTGTCTGCAATGAGCGGTGAGACCAACCGTCTGATCGAACTGGCCAAGCAAATCAGTGGCGACGGTCAGCCGGTTCCTCGTGAGCTGGACGTGATTGTCTCCACCGGCGAGCAGGTGACGATTGCCCTGCTGGCCATGGCGCTGATCAAGCGCGGCGTGCCTGCGGTGTCCTACACCGGTAACCAGGTTCGGATTCTGACGGACAGCGCGCACAATAAAGCGCGTATCTTGCAGATTGACGATCAGAAGATTCGTGGTGACCTGAAGGCCGGTCGTGTGGTGGTTGTCGCCGGTTTCCAGGGCGTCGACGAGCACGGCAACATCACCACCCTCGGTCGTGGCGGTTCCGACACCACCGGCGTGGCGCTGGCAGCGGCCTTGAAGGCTGACGAATGCCAGATCTACACCGATGTGGACGGCGTCTACACCACCGACCCACGCGTGGTGTCCGTGGCCCAGCGCCTGGACAAGATTACCTTTGAAGAGATGCTGGAAATGGCCAGCCTCGGTTCCAAGGTGTTGCAGATCCGTGCGGTGGAATTCGCCGGCAAGTACAACGTTCCGCTGCGCGTACTGCACAGCTTCAAGGAGGGTCCGGGCACCCTCATTACTATTGATGAAGAGGAAACCATGGAACAGCCGATCATTTCCGGCATCGCTTTCAACCGCGATGAAGCCAAGCTGACCATCCGTGGCGTGCCAGACACCCCGGGTGTTGCGTTCAAGATCCTTGGGCCAATCAGTGGCGCGAACATTGAAGTCGACATGATCGTGCAGAACGTTGCGCACGATAACACCACCGACTTCACCTTCACCGTGCACCGCAATGACTTCCAGGCCGCACAAACCGTGCTGGAAAACACCGCTCGCGAGATCGGTGCCCGTGAGGTCGTTGGTGACATCAAGATCGCCAAGGTCTCGATCGTCGGCGTCGGCATGCGTTCACACGCCGGTGTGGCCAGCCGTATGTTTGAATCCCTGGCCAAGGAAAGCATTAACATCCAGATGATCTCCACCTCGGAAATCAAAGTCTCTGTCGTGATCGAAGAGAAGTACCTGGAACTGGCTGTGCGCGCTCTGCACACGGCTTTCGAACTGGACGCGCCAGCCCGTCAGGGCGAGTGATGCGTTTGCCGAAGGGCGCGGTCTGACCGCGCCCTTCGTCTTTTTTGAATGGCGCGACCCAGGAACTGTTCTTTTGCTCGCGCTGGTCAATACTCAGGCATGTAGGGCTGCGATCGTAACGGTTGTAGGTCGAGTGCCTTTTTTTTGCAGACTGTTGTCCCTGAACTGTAATGCGTGAGGAGAAAGGTATGCTGATTCTGACTCGTCGGTGCGCAGAAAGCCTGATTATTGGTGATGGCGAAATCACTGTGACCGTGCTCGGCGTTAAAGGAAATCAAGTGCGTATTGGCGTTAACGCGCCGAAAGAGGTTGCTGTTCACCGCGAGGAAATCTACCTGCGGATCAAGAAAGAGAAGGACGACGAACCAAGCCATTAATTTTTATCGTTTTTTATGTTTGCAAACGGGGAAAAGGTTGGTTAAGATACGCCCCGTGTTGCGGAGAGCTGGCCGAGTGGCCGAAGGCGCTCCCCTGCTAAGGGAGTACACCTCAAAAGGGTGTCGGGGGTTCGAATCCCCCGTTCTCCGCCATTATTTGCGTAGTACGTTGTAATCTGGCTTCTTCGGTAAGTTGTTGAAATTACTAGAAAAAGTGTTTGACATAGAGATTAGACGGCCTATAATGCGCGGCAACAAATGCACTCGTAGCTCAGCTGGATAGAGTACTCGGCTACGAACCGAGCGGTCACAGGTTCGAATCCTGTCGAGTGCACCATTTAAGAGTTGTTTGCAGTAATGCAAGCGACTTTGCTTCAGCCAGTTGTGGTCTGGTTTAAAAACACAAAATGCACTCGTAGCTCAGCTGGATAGAGTACTCGGCTACGAACCGAGCGGTCACAGGTTCGAATCCTGTCGAGTGCACCAAACACCAAAAAGCCCGCGTTTAACGCGGGCTTTTTGCCGTCTGGGATTTGGCTTTTCCTTTGACGCATCCCTTCTCATCGAAATCGACGTGAGCACTTCGGCCTCGCTTGAGGTCATAGCGATAGCTCGTGGCTGAATTGCGAATACTGATCTTGTCCGGTTTGCCGAGCGCGCTTTCGACGTCCTGCTGGGTCATACCGGCAATGACGCGCTGATTGATGATTGCTGCGCGCCGTTGTTTGGCGTCGATCAGGTTTCCACATTTGTCTTCAAATTGGCCGACAACAGTCGGCGCTCTCCTTTGTTCATGTGTGCCTGAGGTGTCTCGGGTGTTGGCTTCAGGCATTACTGCGACGATGGTGCCTGGCGTGAATGGGCGCACATCCTGAAGTGAAAGGTTCTCTCCAGTCCTGCAGCTCATCGTCGTGAAGGTGATGCGCCCGTCAGGTGCTTCGCACCGGTGAATGGTTGTGGCCAGCGACTCGGGCGACAGGCAGAGCAGGGCGATCAGTAAAAGAAGGTATGTGTTCGATGGCATTCGGCGTCCTCCATGACGTTTCGCATAAAGGGTAGCCGCTACATTTTCAGGTGGCGGTGTGTTTTCTTTTCAGGATGAGTCGTCGCAGATTGATGGATAAGGGCAGCGCTCAGGTTTGTCTTGCAAGCGCTTGTTTCAACCACGATTTTTTAACGTTTTAAACCGTCAGGCGGTGTATCATTGCGCCCGTCAGCCCCGCCGGGGCTTGTGGAAAACCTCCATGGACTTACCCAGTAGTTACTCAGTACCCCGTTTTTCCAATCATGAATTGACTGATTGATCCTTCCGGCGTGCCCCGCTGCTGGGAGTGGAGTTCGCCTATGTCTGAAGTTGAAGTAAAGAAAACGCAAGAAAGCCTGCAAGACCGCCTCGCTCAAGTCGTTGAGCTGCTGCAGCGTCAGCGGGTGGTCGAAGACCTGACTCATCGCCAGGAAGGTCCGCATCACGACCGGGTCGAGAACCTGGTACACCGGCAAAACCTCGTCGAGCTGCAACGCAAGCTCGATGATCTGCACTCCGCTGACGTTGCCTACATCCTTGAAGCCTTGCCGCTGGACGATCGTCTGACGCTCTGGCAATTGGTCAAGGCTGACCGTGACGGCGACATCCTTCTCGAAGTATCCGATTCGGTGCGTGAAACGCTGATCGCCGACATGGACGATCACGAGCTCCTGGCTGCGGCCAAGGACATGGATGCTGACGAACTTGCTGACCTGGCCTCCGAGCTGCCGCGAGACGTCGTCCATGAGCTGATGGAAACCCTTGATGGCCAACAGCGTGAGCGCGTTCGCTCCGCGTTGTCTTACGACGAGGAGCAGGTCGGTGCGCTGATGGACTTCGAAATGGTGACGATCCGTGAGGATGTCAGTCTCGAAGTGGTTCTGCGCTATCTGCGTCGCCTTAAAGAGTTGCCGGGTCATACCGACAAATTGTTCGTGGTTGACTACGACGGCGTGCTCAAGGGCGTGTTGCCGATCAAGCGTTTACTGGTCAACGATCCGGATAAACAGGTGGCTGAAGTCATGGCCAGCGATCCGGTGAGTTTTCACCCGGACGAGGATGCCTACGACGCTGCCCAGGCGTTCGAGCGTTACGACTTGATTTCCGCGCCTGTGGTCGACAAAAACGGCAAGTTGATCGGTCGTCTGACCATCGATGAAATGGTTGACCTGATTCGTGAAGAGAGCGAAAACGAAGTTCTCAACATGGCGGGTCTGCGCGAAGAAGAAGATATTTTCGCGTCAGTCTGGAAATCCCTGCGTAACCGCTGGTCCTGGCTGGCGGTGAACCTGGTGACAGCGTTTGTGGCATCCCGGGTCATCGGCCTGTTTGAAGGCTCTATCGAGAAGTTGGTGGCGCTCGCGGCATTGATGCCGATCGTGGCGGGTATTGGCGGCAATTCGGGCAACCAGACGATCACCATGATCGTCCGGGCCATGGCGCTGGATCAGGTCAGTACCGGTAATACCTCGCGCCTGATGCGCAAGGAGCTTGCGGTGGGTTTGATCAATGGCTTGGTCTGGGGTGGGGTGATTGGTGTCGTCGCTTATCTGCTCTATGGCAGCTGGTCCCTTGGGGTGGTAATGACGGCGGCGATGACGCTCAACCTGTTGCTGGCGGCGTTGATGGGGGTCTTGATCCCCATGACCCTGGCGCGCATGGGGCGCGACCCGGCAATGGGCGCCAGTGTGATGATCACGGCCATGACGGACAGTGGCGGGTTCTTCATCTTCCTGGGGTTGGCGACAATCTTCCTGCTCTGACTCGCAATTTGAAACCCGCCAGATTGGCGGGTTTTTTTATGGTGCGCCAGGCATGGCACGTTGCGCGCAAGCGCAACCAGCTTGTGGGATCGACTGGGACTGGTCTCGATACTGGATACGATCAACCGGCTTAGCCGTGTAACCTGAACCGCCGTATACGGAACCGTATGTACGGTGGTGTGAGAGGACGGCGGATGTAAATCCGCCTCCTACTCGATCCCCGAATTCGAGGCAAAAAAAAGCCAGCGATTATGCTGGCTTGAATTTTTTGGGTGGATCAGGACGCGTCTGCGGCCATTTCAGCGTCATGGGCAATCAGCGAAACAAGCGCGTTCTGCTGACGGTGGGAGAGTTGGCGGAAACGTTGCAGCAGTTCGCGTTCGTGCAACGACAGCTCTGGGCTGTCCAGGCGCATGCTCAGCTCTTCGCCCAGTGCGCCTTCCTGAATAAGACTCTGCTCAAGGCGCGCAATGATTTCGGAGTTCATGCTGCGATGATGATTGCGAGCCACCTCGGCAATGCGTTCACGCATTCCGTCTGGCAGACGTACGACAAACTTGTCAGCCGTACGGCTGGAATAAATTGCCTGTTTCAATGGGCGCATATATTTAACCGGTTAGTTCAGGGGAGCGGTTCTCGGGATTGGCCGCAGGATGTCTGATAGGACAAGCACTCTGGCCAAATGTTCAACCTGAATTGATAGAGGCTCGCATCATGCCTCAAAGTAGCCAGATCATTGGCGTCAATTCTGTGACAAATATTGAACTGGATAAAGGCGTTATGCCAGCACCAATTATCAGAAATGCGGACTGGTTTGAAAAGTTTGCCTGGTCCGTATCCCTGACCGCGTCCTCTTGCCCAGCAGGTGATGTCCAAGGACGCCTGAAGGCGCATGCTATGCGGGTTCGATCATCGTTCCTTACCTTGTATAGGATAGTGGCAAATGGCCGATTTACTAGAGGCGAACCGTAGTGCGGGGTGATTTCGGGATGGATGGCAGATTAATTTATCTGATGGGGCCTTCCGGATCTGGCAAAGACAGCCTCATTGACGCGGCGCGCGAGCCTTTGCTGGCTCTAGGTTGTGAAGTGGCGCGGCGGGTCATCACGCGTTCGGCCGAGTCCGTGGGCGAGGATGCCGTAGGTGTTTCGTCGGCAGAATTCAAACGGCTCAGAGAGGAGGGTGGCTTTTCGCTTTTCTGGCGAGCCAATGGCCTGGAGTACGGTATTTCCATCGAAATCGATCAGTGGCTCCGAAGCGGACGCCATGTATTGGTTAATGGTTCTCGCGGGCATTTGCCCGTTGCGCTGCAACGTTATCCCGAACTGGTTCCGGTGTTGCTGACGGTTAAGGATGACGTATTACGCGAGAGGTTGTTGCGAAGGGCGCGCGAGGGGCTGGAAGAAATTGAAGCCAGGCTTCAGCGTAATAGACTGTTCTGCGCTGATGATTTGATCGGCGGTGACCACATCTTTCGACTCGATAATTCCGGCGACTTGGCGGCCACGGTTCTCAATCTTCTGAGCTTGGTGAGAATCAGCGTAAAACCGGGTCAAATTTGATTCTGCGGCCAGCGATCAACGCTAGCAAGAACAGCGCACCAAATACACCGCAAGCGATTAAGGGCAGGGTAAGCGTTACTTCCTGGGTTAAGCAGAGGTGAAGAATGCCGCTCAGTATGGCCAGGATAAAAAATCCAGCGGCTGATTTGGACATGCGATGCTCCTGATGGGAAATTCAAAATACCAATCGTTCGGAAGAGTTAGGGGTCGGCAGAGGGCTCTCTTGACTCAATTCCTGATTTACAAAAACGTGCTGATCACTCATTACCGCTAATTGAGGCGCTTTCTGCAGCTGGAGGTAGTGGGGCATTCGCTGGGCAACCACCTTAGAGTCGCCCTCTGGGATGAATTGAAAGCCGAGTAGTGCAGTCAGGGCGATCGCATTCGAGAGTAAAAGGGCGCCGTTCATGGGATTGTCCTCAGTTGTTCTTGGAGAACAGCTGAAGCAGTCCGCATGCCAAGAGTCTAACGACTATTAAGTCCTTTAAAAACAATGGACTAAGACTTCGGCAAAGAAAGGCATCAGTGCAATTTGCAATGATGGCGTTTTGAGGTGATGCAATTTGCACGGTGATCGGTGCCGTGGGGCGTGAGGCGTTTGCCTACACTTAAAAAGCCTAAGGACGACATGACAAAAGCAGGCCTGCCCGTTAACATGCTCGCCGTCCATCGTGCCGCGGTCCTCGCGGGCGACTTCGTGTCTCAGTAGCTCAATTGGATAGAGCATCCCCCTCCTAAGGGGAAGGTTGGCAGTTCGAACCTGCCCTGGGACACCACTTCACTTTAAATCCAGTTCTTTCGACCCTGAATTGTCTTTCCAGACTCCAGTCGCTTCGTGTCCGCGAGTGTTGGGTCTGGCTACGTTTTGGCGGCCGCCTTCTGAGAGGTGGGGGCAGTGGGGATTGCTTCTATATAGAGGCAGTGTTTTTGCGCTCCTTTATAGAAGGGGTCGGGGCTGTTTTCCGGCTTTCTGCAAGCGATTGATAGAAAAGCCGAAATCAGTGCTTGACGGCAGATTCTGGAAGTCTATAATTCGCCCCACTTCCGGCGCAGTCGAAACGGGAAACTCCTTGGTAAACAAAGAGTTACGC
>NZ_JAAVVC010000002.1 GCF_018449725.1 Pseudomonas sp. dw_612 | reverse complement strand
CTGAGTTTTGTGGTGGAGGTTAGAACCACCCCTCACCCCAGCCCTCTCCCCATGGGGGAGAGGGGGAAAGGGAGCCGATTGGGGGCTTTTCAAAACCTGAGTTCGACTCGATTTTTCAGGTCGATATAGCGCTAAAAACACCTCGGTCAGTCCCCTCTCCCCATGTGGGAGAGGGGAAAGGGAGCCGATTGGGGGCTTTTCAAACCTGAGTTCGACTCGATTTTTCAGGTCGATGTAGCGCTAAAAACACCTCGGTCAGTCCCCTCGCCCCTTTGGGGAGAGGGTTAGGGAGAGGGGTGGCCCTTAAATTCCCCCCATCATCCCCGCCTCAGCCACCAACCAATCCCGAAACGCCGCAATCCTCGGCTTCGCCGCACATTCCGGGCGATAAACCACGTAATACGCCAGATCAATCGGGCACGTCAGGTCGCCAAACGGCCGCACCAGACGTCCCGCCGCCAGATCATCGCGCACCATTTCGCTACGCCCCAGCGCCACGCCTCGACTGTCGATCGCCGCTTGCAGCACTGCTGCCGAGTTGTTGATACGCAGGCCATGCCCGGCCTCGATATCAGGAAAACCGGCGGCATCGAGCCAGGTTCTCCAGGTCGGAAATCCGCTGTTCTGTTCCAGGGTCAAGTCGTGGAGCAGGGTGTAGCGGGCCAAATCCCCAGGTTCCGTCAGCGCCGGTAACTGATCGCGCAGTGTCGGCGAACAGACTGGGTAAATCTCCTCATCCATCAACCGCACGGCGGTCAAACCCGACCAGACCCCCGCGCCGTAGCGCACCCCGACATCAATGCCATCCACCAGGAAATCCACGGGGCGCTGATTGGTGTCGAGCCGCAAGTCGGTGTCCGGATGCGCCTGCTGGAAACGCTCGATTCGCGGCAGCAGCCATTTGGCGGCGAATGCCGGGCTGACGGTGACGGTCAGCACGCCGCTGTCGGACGCATCCTTGAGTCGTGACAGGCCCATGCTCAAACGATCAAACCCGGCCCGGATATCCGGCAGCGCCGCGCGGGCGGCGTCGGTTGGCACCAGCCGCGTGGTGCCGCTGCTGGCGCGATGAAACAGTGGCACGCCGAGCCACGACTCCAGCACTCGTACTTGCTGGCCGACAGCGGCGGGCGTCACATTCAGTTCTGCGGCGGCTTCGGAAAAGCTCTGGTGTCTCGCTGCCGCTTCAAAAGCCCTGAGTGCATTGAGGTAGGTTGGATATTTCATGACTAACCACTAAAGCTTTTCTTTATCGGATTCAAAGATTATCTGGTTTGTCCGGGAATGTCGCGAGGCTGAAAATTAGCGCTCTTCTTCACTCCCCAAAGGATCATTCCATGTACGACTTTTCTTCGAAGGTGGCCATCGTTACCGGTGGCGGTTCAGGGATCGGCAAAGAAGTGGCCGAGCAATTGGTCGCTGCCGGCGCCTCGGTGGTGATCGGTGGTCGCGATAAGGCGAAACTGGCCCAGGCCGCCGAGGCCATCGACCCGAGCGGCACGCACGTGCGTTTCGTCGCAGGTGACATCGCCGACCCGGCCACCGCCCAGGCACTGGTGGATGAGGCGACCCGCGCTTTTGGCGGCGTCGATATCCTGGTCAACAACGCCGGGGTGTTCAGCCCCAAACCGTTCCTCGAAGTGGACGAGCGCGAATACGACGGCTTTCTCGACATCATTCTCAAGGGCAAATTCTTCATGGCCCAGGCTGCGGCCCGGGCGATGCAGCTGCGTGGTGGCGGCGCCATCGTGCAAACCGGCTCCCTGTGGGCGATTCAAGCCATCGGCGCCACACCGTCGGCGGCGTATTCCGCGGCGAATGCCGGCGTGCACGCATTGACCCGCAACCTCGCCCTCGAACTGGCCTCGCTCAACATCCGCATCAACACCGTCGCCCCGGCCGTGGTGGAAACGCCGGTGTACGGCACGTTCATGACCGCCGAACAGGTCAAGGAAACCCTGCCGACGTTCAACGCCTTCCATCCACTGGGGCGCAACGGCCAGCCTGCGGATGTGGCGCAAGCGATTCTGTTCCTGGCGTCTGACCAGGCGTCGTGGATTACCGGCACCGTGCTGCCGGTCGACGGCGGCGTGACTGCCGGCCGCAACTGAAAAGGGGAGAGCTCAACATGATGGACTGGAACGGTTACAGAGATCAGTTGCTGGCCCGGGTCGGCGACTTCGCCACACTGAGCCCGGATACGATTCGCGGCTTGCAGGCCATGGACGGTGCCGGTGCCAAGACCGGGCATCTGGACGCCAAGACCCGCGAGTTGATCGCACTGGCCGTCGGCGTGACCACCCGCTGCGACGGTTGCATCGCGGTGCATACCCAGGCGGCGGTCAAACATGGCGCCAGTCGTGAGGAAATCGCCGAAGCGCTGGGCGTGGCGATTGCGCTGAATGCCGGTGCGGCGGTGACCTACTCCGCTCGCGTGCTGGATGCGCACGCCGCCCTCAGCGAGTTGTAAACCCAATCTCTCCTGTGGGAGCGAGCCTGCTCGCGAAGGCGGATTTACATTCAACATCTCCGTTGTCTGCTGCACCGCTTTCGCGAGCAGGCTCGCTCCCACAAGGAGAGACAGGTAAGACGTGAGGTACTTATGCACATCAACACCGATTTCTCGCAGCGAGTAGTCATTCGCCCCGAGGAGTTTCGATGGACGGCCTCGCCATTGCCTGGCATCGAACGCGTCATGCTCGACCGCATCGGTGGCGAACAGGCCCGGGCTACTAGCTTGGTGCGGTATGCGTCGGGTTCCACCTTCACGGCACACGTCCATCCCGGCGGAGAAGAAATCCTGGTGCTCGACGGGGTGTTTTCCGACGGCGATCAGGACTATCCGGCGGGCACTTACCTGCGTAATCCGCCGGGTTCGGCGCACCAGCCGTCGAGCGCTGTGGGCGCGTTTCTGTTCGTCAAACTGATGCAACTGAGGCCCGACGAACGTCAGCCAGTTCGGCTGAAGGCTTTTGATCCTGGCGGCCCCACACCGTCGCAGTGTTTGTTCGAAAACGATAGCGAGCGGGTCGACCTGATTTCCCTGAACGCATTTGAAGAATATAACCGCACCACCTTCGAGGCCGGCGCCGAAGTGTTGGTGCTCAAAGGGCAGTTGTCGGATGAGTATCCGGCGCTGACCTGGCTGCGGCTGCCGGTCGAAAGTCATGGGCGATTTCGTGCCGGCGCAAGTGGGGCGATGTTCTATCTCAAGTCAGGTCATCTGAGGAATGTGAGTCATGAGTAACTCTGAAAACAAGCCACTGATGGTGCTGGCCGGTGTCGGCGAAGGCCTGGGTTCAGCGTTGGCTGCGCGGTTTGTCGAGGGCGGTTATGGGGTGGTCGGGCTATCGCGCTCGGCTGGAGAATTGCCGCTGCCCGGCTACGTCGTCATGGCGTGCGACCTGACGAAAGAGGTCGAAGTGAAAGCGACGTTCGAGCAGATTGAGCGCCAGCACGGCCAGCCCTTGGTGGTGATTCACATGGTCGGTGACTTGCGGATCTCGCCATTTCCGGAGCTGTCCGCCGAGGCATTCGAGGGCGTTTGGCGCTCGATGGCGTTGTCGGCCATGTTGGTGAGCCAACAAGCCATTATGCGAATGCTGCCGGCCGGGCGCGGTGCGCTGTTGTTCGCCGGAGCCACTGCAAGTCTGCGTGGCGGGGCCAGGTTTGCGGCGTTCGCGTCGGCCAAGTTCGCCCTGCGTGGGTTGGCCCAGTCTTTGGCGCGGGAGTTTCAACCTCAGGGTATTCATGTGGCGCACCTGATACTGGACGGGCTGATCGGGGGGGCGGATGGCGCAGAGTTGGACCCTGCCGCACTGGCGGAAAGCTTCTGGATGCTGGCTCACCAGCCGCATTCGGCCTGGACTCACGAACTGGATCTTCGTCCGCAACAGGAGCGTTTTTAATGCAGCGCACGCAGGTGATTATCGTCGGCGCAGGCTTGAGCGGTTTGTACGCTGCGCGACTGTTGACCCAGGCTGGTGTGGATTTCATCGTGCTTGAGGCGCGTGACCGAGTGGGTGGGCGCATTCTGTCGGCGGATTCGTTTGACCTCGGCCCTTCCTGGTTCTGGCCGGATTTCCAACCGAAGATGGCGCACTTGGTCGAACAACTGGGTTTGCGTACCTTCGCGCAACCGGTCGAGGGCGACATGCTGGTGGAGCGTTTCAGGCTTGAGGCGCCGCAGCGCTTGGCCGGGTATGCGTCGGGCAATGAATCGATGCGGATTGCGGGTGGCACGGGTGTCTTGATTGAGGCGTTGGCCGCGCCGTTGTTGGTTGGTCAATTGCGCCTCGGCCAGCGGGTAGTCTCGGCAAAGCGAATGGAACACGGTGTGAGGTTGACGATAGAAAACGCTCAAGGACAGACGACACAGTTTGAATCCACCCATGTGATTCTCGCCATGCCGCCGCGGATCATTGCGCAAACAGTTCGCTTCGATCCACCCCTGAATCCGGTGGATCAGCAGCGCTGGGCCGATACGCCGACCTGGATGGCGCCGCACGCCAAGTACGTCGCTGTCTACGACGAGGCATTCTGGCGTGACGATGGCCTGTCGGGCATGGCGCAGAGCATGGTCGGCCCGTTGGTGGAAATCCACGATGCGTCCGCCGAGGCGAGCAGGGCGGCGTTGTTCGGGTTTTTCGGGTTGGCGGCTGTTTCGCGCCGCAATCTGGGCGAGGCGCAGTTGATGCAGCAATGTCGGGCCCAGTTGGTTCGTTTGTTTGGCCCTTTGGCGGCAATGCCGAAAGCCGAATTCATCAAAGACTGGGCGGATGACGAACTGACAGCCACCGCCGCCGATCAGGTATCCGGCGCCCACGGAGCCAGCACTTTGGGGCTGGCTAGGGTCCAGGGCGATTGGGCGGCCTGCCTGTCACTGGCCGGCAGCGAGGTGGCGCGGGAACAGGCCGGGTACATGGAAGGTGCGCTGGAGGCGGCGCAATGGGCTGTCCGTGACAGGGGAAGTCGTTAGCCGATAGGCATACAAAAACGTGTGCCCTGACGGTCACGACAGGCTGCTCGCCATTTATTCGTCCGACACTGTCATGTTCGCGTGCAGCAATTCACCGTAGAGTTGTTCGCCGTGATGACGACGGAAAGCCCGATGCACGATGGTTGTCAGCTGCTGCTTTCGTGCCTCGATAGCCTTGCATTTCGCCTGCTCCTCTCCGAACTTTTCTACATTGAATGACCGGGACAGTTTTTTGCCGTCGCGGGTCTTCGTTTGCGCGATCCAGTAAGTGTTCTTGCGGTTCGTTTGTCGTGAAACACCCACCAGGCCGCTGGTGTTATTAGCACGCAGCTTTTGCCGGATCGTGCAGCTCAGCGGCGGTGGGAAGAGAAGCAACTGCTCGTTGCGAAACCGCTCGGCAGCTGCACGCGCAGGACGTTCACCTCCATGGCTGATGAATGTGAATTCCTTGTGAACCTTCATGACGCCTTCCCGGTACAACGATACCCGCCAAGCCATGGCCCCCGACTTCTTGTGGCGGACTTTGATGATGGCGTAGTCGTTGGAACTCTCGGGTGCATCCGGGATATCTGTGAACGGTAGGGCCCCGTTATCGGGTGGTGTCTTATTAGTCGACATAGGTCACATAAGCGGCCATCAAGTTTGGCCGTCGAAACGTGTCGATGTTGTTGACGCGTTCACGCATCTCATTGACCACTTGCTTGAACGTCGCATCGTCCATGTCGATCCAGAAGCGCGGGTTACGACCGGTGAGTCGGTCGTGTTCGGCGGTGGAGGGGTCGAGGTGGCGGTATTCCTCGTATTGGGGCAGGTCCGGCAACGGGCGGCTGACGTCCATGTAGTTCTGGATGTAATCCCACATGGCGCACGCGGGTTGCACTTCGGGACCGGGGCAGAGCAGGGCGCCGAAGTTGATCATGATGTTGCGGTAGCGATGGGCGAGGTAAAGCACATTCATCGGCATTCCCTGACTGTCCGGGGAAGTGGCGATGTAGGCGTCGAACTCGTAGAACGGTGCGGTGAGTTCACCGATGGTGCCGTTCTTTTTATATTCACCGTTGTTTTTGTAGTCGAAGACGGTGACCAGACCGGTGCGGCGGTTGAGTTCCCAGATGGGGCCTCGGGAGGGTTTTATCCAGAGGCTGGGGAAGTGTTTTATGACTATTGAACCGATTGCCCAAGATAGGAGGGGAAGGCCGAGAAGCCAGGAAAATACTTGGATAAAGATAGTTTTGGTTGATTCCCATATAGGGTCATTTCCAGTTGTAATTCCCAAAAAATAGGCAGGTATGCTGGCAATGAAAAGTAGGAAAAACATAAATCGCCCTCCACCTGACATGTACATCCAGAAGTGGGAGCTTGTGGGGAGAAGGGCATACCTGAAACGTTCGTGGTCATCCCTGATGTGGAAATCAATAAATTTGTCTGGGTTCGAATCATATTTATTTGTGGCGATTTGCTCCTCGCGCTCTTTCTTGAAACCTTCATGGAGGCGAAGTTTTGTTGGTGAGAATTTTTCGAGAAGGTTTGCAGCCGTTACTTCATCTGTATTGCCCCACGGCAGTCTGATCTTAGCGAAACGCATGATCCACGACCGTTCAGATGAACGCTCTTGCTGAGGTACCTCTGTAGCCCCATACGCAGTTTCGGAGTAATAATATTCCTGACTCATTAAATGTTATTCCGGGATTTATTTGCAAATTCGTCAGCCCAATAAAGCTCATCTACGCTTTCGAAGTTCGGTTTTTTGTGCGAGTCATCAAATGGTGTTCCATCTTTGGGTGGTGGTGCAGGAAAGTGCCAGCGTTGATTTTTTTGTTTCAGTACACATTGCGCTCTTACTTGCCATTGTTGTGAGATGCCAGGTGATCCTGTCACCAGATCGACGGCGTAGTTCGGTGGGGTTGAGAAGAACAGTTCCAAACCCTGCGGTAGCAGTCGTTGTGCTTTGGGCGCGACGAGTTGGCTATTTATCTGTTTTTTGAAAAACACGGTTTCACTTTTTATGCGACCACCTTTGACTTCGAATGTGCTGAGCCGGCAGTGAGTATTGATGTTGAGTGTGCCAAGGTTTGAAATTAAGCCCGGCAAGTTGCTTTCAATACGAATACAGGTGTTGGATGACGTCACTTGGAATGGCGTTTTTGCGTGAACATCAATTTTGGCATTGGGGACGAATTCAGGATTGGAGCCCACGCTGATACGGATGTCGGCGAATAAACTGATCAGATAATAAAAGCCACTCTGTGGAACTAGCAGATGTACATTGTCTGAATGAACTTGTGTACCGAAAGGGCCGTTGACCAGCCATTCTTCGATGGGTTTATCGCTTAGCCACCAAGCAATTCCGGCGCCGATTACAATCAAGATCAGTGCAACCCAGCCGGCCGGACCAAGGCCTAGGAAGGTGCCCGCGCCGATAATTAGAGCACTTAGAGCACTGGCTGCTCCACCCACGGCCATCATCAGATATCCCCAGCCGGCGTCATCGCCCCATGTCCACGCATACCAAGCGTCTGAAAGGCAAATAGCTGTAAGAATTAACCCAGAGCCAATTTGGGCAAGTATTCGACCGGTAAACTCCTTTGCCAAATACGTTGCTGCTACAGTTCCTAAGGTTTTTTCCACGGCCTCCTTTGAAATAGTGAATAGAACCTTACGGCCAACCGCAAAAACGGTCTCAGTACCGGCCAGTTTTACCGTCAGCATTTCCATCGCTATGAATAGATCTACGCTCGCTCCAACCCCAGATAGAACCAGCCGGAACACACCCTTCTCCCGTCTAACTTGTTCCGCGGCCGCCAACTCCGTCCTAACATTCCAAACCTCCAACATCAAAATCCCCGCCGCAAACGGCAGAGAGTTCAACACCCGATAAACCCGGCTATTCCCCAACTCTCCAAGTTCATCCACACCCTTTTGCAGCGCTCCTTTCACATTCGTTTTATCACCCGCCCGCGCGTCAACATCCGCTTTATGCACCGAATTAATCCGCTGATTCAGCGCACTAAGATTGCGCGCTGTCGGATCATCCACCGGCATCACCAGCAGCTTGTAGTCCCCAACACGAGAAGCGCTCGGTGTCTCAAATGCATCAGCCGCATTCCCCACCTTCAACACCCGACCCTCTGCATGCAGATACTCACCCATCACCCGCCGTGGCCGTTGATCCCCGGTCGGCACGTCGGAAAGACCAAAGAGGTAATACCGCTGCGGATCAGCCTCCCGGCGATTGATGAAGTGCATTTCACCAAAGGTCTTGGGCATCAAGCTGCGCAACAACCCCACACCAAGTCCATGTAAGTAGGCGCTGGTGGGAACCTGTGAGCCCTGCACCCCGGACGGTTTGTTCACCGCACCGCTGGCTGTTTCAACCGCCCCCGCCAGATTTTCGTAAATGCTGACCAACGTACTCGCCGCCGCTTTCGATTGGCCAGTCAGCGTGCTGTTCAAGCTGCCGCTGGCGAGTAACCCTTCCAGCAAGTGCCCATTGAGGTGTTCAACCTGCGGGTAATAAGGCCCCGGGTCGGTTTCGAATACGGCGAGGTGTTGGGCGCGTAGACATCCGTCGCCCTCGTTAACCGTTTTCTCGGTAGGCGGCACATAAGGCGCAGCCAGCGCGGCTTCATCTACGGCCGGCCAAAGCATCCCGTGCAGCGGATGCGCAGGATCATGAGCGATGTCATTAAGCAACGTCTGGCCAACACTGGCCTGCGGGCTGTAAAGACTCAACCCGGTCAGCGCGTTGGTGACATCACCATTGCGAGCCAGCGGATCAAGTTGCGCCGGCACGGTAGCGAGGCTGGCGAAAACCTGACTCACGGCAAACAACGCCGCCAGGTAATCAAAGCCCTCAAGGCTCAAATGATCGGCCAGGGTTTGCTGGGTGACCGGTTGTTGCAGGCACTCGGCAAGCAGGGCCTGCGCCATGTTCAGTTGTTGCCAGAGCAGGGCGCGTTCAGCGGTGGCGGTGAAGCGGTTGATGTCGCGGCGACCGGCCTCTTTCACTTTGTCGAAGCAGGCGTGCAATGGGTTTTTCTGGCCGCCGATGGTCGCCGGCACGATCAGTTGCTGAACCATGACCGCGCTGGCGTGGTGAGGGTGCAGGCTGGCGCGCTCGGCATACAGCGTCAGCAACTGCTGTTGTTGCTGGATCTGCGAAACCAGATGCCGCACGCGGTGGCGCGGGCTCTTAAGCAGCACGGCGCATACTTTTTTGTCGCTCAATCGACATACGTCACATAAGCAGCCATCAAGTTAGGCCGTTGAAACGTGTCGATGCTGGCGACGCGTTGATGCATCTCCCTGACAACTTGTTTGAATGTTGCGTCGTCCATGTCGATCCAGAAACGCGGGTTGCGGCCGGTGAGGCGGTCGTATTCGGCGGTGGTGGGGTCGAGGTGGCGGTATTCCTCGTATTGCGGCAGGTCCGGCAGCGGGCGGCTGACGTCCATGTAGTTCTGGATGAAATCCCACAGAGCGCATGCGGGTTGCGTCTCGGGCCCGGGGCAGAGTAATGCGCCGAAGTTGATCATGATGTTGCGGTAGCGATGGGCGAGGTAGAGCACGTTCATCGGCATGCCCTGACTGTCCGGGGACGTGGCGATGTAGGCGTCGAATTCGTAGAACGGCGCGGTGAGTTCACCGATGGTGCCGTTCTTTTTATATTCACCGTTGTTTTTGTAGTCGAAAACGGTGACCAGGCCGGTGCGGCGGTTGAGTTCCCAGATGGGGCCGCGGGAGGGTTTTAGCCAGAGGCTTGGTAAGAACTTAATTACTGCTTTGCCGGTTAGCCAACAAAATAAAGGTAGTCCTAGTAGAACAGTAAGAGTTGCGTTGTAGTCGTTGATGATGTCCGTCAGTGTTTTTTTTGTATCTATAAACTCTGCCGTTATTATGAAAATTGATAGAGTAAAAAAAATTAGAAATAGAACGCGGCCTATTCCTAGCATGTAAATCCAGAAATGGGAGCTTGCGGGAAGAAGTGCGTACCTGAAGCACTCGTGGTCGTCCCTTATGTGAAAATCGATAAGTTCATATGGGCTCGGAGCATAGGTGTTTTGGGCTATTTGCTCTTCACGTTCTTTTTTGAATCCTTCATGGAGACGAAGTGCTTTTGGTGAAAATTTTTCGAGATGGTTTACCGATGTTATATCATCCGTATTGCCCCAAGGCAGTCTGACCTTGGCGAAACGCATAATCCACGGACGTTCAGTCGAGCGTCCTTGTTGAGGTACCTCATTCCATCCGTAGGCAGTCTGGGCATACCACGATCGATCAGTCATCAGTTGCTATTCCGCGATTTATTTGTAAGTTCGTCAGCCCAATAAAGTTCACCTACGCTGTCGAAGTTTGGTTTTTTGTGGGACTCATCAAATGGCGTGCCATCCTTTAGCGGTGGCGCAGGAAAGTGCCAGCGTTGATTTTTTTGTTCCAGCACACACTGTGCTTTCACTTGCCATTGCTGTGCGATGCCGGATGAACCTGTAACCAAATCGAAGGCGTAGTTCGGTGGGGTTTCGAAAAATAGTTCCAGACCTTGCGGTATCAGTCTTTGGGCTTTGGGCGAGACGAGTCGAGTGTTAATCAGTTTTTTGAACGGCACGGTTTCACTTTTGATACGCCCACCCTTGAGTTCGAATGTATTGAGTCGGCAGTGAGCATTGATACTGAACGTGCCCAATTTTGAAATTAAACCTGGCAAGTTACTTTCAATACGAACGCAAGTGTTGGACGAGATCACTTGAAACGGCGTCTTTGCGTGAATGTCATGTTTGGCGTTGGGGACGAATTCAGGGTTGCTGCCGATGTTGATGCGGATGTCGGCAAACAAACTGATCAGATAATAGAAACCGCGCTGTGGATCCAGCAGGTGCGTATTGTCAGAATGAACTTGAGTGCCGAAAGGGCCATTAATCAGCCATTCTTCAATGGGCTTGTCGGTCAGCCACCAAGCGAGACCAGCACCGATCAGGATCAATATCAGTGCCACCCAACCCGCCGGACCAAGTTCAAGAAAGGTGACGGTGCTGATAACCAGGCCACTGAGAGCACTGGCTGCGCCACCCACAGCCATCATCAGGTAGCCCCAACTGGCGTCATCGCCCCATACCCATGCATACCAAGCGTCTGTCAGGCAAATGGCTGTAAGTGCCAAACCACTGGTTATTTGCGCGACCAGTCGAACAGTAAACTCCGTTACTAAATACTCGAGTGCTAGAGTGCCCAGAGTTTTTGCAGCCTCATCTGAAATCTTAAAAACGACTTTGCGACCTGCCGCTAAAACCGATTCGGTACCGGCAAATTTTACAGTCAACATTTCCAGCGCGATTGCTAAGTCTAGTCCTGCGGCGAATACAGATAGATGAGATCTGTATTGTCCTTTTTCTCTGCGAACTTGCTCCCTACCTTCCCACTCCGTCCTTACATTCCAAACCTCCAACATCAAAACCCCCGCCGCAAACGGTAGCGAGTTCAACACTCGAAAAACCCGGCTATTCTTCAACTCCGCCAGTTCATCCACACCCTGTTGCAACGCCCCTTTCACATTCGTGTTATCACCGACCCGCGCTTCAACATCTGCCTTATGCACCGCATTAATCCGCTGATTCAGCGCACTAAGACTCCGCACCGTCGGATGTTCCACCGGCATCACCAGCAGTTTGTAATTGCCCACACGTGAAGCACTCGGCGTCTCGAAAACATCAGCCGCATTCCTCGCTGTCAGCGGCCGACCCTCTGCGTCCAGATACTCACCCATCACCCGCCGTGGCCGTTGATCCCCCGCCGGCACGTCGGACAAACCAAACAGGTAATACCGCTGCGGATCAGCATCCCGGCGATTGATGAAGTGCATTTCACCAAAGGTCTTGGGCATCAAGCTGCGCAACAACCCCACACCAAGTCCATGCAAGTAGGCGCTGGTGGGAACCTGTGAGCCCTGCACCCCGGACGGTTTGTTCACCGCACCGCTGGCTGTTTCAACCGCCCCCGCCAGATTTTCGTAAATGCTGACCAACGTACTCGCCGCCGCTTTCGATTGGCCAGTCAGCGTGCTGTTCAAGCTGCCGCTGGCGAGTAACCCTTCCAGCAAGTGCCCATCGAGGTGTTCAACCTGCGAATAATAAGGCCCCGGGTCGGTTTCGAATTCGGCGAGGTGTTGGGCGCGTAGACATCCGTCGCCCTCGTTGACCGTTTTCTCGGTGGGCGGCACATAAGGCGCAGCCAATGCGGCTTCATCAACGGCCGGCCAAAGCATCCCGTGCAGCGGATGCGCAGGATCATGAGCGATGTCATTGAGCAACGTCTGGCCGACACTGGCCTGCGGGCTGTAAAGACTCAACCCGGTCAGCGCGTTGGTGACATCACCATTGCGAGCCAGCGGATCAAGTTGCGCCGGCACGGTAGCGAGGCTGGCGAAAACCTGACTCACGGCAAACAACGCCGCCAGGTAATCAAAACCGTCCAGGCTCAGATGATCGGCCAGGGTTTGCTGGGTGACTGGTTGTTGCAGGCACTCGGCGAGCAGCGTTTGCGCCATGTTCAGTTGTTGCCAGAGCAGGGCGCGTTCAGCGGTGGCGGTGAAGTGGTTGATGTCGCGGCGGCCGGCCTCTTTGACTTTGTCGAAACAGGCATGCAACGGGTTTTTCTGTCCGCCGATGGTCGCCGGCACGATCAGTTGCTGAACCATGACCGCGCTGGCGTGGTGTGGGTGCAGGCTGGCGCGCTCGGCATACAGCGTCAGTAGTTGCTGTTGTTGCTGGATCTGCGACACCAGATGCCGCACACGATGGCGTGGGTCTTCCAGCAGCACGCCGCACACACGCCGTTGCCGAGCGGCTTCCAACACGTCAACGACCGTGGGCTGGGGCTGCCAGAGATCGGCGTCATCGGCGTTCGGTGTTTCCCCACGCAATTGATCCAGCAACGTGGCCAGGCAATCCGCCCAGGCGCTGCTTTCAAACGTTGCAGGTAATGCGGGTGTGGCGCCTTGCTCCCACTGATCAAGGCAAGCCTTCGCTTCGGTTTTACGCTGCGCCGCGAATTGTCCCGAGAGGTCGCACACGTAGCGCCCCGGATGCTCCAGCACATATTCGAAACCGCTTTGGCGTGCCCGTTGCGGGGCGATCAGGCTGACCGGAAAGGTCCGCGCGGCCAGATTGCGCCACGTGATGCTGGCCTTCGTCGCGGCATCGGACGCTTTTGCATCCCATAGGTTGAAACCACTGAAGGCTTCCAGCATCGCCTGCCCATCGGGCTGCTGGTCAAAAAGCCGTTCGAACGTCTGGCTCTCGCACTGTAATGCGGGACTCTGACACCGCTGGGCGCGCAACTCTGGGTCTTCCTCCAGACGTTTCAGGCGTGCAGCGCTGAGCTGGATTTCGCTGAAACACAGTTGCACGGCTTCGGCGGGTTGATGATTCCAGGTCGCAGGCAGCCAAATGTCGCTGAGATCGACGCCGCTGGCCTGTCGGTAATCGCTGCTGAATGCCTGATTCAGGCGATAGGCCTGCAGATCGATATCGCGATAAGTCGTGAGTTCGTCGTCCTGTCGCACCTCCAGCTCCCGCCAGAGACGATCACGGTAAAACACATAGACATAACCGCTGCGGCACAGCACCGGCGTCCCGAGATCGTACTTGCTGCGAGTCCCGGGCAGCGCGGCGAAAGGCAGGGCCGGCACGATCTGATTCCACTGCGCTTCCAGTTGGCGCGGGGTGACACGCACGTCCTCCAGCAACGGCAGGCGAATGGGCGGGCCTTGGATGGTGGCAATTTCCAGCCACAATTGGTGCTTGAGCTGTGCCGACCAATCCCACACAAATAGCTCGCTGTGGACGCTGGTCGATCGCTCGGTTTCGCACGCGGCCTCATCGGTCAGGGCCTGGAGAGGTTCGACGCCCGAGTGATCGACGAGCAGCAGTCGCTGGTTCTTGGAATGTCCCGTGCCAATGACCTGGACAATCAGCTTGTCACGCTCGCAGCCGGGGCCACTGGTTAACTTCCCGAGGCGCGTCATGACTGAACCTGCGTGCAGTGGGCGTTCAGGAAGGCACTGATGTCTTCACTGTCGTCGATGCCCTGACTCAGCGCTTGTTCCAGCCAATGGCTGGCCTGCATAAAGGAGTGCTGGGGATGTTGCTGCCACCAGTGATAGAGAAACTGTTCGTTACGCTGGCGCGTCAAGGCCTCTTCCTGGGCGACGCTCAGCACCCTCGTCCGGTGTGTCCATTCAATACGCCAGTCGTTCGCGTGGAGATTGTCCAACCGCTGCCAGCCAGTTTCGCCGGTCGCTTGAGTGGCCCACGTCGCACCGAACCAGCGCAGACGACTGATCGGGCCGAGCCACAGGCTGAGGTCTTGCGCCGTACACGCGGCAAAAAAATAACTGGCGACAGTCGGGTTGCTGTAGCGCAGCACGCCTTTACGTTGCTGGTCGAAGTTGACGATCAGCATCTGGCGCAAGTGCGCGAGTACCGAGGGCGTGTCACACGTGCTTTCGATCAGCAGGCCGGGCCATTGCGCCGGGATTTGCTCGATCGCCTGAGTGAGCGTTGGCTGGTTGTTCAGCCGGACCAGCAGTGGGCTGTGCTCGGCGAAACCGTCGAGTGAAGTGCCGGCGAACAGCTTCTGCGTGTCGGGATGTGTCGCCAGGCGATAAAGCATTTCGAGCTGCGCGGCGGGGCGTTCCAGCAAAATCCATGTGTTCATGAGCGATCTCCATAGCCCAGGGCTTTGCGGCATTGGCAGTCGCTCAGCGGGCAATCCTTCGGTGTTCCGCCGCTGGGCATCTGGCAGAGTTCAATCAAGGCTTCGTCGCCGAGCAGTTGTTTGAGTAGGGCGGTTGAAAGCGTTTCGGGCAGCGGCGGTTCGCTCGCGTCGAGCGTCACGGGGGCCGCAGCCATCAGCGGCATCGGCGAACCACCTTGCGCAACCGGCACGCTGCTGAAAATGCCTGCCGCATTGATCGTGATCCATCCGCCTCCGGCCTGGATCGTGACGCTGGCGCCGCCATCGATGACGATGTGTTGGCCGGCGCTGACGTGGACCTGCTGTTGAGCGCTCAGTCGATGGCTGGTGGTGCGGATATGGCGGTCACCATGCACGGTCAGGTGGTCGTCTTGCCGGATTTCCGTCAACCGGTTGCCGTGGGTGATGCGCTGTTCTTCGGCGTGCAGTTCATGACGGGCGTTGCCGCCGACCACGATGCTGCGCTGGTTGTCGACTTGAACCCGTTCGTCGTTCAGCACGTGCTGTACGTAATCACGCTGGGCGCGGACGGATATTTCCTCGGCCCCTTTGCGATCTTCGATGCTCAGTTCGTTGAAGCCGGAGCCGCCTGGGCTGCTTTGGGTTCTGAAGGTGCTTCGGGTTTTCTCGGCGGGGAGGTCGAGCGGGGGGCGATTGGCGCCATTGGGCAGGCAGCCAACGATCAACGGTTTGTCCGGGTCGCCCTGATAAAAACTGACGATCACTTCCATGCCGACGCGGGGGATCAATACGCTGCCATAACGGTCGTGAGCCCAGCCGCTGGCGACGCGCACCCAGCAACTGGAGTGATCGTTGTGCTCGCCGTCGCGGTCCCAGGGAAACTGAACACGGACGCGGCCGTATTCGTCGCAGTGGATTTCTTCGCTGGGCGGACCGCAGACCACGGCGTGCTGGTAGCCGTTGATCGTGGTTTTGGGGTGAGCGAGCGCGGGCCTGAAGGGGGTGTCCCACGGGGTCGCGAGAAAAGTGTTGCGGTAGCCTTGGGAAAAGTCGTCGCTCGGGGCGCTGGTGATCGACTCTTCAAGCACGCTCGGTTGTTTCCCGATGTGAATGACTTCGGTCAGCAACCACAAGTCGTTCCATTCCTGGCGCGGGTGGTCGGTCAGGGGCAGGAAATGTCCGCTGAGCAACATCGGCTGATCGCTGCGTCCGGTGGCTTGCCGATAATCGCTGCGGTGTCGCTCAAGTGCACGCCGAGCGCGGTCCTTGCCCTGTTCGCGGTCGGTGAAATGGCCGGGGAAGCCGTAGTCTTCGAGTTGCAGCGGCGAAGGATCTTTCGCACGGCTCTCCAATTGCAGTAAAGGCTTTTCGAAGTCGTAGTCGCGGCGGGTCACGCCTGTGGGGCGGGTTTCCATGGCGAGGGTGAAGGCGTTGATCACCGGATCATCAGCGACCATCCCGCTGTCCTGCAGGTAGGCGGTGGGGCGGTGGAGTCTGGGAAATACCGTTTGATCATCGCCGAACACCAGCACATGCCCCTCGCGGCGGTGTTCAAAGTGGTAATGCAGGCCTTCTTCTTCGCACAGTCGCTGCAGAAAATTCAGGCAGCTCTCGCCGTACTGAACGCAGTAGTCCCGTGGGCGGTAATCGGTGCCGAGGGCAAAGCGGTAGCGATCGCGGAGGATGCCGTGGCTTTCCAGAACCTGGGCGATGATTTGCGGCACGCTGAGTTTCTGGAATATTTTTTGATTGAAACGGTGACCCAGCCAGGCAAGAGTGGGCATCAGGCTGAGTTGGTATTGGGTCAGGCGCTTGCCTGCGTCGCCCTGGCCGACGCTGTAAACCTGACCATGAATACCGGCGCCGTGGCGGTCAAAACTGAGAAAAGCCATCCGGTGCAGAAGGCTTTCCAGGTCCAGGTCGGGGCGCTCGCTGACCAGTTTCAGATCAAAGCGAAAGGGTTGGCTGATGGCTTCCTTGCCGGTGAACTCAAGGACTCGCAGATCGTGGGCAAACCCCTCGATGTCCAGGAGGAAAGAGGCTTGGTTGGCAGGACCGAACATCACACATCCCTAGTACTGATATAGAAGGGCGGGACTGTGAATAAGTGAATGCGGGATTTATGCAGGGCAGTTCTGTTTCTGGTGTAGGAAGAGTCGTTTTGCTAGTCAGGGTTTTTCCTGGGGAAGGTTTCCCTCATTTGAGGTGGCCAAAACGGTATTGAAGCGCATTCAGTCCGCCAGGCGGGCTGCCGTGACAGCTTGATTACGTTATACTCGCCGGCTTTCAAAAGTTCGCCAACGAGTGCTGCCCGCCATGGAAATCAACCCGATCCTTAACAGTATCAAGGACCTGTCCGAGCGCTCCGAAACTATTCGGGGGTATCTTTGACTACGATCAAAAGCATGAGCGTCTGACTGAAGTCAATCGCGAGCTTGAAGATCCGGCAGTCTGGAACAACCCGTCGTACGCTCAGGAACTGGGTCGCGAGCGCTCGCTGCTGGCGCAGATCGTCGAAACCCTCGACGAAATGCACACTGGCCTGGCCGATGCCAAAGAACTGCTGCTGATGTCCGCCGAAGAAGAAGACCAGGCCGCCGTCGATGACGTCGCGACCGAAGTCGAGCGTCTGCGCGAATCCCTGGAAAAACTCGAATTCCGGCGGATGTTCAGCGGTGAGATGGACGCCAACAACGCCTACCTGGACATCCAGGCCGGCTCCGGCGGCACCGAAGCCCAGGACTGGGCCAACATCCTGCTGCGCATGTACCTGCGCTGGGCCGACAAACGCGGTTTCGACGCGACCATCATGGAGCTGTCGGCCGGTGAAGTCGCCGGGATCAAGGGCGCCACGGTCCACATCAAGGGCGAATACGCCTTTGGCTGGTTACGTACCGAGATCGGCGTACACCGTCTGGTGCGCAAGAGCCCGTACGACTCCGGCAACCGTCGCCACACCTCGTTCTCGGCCGTGTTCGTGTCGCCGGAAATCGATGACAACATCGAAATCGACATCAATCCGTCGGACCTGCGCATCGACACCTATCGCTCCTCCGGTGCCGGTGGTCAGCACGTAAACACCACCGACTCGGCCGTACGTATCACCCACGTACCGTCCAACACCGTGGTCAGTTGCCAGAACGAACGCTCCCAGCACGCCAACAAAGACACCGCGATGAAAATGTTGCGGGCGCGCTTGTACGAGCAGGAAGTGCAGAAACGCAACGCCGCCTCCCAGGCCCTGGAAGACACCAAGTCGGACATCGGCTGGGGTCACCAGATTCGCTCTTACGTGCTCGATGCGTCGCGGATCAAGGATCTGCGCACTAACATCGAACGCAGTGACTGCGACAAGGTGCTCGACGGCGATATCGACGAATACCTGGTAGCCAGCTTGAAACAAGGGCTCTAAGGCACGCCCTGCAGAGTACTGCAGGAGCGAGGCTTGCCCGCGAACCCCGGCTCACGGCCGGGGGCAACGAACCTGTGATGGAATTTTTAAAGACATGAGCGACCTAGAACTCGACCCGCAAGCCCTGCAACAGGAAGAAAACTCCCTGATCGCCCTGCGCAAGGAAAAGCTGGCTGCCGAGCGCGCCAAGGGCAACGCCTTCCCGAACGACTTCCGCCGTGAAAACTACTGCGAAGACTTGCAGAAGCAGTACGCGGACAAGACCAAGGAAGAGCTGGCAGAGGCTGCAATCCCGGTCAAGGTTGCCGGTCGCATCATGCTCAACCGTGGCTCGTTCATGGTGATCCAGGACATGACCGGTCGCATTCAGGTTTACGTCAATCGTAAAACCCTGTCCGAAGAAACCCTGGCCTCGGTGAAAACCTGGGACATGGGCGACATCATCGCCGCCGTTGGCACCCTGGCCCGTTCCGGCAAGGGCGACCTGTACGTCGAAATGACCGAAGTGCGCCTGCTGACCAAGTCCCTGCGTCCGCTGCCAGACAAGCACCACGGCCTGACCGACACCGAACAGCGCTACCGCCAGCGCTACGTTGACCTGATCGTCAACGAAGACGTGCGCCAGACCTTCCGCGTGCGTTCGCAAGTGATTGCGCATATCCGTAGCTTCCTGATGAAGCGTGACTTCCTCGAAGTCGAAACCCCGATGCTGCAAACCATCCCGGGTGGCGCTGCGGCCAAGCCGTTCGAAACACACCACAACGCCCTGGACCTGGAAATGTTTCTGCGGATCGCGCCTGAGCTGTACCTCAAGCGCCTCGTAGTTGGCGGTTTCGAGAAAGTCTTCGAGATCAACCGCAACTTCCGTAACGAAGGCGTTTCGACCCGTCACAACCCTGAGTTCACCATGTTGGAGTTCTACCAGGCGTACGCCGACTACGAAGACAACATGGACCTGACCGAAGAACTGTTCCGCGAACTGGCGCAACTGGTTCTGGGCAGCACCGACGTGCCTTACGGCGACAAAGTGTTCCACTTCGGCGAACCGTTCGTGCGTCTGTCGGTGTTCGACTCGATCCTCAAGTACAACCCTGAGCTGACCGCTGACGACCTGACCGACATCGACAAGGCTCGTGCCATCGCCAAGAAGGCCGGCGCCAAGGTGCTGGGCTTCGAAGGCCTGGGCAAGTTGCAGGTGATGATTTTCGAAGAGCTGGTCGAGCACAAGCTGGAACAACCGCACTTCATTACCCAGTACCCGTTCGAAGTGTCGCCGCTGGCCCGTCGCAACGATGACAACCCGAACGTCACCGACCGTTTCGAACTGTTCATCGGCGGCCGCGAAATCGCCAACGCCTACTCCGAGTTGAACGACGCGGAAGACCAGGCCGAGCGCTTCATGGCCCAGGTGGCCGACAAGGACGCCGGCGACGACGAAGCCATGCACTACGACGCCGACTTCGTTCGCGCGCTGGAGTACGGCATGCCGCCAACGGCCGGTGAAGGGATCGGCATCGACCGACTGGTGATGTTGCTGACCAACTCACCGTCGATCCGCGACGTGATCCTGTTCCCGCACATGCGGCCGCAAGCGTAAACGTTTCAGTTAAAAAGCCGCCTAAAACAGGCGGCTTTTTATTGCCTGTCTGGTACAAACGTATCAATTGGTTACTTTTGAAAATAAGAGAGGAATACCTGTCGTGAACCGTGCAATGGCTCAAGAAGGTGCAGCGGGTATCGCCACTGCGGTCGCTGAAAGTGTTCAGTACCAGGGCCGCAAGGCCAGCCGACAGGGCAGCGAGCAGCGTCGACAGGACATTCTCGATGCGGCCATGCGCATTGTCGTGCGCGACGGCGTGCGAGCGGTGCGGCACCGTGCCGTGGCGGCAGAGGCCGGTGTGCCGTTGTCGGCCACCACTTACTATTTCAAGGATATCGATGACCTGCTCACCGATACCTTCGCTCAATATGTGGAACGCAGCGCGGCCTACATGGGCAAGCTGTGGGTCAGCAACGAAGGGCTGCTGCGCGAGATGGTGGTCAGCGGCGACGGCACCCCGGAGTCGCGCTCGCAATTGGCGGACGATATTGCGCGGTTGATGGCGGACTATGTGCACCGCCAATTGATCAATCGCCGCGAGCACTTGATGGCCGAGCAAGCCTTCCGCCAGGAAGCGCTGCTCAACCCGCGCCTGGCCCTGTTGGTGCGCTCTCATCAGCAGATTCTGTTGCAGGGCACTTGCCAGCTTTTCGAAGTATTGGGTTCCCGCGAGCCACAACAGGATGCCAAAGTGTTGACGGCCATTATCGGACGGATGGAATATCAGGGCCTGCTCAACGACGCCGAGCCTGCGGCCGAAGCCGAAATGCTCGGCATCCTCACGCGGTATATGCATTTGGTATTGGCCTCGGTGTAACCCTTGTGGGAGCGGGCTTGCTCGCGAAAGCGGTGTGACAGTCGATGTAGATGTTGAATGTTGAACCGCCTTCGCGAGCAAGCCCGCTCCCACATGGGGTCGATGGCCACATGTGGGCTGCGTTTGTTCATAGGGAGTGTTGAATGAAAGCCTGGCGCGTCGTTGTGATCGCCTTGTCGTTCCTGCTGCTCAGTGGCTGTCTGGTGACCTTCAAGGACCCGCTGCCTTCGAGCGAACCCGCGCCCAAGGGATTACTCGGCAAATGGACCAGCACCAACGCCTGGGGCGAACCGATGAACCTCGAACTGACGCGCATCGGTGACAACCGCTATCAGGCGGTCAGCTACTTCAAGGCCAAGCCCCGCGAGCGCGAGGCCTATCCCTTCACGGTGTCCCGCCACGGCAACCGCTGGTACCTGTCGGCGCCGGTGCCGGCCAGGTTCGGCGGGCATTTCACGATTGCCGGCTTCGAGCTCAACGAAAAGCATGAACTGGTGGTCTACAACCTCGACCTCGAGCAGATCAACCAGGCTTTGGGGCAAAAAGCCCTCAGCGGTGAAGGCTTCCAGACGGACGACGGCGATGGCGTGCTGATCAATACCGACATGAACCAAGTCTTTGCCTACCTCGACGATCCGGCCAATTCCGATGTGTTCGTCGAAGCAGTGCGCTACCTGCGCGCGGCCAAAGCCAAAGTCAAATAAATCCAGCACCTCACGGTTTTTCTACAGGAGTTTCGGGTGGACGATTACCAGCAGACGATACGCATTTTGTCCGATCGCATAGTGCTGGCGCAGACGCCGATTCGCGTCCTCGATGCGGTCAAGTGGGACGACAACATCCGCAAGGGTTTTCTCAAGGCCAAGGGCAAGGAAATGCCGGCCGTGGACCGCGACTATTACCTGAACCGGCCGCTGTCCTTCGACTCCAGCAAGGTGAAACTGGAGTTCCAGAATATCGAGCGCGACATTACCCGCCAGCTCGGCCAATTCAACCCGGTCGGCCAGATCATGCGCCGCATGTGCAAGGAATACCGGATGGTGGTGCGCATGCTCGAAGCGCGCGGCACCGAGGATTTCGGGCTGATTTCCCAAGAGTTGTATGGCGCCGCGTCCGACGCGTTCCACGCGGGCGACCCGACCCTGGCCGACCTCGGCCTGATGATGTCCGATTACCTGAACAACATCGATGGCCGTGGCGATCTGAAGGATGAACCGAAAATCCTCACCGCCAAAGACGCCGTCAGTCTGTTGCAACACCGGTTGAACAAGGTCTTTGGTGAAGCCGAAGAAACCATCCGGGTGTTCGAGTCTGACGGGATCGTCGCCGATGCGGCGGCGGGTGCCGACTACATCAAGATCCGCGCCGATGCGATGTTCAACGACCGCGATGTGCGCGCCCTGGAAGTGCATGAAGGTCTGGTGCACGTGGGCACGACCCTCAACGGCTTGAACCAGCCGATCTGCACCTTCCTGTCCAAGGGCCCGCCCTCGTCGACGGTGACTCAGGAAGGCCTGGCGATCCTGATGGAGATCATCACCTTCGCCTCCTACCCGAGCCGTTTGCGCAAACTGACCAACCGCACCCGCGCCATTCACATGGTGGAGGAGGGCGCCGACTTCCTGCAGGTGTTCGAGTTCTTCCGCGAGCAGGGCTTCGAAATGGCCGAAAGCTACGGCAACGCCAGCCGGGTTTTCCGCGGCTCGGTGCCGAATGGTCTGCCATTTACCAAAGACTTGTCCTACCTCAAGGGCTTTATCATGGTTTACAACTACATTCAGTTGGCCGTGCGTAAAGGCAAGCTGGAGCAGATACCGTTGTTGTTTTGCGGCAAGACCACGCTGGAGGACATGCGGACCTTGCGTCAACTGGTGGACGAAGGCCTGGTGGTGCCGCCCAAGTATTTGCCGGACCAGTTCCGCGACCTGAACGCGCTGTCGGCGTGGATGTGCTTCTCCAACTTCCTCAATCACTTGAGCCTGGACCGGATCGAAGCCGACTACTCCAACATCTTGTGATCACCGAAGATCCCCTGTGGGAGCGGGCTTGCTCGCGAATGCGGTCTGACATTCAACATCTCTGTTGCCTGGTACACCGCATTCGCGAGCAAGCCCGCTCCCACATTGGACCTGTGTTTCAACCCCTATTCAGCGAGGTTTCAACGGATGAGAATCCTCGGCATCATCTGCCTGCTCCTGACCCTCAACGGTTGCAGCTCTTTGCTGTTCTACCCGGAGCCCGGCCAGCCGTTCACCCCGGACAAGGCCAAACTCGAATTTCGCGACCTCACCCTGACCACCGCCGACGGCCTCAAGCTGCACGGTTGGTGGCTGCCGGTGGCCAAAGGCGTCGAAGTCAAAGGCACGGTGCTGCACCTGCACGGTAATGGCGGCAACCTGTCTTATCACTTGGGCGGTAGCTGGTGGCTGCCGAAAGAGGGTTACCAGGTGTTGCTGGTGGACTACCGCGGTTATGGCTTGTCCGAAGGCAAACCGAGCCTGCCGGCGATCTACCAGGACATCGACGCCGCGTTCAAATGGCTCGATCAGGCGCCCGAGGTCAAGGGCAAACCGTTGATCGTTCTGGGCCAGAGCCTCGGTGGCTCGATGGCCGTGCATTACCTGGTCCAGCACCCGGAACGCCAGCCTCAAATCAAAGCGTTGGTCCTCGACGGTGCGCCTGCCAGCTACCGGGATGTCGGTCGATTTGCCCTGACGACTTCGTGGCTGACCTGGCCATTCCAGGTGCCGCTGTCGTGGCTGGTGCCGGACGGCGACAGCGCAATCAACTCCATGGCCGAGCTCAAAGGCGTGCCGAAACTGATCTACCACAGCATCGACGACAACCTCGTGCCCCTTTCCAATGGCATCCGTCTGTATCAAGCTGCGCCGCCACCGCGGGTGCTGCAACTGACCCGTGGCGGTCATGTGCAGACCTTCGCCGACCCGGTCTGGCGCCAGGTGATGCTGCGCTACCTCGAAGACCCGCAGCATTTCAATGGTCTGCGCCGCCTGGGCGAAATCCCGAATTACCCGGTGCCCGTGAATTCAAAAGTTGAACCACCAGAGAGTCCGCAATGAGTGAAGAACGTAACGCCATTCCACTGATCATCACCGGTATCTGCACCATCCTCGGCACCGTCGGGGTGCTGTGGTACTACGGCTACCTGCACTTCGCCAAGCCTGAGGATGCATTGCTGCTCAACGAATTCACCATGCTCAAGACCGTGCCGGGCGAGGACTACAAAGTCGCCCTCGAACCCGCCCCGCAAGTGGCGCAGTGCATCGATGGCGTGCTGGTGCTGTTCGACACCGAACAGAAAGGCCTGACCGGCGTGTTGATCAATGGCCAGAAAAAAGCAGTGCGGTGCATGGGGCAGGAAACCCCGCAGAAGCTTGAGCAGTAGCGCGCACGAAAAGATCGCAGCCTCGTTTCACTCGACAGCTCCTACAGGAAACACGCATTTCGATGTAGGAGCTGTGTAGGAGCTGTCGAGTGAAACGAGGCTGCGATCTTTTAATCCTAAAAAAGCAAAAGCCCCGCCTGATCAAATCAGGCGGGGCTTTTGCGTTACTGCGTGACGCTTAGTTCGAGCTGACCGCCGAACGTGGAACCACTGGCTGGTTGTCGTTGGAAATGGTCACTTCCACCCGACGGTTCATCGCACGGCCCGAGACGCTGGTGTTGTCAGCAACCGGGTATTCCTTGCCATAACCCTGGGCGACGATACGCGCTGGATCAACACCCATCTTCACCAGAGCGGTGCGCACGGAGCCAGCGCGACGCTCGGACAACGATTGGTTGTGGCCCGCGCTACCGGTGCTGTCGGTATAGCCTTCGACAATCACTTTACGGTCCGGGTTTTCCTGGAGGAACTGCGCCAGTTTGTTGATGTTCACCAGACCGCTGGACTTCAGGTCAGCACGGTCGGTGGCGAACAGCACGTCACCGAAAGTCACCAAAGTCCCGCGATCAGTCTGCTTGGCGTTCAGGCTGTCTTGCAGTTGCTTGATCTGCTGGTCGCGAGCGTCCAGACGGGCCTGGGCACGTTGCGCGGCGGCGTTTTTCAGATTGGCTTCAGCGGTGCGCAGGGCGATAGTCTGCTTGGCCACTTCCACGCGCTGGTTGGTCAGGTAAGCCAGTTGGTCAACCTTGGCCTGGTCCTGTTTGTCCTGGTAAGCCTTGTCGGCCTTGTCCAGGTAATCACTGGCGTCTTTGGTCTCAAGGGCCGCGACTTTGCTGGCTTGCGGGTTGGCTTGCAGGCCGGAGTAGTTCACGCGGGCTTGTTCCAGGTTCGCGTTCGGCGGGGTGGAGCAGGCAGCCAGTGCGACGCTTGCGGCCAGGAGAGCGGGGATCATCAATTGTTTACGCATAATGGTTCGTCCTTTCTATCGATAAGAGCTTCAGGCGTGTGGTCCGGATGCGCGCTTACTGCACAGTGCGCTGACTTTCCTGACGCAGTTCCTGAACACCTTTCTGGGAATCCTTCACAGCCTGTTCGGCTTTCATCGCCTGGGCCTTGCGTTCTGCGACACGAGCGTCCCACTCGGCTTGTTCGGCCAGGGTGCGGGCTTCTTCATACTTCTTGTCGTGCATGGCGATTTCGGCTTGTTTCAGTTTGTCCTGGGCGGACTTCATTTCCACGGCTGCGAATTCGGTACCACCGGCGCTGACGGCGCTGTTCACGGCGGATTGGGTCACGGCGTATTGCTCGGTCGGCGGGTTGCCAGCGCAACCGGCGAGTACGAAGGTGCTGCCGATTGCCAGAACAGCCAGTTTCAGACCGCGCAGGTGGGTGAACGAGGATTTGGCAGTGCTGGTCTTCATGGTCTTCAACTCCATTGGATATCTCCTGAAAAACATCTAAATCCATCCTGGTGTGAGGAGCCGTAACCGAACATTCAACGTGTGATTTGAAACGGCCGTACCAGGCGTGGTTACTGGGTACGACCCGAGGCGTTTTTCAAAAGTTCAGAGAAGATGGCGCATGGCCTGAAAAAACTTTGACCGAGCAGACAAGGCTCTAGGACGGGAACTTTCGCGATGTGCGGCGGTATTCCCGGACATTCAAGGGCTCGGGATTACATCAATTTTTAGGGGATACGCAGGCCAATGTGGGAGCGGGCTTGCTCGCGAAAGCGCTGTGTCAGTAGACATTTATTTCAACTGATACAACCTCTTCGCGAGCAAGCCCGCTCCCACAGGTTCGGTGTCAAATTTTAGTGCTTTGGCTTGTCGTCACTGGCCGACAAATCATGTAAATGCCGACGGGACAACGCCAGGAAACGCGGGGTCGGGCCGACGTCTTCGTACAGCGGATCGCCTTCTTCATCGGTGGCGACCACGGTCTGTCCTTTCACATACGGGAAGCTCGCTTCGAGTTCTTCCAGCGCCGCGCCGATCAGTTCGCCCAGCAGTTCTTCGGGATGCCGTTTCGGGTACATCTCGGTGATCGCGGCCAGCCGTGCGGCGGCTTCCACGTCCAGGTGAATCGTGTAGCCAGTGTCGGTCAGGCGACCCTTGGCGTTTTCTTCCCAATGCTGGGCTAGCTCACGGATTTTCATAAAGACCTCATGGCGCACCTGCTCGTGGCAGGCAGGGTGAGTGTCCGGCTCTGGCCGGCGGCAGCCGTTGTACGGCTTACAGTTGAGACTAGCTTTATCGCCTAAGGTTTAAAGTCCCTTCGTCGTTTGCTTGTAAGAAGCGCTTTACGGCGGCACTCTCTAGGGACAAAGCATGGCCTTCATAGCCACCCGGATTTTTGCTGGAGAACTGCTGATGACCGATATTGATGCACGCTTGCGCGAGGACGTTCACCTGTTGGGTGAGCTGTTGGGCAACACCATTCGTGAGCAGTACGGGGACGGTTTTCTCGACAAGATCGAGCAGATTCGCAAGGGCGCCAAGGCCGACCGTCGCGGTTCGATGGACGCTGAACTCAGCGCCAGCCTCAACCAGTTGAGCGAAGACGAGTTGTTGCCGGTGGCGCGGGCGTTCAACCAGTTTCTCAACCTGGCCAATATCGCCGAGCAATATCAGCTGATTCACCGCCGCGAAGAGTCGCAGCCCGCGCCATTCGAAGCCCGGGTGCTGCCGGAACTGCTCGCTCGCCTGCGCGCCGAAGGCCACAGCGCCGAATCCCTGGCCCGGCAACTGGGTCGGTTGGAGATCGAACTGGTGCTGACCGCGCACCCGACCGAAGTCGCACGCCGCACCCTGATCCAGAAATACGACGCCATCGCCGCGCAACTCGCGGCCCAGGATCACCGTGACCTGACCACCGTAGAGCGTGAGCAGATCCAGGCGAAATTGCAGCGCCTGATCGCCGAAGCCTGGCACACCGAAGAAATCCGCCGCACCCGCCCGACCCCGGTTGACGAAGCCAAATGGGGCTTCGCGGTGATCGAGCATTCGCTGTGGCAGGCGATCCCGAACTATTTGCGTAAAGCCGACCAAGCGCTGCACGCGGCGACGGGCCTGCGTTTGCCGCTGGAGGCCGCACCGATCCGCTTCGCCTCGTGGATGGGCGGCGACCGCGACGGCAACCCGAATGTCACCGCTTCCGTCACCCGCGAAGTGCTGTTGCTGGCGCGCTGGATGGCCGCCGATTTGTACTTGCGCGATGTCGATCACCTGGCCGCCGAGTTGTCGATGCAGCAGGCCAGCGAAGCCTTGAAAGCCAAGGCCGGCGACAGCGCCGAACCTTACCGCGCGGTGCTCAAGCAACTGCGCGAACGCCTCCGGGCGACACGCAATTGGGCGCATGCCTCGTTGACGAAGAGCACCCCGGCGCCCGCCGATGTGCTGCAAAACAACCGCGACCTGCTCGATCCGCTGGAGCTGTGTTTCAACTCGTTGCACGAGTGCGGCATGGGCGTGATCGCTGATGGTCCGCTGCTCGATTGCCTGCGCCGTGCAGTGACCTTCGGCCTGTTCCTGGTGCGTCTTGATGTGCGGCAGGACTCGTCCCGCCACACCGCCGCCATGACCGAAATCACCGATTACCTGGGCCTCGGTCGTTACGAAGACTGGAGCGAGGAAGAGCGCATCGCTTTCCTGATGCGCGAACAGAACAATCGTCGGCCGTTGCTGCCGGCGTACTTCAAACCGTCCGCGGATACCGCCGAAGTACTGGCGACCTGCCGGGAAATCGCCGCCGCACCGGGTGCATCCCTCGGCTCTTATGTGATCTCCATGGCTGGCGCCGCTTCCGACGTGCTGGCCGTGCAACTGCTGCTCAAAGAGGCCGGGGTGCTGCGGCCGATGCGTGTGGTGCCGTTGTTCGAAACCCTCGCCGACCTGGATAACGCCGGTCCGGTGATCGAAAAACTGTTGCTGCTGCCGGGCTATCGCGCGCGCCTGCAAGGGCCGCAGGAAGTGATGATCGGCTATTCCGACTCGGCCAAGGACGCTGGCACCACAGCGGCCGCCTGGGCGCAGTACCGGGCGCAGGAACGCTTGGTGGACATTTGCCGCGAGCAACAAGTGGAGCTGCTGTTGTTCCACGGTCGCGGTGGCACCGTGGGCCGAGGCGGCGGTCCGGCGCATGCGGCGATCCTGTCGCAGCCACCGGGTTCGGTGGCCGGGCGTTTCCGTACGACTGAGCAGGGGGAAATGATTCGTTTCAAATTCGGTCTGCCGGACATCGCCGAGCAGAACCTCAATCTGTACCTGGCCGCCGTGCTCGAAGCGACGCTGCTGCCACCACCACCGCCGGAACCGGCCTGGCGCCACCTGATGGACGAATTGGCGGCCGATGGCGTCAAGGCTTACCGCGCCGTGGTGCGGGAAAATCCGCAATTCGTCGAGTACTTCCGCCAGTCGACTCCGGAACAGGAGTTAGGCCGTTTGCCGTTGGGCAGCCGCCCGGCCAAGCGCCGCGCTGGCGGGATTGAAAGCCTGCGGGCGATTCCATGGATCTTCGGCTGGACCCAGACGCGCCTGATGCTGCCGGCGTGGCTCGGCTGGGAAGCCGCCCTGAGCAAGGCGCTGGAGCGCGGCGAAGGTGAGCTGCTGGGGCAGATGCGCGAGCAGTGGCCGTTCTTCCGCACCCGCATCGACATGCTGGAAATGGTGCTGGCCAAGGCCGACGCGGACATCGCCCGGTCCTACGATGAGCGGTTGGTCGAAGCCGATTTGCTCCCTTTGGGTGCACATTTACGCGACCTATTGTCGCAGGCCTGCGCGGTGGTCCTTGGGCTGACCGGTCAGTCGCAGCTACTGGCACATAGCCCGGACACCCTGGAATTCATTCGCCTGCGCAACACCTACCTCGACCCGCTGCATCTATTGCAGGCCGAGCTGTTGGCCCGTTCGCGGCAACAGGAAGTGGCGCAGGGCAGCCCGGTAGAACAGGCGCTGCTGGTGTCTGTGGCGGGGATTGCCGCCGGTTTGCGAAATACCGGCTAAGGTTTTCCTCTTGGGGGCGGGCACTGGGTACGTCGGCCCGGTGCCTGTGGGTGAAGGGTTGTAAAAGGTCTGGCAGGCGACAGTTAATGACGGGGTTGCGACTAGGGCCACCTCGTCCAAAGGTCACGACAGGCGCGGGTTTCTCCGACTTTCGGCGGCTTGTGTGGTCAGGGCCTGCTGTGTATCTTGATCAGCCTTTGGCCGTTTGGGCGGCCACGACCCTATTTTTGAGATTGGCCCCACGAGGCGAATCTGACGTTATCTATATAAAAATTGAGGAGCACATCGATGCGCGTCATTCTGCTGGGAGCTCCCGGGGCCGGTAAAGGTACTCAGGCTAAGTTCATCACCGAGAAATTCGGCATTCCGCAAATCTCCACTGGCGACATGCTGCGTGCAGCGGTCAAGGCCGGCACTCCACTGGGCGTTCAAGCCAAGGGCATCATGGATGCCGGCGGCCTGGTATCCGATGACCTGATCATCAATCTGGTCAAGGAACGTATCAGCCAGGCCGATTGCGCCAACGGTTTCCTGTTCGACGGTTTCCCGCGCACCATTCCGCAGGCAGAAGCGCTGGTTACTGCCGGTGTCGAGCTGGATCACGTAGTCGAAATCGACGTTAAGGACGAAGACATCGTCCAGCGTATCGCCGGTCGCCGTGTGCACGAGGCTTCCGGCCGCGTGTACCACATCGTCTACAACCCGCCGAAAATTGCCGGTAAAGACGACATCACCGGCGACGAGCTGGTGCAGCGCAAAGACGATACCGAAGAAACCGTGCGTCATCGTCTGTCGGTTTACCACGCGCAGACCGAGCCTCTGGTGAAGTTCTACCAGGAGCTGTCCACCGCTCAAGGCAAGCCGAAGTACAGCCACATCGAAGGTGTTGGCTCGGTTGAAGCGATCACCGGCAAGGTGCTTGAAGCGCTGAACTGAAAAGTCTGAAACGCTTCATCTTCTACGGCCCGCTTGCGGGCCGTAGTTGTTTATACTGGCGCACTTTTTCTGACCTCTCTTACGGAAACATCGATGAGCACCTTGCTGGCCCTGGACACCGCGACTGAAGCTTGCTCTGTTGCCTTGCTGCATGACGGCAAGGTGACGAGCCATTACGAGGTGATCCCGCGCCTGCATGCGCAAAAACTGTTGCCGATGATCCAGCAATTGTTGGCCGACGCCGGGACCACTCTGCAAGCGGTGGATGCGATTGCGTTCGGCCGTGGGCCGGGGGCTTTCACCGGCGTGCGGATCGCCATCGGTGTGGTGCAAGGTTTGGCCTTCGCCCTGGAACGTCCGGTGTTGCCGGTGTCGAACCTGGCCGTGCTGGCCCAGCGTGCCTATCGCGAACACGGCGTGAGCCAGGTCGCGGCGGCCATCGATGCGCGGATGGACGAAGTGTATTGGGGCTGCTACCGCGAAACGGCGGGGGAGATGCGCCTCGTCGGCAATGAAGCCGTATTGCCGCCGGAAGTGGCGGCGTTGCCGGCGGATGCCAGCGGCGAGTGGTTTGGCGCGGGCACCGGTTGGGGCTATGCCGAGCGCATTGGTGTCAACCTGAGCGGCCAGGATGCGGGGATGTTGCCCCATGCCGAAGACCTGCTGACCCTGGCGCGATTTGCTTGGGCGCGGGGCGAGGCGATTGTGGCGGATGAGGCGCAACCTGTTTACCTGCGAGATAAGGTGGCGACCCCGAAAGCCCGCTCCCACAGGATCTAGGCTAACCCCCTGTAGGAGCGAGGCTTGCCCGCGAAAGCGATCTAACAGATATAGCCAATCGTCAGTTTCTACCTCCCGGCTTTAAACCTTTTTCCTTTTATGTGTTCTAGTTATCACTCGACAGTTTGCGAAGTGGCTTGTGCGCCACTAAACTGCCATCACTGATACCGAGCATGCACTTATGCGTATAGACGGCCTTTCCTCTCAGTCGTACCCCATCAAGCGAAAGCCTCGCAAAGGCAATGTCGCGCTGGATGAATCCGTCGATGACATCGATGGCGAGCTGGAAATCCCGACTGAAGAGCAACTGGCCGCCCGCGCTGCCAAAGCTTCCGCGCAACGCTTGAGCAATCTCCCCGCCCGTCAGCAAGACATGATTTACCACCGTGCCATGAGCAAAAGCGTGGCGATGGCGTTGGCCAGCTACCTGAGCACCGCCGGTTTTGTCGATTGGGATGCTGATGTGCTGGGTCTCGACCTGTACATCTGATGCTGTTGCCTTACTACCTCGGTTGCCCGTCCTGGAGTGAAAACGCCTGGCGCGACTATCTCTACCCGCAAGACGCCAAGCCCGCCGAATTCCTCAATCTCTATTCCCAAGTGTTCAACGCCGTCGAAGGCAATACCACCTTCTACGCGAGCCCGGCTGCCAGCACCGTGCAGCGCTGGGCCGAGACCATGCCCGAACACTTTCGCTTCACCGCCAAGTTTCCCGGCGACATCAGCCACGGCGGTGATCTGCGCGAACAACTGACCTCCGTCGACACCTTCCTGCAATTGCTCAGCCCGCTGGGCGAACGGGTATCGCCGGTCTGGCTGCAATTGTCGAAAAGCTTCACGCCACAACGGCTGTCGGAATTGGCCGGTTTTATCGACGCCGTGGACCGACCGCTGGCGGTTGAAGTGCGGCATGACGCGTTCTTTGCAAAGGGCGATGCTGAAAAAATGCTCAATCGCCTGCTACTGGATCGCGGCGTCGAGCGTATCTGCCTTGATCCGCGCGCGTTGTTCAGTTGCGTCTCGACCGATCCCTCGGTGCTCCACGCCCAATCGAAAAAGCCAAGGGTTCCACCGCGCCCCGCAGCCTTCACGCAATTTCCCCAGGTGCGTTTCATCGGCCATCCGCAACTGGAGGCCAACGATCCGTTCCTGGTGCCCTGGGTCGAGAAAATTGCCCTGTGGATCGAAGAGGGCCGCACGCCCTATATCTTCCTGCACACCGCCGACAACCTGCTGGCGGCGAAACTCGCGCAACGTTTCCACGCAAAACTGATGCTGCGTTTGCCTGGCTTGCCGCCGCTGCCTGAGCTATACAGAGAACCCGCCGCCGAGCAACTTGGCCTGCTCTGAGGCGGATTCCTTCCTTTTTTCAGGAGCCTGCCAAATGGATGCGCAAACCCTTCGAGCCCAGGCGTTCAAAGCGCTGCATGAACGCGCGGGGGCTTTTGTCATTCCCAACCCGTGGGACGCCGGCTCGGCGAAAATGCTCGCCAGCCTTGGCTTCGAGGCGCTGGCGACCACCAGTGCCGGTTATGCTTTTTCCAATGCTCGGCCTGATGGCGGATTGTCGCTGGACGATACCCTGGCCAACGTTCGGGCGATTGTCGCGGCAACTGATCTACCGGTCGCTGTCGATCTGGAAAACGGTTTCGCTGATGACCCCGCCGAATGCGCCCAGAGCATTTTGCGGGCAGCTGAGGCGGGTGCGGTCGGCGGCTCGATCGAAGATGCCACCGGTCGTGAAGACGCGCCGATCTACTGCTTCGAACATGCCGTGGCGCGGGTCGAAGCAGCCGTGAAAGCGGCGCGCAGCCTGCCGTTCCCGTTTATGCTGACCGCCCGCGCCGAGAATTTCCTGCACGGCAATCCTGACCTTGATGACACCCTTCGCCGCTTGCAGGCGTTCGCCGAAGCCGGCGCCGATGTGCTTTACGCACCGGGCTTGCGCAGTGCCGAAGACGTGTTGGCCGTGGTCCGCGCCGTGGCGCCGAAACCGGTGAATGTGTTGATGTCCGGCGGGCTGAAGTTGACGGTCGAGCAGTTGAGTGAAATGGGCGTCAAACGCATCAGCGTCGGTTCGGCGCTCGCCTTGGCGGCGTACGGCGAGTTTTTCCGCGCGGCTGAAGAGATCAAGACGTCGGGCACGTTCAGCTTTACGTCGCGCTCCATGCCCTACGCGAAGGCCAATCAGTTTTTCAAAGGCTGACGATGCGGTTTGCCAAGGGATTGCTGCTGGTGGCGTTGGTGATCGGGGCGGCGGGGTTGAGCGTCTGGCGCGGCTGGATTGCCGTGCCGGCGCAGTGGAATCCCTGGGCGCCGCTGGACGTCAGTGCCGCGCCGAATTTTCTGACCCGCTACAAACTGATGCGCCTGCGCGATGATCCGCAGTTGTGCGATCTGGCCCTGAGCAGTTCCGGCCTGCGCGTCACCCGCCAGGCCGACTGTCCCGACGCAGCGTGCCCGCTGACCAACACCCTGCGCGTACAAGGCGGCGAGGTGGCCCTGAGCAGCAGTTTCCTCGCCAGTTGTCCGTTGGCGGTGGCGTTCGCCCTGTTCGAACGCCACGCTCTGCAACCAGCGTCTCAGGCGGTTTACGGCCAGGCGGTGAGGCGGGTCGATCACCTCGGCAGTTTTGCCTGCCGCAACATGTACAACCGCGAGAACGGTGCCCGCAGTCAGCATGCCGGCGCCAACGCCCTGGATATCGCCGGTTTTCGCCTGGCGGACGGCCGGACGATCAGCGTGCTCAAGGATTGGCCCAGGGATAATCAGGACGCGCGGTTTCTACGCCAGGTGCGCGACAGTGCCTGCGACGTGTTCAGTGTGGTGTTGAGCCCGGACTACAACGCCGCCCATCGCAATCACTTTCATGTGGATGTGGGGCCGTGGTGGGTGTGTCGCTGAAGGCTTAAGCGGCGATGCGCAGGTTCTGCAGAACGATCGGGCGAGCCCAGCCGTTATCGAAATCGAGGTGTTTCTGTTGCTCCACCAGCTCTTCCGGCGAGAACGGCGGGAACGGTTTGTCCAGCAGATGCAGTTCGAACTCGGCGATGGGCAGGTGCAGTGGACGCGGTTGCGGCGCCGGGCCGGCTTCGGGCACAGGCTGACCGGCGGTGAGTACGATCGGGCGCACCCAGCCGCTTTCGAAGTTCTGCTGCTGTTGCTGAGCGACGATTTCTTCCGGCGGGAACGGCGGGAAAGGCTTGTCGGCCAAGTCCATTTCGAACTCGGCAATCGGCAGGAACAGCGGTTCTGGCGGTTTGACCTGGGTTTCTGTCACATCGCATTCGCGCTGGGAAATGATGTGCGCGTAGAGCTCGCTGCCGACGGTCGGCTCCACCGGGCTTTCCAGATCCACCGGAGGGAAGGTCCCGCACGCCGGCACCACATCGCTCGACTGTTCGGCCAGGGCCTGGGCAAAAAAATCTTGCCACAGGTGACTGACGCCGCTCAGTGCTTGGGAGTTTCGCAGGCCATAATCGCCATGACGCGATATATAGCCTACGGATGTGGTTTGAATGTCTGACATTTTTCTCGGTCGACGCTCAGCTCTGGCAAAATGCTCGATAGTTTTGTTATCGGACGTTTTTTGCCGATCATTAATTTTTTGAGCATCTTTTCCCATGATTGAACAACCCGCGGCCTGCCGCATCCATGTCGAGGCTTCGGCCCCGGCGTTTCAGCCACAGGCCGAGCAATGGGCCGAGCGCCTGGGCTTGCCCATGCAGGTGGATGACGGCGAGTTTGCCTTGCAGGTGGGAGAACAGGGTTTGCAGCTGCAACAACTGGGGCCTGACGCGCCGGGGCCGGTGCGAGTGGACTTCGTCGAGGGTGGCGCGGCTCATCGCCGGTTGTTCGGCGGCGGCACGGGGCAGATGATCGCCAAGGCTGTCGGTATTGCCCAGGGCGTGCGTCCACGGGTGCTGGATGCCACGGCGGGACTGGGCAAGGATGCGTTCGTGCTGGCCAGTTTGGGTTGCGAGATGAGCCTGATCGAACGTCAACCGCTGATCGGCGCCTTGCTGGAAGATGGCCTGGCCCGTGGCGCGGAAGATTTCGACGTGGCGCCGATCGTGGCGCGGATGCGCTTGCTCAAGGGCAATTCGATTGAAGTCATGCGCAATTGGGAAGGCGAGCCACCGCAGGTGATCTACCTCGACCCAATGTTCCCGCACCGTGAGAAAACGGCGCTGGTGAAGAAGGAAATGCGCCTGTTCCGCCCGCTGGTGGGGGATGACCCGGATGCACCGGCACTGCTCGAAGCGGCGTTGGCGTTGGCCAGCCACCGGGTGGTGGTCAAACGCCCGCGCAAGGCGCCGTGCATTGCGGGGCCGAAGCCGAGTCATGCGCTGGATGGAAAATCCAGTCGGTATGACATTTATCCGAAGAAGGCGCTTAAGCCTTAAGACCGAGGCGCCTGCTTCGCGAGCAAGCCCGCTCCCGCACTGGATCTATGCAACACCGTAGATCCCTTGTGGGAGCGGGCTTGCTCGCGAAGGCGTCCTTTAAAACACTGCAAAACGATCAGGCTGCCTCAGTCCGATAAGCCCGCATAAACAACCCCACCACCTCCAGCACATGCTCCTCGGCCGCCTCCCCGATCAACGGCTCGCCGCAGCCATACAACAACCGAAAATTTCCCGCCCCCTTAAGCAAACAAAAGAAATGCTCGGCCGCATTGCGCGGTTTATCGATGCTCAGGGCGCCGGATTGGTCGATTTGGCCCAGCAAGCGCTCCATGCCATTCAACATGCGTTCCGGCCCGGCCTCAAAAAAGATCAGTGACAGCTTCGGATCCTGGCTGCCCAGGCTGATCATCAGGCGGTGCAGGTTCACCGACTCATCGCTATTGATCAGGTGATGAAAGCCACGGGCGATGTTCAACAGCACCGTTTCCACTGCAATGCCGTCCGGCAACTCAAAGAACAGCGGTGGCAATTGCTCTTCGCACTTGGCCACCACGGCAGCGGAAAACAACGTCTCCTTGTCGTTGAAATGGCTGTAGACCGTCAGCTTAGACACCCCGGCCTCGGCCGCCACGGCGTCCATGCTGGTGCTGGCATAGCCATTACTCAGGAACAGAATTTTCGCCGCATCGAGGATGGCCTGACGCTTGGCCAGATCCTTGGGGCGGCCCGGACCATTGGTTGCTGAAAGATTGTTCGACATTCTTCGCTTTTAATACTGGACTGGTGAGTTTGCTATTAATAACATACCCGCCAGTATAATTATTCCAAGCACCATTAGCGAAAGGTCCTTCACCATGTTCCGCTATGCCTTGCCCCTCGCGTTGCCAGTCAGCCTGGCTTTTTTATTGTCGGCGTGCGGTCACGACGAGGCGCCGCAAGTCAGCGTGCGCCCGGCCATGGTGGTGCAGCCGCAGCCTTCGGCCCAGGCGATGGAAAGTTATCCCGGTGAAGTTCGCGCCCGTTATGAGCCGGATCTGGCGTTCCGTATTGGCGGCAAGGTCAGCCGACGACTGGTCGAAGAAGGCCAGCGGGTCAAGGCCGATCAACCCTTGGCCGAGCTCGATCCCCAGGACGTGCGTCTGCAACTGGAAGCCACTCGCGCCCAGGTCGCCGCTGCCGAAGCCAACCTGAATCTGGTGCGCGCCGAGCGGGATCGCTACAAAACGCTGATGGACCGTCAGATGGTCAGCAAGTCTGCGTACGACAATTCTGAAAACCTTTACCGATCCGGTGAAGCGCGCCTCAAACAAATCAAAGCCGAATTCAGCGTCTCGACCAATCAGGCCAGCTACGCCGTGCTGCGTGCGCCTCAAGACGGAGTAGTGGCCAAGCGCGCGGTGGAAGTCGGCCAAGTGGTGGCGGCCGGGCAAACCGTATTCACCCTCGCCACCGATGGCGAGCGCGAAGTGTTGATCAGCCTGCCGGAGCAAAGCTTCGGTCGATTCAAGGTCGATCAACCGGTGTCGGTGGAACTCTGGACCCAACCCGATCAGCGTTTTGCCGGGCGCATCCGTGAGCTGTCGCCTGCGGCCGATCCCAAATCCCGGACCTTCGCGGCGCGCATTGCCTTCACCTCCGGCAAAGTCCCCGCCGAACTCGGCCAGAGCGCCCGGGTGTTTATCCAGACCGCCGCAGTCGTGCCACTCGCAGTGCCCTTGTCGGCGGTCACCGCCGAAAACGGTGCCACCTACGTGTGGGTGGTCGGCGCCAACAACACCTTGAAGAAAGTCCCGGTCCGCGTCGGTGCCTTCGGTGAGAAAACCGTGCCGGTGCTGGAAGGGTTGAACGCCAGCGACTGGGTGGTGGCCGCCGGTGTGCATGTGCTTCATGACGGGCAGCAAGTGCGCCCGGTGGATCGCTCCAACCGCGTGGTCAATCTGGCGGACAAGGAGTAATCCCCGATGGGTTTCAATCTTTCCGAATGGGCGCTGCGTAACCGCCAGATCGTACTGTTCCTGATGCTTTTGCTGGCAATTGTCGGCGCGCTTTCCTACACCAAGCTCGGCCAGAGCGAAGACCCGCCGTTCACCTTCAAGGCCATGGTGATTCGCACCAACTGGCCAGGCGCCACGGCCCAGGAAGTCTCGCGTCAGGTCACCGAACGCATCGAAAAGAAGCTGATGGAAACCGGCGAGTACGAGCGCATCGTCTCGTTCTCCCGTCCGGGTGAATCCCAGGTGACGTTCATGGCCCGGGACTCGATGCACTCGGCGCAGATCCCGGAGCTGTGGTATCAGGTCCGCAAAAAGATCAGCGACATCCGCCAGACCTTGCCACCGGGCATTCAAGGGCCGTTTTTCAACGATGAATTCGGTACCACCTTCGGCAACATCTACGCCCTGACCGGCGACGGTTTCGACTACGCGGTGCTCAAGGATTACGCCGACCGCATCCAGATTCAGCTGCAACGGGTCAAGGACGTGGGCAAGGTCGATCTGCTCGGCTTGCAGGACGAGAAGATCTGGATCGAACTGTCCAACGTCAAACTCGCCACGCTGGGTTTGCCGTTGGCCGCCGTGCAACAGGCGCTTGAAGAGCAGAATGCCGTGTCCACCGCCGGGTTCTTCGAAACCAGCAGTGAGCGATTGCAGCTACGGGTCACCGGGAATTTTCAGACGGTCGATCAGATAAAAAGCTTTCCGATCCGGGTCGGTGATCGTACGTTCCGTATCGCCGATGTGGCGGACGTGCGTCGCGGTTTCAACGATCCACCGGCGCCACGTATGCGCTTCATGGCTGAAGACGCCATCGGTCTGGCCGTGGCGATGAAGGACGGTGGCGACATTCTGGTCCTCGGCAAGGCCTTGGAAGTCGAGTTCGACCGCATCCAGAAAAACTTGCCCGCCGGCATGCAACTGCGCAAAGTTTCGGACCAGCCCGCCGCGGTGAAAACCGGTGTCGGCGAGTTCGTCCAGGTGCTGGTGGAAGCTCTCGCGATTGTGTTGCTGGTGAGCTTTTTCTCCCTCGGCGTGCGCACCGGGATGGTGGTGGCGCTGGCCATTCCGTTGGTGCTGGCGATGACGTTCGCCTGCATGTATTACCTCGGCATCGGCCTGCACAAGATTTCTCTCGGCGCACTGGTGTTGGCCTTGGGGTTGCTGGTGGACGACGCCATCATCGCCGTGGAAATGATGGCGATCAAAATGGAGCAGGGCTTCGACCGGATCAAAGCCGCGAGTTATGCCTGGACCAGCACCGCGTTCCCGATGCTCACCGGCACGCTGATCACCGCGGCCGGGTTCCTGCCGATCGCCACCGCACAATCGGGCACCGGTGAATACACTCGCTCGATCTTCCAGGTCGTCACCATCGCGCTGCTGGCCTCGTGGATTGCTGCCGTGGTGTTCGTGCCATACCTCGGGGAAAAACTCCTGCCGGACCTGGCGAAAATTCACGCAGCCAAACACGGCACCACCGACGGTCAAACCGACCCGTACGGCACACCGTTCTATCAACGGGTTCGGCGCCTGGTCGAATGGTGCGTGCGCTGGCGAAAAACCGTGATCGTGCTGACCGTGGTGCTGTTCATCGCCTCGATCGTGCTGTTCCGCTTCGTGCCGCAGCAATTCTTCCCGGCCTCGGGGCGTCTGGAATTGATGGTCGATCTGAAACTGGCCGAAGGCGCGTCCCTGAGCAACACCACCGATGAAGTTAAACGCCTTGAAGGTCTGTTGAAGGATCACGCCGGCATCGACAATTACGTGGCTTACGTCGGCACCGGTTCGCCGCGATTTTACCTACCGCTGGATCAGCAACTTCCTGCCGCGAGCTTCGCGCAGTTTGTCGTCCTGGCCAAGACCATCGAGGAGCGCGAAACCCTGCGCACCTGGCTGATCGAAACCCTCAACGAACAATTCCCGGCCCTGCGCTCGCGGGTTACACGCCTCGAAAACGGCCCGCCGGTTGGCTACCCGGTGCAGTTCCGCGTGACGGGTGAGCACATTGAGGAAGTCCGGGCCCTGGCGCGCAAAGTGGCGGAGAAGGTTCGGGAAAACCCTCATGTGGTCAACGTCCATCTGGACTGGGAAGAACCGAGCAAAGTCGTGTACCTGAACGTCGATCAGGACCGCGCCCGGGCGCTCGGCGTCAGCACCGCCAACCTGTCGAAATTTTTGCAAAGCTCCCTGACCGGCTCCAGCGTCAGCCAGTACCGCGAAGATAACGAGTTGATCGAAATCCTCCTGCGCGGCACCGTGCATGAGCGCACCGAACTGTCGCTGCTGCCGAGCCTGGCGGTGCCCACCGACAATGGCAAAAGCGTCGCGCTGTCGCAGATTGCGACCCTGGAATATGGCTTTGAAGAAGGCATCATCTGGCACCGTAACCGCCTGCCCAACGTGACGATTCGCGCCGACATCTACGGCAAGGAACAACCGGCGACCCTGGTGCAGCAAATCATGCCGACCCTCGACCCGATTCGTGCCGAACTGCCGGACGGCTACTTGCTGGAAGTCGGCGGCACCGTGGAGGATTCGGCTCGCGGACAGAACTCGGTGAAGGCCGGCGTACCACTGTTCATTGTGGTCGTGCTGACCTTGCTGATGCTGCAACTGCGCAGTTTCTCACGCACGGTGATGGTGTTTCTGACAGCGCCATTGGGCTTGATCGGCGTGACCTTGTTCCTGATGGTGTTCCGCCAGCCGTTCGGTTTCGTCGCCATGCTCGGGACCATCGCCTTGTCCGGGATGATCATGCGCAACTCGGTGATCCTGGTGGACCAGATCGAACAAGACATCGCCGCCGGGCTCAAGCCGTGGCAAGCGATCATCGAAGCCACAGTGCGCCGATTCCGGCCCATCGTGCTGACGGCACTCGCCGCCGTGCTGGCAATGATCCCGCTGTCCCGCAGCGTGTTCTTCGGGCCGATGGCGGTGGCGATCATGGGCGGCTTGATCGTGGCGACGGCGCTGACGCTGCTGTTCCTGCCGGCGCTGTATGCGGCGTGGTTCAGGATCAAGAAAGACCCCGCGTAAACCGGGCTGCCTTCGGGCCACCCAGTTTTTTGCGGGTGTACTTGCCCCTGTAGGAGCTGCCGAAGGCTGCGATCTTTTGATCTTGATCTTGATCTGGATTTTAAGATCAAAAGATCGCAGCCTTCGGCAGCTCCTACAGGTGACCGTTCGAGGGTTAGAGCGTGCCGAACACTTTTTTGGCGAGGCTGGTCGCGGCAGCCGCCGGGTTCTGGCGGATGGTTTCTTCCTGTTTACCAATCATTTCGAACAAACCATTCAACGCCTGTTCGGTCACGTAGCTTTCGATGTTGGCGCTTTTCGCGTCCACCACGCCGAGGGTCGCGGCTTGGCCGGCGAAGGAGTTGTATTGCTTGGCCAGGCCGACCTGGTCGGTGGCTTGTTTGACGATTGGCAGGAACTTGGCGCGGATCTGCTCGCGGCTGGTTTTGTCCAGATACTGGGTGGCGGAGTCTTTGCCGCCGCTGAGGATGCCCTTGGCGTCGGCCACGCTCATTTTTTTCACGGCGTCGACCAGGATCGGCTGGGCCTGGGTCACGGCGGTTTCCGCCGCTTTGTTCATGCTGGTTTCCAGTTGGTCGACCTGAGCGCCCATGCCGAAGGCTTTCATCTTGCTGGCAACCTTGCCCAGTTTGCCCGGCAGTTCGATCTTCACGTCCGGGTTGTTGCTGAAGCCGCCCGGCGTGCCGAGTTGTTTGACGGCCAGTTGCGCGCCTTGGGTCAGGGCGTCTTTGAGGCCGCCCGTGGCGTCGTTTTGCGACAGGTCGCTGAGGGACAGGGCCAGGGCGCTGGCGGAAATCATCAAGCCTGCGCACAGGCCGGCGAAGCGAAGGGTAGGGCGGAACATGGCGGCTTCCTTGTACGAATAAGGGAAATTAGCGGACGGCGTCGACGCGGATTTTCAGCGGTTGCGGATCGTTGCCGTCGAGTTGCACAGCGTGATTCTCAGTAGTGATGAACATCAGTTCACCGTTCACTTCGATGCGGGCACTGACCGAATAACGATGGCCCGGTTTGACCTGTGCCGGATCGTAGCTCAGGTGAAACGGCAGCGGCACCTGACCTTTGACCGGGCCTTTCTGTTCGTCGAGGACCACGGCTGGCGCGTCGGCCAGGGACACGTCCTGCAGGCTGACGCTCAACGTCGCGCTCGGCGGCAGGGCAATGCGTTGCAGGTAGAACACTTCGCCGTCGAGGCTGGTTTTGGCGGCGGGGTGCATGGAGTGACAGGCTCCCAGTAGTGCGGTCAGGGCCAGTAAAGAAAGTTTTTTCATCATGGTTCTCCAATCAATGTGGGAGCGGGCTTGCTCGCGAATGCGGTTTAACATTCAACATTTCTGTCGTCTGATACACCGACTTCGCGAGCAAGCCCGCTCCCACAGGTTTTATTGCATCAAGCCTCGGGCTGTGTGGCGACCTGATCCGCCGCATCTTCACTGCGATGCAACGCCACCTGACGAATCGACAAGCGAATCTCCGCTGGCAGCACCCGCTTGGCCGCGCCTTCGGCCAGTTCGCCGAGCAGTTCGTGATAACTCAGTTTTCCTGCTTCATCACGCTTGAGCACGTCGAGGTCGAGCATGGTCTGGATAAAGTGGCGGAACAGGCTTTTATCGAAGAACTCCGGGGCGTTCAAACCGTGGAGGATCGACAGGCGCTGGGCCATGACCGTGCACAGGTCTTCCAGTTCTTCGGCGCTGATACTGTTCTGTCCGCTGTTGAGCAGCAAGGACACAGTCATGTAAAAACGTTGCAGGGTCTGGGCGATGCTTTTCGACAGCAGGGTCAGCAGCACGAAATGCCGTGAACTCGGCGCCGGACGCAGGTACACATCGTTCTCGAAACGCAGCAGGCCTTGCTCGACAAAGGCTTCGAGCCATTGATCGACCACGCCGTCCAGCTCATCCATCGACCAGCGAATGAACAGCTCCGATTGCAGGTACGGATACAGCGCGCGGGTGTAGCGCAGGATCTGTTCGCGGCTCATGCGCGATGCGCTCTGGAAGAAACTCGCCAGCAGCGCCGGTAGCGCAAAGATGTGCAACACGTTGTTGCGGTAGTAGGTCATCAGGACGGCGTTCTGCTCGTCCAGGTACAGAATTTTGCCCAGGGCATCGCTCTGTTCGGACAGCAAGTCCATGTCCTTCACATGCTCGATCAGCGCCCGCCCGTCACCTTCCGGCAACGTGGTGTGCGGCGAGTACGGGACCTTGCGCAACAGCGCCAGATACAAGTCGAGCACCCGCGCCATGGCGCGATCGTCCAGGGCCAGACGACTGGTGGACAGCAACGCCAGGGCCACCAGGTTCACCGGGTTGATCGCCGCCGCCTCGTTCAAATGCTGCGCGACTTTCTCGCCGAGGCGGTTGGTGGTTTCGTTGAGCCACGCCGGTTTGAATTGCGGGCCGAGTTCCTGGGAGCGCCAGTCCGGCTGTTCGCTGTCGAGGAATTCCGCGAGTTTGATCGGCTCGCCGAAATTCACCGCCACTTGGCCAAAGCGCTGCTTGAGGGCGCCGATGACTTTGAAGATGTCGAAGATCGATTCTTTCTTCTTGCTCGCCCCACGCAGTTCGCCGAGGTAAGTCCGGCCTTCCAGCACGCGTTCATAACCGATGTACACCGGGATGAACACGATGGGCATGCGCGACGAACGCAGGAAGCTGCGCAGGGTGATCGCCAGCATCCCGGTTTTCGGCTGCAGCATGCGCCCGGTGCGGGAACGGCCACCCTCGACGAAGTACTCGACCGGGAAGCCTTTGGTGAACAGGGTGTGCAGGTATTCGTTGAACACCGAGGTGTAGAGTGGGTTGCCCTTGAAGGTGCGGCGCATGAAAAACGCGCCGCCACGACGCAGCAGGCTGCCGATCACCGGCATGTTCAGGTTGATCCCTGCGGCGATGTGCGGCGGGGTCAGGCCGTTGCGGAACAGCAGATAGGAAAGCAGCAGGTAATCGATGTGGCTGCGGTGGCACGGCACGTAGATCACTTCGTGACCCTGAGCGACTTTCTGCACGCCTTCGATGTGGTTGACCTTGATCCCGTCGTAGATCTTGTTCCAAAACCAGCTCAGCACCACTTCCAGAAAGCGGATCGCGGTGTAGGTGTAGTCCGAGGCGATCTCGTTGCCGTAGCGCAGGGCCTGGGCCTTGGCTTTCTCCGGGGAGATGTTCTCGCGCTCGGCTTCGTCGAGGATCGCTTGCTTGACCAGCGGCTGATTCAGCAGGCCTTTGACCAGGTTGCGACGGTGGGAAATGTCCGGGCCGATCACCGCGGCTTTCAGGTTGCGGAAGTGCACACGCAAAATCCGCTGGGCCATGCGCACGGTGCGCTCGTGGCCCTTGTTGTGCTCGATCAGTTCGCGCAAATGGATGGGTGCCGAGAACTGCACCCGGGTCTTGCGCCCCAGCACGATGATGCTGAGCAAGCGGCGCAAACGTCCGGTGACTGCCCAACTGTCGGCGAACAACAGCTTCCACGGGCTCGACTCGCTATCCGGCGACTGGCCCCAGAACACGCTGACCGGAATGATCTGCGCATCTTCGGCGGCGTTCTGGCTCAAGGCGCTGACCAGACGGGTCAGGGTCGGCGGCGCGCCGCGTTTGTCCTGGCGACCGAGCCAGTCGGGCTCCGGTGTCAGGTAAAAGAACGCAGCGGGCTCGATCAACGTACCGACCGATACCGGCAGCACCGGACGCGGCAGGCCGGCCTTGGTGCACTCGGTGTCGACCACGGCCAGGTCGGTTAACGAAGGATTTTGCAGGACGTAGAACACCGGACGGCTGCGGTCGAGGTTGAGGGTAAGGGACGACTGGTTGATCGTCTCCGAGCGAACCCAGAGGTACAACAGTCGGCGCAGGGTGCCAAACACAAGACGGCGGAACGGGGAGCGGGTCATACGGCTTCTGCGTGAGTGGATAAAACCGAGCAAATGCTCGGGCGGTCGATAGTGTGCCGTATTCGCCGAAAATCGGCAAAAAAGCAGTCAAGTAAACTTGAGTTGAGAGTTTTCGCGGCTGTCCTATACTCGACCGCTCAAAATAAAAAGAAGGGGGTAATGAGACATGGCTACGCGCGAGACCGGCAGTGTGAAGTGGTTCAACGACGCCAAGGGCTACGGCTTCATTCAACGCGAGGACGGGGTGGACGTGTTCGTGCACTACCGCGCGATTCGCGGCGAGGGGCATCGCTCGTTGGCTGAGGGCCAGCAGGTTGAATACGCCGTGGTGACGGGCGAGAAAGGGTTGCAGGCTGAGGATGTTGTAGGTCTGTAAAGCAAGATCAAAAGATCGCAGCCTTCGGCAGCTCCTACGGGTGTACACATGACCCTGTAGGAGCTGCCGAAGGCTGCGATCTTTTTGGTTTTACGCGGTTTTCCAGGTGATCTCTTCTTCACCATCAGCACTGATACGCATCCAGCGGTCCGCCGTTTCTTCACCTTCTTCTTCGACCCACGTCCCCGGCGCGCAACGCACTTCGACGTTCAGCGCGGCAAAGGCTGCGCGGGCGCAGGCGATGTCGTCTTCCCACGGCGTCTGGTCGCTGTCCAGGAACAGGCTGTTCCACTTGCCCACGGCTTTCGGCAGCCAGGTCACCGGCACACTGCCGGCCTTGCACTTATACGTCTGGCCTTTCTTGACCCATTCGCTGCACGGGCCCAACGCTTCGCTAAGCCAGTCGGCGACGGCTTTGTAGTCGACGTCGGCGTCTTTCAGGTAAATCTCGATATCGGGTTGGCGCATGGATGTCCTCACTGCGGTCTTGAAAAATCCATTCGCGGATTTAGCCGGCCTCAAGCTGTTGCTCGAGACCAAAATTATTGAAGTACGAAGTAATCGTAACGCATCGACACGGTGACCTCGAACGGCTCGACCTGCTCGATGACCGCCGCTCGCCGTTCGGCACTGGCGCGCCAGCCGTGGGGCGTCATGGCCAACAGGTTGGCACGATCCTGACCACTTTCCAGTATCAGTTTGAATTCCAGGGTTTCACTGTGCGCCAGCGCCATGCCTTCCGGCACCAGGGCCAGGTGCTTGTCGTCGGTGTATTCGCGTACTTCGTCGTACAGGCTTTCGCGCAATTCCATCAGATGGCCGCTGGTCGGCCCGACTTTCATCAAACCACCGCCAGGGCTGAGCAGGCGTTTGGCTTCTTCCCAATCCAGCGGACTGAACACGCTGGCCAGAAACTGGCAACTTCCGGAGGCCAACGGCACCCGCGCCATGCTGGCGATCAACCAGGTCAGCTGCGGATTACGCTTGCAGGCGCGTTTGACCGCTTCCTTGGAGATGTCCAACGCGTAGCCGTCAGCATTCGGCAAGGCCTCGGCGATTTGCGCGGTGTAGTAACCCTCGCCACAACCGATGTCGAGCCAGCGCTGCGGCGCATATTGCGCCGCCAGTTCCGCCAGGCGCTTGGCCACCGGCGCGTAATGGCCGGCGTTCAAGAAGTCGCGACGGGCCTCGACCATCGCCAGGTTATCCCCAGGGTCGCGGCTGTTCTTGTGCTGCACCGGCAACAGGTTCAGGTAACCCTGGCGCGCGCGGTCGAAACGATGCCCGGCGGGGCAGGCCACGCCGTTGTCCACCGCGTTCAGCGGTTCGCTGCAGATCGGGCAGGCGAGCATCAGGCGAGCAACTTGATCAGGGTCTGGTAATAGATTTCGGTCAGCACGTCGAGGTCGGCGGCCAGCACACGCTCGTTGACCTGGTGAATCGTCGCGTTGACCGGCCCCAGCTCAACCACTTGCGTGCCCATGGTCGCGATGAAACGCCCGTCGGAGGTGCCACCACTGGTGGACGCCTTGGTTTCGCGACCGGTGATGTCCTTGATGCTCGACGCCACGGCATCCAGCAAAGCGCCCGGTTCGGTGAGGAACGGCAGACCGGACAGCGCCCAGTCCACGTGCCAGTCCAGGCCATGTTTGTCGAGGATGTCGGCGACACGTTTTTGCAGGCCTTCGACGGTGGATTCGGTGGAGAAGCGGAAGTTGAACACCGCCACCAGATCCCCCGGAATCACGTTGGTCGCGCCAGTGCCGGAATTGACGTTGGAGATCTGGAAACTGGTCGGCGGGAAGAAGTCGTTGCCGTGGTCCCAATGCTCGGCGGCCAGTTCGGCCAGCGCCGGGGCGGCGAGGTGGATCGGGTTCTTCGCCAGGTGCGGATAGGCCACGTGGCCCTGAATGCCGCGCACGGTCAGCTTGGCGCCGAGGGAGCCGCGACGGCCGTTCTTGACCACATCACCCACCAGGGTGGTGCTCGACGGTTCGCCGACGATGCACCAGTCCAGACGTTCCTTGCGTGCGGCGAGGCGTTCGATCACAGCCTTGGTGCCGTGGTGCGCCGGGCCTTCTTCGTCGCTGGTGATCAGGAACGCAACCTTGCCCTTGTGATCCGGGTAATCGGTGACAAAGCGCTCGGCGGCCACGGTCATCGACGCCAGGCTGCCTTTCATGTCCGCCGCGCCACGGCCGCAGAGCATGCCGTGCTCGTCGATTACCGCCTTGAACGGGTCGATCTGCCACGCGGTGACCGGGCCGGTCGGGACTACGTCGGTGTGACCGGCAAAGCACAGCACCGGGCCGTAGTGTTTGCCGTGGGTGGCCCAGAAGTTATCCACATCTTCGATGCGCATCGGTTCCAGTTGGAAACCGGCATCGCCCAGGCGCTGCATCATCTGCTTCTGGCAATCGGCGTCGACCGGCGTCACGGACGGACGGCGGATCAGGTCAATGGCGAGTTGAAGGGTCGGCGAAAGGTCGGCGTGGGCCGTCATGGAAAACTCCGGAAGCTTGAAATTGGGCATGGCTATGTGGGAGCGGGCTTGCTCGCGAATGCGGTGTGTCAGTCAGCATAAATGTTGATTGTTACACCGCATTCGCGAGCAAGCCCGCTCCCACAGGGATCAGGTTTGATCGGCAAACCGTATTCCGCCAAGCCCTGCAAAATGGCGGTTATCTTAAAGCAAAACGGCGGCCATTGGCCGCCGTTTAGTGCATCGGTACTGATTTAGACGGCTGGTAGCGGCTCAGGCTCGGCCGCCGGTTTCGGCAGCGAAGACAGGAACGCCATGATCAGCGCCGCCAGGTACGGCAGCGACTGCACCAGCAACATGATCACCCAGAAGCGGATGTCGTTGCTCGGCAGGCCCTGCACCAGGAAGATCCCCAGCGCCGCGCCCCACAACAGCAGCATGATAAACACCTCTTCCCGCGCCTCCGAAATCGCCACCCAGAAGCCGTGGTTATCGGCATTTTTCGGCGTGCGGAAAAACGGAATGCTGCTGGTGAAGAAGCCGTACAGCACCGCTTTGGCGATGGTGTGCGACAACGCGAGCCCGGCCAGTGCCGCGCAGAACGCATCCTTCAGGTTCACGCCGACTGCACGACGGTACAGGAAGATGATCTTGGCCACCTTGAACACGAACAGCGCCAACGGCGGGATCGCGAAAATCAGCAGCGGCGGATCGACCCGTTGCGGCACGATGATCATCGCCGCCGACCACAACAGCGCGCCGACGGTAAAGAAGATGTTCATGCCGTCCGCTACCCACGGCAACCAGCCCGCGAGGAAGTGGTAACGCTGACCACGGGTCAGCTCGGTGTCCTTGCCGCGCAGCAGACTGGCGGTGTGACGCTTGATGATCTGAATCGCACCGTAAGCCCAGCGGAAACGCTGCTTCTTGAAGTCGATAAAGGTATCCGGCATCAAGCCTTTGCCGTAGCTGGTGTGGTAATACGCCGCCGACAGGCCTTTTTCGAACACCCGCAGACCCAACTCGGCGTCTTCGCAGATGCACCAGTCGGCCCAGCCGAGTTCCTCGAGCACCGAACGTCGGGTCATGGTCATGGTGCCGTGCTGAATGATCGCGTCACGGTCGTTACGGGTGACCATGCCGATGTGGAAGAAGCCTTTGTATTCGGCGTAGCAGAGCTTCTTGAAGGTGCTTTCGTTCTGGTCGCGATAATCCTGCGGCGACTGCACCACGGCGATTTTCGGATCGGCGAAGTGCGGCACCATGTGTTTGAGCCAGTTCGGGTCGACGCAGTAGTCCGAGTCGATCACCGCGATCACTTCGGCGTCCTTGGCGGTGTGCGGGATCAGGTAATTCAACGCGCCACCCTTGAAACCGGCCAATGGGGCGACGTGGAAGAACTTGAAGCGCGGGCCGAGGGTTGCGCAGTAATCACGTACCGGTTCCCAGACCGCCGGGTCCTTGGTGTTGTTGTCGATGATCAGGACTTCGAAGTCCGGATAGTCGAGGTTGGCCAGGGCGTTGAGGGTCTGTTTGACCATCTCCGGCGGTTCGTTGTAGCACGGTACGTGAATCGACACTTTCGGTCGGTAGTCCGAATCCCCCACGACCGGCAGGAATTCTCGCCGGCGTTTGTGAGTCCAGACCGCTTCGGCCAGTTCGTGGGCTTCGGTCAGCAACACGATAAACACCCCTAGCGCGCCGAGGGCGAGCAAAAAGCCCACTGTCAGGCTGAACCAGGTGCTGTATTGCTGGCTGTAGTCGTAGCCGATCCACACCAGAACCGAACCGCACAGGAACGCGATAAAGGTCAGGAAGGTGCGGCCACGCTGGCGCAGGGCCGAGCCGTCGATCATCAGCAAGGTCAAGGACAGCAAGGCCAATACCGCCGAGCCAATCGCCAGCACGCGCCATTGCGGGATCGCGACGACCGGGCCTTCGAAGTTGAATTTCTGCTGGCGCGCGGCGTTGAACACGCCCCAATACGCGCCCACCGAACCTTCGTCCGTGGCCTTCCACGGCTGGTCGAAGGCTTCGATCACGAAGTAGTTGAAGCCTTGGCGATTGAGCTTGTTGACCAAGGTGCGCAGGTAGATCGCCTGGTCCGCCGGGCTCGAATCGGTGCCGCCACGCATGCGGCCGTTGCTCGGCCAGCCAACCTCCGAGAGCAGCAGCGGTTTTTTCGGGAACATCTTTTTCAGGTCCCGGGCGCGGTCGAGGACGAATTGACCTGCCTTGTCCACCGGGATGAATTCCCAATAAGGCAAAACGTGCGCGGCGATCAGGTCGACGTGCTTGGCCAGTTCCGGGTGTTCTTCCCAGACGTGCCACTGCTCGGACGTGGTCACCGGCACTTTCACGGCGGCGCGGACGCGGTCGAGGATGACACTGAGTTCTGCGGCGGTAATTTCCTTACGGAAGATCGCCTCGTTGCCTACAACCACGCGTACCACGCTGCGTGAGGTGTTGGCCAATTCGATGGCGCGCAGGATTTCACGCTCATTGCGCTCCTGGTCCGGGCTGATCCAGATCCCCAAAGTCACCCGCAGGCCGAACTCTTCCGCCAGTTTGGGAATGTCCTCCAGCGTGCCGTCGACCGAGTAGGTACGGATGTTGTCCGTCAGTTTGCTCATGATCTCCAGGTCGCGACGCATTTCATCGTCGGTCGGGTACTGGTCTTTCTGCGGGTACTGGCCTTGTTGGAACGGCGAGTACGAAAAACCGGAGATCTGTTCAGGCCAGTTGGGGGCGGTGACCGGGCGGTTGATCAGCGCCCAGAAGCCGGTAAACAAGGCTGCGATGGCGAGCACCACGACCAGGTTGAGTCCAAATTTACGCGATGACATAGCTATTTCAGGTTCCAGAGGCTGTGGAACGAAGGAACGGTCGGCGGTTGGCCAAGGGGCGCGCATCCTACACCGTGCTTTCCCTAACCGTACAGCAGGTAGGGAAAAGCCTCACATTTGGCACTGAAGTTTGTCTTAAGTTCTTACACTTGTAGCTCGAAGCTTAAAACTTATCGCTGCGAAGCCCTATAATGCGCGCCGGTTTTTGGGGTAATGGTCATGAGTACAGAAGATCCGCGGTTTGCCGGCATCGCTCGGTTGTATGGCATCGAAGGCCTGGAGCGTTTGCGCGCGGCCCATGTGGCGATCGTCGGCGTTGGCGGCGTCGGTTCCTGGGCGGCGGAAGCCGTGGCCCGGTGTGGCGTGGGCGAGATTTCGCTGTTCGACCTGGACGACGTCTGCGTCAGCAACGCCAACCGTCAGTTGCATGCGCTGGACAGCACCGTTGGCAAACCCAAGGTCGAGGTGATGGCCGAACGCCTGCGCGGGATCAACCCGGACTGCACGGTGCACGCGGTGGCGGATTTCGTGACCCGCGAGACCATGGCCGAGTACATCACACCGAACATCGACTGCGTGATCGACTGCATCGACAGCGTGAATGCCAAGGCGGCGCTGATCGCCTGGTGCAAACGGCGCAAGATCCAGATCATCACCACCGGCGGCGCGGGCGGTCAGATTGACCCGACGCTGATCCAGGTCTGCGATTTGAACCGCACGTTCAACGATCCCCTGGCCTCGAAAGTGCGCTCGACGTTGCGCCGCGATTACAACTTCTCTCGTACCGTGACTCGCCATTACAGCGTGCCGTGCGTGTTTTCCACCGAACAACTGCGCTATCCGAAACCGGATGGCAGCATTTGCTTGCAGAAGAGTTTTGTCGGTGATGGCGTGAAGCTTGACTGCGCCGGCGGATTTGGCGCGGTGATGATGGTGACGGCGACGTTCGGCATGGTCGCGGCGACCAAGGCTGTGGATAAGATTGTGGCGGGAGTGCGGCGGCCGGCGGATAGGGTCAAGCCCGGCGCTTAAGTCGAACCTCCGTAGGAGCTGCCGAAGGCTGCGATCTTTTGATCTTTGGCGTAGTCACTGTCGCTGAAGATCAAAAGATCGCAGCCTTCGGCAGCTCCTACAGTAGATTGGGGCGCAGGCGATTAGCCGGCCAATTCATTCATCCGCTGCAGTACGGCATTCAGGCCATTACTGCGCGATGGCGACAACTGCCGACTCAACCCAAGCTGATTAAACCACTCCGGCAAATCCACCTGCCGCAACTCAACTGCCGACAACCCGTTAACCCGCGCCAACAACAACGCCACCAACCCGCGAATCAACCGCGCATCGCTGCTCGCGGCGAATTGCCAGTGCCCATCCTGCAGCGTCCCCACCAACCAGACCTGGCTTTCACAGCCATGCACACGGTTGGCCTCGACTTTATCCACATCGCTCAATGCCGGCAGGCGTTCGCCCCATTGCATCAGCAGGCGAGCCCGCTGTTCCCAGCTCCCGGCGTGTTCAAAGGCATTCAGCGCCAGCACCGCATCGGCCGGCAAACTCATCGCAACAACTCCAGCGCCTGATCCAGCGCTTCGAAGAACCGCTCCAGATCTTCGGAGTCGTTATACAGCGCCAACGACACTCGAATCGCCCCGGCCAGCTCAAAGCTCTTGAGCAACGGCATGGCGCAGTGATGGCCGGCGCGCACGGCAATTCCCTGTTCGGTCAGCAAATGCGCCAGATCGGAGTTATGCACACCCTCGACGACAAAACTGGCCAGCGCCAGTTGCGGTTTGCCCAAGAGTCGAATGCCGTTGCGCGCTTCAAGACCTTTGAGCAGATAGTCGTGCAGCGCGGCTTCGTGGGCGGACACCGCGTCCTGATCCAGACCGGCGAGGTAATCCAGGGTTGCCCCCAGGCCAATCACACTGGCAATCGGCGGCGTTCCGGCCTCGAAACCCAGCGGCGCCGGGCGGAACCGGGCGTCGTGGTAGTTGGCGTCCAGCACCATTTCGCCGCCGAATTGCCACGGGCGTAGCTGTTCAAGGGCTGCATTGCGCCCGAACAGCACGCCGAGGCCGTCGGGGCCATAGAGCTTGTGACTGGAAAACACATAGAAGTCGCAACCCAGTGCCTGTACATCGTGACGGCTGTGGACCACGCCTTGCGCGCCGTCGACGACGGTCAGCGCGTTGTGCGCTTGAGCCATCGCCAGCAACTCAGGCAACGGCTGCCAGGCGCCGAGCACATTGGACAACTGACTGACCGCCAGCAACCGGGTGCGTGGGCCGATTAGCTGTGCGGCGGCCTCAAGGTCGATCACACCGTCGGCGTCCAGCGGCAAAATCAGCAGTTTCAGATCGCGGCGCAGGGCCAGTTGCTGCCAGGGCAGCAGATTGGCGTGGTGTTCCAGAGCGCTGATGACAATCTCATCGCCCGGATTGAATAAGTGTTCCAGGCCATAGGCCAAGAGGTTCAGCGCGGAGGTTGCGCCGTGGGTGAAGATGATTTGCCCGCCATCGCCGGCATTGAGCCATTGCGCGACTTTGCGGCGGCTGTCCTCGAACGCCTGGGTGGCGTGGGCGCCGGGCAAGTGTTGCGCCCGATGTACGTTGGCCGCGCCGTTGGCGTAGTAATGCGCCAAAGCGTCCAGCAGTGCTTGAGGTTTTTGCGTGGTGGCGGCGTTGTCCAGATAGGTCTGGTCTTGCCGTTGCAATGCGGCGATGGCCGGAAAATCGGCGCGCCAGGGAGAAGGAATCATCATGCTATCGGGCCCTGCTAAACATGGGCAAGGTGTACGCCTGAACGTCCTGACCTCCCTGCACTTGTAGGAGCGAAGCTTGCTCGCGAAGCTTTTGGCGTCAGTGAAGACGCCTTCGCGGGCAAGCCTCGCTCCTACAAAAGTGCAGGGAGCAGGTGATCGTTTTGCGCCCTGCTTAGTTATGAGCGTGCAACGCTTCGTTCAGTTCGATGGCCGACTTGTGGGTTTTGCATTCCACGGCACCGGTCTCCGAATTGCGACGGAACAAAAGGTCAGGTTGACCGGCCAGTTCACGGGCTTTCACGACTTTGACCAGTTTATTGTGCTCGTCCAGCAGCGCCACTTTGGTGCCAGCGGTCACGTACAGGCCCGACTCCACCGTGTTGCGGTCGCCCAACGGGATGCCGATACCGGCGTTCGCGCCGATCAGGCAGCCTTCGCCGACCTTGATCACGATGTTGCCGCCACCCGACAGGGTGCCCATGGTCGAGCAACCGCCGCCCAGGTCCGAACCCTTGCCGACGAACACGCCGGCCGACACACGACCTTCGATCATGCCCGGGCCTTCGGTGCCCGCGTTGAAGTTGACGAAACCTTCGTGCATCACGGTGGTGCCTTCGCCCACGTAGGCGCCGAGGCGGATACGTGCGGCGTCAGCAATGCGCACGCCGGCCGGGACCACGTAGTCGGTCATTTTCGGGAACTTGTCCACCGAGAACACTTCCAGCAGCTCGCCACGCAGGCGGGCTTCCAGTTGATGCTCGGCCAGTTCGGCGAGGTCGATGGCGCCCTGGCTGGTCCAGGCGACATTCGGCAGCAGCGGGAACACGCCGGCCAGGTTCAGGCCGTGGGGCTTGACCAGACGATGGGACAGCAGGTGCAGCTTGAGGTAAGCCTCAGGCGTGGAGGTCAGTTGAACGTCTTCGGCCAGGATGGTGGCGACCAGCGGCTTGTGGCTTTCGGCCAGACGGGTCAACAGTGCGGCTTGGCCAGCATCGACGTTTTTCAGCGCTTCAGCCAATTGCGAAGCCTGGGCGGTGGTGAAGGCGATGGCCTGGTTGCCGTCGGTGTAGCCCAGAACCGGCGCAATCGCAGCGACCAGTTCGACCGATGGATTGAGCAACGGCTGCGCGTAAAACACTTCCAGCCAGGCGCCTTGACGGTTTTGAGTGCCGACACCAAAGGCCAGGCTGAACGGAGTAGTGGACATGTTGATACCTCTAACAAAAAAGAACGGGCTGCCTTACTTGAGTGCGGCCGCGTAGATATCTGGCTTGAAGCCAATCAGGGTTCGGTCACCGAGATCAAGCACCGGGCGCTTGATCATCGAGGGTTGGGCGAGCATCAGTTCGATGGCTTTCGCTTGGTCGAGATCGGCTTTGCGTTCGTCGTCGAGTTTGCGAAAGGTCGTGCCTGCACGGTTCAACACCACTTGCCAGCCGTGCTCGTCGCACCATTGGTTGAGGTGTTCACGGTCGATACCGGCCGTTTTGTAATCATGAAAGTCATAGCTGACAGCGTGTTCATCGAGCCAGGTGCGCGCCTTTTTCATGGTGTCGCAGGCTTTGATGCCGAAAAGGTGCAACGTTTTACTTGAATCGGTCAAGGAATTGCCCCCTTTGCAGGTGCTGGAAAAAAATGGTGACGGATTATGCCATGGCCTCTCGGTTAAAGCGCAAAACCTGTGGGCGCTGAGTTTGCTCGCGATAGCGGTGGGTCGGTCAAAGTTGATGGTGAATCTCATGCCGTCATCACGAGCAAGCTCGCTCCCACAACCGCCAGTCTAAGCGGCTAATATGGCACTTCAATGCTGTCGATTGCCTGGGAATAGCGCTTTATGCAAACCGCCTACACCGTCCTGATCCTGTTGATGCTGGTCGGCGTTTCACGCCTGATCGGACGGGTGATCCCGCTGCCGTTGCCACTGGTGCAAATCGGTGCGGGTGCGTTACTGGCCTGGCCGACGCTGGGGCTGCATGTGGCGCTGGACCCGGAGTTGTTTCTCTTTCTGTTCCTGCCACCACTGTTGTTTTCCGATGGCTGGCGCATGCCCAAGCGCGAATTGTGGCGCCTGCGTGGGCCGATCCTGACCCTGGCTGTGGGGTTGGTGCTGTTTACGGTGGCGGGCGCCGGCTATTTCATTCATTGGTTGATCCCGAGCATCCCGCTGCCGGTGGCGTTCGCGTTGGCGGCGGTGTTGTCGCCGACTGATGCCGTGGCGGTGTCGGCGATTTCGCAGAACCGTTTACCGACGCCGTTGATACACATGCTCCAGGGCGAGGCGTTGATGAACGATGCGTCGGGCCTGGTGACCTTCAAGTTTGCCTTGGTCGCTGCGGTGACCGGTGTGTTCTCGCTGGCCAATGCCAGTCTGACCTTTGTGCTGGTGGCGGTCGGCGGCCTGGCCACGGGTGTCGCGCTGAGCTGGCTGGTCGGCCGCTTGCGGTCGTGGATGATTGCCCGGGGCTGGGATGACCCGGCGACCCACGTGGTGTTCATGTTGCTGCTGCCGTTCGCCGCGTATGTGCTGGCTGAACGCCTCGGTGCCTCGGGTATTTTGTCGGCGGTGGCGGCGGGGATGATGCAGAGCTGGCTCGATCTGCTGCCACGCCAGACCAGCACCCGGCTGCTCAATCGCAGTGTCTGGTCGTTGCTGGAGTTTGCCTTCAATGGCTTGATCTTCCTGCTGCTGGGCTTGCAACTGCCGGACATCATCAAAGCCGTTGCCAGCCACGAACCCTCGTTGTGGCCGACCCTGCTTTACCGGTGCCTTGATGTGGTGGCGATTTTCCTGATGTTGCTGGTGCTGCGGTTTATCTGGGTGCAGAGCACGTGGCGTTTGTCGGGCCTGTTGCGGCGCTGGCGCGGCAAGGGCGAACTGACATTGGTGCCCACGGCACGATCCTGCTGGCTGCTGACCGTCGGCGGCGTGCGCGGTGCGGTGACCCTGGCGGGTGTGCTGTCGGTGCCGTTGTTGATGGGGAGTGATGCCTTTCCCGAGCGCGACCTGCTGATTTTCATCGCCGCCGGGGTGATTCTGTTGTCGCTGGTTGCCGCGTGCATTGCCTTGCCGCTGCTACTGCGCGGCATCGAGAAAAGCCCTGACGACAAACGCCGCAACGAAGTGCGCGACGCCTGGCGCAAAACCGCTGAAGCGGCGATTCATGCTCTGGAAGTTGAAGAGGCCAAACCGGCGGATGCGGCTGAGGCGGCGCTGGCGGCTGAACTCAAGGCGCGGATCATGTCCGAATATCGTCATCAACTGGAGGTGTTCAACGACTCGGCCGAAGCCCAGGCGTTGGCGTTTCAGATGGACTTGCTGGAACGGCGATTGCGCTTGAAGGCGCTGCGGGCGCAACGCCTGGAGTTGTACAGCCTCAGCCGTCATCACCAGATTGGTGATGACGTTTTGCGTGAAGTGTTGGGTGAGCTGGATTTGAGTGAGGCTAATCTGGGACAGGTGAAGTAACGCTGCCTAACGGCAAATCACTTCGGGTAAGCCCTGCGGACGGCCTCGATGTCTTTTGAACTGAGAACGGTGTTTTCGCTCTGTTCCCAACCACCCTCAGTGGTCTCGCGAGAAATACGGTAATGCATCACCGAATAGCGGTCGTAATCACCGTAAGTAATGTCAGCCGTGCGGGCTAGCGGCAGCACATTGCGGTCTACCTCTTCACTGTTCCAGCCAAATTGACGCTGATACCACGCGTAGGCTTTGGGTCGATCCCATGGAATAGAAGCTTCTGGATGTTGATGTTCGTGATGTAGTCCCAATACGTGACCGAATTCATGCAGGACCGCGTATTCAAACCTGGGATCTTGCGGATCGATACTCAGAACCATGGTTGGCTGGTGCGGCAACAAGGTCAAGGCATCCGTTCCTACCGCAGAAACGCCTCCGCCGTCACCGGCGTAATTGATGTAAATCCGAATATCTCCTGTTTCTCCAGAAATGAAGTTGAATTTCAGATCGATGTGTTTCAGCCATGTGCTGGCGATGCTTTTTACTTTTTGGATGGTTTCCTCATCTTCGTCATACATGGCGATATTGAGTGTGCGAACCGGGCGCCAGTACTTGGTGTGAGTGCCGACACTTCTTTTGGTGCGGCGAGAGTTACTGACGGCGGCGTTTTCTTTTCGTTCGGTAGTGGCGGCGTCAAAGGCAGAAAACTCGTCGATGTTATGCATGATGCTGCAAGGTGTGTGGGGCATGTGGGTAGCTTTCATGCTCAATAAGCTATAGCGAGTAATTTGATTAAGTTTCGTTGTCGCGGATTTATTTGTATTGGGTGACCATCAGGATTCGACAGTGGGCATAGCTTTCGGATAGGCCCTGCGCATGTTCCGTCGATCAAGTTTGCTGATTCGGAGATTGTCACCCACTTCCCAATCGCCCAAAGTGAGTTCGTTGGCTATTTTGTAGTGCATGATCGAATCCCTGTCATAGGGGCCATGAAGAACGTCATCGATGGGCAGTTTGTTTAAAAGGTTATGATCGATTTCTTCTTCGGTCCATAAGTAGTTGGCTTTATAGAATGCGTAAACCTCGGGTTTGTCCCACGGTATATCTGCCTTGGGATGCTGGTGTTCGTGTTCAAGGCCCAAGGCGTGCCCAAACTCGTGGAACACGGCGGCATCGAAGTGAGGGTGTTCAGGTACGGTGCCCAGGCTCAAGGTGGGCTGGTCCAGAGGGACGAGCAACGCATCGGTGCCGATAAAAGATTCGTTGTATTGGCCATGGGTCGTGATACGGATATGACCGGGCTCATTGTCGTCAAAAGTAAACGTCAGGTTGGTGGAGGGCTCCCATTGCCTGATGAGGCGTTCTATCCGGTCTTTAAGACCCGGCGGTAATTCATTCGTAAAAGTAATGTTAAGTACCTGGCCATTTCCCCAGAATCGGCTCCATATACCGACCGAACGTTTATGTCGCCCACCGGGTGCGGCTTTTCTTTCGTTGTCCGGATTTGCTGTTATCGCGGCATTGTAGGACGCCTGTTCGTCGCTGGGTCTCATTACTTTGCAAGGGGGGTTATTCATTGTTGACTTCCATGTGCGTAAAAAGGTATCCGAGTCATTCGGATATTCAGACTGCAATGGAAGGCTAAGCGAGAGGCGCAGAATTGTTAAGTTTAAATATGCGTAAGGCTGTTACGTAACATCAATAAACCCGCACGATATTGCACCGCGCGGGTTTTATATTAATGAAGGCTTATGACTGCCTGGTAATGAATGCACGAATCCGCTCGGCGGCTTCTACGCATTCGGCCAATGGCGCAACTAATGCCAGGCGGACGCGACCGGCACCCGGATTAAAGCCGTCAACTTCACGGGACAAATATGAACCCGGCACCACGGTGACATGTTCTTCTACAAACAAATCCCGACAGAACGCCTCGTCATCACCTTTAACATTCGGCCACAAGTAGAAACCGCCATCCGGACGCTGTACGTCCATCACCGGGCTGAGGATTTCCAATACCGCGTCGTACTTCTCGCGATACAGCGCCCGGTTGGCGCGCACATGCACTTCGTCGTTCCACGCAGCAACGCTGGCCAGTTGGGTTTGAACCGGCATCGCGCAACCGTGGTAGGTGCGGTACAGCAGGAAGCCCTTGAGAATATTGGCGTCCCCAGCGACAAAACCCGAACGCAGGCCCGGCAGGTTGGAACGCTTGGACAGGCTGTGGAACACCACGCAGCGCTTGAAGTCCTGGCGGCCCAGTTCCACGCAGGCACTGAGCAGGCCCGGCGGCGGGGTTTGTTCGTCGAAGTACAGTTCGCTGTAGCACTCGTCGGCGGCGATCACGAAGTCGTATTCGTCGGCCAGAGCGATAAGCTTTTTCAGGGTTTCAACCGGGATCAGCGCGCCGGTCGGGTTGCCTGGCGAGCACAGGAACAGGATCTGGCAGCGTTTCCAGATGTCGGGCGAAACGGCATCGAAGTCCGGGTTGAAGCCGTTCTCGTCCAGGCAGGGCAGGTAGTGCGGCTTGGCCCCGGCGAGGAACGCGGCACCTTCGTAGATCTGATAGAACGGGTTCGGGCTGACCACTAGCGCGTCTTCGCCACGGTTGACGACGGTCTGGGTGAAGGCGAACAGCGCTTCACGGGTGCCGTTGACCGGTAGCACATTACGCGCCGGGTCGAGCCAGCCGCTCGGGACGTTGAAACGACGTTCACACCAGGCTGCGATGGCTTCACGCAGGGCCGGGATACCGAGGGTGGTCGGGTACACGGCCATCTGATCCAGATTGCTGGCCAAGGCTTCGGCAACAAAACTTGGCGAACGGTGCTTCGGCTCGCCGATGGACAAGGCGATAGGGCGTTTGTCCGGGTTTGGCGTGACGCTGCCGAGCAGGGCGCGGAGCTTCTCGAACGGGTAGGGCTGCAACTGGTTCAGAGCGTTGTTCATCGGGGGCCTCGTTCAATGTGGGGGAGCGCGCTCAAATCTCAGTCAAGACGCTAAACCTGTGGGAGCGAGCTTGCTCGCGATGGCGGCGGCACATTCAACATCAATGTGTGCTGATCCACCGCTATCGCGAGCAAGCTCGCTCCCACATGGGATTTCGTTCAACTGAGCATTCTTGGGGTTGCCCATTTCCACAGGGGAAGTTTGTTAATTCAAATCAGATGCTGATACGCGACAGTTTGATCTCGGAATCCTGGCTAACGCTCAGTTGTTCGACGATTGCATCCTGCAAGCGGCTGCACAGCAACGGGTCAGACAGCGGCTGGTTGTTCGCGTCGGTGATAAAGAACACGTCTTCCACGCGCTCGCCCAGGGTCGCAATTTTGGCGTTTTGCAGCGACAGGTCGAACTCCAGGAAAATCGTGCCGATCCGCGCCAGCAGGCCGGGGCGATCCGGCGCGCTGAGCTCCAGCACGGTCACCGGACGCTGGGCGTCGTTGTGGATCGTCACTTGTGGCGCAAACGCAAAGTGCTTGAGCTGGCGCGGCACCCGGCGCTGGATGATCGTCGGGTAATCGTCCGGGTTGCGCAGCGCTTCGGTCAGGCCTTCGCGGATCTGTTTGACCCGCGTCGGATTGTCGCCGATCGAGTCGCCGTCGGTGTCGAGCACGATGTAGGTGTCGAGGGTGAACTGGCTACTGGAGGTGATAACCCGGGCGTCGTGAATGTTCAGGTTGAGCTGGTCCATCGCCGCCACGGTCACGGCGAAGAAGTCGTGCTGATCGGGCGCATAGATGAAAATCTGCGTGCCGCCCTCGAATTCGCGTTGGGTGGTTTCCTTGATCAGCACCAGCGGGCCGCCATCCGCCGGCTGCTGCAGGATCGCGTCGCTGTGCCAGGCCACGTCGCCGGCGGTGTGACGCAGGAAATAGTCATCGCCCAGTTGCGCCCACAGTTGTTCGACATCGTCCGGGTCAGTGCCGCCGCGCACCAGAATGTCCAGAGCGGCGCTCTGGGTCTGACGGATCTGCTCTTCGCGGTCCACCGGGTTTTCCAGGCCGCGACGCAACGCGCGCTTGGTTTCGGTGTAGAGCTGGCGCAACAGGCTGGCGCGCCAGGAATTCCAGAGTGTCGGGTTGGTGGCATTGATGTCGGCGACGGTCAGCACATATAAATAATCGAGATGGGTTTCATCGTCGACGATCTGTGCGAAATCGTGGATCACCTGCGGGTCGGACAAGTCCTTGCGCTGGGCGGTGGTGGACATCACCAGGTGGTTTTGCACCAGCCAGACGATCAGGCGACTGTCCCACACCGGCAACTGATGGCGCTGGCAAAAGGCTTCCGCGTCTACCGCGCCGATGTCCGAATGGTCGCCGTGCCGGCCCTTGCCGATGTCGTGATACAGACCGGCCAGGTAAATCAACTCCGGCTTGGGCAGCTTGGCCATGAGCTTGCTGGCCAGCGGGAATTTTTCCGACACCTGGGTGTACTGCAACTTACGCAGGTGCTTGATCAGGTTCAGGGTGTGGGCATCGACCGTATAGATGTGGAACAAGTCGTGCTGCATCTGCCCGACGATAAAGCCGAACTCCGGCAAATAGCGCCCGAGAATGCCGTAACGGTTCATCCGCCGCAGGTTGCGGTGAATGCCGATCTTGCATTTGAACAGCTCGATAAACAGGCTGGTGTTACGAATGTCGTTACGAAAATCGTCGTCGATCAGGTGACGATTTTCCCGCAGCAGACGAATGGTATCGGCGCGCACGCCTTTGATTTCCGGCTGCTGGGCCATCAATACGAAGATTTCGAGCATGGCGAACGGCGTGCGACGGAACACATTGTTATTGCGCGCCTCGATATAGCCATCGTGCAGTTGGAACCGTGAATTGATCGGCTGCGGCGGCGCTTCGTCTTCCGGCGCGAGGATGACTTCCTCGAAGTGCTGGATGATCAGGTCGCTGAGCTGGGCGATGCTCATGACCACGCGGTAATACTGCTGCATGAAGTTTTCGATGGCTTGCTTGGCGTCATCGCCTTCGAAACCCAGCAGCCCGGCAATGGAGCGCTGGTGGTCGAACAGCAAGCGGTCCTCGGAACGCCCAGCGAGCATGTGCAGGGCGTAACGGACCTTCCACAAAAACTCCTGGGACGAGGCCAGCAGGGCGTTTTCACTCTCCACCAGAAAGCCTTCGCCAGCCAGGGCTCGCAGGTTCAGGGTGCCGTATTCGCGACGGGCGACCCAGAGAATCGTCTGGATATCCCGCAAGCCGCCGGGCGAACCTTTGACGTTGGGTTCCAGGTTGTATTCGGTGTCGTTGTACTTGTGGTGGCGGGCCTTTTGCTCGGCGCGCTTGGCCAGGAAAAAGTCCTTGCTCGGCCACATGTGCGCGGTGCTGGTGACGTCGAGCATGCGCTGGCGCAGGCGCTCGGGGCCGCAGATGGTGCGGCTTTCCATCAGGTTGGTGACCACCGTCAGGTCGGCGCGGGCTTCAACCGCGCATTCATCCACCGAGCGCACGCTCTGACCGACTTCCAGGCCGATATCCCACAACAACGTCAGAAAACGCTCGATGGAATCGCGGAAAACTTCGTGGTCGGCGCTGTCCAGCAGGATCAGCAGATCGATGTCGGAGTAGGGGTGCAACTCGCCGCGACCGTAGCCGCCGACCGCGACCAGCGCGATGTCAGCGTCTTCGCTCCAGTTGAACTGCTCCCAGGCCTTTTGCAGGATGTTATCGACGAACCAGGCGCGATCCTCGATCAGGCGGCGAATGTCGCGGCCGCTGCGAAAACGCTCGTCGAGCACCTCGCGGGCCTGGCGAATTGCCTTCTTGAAGGCCGCGATCGGGCTGGCCTTCAGGGCCAGTTCCGCCTGGAACTGGCCACGGTCGAAGAGTTCGGGATCCACCTGCGGCATCGATTGGCTTTCCTTTCTATAAGGCTATGAACTGTGCGGGTCGATCAGGCCGAAACGCGGGGGATGGTGTCATCGGCGCGCAGGGTGAAGATCTCGTAGCCGGTGTTGGTCACCAGCAGGGTGTGTTCCCACTGGGCGGAAAGTTTGCGGTCCTTGGTGATCGCGGTCCAGCCGTCGCCCAGCACCTTGGTGTCGGCCTTGCCCTGGTTGATCATCGGTTCGATGGTGAAGGTCATGCCGGCTTTCAGTTCCATGCCGGTGCCGGCACGGCCGTAGTGCAGGATCTGCGGCTCTTCGTGGAACACCTTGCCGATGCCGTGGCCGCAGAACTCGCGAACCACCGAGAAGCCGTTCTTTTCAGCGTGCTTCTGGATCACTTCACCGATGTCGCCGAGGCGGCAGCCGGGTTTGACGATTTCGATGGCCTTGTACATGCATTCCTGGGTGACCTGGGACAGGCGCTCGGCCCAGACCGGCACGGTGCCGACATGGAACATGCGGCTGGTGTCGCCGTGGTAGCCGTCTTTTATCACGGTCACGTCGATGTTCACGGTGTCGCCATTCTTCAGCGGCTTCTCGTTCGGGATGCCGTGGCAGACCACGTGGTTGATCGAGGTGCAGATCGACTTCGGGAAGCCCTTGTAGTTGAGCGGGGCAGGGATGGCTTTCTGCTCGTTGACGATGTAGTCGTGGCAGATGCGGTCCAGTTCTTCGGTGGTGACGCCCGGTTTGACATGTTCGGCAATCATTTCCAGCACATCGGCGGCCAGTTTGCCGGCGATCCGCATTTTTGCGATGTCCTCGGGAGTTTTGAGGGTGACGGTCATACAGGCTCTCTCTGCGCTCAACGGCGCTTACTAATTCGGAATGGGCGTTGCGCGATCGATCTTCGCGGCCCTGAAAAACGCGATTCTAACAGACGATCAACGCAAATCTGAGCCTCTGTGCATCGCTTCTCTCTATAGATAGGCGCATTCTTGGGGGATTCCAAGGGCGTAGCTAAAGGCGCGCGCCAGGAATTGAGAATCCGGGTTCCGTTTTTTGCAGCCCTGTGATATAAAATGCGCCGCTTTCCGGGGATACCCCGAAAGGCTTAAATCCACACACGTGTCGACACGATGACCTGGGTGCCTTCAGCTGATGCTGCTGGTTGGTCATTGGGATACGTGGAGGCCAAACCCGACTTATTAAGGAACTATCATGTCCCAAGTCAACATGCGCGATATGCTGAAGGCCGGTGTGCACTTCGGTCACCAAACCCGTTACTGGAACCCGAAAATGGGTAAATACATTTTCGGCGCGCGTAACAAGATCCACATCATCAACCTTGAAAAAACCCTGCCAATGTTCAACGAAGCTCTGACTTTCGTAGAGCGTCTGGCCCAGGGCAAAAACAAGATTCTGTTCGTCGGCACCAAGCGTTCCGCTGGCAAGATCGTTGCTGAAGAAGCAGCACGTTGCGGTTCGCCGTACGTCGATCACCGCTGGTTGGGCGGCATGCTGACCAACTTCAAAACCATCCGTGCTTCCATCAAGCGTCTGCGTGACCTTGAAGTGCAAGCCGAAGACGGTACTTTCGCCAAGCTGACCAAGAAAGAAGCGCTGATGCGCACTCGCGATCTTGAGAAGCTCGATCGTTCCCTGGGTGGTATCAAGGACATGGGCGGTCTGCCAGACGCACTGTTCGTAATCGACGTTGATCACGAGCGCATCGCGATCACCGAAGCCAACAAGCTGGGCATCCCGGTTATCGGCGTAGTCGATACCAACAGCAGCCCGGAAGGCGTTGACTACATCATCCCAGGCAACGATGACGCAATCCGCGCTATCCAGTTGTACATGGGTTCGATGGCTGACGCTGTAATCCGCGGTCGCAACCACGTTGCTGGCGGCACCGAGCAGTTCGTTGAAGAAGCTCCGGTAGCAGCAGCTGAGTAATTGACGCCTTGGCGTTGACTCAGTAAGCAAAAAGGGGGCTTGGCCCCCTTTTTGCCACCTCGAAAACCATTTGTCGGCAGCGCAGCTACAGCATCTGTAACGTGCAGCGGCTTACAAGAGTGGTTCGGGAAGAATTGAACGCCCGTTCGATCGGGTGGAATGGTTGATAACCTATCCAAGAGGATTTTTGAAATGGCAGAGATTACTGCAGCGTTGGTTAAAGAACTGCGTGAGCGTACCGGCGAAGGCATGATGGATTGCAAAAAGGCCTTGACCAAGGCCGGCGGCGACATCGAAAAAGCCATCGACGACATGCGTGCTTCGGGCGCCATCAAGGCTGCCAAGAAAGCAGGCAACGTAGCTGCTGAAGGCGCGATCGCTCTGAAAGAAGACGGCAAATCCGCCGTTCTGCTGGAAGTGAACTCGCAGACCGACTTCCTGGCTTTGCAGGATGACTTCAAGGCATTCGTTGCTTTGAGCGTTGAAAAAGCGTTCGCTGACAAACTGACTGACGTCGCTCCGCTGATCGAAGCTCAAGAAGCTGCTCGCCTGGTACTGGTCGGCAAGGTTGGCGAAAACGTCAACATCCGTCGCCTGGCACGCGTTGAAGGTGACGTTGTTGGTGGTTACCTGCACGGCAACAAGATCGGTGTTGCAGTTGTCCTGAAAGGCGGCACTGTTGAGCTGGCCAAGGACATCGCTATGCACGTAGCGGCGACCAACCCTGAATTCCTGCTGCCATCGGAAGTTTCCGCTGAAGCGGTCGAGCGCGAGAAAGGCGTGTTCCTGACCCTCAACGCTGACAAGATCGCTGGCAAGCCAGAAAACATCGTTGAAAACATGGTCAAAGGCCGTATCAGCAAGTTCCTGGCTGAGGCTTCCCTGGTTGAACAGGCGTTCGTCAAGAACCCTGAGATCAAGGTTGGCGAACTGGCCAAGAAAGCCGGTGCTGAAATCGTTTCCTTCACCTACTTCAAAGTAGGCGACGGCATCGAGAAGCCGGTCGACAACTTCGCTGAAGAAGTTGCTGCCCAGCTGGCTGCCGCCAAGCAATAAGACGGTTTTTATAACTGTCGCCCTGAAGAGGCTGCCCGCTTACGCGCGCAGCCTCTTTTCAGATGGGCTACCAATTTTTATTGGTTTCCCTTTGGAACTGGCTTACAAAGCCATGTTCCGATGGCGCTGAAGCAGCGCCAAGCTAGAGTGAACGCCAGCTGTAAACAGCTCGCAAAGAATTTTTAAAATACGCCGCAGGAGAGATTCGCAATGGCTCAGCAGGGCAGTGGTTATCAGGCTCGCTATAAACGCATTCTACTCAAGCTTAGCGGCGAGGCCCTGATGGGCTCGGAAGAGTTCGGGATTGATCCGAAAGTTCTGGATCGCATGGCACTGGAAGTGGGCCAATTGGTCGGCATCGGTGTGCAGGTCGGTCTCGTGATCGGCGGCGGCAACCTGTTCCGTGGTGCCGCGCTGAGCGCGGCCGGCATGGATCGGGTCACCGGTGACCACATGGGCATGCTGGCCACTGTGATGAACGCCCTGGCCATGCGTGACGCGCTGGAACGTGCCAATATCTCGGCCATCGTGATGTCGGCCATTTCCATGGTTGGTGTGACCGATCATTACGATCGCCGCAAGGCCATGCGCCACCTGAACGCCAAGGAAGTCGTGATTTTCGCGGCCGGTACGGGCAATCCGTTCTTCACCACGGACTCGGCAGCCTGCCTGCGTGCAATCGAGATCGATGCCGATGTCGTGCTCAAGGCGACCAAGGTCGATGGCGTCTACACCGCTGACCCATTCAAAGACCCGCATGCCGAGAAGTTCGATCATCTGACTTACGATGAAGTGCTGGATCGCAAGCTGGGTGTGATGGATCTGACCGCCATTTGCCTGTGCCGCGACCACAAAATGCCGTTGCGCGTATTTAACATGAACAAGCCCGGCGCCCTGCTGAACATCGTGCATGGCGGCGCTGAAGGGACCCTGATCGAGGAAGGCCAACAATGATCAACGAAATCAAGAAAGACGCTCAAGAGCGCATGCAGAAATCTCTGGACTCTCTGAACCACGCATTCGGTCAGATTCGTACCGGCAAGGCTCACCCAAGCATTCTGGGCAGCGTGATGGTGCCGTACTACGGCACAGACACTTCCATCACCCAAGTGGCCAACATCACAGTAAAAGACTCCCGGACCCTTCAGGTCGTGGCGTTTGAGCGCAATATGCTCGCGGCAGTCGACAAAGCGATCCAAAGTGCCGGTTTGAACCTCAACCCGACCAACCTGGGCGAGTTGCTGCTGATCTCCATGCCTGCCCTGACTGAAGAAACCCGCAAGGGCTTCACCAAGCAGGCGCGTAGCGCAGCGGAAGATGCCCGTGTTGCCGTGCGCAATATTCGTCGTGATGCACTTGGCGACCTGAAGAAGCTGGTCAAGGACAAGGAAATCAGCGAAGACGAAGAGCGTCGTGCTGCTGCTGATATCCAGAAGCTGACCGACAAGGCTGAGGCCGATATCGACGCAGCGACCAAGCAAAAAGAAGCGGACCTGATGGCCGTATAAGGGTCGCGTTTTCATGGAAAAGACCAAGCAGACTGCGCCGTCCGCGGTGCCGCGCCATGTCGCGATCATCATGGATGGTAACAATCGCTGGGCGAAAAAACGCTTTATGCCGGGTGTCGCCGGGCATAAAGCGGGTGTGGATGCAGTTCGTGCGGTAATCGAGGTGTGCGCCGAGGCCAAGGTCGAGGTGCTGACCCTGTTCGCCTTCTCCAGTGAAAACTGGCAGCGGCCGGCCGATGAGGTCAGCGCCTTGATGGACCTGTTCTTCAAGGCGTTGCGTCGCGAGGCCAAGCGCCTCAACGACAACAACATCAGCCTGCGCATCATTGGCGACCGTTCGCGTTTTCACCCTGAGCTTCAAGCTGCCATGCGCGAAGCCGAGGCGATTACCGCTGGCGCCAATCGCTTTATCCTGCAGATCGCCGCCAACTACGGTGGTCAGTGGGATATCGCGCAAGCTGCGCAGCGCCTGGCGCGGGAAGTCCAGGCCGGGCATCTGCGCCCGGAAGACATCACCCCGGAACTGTTGCAAACCTGTCTGGTGACCGGCGACCTGCCGTTGCCTGACTTATGCATTCGTACCGGCGGTGAGCACCGCATCAGCAATTTCCTGCTCTGGCAGCTGGCTTACACCGAGCTGTACTTCTCCGACCTGTTCTGGCCGGACTTCAAACACGACGCCATGCGCACCGCGCTGGCCGATTTCGCTTCTCGTCAGCGCCGCTTCGGTAAAACGAGCGAGCAGGTCGAGTCTGGAGCCCGGGTTTAATGCTTAAACAACGAATCATCACCGCGCTGATCCTGCTACCGATCGCCTTGTGCGGGTTTTTCCTGCTCGAAGGCTCCGGTTTTGCGCTGTTCATCGGGCTGGTCGTAACCCTGGGTGCGTGGGAGTGGGCGCGCCTGGCGGGTTTCACGGCCCAGCCGATTCGCGTCGCCTATGCCGCTGTGGTCGCGCTGATGTTGTTTGTCATGCATGTCCTTCCGGGGCTCGCGCCTTGGGTGCTGGGCGCCTCTGTGCTCTGGTGGGGGGTGGCGACGTATCTGGTGCTGACGTACCCGCGCTCCAGCGAACACTGGGCCAGTGCGGCTTGCAAACTGGTGATCGGTTTGCTGATCCTGTTGCCCGCCTGGCAAGGTCTGGTCCAGATCAAGCAAGAGCCTTTGGGTAACTGGCTGATCATGGCGGTCATGGTGCTGGTCTGGGGCGCCGATATTGGTGCGTACTTTTCAGGTCGCAAGTTCGGCAAGCGCAAGCTGGCGCCGCAGGTCAGTCCCGGCAAGAGCTGGGAAGGTGTCTATGGCGGCCTGGCGCTGAGCCTGGTCATCACGCTGGTGGTTGGCCTGGTCCGCGACTGGACCGTGGCGGAACTGCTTAAAGGCCTGGTCGGTGCGGCACTGATCGTGTTCATTTCGGTGGTGGGCGACCTCACCGAGAGCATGTTCAAGCGTCAATCCGGGATCAAGGACAGCAGTAATCTGCTGCCGGGTCATGGCGGCGTACTCGATCGCATCGACAGTCTGACCGCAGCGATTCCGGTCTTCGCGGTGCTGTTGTGGATGGCGGCACCGTGAGCCGCCCACAGCAGATTACCGTTCTGGGGGCGACCGGCTCGATCGGCCTGAGCACCCTGGATGTCATTGCGCGTCATCCCGAGCGTTATCAAGTCTTCGCGCTGAGCGGTTTTACTCGGTTGAGTGAACTGCTGGCTCTATGTGTTCGGCATGCGCCACGGTTTGCAGTCGTGCCTGAGGCCGCGGCTGCCCGTGGTCTGCAGGAGGATTTACGCGCCGCAGGCCTGTCGACTCAAGTGCTGGTGGGGGAGGAGGGCCTGTGTCAGGTCGCAGCCGACCCTGAAGTGGATGCGGTCATGGCGGCCATCGTCGGTGCGGCGGGCTTGCGCCCGACCCTGGCGGCGGTCGAGGCCGGCAAGAAGATCCTGCTGGCCAACAAAGAAGCGCTGGTGATGTCCGGTGCATTGTTTATGCAGGCGGTGCGCAAAAGCGGTTCGGTGCTGCTGCCGATCGACAGCGAGCACAACGCGATTTTCCAGTGCATGCCTAACGATTTCGCCCGTGGTCTGGGTGCGGTCGGTGTGCGTCGGATTTTACTGACAGCCTCTGGTGGCCCTTTCCGGCAGACGCCGATGGCGGAATTGGCGCATGTTACCCCCGATCAGGCGTGTGCTCACCCAAACTGGTCCATGGGGCGCAAGATTTCGGTTGATTCGGCCAGCATGATGAATAAAGGGCTTGAGCTGATCGAAGCCTGCTGGCTGTTCGATGCCAAGCCATCCCAGGTCGAAGTGGTGATTCACCCGCAGAGCGTTATTCACTCGCTGGTGGACTATATCGACGGGTCGGTGCTGGCGCAGTTGGGTAATCCGGACATGCGCACGCCGATTGCCAACGCTTTGGCCTGGCCGGAGCGCATTGACTCGGGTGTCGCGCCGCTGGATCTGTTTGCCATCGCGCGTCTGGATTTCCAGGCCCCCGATGAAGAGCGTTTTCCGTGCCTGCGCCTCGCGCGACAGGCGGCAGAGGCCGGCAATAGCGCGCCGGCCATGCTCAATGCGGCAAATGAAGTGGCGGTTGCGGCCTTTCTCGACGGACGGGTTCGTTACCCGGAAATCGCGAGTATCATCGAGGAAGTCTTGAATCTTGAGCCTGTGGTTGCGGTGAATGATCTCGAGGCGGTGTTCACCGCGGACGCCAAGGCGCGTGTGTTGGCTGAACAGTGGTTGAGTCGTCACGGGCAATAAGTGTTGCAGTACGTTGGCCCAATGCAGCACTGGATAGGATTGCGGAGAAAGTAGATGAGCGCGCTCTATATGATTGTCGGCACCCTGGTAGCCCTGGGCGTGCTGGTCACCTTCCACGAATTCGGCCACTTCTGGGTCGCACGTCGCTGTGGGGTCAAAGTGCTGCGTTTCTCCGTAGGCTTTGGCATGCCGTTGCTGCGCTGGCACGACAAGCAGGGCACCGAGTTCGTGCTGGCCGCGATTCCGCTGGGCGGCTACGTGAAGATGCTCGACGAGCGCGAAGGCGAAGTGCCGGCCGACCAGATCGATCAATCTTTCAACCGCAAGTCAGTTCGCCAGCGTATTGCCATCGTTGCCGCCGGCCCGATCGCCAACTTTCTGCTGGCCATGGTGTTTTTCTGGGTGCTGGCCATGCTCGGCAGCGAACAGGTGCGTCCGGTCATCGGTGCCGTCGAGTCAGGCAGCATCGCGGCCAAGGCCGGTTTGAGCGCGAATCAGGAAATCGTTGCCATCGATGGCGAGCCGACTTCCGGATGGGCGGCCGTCAACCTGCAACTGGTCCGTCGCCTGGGCGAGAGCGGTACTTTGCAGTTGCTGGTGCGCGAACAGGGCTCTACGGCTGAGTCGCCTCGTGAGCTGGCGCTGGATCATTGGCTCAAGGGTGCCGATGAACCGGACCCGATTCGCTCGCTGGGTATTCGCCCGTGGCGTCCTGCATTGCCGCCGATCCTGGCGGAACTCGATTCGAAAGGGCCGGCGCAAGCCGCGGGCCTGAAAACCGGTGATCGGTTGTTGGCCCTTGACGGCAAGGCGCTGGATGACTGGCAGCAAGTCGTCGATACCGTACGTATTCATCCGGATACCAAAATCATGCTGCGCGTCGAGCGCGATGGTGCTCAAATCGACGTCCCTGTGACGCTGGCGGCTCGTGGTGGCAGCAAAGCTCCAACGGGTTACCTGGGTGCCGGAGTGAAAGCAGTCGACTGGCCACCAGAGATGATTCGCGAGGTCAGTTACGGTCCAGTGGCCGCGATTGGGGAGGGTGCCCGACGCACCTGGACCATGAGTGTACTGACCCTTGATTCGCTCAAGAAAATGTTGTTCGGCGAGCTCTCGGTAAAAAACTTGAGTGGACCGATAACCATTGCTAAAGTGGCGGGCGCTTCTGCCCAGTCGGGTGTCGCTGATTTCCTGAATTTCCTTGCTTATCTGAGTATTAGCTTGGGTGTTCTGAATTTGTTGCCCATTCCTGTACTGGATGGGGGGCATTTGTTGTTTTATCTGATCGAGTGGGTGCGTGGTCGCCCCTTGTCGGATCGGGTGCAGGGTTGGGGGATACAGATCGGTATCAGTTTGGTGGTCGGGGTGATGTTGCTTGCTCTGGTCAATGATCTGGGTCGACTGTAACGCTTCGCTGAATTGCGAATCTGCCGCATTTTGCGGCAGTTTGTTTATTGCCAGTTGGAATAAGAAAGGACTTCATGAAACGTCTGCTGCTAACTGCGGTTCTCACCGTATTGATGATCGCCGAAGTTCACGCCGAGTCCTTCACTATCTCTGATATTCGCGTCAATGGCCTCCAGCGGGTCTCCGCGGGTAGTGTCTTTGGTGCCTTGCCGTTGAACGTCGGTGAACAGGCGGATGATCGTCGCCTGGTGGAATCCACTCGTGCGTTGTTCAAAACCGGGTTCTTTCAAGATATCCAGCTGGGTCGCGAAGGCAATGTCCTCGTTATCACGGTAGTCGAGCGTCCGTCGGTCGCCAGTATCGAGATCGAGGGTAACAAGGCCATCTCCACTGAAGACCTGATGAAGGGCCTCAAGCAATCCGGCCTGTCCGAAGGCGAGATCTTCCAGCGCGCCACCCTCGAAGGTGTGCGTAACGAGCTGCAGCGCCAGTATGTCGCTCAGGGCCGTTACTCGGCGACCGTCGATACCGAAGTGGTGCCGCAGCCGCGTAACCGCGTTGCGTTGAAGGTCAACATCAATGAAGGCACCGTCGCTGCTATCCAGCACATCAACGTGGTGGGTAACACGGTCTTCGCCGATGACGACCTGATCGACCTGTTCGAACTCAAGACCACCAACTGGCTGTCGTTCTTCAAGAACGATGACAAGTACGCTCGTGAGAAACTCTCCGGTGACCTGGAGCGTCTGCGCTCCTACTACCTGGACCGCGGCTATATCAACATGGATATCGCTTCGACCCAGGTGTCCATCACCCCGGACAAGAAGCACGTCTACATCACGGTCAACGTCAACGAAGGCGAGAAGTACACCGTTCGTGACGTGAAGCTCAGCGGCGACCTGAAAGTACCTGAAGACCAGGTCAAGTCCCTGCTGCTGGTCCAGAAGGGCCAGGTGTTCTCGCGCAAGCTGATGACCACGACTTCCGAACTGATCACCCGTCGTCTCGGTAACGAGGGTTACACCTTCGCCAACGTCAACGGCGTGCCTCAGCCTCACGATGACGACCACACCGTGGATATCACGTTCGCCGTTGATCCAGGCAAGCGTGCTTACGTGAACCGTATCAATTTCCGCGGCAACACCAAGTCCGAAGACGAAGTGCTGCGTCGTGAAATGCGTCAGATGGAAGGTGGCTGGGCTTCGACCTACCTGATCGACCAATCCAAGACCCGTCTTGAGCGTCTGGGCTTCTTCAAGGAAGTGAACGTTGAAACCCCGGCCGTACCGGGTGTGGACGACCAGGTTGACGTGAACTACAGCGTTGAAGAACAGGCTTCCGGTTCGATTACCGCCAGTGTCGGTTTCGCCCAGAGTGCCGGTCTGATCCTCGGTGGTTCGATCACCCAGAACAACTTCCTGGGTACCGGTAACAAAGTCAGCATCGGTCTGACCCGAAGCGAATACCAGAGCCGTTATAACTTCGGTTATGTCGACCCGTACTGGACTGCTGACGGTGTGAGCCTGGGTTACAACGCTTTCTATCGCACCACTGACTACAAAGATCTCGACGTCGATGTTGCAAGCTACGCAGTAGACAGCCTCGGTGCTGGCGTAAGCGTCGGTTACCCGATCAGCGAAACGTCGCGTCTGACCTTCGGCCTGACTGCGCAACAAGACAAGATCAAGACGGGCGTATACACCGTTGACGAGATTTTTGACTTCGTTAACAAGGAAGGCGACAACTACCTGAACTTCAAGGCATCGGCCGGTTGGTCCGAGTCGACCTTGAACAAAGGTGTGCTGGCAACCCGCGGTCATTCCCAAAGTTTGACGCTGGAAACCACGACACCGGGCAGCGACCTGTCGTTCTTCAAGCTCGACTACCGTGGCCAGTTGTTCCAGCCACTGAGCGAAAACTACACCATGCGCCTGCACACCGAGCTGGGTTATGGCGATGGTTATGGTTCGACCGACGGCTTGCCGTTCTATGAAAACTACTATGCTGGTGGTTTCAACTCGGTACGTGGCTTCAAGGACAGCACCCTGGGTCCTCGCAGTACACCAAGTACCGGCAAGAACCCGGGCACTGCAGTCGATCCGGACCAGGATCCACTGCCGTTCGGTGGCAACGTCCTGATTCAGGGTGGTGTGGAAGTCCTGTTCCCTCTGCCGTTCGTCAAAGATCAGCGTTCCCTGCGTACTTCGGTATTCTGGGACGTGGGTAACGTGTTCGACTCGCAGTGCAAATCGCCAACGAACGCCGATGGTTCGAAAGCCAGTACGCAGTGCAACGACATCAGCCTGAGCAACATGGCCAGTTCCGTCGGTGTCGGCGTGACCTGGGTCACCGCACTGGGTCCTCTGAGCTTCGCGTTGGCCATGCCGATCAAGAAACCGGATGACGCTGAGACTCAAGTGTTCCAATTCTCCCTCGGCCAGACGTTCTAAGTGTCTGACCCAAGATAACGACAATGGATTTTGTAGGAGTGCATCGTGCGTAAGTTGACTCAATTGGTTCTCCTGGCGACCGTACTGGTAGCAGGTCCGGCTTTTGCCGACATGAAAATCGCCGTCCTGAACTATCAGATGGCTCTGCTGGAATCCGACGCGGCCAAGAAGTACGCCGTGGATGCCGAGAAGAAGTTCGGTCCGCAACTGACCAAGCTGAAAACCCTGGAAAGCAGTGCCAAAGGTATCCAGGACCGTCTGGTAGCCGGTGGCGACAAGATGCAGCAAGGCGAACGCGAACGTCTGGAGCTTGAATTCAAGCAAAAGGCGCGTGACTTCCAGTTCCAGTCCAAGGAATTGAACGAAGCCAAAGCCGTTGCTGACCGTGAAATGCTGAAGCAGCTCAAGCCGAAACTGGACAGCGCTGTGGAAGAAGTCATCAAGAAAGGTGCTTTTGACCTGGTCTTCGAGCGTGGCGCAGTGATTGATGTCAAACCTCAGTACGACATCACTCGCCAGGTTATCGAGCGCATGAATCAGCTGAAGTAATCCATGACAGCGACTATAAAGCTCGGCCAATTGGCCGAGTTCCTCGGCGCCACCCTACGTGGCGACCCGGAGAAAGAAATTACTGGGCTAGCCACTTTGCAAGAGGCTGGCCCAGCTCAGTTGAGCTTTCTGGCAAACCCTCAATACCGTAAATACCTGCCGGACAGCAAAGCCGCAGCCTTGTTGCTGAAGGCCGCTGACGCTGAAGGTTTTGCCGGTAATGCGCTGGTCGTGCCGGATCCGTACCTGGCTTACGCCCGTGTTTCCCATCTGTTCGACCCCAAGCCAAAAGCGGCTGCGGGTATTCATCCGACAGCGGTGATTGCGGCGGACGCGGTGGTCGATCCAGCGGCAAGCATTGGTGCCTTTGTGGTGATCGAAAGCGCAGCGCGTATCGCTGCGGGTGTAACCGTGGGGGCTCATTGCTTCATCGGTGCGCGCTGTGAGATTGGCGAGGGCGGTTGGCTGGCTCCGCGGGTCACGCTGTACCACGATGTACGTATTGGTAAACGAGTCGTGATTCAGTCGGGTGCCGTACTCGGTGGTGAAGGCTTCGGTTTTGCCAACGAGAAAGGTGTCTGGCAGAAGATCGCCCAGATTGGTGGCGTTCTGGTCGGTGACGATGTGGAGATTGGCGTGAATACCGCCATCGACCGTGGGGCGCTGGCCGATACCATCCTCGGCAATGGTGTGAAGCTCGACAATCAGATTCAGATCGCCCATAACGTCCAGGTTGGTGATCACACCGCCATGGCAGCGTGCGTGGGGATTTCCGGCAGCACCAAGATCGGCAAGCATTGCATGCTCGCCGGCGGTGTAGGGCTGGTGGGGCATATCGAGATTTGCGACAACGTTTTCCTGACCGGCATGACCATGGTGACCCACTCGATTACCGAGCCGGGTTCCTATTCATCCGGAACAGCCATGCAACCGGCTGCCGAGTGGCGCAAAAGCGCGGCACGCATCCGTCAGCTCGATGACATCGCGCGGCGTCTGCGACAACTGGAAAAGCGAGTAGGGGAAGTGACCCCTGGCGGTAATGCTTCATCAGATGGCTGATACCATTTCCATATCAAGTGTGCACAGCCGCTAGACTGCCTCCTTGATTTGCTAGAGGGGTGCGCTTCAGTCGCGCGCTCCCAATCTTTACATAGGCTTCCCCCCGAAATGATGGACATCAACGAGATTCGCGAATACCTGCCTCACCGTTACCCGTTCCTGCTGGTGGACCGGGTCGTGGATCTGGATGTGGAAGGCAAGCGCATTCGCGCCTACAAGAATGTCAGCATCAACGAACCGTTCTTCAATGGTCACTTCCCCGCGCATCCAATCATGCCGGGCGTATTGATCATCGAAGCGATGGCTCAGGCTGCCGGCATCCTTGGCTTCAAAATGCTCGATGTGAAGCCTGCCGATGGCACGCTCTACTACTTCGTCGGCTCCGACAAGCTGCGTTTTCGCCAGCCAGTCACCCCAGGCGATCAGTTGATCCTCGAAGCCCGCTTCATCAGCTGCAAGCGTCAGATATGGAAGTTCGAGTGCCAGGCTTCCGTTGACGGCAAGCCAGTCTGCTCCGCTGAAATCATCTGCGCGGAACGCAAACTATGAGTTTGATTGACCCTCGCGCAATCATCGATCCGTCGGCCATTCTGGCTGACGACGTCGAGGTCGGCCCTTGGTCGATCGTCGGCGCAGGTGTGGAAATCGGCGAGGGAACAGTGATCGGGCCGCATGTGATTCTCAAAGGCCCGACCCGAATCGGTAAGCACAACCGCATCTACCAGTTTTCCTCGGTAGGTGAGGACACGCCCGACCTGAAATACAAGGGCGAAGAAACCCGCCTGGTCATCGGTGACCACAACGTCATCCGTGAAGGCGTAACGATTCACCGTGGCACCGTGCAGGACCGTTCGGAAACCACCCTGGGCGATCACAACCTGATCATGGCCTATGCCCACATCGGGCATGACAGCGTTATTGGCAACCACTGCATTCTGGTCAACAACACCGCGTTGGCCGGCCATGTGCACGTTGAAGATTGGGCGATCCTGTCCGGCTTCACCCTGGTTCACCAGTATTGCCACATCGGCGCCCACAGCTTTTCCGGCATGGGGACCGCCATCGGCAAGGACGTTCCGGCATACGTCACGGTATTCGGCAACCCCGCCGAGGCCCGCAGCATGAACTTCGAAGGCATGCGCCGTCGCGGTTTCAGCGAAGACGCGATCCACGCCCTGCGTCGCGCCTACAAGGTGGTTTATCGCCAGGGCCTGACGGTCGAGCAGGCGCTCGCCGAACTGGTCGAACCGTCGGTACAGTTCCCGGAAGTCGCGGTATTCCGTGATTCCATCCAGTCTTCGACTCGCGGCATCACCCGTTAATCATGGCTAATCTGCGTATCGCGCTGGTAGCGGGTGAGGCTTCCGGTGACATTCTGGGCGCCGGTTTGATGCGTGCGCTCAAGGCACAACATCCGACGATCGAATTTATTGGCGTTGGCGGTCCGTTGATGCAGGCCGAAGGCCTGACCTCCTACTTCCCGATGGAACGACTTTCGGTCATGGGGCTGGTGGAAGTGCTGGGTCGATTGCGAGAGTTGATGGCCCGGCGCAAGAAGCTGATCGCCGACCTGATCGCCGAGAAGCCCGACGCGTTCATCGGCATCGATGCCCCGGACTTCAACCTCAATATCGAACTCAAGCTGCGTCAGGCCGGGATCAAGACCGTGCATTACGTCAGCCCGTCGGTCTGGGCCTGGCGACAGAAGCGCGTGCTGAAGATTCGTGAAGGCTGCGACCTGATGCTGACGCTGTTCCCGTTCGAAGCAAAATTCTACGAAGAGAAAGGCGTACCGGTTCGGTTCGTCGGGCACTCCTTGGCCGATGCGATTCCGTTGCAAGCCGATCGCGCTGCGGCGCGGGCCGAACTCGGTTTGCCTGACGGCCCGCTGGTGGCGCTGATGCCGGGCAGCCGTGGCGGCGAAGTAGGGCGTCTCGGCGCGTTGTTCCTCGATACCGCCCAGCGTTTACGGGCCCTGCGCCCCGGCGTGCGATTTGTCATGCCCTGTGCCAGCCCCGAACGCCGCGCCCAACTCGAAGAGTTGCTGGCCGGCCGCGATCTGCCGCTGACGTTGCTCGATGGCAAATCCCATTTGGCCCTTGCGGCCTGCGACGCCGTGTTGATCGCCTCCGGAACCGCTACGCTTGAAGCGTTGTTGTACAAGCGGCCGATGGTGGTTGCTTATCGACTGGCGCCGCTGACGTTCTGGATCCTCAAACGCATGGTGAAAAGCCCTTACGTCTCGCTGCCCAACCTGCTGGCCCAGCGCCTGCTGGTGCCCGAGTTGCTGCAAGACGATGCGACGGTTGAGGCCCTGGCCCAAACCTTGTCGCCGCTGATCGAGGGCGGTGAAGAACAGACCCGCGGCTTCGATGAAATCCACCGGACCTTGCGTCTGGATGCCTCCAACCAGGCGGCGGACGCCGTGCTGAAACTGATCGGCCAAGTACAATGAGTAAGACAAGCATGCAAATGGGGCTGGATTTCACCTTGGTCGCTGAAGTGGAAGACTTGGTTGCCGGCGTCGATGAAGTCGGTCGCGGCCCGCTCTGCGGCGCCGTGGTCACGGCTGCGGTGATTCTCGATCCGAATCGGCCGATCCTGGGCCTGAACGATTCGAAGAAGCTCACCGAAGCCCGCCGCGAAAAGCTCTACGACGAAATCTGCGAGAAGGCCCTGAGCTGGCACATCGCCCGGGCCGAAGTCGAAGAAATCGACGAGCTGAATATTCTGCATGCCACCATGCTGGCCATGCAGCGCGCCATCGAGGGCCTGCACATTCAGCCGAAACTGGCGATGATCGACGGCAACCGCTGCCCGAAACTGTCCATGCGCGCCGAAGCGGTGGTGCAGGGCGACGGCAAGGTGCCGGCCATCGCTGCCGCCTCGATTCTGGCCAAGGTCAGTCGCGACCGTGAAATGGCTGCTTTCGAATTGATCTACCCGGGTTACGGCATCGGCGGCCACAAAGGCTACCCGACCCCCGTTCATCTGGAAGCCCTGGCCCGCTTGGGGCCAACGCCGATTCACCGCCGCTCGTTCGCCCCGGTGCGCCTGGCCTACGAGGCGCGGGAAAACCTGATCGAGAGTTAGTCGCAAGGCTGATGTTTTTTTCAAGGCCCGGTACAATCCGGGCCTTGTTGTCTTCACGTTTACAGACAGGATCACTATGCCGGCTTCATTCGTTCACCTACGCCTGCACACTGAATATTCCCTGGTCGACGGTCTGGTGCGGATCAAACCGCTGGTCAAGACCCTGGTCGGCATGAACATGCCTGCCGTGGCGGTCACTGACCAGAACAACATGTGTTCCCTGGTCAAATTCTATAAAGCGTCCATGGGCGCCGGCATCAAGCCGATCTGCGGCGCCGACCTGTGGCTGTCGAACAAAGATCCGGACAACCCGTTGAGCCGGATCAGCCTGCTGGCGATGAACGCCGTGGGTTATCGCAACCTCACCGAACTGATCTCCCGCGGCTTTATCGACGGTCAGCGTAATGGCTCGATCATCATCGAGCGCGAGTGGGTGGCCGAAGCCAGCGAAGGCTTGATCATGCTGTCGGCGGCGAAAGAGGGCGAGATTGGCCTGGCCATGCTCGGCGGCAACCCGGCGGAAGCGGAAACCCTGGCGCGCGAGTGGATGGCGGTGTTCCCTGATCGCTTCTATCTGGAAATCCAGCGCACCAACCGTCCCAATGACGAAGAGCAATTGCACGGCGCCGTGGCCCTGGCCGAGAAGATCGGCGCGCCGCTGGTGGCCACCAACGACGTGCGCTTCATCAAGCAGGAAGACTTCGAAGCCCACGAAACCCGCGTTTGCATCGGTGAGGGTCGCGCCCTCGACGATCCGCGGCGTTCGAAAAACTACAGCGATCAGCAATACCTCAAAAGCGCCGAGGAAATGGCCGAGCTGTTCAGCGACATTCCCGAGGCGCTGGAAAACACCGTCGAGATTGCCAAGCGCTGCAATATCGAAGTGAAGCTGGGCAAGCACTTTCTGCCCAACTTCCCGATCCCCGATGGCATGACCATCGACGAGTATTTCCGCAAGGTGTCCTTCGATGGCCTGGAAGATCGCCTCAGCGTCCTGCTGCCCAAGGACACCACCGAAGACTACGAAGCCAAGCGCCAGGTTTACGTCGACCGGCTGAATTTCGAGCTGGATATCATTATCCAGATGGGTTTCCCCGGCTACTTCCTGATCGTTATGGACTTTATCCAGTGGGCCAAAAGCAACGGCGTGCCGGTAGGTCCGGGCCGGGGGTCGGGTGCCGGGTCGCTGGTGGCCTACGTGCAGAAGATCACCGACCTCGATCCGCTGGAATATGACCTGCTGTTCGAACGGTTCCTTAACCCGGAACGGGTATCGATGCCCGATTTCGACGTCGACTTCTGCATGGACGGGCGCGACCGGGTAATTGAATACGTGGCCGAAAAATACGGTCGCAACGCGGTAAGCCAGATCATCACCTTCGGTTCCATGGCCGCAAAGGCTGTGGTCCGCGACGTGGCGCGGGTGCAGGGCAAGTCCTACGGTTTGGCGGATCGTCTGTCGAAGATGATCCCGTTCGAAGTCGGCATGACCCTGGAAAAAGCCTACGAGCAGGAAGAAATCCTGCGCGACTTTATCAAGGTCGATGAAGAAGCTGCCGAAATCTGGGAAATGGCGCGCAAGCTGGAAGGCGTTGTGCGGAACGTCGGTAAGCACGCTGGTGGTGTAGTTATTGCCCCGACCAAGTTGACTGACTTCTCGCCGATCTATTGCGACGAGGCCGGTGATGGCCTGGTAACCCAGTTCGACAAGGACGACGTTGAGGCCGCCGGCCTGGTGAAGTTCGACTTCCTCGGTCTGCGAACCCTGACGGTCATCGACTGGGCGCTGAAAACCATCAACCGTGATCGCGCCAAGGTCGATCAGCCGCCGCTGGACATCGCGTTTATCCCGCTGGACGACAAACCGACTTACACGCTGCTACAAAAAGCTGAAACCACCGCGGTGTTCCAGCTCGAGTCCCGGGGTATGAAGGAGCTGATCAAAAAGCTCAAACCCGACTGCCTGGAAGACTTGATCGCACTGGTGGCCCTGTTCCGTCCGGGCCCATTGCAATCGGGCATGGTGGACGACTTCATCAACCGTAAGCACGGTCGCGCCGAACTGGCGTACCCGCACTCGGACTACCAGTACGAAGGCCTCAAGCCCGTATTGGCGCCGACTTACGGCATCATCCTGTATCAGGAACAGGTGATGCAGATTGCCCAGGTCATGGCCGGTTACACCCTCGGCGGTGCGGACATGCTGCGTCGGGCGATGGGTAAGAAAAAACCCGAAGAAATGGCCAAGCAGCGCGGCGGTTTCATTGAAGGTTGCGCCACCAACAATATCGACGCCGACCTCGCCGGTAACATTTTCGACCTGGTAGAGAAATTCGCCGGTTACGGCTTCAACAAGTCTCACTCCGCCGCTTACGGTCTGGTGTCCTACCAGACCGCATGGCTGAAAACCCACTACCCGGCGCCGTTCATGGCCGCGGTACTGTCGGCGGATATGCACAACACCGACAAGGTCGTGACCTTGATCGAAGAAATTCGCACCATGAAGCTGCGTCTCGACGCGCCGGATGTGAATACCTCGGAGTTCAAGTTCACGGTGAATGACGAAGGCCGGATTATCTACGGCCTCGGCGCGATCAAAGGTGTGGGCGAAGGTCCGGTGGAAGCCATCACTGAGGCGCGTCAGGCCGGTCCGTTCAAGGATCTGTTCGACTTCTGCGCCCGTGTCGACCTCAAGCGTATCAACAAACGCACCCTGGACGGCTTGATCCGCAGCGGCGCGCTGGACCGTCTCGGTCCGTACTTCCATGACGAGCAGAAAGCCTATCAGGCCAACATTGACCGCAATCGTGCGGTCCTGCTGAACGCCATGGAAGGGGCGATCAAAGCCGCCGAACAGACCCTGCGTACCAAAGACAGCGGTCACGTTGATCTTTTTGGCGGCCTGTTCGTCGAAGAAGACGCCGATGTCTACGCCAATCACCGCAAGGCCAAGGAACTGACCCTCAAGGAACGGCTGAAAGGCGAGAAAGACACCTTGGGCCTGTACCTGACCGGTCACCCGATCGACGAGTACGAAGGCGAGATCCGCCGCTTCGCCCGTCAACGCATCATCGACCTGAAACCAGCGCGGGATACGCAGACGGTCGCAGGCATGATCATCGCGTTGCGGGTGATGAAGAACAAAAAGGGCGACAAGATGGGTTTCATCACCCTCGACGACCGCTCGGGCCGGATCGAAGCGTCGCTGTTTGCCGAGGCGTTTCACTCTGCGCAGTCGCTGTTGCAGACCGACGCGATGGTGGTGGTCGAAGGCGAAGTCAGCAACGACGACTTCTCCGGTGGCTTGCGCTTGCGGGTCAAGCGGGTGATGAGCATGGAAGATGCGCGCACCAACCTGGCCGAAAGCCTGCGCCTGAAGCTGCACACGCAGGATCTGAAAGGCGATCAGCTACGCTGGCTCGGTGAGCTGTTCAAGCGTCACCGCGGCGCATGCCCGATCACCATGGAGTACACCAGCCCTGATGCGAAGGCCTTGTTGCAGTTCGGCGAGACCTGGCGGATCGACCCGGCGGATGCCTTGATTCAAGCCCTGCGTGACCAGTTCGGGCGAGACAACGTCTTCCTCCAATACCGTTGACGGTCAGGCTCTATTCTCAGGGCCTGATCTCGACCTGAATTTTTAATCTCGACCTGAACGCGCCTCTCCCTTAAGGTAGGGCGCGAATAGACAACCGGCCGGCCCAAGCTCTCTTGGATGTCGACCCAAGACGGACGCCTATGAACCCGAATTTTCTAGATTTCGAACAGCCGATCGCCGACCTGCAAGCCAAGATCGAAGAGTTGCGCTTGGTCGGTAATGACAATTCGCTGAATATCGGCGATGAGATCTCCCGCCTGCAGGACAAAAGCAGCACGCTGACCGAAGACATCTTCGGCAAGCTGACCAGCTGGCAGATCGCGCGTCTGGCGCGTCACCCGAAACGTCCATACACCCTGGACTACATCGAGCACATCTTCACCGAGTTCGACGAACTGCATGGCGACCGTCACTTCTCCGACGACGCTGCCATCGTTGGCGGCATTGCCCGTCTGGACGATGAGCCAGTGATGATCATCGGGCACCAGAAAGGCCGTGAAGTGCGCGAGAAGGTTCGCCGCAACTTCGGCATGCCGCGTCCGGAAGGCTACCGCAAGGCCTGCCGTCTGATGGAAATGGCCGAACGTTTCAAAATGCCGATCCTGACCTTCATCGACACCCCGGGTGCTTACCCAGGCATCGACGCCGAAGAGCGCAACCAGAGCGAAGCGATTGCCTGGAACCTGCGTGTCATGGCCCGCCTGAAAACCCCGATCATCGCCACCGTAATCGGTGAAGGTGGTTCCGGTGGTGCGTTGGCCATCGGTGTCTGCGATCAGTTGAACATGCTGCAGTACTCGACCTACGCGGTGATTTCGCCGGAAGGTTGCGCGTCGATCCTGTGGAAAACCGCCGAGAAAGCACCGGATGCCGCTGAAGCCATGGGCATCACCGCCGAGCGCCTGAAAGGTCTGGGCATCGTCGACAAAGTGATCGGCGAGCCATTGGGCGGCGCTCATCGCGATCCGGCGGCTGCCGCTGCTTCGATCCGTGCCGAGCTGAGCTCGCAACTGGCGATGCTGAAGAAGTTCGACAACGAAGCGCTGCTCAAGCGTCGTTACGATCGACTGATGAGCTACGGTCTCTGATCTGACCTCGGCTTCAATGTGGGAGCGGGCTTGCTCGCGAAAGCGGTATAACATTCAACTCATGCGTTGAGTGTTAAACAGCCTTCGCGAGCAAGCCCGCTCCCACATTTGTTTTGTGTGAAGTGATCGATATGAGCCCGTCCATGATTGATCTGCCAACCAGGCTTCTGCTGAACCTGAAACTCTGGCGCACCGCCGCCACCTGGCGCATCGCCTTCTCGGGCGGCCTCGACTCCACCGTCCTGCTGCACCTTCTCGCACACCTCGCCAAAACCCAATCCCTGCCGACACTCAGCGCTTTCCATGTTCACCATGGCCTTCAGGCTGCGGCCGATGTGTGGCCGGCGCACTGTCAGTCAGTCTGTGATGCGCTGGGTGTGCCGCTGGAGGTTGTCCGCGTTCAGGTCCAGCCGGGCGCCAGCCTTGAGCGTGCCGCCCGGGACGCGCGTTATGGCGCCTTCATTGCGGCGACTGAAACTAATGAAGTGCTGCTGACCGCGCAGCACCGTGACGATCAGGCTGAAACCCTGCTGTTTCGACTGTTGCGCGGGGCCGGGGTGCGTGGATTGTCGGGGATGCCGAGTGAGCGTGCGTTGGGTCGGGGGCATCTGCTTCGGCCGTTGCTGGACGTCACCCGCGAGGAACTTGAGGCCTATGCCGTCGCGCATCAATTGAGCTGGATCGAAGATCCCTCGAATGAGGATCGACAGTTCTCGCGCAATTACCTGCGGCATCAGGTGTTCCCGGTGCTGACCGAGCGCTGGCCGCAAGCGCAGACGACCATGGCCCGCAGCGCCGGGCATTTGCGCGAAGCCCAGGGGTTGCTCGATGAGTTGGCGCAAATTGATTTGCTCGAGGCGGGCAGCCGCAGTGATTTCGATTGGCTCGGCTTGCCGTCTCTGGAGCTGGCATCGCTGGAAAAGCTGTCCGCCGCGCGTCAACGCAATGCCTTGAGTTGCTGGCTGGCGAACCGGACTCGTTTGCCGGACAGCGACCATTGGTCGGGTTGGCAAGATTTGCGCGATGCCACTGGTGATGCGCGGCCGGTGTGGCGTCTGGCGGACGGTGAATTGCATCGGGCGAGCGGGCGTATCTGGTGGTTGTCCGGTGCCTGGTTGCGCACGCCACCGGAGGCCGGACGCTGGGCCGACCCCACATTACCGCTGTCGTTGCTCGATAACGGCTGGCTCACGTTGATCGGCCAAATTCCCGATGGCCCGTTGCATATCCGCTATCGTGAAGGAGGCGAGATCATGCATCTGCCCGATCGCGGTCACCGTGACCTGAAGCGTTTGCTTAATGAAAGAGGGATACCGTTGTTTGCCCGTGGCAGATTGCCGCTGCTCTACCGCGGCGAGCAATTGCTGGCTGTGGCGGGGTTGCAGGGGTTGAATGGCAGCGCGCGGGACGGCTGGAATTTGCATTGGCAGCCGCCGACCGAAGATCAAGGTTTGAGCTGAAAGGGGCTTTCCGGTAGACTACGCTCCCTTCTTGATACAACTTCTGTGGATTCGCCTGAATTGCAGGAGTTGCCGATTACCAAGCAGTCTTTGCTGGGCGATTCCAAAAAATGTGTAGCGAGCAACGCACCGGTGTTTCATCTCCCGGTCTGTCCCAACGCGGCGGTTTTTTTGAAAGATGCACTGTGATTAATGCAGGTGATCGGGGGCTTCGGCCTTCCTTCGCTTTCCCCGGCGGCTCGGACCGCTTTAACGCAGACTTCTAGGGTTTTTCATGACGCGCTACATATTCGTCACGGGCGGTGTTGTTTCTTCATTGGGGAAAGGCATTGCCTCGGCTTCATTGGCGGCCATCCTGGAGGCGCGGGGACTTAAGGTCACCATGCTGAAGCTGGACCCGTACATCAACGTTGATCCGGGCACCATGAGCCCGTTCCAGCACGGTGAAGTGTTCGTCACCCACGACGGCGCCGAGACCGACCTGGACCTGGGCCACTACGAGCGGTTCATCCGCACGACCATGACCCAGAACAACAACTTCACCACCGGCCGTGTCTACGAACACGTCCTGCGCAAAGAGCGCCGTGGTGATTACCTGGGCGCCACCATCCAGGTGATCCCGCACATCACCGACGAAATCAAGCGCCGGATCATCAAGGGCGCCGGCGATGCCGACGTGGCGATGGTCGAGATCGGTGGCACCGTGGGTGACATCGAGTCGCAACCGTTCCTCGAAGCGATCCGCCAATTGCGTTTCGAAGTCGGCGCCAAGCGCGCGATGCTGATGCACCTGACGCTGGTGCCGTACATCGCCACCGCCGGCGAAACCAAAACCAAGCCAACCCAGCACTCGGTCAAGGAACTGCGTTCCATCGGCCTGCAACCTGACGTGCTGGTGTGCCGCTCCGATCACCCGATCGACATCTCGTCCCGTCGCAAGATCGCCCAGTTCACCAACGTTGAAGAACGTGCGGTGATTGCGCTGGAAGACGCCGACACCATCTACAAGATCCCGGGCATCCTGCACTCCCAGGGCCTGGATGATTTTGTCGTCGAGCGTTTCGGCCTGCAATGTGGCGGCGCTGATCTGTCCGAGTGGGAAGCCGTGGTCGACGCCAAGCTCAACCCTGAGCACGAAGTCACCATCGCCATGGTCGGCAAGTACATGGAACTGCTGGACGCCTACAAGTCGCTGATCGAAGCGATGAGTCACGCCGGCATCAGCAACCGTACCAAGGTCAACCTGCGCTACATCGATTCCGAAGACATCGAAAACCAGGGCACCGCGCTGCTCGAAGGTGTCGACGCGATCCTCGTACCGGGCGGCTTCGGTCTGCGTGGCGTGGAAGGCAAGATCACCGCTGTTCAATACGCTCGCGAAAACAAGGTTCCGTACCTGGGCATCTGCCTGGGCATGCAAGTGGCCGTGATCGAGTTCGCTCGTAACGTGCTGGGCTGGAAAGACGCCAACTCCACCGAGTTCGATCGTGCAAGCGGCCACCCGGTCGTGGGCCTGATCACCGAGTGGGAAGATGCCACCGGCGCCGTTGAAACCCGTACCGAAGCGTCCGACCTGGGCGGCACCATGCGCCTTGGCGCACAGGATTGCCTGCTGGAACCGGGTTCGCTGGTTCACGATTGCTACGCAAAAGATGTGATCGTCGAGCGTCATCGTCATCGCTACGAAGTGAACAACAACCTGCTGCCGCAAATCATGGAAGCCGGCCTGAAAATCTCCGGTCGTTCCGGTGACGGCGCGCTGGTTGAAGTGGTTGAAGCTCCGGATCATCCTTGGTTCGTGGCTTGCCAGTTCCACCCTGAGTTCACCTCTACCCCGCGCGACGGTCACCCGTTGTTCACCGGTTTCGTCAAAGCAGCATTGACTCAACACCAGAAGAAGGCGTGAAACCAATGGCGCAGAAGATCATCCGTGTAGGCGATATCGAGATTGCCAACGACAAGCCAATGGTGCTTTTCGGTGGCATGAACGTGCTGGAAAGCCGCGACATGGCGATGCAGGTCTGCGAAGAGTACGTCAAGGTCACCGAGAAACTCGGTATCCCTTACGTGTTCAAGGCCAGTTTCGACAAGGCTAACCGGTCTTCCGTGACCTCTTACCGTGGCCCCGGCCTGGAAGAGGGCATGCGGATCTTCCAGGACATCAAACAAGCCTTCGGCGTGCCGATCATCACCGACGTCCACGAGCCTGAACAGGCCGCGGTCGTCGCTGAAGTCTGCGACATCATCCAGTTGCCGGCCTTCCTGTCGCGCCAGACCGACCTTGTGGTCGCGATGGCCAAGACCGGCGCGGTGATCAACATCAAGAAAGCCCAGTTCCTTGCACCGCACGAAATGAAACACATCCTGAGCAAATGCGTGGAAGCGGGTAACGATCAGTTGATCCTCTGCGAACGCGGTTCGAGCTTTGGCTACAACAACCTGGTCGTCGACATGCTCGGCTTCGGCATCATGAAGCAGTTCGAATACCCGGTATTCTTCGACGTGACCCACTCGCTGCAAATGCCGGGTGGTCGTTCCGATTCCGCTGGCGGTCGCCGCGCCCAGGTCACCGACCTGGCCAAGGCCGGCATCAGCCAGTCGCTGGCGGGCCTGTTCCTCGAAGCTCACCCGGACCCGGACAACGCCAAATGTGATGGCCCTTGCGCCTTGCGTCTGGACAAACTGGAGCCATTCCTGGCCCAGCTCAAAGCTTTGGACGAACTGGTTAAGAGTTTTCCGACGGTAGAAACCGCGTAAACCTCATTTCTCCGGTAAAGTACCGCACGATTTAATGTTCAGGCCCCCGGGCCTGAGCCTTATCGTCCGCAAGCCTGCCCGCTGCACACCACTTGCCGACGGTAAAAGATTTCCTCTAGCTGCGTCGTTTTCGTCAACTTTGGAGTGTTTACAACAATGGCAAAAATCGTCGACATCAAAGGTCGTGAAGTTCTCGACTCCCGTGGCAATCCCACCGTCGAAGCGGACGTGCTTCTCGATAACGGCATCATCGGTAGCGCTTGCGCGCCGTCCGGTGCTTCCACTGGCTCGCGTGAAGCACTCGAGCTGCGTGATGGCGACAAGAGCCGTTACCTGGGCAAGGGCGTGCTTAAAGCCGTAGGCAACATCAACGGTCCGATTCGCGACCTGCTGTTGGGTAAAGACCCAAGCGACCAGAAAGCCCTCGATCACGCGATGATCAAGCTCGACGGTACTGAAAACAAAGGCTCCCTGGGCGCCAACGCGATCCTCGCCGTTTCCCTTGCCGCGGCCAAGGCAGCAGCGCAGGACCAGGACCTGCCGCTGTACGCTCACATCGCCAACCTGAACGGCACCCCGGGTGTTTACTCGATGCCGGTTCCGATGATGAACATCATCAACGGTGGCGAGCACGCCGATAACAACGTCGACATCCAGGAATTCATGGTTCAGCCGGTTGGCGCCAAGTCTTTCTCGGAAGGTCTGCGCATGGGCACCGAGATTTTCCACCACCTCAAAGCTGTGCTGAAGGCCCGTGGCCTGAGCACCGCAGTGGGTGACGAAGGTGGTTTCGCACCGAACCTGGCCTCCAACGAAGACGCTCTGAAAGTGATCTCCGAAGCCGTAGCCAACGCCGGTTACACCCTGGGCACCGACGTGACCCTGGCTCTGGACTGCGCGGCCAGCGAATTCTACGAAGACGGTAAATACAACCTGTCCGGCGAAGGCCATGTGTTCACCTCCGAAGGTTTCGCTGACTACCTCAAAGGCCTGACCGAGCGTTACCCGATCATCTCCATCGAAGATGGCCTGGACGAGTCCGACTGGGCTGGCTGGAAAGTTCTCACCGACAAGATCGGCGAGAAAATCCAACTGGTGGGCGACGACCTGTTCGTGACCAACACCAAGATCCTGAAAGAAGGCATCGATAAGAAGATCGCCAACTCGATCCTGATCAAGTTCAACCAGATCGGCACCCTGACCGAAACCCTGGAAGCCATCCAGATGGCCAAGGCTGCTGGTTACACCGCCGTGATCTCGCACCGCTCCGGCGAAACCGAAGATTCGACCATTGCCGACCTGGCTGTGGGCACTGCGGCTGGCCAGATCAAGACCGGCTCCCTGTGCCGTTCCGATCGCGTTTCCAAGTACAACCAACTGCTGCGTATCGAAGAGCAGTTGAACGGCAAAGCCAAGTACAACGGCCGCAGCGAGTTCCGCGGTTAAGTAGTACATGGTAAAAAAGACACCGGATTGTGTCGGAAAAATCGCGACAGCGACGTTTTTGCCACTAATCTGATGCCTTAAGAGCACAAGCCTGGGTCTTCCAGGCTTCGTGCTATCAGAAGCTTCATAGTTTTGGCATGGCTGTCTTTTTTCACTGGATACCTGATATTCGATGCGCAGTCCCAATTGGTTGTTCCTCGTCTTGCTCCTGCTGCTGGCTGGCCTGCAGTACCGCCTGTGGGTGGGAAATGGCAGTCTGGCGCAAGTCGCCGAACTGACTCAGCAGATTGCGGATCAACACGCCGAGAACGAAGGGTTGCTGGAACGCAACCGGGTGATGGACGCCGAAGTCAGTGAGTTGAAAAAGGGCATGGAGACCGTTGAAGAGCGGGCTCGTCATGAGTTGGGCATGGTCAAGGACGGTGAAACCCTTTACCAGTTGGCTCAATGATCCAGTCGTTACCGGCCTTCTGGGCCGTGATTCCTGCCGCGGGCGTCGGTGCCCGTATGGCCGCGGACCGTCCCAAGCAATACTTGCAACTGGGCGGGCGCACTATTCTCGAACACAGCCTCGGCTGTTTCCTTGATCATCCTGCCCTGAAGGGGTTGGTGGTCAGTCTTGCGATAGATGATCCTTATTGGCCGAACCTGGCGTGTGCCTCCGATCCTCGTATTCAACGGGTCGAGGGTGGCGCCGAGCGTTCCGGGTCGGTGCTCAATGCGTTGCTGCATTTGCATGCGTTGGGCGCTGATGATGAGGATTGGGTGCTGGTGCACGATGCGGCACGGCCAAATCTGGGCCGGGATGATCTCGACAAGTTGCTCAGCGAATTGGCGGATGATGCGGTTGGCGGGTTGTTGGCGGTGCCTGCGCGGGACACCCTTAAGCGGGTCGACAAGCACGGACGTGTCGTCGAAACCGTGGATCGTAGTGTGATCTGGCAAGCCTATACGCCGCAGATGTTTCGCCTCGGTGCGTTGCATCGGGCATTGGCGGATAGTCTGGTCGCGGATGTTGTGATTACCGATGAAGCATCGGCGATGGAGTGGTCGGGTTTGGCGCCACGCTTGATCGAAGGTCGGTCCGACAACATCAAGGTGACTCGGCCTGAAGATCTGGAGTGGTTGCGCCAGCGTTGGGCTAACCGCCGCTAAAAGATCGCAGCCTCGTTGCACTCGACAGCTCCTACATTGCCCGTGTGCACCGTATGGCACTTGTAGGAGCTGTCGAGTGCAACGAGGCTGCGATCTTTTGATCTTCAAACCATCAAACCCGATACTCCGGTCGCTCAGCCAACCCTTCCTTCAAATAATCCACCAACTTGCGCACCTTCGGCGACAGATGTCGTTGCTGTGGATAAAGTGCCCACACCGCTGTATTCGGCGGTTGATGCGGCTCCAACAGCGAAATCAACGCGCCGCTGTGCAAATGCTCCAGCACGTAATAGTCCGGCAACTGACACAGCCCCACCCCTTGCAGCGCCGCATCCAATACCGCTTGCCCACTGTTGCAACGCCAGTTTCCCTGCACGCGTTGCGAAAATTCCCGCCCGTTCTGTTCCAGTTGCCACAGGTCCGAACTGCCGATGAGGCAGTTATGCCGGCTCAATTCCGACAAGCTGTGTGGCCGACCATAGCGTTCCAGGTAGGACGGTGAGGCGCACAGGTACATGCGTCGCGGTGCCAGGCGTGTCGCCACCAGCCGCGAGTCTTGCAGGCGACCGAGGCGGATCGCCAGGTCCAGGCCTTCGTGCACCAGATCGAGTTGGCGATTGCTTAGCTCAATGTCGATCCGCAGCTGCGGGTAAAGTCCCATGAATCGGGTTACCAGCGGCACGATGAAGCGCTCGCCGTAAGCCACGGCGCAGGTCATGCGCAGCATGCCTTTGGGTTCGCTGGTCAGGTCGCCGACCGCGCGTAGCGCTTCTTCGCGACCATCCTGCAAACGCTGGCAATGTTGCAGGAAGGTTTGCCCGGCCTCGGTCAGGGTGACCCGGCGGGTGCTGCGATACAGCAGCCGCGTCTGAAGGCGCTCTTCCAAACGTACGATTTGTCGGCTGACATGGGAGGAAGAAACCCCAAGACGTTCAGCCGCCGCAGTGAATTGGCTGCACTCGGCGACGGCGACAAACTCGTCGATCCCTTCCCAGCGGTTTTCAGACATTTAGGATTATCCCTGTACGGCAATAATATTTTGCATTTGTCCTGATTATTCATCGTACGGCGGTGTATTACACTCCTTGTCTCGTTTTTATTCACTGGAGAGTCAGCATGATCAAGTCGCGCGCCGCCGTTGCCTTCGAGGCCAAGAAACCCCTCGAAATCGTTGAAGTCGATGTCGCCATGCCGAAGGCCGGTGAAGTCCTGCTGCGCGTCGTGGCGTCCGGTGTTTGTCACACCGACGCCTACACCTTGTCCGGCGCTGACCCGGAAGGCATCTTTCCGTCGATCCTCGGTCACGAAGGTGGCGCCATCGTTGAAGCCATCGGCGAAGGCGTGACCTCGGTCGCGGTCGGCGATCACGTGATCCCGCTGTACACCCCGGAATGTCGTCAGTGCAAATTTTGCCTATCGGGCAAAACCAACCTGTGCCAGGCCATTCGCGCAACCCAAGGCAAAGGCCTGATGCCGGATGGCACTTCGCGCTTTTCCTACAAGGGCCAGCCGATTTTCCACTACATGGGCACCTCGACTTTCTCCGAGTACACCGTGCTCCCGGAAATCTCCGTCGCCAGGATTCCTAAAGAAGCGCCACTGGAAAAAGTCTGCCTGCTGGGCTGCGGCGTCACCACCGGCATCGGCGCGGTGCTCAATACCGCCAAGGTAAAACCGGGTGACACCGTGGCCATTTTCGGCCTGGGCGGCATCGGTTTGTCGGCGGTGATTGGCGCGGTGAAAGCCAAGGCTGCACGCATCATTGCCATCGACATCAACCCGGCCAAATTCGAGATCGCCAAGCAATTGGGTGCAACCGATTGCGTGAACCCGAAAGATTTCGATCGTCCGATCCAGGAAGTCATCGTCGACATGACCGACGGCGGCGTCGACTATTCCTTCGAGTGCATCGGCAATGTGCAATTGATGCGTGCGGCCCTTGAGTGCTGCCACAAGGGTTGGGGCGAGTCGGTGATCATCGGCGTGGCCGGTGCCGGCCAGGAAATCTCGACCCGTCCGTTCCAACTGGTCACCGGTCGCGTCTGGCGCGGTTCGGCGTTTGGCGGCGTGCGCGGGCGTACCGAGTTGCCAAGCTATGTGGAAATGGCCGAAACCGGCGAAATCCCGCTGGATACCTTCATCACCCACACCATGGGTCTGGAGGATATCAACAAGGCGTTTGACCTGATGCATGAAGGCAAGAGCATCCGTTCCGTCATCCATTTCTGAGGTCGGACATGAGCCTGGAAAATATCTCCTGCCAGAAAAGCTTCGGCGGCTGGCACAAACGCTACCGGCACCGCTCCGATGTGCTCGGCTGCGACATGGTGTTCGCCGTGTACCTGCCGCCGCAAGCGGAGCAGGGCGGCAAGTTGCCGGTGCTGTATTGGCTGTCCGGCCTGACCTGCACCGACGAGAACTTCATGCACAAGGCCGGCGCCCTGCGCATGGCAGCCGAGCTGGGGCTGATCATCGTTGCGCCGGACACCAGCCCGCGCGGTGCTGATGTGCCGGGTGATCCGGACGGCGCCTGGGACTTCGGCCTTGGTGCCGGCTTCTATCTGAATGCCACCCAGGAACCCTGGTCCCGGCACTATCGGATGCATGACTATGTCGTGCAGGAATTACCGGCATTGGTCGAAGCGCATTTCCCTGCCTCGGACAAACGCGGCATCAGCGGTCATTCCATGGGCGGCCACGGCGCGTTGGTCTGTGCGCTGCGAAACCCGGGCCGTTATCAGTCGGTGTCGGCGTTTTCGCCGATCAACAATCCGATGGATTGCCCGTGGGGGCAGAAGGCTTTCTCCCGCTACCTCGGTGAAGACCGTTCGAAGTGGCGCGAATGGGATGCCTGCGCCTTGATCGCCGAAGCCAATGAGCAATTGCCGTTGCTGGTCGATCAAGGGGATCGCGACGACTTCCTCGCCACCCAGCTCAAGCCTGAAGCCTTGCAACAAGCGGCCAAACTGGCGGGTCATCCGCTGACGTTGCGTCTGCAACCGGGCTACGATCACAGCTATTTCTTCATCGCCAGTTTTATAGACGACCACTTACAGCATCACGCACGCGCCCTAGGCGTGTAATGCAGGTAGAATCACGCCCTGACAAAAATCGGGGCGTTTTTTTATGCGTATTGGCCACGGCTATGATGTGCACCGTTTCGCTGAAGGCGATTTCATTACTCTGGGCGGCGTGCGTATTGCACACGGCTTCGGGCTGCTCGCTCACTCCGACGGTGACGTCCTGCTGCACGCCTTGAGCGATGCCTTGCTCGGCGCCGCTGCGCTGGGTGATATCGGCAAGCACTTCCCGGACACCGACCCGACATTTAAGGGCGCCGACAGCCGTGTGCTGTTGCGTCACGTCGTCGCACTGATCCACGCCAAAGGCTGGAAAGTCGGCAACGTCGATAACACCATCGTCGCCCAGGCGCCAAAAATGGCCCCGCATATCGAATCGATGCGCGCGCTGATTGCCGCGGATCTTCAAGTTGAGTTGGATCAAGTGAACGTGAAAGCTACCACCACCGAAAAGCTCGGCTTTGTCGGTCGCGAAGAAGGCATTGCCGTGCATTCCGTTGCCTTGTTGCTGCGCGCATGAACGAACTGCAATTGCTCGGCCCGCGGGCCTATGGCGAAGCCCTCGGCACAGCGGTACTGAAAGCCACGGCGGAAGATTTTCAAGTCGATGAAGTGCTCAATATCCCGCTCAGTGGTGATGGCGAGCATCTGTGGATCTGGGTGGAAAAGCGCGGTCTGAACACCGAAGAAGCCGCACGCCGGATCGCCAAGGCGGCGGGGGTGCCGTTGCGGACCGTGAGTTACGCGGGCCTCAAGGACCGGCAGGCGTTGACTCGCCAGTGGTTCAGCGTGCAACTGCCGGGCAAGGCTGATCCTGATCTGTCGGCGGCCGAAAACGACACGCTGAAAATCCTCAAGACCGGTCGGCACAAACGCAAGTTGCAGCGCGGCGCCCACTCGGCCAATGGCTTCACCTTGCGCCTGACTCAATTTGCCGGTGACAAGGTCGCAATCGAAGAACGTCTGCAGTTGATCGCCCAAAAGGGCATTCCCAATTATTTCGGCTCCCAGCGCTTCGGCTTTGACGGCGGTAACGTCGTTGACGCGCGCGCCTGGGCTGCACGTAAGGCGTTGCCGGAACAGCGCAATGTGCGTTCGCGCCTGCTCTCCACGGCGCGCAGCTTTCTATTCAACCAAGTGCTGGCGGCGCGTGTCGCCGATGGCACCTGGCAGCGTGCCCAGGTCGGTGATTTGCTGGCCTTCACCGACAGCCGCAGCTTTTTTCCGGCCGGTGAAGCAGAGTGCAGCGACCCGCGCCTGGCGATTCTGGACCTGCATCCGACCGGCCCACAGTGGGGCGAAGGTGACTCGCCGGCCACGGGCGCTGTCCATGAACTGGAGCAGGAAATCGCCAGCCGCGAAGCAGACTTGCGCGATTGGTTGATTAACGCCGGTATGAGCCACGAACGTCGCATCCTGCGGCTGCCCATTGGTGGGTTGACGTGGCATTATCCCGAGCCTGACATTCTGCAACTGGAATTCGTCCTCCCGGCCGGATGCTTCGCCACCGTATTGGTGCGCGAACTCGTCGATCTGGTGCCGGTGGGGCAGACGGACAGCCCATGCGTATTCTGATTTCTAACGACGATGGGGTAACCGCACCCGGTCTCGCCGCGCTTTATGCTGCGCTGGCGGATTACACCGAGTGCGTGGTTATCGCCCCGGACCAGGACAAAAGCGGCGCCAGCAGTTCGCTGACGCTCGATCGTCCGTTGCACCCGCAAACCCTGGCCAACGGCTTTATCAGCCTCAATGGCACACCCACCGATTGCGTGCACCTGGGCCTTAACGGCTTGCTGGAACGCGAGCCGGACATGGTGGTTTCCGGTATCAACCTGGGTGCGAACCTGGGGGATGACGTGTTGTATTCCGGCACCGTGGGGGCGGCCCTTGAAGGTCGCTTCCTGGAGCGTCCTTCGTTTGCCTTTTCGTTGGTCTCACGGCAAATAGAGAACCTTCCCACAGCCGCCTACTTTGCGCGCAAACTGGTCGAAGCCCATGCTGACCTCCAGCTGCCCCCGCGCACGGTGCTGAACGTGAATATTCCCAACCTGCCGCTGGACCACATCCGCGGTATTCAGTTGACCCGCCTCGGGCATCGCGCCCGCGCCGCGGCGCCGATAAAAGTAGTCGATCCGCGCGGCAAGTCCGGTTACTGGATTGCGGCCTCCGGGGACGCCGAGGACGGCGGGCCGGGGACTGACTTTCATGCGGTGATGCAGGGCTATGTCTCAATCACTCCACTACAACTGGATCGCACCTTCAATGATGCCTTCAGAAGTCTCGATGGCTGGCTGGAGGGGCTGCGTTAATGTCTCGTGAACAAGACGATATGCTGCGTCGCGGCATCGGCATGACCTCTCAGCGAACCCGCGAGCGGCTCATTCAGCGGCTGTATGAAGAGGGCATTTCCAACGCCAAGGTGCTGGAAGTGATCCGCCGTACACCGCGTCACCTGTTTGTCGACGAGGCGCTGGCGCACCGGGCCTACGAAGATACCGCGCTGCCGATCGGTAATAACCAGACCATCTCCCAGCCTTATATGGTGGCTCGCATGAGCGAGCTGCTGTTGGAGGCCGGTCCGCTGGACAAGGTGATGGAGATCGGCACCGGCTCGGGCTACCAGACCGCCGTGCTGTCGCAACTGGTGGAACGGGTGTTCTCGGTGGAGCGCATCAAGGTGTTGCAGGACCGGGCCAAGGAGCGCCTGGTCGAGCTGAACCTGCGCAACGTTGTGTTCCGCTGGGGCGATGGTTGGGAAGGCTGGCCGGCCCTGGCTCCGTATAACGGCATTATTGTCACGGCTGTCGCCACCGATGTGCCCCAGGCATTGCTCGATCAGTTGGCGCCGGGCGGGCGTCTGGTGATTCCGGTTGGCTCCGGCGAGGTCCAGCAATTGATGCTGATCATCCGTGAAGAACAGGGCTTTTCCCGGCGCGTTCTGGGGGCGGTGCGCTTCGTGCCATTGCTCAACGGGCCACTGGCCTGAGCATTTGTTTTCGCGCGCTGAATTCTCTTCGATTGCCCATGTCTTACAGCGGCGTCGATCGGTTAAACGGTATTCATCGTCAGGCAGCAAACGTGTGCGCCGAGCGAATTCGCTTCATTAAAGGTAAAGGCTGTACGGCCCGTTATACTTGCGACATTTCGTGCCGGAACACGGCAAACCACATTTTCAGCCACCACAAAGGGAGCGGCGGGTGAGTCTCACAGTCATTGCGCAGCGTATGGGTACAACAAGCTTTCAGCGCCTGGTGACTGGCCTTGTCTTGAGCACGTTGCTGGTCGGTTGCTCCAGCACCAAGTCGAGCACCGTGGGCGTGGTGGACCGCAACAATGCCGTCGCCCAGCGCCCGGCGGTGACCACGGGTCAATATGTCGTTCGACCTAAAGACACCTTGTTCTCGATCGCGTTTCGCTACGGTTGGGACTACAAAGCCCTCGCAGCACGGAACAATATTCCTACGCCGTATACGATCCATCCGGGTCAGACAATTCGCTTTGATGGTCGCACCGGTTCAACGCCGACGGCGGTCGCCAGTGCACCGAATTCAACGCCTTCTTCGACGCTGAAAACAACGGTAATTCGGCGCCAACCGAATGGCGCAACCACGAGCACAGCGGTGGTTGCACCGTCCGTCGCCAACAAGCCAGCACCCGCACCACTGCCTCCAGCAGGTCCGGCCCCGACCGGCTGGGGATGGCCTTCTAATGGCATATTAATTGGAAAATTCTCTTCAAACGGTAGTTTGAATAAAGGAATTGATATCGCCGGAGATTTGGGACAGCCTGTTTTAGCTGCGTCTGATGGGACGGTGGTATACGCCGGGAGTGGCTTAAGGGGCTACGGCGAATTAGTCATCATCAAACACAGCGATACCTACGTCAGTGCCTACGGACATAACCGCAGGCTGTTGGTTCGGGAGGGGCAGCAGGTCAAAGTCGGACAGACAATTGCCGAAATGGGGTCAACGGGTACAGACCGGGTGAAACTGCATTTTGAGATTCGCCGACAAGGTAAGCCTGTAGATCCGCTGCAATTCCTGCCACGTCGTTGATTTGTTGTCAGCCTGTTCCGTCACGTAGAGGGAACAGGCTCCAGCGTTGCCAAGGATAAAGGCGCCGCTTGAGCTTGAGGTCGAACTCACCAAAGGACTATAACAATGGCTCTCAGTAAAGAAGTGCCGGAGTTTGACATCGACGATGAGGTTCTCCTTATGGAGACCGGCATCGCTACGGATTCGATGTCGAATGATGAAGGGGCAGCACCACCTTCCGTTCGTGCCAAATCCAAACACTCCGCTTCGTTAAAGCAACACAAGTACATCGACTACACGCGGGCACTTGATGCCACGCAGTTGTATCTCAATGAAATCGGCTTTTCCCCGCTGCTCTCTCCGGAAGAAGAAGTTCATTTTGCGCGCTTGTCGCAAAGTGGCGATCCGGCCGGGCGCAAACGCATGATTGAAAGCAACCTGCGGCTGGTGGTGAAAATCGCCCGACGTTACGTCAATCGTGGTTTGTCGCTGCTGGACCTGATCGAAGAGGGCAACCTCGGATTGATCCGGGCAGTGGAAAAGTTCGACCCCGAGCGCGGCTTCCGCTTTTCGACCTACGCAACCTGGTGGATTCGTCAGACCATCGAGCGCGCGATCATGAATCAGACCCGGACCATCCGGTTGCCGATCCATGTGGTCAAAGAGCTCAACGTGTACCTGAGGGCCGCACGGGAGCTGACTCAAAAGCTCGATCACGAACCTTCACCCGAAGAAATCGCTAACCTGCTGGAAAAACCGGTAGGTGAGGTCAAGCGCATGCTGGGCCTGAATGAACGGGTTTCTTCGGTCGACGTCTCGCTGGGTCCGGATTCGGATAAAACCCTGCTGGACACCCTTACCGACGATCGTCCAACCGATCCATGCGAACTGCTGCAGGACGATGACCTGTCCCAGAGCATCGATCAGTGGCTCTCGGAGCTGACCGACAAGCAACGCGAGGTGGTCATACGCCGCTTCGGCCTGCGCGGTCACGAGAGCAGCACGCTTGAAGATGTAGGCCTGGAAATCGGCCTTACCCGGGAGCGGGTCAGGCAAATCCAGGTGGAAGGGCTTAAGCGCCTTCGAGAAATTCTCGAGAAGAACGGCCTGTCGAGTGAGTCGCTGTTTCAATAAAGCATTCATTCAATGGCAGCAAAAAGCCTCGACTGGTTCGGGGCTTTTTGTTGCCTGGGAGAAATCTCAGGTTCGTAGTCTCGCGTTGTAAGACTTTGCTTACTCTTTCGTAAGTGTTCGTTATTTTTACAGGTTGGTGGTTGCCCATTTTCAAAACGTTTCCATATTAAGTGGCTGACTTATATGGATATTTTGTTTTATTAAGTAGATATGACAGGGCGTTTCGCCAGCGAAGTGCGGTTGCTCATGCCGGGGAACTCTCTAGTATCTGGGTTGTGCCGACGGATCGACACGCCCTTCAAGGAAGAGGGGAAAGGACATCGCAGGACGCGGTTCATCAGGACGATGAAAAGGAATACAGGGAATAGGGAAAAAATGTGGGCGGGTCAAACCGCCCCTTTTTTTGCCTGTAGAAAAGCAAAAAGGCCCGCAAGGGGCCTTTTCGAGAACGCGGGGTCAATCAGCGTTCGAGGTCTTTGATCTTGCCTTTGACGCCATCCCACTCTTCGGCATCGGGCATCGATTCTTTCTTCTCGGTGATGTTCGGCCAGATTTCGGCCAGCTCAACGTTCAGCTGAATGAATTCCTGCATCTCTTCCGGGACTTCATCTTCGGAGAAGATGGCCACGGCCGGGCATTCTGGTTCGCACAGTGCGCAGTCGATGCACTCATCCGGGTGAATCACCAGGAAGTTCGGGCCTTCGTAAAAGCAGTCCACCGGACAGACTTCTACGCAGTCGGTGTACTTGCACTTGATGCAGTTGTCGGTGACGACGAAGGTCATTTCTAATTTTCTCCTCAGGCGGCGGCAGCGAAGCCCCTTAACATTGGGGTCGCCAGGTTCGAGAGCGATAGTCTGCTGGCCAGGCTATGAGCCAGCAGCATCCCAAACCGCGCGAGATTCTAACAGCTTGCAGGCAAGTGCGTTAGATCCGTGTCTTTAGTGTATAGAGCATTTCCAGTGCGCGACGCGGGCTCATATCGTCCAGGTCGAGTTTGGCCAGTTCATCCAGCACCGGATGCGGCAGGCTGGCGAACATATCGCTCTGCTGCGGCGCGGCCGGTTTGCCTTTGGATGGCTTCGGAACTTCGTGGGGCAGGGCGGTGGCTTCCAGTCGGGCCAAGTGCTCACGGGCACGCACGATCACTTCGCTCGGCACACCGGCCAACTGCGCAACGGCCAGGCCGTAGCTCTGGCTGGCAGGCCCCGGCAATACGTGGTGCAGGAACACGATGCGTTCGTTGTGCTCGGTCGCGTTGAGATGCACGTTGGCCACCAGCGGCTGGGCCTCCGGCAACACGGTCAGTTCGAAGTAGTGGGTGGCGAACAGCGTGTAGGCGCGCAGATGCGCCAGGCGCTCGGCCGCCGCCCAGGCCAGGGACAGACCGTCGAAGGTGCTGGTGCCGCGACCGACTTCGTCCATCAGCACCAGGCTGCGTTCGGTGGCGTTGTGCAGGATGTTCGCGGTTTCGCTCATCTCGACCATAAAGGTCGAACGGCCACCGGCCAAGTCATCGCTGGAACCGATCCGGGTGAAGATCCGGTCCACGAGGGACAGTTCGCAACTAGCTGCCGGCACAAAACTGCCGATATGCGCCAACAACACGATCAACGCGGTCTGACGCATGTAGGTGGATTTACCGCCCATGTTCGGACCGGTAATCACCAGCATGCGCGTGTTGTCGTCGAGGCTCAGGTCGTTGGCCACGAACGGCGTGCTCAGCACTTGCTCGACCACCGGGTGACGCCCCTGGTTGATGCGCATGCACGGCTCGCTGACGAAACGCGGGCAATTCAGGTCAAGGTTCAGCGCCCGTTCCGCGAGGTTGCTCAATACGTCGAGTTCGGCCAGGGCGGCGGCGGTGTCCTGCAACGGCGGCAACTGGGCGATCAAGTCTTCAAGCAGCGCTTCGTAGAGCATCTTCTCGCGAGCCAGGGCCCGGCTCTTGGCCGACAATGCCTTGTCTTCGAACGCTTTCAGCTCCGGCGTGATAAAGCGCTCGGCGCCTTTGAGTGTCTGGCGGCGGATATAGTCCGCTGGCGCCGACTCGGCTTGTTTGCTCGGCAACTCGATGAAGTAACCGTGAATGCGGTTGTAACCGACTTTCAGGTGCGACAGGCCGGTGCGCGCTTTCTCTCGGGCTTCGAGGTCGATCAGGAACTGACCGGCGTTTTCGCTGAGCGATTGCAAATCATCCAGCTCGGCGTCGTAACCGGTTTTCAACACGCCGCCGTCACGGATGACGGCGGGCGGGTTGTCGATAATGGCTTTTTCCAGCAGCGCCGCCAGTTCCGGGTAGGTGCTGGTGGTCGCGGCCAGTTGAATGATGTGCGGAGCGTCGAGCTCGGTCATTGCCACTTGCAGCTCGGGCAGTGCGCCGAGAGCGTCGCGCAGGCGGGCCAAGTCACGAGGACGGGCGTTACGCAGGCCGATCCGCGCCAGAATCCGCTCGATGTCGCCGATTTCCTTGAGTTGCGGTTGCAGCTTTTCGAAACGGTAGCCGTCGAGCAGGCAAGTGATCGAGGACTGACGCGCGAGCAACACGGTCAAATCCCGCAGCGGACGGTTCAGCCAACGGGTCAGCAAACGGCTGCCCATGGCGGTCTGGCAGCGATCGACCACCGATTGCAGAGTGTTCTCGCGACCGCCGGCCAGATTGGTATCGAGTTCCAGGTTGCGACGGCTCGCGCCATCCAGCACCACGGTGTCGTCCAGGCGCTCATGACGCAGGCTGCGCAAGTGCGGCAGGGCAGTGCGCTGGGTTTCCTTGGCGTAGCTGAGCAGGCAACCGGCGGCACCGATGGCCAGGGTCAGGTTCTCGCAGCCGAAGCCTTTAAGGTCTTGGGTGGAAAACTGCTGGCAGAGACTTTTCAGCGCGGTATCGCGCTCGAAATCCCACGGCGCACGGCGACGAACCCCACGGCGTTTTTCCGCCGGCAGGTCCTTCGGCCAATCGTCCGGGATCATCAGCTCTACCGGATTGACCCGCTCCAGTTCCGCCAGCAGGTTCTCCCAGCCTTTGATTTCCAGCACGGTGAAGTTGCCGCTGGTGATGTCCAGCACCGCCAGACCGAACAGACGTTCGTCGCCCAATACCGCCGCGATCAGGTTGTCCCGACGCTCATCCAGCAACGCTTCATCACTGACCGTCCCCGGCGTGATGATCCGTACCACCTGACGGTCCACCGGCCCCTTGCTGGTCGCCGGGTCGCCGACCTGCTCACAGATCACCACCGACTCGCCAAGCTTGACCAGCTTCGCCAGGTAACCTTCCGCGGCGTGGTAAGGAATCCCACACATCGGAATCGCCTGGCCCGCCGACTGCCCACGGGCGGTCAGGGTGATGTCCAGCAACTTGGCGGCCTTCTTCGCGTCTTCATAGAAGATCTCGTAGAAGTCACCCATGCGGTAGAACATCAGCTGGTCAGGGTGCTGGTTCTTCAGGCGCCAGTATTGCTGCATCATCGGCGTGTGCGAGGACAGATCGGAGATAGCTTTATTCATCGGAAATCAGGAAAACTCGTTGAAAGGTGTAGGGCAAAGGAGGGGCATCGGCCCGGCTTTTCCGCGATGGGCGCAAGGTTAACATGAGCGGTCTGCCGGACGCAGGCCTCTGGGGCTGGTGGCTGATGGCAACTTTTTTGCGTTTTATGCATATCTGCATTTGTTTTCCGCAAAAAGATCAAGCACTATTCGCGTTATGCAAAAACGCAATGTTTCTTCAGTCTTAAGAGCGCTGCTCGATCAGCACGGGATCTCCCCCACGGAGCTTCACCGTCGCACCGGCGTGCCTCAATCCACACTCTCGCGCATTCTCAGCGGGAAGATCGTCGATCCTTCGGATAAGCACATCTCGAAGATCGCCGAGTACTTCGCCGTGAGCACCGATCAGTTGCGCGGGCGCGTGGATGTTGCGCCAGTCGCGGGTGCCGGGCGCGAGCCCATACATTCCGAACTCAAGGACATAAGCTTGTGGGACGACGATACTCCTGTCGATGACGACGAGGTGTCGGTCCCCTTTCTTCGCGAGGTTGAATTGGCTGCTGGATCAGGAAGATTCGTCATCGAAGAAAGCGAGCGCTCCAGCTTGCGCTTCGGCAAGCGCAGCCTGCGTCACAACGGCGTGCAGTTCGACCAGGCCAAGTGCGTGACAGTGCGCGGCAACAGCATGTTGCCGGTCCTGCGCGATGGTGCCACCGTTGGCGTGAATGCCGGCAAATGCGGGATTGGCGACATCGTCGACGGTGATCTGTACGCGATCAACCATAACGGTCAGTTGCGGGTGAAACAGCTTTATCGCCTGCCGACCGGTATCCGCCTGCGCAGCTTCAATCGCGATGAACACCCGGACGAGGACTACACCTTCCAGGAAATCCAGGAAGAGCAGATCGTCATCCTCGGCCACGTTTTCTGGTGGGGCATGTACGCCCGTTAACCTCAACCCTGTCAGATAAAACCCGCCACCCAGCGGGTTTTTTTTCGCCTGCCGAAAACCACCAATGCCTTTGCTGGCGGGGCTTTCATGCGTCTGTGCATTTGTCGTGCATAAATAAATGCATTTACGCATTGACTGTATATGCATCCATGCATATTCTTTGTCTCAAGCCGCTCAACAAAGCGGCTCGAAACCAAGCTCTTTAGTTCCACCACAAAGGCAGCGATGAACCGGCCTCAACGGTTCAGAGGGTTGGCAACTGACCCGGGTGTGCAGCGTAAAGCACCAGAAGCAGTTATCCGGCGGGCAGGGACCGCGGTCGGAAAAACAATTTGAATGGACTCGTACCGCGCCAGTAGCGCCGAAAAGTCAGCTTCCTTTTTTGCACACAGGATTAAAGGAAGGCGAAGGACCGCATTACTGAAAAGCCCGGCGAGTGCCGGGCTTTTTGGAATGCCTACCTGAAGTCATTACCGCGCACAAAATAATCGTGCGCAGTGGCAGGCGTGCAGACATCAAAACAGCTCTCGCAGAGCACCAGCAATAAGGACGAATTAATGAATCGTTATGTGTTTGTTCCAACGGAATATCAAAGTCCGTTTCCCAGAGTCAGTCATATTCTGGACGCTGAAGAAATGCCCACTACCTACCCGGATGGCCTATTTGGTCAATGGATTGATGTAACAGGCAATACCACCGTTCAAGTGGGATGGAAGGCTGATTACGTGGGTGGGTGGGTCTTCTCTGAGCTGACCTATCAGGACTATCTCAATTTGGCCGTACGGAATACGAATCAGCTCTTTAGTGCTGCTAATAGTTGGCTGATGTTCAATCCCTTGCAATACAAAGTCGATCTGGGTGTCGCCACGCCTGCTGATGAAGCTGCACTGCTTGCTTATAAGCAGTACTACGTTGCTATCAGCGAAGTGAAAAACCAATCCGGCTACCCACAAACGATCAACTGGCCGGTGGCTCCCTTTTAATTCACCACGCTAGTCCGACCCGACACCGGGACCGCATTACTGAAAAGCCCGGCAAGTGCCGGGCTTTTTGGAATGCCTACCTAACGTCAGGCACTTCAAGAGACATCGTTTGAACTACACACACTACTTATCAATCACCCCAGGAGGCGTGACATGACAAACGAGCAACAAGCGTTGCTGGACATGCCGATCTGGCTTGTCATCGTCCTCGCCCTGGTGGGCGGGGTGTCCGGCGAAATGTGGCGCGCCGACAAGGAAGGCGCCCGAGGCTGGGCGCTGTTGCGGCGCCTGGCGTTGCGTTCCGGGGCCTGCGTGATCTGCGGGGTCTCCGCGATCATGTTGCTGTACGCCGCTGGCGTATCGATCTGGACGGCGTGTGCGTTTGGCTGCCTCACGGCGATGGCTGGAGCGGACGTGGCGATTGGGCTGTACGAGCGCTGGGCAGCCAAGCGCATCGGCGTCTGCGATGTCCCGGCCCGTGACTCTCACCCGGATCAACAATAAACCGGAGGCCATTAATGCCCGCCATTCTCGAAAAGCCTTCGCAACTGGTGACCGCCATTACCGAGGCGTTGCACATCGCCATGCCCGGCCTGAGGGTCGGCAGCCATCAAGACGTCGACAGCCTCGGCGATTCGACTTGGGTGCTGATTGCGATCGACCATGATGCGCCGGGCAACCGTGCGAATAACGGACGCATCGCACATGTCCTGACAGTGTCGTTGCAAGTCGTGTTGCCGGCACCGGGCCCCGAAGTATGCGACCTGGCCAGCGAGTTGAAAAACCTCGTCACCGACAACCGCTGGAAACTGCCAGCCGAGCAATGCGACCTGCCGCAAGACATCGATGGTCTACCGGTCCTATCCCCCAGCGGTACACGGGAATACAACGCCTGGACGGTTTCATTCACCCAAACCCTGTACCTCGGGCCGCTGCTGTTGGAAGACCCGACAGGCATTCCGAAATTTGCCCGGACCTGGGAGGTGTCGAACATCGACGACCCGGATCAATACACCGCCCTTGAGGACTAGCCCATGTTTGATGCGCTGCTACGGATGCAACTGAGTCCGATCATCGAACGACTGGCGCAGATGGAAACCGAGCTTGAAGACCTGTATCGACGCGCCGACAGCTTTTGTCGGATCGGTGTGTGCCAGGAAGTCGATGCCGCCAGCAATACCTGCAAGGTCCGCCACGGTGAATTGCTGACCCCGGCCATCCGCTTTTTCAACCCGAGCGCCGGGGCTCAGAGCGAGTCGCGGATCCCCTCCGTCGGCGAGCAATGCCTGTTGCTCAATCATGGCGGCGGCGAAGGTGGCAGCCAGTCGGTCGCGCTGTTTGGTCTTAACGGTGACCGGTTTCCGCCGGCCTCGACACTGGCGTCGCTGACCCGTCGCCTCTATCAGGATGGAACGGAAAACGGCTACGACGATGCCAGTCATGTCCTGCACTGGAAGAACGGCCCGGCGGCCTTCATCGGTTCCCGAGAGTCGCTCGAATTGAGTATCGGCGCGGCCCGGCTGTCGATGACACCCCAGGCAATCACCTTGCAACTGGGGGCGGTCGGTTTGCTGATCGACGCTGCCGGTGTGCACCTGAGCGGCCCGTTGGTGGATCACCAGGGTCGCGTCATCAGTACCGCATAAAGAGCTTCCCATGATCGGAATCGATAGAAACACCGGAGCCACCGTCGACGACTGGCTGCAGTTTGTGCAGCGCGCCACCCGGGCGCTGACCACGCCGTTGGGCACCCGCCAGAAGCGTCCTTTGTATGGCAGCACACTCCCCGAATTGTTGGGGCAGAACCTCGGCGACGATGTGCTGATTCTGGCCCAGAGCCATGCAGCGCAGGCGTTTTACAACAAGCAGAACGGCATCGACGATTTTGAGCCGCAGATCATTGTGGCCAGCCGGCAAGGGGCGGGGTTGTTGCTGCGTTTTGCCGGCACCTGGAAAAACCGTCAACAGACCTTCGAGGTGGTGACATGAGCATGTTGATCCCCGGCCAGAACCAATTGGCCGAGCCGGCGATTGTCACCGTCGAAGCGTTCGAGGACTTGCTCGCCGAGTTCAAGACCTTTGTCGTTGAATACGTCGGTGCCCGCTCTCCCGAGAGCGCGGCGAAGCTGAAAGTCAGTCTGGACAATGAAAGCGAACTGCTGACCCTGGCCCTCGAGGCCTTTTGTGTGCGGCTGCAAACCCACGAGCGCAGATACAACGCCCGCATCAAACAGATGCTGGCGTGGTGGGCGACGGGCAGCAACCTCGATGCGCGACTGGCAGACATGGGCCTTGAGCGTCAGTTGCTGGACCCGGGCGACCCGGCGGCGTTCCCGCCGATCCCGCCGGTGTTTGAAAGCGACGATGATGCCCGGTTGCGTTATTACCTGGCGCCCCATGCCCCGGCGGCGGGTTCACGAATGCAGTATCGCCGGGAGGTGTTCACTCTGGGTGAGCGGCCGGCGGTGAAGGTCGAAACCGCGGCGGCGGGTGTGGTGACGGTCACTTACACCTTCGACCCGGACGGTTATGCCGCGCAGGTCAAGGACGGCAACGGACGCCGTACCGCGCCTGGCGAAGTGATGGTCACCGTGCTGGCCCGTGAGGGCGATGGCACGGCGTCCGCTGACCTGCTCAACGGTGTTCGCCAGCATTTCGCCCGGCCTGATGTACGCCCCGAAACCGACCTCGTCACCGTGCAAGGCGCGCAGATCAAAACCTACAAAATTCGCGTCGTGGCGAAGATCAACGCCGGTCCTGATTCGGGGCTGACCAAGGTCGCCGCGCAACAGCAGTTACAAGCGTATGCCGACTCCTGTCATCGCCTCGAAGGGCGGGTTGACCCGAGCTGGATCGACTACACGCTGCACAGCGCCGGCGCGGTTCAACTGCAAATCCTCGAACCGCTGGCGCCGATCGTGACGACGGCGTTCCAAGCCCCGTATTGCACGGGTGTCGAGGTCGAGGTGGACACGCTATGAGTGACGACATACCTCGGCCGAGCCTGTTACCGGCCAACAGTTCACCGCTGGAAAGGGCGCTTGATCTAGGTTTTGGCCGATTGCTCGAGCGCATCACGCCGCCGTTTCCGGAGTTGATGAACCCCACCGAAACACCGCTGGCGTTCTTGCCCTACCTCGGCGCGGATCGCGGGGTCAGCGAGTGGAGCTCCGCAGCGCCCGAAGCGGAAAAGCGTTTAACAGTCGAACTCGCCTGGCCCACCGCACGGCAGGCCGGCACTCGAAAAGCGCTGGAAAACGCCGCCAAAGGCTTGCAACTGCAACCCGTAGTGCGCGCCTGGTACGAGCAATCGCCGCCCGGCCAACCCTACAGTTTTTCCGTCCGGGCTTTTTCCGAGCAGCCCTACAGCGAAGCAATCGATGCGCGCCTTGATCGACGCCTGGCGGATGCCAAAAGCGAGCGTGACACCTTAAAGGTCTCCGTCGGCCTGAGTGCCTTCGGCAATCACGTCATCGCCGCCGCCACTGTGTGCGGCGAGCTGACCACGGTTTATCCGATTGTCATCGAAGGGCTCGAGGCCTCGGGCCAGGCCTTTATGGCCGCCGGGCTCTACACCGTCGAAACCTCCACTATTTATCCTCAGGGGTCCTAAATGGCCGACTATTACACCCTGCTTACCAACGCGGGGATCGCCTACGAAACTGCCTGCAAAGCGGCGGGCCTGCCGATCAAGTTGTCTCAACTGTCCGTCGGTGACGGCGGCGGCGCGGTTTACAACCCGGCCGCCACCGACACCGCGCTCAAGCGCGAAGTCTGGCGCGGGCCGCTCAATGCTCTGTTCCAGGACGAGAAAAATCCAAGCTGGTTGCTTGCAGAAGTGACCATCCCGCCTGAGGTTGGCGGTTGGTATGTGCGCGAGGCCGGGATCTGGACTGATACCGGGATTTTGTACGCCATCGTTAAATACCCGGAGTCGTTCAAACCGGTATTGGCGACGTCGGGGTCGGGCAAAGAGTTCTACATTCGCTCGATTTTCGAGACCGGTAATGCGGCGTTGGTGACGCTTCTGATTGACGACACCGTGGTCAAGGCGACGCGTGCGTGGGTGACGAGTTATGTTGCCGACGAACTGTCGAAGCTCGATGTAAAGCAATCTGTACGAGCCGCGACTACGGCCAATATCGTTTTAAGTTCTGCGCAAACCCTTGATGGTGTCGCGGTCGTTGCGGGTGACCGAGTGCTGGTTAAAAACCAGACGCTGGCGAAGGACAATGGATTGTACGTGGTGGCTAACGGTGCCTGGCTGCGAGCGAGAGACGCTAACTCCAGCTTGAGGGTATCTCCCGGGCTAATCGTTTCTGTCGAACAAGGTACGACGCTGGCCGACACGATCTGGCAACTGGTGACAGACGGGGCGATAGTCCTCGATACGACGCTGTTGATGTTTCAGAACATCACCCAAGGTTTTGCACCGCTCAACTCCCCGGTGTTCTCGGGTAATCCTACTGCTCCGACGGCGAACGTGTTCAGCAATGATAATGCAGTGGCGACGACTCAGTTTGTTCAACGCGCTCTAGGCAATTATGCAGGGCAGACGAACTACGCGGTAAGCACTGAACTGACGGTTGCGGATGTCGGGAAACTGTTGATTTTTACCGAGGCGTCTTTGACTGCGACACTTCCGGCGTGGGATAGCGTTCCGCCCGGAGGGTTGGTCACGATAACCAGCACTGCTGGTGTGACGGTCAAGGCCAAAGCCTTAGAAACGCTAAATGCACAACTCGGGGCGCCCGGGCCGTTTGTATTGCTCGCGGGATCTCGTGGGGTGTTTCGTCGATTGCTGCTGGGCGGCGGATGGAGTTTTGAGGGCGGAGATGCTTCGCTGAAGTACTCGCCCGTATTGACTGGACCCTATTGGGTTACGCCGCCTCAATTCGATAACGGCAAGTCATTTGCAACTACGGAGTTTGTGCAACGTGCACAAGGAAACTTCGCTGGTCGCGTAGATATCCTGGCGCTGCCCGCGACGCTGAATGTTTCGTCCGCCGGGAGCCGTATCGTAATCAACGCCACAGGGATTCTTACCCTGCCACCTATTAATTCTGTGCCAAGCGGAGCCAATTTCTATATCTACAACGCGTCCCCCGGTGTGATTACCATTGTTCGGCAAGGTGCCGATATTATTAGCTCTTTCGTCAGCTGGGGGTTGGCGTCGGTGACTCTCCAGTCCGTGTCTAACATCGTTATTACAGCAGGCAACGGGCAATGGGTCGTGGAAGGCGGGATGTCCTCGCTGAAATACTCTTCCGAGTTTGCCGCCGTTGTCGGAACAGCTGCGGCCAGCCAGCAACTGCCGGGTCTGATGATCAAAGTAGGGAATATCGCTAACGCTTCGACTGCAGCAACCATCCCGTTGACATTTCCGGTGTCGTTTCCGAATGCCTGTGTCGGTTTAGTGTTTACGCCGTGGTCAACTTCTGGGGCTGTCTTTTCACATAACGGGCGGGATAAGTCCGGCGCCACAGTTTCCAGGGGGGCGAATGCCGCATTTTATTTTGATTACATTGCTATCGGGTATTAAGCATGAGCAAGTTTTACAGTCGTATCGATGATGTTCGGGGTGGCTTTTTTGATCCTGCCGTCCATGGCGAAATTGGAAGTCCTGGCTGCACCATTCCAGAGGGCGCAAAGGAAATCACGGAGGAACAACACGCCGAGTTAGTGGCCGCTCAAAGTGGCGGGAAGTTGATTATTCCTGACCCTGACGGTTATCCGATGGCGATTGAACCGCTGCCGCCGACCAATGATGAGGTGGCTGCTACTGAACGGGCTTGGCGGGATCAGCGTCTATCTGAAACGGACAGCTTGGTAACCCGCCATCGCGACGAACTGGGGGAGGGAGTCGCGACCACTCTCGCGGCTGAGCAGTATGCCGAGCTGCAAATCTACCGGCGCGGGCTGCGCAACTGGCCGCAAGGGACAGAATTTCCCTTGGCGGATCACCGTCCCGTTGCGCCCACCTGGCTCTCAGGCCAGCTCCAATAAACGCCCCGCACCGCCGGGGCGTTTTCTTATCCGCTACACCCCAACACAACCCGAAAGCCCCAATCGAATGGGGCTTTTTCGTCTCTGGAGAAACCCAAATGGCAGAACGCCAAACCTACACCGTCCTCGTCCCGTTCCCCGTCGGGCGTGGTCACTGGTCGACCGCCGGCCAGGAACTCGACCTGCTCGACGTCGAAGCCAATGCACTGCTCAGCGCCGGTCGCCTGGAGCTGAAATCCACATCCACCAAGGCCTTGAAGGCCGCTGCCAAGAAGGCTGAATAACCATGGCTGAGGTTTTGAACTTCGAGCACAACGGCATTACCGTCAATGCCACCGAATCCCCCGAGGCCATGGGTGGCTTGGGTGACAACGTCATTGGTCTGGTCGGCACCGCGCCGAAAGCCGATCCGCTGATTCCGCGTAACTCCCCGTTTCGCATCAACAGCTTCACCACTCAAGCGCTGCTCGATCCGACCGGCACCGAGTCGGGCACGCTGTTTCAAGCGGTGTACCAGATCCTCAAAGTGGTGAAGGTGCCGGTCTACGTGGTGATCGTCGAAGAGGGCACCGCCCCGGCAGACACCATCAACAATGTGATCGGCGGCATCGAGCCGGTGACCGGTCGCAAACTGGGCCTTGCCGCGCTGAGCGGTGTGCCGGAAGACCTGACCATCATCGGTGCCCCAGGCTTCACCGGCACCAAAGCTGTGGCCAGCGAATTCGCTTCGTTCGGCAAGCGCATCAAGGCCCGCGTAGTGCTCGACGGCAAGGACGCCGCAGTCGCTGATCAAGTGACCTACAGCCAGGAATTGGGCGGCGCGGACCTCGGTTTCGACCGCTGCCTGGTGGTGCACAACATGCCGGCCGTTTATTCCAAAGCGGCGAAGAAGAACGTGTTCCTCTCGCCGTCTAGCCTGGCAATTGCCGCACTGGCCAAGGTCAAGCAATGGGAAAGCCCGGGCAACCAGGTGACCTACGCCGAAGACGTTTCCCGGGTCGTGGAATACAACATCCTCGACACCTCCACCGAAGGCGATCTGCTCAACCGCTACGGCATCAGCTACTACGCCCGCACCGTGCTCGGCGGCTTCTCGCTGCTGGGTAACCGTTCGATCACCGGCAAGTTCATCAGCTACGTCGGCCTGGAAGATGCCATCAGCCGCAAGCTGGTGAAGGCCGGCCAGAAAGCCATGGCCAAGAATCTGACCAAGTCCTTCATGGACCAAGAGGTCAAGCGCATCAACGACTGGCTGCAAACCCTGGTCGCCGACGAAACCATTCCCGGCGGCAGCGTGTACCTGCACCCGGAATTGAACAGCGTCGAGAAGTACAAGAACGGCACTTGGTTCATCGTCATCGACTACGGCCGCTACGCGCCGAACGAACACATGATTTACCAACTCAACGCCCGCGATGAAATCATCGAGCAGTTCCTGGAGGATGTTCTCTAATGTTTACCAACCGCGTAAGACAGGCCATCGCGGCCACCCTGCAAGGCCTGCCGTTGTCGGCGACTGTGGAAAGTTTCGCCCCGCCGAAGATCGACTTCAACATGGAAACCATGACGGGCGGGCGCTTTATCGGTGAAGACATGGCCAAAAGCGCCACCGTGCTGACGGCTACGCTGACCCTGCAAGGCATGGGCCCGGAAGTCATGCTGGCCCTCGGCGTGACGCTGGGTGAGGACATTCTGCTGAATGTGCGTGAAGCCGGTCAGGATCAGGACGGCAACACCTGGTTCACCTATCACACGATCGGCGGCAAGCTGAAGTCCCTCACTGAAACAACACTCAAGATGCCGGATAAGCCGACCACCGCGCTTGAGTTCACTTGCCGCACCTACAACCGCCTCGAAAACGGCATCCCGGTGATCGACATCGACGTGCGCACCCAGAAGTTCATGCTTAACGGCGTCGACATTCTCGGCGACGCTCGCCGCGCGGTGTTGCTGCCGTAAACCCCGCAACATCCCTTATGCCACTCGGTTGAATGCAGTCCCTGTGGGAGCGGGCTTGCTCGCGAAGAGGCCGTCAGCTTCGAGATCAACGTTGGCTGACCCACCGCTTTCGCGAGCAAGCCCGCTCCCACAGGGGAGGCTCACTGGCCTTGATATTCGCATTCACCAATCTGCATTACGCAACACCTCCCCACGATCCACCAAGGAATTCATTCATGTCCTGGACGCCTCCTGTTCACGTCTTGCTGTCGCCGATCACCGCCGACAATCAGGCGCAGATCGAGCAGATTCAGCTCAAACCCTTGTTTTACGCCGCACAGAAAGAGGCCCTGGCCCGTGCCGGTGACGACGAGGACGATCAGTTTTTCGAACTGGCGAAATTGGCCACCGGGTTGTCGGTCAAGGAACTCGACCAACTCAAACGCCCGGACTACGTGAGCATCGCCCAGTACGTGCACGAAATGTCGACCCGTCCGGCTTCGTACTTTCTGGAGCAGGACGAGCAGGGCGCCCCATCGGCAGACCCCGATCAAGTGCACCTGCTGCAACCGCTCACCGCAGCGGGCCGCAGCATGACTGCGCTGACCCTGGAAATGCCGGTACTGCGCGCCACCAAGGCGATGAAAAAACTGAAAACCGCCAAGGAGCGCGCCGAGTTCATCACCGCCCATTGCACCGGGCTGATGCTGCCCGATCTGGACCTGCTGACCGTGCCCGACTGGACACAGCTTCAGGTACGCATCGACGATTTTTTAAACAAACCGGCGGACTTCTTTCGGAGCGCGACATCGAAGTAATCCTCGATGTCGTGCCGCTCATTTACCACGTAAGTGAAGCGGAAATTCTGGAGTGGGACGCCGGCAAGGCATTGCGCCGCTACGACATCGCGATCACTCGCCTTGGCGTGAAACAGGAGTAGAGCGGGATGGCAGAGAGTGACTATTCGCTGCACGGTGCGGACCTCAATCGCATTGAGCTGCCGCAACTGGGCAGCGCCTCTGAAACGCCGGGGCTTGTCGGCTTCGACGACCCGTTGGCGGGGCTGAACCAGGCACTGACAATGGCCAGCCTCGATATCCGTCTGTTGGTGGTCGAGCAGGAAAAGCTCCGTGAAACCCTGGCGTCGTTGAACGGTGCACTGTCATCGCAGCAGTCATTGCTCAAGGCCAATGCATCGGCGCCTGCACCAGCCAGTGAGACAAAGTCAAAGCTCAAGGCTGAAGTTGACCAGCGTGCGCCGCCAGAGGAATTGAGGCCCGCAATGGCGGCGCAGTCGGCCCTCGTCGACCTGAATCAAAAATTACAGTTGCCCCCGGATCAGCTTCAGGAACTGGGCAATGAGACCCAGAAGATAGCGGGTGAAAAGCGCACCGCCCCCAGTGGCGCAACAGGGGTGCAACTGGTGCAGGTGCAACAGGCGGCGGTTGATGCCCGGGTCCTCAAGGACGTACAACCGCAGGACCGAAAACAGACGCTGACGGATCTCACACGCGACAGCGCCATCATGGCCTCGGCGTACAAGCTCGATATCAAGGACGCCGGCGCACTCATGACGGGTTGGCGCACATCGTTACACCTTGATCGAGCGAAAAGCCTCGACCTGGGCAACGCGGCCAACCGCCTCGGCGCCAGTCTCGATTTGAAAGCGTCAGCAGCAGATATTGGTTCGGTCGTACTGAGCGGCGGCGAGCCAGGTTTGGCCGCCGGCATGGCACCTGAACAAGCGGCGGCGATCGCCGCGGCCCTGCTGAGTGCTTCCGTAGGCAAGGAAGAAGCTGGCGCCTCGTTGAAAACCCTTGGCACCGCGTTCGGCAAAGGTGACAACGCCACGCCAGAGCAACGTGCTGCCTGGGTTCAACTGGATATCGAACCCGGGGCTCTCGCCAGCCGAATGCGCACGGATGCACCGGGGGCGATCAGCGATGTGCTGGCGGCCCTGAAGAGCAAGCCGGCTGAGCAACAGACTTCGTTGATCAAGACGCTGTTCGAGGGCGACGAGGGCATCGGCAAATTGCTGAAGTCGCCCCAGGAACTGAAGACTGCCTTGTCAGTGGCCTCCGACAAGGGCGACGGTGACAAGGGCTCGATGGCGCAAACCGCCGAAGCCCGAGGGAACACCTCGCAAGGGCGCGGGAATGCGCTGGACGCGAGTTTGACCCGACTTGATACGGCGATCGGAAACGCAGTGGCGCCGTTTACCGAGCTCGCGATGCTCGGCGCCGACACGGTAATCAGTGGTGTGAGCTCCGTGGTGGAGGCCTTGCCGAAAGCCACCGCCGCGTTGACCTTGCTGGGCGTTGCGGTCGCAACGCCGTTGCGCGGACCCATCCTGAACAAACTGACATCGGTGGTCTCTTCCACCGCCACAGAACTGTTCAAACCGGACCCCGGCTTTCTGCCGCCGGGGGCTTCTGGTCCGCCACCTCCGAGTCCTACGATACGTAATCGACTGGCCACGACCATGGCCAGGGCCAAGACCTTCACCGGCCGGTTAGGTGCGCCTCTGGTGTTGGCCAATGCAGGTTATGACGGGGTTAAAGCTCTGATGGTCGGCGATTACAAAGCTGCTGCCGGCGCTGTCGGTTCGGGTGTTGGCGGAGTCGCCGGAGGTTATGCCGGCGCTGCAACTGGCGCCTTGATTGGCAGCTTCATTCCCGTGCCAGTCCTGGGCACTGCGGTGGGGGCTTTGGTGGGTGGCCTGGTGGGTTCCTACTTCGGCAGCAAGGGCGGTGAAGCGCTGGGAGAGTCTGTTTACACCGGGGCTGATCGACTCTTGTCACCGGAACAGGTCAGCAAAGACCTGACCAACACTCAGACAACCAGCCAGCAAAACGCACTCACCGCCAATATCTACATCAACGGTCAGGATCAAACCAGCGCCGCTCAACTGGCCAACCTGGTGGTGCAGCATATTTCCGGGCAATTCGGCCTGATGACAACGACCAATCAACTCGCCGTGCGACGTGACACGGCCCTGACCGATGGGGTGGCTTGATGAGGCAGCAAATGGCACTCGGCACGTTCATTTTTGGCTTGTCGAGCAACTTCGCCTATGACGGCCTGGTGCGCAAGTCCGACGGTGGCTGGGTGAAGATCGATATCCTGACCAGCAAGCCCAAGTCCAGCCAGACCGGCCAAGGCCTGCAAACCCTGACGATTACCGGCAAGGCGATGTACGCGGTGGCCATGGACCGGCTCGATGAATTGCGCGCTTTGCAGGCGCTGCGAATCCCGCTGCCGCTGGTTGATGGCATTGGTCGCAACTGGGGGTTGTGGCGGGTCGACGATGTGACGGAAACCCAAAGCTGTGTGATTGATGACGGCACGGCGATGTTGATCAATTGGTCGATTAACTTGGGGGAATACGTCAATGCGTAAGGTACGAACGATTGCCGGTGACTCGGTGAATCTGTTGCTCTACCGCGAAACCGAGCGTTGTGACGACGCAGCCGAAGAAGCGTTGTGGCGCCTCAACCCGACGCTGGCCGAGCAAGGTCCGGTACTGCCCGCAGGTGTCTGGGTGGTGCTGCCGGAACTTGAATCCAGGCCCGCAGCGAAAACGCCGGTCACGGCTTGGGATTAAGGAGGCTACATGGCCATCGGGTTCACGCCAGCGATACAAATCTACGGGGCCAACGCGGCCCTGATCAATCAGCGCCTGATCAGTTGGGAGCACATCGATACCGCCGGTATCGAGTCCGATCAACTGACGTTGGTGCTCGACCTTGAAGGTCTTGAAGGGCTGCCGAGCCTGGGTGGAAAAATCGGTTTGTGCGTGGGGTATCTGGAATCCGGGCTGGTGGATAAAGGCCAGTTTGTGGTGGCACGGCGTACGCCGACGCTGTTCCCGTTTCGCGTGTCGCTGGTGGCGACCGCTGCGCCATTCAGTGCGGCGGACGAGATTGGATTCCAGCAGCGCCGCTCGGCCAGTCATGGCCCGACGACCCTCGGCGCCTTGTTTCGCGAACTGACGGCCAAATACGGTTTTTCGCCGAGGGTGGACCCGTCATTGTCGTTGATAAAAATCGCGCACATCGACCAGTCGAATGAAACTGACATGGGTTTTATCTCACGCGTGGCGACCCGGTACGGCGGTATCGCCAAACCGTTTAATGAACTGTATGTGCTGGCGCGGCCGGGTCAACTCAAATCGTTGTCGGGCAAGGTATTGGCGGACGTCAGACTGTCGGTTACCCACAACAACCGCCCCGGCGACCATGGGTTTATCACCGCGACCCTTGATGACAGCGCCAAGGCCAAAACCCAGGGCTGCAAGATCAGTTGGAGTGATGCTGCAACCGGTTTGCTGCAGGTGATTGAAGCCGGGTTCGCGCCGTTCAAGACCCTGCGCCTGAGCTGCCAGAACGCCGAAGAAGCGCAGGCGGTCGGTGAAGGTGAAGTGCGCAAAATGGCCCGTGAAAAGCTCAAGGTGAAAATCAGCTGCCCGGGCAATCCCGACTTCTCGGCTGAAGGTCTGGTCCTGCTGGATGACACCTGGCCGGATTTCATGCGCGGTCGCTGGTCGATCGACAAAGTCACCGCCAGCGGCGATCGCACCAGCAGCTATCGCTGCATGATCGACGCGACCTGCATCGATCCCGGCGCTGAAGCCATCGTCTGACCCAAACCTGTCGCGAGTACACAGTAGATCCCTGTGGGACGAGCCTGCTCGCGAAGACGGCCTCACATTCACCATCGATGTCACCTGACCCACCGCTATCGCGAGCAGGCTCGCTCCCACAGTTTGCTCTGCGCCATGCACAGCACTTGCGCACAACCGAGATCCCCTGTGGGAGCGGGCTTGCTCGCGAAGACGGCGGCCCATTCAACATCAATGTCACCTGACCCACCGCTTTCGCGAGCAGGCTCGCTCCCACAGTTTGCTCTGCGCCATGCACAGCACTTGCGCACAACCGAGATGCCCTGTGGGAGCGAGCCTGCTCGCGAAGACGGCGGCCCATTCAACATCAATGTCACCTGACCCACCGCTTTCGCGAGCAAGCTCGGCTCCTACCTGGGGCGTGTCTTTCATAAATCCTGGAGCGCCCTCATGAAGATCACTCCGATCCTCACGCAACTGCGTGACCAATGCCCAACCCTGGCCAATCGCATCGCGGCGGGCATCGACCTCACCACGTTACAAGCCAACACCCCACTCACCACCCCGTGCGCCTACGTCGTCCCCCTCACGGATGTGGCGAGCAAAAGCCTCGCGCAAAACCTGGCCCTGCAACCCATCCGCGACACCTTCGAAGTGACCCTGGTGCTCGACACCACGGACGCGACAAAAGCGCTGGATCTGTTGCACGACCTGCGTGCCGAACTCTGGCGCGCGCTGGTGGGTTTCAAGCCTGGCGCGGACTACGACGCCATTGAATACGACGGCGGTGAGTTGCTGTCCATCAACGCCAGCCGCGCGTTGTATCGCCTGCGCTTTTTCGCCGAATTCCAGCTCGGCCGCAATCTGCCCACTCAACCGGCAGAGAGCTGGCACGAGCGTGAACTGGACGGTTTGTCGTCCTTTACCGGGGTCACCGTGCGGGTCGATGCGATTGATCCGGCGGACCCCAACCTGCAACGCCCAGGCCCCGACGGGCGCCTGGAACTGACTTTCTCTGGAGATGTAACCCCATGAGCAAACGCATCACCGTGCTGCCGGCCCCAGGCCGTGTCGTGCCGGACCCGGAAGCGGGCGATCTGTTGCCCCTCGAGGGCCGTGAAGTGCCGGACAACGCCTGGTGGCGTCGTCGTCTGGCCGATGGCGATATCACTACCAAAGCCGTGAAAGCGGCCAAACCACAGGGAGCCAAATAATGGCGATCGGATTCAGCAACATCCCCGCGGACATTCGTGTTCCGCTGTTCTACGCCGAGATGGACAATTCGGCGGCCAATAGCGCGTCGTCGGCCATGCGCCGTTTGATCGTCGCTCAGGTCAACGACAACATCGCCCCGGCCGACGCCGGCAAACTGGTGCTGGTGTCCAGCGTTGCGCTGGCCAAAAGCATTGGCGGCCAAGGTTCGATGCTGGCCTCGATGTACGAAACCTGGCGCAAGACCGACCCGATCGGCGAGCTCTGGTGCCTGCCGTTGCACAACACCGAAGGCAGCATTGCCAAAGGCGTGTTGACCCTCACCGGCACCGCGACCCAGAGCGGCGTGCTCAACCTCTACGTCGGCGGCGTTCGTGTTCAAGCGGCCATCGTCAACGGCGCCACCGCTGCTCAAGCCGCCACTGCACTGGCACTGAAAATCAATGCCGCTGCGGACCTGCCGGTCAGCGCTGCCGCAGTCGAAGGCATCGTGACCCTGAGCGCCAAATGGACCGGCGACAGCGGCAACGACATCAGCCTGCAATTCAATCGCCTGGGCAAGAGCAACGGCGAAGAAACCCCTGCCGGCCTGACCGCTGCTGTCACCGCCATGACCGGCGGCGCCGGTGTGCCGGATCAAGTGGCTGCCGTGGCAGCGCTGGGCGATGAACCGTTCGAGTTCATCTGCATGCCGTTTTCGGATCTGAGCACCCTCAACACTTGGCAAGCCGTCATGGATGACAGCACCGGTCGTTGGTCCTGGGCCAAGCAATTGTTCGGTCACGTCTACAGCGCCAAGCGCGGCACCATCGGCACCTTGGTGGCTGCGGGTCAGGCGCGTAATGATCAACACATGACCATCCAGGCCCTGGAACCGGGCGTACCGCAACCGTTCTGGGTCCAGGCCGCTGCACTGGCCGCACGCACGTCGGTGTTCATCTCCGCCGACGCCAGCCGTCCGACCCAAAGCGGCAGCCTGCCAGGTCTCGACCCGGCGCCGGCCAGCGAGCGTTTCACCCTGACCGAGCGTCAGTCGCTGCTCAACTACGGCATCGCCACTGCGTACTACGAAGGCGGCTACGTGCGCATCCAGCGTTCGATCACCACCTACCAGAAAAACGCTTACGGCCAGGCCGACAACTCCTACCTGGACAGCGAAACCATGCACCAGTCGGCGTTCATCGTGCGTCGTCTGCAAAGCGTGATCACCAGCAAATACGGGCGCCACAAACTGGCCTCCGACGGCACCCGTTTCGGCGCCGGCCAGCCGATCGTGACCCCGAGCACCATTCGCGGCGAGCTGATTGCCCAGTACGCCAAGCTCGAACTCGAAGGCCACGTGGAAAACGCCGAGCTGTTCGCCGAGCACCTGATTGTCGAGCGCGACGTGCAGGACCCGAGCCGGGTCAACGTGCTGTTCCCGCCGGATTACATCAACGGCCTGCGCGTGTTCGCACTGCTCAACCAGTTCCGCTTGCAGTACGACGACGCCGCTTAAAAGCCGCGCTTGAACGTGTGATTTCAGCCCACCTCGCGTGGGCTTTTTATTTGAAGGGAGAAACACCATGGGTCAACTGATTGCGGGCACCTGCTACGTCAAAGTGGACGGCGCTCAACTGACCATCAATGGCGGCTGCGAAGCGCCACTGATGTCCACCAAACGCGAAACCGTCGTACCGGGTTTCTACAAGGAAACCGACATTGCGCCGTCGTTCAAAGTGACGGCGCTGCACACCCCGGATTTCCCGCTCAAGCAATTGGTGGCGGGCGTGGACATGACCGTCACCTGCGAATTCAGCAACGGCAAAGTCTACGTGCTGGCCGGCGCCTACCTGGTCGATGAGCCGGCGTCCAAGGGCGATGACGCCTCGATCTCGCTGGTGTTCAACGGCGTCAAGGGGACCTGGCAATGAGCGGCGCCGTGAAGCTTCAGGTTGCGATCGAAGCCCACGGCGAGCCTCTGACCGAACTCACCCTGCGCCGTCCGACGGTGCAGGAAGTGCGGGCGATCAAGGCGCTGCCGTACAAGATCGACAAGAGCGAAGAAGTCAGCCTGGACATGGACGTCGCGGCCAAATACATCGCGGTTTGCGCCGGCATTCCACCGTCGTCGGTCAACCAGTTGGACCTGGCTGACCTCAACGCGCTGAGCTGGGCCGTCGCGAGTTTTTTCATGAGTGCGGCGTCGGAGCCATCACCGACCTGATCGCAGTCGCCTATGACCTGGCCTGGTTCTGGAAGGTTGACCCCGAACAGATGATGGCCAGGCCACTGGATGTGCTCCGGGAATCCCTGGAGCACGCGCAACGGATCAATGCGATGCAGCAGGTGCAGTGATGGCAGACACAGAAACGCTCAAAAAATCGGTGCTGTTGACCGGCATCGATGAACTGTCTCCCAAGCTGGCCGGCCTGGTTTCCAAGGTCGACAGCTTCAGGAAAAACCTCGAACAGGCTGGCCTCGGCAAGCTGGATATCAGCGGTCTGTTCAAGGGCGGTAGCGTGATCACGCCGTTCGTGGACGGGATCAAGGCGTCCGATGCGTTCAAGGGCAAATTGGCCGAGGTCAGTGAATCGGCCAAGGCTGTCGATTTGCCGAGCGCACCCGAGAGTGCCGCACAAAGCATGAATATTTTCAGCGCGTCGATGGCCAAGGTGTCGACCTCCATCGACGCCGCGTTGGCACCGGCGGTCGCCACGCTGGTGGTGGGGCTGGAACCCTTGTTGACGGGGGTAGGGCGCCTGGTCGCCGACAACCCGAAACTGGTCGAGACGCTGGCGACGGCCGCCATCGCGTTCTCGGCCATGCAAACTGCGGTCACCGGGGCGACTCAGGTTTTTGACCTGATGAGCTCGGTGCTCAAGGTCAATCCGATCATGTTGATTGCGATGGGCGTGGCGCTGGCCGCCGGTTTGATCATTGCCAACTGGACGCCGATTTCAGCGTTTTTCGTCAACCTTTGGGACGGCATCAAGAATGTCGCCGCGAAGGCCATGACGGTGTTGAGCACGGTCTTTAGCTGGACACCGCTCGGCATGCTGATTGCCAATTGGGGGCCGATTACCGGGTTTTTCTCCGGTCTCTGGGATGGCATCCAAGCCATGACCGCGACGGTGGTGGACTTCCTGAAAACGGCTTTTTCGTGGACACCGTACGGGATGATCATCGACAACTGGGCCGGGTTGACCGGTCTGTTCTCGGCGATCTGGGAATTGCTCAAGGCCCTGACGGTGCCGGTGATCGATTTCCTCAAAGGCCTGTTCGACTGGACGCCGCTGGGCATGATCATCAACAACTGGGGGGCCATCACCGGTTTCTTCGGTTCGATCTGGACCGCCCTGCAACCGGCCGCCCAGGTCATCAAGGATTTCTTCGGCACGGTGTTCGACTACTCGCCGTTGGGGATGATCATCAACAATTGGGGCGCCATCAGCGCGTTTTTCGATCCGTTGTGGGCCGGTCTGCAAGCCGCCGCGCAAGTGGCCAAGGATTTCTTCGCCAGTGTGTTCGAGTGGTCGCCGATGGCGCAGATTGCGGCGAACTGGCAACCGATCAGCGAAGTGTTTTCGGCGCTGTGGGGTGTGGTGCAAGCCTTGGCCGCGCCGGTGCTGGAGTTTCTGCACGGGATGTTCGAATGGTCGCCGCTGGGGCAAATCATCAAGAACTGGGAGCCGATCACCGAGTGGTTCGGCGAGCTGTGGCAGAAGCTGCAAACCGTGATTGCGCCGATCAAGGAATTGTTCGACGGCGGCTTCGCCGGGCTGGTCGCGAAGGTCACCGGCAAAGTCGAAGGCCTGGCCGAGGCGCAACGCCAGACCAATGCCGAAGGCAAAGGTGAACTGGCGCCAGCGTTCTTTGGTGCAAGCCCGGCGCCAGCGGCGAGCAGTGCGTTGCAGGGCGGTTCGTTGACGCAAAACTCCAGCGCCCTGATTCAGCAAAGCGCCGCCAACAACCGCACGCAACTCGAGGGCGGCCTGACCGTGCGCTTCGAAAACGCGCCGGCCGGCCTGCGTACCGATCAGCCGCAAACCAATCAACCGGGCCTGGCGCTCTCGTCGCGCATCGGCTATCGCTCGCTGTCTGTGGGAGGTTCCAATGAACTGGCGTGACCGCTTGTTGCCGGCATCGTTTCGGGGTGTCGGTTTTTGGGTCGACCAGGCGAAAACCCCGGTCGGTCGTAAAGGTCAGTTGCACGAATACCCGCAACGTGACCTGCCGTTTTTCGAGGACCTGGGCCAGCAGGCCAAGACCCACGATCTGACGGCGTTCATCGTCGGTCCGGATTGCCTGGAGCAGCGCGACAAACTGCTCAAGGCGCTGGAGCAGGGTAGTGGTGAACTGGTGCATCCGTGGCTGGGGCGGTTGCAGGTCAAGGTCGGCGAATGCGACATGACCCACACCCGCCAGGACGGCGGGCTGGTGACGTTCGCCCTGAAGTTTTATCCCGATCAGCCACTGCCGTTTCCGACCGCGACGGTCAGTACGCAAAAGGTGCTGCTGGCGAAAGCCGATACGTTGCTGGGCTCGGCGGTGGCGCGTTTCGAGCAGGCGATGACGCTGATCAAGGCTGCGCGGATCGGCATCGCCAATCTGCGCAACAGCCTGACCGGCGTTTTTGAGGTGATCAAGGAGCAGCTCAAACCGTTGATCGAGCAGTACCGGCAGATCACCGAGCTGGTCAAAGCGGTCAAGGAGTTGCCCAAGGAAGTGGCGGCGGAATTCAAGGGGTTGCTCGGCGACATCAAGTCGCTCAAGGACTTCGCGAAGGAAGGTTATCGTGGCGTGATTGCCGACGTCTCCCAACAGCTCGAAGCCATTCGCAAGGCCGATGCGCCAAAGCTCACCACGGGTAAAGACACCACCGCCGCGGCACAAGCCATGGCCGATCTGGTGCAGGACACGCTGTTGGTCAAAGTGGCGCAATGGGTGGCGTCGATGCCGGTGGCGTCGGCCCCGGTGAAGACGCCGTCGACACCGTCGCTGGATCATCAGGCGATGCAACCGGTCACCCGCCAGGAAGTGCCGGTCACCAACGATCTGCAAGTGCTGCAAAAGGCTCTGGCCGAGGCAATCAACCCGATGCTGGACAAGGCCGGGCCCGCGCATTACCAGGCCATCGACGATGTGAAGCAGGCGCTGATTGCGCACCTCAAAGCCGTGGCGTCGTCCGGTGTGCGACAGGTCAACAAGTCGTTCCAGGAAAGCCTTCCGGCGCTGGTCGTGGCCTACAAGCAGTTTGCCGATGCGACCCGGGTGACCGAAGTGACCCAGCGCAACGGTATTGCCCATCCGGGGTTCTTGCCGAACGAAGTGAAAGTCTCCGGGGAGTGAGCCATGAACGAGATGGATAGCCGTGTCACGCTGACCGTCGGCGGGATGGACTACGGTGGCTGGAAAAGCGTGGACATCACGGCGGATCTGGAGCGCCAGTTCCGCATGTTTAAACTCAACATCACCTGGCAATGGCCGGGGCAGACTGTGGATCAGCGGATCAAGGCCGGGGACAGTTGCGAGGTGCGAATCGGCAAGGATCTGGTGCTCACCGGTTATGTGTTCAAGGCGCCGATCAGTTATGACGGGCGACAGATCAGCCTGAGCATCGAAGGCAGCTCCAACACTCAGGACCTGGTGGATTGCGCCGCAACCAACCGCCCGAACCAGTGGCACGGACAGTCGTTGCTGAGCATCGTCGAAGCGCTGGCGATGAACTACAGCGTGTACGTGGTCAGTGAGATTCCCGAGACCTCCCGGCTCAGCAGTCACACCATCGTTCCCGGGGAAACGGTGTTTCAATCCATTGACCGCTTGCTGTCGTTGTTCCGGGTGTTTTCCACCGATGACGCCCAGGGGCGGTTGGTGCTGGCCCGGCCGGGCAGCGGTGGACGGGCCAGCGATGTGCTGGAACTGGGCAAGAACATTCTGTCGGCCAACGCGCCGATGGATTACAGCCAGGTGTTTTCCGAGTATCGGGTGATCGGTCAGCACAAAGGGACGGACACGAAGAGCGGGACGGCCGTCAGCGAAGTGGAAGCCGTCGCGGCGGATCTTGGCTTCAAGCGTCGGCGTACCACTGTGATCAACGAAGGCACGCAGTTGACGTTCGAACTGGCGCAACAACGGGCCACCTGGGAAAGCGCCACCCGGATGGGCAGGGCGCAGAGCACCACTTATCAAGTGCAAGGCTGGCGGCAGTCCAATGGTGATTTGTGGCGTCACAACACCCTGGTGCGGGTCAAGGATCCAGTGCTCGGGTTTGATGACGACATGTTGATCTCCAAAGTGACGTACTCGCTGTCGGCCCAAGGCTCGATCACCACCCTGCAAGTCGCCCCACCGCACACCTTCGACGCCAATCCCCACCCCCCAAAAAAACCTTCCGCCTGACGCCGAACCTGTGGGAGCGGGCTTGCTCGCGAAGACGGCCTCACATTCACCATCGATGTCGCCTGACCCACCGCTTTCGCGAGCAGGCTCGCTCCCACAGGGAATCTCCTGCGTACGCAGTTGCTGTGAACGACACCGATCAACTGTGGGAGCGGGCTTGCTCGCGAAGAAGTCCTCACATTCACCATCGATGTCGCCTGACCCACCGCTTTCGCGAGCAAGCCCGCTCCCACAGGGAATCTCCTGCGTACGCAGCTGCTGTGAACGACACCGATCAACTGTGGGAGCGAGCTTGCTCGCGAAGACGGCCTCACATTCACCATTGATGTCGCCTGACCCACCGCTTTCGCGAGCAAGTCGAGTCGTCGCACCGCCGCTCTCACACTTGATCGCATTCAGCCTGATCCTTGAAGGAAACCCAATGAGCCTACTGACACGCCTCCTGGCGCGCGGCACTGTCGTGCTCGCCAACTCGGCATCCAAGCTGCAATCGCTGCAAATGCGCCTCACCGCCGGTGAAGTGAACGATGACATGGAACACTTCGAACCCTACGGTTTCACCAGCAATCCGCTGGCCGGCGCGGAAGGGATCGCCACGTTTCTGGGCGGTGATCGTTCCCACGCTATCGTCCTGGTGGTCGCCGACCGCCGCTATCGTCTCCAGTCTCTGGCCGCTGGCGAAGTGGCGATCTACACCGACGAAGGCGACAAGATTCACTTCAAACGCGGGCGGATCATCGACATCCAGACCGCGACCCTGAACATCCGCGCCAGCACCGCCGTGAACATCGATACACCCGTCATCAACCAGACCGGAAAAATCGTCTCCACTGGCGATCAAATCGCCGGCGGCATCAGCCAGATCAAACACGTGCACGTCGGCGTTCAGGCCGGCAACGGGCAGACCGGTGTGCCGGCGGGAGGTCAGTGATGTTTATCAGCCAGAACCTCCACGCCGCGCTGATCCGCTCGGTGCTGATCAGCCTGTTCACCTGGCGTCGCGCCGCCGATGACGATGCCCTTGATGACGAGGAACGTTTCGGCTGGTGGGGCGACACGTTTCCCACCGTCGCCGACGACCGCATCGGCTCGCGGCTGTGGCTGCTGCGCCGGGTCAAGTTGACCCGGCAAACCCAGATGGACGCCGAATTCTATGCCCGCGAAGCCCTGCAATGGCTGATCGACGACGGCCACTGCAGCGCCATCGACATTATCAGCGAACGCCTCGACGCCCAGCGCCTGAACCTGCGCACGGTCCTGGCCCTGGCCGACGGCGAACGTCTGGACATTAACCCTGATAACAGTTGGCAGGTGATCTATGCCGTTTGAAACCCCTTCGCTGCCGGTGCTGATCAAGCGCACCCAAAGCGACCTGGCCAGCGATTCGCTGCGCCAGTCCGATGCGCAAGTGCTGGCCCGCGCCCTCGGCGGCGCCGCGTATGGCTTGTATGGCTACCTCGACTGGATCGCCGAGCAGATCCTCCCGGACAAGGCCGACGAATCGACCCTGGAACGGATCGCCGCACTGCGCCTGAACCAGCCGCGCAAAACCGCGCAAGCCGCCAGCGGTAGCGTCAGCTTTAACGCCAGCGCCGGCGCGGTGCTCGACGTCGACACCTTGCTGCAATCGAGCGACGGTCGCAGCTACAAAGTGACCGCTTCACGCACCACCCTTAGCGGCCTCAACAGCACCACCATCGTCGCGCTCGATGCCGGCAGCCTGGGCAATGCCGAGGCCGGGCTGGCGTTGACGCCGGTGCAACCGATTGTCGGCATCGTCGGCAACAGCTTCGTCGTACTGGCGCCGGGACTCAGTGGCGGCGTGGCGCGCGAAAGCCTTGAGTCGCTGCGCTCGCGGGTGATCCGCTCCTATCGGGTCATCCCACACGGCGGTTCGGCGCAGGACTATGAAACCTGGGCGCTGGAATGTCCGGGCGTCACCCGTGCCTGGTGCCGCGGTGGCCTGTTGGGGCCGGGGACGGTCAGTGTGTTCATCATGCGCGACGACGATCTGCCACCGGTGCCGAACGACGAGCAACTGGCGCAAGTCCAGGCCTACATCGAACCGCTGCGCCCGGTCACTGCCGAGGTGCATGTGCAGCGGCCGATTCAGGTGCCGGTCGTCTATCGCCTCAGTGTGAACCCGGACACCACGGCAGTCCGCGCGGCCGTAGAAGCGCAACTGCGTGATCTGCATAACCGTGAAGCCGACCTGGGCGTTGCTTTGTTGGTCAGTCATATCCGCGAAGCCATCAGCAGCGCCGGCGGTGAATATGACCACACGCTCAAGTCGCCCCTGGCCGATGTGCCGGCCGACAAAAGTGAATTGCTGACCTTCGGAGGTTGCGTATGGGGGTGATCAGAACCGCCGAGCAATACCACGCGCAGTTGCGCAGCCTGCTACCGAGCGGACCCGCATGGGACCCGGAGCGGGTACCGGAGCTGGAGGACGTGCTGCAAGGCATCGCCGTGGAACTGGCGCGCCTCGATGCCCGCGCCGCCGACCTGCTCAACGAAATGGACCCGGCCGGCGTCAGCGAATTGGTGCCCGACTGGGAGCGGGTGATGGACCTGCCCGACCCATGCCTGGGCGCCACACCACTATTCGATGACCGCCGCCTCGCCGTGCGCCGTCGCTTGCTCGCGGTCGGCAGCCAGGCGGTCGGCTACTACCTTGAGATCGCCAAAAGCCAGGGCTACCCGAACGCCACCATCATCGAACTCGAAGCCCCGCGCATGGGCCGCTCGCGTTTCGGTGCGGCGCACTGGGGCACCTGGGAAGCGCAGTTCATGTGGACGCTCAACACCGGCGGCCGATTGCTGCTGGGCCGGCGTTTCGGCGCGAGCTATTGGGGCGAGCGCTTCGGCGTCAACCCAGGCTCGGCCCTGGAATGCCTGATCCACCGCAGCGCCCCGGCGCATACCAAGGTGCACATTAATTATGACTAGGGAGTAGAGGGATGGATTTTCCAACGAAAGTGCCTAGCGCCGGATTGGTGAATGGCAAGTTTGTCGATGAGAACCCGCTGACCGGGACGCCGGGGTCGTTGATTCCGGCGAGTTGGGGCAATGGGGTGACGCAGGAGATTGTGAACGTCATCAAGGCGGGTGAGCTGACCCCGGACGAGACGAAGTTTGATCAGTTGCTGCAAGCCATTCAGAGCGTTTCGGCCAAGGGTTGGAACCTGGACTCGGCGTTGCCGTTGGCGGCCCTGCCATTGCCAACGGTCGCGACCACCGATGCACGTTTGCCTGTGACCCCGGCAGCGGCTGCGGCGAGCGGCGGTAAAGTATCGATCCTTGCAGGCGTCTACATCAGCCTCGGCCAGGAAGTGGTGGCTGGACAGCTGGGGCGTTCGCGCACCTACGTGACGACGGCGTGGAGCAGTGCTGATTTGTTGCCCAGTTCAAGCTATTTCCTGAGGGCGCAGGTGGTGGGTGGTGCGCTGACGTTTTACATGCAGCGAGGCAGTATTTTCGATACGACCCCTGAATCATTGAAGGGAACCGTTAACGGAGCGTCTGGTGGTGGTTTCTCGTCCACACCGCTGGATATGTGCCTGGCTTGGGTTGCAACGGGTGCGCCGGGCTCCTTGCCTACGGTCCGGACGATCTATAACAGAGCGCGATTGACCTGGACTCAGACGGTCAATGGCACGGGCGTGATCTATTTGCCGCTCGATCCTCATGCCCGCGCTGCACGTCTGGTTGCCGGTAATCCGACGCCGTCATCGACCGCCGTGACCTCGGTAGCGTTTCCGCTGGCCGGGTGGCTGGGGGGCAATTATTGCTATTTGAGTCCCGTATCCCCCACCAGTGGCAATAACCCTGGCGGGTGGGCCCCTGCCACCGGGTCAACCTGTGTGCTGTTTACCAGCAACGTGTTGAGTGACGTGACGGTATCAACCTTGACCGCCAGCTTCGACCATTCGCAATTGCGCTCGCTATGGCAGTGCTATCAGGCGGAGCACACCCTGGGTGCGAGCACCGCCGACAGTGATGAGTTGCTACTGAGCATGGGGATCAAGAGTCATCAGGCGCTCACCGACTACAGCGTTGGCATTGCCGTCAATTTCTCGGACGCGGTGAACGTCCAGTTGTCATGGGAGCTGATTCGATGAAAGTCATTCAAGAGTTGCATCACTTTGAGGATGGCTTGCGTCCTGCGCAACCCTCTGCCGCCCATTCATGGGACGGCAAAAAATGGGCGCCGGACGCCGAGAAAGTTGCGTTGCGGGAACAGCAGGAAGCAGAGCGCCTTTACGCCAATATCGATGCCGCAGCGGACCGCGCACGCAATGCATTGGCCGGTGATCCGCTCAAGGCTTTGGAATATGCACAAGCTGCCGCCGACGCCCAGGCCTTCATGGACGAAGGCTACCCGAAAAAAGCGGTGCCGCTGTCGGTGTCGGCCTGGGTCATCAAAGGTCGTACGGCGCGACAAGCGGCGGACCAGATTATCGCTAGAGCCGCTCAATTCAACGAAAGCCTGCTGACACTTCGAACCCTTCGTTTGAAGGCGAAAGAACAAATCAAAGTGCATATCGCCAAGGGCAAAACCGATCTCGCCAATCAAGTCAGCGCTGACGCGATTGCCGCAATACGTGCCGTGGCGAGCGACCTCGCTGGCTAGTTCGTTCGAAGTATCCGCCGCACTCAACGCCCACGTATCCGTGGGCGTTTTTGTTTTTATTCGAACATGACCTGCGGAGCCATTGTGCCAATGGCAATGCAGGCGTTTTTTACAGGGAGCAGAACGATGGATTATCCAAAAAGCGTCCCCAGTATCGGACTGGTGAATGGGCGGTTTGTCGATGAGAACCCGGTGGCCGGTACGCCTGGATCGTTGATTCCGGCGGTGTGGGGCAATTCGGTTACGCAAGAGATTTTAAGTGTGGTGGCTGGCGCTGGAATGGCGCCATTGGAGGGAGACAACGGCCAACTGCTCAAGGCGATCCAGGCCATTATCGGCGCGAGCAATCCGATGCGTTCAGTGGTCACCCGGCTCGCCGCATCGAAGATGCTGGCGCCAGAAGAGCTCGGTTTGGTGTTGATTGACGCCAGCCCCGGTGCTGCCACCATCACGCTTCCGCCGGCCAACGTTGCCATGGGCGTTCGCGACGTCATTGTTCGACGCGTGGACAACAGCGGCAACCGTCTGGTTATTCAGGCTGCCGGCACCGATCGAATCCGATTTCACACCCATCTATCTGCGACCGGTTACACGTTTCTGGTGCTGATGGGCGGCGGCGACTGGTGGCAGTTGCGTAGCGATGGTGCCGGCAGTTGGTGGCCGGTGGGGCGGTTTGACAACACGCCGTTGGGCCGACCGTTTTTCGAGACGACCACGCTGCTCAGCCCAGGTGGCTATGGCGCGCTCAATGGCACGGTGATGAATCGTGCGCAATGGCCATGGTTGTGGGACCACGCTCAGCAATCGGGAATGCTCGGCACCGAGGCCGCACGGGTGGGCAACGAAGGTAAGTGGACCAGTGGCGATGGCGCGTTGACGTTCCGTGGCCCTGAAAATCGTGGAGAGTTTTTGAGGGTTTTGGACGAAGGCCGTGGCGTGGATGCCGGTCGCGTAATGGGCGCCTTCCAGCCCGGAACCGCTCACGCCTATGCCATGGGAGCGAACGGCGGTGGCGCGGTTGGATCGCGGTGGACTGACAGCCTGACCACCATTGGTGCCGCCAACGGTGAGGAATCCCAATATGTCAGCTCGCTCACCAATGGCGGCCCTATCTACCCGGCCGGGACCAGCTACCAGATGGACCCTGCCAGTACGTTGCTTTACGTCTATAAATCCCGCCCACGCAACATCGCCTATCCCGGCCGCATCAAACTTATCTGAGGTGTCCATGTTTAATTATCTGATTGATAGCGCGGGCGCCTTGTCCGGGCCCGTAGAGTTTTTCGTGACGCCGGGCATCGGTATTCAACTGCCCAGTAATGCCGTGGAACTGTCTTTTGAATTGCCTCCACTGGAACAAGGCCGAACTTGGGCGCTGATCAACAACGTTCCGCGCGAAGTGATGGACCGACGTGGTTTGGTGTATCGCAAAGAGGGGGGCGCACAGCAGATATGGAATGAACTTGGTGAGTTGCCCGACGCCTTTACCGCGACGCCATGGCCGGGAGAGTTTTATATCTGGCGTGACAACGCCTGGCAGTTGGACGACCAGGCCCGATTGGTGGGTATCAGGAATCAAGTGCTGACTAAACGGGACGCGCTTTTGCGTGACGCGGTCCTGCGCATCGCCCCGCTTCAATATGCCGAAGATATTGGCGACGCCACTCATGATGAGCAACTGGCATTGATGGAGTGGAAACTCTACAGCGTTGAGTTGAATCGTCTTGAACGACAAGCCAACTTTCCGGCAGAGATTGATTGGCCGCAGGTTCCAGGTTCGAACCCGTGATTGTAAGTTTCCCCCATAACCAGAGTAGATAAGATGGACTATCCAAGAAGCGTAACCAGCGCGGGGCTGGTCAACGGCCAATTTGTCGATGAAAACCCGATCGCCGGAACCCCCGGTTCCCTGATTCCGGCCACTTGGGGCAATGCCGTCACCCTGGAAATCGTCAACGCCATCACCGCCGCCGGATTGATGCCTTCCGAAAATCAAAATGATCAGTTGAGTCAGGCCATTAGAGCGTTGGCGAAACTTGATCCTCTACAAAGTTTTCCGGTGCAGGTTTATCGTAAAAACCTGGTGATTAATGGCAACTTCGATATCTGGCAGCGCGGGATAGCCAACGTGGGCCCGTACTCCGGGGCCTATATCGCTGACCGTTTTCGTTGCGACTGGAATGGAAACGCCGGGGTGAATATTTCCAGGCAGAATTTTGCACTGGGTCAAGCCGAGGTCCCGAATGAACCTCGTTACTTTATGCGTTGGCAACAAATCACCGCAGGCGCGGGCGCCAGCGTGCATAAAATTGCCCAGGCTATCGAGTCCGTCAGGACCTTGGCAGGGAAAACCGCAACGCTGACGTTCTGGGCCAAGGCTGATACTGCGCGTCAGATCGATGTGACGGTTTCGCAGTATTTCGGAACGGGCGGCAGTGTGGATACGGTGACGCCAGTTGGAAGCTTTCAACTCAAGACTTCGTGGACCCGCTACAGCGCGACGATTCAAGTGCCGTCCTTGGCGGGCAAGACATTGGGCAGCAGTGGCAATGACTTTCTGCGACTTTCCTTCGACCTGCCTTTGAATGTTTTACAAGTCATAGACCTGGCGCAAATCCAGTTGGAAGAGGGACGGGTGTCGACGCCGTTCGAACTGCGTAGCCCCGGCGATGAATTAATGCTGTGTCAGCGTTATTTCGAAAAAACCTACAGTCAGGATATATCGCCCGGAAGTTTGATCGGCCCCTACGGTGCATTGATTTCCACTGTGAGACAGGGCCAAACGGGGTTTGCTTCTCAGCCCATGGCGCAGTGGACTTTCAAGGTAGAGAAAAGGGCTATTCCAAGTTTCAGTCTGTTTACCACGACCCCCAAGGGAACCCCAGGACAGTGGCGTTCGGGGAGCGATGAAGTCTCGTCGGGTAATGCTCGAACGCTTGGCGCTTCGACTCGCGGCGTCTGGGTCGATAACTCCGATATCGGTGTCATTACCCAGTCTTATTACATCCAGGCCACCGCCGACGCCGAACTTTAAGGAGGCAATTACATGAACTATCAACTGACTGAAGACCCTGACACGGTCATCCGCCTGCCTGACGGGGCAACGGTTCCTCTCAATCACCGTTTCTGGGATGAATACCAGCAATGGCTGGCGAGTGGTGGCGTGCCGCTGCCTGCCATTGCGCAAGGTTCATCCGCAACCGTTGCCCGAGCCTGGCGGAATCAGGAATTGGCCGCCAGCCAGTGGCTGGTCGATCGTGACCGCGATGAACAGGCTGCAGGCACGCCGATGACGTTGACCACCGACCAATACCATGAACTTCTGGATTATCGGCAGGACCTGCGTGACTGGCCCTCGGTGGCCAACTTTCCAAAAGATTTCAGTAAACCTCTGGCGCCGGTCTGGTTAGAAACAACGGCCAATGGAACATGAACCATGTCTCTCACTTCAGCGCAGTTGCAACAAATTTTCCCTGACGCCCGCTCCCAAGCGGGCGTTTTCATTTCCGTCCTCAACACAGCCATGACTCACCGCACCATCAACACCCCGAAACGTATTGCCGCGTTCCTCGCGCAAGTCGGCCATGAATCCGGGCAGTTGCAGTACGTGCGCGAACTGGGCAACAACCAATACCTGAGCAAATACGACACCGGCACCTTGGCCTTGCGTCTGGGCAACACGCCGGAGGCCGACGGTGACGGCCAGAAATACCGCGGCCGGGGCCTGATCCAGATTACCGGGCACGACAACTATCGCCAGTGCAGCCTCGGCCTGTTTGGCGATGAGCGTCTGCTGTCGCTACCGGAATTGCTGGAACAACCGCAATGGGCCGCCGAATCCGCCGCGTGGTTCTGGGAGCAGAACGGCTTGAATGAACTGGCCGACCGGGACCAGTTCAACAGCATCACCCGGCGGATCAACGGTGGGCTGAACGGACTTGAGGATCGCCTGCAACTCTGGGCGCGGGCGAGGGCGGTGCTATGCCAGCCTTCAGTCTGATGCCCTGGCGGGTGATGGGCATTGTTGTATTAGCGGGTTTTTCGGCGGTGCTGGCCTGGCACGTTCAGGATTGGCGTTATGGCCGGCAATTGGCGGAACAGGCCCGGTTACACGCCGAAACGCTTAATCAACTGACCCTGACGACTGCCAGCGCGCAACAAGCCGAGCAGGACAAACGCCTGGCCCTGGAACAGCGGCTGTCGGCCAGTGAACAAACCCATTATCGAGCGCTTAGCGATGCCCAACGTGATCAAGGTCGCCTGCGCGATCGTCTTGCCACTGCTGATGTGCGCCTGTCAGTCCTCCTCGACGCCCATGACGTTGCCGCCACCTGTGCAATGCCAGCCGCCTCCGGCACCGGCGGCGTGGATCATGGCGCCCCGCGAGCCCGACTTGACCCGGCGCATGCTCAACGAATTATCGCCATCACCGACGCCGGAGACAGCGGACTGATTGCCTTGCAGGCCTGTCAGGCTTACATCAGTGCTTTGACCCGCTAACATTTTGATCAACGCTGCGTCTTGCCAGCGCGATTGGCTCGTGTACGGTGGTTCCATTCAGCTCGATCAGGAGAGGACCGTGAAAGAAATCACCCAGTTGGCCGCTGAACTTGGCAGACGCATGCAGGTTCTCAATGCCCATGTCACCACCGCCGAGTCTTGTACCGGTGGCGGGATTGCCGAGGCGATCACCCGTATTCCCGGGAGTTCGGCGTGGTTCGAGGCCGGCTACGTGACGTACTCCAACCGCCAGAAAACCTTGCAACTGAATGTTCTCGAGGGGTTGTTCGAGACGGTGGGGGCGGTCAGTCGCGAGGTGGTCGAGGCCATGGTTCGTGGCGCGCAGGACAAAAGCCACGCGCAGTTTGCCGTGGCGGTCAGCGGTGTGGCGGGGCCCGATGGCGGTTCTCCGAGCAAGCCGGTGGGCACTGTCTGGCTGGCCTGGGGCGTCGGCGAGCAGCTATTCAGCGAGGTCCAGCACTTCCCCGGCAACCGCGATGAGGTCCGCCGACAAACGGTGAAGGCCGCGCTAGAGGGGCTGCTGCGCCATGCCGCTGGAGAAATCTCAAATCAGGGGTAGGCGATCCTGAATCGCTGTGGAATAATACTGGCTACTTATACAGGTGTTGGCCGTCAGGCCTTATTGATTACGTGAGGACTTTAATGGACGACAACAAGAAGAAAGCCTTGGCTGCGGCCCTGGGTCAGATCGAACGTCAATTCGGCAAGGGTGCCGTAATGCGTATGGGCGATCAGGACCGTCAGGCGATCCCGGCTATCTCTACTGGCTCTCTGGGTCTGGACATCGCGCTCGGCATTGGCGGCCTGCCAAAAGGCCGTATCGTTGAAATCTACGGTCCTGAATCCTCCGGTAAAACCACCCTGACATTGTCCGTGATCGCCCAGGCTCAAAAAGCCGGCGCGACCTGCGCATTCGTCGATGCCGAACACGCCCTCGACCCTGAGTACGCCGGCAAACTGGGCGTCAACGTCGACGACCTGCTGGTTTCCCAGCCGGACACCGGCGAGCAGGCCCTGGAAATCACCGACATGCTGGTGCGTTCCAACGCGGTTGACGTGATCATCGTCGACTCCGTCGCCGCCCTGGTGCCAAAGGCCGAGATCGAAGGCGAAATGGGTGACATGCACGTGGGCCTGCAAGCCCGTCTGATGTCCCAGGCGCTGCGTAAAATCACCGGTAACATCAAGAACGCCAACTGCCTGGTTATCTTCATCAACCAGATCCGTATGAAAATCGGCGTGATGTTCGGCAGCCCGGAAACCACCACCGGTGGTAACGCGCTGAAGTTCTACGCTTCGGTTCGTCTGGATATCCGCCGTACTGGCGCGGTGAAAGAAGGTGACGAGGTTGTCGGTAGCGAAACCCGCGTCAAGGTTGTGAAGAACAAGGTTGCTTCGCCGTTCCGTCAGGCCGAGTTCCAGATTCTTTACGGCAAAGGCATCTACCTCAACGGTGAGATGATCGACCTGGGCGTTCTGCACGGTTTCGTCGAGAAGTCCGGTGCCTGGTACGCCTATGAAGGCACCAAGATCGGTCAGGGCAAGGCCAACTCGGCCAAGTTCCTGGCAGACAATCCGGAAATCGCCGCGAAGCTCGAGAAGCAGCTGCGTGACAAACTGCTGACCCCAGCACCGGACGTCAAAGCATCGCCAGTCAAAGAGACGGCTGATGACCTGGCAGACGCTGATATCTGATTGATCCGATGACCGCCGTACTCGATACACTCGTCGCAGTGCGGCGAACCGCAATGGACCTGCTCGCGCGACGCGAGCACGGTCGAGTCGAGCTGACGCGTAAACTGCGTCAGCGCGGCGCCCTCCCTGAAATGATCGACACAGCACTCGACCGGTTGACGGAAGAGGGGCTGCTCTCTGAATCCCGCTACCTCGAAAGCTTTGTTTCCTACCGTGCCCGTTCCGGCTATGGCCCTTTGCGCATTCGCGAAGAGCTGGGCCAGCGTGGCCTGCAACGTACCGATATCGAACTCGCCTTGCGCGAAAGCGGTATCAACTGGCAGGAACAACTGGAAGACACCTGGCGGCGCAAGTTTGCCGGGCATCTACCGATAGACATGCGCGAACGTGCCAAACAAGGGCGTTTCCTGGCTTATCGGGGGTTTTCCATGGAGATGATCAACCGCTTGTTCAGCGGTCGAGGGATGGACGATTAAATGAAAACGGCCCGCTATTTTGATAGCGGGCCGTTTTTTTTTGCCTGTTGTTTACGTCACCTTGGACGGTTCCCGGGTGCGCTGTTGTGCCTGGGGTTTGGGCTGTGCCCAGTTTTCCGGCAGGTTGATAAAGTCCACCAATTCCCGCAGACGTCCATGATCACGGGCGTTGAAGGTGAAGGCCAGTCGCGCCAGATGGCTGAACTGCGGCTCGTCGTGCTCCTCGCCGTTATAAACGTGCTGGTGGAAATGGTCGCTCAGGCACAGATCGGCGAACGCCGTCTGCATGTGTTCGAGCGCACCGTCACTGAGCGGGTGATTCATGCGAATCACGAACTGATGCTTGAGCCAGCGGCTGGAGTGGAAGTTGCTGTAGAACTGGTTGATCTGCTCCACCGCCTCTTCAGCACTGTAGACCAGGCTCACCAGTTTCATGTCGGTAGGCAGAATGTAGCGGTTTTCCTCCAGTTGATGGTGGATAAAGTCCAGCGCGCCTTGCCAGAACGTGCCGCCCGGCGTATCCAGCAACACCACCGGCACCAGTGGGCTTTTGCCGGTCTGGATCAGGGTCAGCACTTCCAGCGCCTCGTCCAGGGTACCGAAACCGCCCGGGCACAGGACCAGCGCGTCGGCTTCCTTGACGAAGAACAGCTTGCGGGTAAAGAAGAAGTGGAACGACAGCAGATTGGTCGTGCCCTGGACGGTAGGGTTGGCATGCTGCTCGAAGGGCAGGGTGATATTGAACCCCAGGCTGTGTTCCAGGCCGGCCCCTTCGTGGGCGGCGGCCATGATGCCGCCACCGGCACCGGTGATGACCATCAGGTCCGAGCGCGCCAATGCGGCGCCGAGTTCCCGGGCCATGGCATACAGCGGATGTTCGATCGGCGTACGGGCCGAGCCGAAAACGGTGACTTTGCGTCGACCCTTGAACTGTTCCAGCACACGGAATGCGTGCTCCAGTTCACGCAGGGCCTGTAGGGTGATCTTGGCGTTCCAGCGGTTGTGATCTTCCTGGGCCATGCGCAGCACGGTCAGAATCATGTCGCGGTAAATCGGGATGTTGGGGCTGTTGGGTGAAACCAGGTTGAGTTGCTCTTCGACCTTGCTGGTGAGGTCGTGGCCGCTTTCTTCAAAATGACGGCTGAGGAGGTCATTCGGTTGGTAAGGCATTCAACTTCTCCTTGCATGCAGGCTGTGTTTTTTCCATCGCATGAAAAAAACCTTCGCAACAACAAACGTACATCGGGCCGCTCCTTTTCGGCCGGAAAGACAATGTGAACACGCTAAATCTAGTCTCTCGGGATCAATTGCGCTGACTTGATCATTGCGCCGCAAAGTCTTTCCTGGCAACCGCTTATTGACGATTTGCAAGGTGCTTTCGCCGCTCGTCTGAACGCAAGCCCGGTGGCTGTGGCTCTGATTTACTAAGTTACAGGCGTGACACGACAACTTTGCGTCAAAGGCAGTACGCAAAGTGATAGCCGTTCAGGGAATTGAGTGAGCAGGGAGGCGGGAAACCATGGCCAGATTGATTCTGGAGATCGATGCGCAGCTGTATCGATTATTGAAGTCGTCAGCCGAGACCAATCATTTGAGTCTTGAAGAGGAGTGCTGCCGACGTCTGGGCGGTGGCGAGCGCCGTTCGCGTTATTTGCAGGCGTTGCTGGCAGAACTGCGCGCCGAGGATGAACAGCGGCGCGCCAATTCCCGATGATTACTTCTTCTTGGCCGGCGTCGCTTTCGGGCAGTCCGATTCCTGATAGCTGGCGGAGCCGACCGAGCGGTTGGTCTTCACTTCGGTGAAGTCGTAACGCATGACGGCGCCCTTGGCCATCAGTTTGCGGAACGATGGGTTGTTGCAGACAGAAGCGCCCAGCTGGAAATACACGGCTTTCGGATCGGCACGCATCTTGTCGGCGTGGCTGCTTTGCACGCTCAAGTGGTTGATCAGCGTATTGCCTTCGACGGTGTAGCCCTGATCAAGAATGTCCTCGTTGATCGCCCGCGGTGTGCCGACGCTGCTTTGTACAGCGACGTTTCGCAGCTCTCTGTTGAGGTTCTGCTCACTCAAGGAAGCAGCCTGAGCGCTGAAGGACGACGCCAATAGAACGGCAGCGGTGGGAACGATAAGGCGCAGCATGAAACTCTCCTGGTTCAGTGACTGGTGGTTTCGACCAGCCACATGACTGTGCGTTCAGTGGCGGCGGATTATAGGGGAGAGGGCCCGGACGGTACAGGCTTGCGCCGGCCGCTCTGATAAACTGCCGGCACTTTCTGCCTTACCGAGTGTTTTTGTGTCGATTTTCCTTACCTGTCGGCGTTGCCTGCGATGAACACCCTTTCTGCTCACTTTGCGGTCAACGCCGTGGCCCGCTTGCGCGACGAGCGCGAGGAGGAAGGCATCAAGCCGATCCAGGCCCGTGGCTGGCGCGCACCGCGTTGCCGTGCCTGCCGGGTGATCGAGAGCCACTGCCTGTGCGCCTGGCGCCCGCAGGTCGAGACGCGTTCCGGCGTATGCTTGATCATGACCAACAAGGAAGTGTTCAAACCGAGCAATACGGGCTGGCTGATCGCCGACGTGGTCCGCGATAACCATGCGTTTATCTGGTCGCGCACCGAAGTCGATCAGCAACTGCTGGATCTGCTGGCCGATCCGCAATGGCAGCCCTATCTGGTGTTTCCGGGAGAGTATGTTGAGCCTGAGCGTGTGACCAACACGGTCGACATGGACAGCGCCAAGCGCCCGCTATTTATTCTGCTGGACGCCACCTGGACCGAGGCCCGGAAGATTTTCCGCAAAAGTCCTTATTTTGACCGGTTGCCGATCCTCAGCCTGCTTCCGGAAAAACTCTCCCGTTATCGCTTGCGCCGCTCGACCCGCAGCGAGCACCTGTGCACCGCCGAAGTGGCCGCGTTGTGCCTGGATCTGGCGGGTGATACAGACGCGGCATCGGCACTGGACGCCTACTTCGATGTGTTCAGCCAGCATTACCTGGACGCCAAGCACCAGTTGGACATGAACGTTGAAACGCCGGCCCACGCCGAGCTGATGCCTTTTGTGCAGAACACGGCTCCGGTCATCGGCTGATTGTCGCCCATACTGCAAAGAACTGTAGCGAGCACGCACCTTGACCACCCCGACTTCGCTGGGCATGCTTGGCGCCGATTAGGGCGCGGCCAAAGTTTGAAACGTCGTTTTGCATGTAATTGGCGTTGAACGTGCCCTGTTGGCGCCGCTCCGTGGCTGCGCCTTGAGTTGTTTGAAAAACAGGATCATTAGAAAAATGGCCACATACGAAATCCTGATTGCCGATGACCATCCTCTTTTTCGCAGTGCCCTGCATCAGGCGTTGACCCTCGGCCTGGGCCCGGATGTCCGTCTGGTGGAAGTGGCAAGCATTGCCGAGCTGGAAACCCGCCTGGACGAAAAGTCCGATTGGGATCTGGTGCTGTTGGACCTGAACATGCCGGGGGCCTACGGTTTTTCCGGGCTGGTGCTGTTGCGCGGTCAGTACCCGCAGATTCCGGTGGTGATGGTCTCGGCCCAGGAAGAAGCCTCGATCATGGTCAAGTCCCGTGAATTCGGCGCCAGTGGTTTCATCCCCAAGTCGAGCGACTTGAGCGTTATTCAAAAAGCCGTGCGTGCGGTGCTTGATGGCGATGTCTTCTGGCCGCCCCAGGCGTTCGAAGCGGTCAGCGTTTCCGCCGAAGCCAAGGCTGCCAGTGAGGGCCTTGCAAGCTTGACGCCCCAGCAGTTCCGGGTGCTGACGATGGTGTGCGAGGGGTTGCTGAACAAGCAGATTGCCTACGAACTGAGTGTGTCCGAAGCGACCATCAAGGCCCACGTGACGGCGATCTTCCGCAAACTGAATGTGCGCACCCGGACTCAGGCAGCGCTACTCTTGCAACAACTTGAGTCAATTTCGAGCCACTAAAGCGCGGCAGATTCACGCTTTTTTGACTTTCTTTACTCTAGCTTTCCCACTCCTTTTTGGTTCAGTTGCCTACTCTATGTCACCTTTTAAAGGCCAGACCGGCCTAAAACGCATCCTCAACGCCTCCGGTTACTCGCTGGATGGCCTGCGCGCAGCCTTTACCGGCGAAGCGGCTTTTCGGCAACTGGTGTTGCTCAACGTTATCTTGATTCCGATTTCGTTCTTCCTGAACGTCAGCCGCGTCGAGCAAGCGCTGTTGATCGCGGTCTGCCTGTTGGCCTTGATCGTCGAGTTGCTCAATTCGGCGGTAGAAGCGGCCATCGACCGCATTTCCCTTGAGTTGCATCCGCTGTCCAAGAACGCCAAAGACATGGGCAGCGCCGCGCAATTCGTGGCATTGACCATGATCGCGCTGGTGTGGGCGGTGATTCTGCTTTAAGCGATGGTAGGCAGCACGATCTCGTCGCTGCGCTGAACCCCGGCGGTGAAGGCGCGGCACAGGTCGAGGAATTCGCGCATCGCCGGTGTCTGAAATTTCTGTTTGTGCCAGATGAAATAGAACTGCCGCGCCAGGTCAAGATCCGGTGTCTCCACCGCCACCAAACTGCCACGGCGGAACGCATCGCGCAGCGCCAGCCGCGAAATACAGCCAATCCCCAAGCCTGACTCCACCGCGCGTTTGATCGCTTCGGTGTGCTCCAGCTCCAAGCGAATGTTTAACGCGCTGCGATGGTGACGCATGGCCTGGTCGAAGGTCAGCCGCGTGCCAGAGCCTTGTTCGCGCAGAATCCACGCCTCATGGCTCAGCTCTTCCATGCTTGCGATGCCGCGTTTGGCCAATGGATGCTGGGGCGCGCAGAACACCACCAGCTCATCCTCGACCCAGCTCTGCACTTCGATGTCCGGGTGACTGCAGTCGCCTTCGATTAGACCCAGATCAATTTCATAGTGGGCGACTTGTTGCACGATGTTGGCAGTGTTCTGCACATGCAGCTTCACTTGGCTTTCCGGGTGGCGCTGCATAAAACTGCCGATCAGCAACGTCGCCAAGTAGTTGCCGATGGTCAGGGTCGCGCCGACCGCCAGCGAGCCGAAACCGGATTTGCCGTTGAGCAGGTCTTCGATTTCCTTGGACTGGTCGAGCAGCGCCACCGCTTGGGGCAACAGCTGTTTGCCGAGGGCGTTGAGGCTCAGCCGTTTGCCGGCGCGGTCGAACAGCTGACAGCTGGACTGGCGCTCCAGCTCGGTGATCGAGGTGCTGGCCGCCGATTGCGAGAGGTTGAGCAGACCCGCAGCACGGGATACGCTTTCCTGCTGAGCGACGGCGACGAAGACTTGAAGTTGACGTAGAGTAAATCGCATATCTATATAACCGATAACCCTTATCTTAATAATCCAGTTAACAGATATTGTGGCTGCCATTAGAATGCGATGCAATTGCGCACCATCGTTCATTATTCGTAGAGCAGGCGCAGACAATCTCCAGGAGTCCCACGTACATGAGCAACATGAACCACGAGCGTGTCCTCAGTGTTCATCACTGGAACGACACTCTGTTCAGCTTCAAGTGCACCCGCGACCCGGGCCTGCGCTTCGAGAACGGTCAGTTCGTGATGATCGGCCTGCAACAGCCCAATGGCCGCCCGCTTATGCGTGCTTACTCGATTGCCAGCCCGAACTGGGAAGAGCATCTCGAGTTCTTCAGCATCAAGGTGCCTGATGGTCCGCTGACTTCCCAGTTGCAGCATCTGAAGGAAGGCGACGAGATCATCATCAGCAAGAAGCCTACCGGCACCCTGGTGCTGGATGACTTGAAGCCTGGCAAACATTTGTACTTGCTCAGCACCGGCACCGGTCTGGCGCCGTTCATGAGCGTCATCCAGGATCCGGAAACCTACGAGCGTTTCGAGAAAGTGATCCTCTGCCACGGCGTGCGTTACGTCAACGAAGTCGCCTACCGCGAGTTCATCACCGAGCACCTGCCGCAGAACGAGTTCTTCGGCGAGGCCCTGCGTGACAAGTTGATCTACTACCCGACCGTGACCCGCGAGCCGTTCGAGAACGAAGGTCGCCTGACCGACCTGATGCGCAGCGGCAAGCTGTTCAGCGACATCGGTCTGCCTCCGATCAACCCGCAGGACGACCGCGCCATGCTGTGCGGCAGCCCGAGCATGCTCGACGAAACCAGCGAAGTGCTGAACAGCTTCGGCCTGAAAGTTTCGCCGCGGATGCGCGAGCCAGGTGATTACCTGATTGAGCGTGCGTTCGTCGAGAAGTAAGAACACCGCCTCACTGAAAAGCCCCCATTGCCAATGCAGGCAATGGGGGCTTTTTTATGTCCGACACAATCCCTGTAGGAGCTGTGTAGGAGCTGTCGAGTGAAACGAGGCTGCGATCTTTTGATCTTGCTCTTAAAAAACAACATCAAAAGATCGCAGCCTCGTTTCACTCGACAGCTCCTACATCAGTTGGAGGCGGGGATAACCTCGAGGACGCGAATAACCCCGGCCTCCGGGTAATGCCAGCGCACATCCAGATCCCAGAACTGCGCGCCATATTCCCGCTCAGGCGTAGGAACCTGGTACGCCGGACGTGGGTCTTGTGCCAAACATTGATCGATCAGCGCAACCAAAGGCTCGCCAAGGCGCTGAGCGTGCTCGTGAGCCTGTTGCAGCGCTGTCTCCGCCCACCGCACGGGAATCAACTGCGGCGCGGCGCTGGCGATGCTGTTGGAAGCGTTGTCGATGATGTCGGCGTAAGGCACGTAAGGTTTGATGTCGAGAATCGGTGTGCCGTCCAGCAGGTCGATGCCGGAGATGAACAGGCGATTCGCCTCGACTTTGTCCAGCTTCACCACGGATTGGCCGATGCCATTGGGCCGATGCGTCGCGCGGGTCGCGAACACGCCCATGGATTTATTGCCGCCCAGGCGAGGCGGGCGGACTTTCAGGCGTGGCTTTTCTTCCAGGGCCTGATGAAACACGAACAGCAACCAGACGTGACTGACCTGTTCCAGGCCTTGCACCGCATCGCCCTGATCGAACGGCGCCACCAGTTCCAGCACACCGCGAGCGGCCGGGGCCAGTTGCGGTTGGCGCGGGATGGCGAATTTCTCCTTGAAGCAGGAGCGCACGAAGCCGATGGGGGAAACGCTGTAAGTCATGGTTTGGGGTCGAGGCGGGGGAGAGGCGGGCATGATAACCCGATCAACCTCGGAATCGGCGGTGACAGGTCGGGCCCCTTCGCGAGCAAGCCCGCTCCCACAGGGTTTTCGAGCGAACACAGATTTTGTGTACGACATAAAACCTGTGGGAGCGTGGCTTGCCCGCGAAGGCCGCGCTGCCGATCTAAAGACTAAACCCACCATCCAACGGAATAATATTCCCGGTCATATACGCCCCCGCCGTGCTCGCCAGACTGATCGCCAGCGCCGCCATCTCTTCCTCCCGACCCCAGCGCTTCATCGGAATCAGCGCCGTATCCTCGGCGAGCGCCTGTTTATCATTACCAATGTGCTGGGTCATCTTGCTCGGAAAACGCCCCGGCGCGATCACGTTGACGTTGATGTGCTGGCTCACCAGTTCCCGCGCGAGAATCCGCGACAGTTGATGCAGGGCGGCTTTACTCGGCCCGTAGGCATAAGCCTGTTCACCGAAGGATGAAATCCCGGCCACTGAACCGATGTTGATGATCCGCGCCGGATTGGCTTCAGAACCTGCCTTGCGCAACAGCGGCAAGAATTGCTGGATGCAGTTGAACACCGAGGTCACGTTGAGCTGCATGACCTTTTCCCAGCCCTTGATCGGGTAGCTTTCCAGCGGTGCGCCCCAGGTGGTGCCGGCGTTGTTGACCAGAATGTCCAGGTGTTCGATCTGCTCGCCCAGGCGCGTCGCCAGTTGCAGCACGCCTTCTTCATTGGCCAGGTTCGCCGCCACACCGTGGCAGCGGCCAAATGCACTTAACTCTTCAGCGGTTTGCAGGCAGGCCTCGGCGTCGCGGGCGCAGACGTACACGGTCGCGCCGGCCTCGACATACGCCTTGGCGATCATTTTGCCGATACCACGGGTGCCGCCGGTCACCAGAGCGGTGCGGCCTTGCAGGGAAAAGTACGGGTGCATGGCGAATCCTGAGAACTGAGGGTCAATACACCCTAGTCGTCAGCCGCCGGAAGCGGAGCCACTATTTTTGCGAGGAATGAGCGGCCATTCGGCCTTGTAAGAGCTGTGTCGGAACTGTGTAGGAGCTGACGAGTGAAACGAGGCTGCGATCTTTTGACGTTGACCTTAAAAAACAAGATCAAAAGATCGCAGCCTTCGGCAGCTCCTACAGAGCAATCCGCAGCGCGATTACTGCGGGCGAACGCGCAGGGTCAGGCCCTTGAGGAAATTGCGCAGCAACTGGTCGCCGCAGGTGCGGTAGTTGGTGTGGCCGAACTTGCGGAACAGCGCGCTCAGCTCAGGCTTGGACACCGGGAACTCGGAAGCCTTGAGGATCGCGTGCATGTCGTCTTCTTTCAGTTCGAAGGCCACGCGCAGTTTCTTCAGAATGATGTTGTTGGTCACCGGGGTTTCGATCGGCTGCGGCGGACGGCTTTCGTCCTTGCCGCGCTTGAAGATCACCAGGCCATCGAGGAAGTGCGCCATGACTTCGTCCGGGCAGCGCACGAAGCCTTCTTCGTCTTCTTCTTTCTTGTCGAGGTAAGTCAGCAGGTCTTCCATGGACACATCCATGCCGCCGATCTTGATGATCTCGATGAGTTTCTTGTCGCTGATGTCGAGCATGTAGCGCACGCTGCGCAGTACGTCGTTATGAATCATGGTGTGCAATCCTGATATCGGCAGTGGGCGCCGCATAAACAGCGGCGCCGAAATGTAGGGCGGCGTAAAAAGTCTTAGAACTTCTCTTTGCCGGACAGGTAGCGCCATTGTCCCAGCGGCACTTTGCCGATGGACACGCCGCCGATGCGAATGCGGCGGATGGCGACGACCTTCAGGCCAACGGCCTGGCAGAACAGGGCGATCACGCCCGGTTGTGGGTTCTTCATCGCAAAGCGCAGACGGTTTTCGTTCTGCCAGCTGGCCTTGACCGCCGGCAGCTCCTTGCCCTTGTACGTCAGGCCGTGATTCAGACGATTGAGGCCGTGAGCCACCATGTCGCCTTCAACCTCGACCACATACTCTTGCTCGATTTTCGCCGAGTCAGCGGTGAGCTTGCGCAAGATCTTCCAGTCTTGGGTGAACACCAGCAAACCGCTGGCGTTGGCCTGCAGGTCGGTGCTGGCGGTCAGGCGCAGGAAGTGCCCCTTGAGCGGACGTTTGCTGAAGCGGTGTTCTTCGCTCAGGGTTTCGGCGCTGATGCTGGCCATGGCGGTTTCCGCGTCCATGCCTGCCGCGACGTTGAACAGAATGGTCACTGGCTCCGGCGCGGTAGCCTTGGCTTCCGGGTCTAGCTCGACTTTCTGGTTCTCGACCTTGAATTGCGGCTCGTCGATGACTTCGCCGTCCACGGTGACCCAGCCGCCCTCGATGAACAGCTCAGCCTCCCGACGGGAACAGCCGACGAGTTCGATGAGGCGTTTGGAGAGACGAATCGGGTCAGTCATGACAGGGCCGTAACAAAAAGGGGGTGGGCATTGTACCTGCTGGGCGCCGGTTAATCGCGGGTCCATTTGCCTCATGTGCTTTTAAATGTGGGAGCGGGCTTGCTCGCGAAAGCGGTGGATCAGTCAATTTATCTGTTGAATGACACACCGCTTTCGCGAGCAAGCCCGCTCCCACAGTTGTTTTGTGTTGTTTCAGCCATTGCGTGCCGATTGTTGTCCTTGGCGCAAACGCATATGTAGCAACGGATACGGCTGGCCCATGCCATCGACCTCCGAGCGACCAATCACCTCGAACCCCTGCTTGAAGTAAAAACCCAGCGCCTGCGGGTTCTGTTCGTTGACGTCCAGCTCATCGGCGTTCAGGTGTTGCAGGGCATAGCGCAGCAATTGCTTGCCCAAGCCCTGGCCACGATGGGCCGGGTCGATAAACAGCATTTCGACTTTGCCCGCCGCAACGCCGGCGAACCCGGTGATGTGCTGGCGCGCGTCTTTGGTGCAGATCAGCATCACTGCGTCGAGGTAGCGGGTCAGTACCAGGTTCTTCAGCAGGTCGATGTAGCTGTCCGGCAGAAAGTCATGGGTGGCGCGCACCGAGGCCTCCCAGACCCGGGTGAGTTCTTCGTAATCACTTTGTTTCGGTGTGTGGATGACCGAATGGTGGCGCATGCCCGCCTGCCTCTCATGGATGAATGATGCGAATCCGTTCTCCACAAAACGATAGACCTAAAAAAGCCCCGCATCTCGTCAAGAGAGCGGGGCTTTTTGTATTTTTTGCGTTTAGATCTGTTCAGCCCACAGGTCGTATTCGTCGGCGTCGGTCACTTTGCACCAGACTTTGTCGCCCGGCTTCAAATTGCTGCCGTTGTCGATGAACACGTTGCCGTCGATTTCCGGGGCGTCGAAGAAGCAGCGGCCGACCGCGCCTTGCTCGTCGACTTCATCGACCAACACTTCGATTTCACGGCCGACGCGCAGTTGCAGACGTGCCGAGCTGATGGCCTGTTGATGCGCCATGAAGCGGTCCCAACGGTCTTGCTTGACGTCATCCGGCACGATGGCCGCGTCCAGCAGGTTGGCCGGTGCGCCTTCGACCGGCGAGTACTGGAAGCAACCGACGCGATCGAGCTGCGCTTCGGTCAGCCAGTTCAGCAGGTACTGGAAGTCTTCTTCGGTTTCGCCGGGGAAGCCGACGATGAAGGTCGAACGGATGATCAGGTCCGGGCAGATTTCGCGCCAGTTCTTGATCCGCGCCAGGGTCTTGTCTTCGAAGGCCGGGCGTTTCATGGCTTTCAGGACTTTGGGGCTGGCGTGCTGGAACGGGATGTCCAGGTACGGCAGGATCTTGCCGGCGGCCATCAGCGGGATCAGCTCATCGACGTGCGGGTAAGGGTAAACGTAGTGCAAACGCACCCAGACGCCGAGCGAGCTCAAGGCTTCGCAGAGTTCGGTCATGCGGGTTTTCACCGGCGCGCCGTTCCAGAAACCGGTGCGGTACTTCACGTCGACGCCGTAGGCACTGGTGTCTTGCGAAATCACCAGCAGCTCTTTGACGCCGGCCTTGACCAGACGCTGGGCTTCGTCGAGCACGTCACCCACCGGGCGGCTGACCAGTTTGCCGCGCATCGACGGGATGATGCAGAAGCTGCAGCTGTGGTTGCAGCCTTCGGAAATCTTCAGGTACGCGTAGTGGCGCGGGGTCAACTTGATGCCTTGCGGCGGCACCAGGTCGATCAACGGGTTGTGATCCTGGCGCGGTGGCACGGCGTCGTGCACGGCGTTGACCACTTGCTCGTACTGCTGCGGACCGGTCACGGCCAGCACGCTCGGGTGCACCTTGCGAATGTTGCCTTCTTCGACGCCCATGCAGCCGGTGACGATGACCTTGCCGTTTTCCTTGATGGCTTCGCCAATCACTTCCAGCGATTCAGCCTTGGCCGAGTCGATGAAACCGCAGGTGTTGACCACCACGACATCGGCGTCCTCGTAAGTGGACACGACGTCATAGCCTTCCATGCGCAGCTGGGTAAGGATGCGCTCGGAGTCGACCAGTGCTTTGGGGCAACCCAGGGATACGAAGCCAACCTTTGGATTGGCCGTGGCGGGAGTGGTGGACATGTCTAACCTCGGTATTGGGTGACGCCTCCAGCCGAAGTGGGCAAGGCGACAGACGGGCGCTTGGCTGCGCCTCTGATCAAAAAGTGCGCAATTCTAGCGATGAGAGGCTCACTTGACCAGCTTTATGCAGGGAAATACGACGAGTGCTGCGCTATGCTTCGCGCCGTCACGCTTTACCGAATTTTTACAGTCAACAAATCGTCTGTAACCTTAAGTAAAACAGCGCATGCTGCACGGCAAAGCATAGTGCTTCTTATAAGAAGTCCGGGTCTGAGTAGTAGGAGTTTTGGATGGGGCAGGCAAGTAGTCAGACGGCGGGCGCCGAGCATTCGGCAGCAAAACCGATCGGTATGCTGGTTGCGGCGGTCGGGGTGGTTTACGGCGACATCGGCACGAGTCCGCTGTACACCCTCAAGGAAGTGTTTTCCGGCGCCTATGGCGTACCGGTCAACCATGACGGCGTGTTGGGCATTCTGGCATTGATCTTCTGGTCGCTGATCTGGGTCGTTTCATTCAAGTACATGATGTTCGTGCTGCGCGCCGACAACCAGGGCGAAGGCGGGATCATGGCCCTCACTGCGCTGGCGCGGCGGGCGGCGGCGGGGCACCCGAAGCTGCGTGCCTTGCTGGTGGTCTGTGGGCTGATCGGCGCGGCGCTGTTCTATGGCGACAGCATGATCACCCCGGCGATTTCCGTGCTCTCGGCGATTGAAGGCCTGGGGCTGGCATTCGATGGCATCGACCATTGGGTGGTGCCGCTGTCGTTGGTCGTGCTGGTGGCGCTGTTCCTGATTCAGAGCCACGGCACCGCGCGCATTGGCATTCTGTTCGGTCCGATCATGGTGACGTGGTTTGTGGTGCTGGGTGCCTTGGGTGTCTATGGCATCCTCCAGCACCCGGAAGTGCTGCAGGCGATGAACCCGGTGTGGGGCGTGCGCTTCTTCATCGTGCACCCGGGCATGGGCGTGGCGATTCTCGGCGCGGTGGTGCTGGCACTGACCGGCGCCGAAGCGCTGTACGCCGACATGGGCCACTTCGGCCGCAAACCGATTGCCCGTGCCTGGTTCATCCTCGTGCTGCCGGCGCTGGTGCTCAACTACTTCGGCCAAGGCGCGTTGCTGCTCGGCGACCCGGAAGCCGCGCGCAACCCGTTCTACCTGTTGGCGCCGAGCTGGGCGTTGATCCCGCTGGTCGGTCTGTCGACCATGGCCACGGTGATTGCTTCCCAGGCTGTGATTTCCGGTGCGTTCTCCCTGACCCGCCAGGCGATCCAGCTCGGTTACATTCCGCGCATGCACATTCGCCACACCTCCAGTGCTGAACAGGGCCAAATCTACATCGGCGCCGTGAACTGGTCGCTGATGGTCGGTGTGATCCTGCTGGTGATCGGCTTCGAATCCTCCGGCGCTCTGGCCTCGGCCTACGGCGTGGCGGTGACCGGGACGATGCTGATGACGACCATCCTGGTGTCGGCGGTGATGTTGCTGCTGTGGAAATGGCCGCCGATCCTCGCGGTGCCGCTGTCGATCGGTTTCCTGTTGGTCGACGGTCTGTACTTCGCCGCCAACGTGCCGAAAATCGTCCAGGGCGGGGCCTTCCCGGTGATCGCCGGTATCGTGCTGTTCGTGCTGATGACCACCTGGAAACGCGGCAAGCAACTGCTGGTCGAGCGTCTCGACGAAGGCGGACTGCCGCTGCCGATCTTCATCAGCAGTATCCGCGTGCAACCCCCGCATCGCGTCCAGGGCACCGCCGTGTTCCTGACCGCGCGCCCGGACGCCGTGCCCCACGCGCTGTTGCACAACCTGCTGCACAACCAGGTGTTGCATGAACAAGTGGTGTTGCTGACCGTGGTCTACGAAGACATTCCGCGCGTTCCGGCCTCCCGGCGCTTCGAGGTGGATTCCTACGGCGAAGGCTTCTTCCGGGTGATCCTGCACTTCGGCTTCGTTGACGAACCGGACGTGCCGCAAGCGCTGAAACTGTGCCATCTCGACGACCTGGACTTCAGCCCGATGCGCACCACCTACTTCCTCAGCCGCGAAACCGTCATCGCCTCCAAACTCGAAGGCATGGCCCGCTGGCGCGAGGCGCTGTTTGCCTTCATGTTGCAGAACGCCAACGGCAATTTGCGCTTCTTCAATCTGCCGCTGAATAGGGTGATTGAGTTGGGGACGCAGGTAGAGATGTAAGCATTGTCAAAAAGCCCCCGTTGCCGTGAAGGTGGCGGGGGCTTTTTTGTGTCTGGCCACATTCTGCCGGTGCAATGAAGATCCCCTGTGGGAGCGGGCTTGCTCGCGAAGGCGGTGTGCCAGCAACCATGATATCGACTGACACCACGCCTTCGCGAGCAAGCCCGCTCCCACAAGGGTTTCGCGGTGTTAGTTGCTTTCAGGCAGCTCTTCTTCAGACTGAGTCTTCGTGCGCGCAGGTCGCGGCGTCAGTACCTTCACCACATCATCAATCACAGCCTTGCCCATTGCCGTCAGATAATGCGCTGCCCAGGCACGGCGGTCGGTGTCTTTGGTGTAGGCGGCTTCTTCGGCGAAGGATTTGGCGAGGTACAACAGGTCGGAGGCTTGTGACAATGCGTCGACGATGGGGATGCCGGCTCGGACGTTGAATAACGCCTGGTTCGAGCAGTAGATGACGGGGGTGAAGCCGATGGTTTTCAGATCTGATGGGGCGGACGAATCAGTTTTGGTCATGGTTTAACTCCTGGGTTCAAGGAGCTGCGACCTTCGTTACCACACGAAAGGGAGGCAGCTGTACGCAGGGTGGTAAACCGGGAACCAAGGAAACCGGCACGCCCGGGGGCGTCCCACGCACAGCTGCCATAACTCGAAATCGCAGGCATAAAAATGCCTGTATTCGTGATGAAAGCGCTGTTGCGCTGGTTTCGTCGGGTTACCACACCCGATCGCTGAATGGTCAGCGACGTCCGGAGGTTATCCCGTCGAAGAAAAGCGCAACAAGGCATCAAAGTGCCTAAAAAGAACGATTCGGAGTTTGCCTACAAGGTCTGTGGGCGTCATCTGATATTTCGGCATCGTTCAGCGAATGAAACTGAATGGCGAGAGAGTTTATAGGCTGTCGGAGCGCTTGATCAGTGGAGGTGTCGATTGATTTTTCATTCGGCCTCGGTTAGTGACTGTCCTTTGTCCTAGGACTGAGGACAGCTACGGCCTTGGGCTTTTTTTTTGCTGATGTTTTGCTGCTAGGTCCAGGTTCAATTCGACGCAATATTTTGCGTATAAAAAACGGCGAACACCACGATGGTAAGTGAGAGTTTAATGGCGGAAGTGGCGACGATTTGTAATGTTGAAGTGAACGAGGAATTGTTGGACGAGCATGATGATCTGCGATTGGACGCTGTGGTCCATGAGCGGCTTATGAGGTTTGAACCGGTCGATGCGATGGTCAGTCACGAAGAGATGCGAGCTCGATACGCGAAGGAAAATTAAGTGAGCTATGGTGCATTCGAGTCCTATCTATCATCTGGCCCCTCTGAAGAGGCTGGACCTTGCCTCGTCCTGAAGATATTGAAGGTCCTCTGTGGGAGCGGCAGTGGGGCAATTCGACTTGCTCGCGAAAGCGGTGCGTCACCCAACAATGATGTCGACTGACACGGCCTCTTCGCGAGCAAGCTCGCTCCCACAGGGGGGGATTGGTAGTGTGACGGCTGGAATGAAAAAGCCCCCGCAACCAAACGGCTGCGGGGGCTTTTTGTTCGGCGGGGCTTAGATCACTCTTGAGCCGTCGCCTCTTCCTTGGCCTGACGCTTCACGATGATGTCCACCAACCGCTGTGCAAGCGCCGGGTAGTTCTCATCGAAGTGGTGTCCACCAGGCAGCTTCACCGCCTCGCCCACGGCGGTCTTGTCGGTGCAGCCGCTCTCGTCGACCTCTTCTTCACCGTAGATGCACACCACTTTATCGGCAGGCAGTTTGGCCATTTCCGGGCCGGTGGCGGCTTCTTTGCCGGCGTTGCCGAGCCAGCCTTCAACTTCGATTTCGAAGCTGCCGGTGCGGGCGAAGGCCAGCAGGATGATTGCGTCGACCCGTTGCTGCTCCGATTCCGCCAAGCGGTTGTAGATCGCTGGCAGGACGTCGGCGCCGAACGAGTAACCGGTCAGGATGAAGCGCTTGGTGCCCCATTTCTGGCGGTAGTGCTGCATCAGTTCGGCGAGGTCCAGGGCGCTCTGCTCCGGGCTTTTGTGCTGCCAGTAGTAGCGCAGGGTGTCGATGCCGACCACCGGGTAGCCGATCTTGGCCATTTCGCCCGCCACGTCGCGGTCGAGGTCACGCCAGCCGCCATCACCGGACAGGAACAGGGTGACGGTGTCCTTGGCCTGACCGGCCGGGACTTCAACCACTGGAATCTGCAGACCGCCAGCGGCTTTATCACCACCAACCAGAATTTTGCGCAGTTCGTTGTTCAGCACTTGCGGCAGGTTGATGTCGTAGTCGCTGATGCTGGTTTCGGCGTTGGGTTGGTCGCGCACGAAACCTGCGCTGGCGTCATCCGGGTTGTCGTTCCAGGCCACCAGCCAGTGGCCGTGAGCGGCGCTTTTCGGCAGCAGGTGCGTGCAGCCACCTTTTTCCAGGGCCAGGTCTACCGACACGGCCTGGGCCTTGTCGTTCTTCTGCTCGGACAACCAGCGCCAGGCCAGCACGGCGCCAGGGCCGATGCCGCTGACCAGGGTCGCCGGGCCTTTCAGCTCTCGCAGACCGGATTGCAGGGCGCGGCTTTGCAGCAAGCAATCTTTGGGCAGAATCACTTGGACGATCTGCGCCGAGGCGCTACGGCTCAGGGTTTTCAGTTGCTGGTCATTGAGTTTCTGTTCGTCAGTCACCGCCACCAGCACTTGGGCCTTTGGCGTGGTGCCAGGGATCACTCGGGTCATGACGGTGCCGTCGGCCGGCGTCAGCCGTTCGAGGGCCGGTTCCGGGGCAGGGCGTTTCAGGTACCAGTAACCGCCACCGACAATCAGGGCCAGCACTACCAGTGTGGCCAGTACGTACCGCAAGGAGCGTTGAATCATCAGCGTTTCACCAATCCAGTCAAGCCGCCCGCAATCAGGGCAGCAGTATCGGCCAGGGCAACCAGCGGATCGAGTCCGGCGGGCACGGCCATATAACGGGGTTCCCAGTCAGGCTGGAATTTGTCTTTGAAGCGGCGCAAGCCTTGGAAGTTGTAGAGCTGCTCACCACGGCGGAAAACCATCGAGCCCAGACGCTGGGTCAGTGGCGCACCGCGACGGGGTTGTAGACCCGACAATGGCACCATGCCCAGGCTGAAACGCGCGTATCCATGATTTTTATAATGTTGAATCAGGCCGACCATCATGAATTCCATGGTCAGCTTGGGGGCTTCCGGGTGCGCGCGCATCAGGTCGAGGCTGGCCAAGTCATGGCCGTAGGTCTCGAGCAGGTTGGCGAACGCCACCGGGCGCCCTTCGAAACGAATCACCGCGACGCGGAAGTGCTTGAGGTAGTCATCGCTGAAACGGCCGAGGGAGAAGCCTTTCTCGCGCACGTTCTTGCCGGTCAGCCAGGCATCGGAAATCACCTTGAGCTCGTCCATCGGCGCATGCCCTGGCTCGTGGATCTCCAGTGACAGACCGTCACGGGTGCCACGGTTCCAGGTGTAGCGCAGGTCCTTCATCTCTTTGCCCTTGGCCTCGAGATCAAAGCGATGCAGATCGACCCGGGCTTCTTCGCCGAGTTTGATCGCGGTCAGGCCGATGTCCATGTAGTACGGCAGGTTCTCGGCGCGCACTTGATAGAAGACAGGGCGGGCGTGGTGGATGTCGCAGAGGTCGCGGAACTGCCAGATCATTTCCGCCCGTTGCTGGGTCGGGCCGATCGGGTCGTACAACGCCACCAGGCTGCGGCCACGACGGGCGTACATCAGGAACGCCTCGTCGTTGGGGTGAAACAGCAACGCCTTGTCACCGGTCAGCGCGAGGCCGCCATCGGGTTGCGCCGACGCCATGAGGATCTTTACCGCGCGGTCCAGTTCGTCCTGGGTGGGTAGATGAATGATCGGGCGCGCGGTGCGCAGCAGCCAGGTCAACGACACCACCACCAGCAACACGGCCGCACCCAGCAGCGAGCGCAAGCCACGTGGCGCATCCGCGTCGAGGGTGAACTGCCACCAGAGTTGATGGCTGTAGGGAACGTCCTGATAGGCAAACAGCAGCAGCCAGATCGACGCGCCGAGCACGCACAGGCTGGCGACCAGATACAGCGGCGAGAACGGCAGTTCGGTCAGGCGACTGGCGCGGTAGAACGACCGCCGGAACACCCCGAGCAGGCTCGCGGTCAGGGTCATCAGGCAGGCTTCTTCCCAGTCGAAACCCTTGAGCAGCGACAGCACGGCGCCGACCAACAGCAGAATGGTGGTCAGCATCCACGCCGCCGACAGCCGTCGACGCAGACCTTGGGCCAGCAACAGGCACAGCACGCCGATCAGGCTGGCGCCGAAGTGCGAGGCATCAACCAAACGGTGCGGAATCAGAAAACCGATGTGTTCCAGGCGTGTATCGATTTCCGGAGTCGCACCGGAGAACAACAGCACCACGCCGGACAGAAATACCAGCAACGCCAGGATCGGCGCCGCCAGACCTGAAGCCGCCCGCAGCGACTGACGGGACTGAAACAGGCGCTGGCCTTCGTTGATCAGAAGGAACACGCAGGCCACCAGCAAGGGCAGCACCACATAAATCAGTCGATAGAGGAGCAGGGCGGCGGCCAGTGGCGCGGCGCCGAGGGTATCGGCAAACGCGGCCAGCAGAATCGCTTCGAATACCCCGACACCGCCGGGCACATGGCTGAGCACGCCTGCTGCCAACGCTAATAGATAGACCAGCAAGAAGGCGCCAAAGGGTGGAGCTTCCGGCAGCAACAGATAAAGCACGGTCGCGGCGGCGGCCACGTCCAGGGCGGTGATCACCAGTTGCAGGAACGTCAGGCGGCGGCCCGGCAGACGCAACGTGCGGCGTCCGGCCTTGACCAGCAGATTATCCGGGTAAGGCTGATCCGGCAGGCGACGGCGATAGATGCCGATGGCCAGCACGGTCGTCAGCAACAGCACCGCGGCCGCAATCACCCCGAGCAAGGTCTCGGAGAGGCCCAGGGCGGCGGAGGCGGCAGGCAGGTTGCTCAGGGTCGCGAGAGCGGCCAGTGGGGGCAGGGCGCAGCCGAGTGAGAGGCTGGCGAACAGCGTCATGTGGGCAACGTCGGCAGCCCCCAGACCATGACGCGCATATAAACGGTAGCGAACCGAACCACCCGACAGCATCGACAGGCCGATGGCGTTGCCGATGGCAAATGCGGTGAAACCGCCCAGGGCCAGCACGCGTGGTGCCAGGGTGACGCCGGCATAGCGACTGGCGGACCATTCGTAGCCCAGCAAAATGATGAAGCCGACGACGGTCGCGCCCAATGCGCCGATCAATGCGGGTTTCGGCACTTCCAGGATCGAGTCGTGGAGCGCATACAGATCGAGTTCGCTTAACAGGTGGCGACAGGCAATCAGCGCGATAGCGAACAACAGTAAGGTGACCGCAAGACCTATGGGCTGACGGTACTTGCTGACCAGATCAAGCAGGCGCAAACGCTCGGCCTTGATAGGTTGTGTCGCTGTGACGGTGTCTTGTGGATCAGACGAGTTGGCGCGCATCAATCACCTCTTGGATTGTGCGCGACAGGATGGAGGTATCGAGCCAAGTTACCAATCCCTGTAGAAAAAAATAATCACAAATATTAACGCCTCTCACCGGTTTACGGCGATGGCACGTCATCGGTCGTAGAGGGCCTGCCTGGCACAGAGCATAGTCTGAACTCAGAGCCTTGGTGATCCCGAACGGTTCACTACACAGTGACAGATCATTGTTGCGAAAGGACTTTTTCAACAGATACAAAAAAGGCCACTCTTTCGAGCAGCCTTTTTTGATGTTTGGTTGCGGGAGCCGGATTTGAACCGACGACCTTCGGGTTATGAGCCCGACGAGCTACCAGACTGCTCCATCCCGCGTCTGTGTGGCGGCATTCTACAGCGGAACGCCGGGGTGTCAACGGTTAATCCTGAATCAGGTCAAATAAGCGTGAATTAGCGTCGAACGGTGACGGGGGAGAGATAAGTTTCGGAATCAGAACGATTTCTTGTTTCTGTCTGCGCGCGGATGATCGATGTCTTTCGACAAAACAGACGCGCACAAAAAAGGCCACTCTTTCGAGTAGCCTTTCTTGATATTTGGTTGCGGGAGCCGGATTTGAACCGACGACCTTCGGGTTATGAGCCCGACGAGCTACCAGACTGCTCCATCCCGCGTCTGTGTGTCGGCATTCTACAGAGGAACGCTGGGGTGTCAACCTTCAATTCAGAGAAAACCTGTTCCTGTTCAATCGCTTAGCTGCAAAAAGGGAAGGGCTGCCGCGCTGGAAGGCACGTGTGGCAAGGGTTCCAGCTCTATCGGTGGGTGTTATTCGATTGAGAAAATAAATTCATCTACCCTTTTCCTACAGCCGGTGAAGAAGATTCAGAGTACTGGTGCTATATACAGGTGTCGGTGAGATACTGCCGATCCGGCTCGTCATTACTTCATTTCCCTGCCATGAACACTGCTTCTATATGACTCAACGCAAAATCATCCACGTCGACTGTGACTGCTTCTACGCCGCCATCGAGATGCGTGATGACCCGCGTCTGGCCGGCAAGCCATTGGCAGTGGGCGGGTCGGCGGACCGGCGCGGGGTGATCGCCACCTGCAATTACGAAGCGCGGGCCTATGGCGTGCGTTCGGCGATGTCTTCCGGGCATGCCTTGAAGCTGTGCCCGGACCTGACCATCGTCAAGCCGCGGATGGACGCTTATAGAGAAGCGTCGAAGGAAATTCATACGATCTTCAGCGATTACACCGACCTGATCGAACCGCTTTCCCTCGATGAGGCGTACCTGGACGTGTCGGACAGCGCGCATTTTGGCGGCAGTGCCACGCGAATTGCCCAGGACATCCGCCGTCGGGTTTCCAATCAACTGCACATCACCGTCTCGGCAGGCGTGGCGCCGAACAAGTTCCTGGCCAAGATCGCCAGTGACTGGAAGAAGCCCAACGGCCTGTTCGTGATCACGCCGGATCAGGTGGAGGACTTTGTCAGCGGTTTACCCGTGAGCAAGCTGCACGGCGTGGGCAAGGTGACCGCCGACAAACTGGGCCGGCTCGGCATCATTGATTGCGCACATTTGCGTGAGTGGGACAAGTTGGCGCTGGTGCGCGAATTCGGCAGTTTCGGCGAGCGACTCTGGAGCCTGGCCCGTGGGATCGATGAGCGTCTGGTGCACAACGACAACCGTCGGCAATCGATCAGTGTCGAAAATACTTACGACGTGGATCTGCCGGATCTGGTGAGTTGCCTGGACAAGCTGCCTGAACTCCTGGAAACCCTGGCCGGGCGCATGGCGCGCATCGACAGCAGCTATCGGCCGGGCAAGCCGTTCGTCAAAGTGAAATTCCATGACTTTACCCAAACCACGCTGGAGCAGGCCGGGGCAGGGCGGGATCTGGGGAGTTATCAGCTGTTGTTGACCCAGGCATTCAATCGCGGCGGCAAACCGGTGCGGTTGTTGGGGGTCGGGGTAAGGCTGGAGGATTTGCGGGGTGGGTTTGAGCAGATGGAGTTGTTTGAGCGGTAGTTCAGTGTTGAATGTTCGGGCCTCTTCGCGAGCAAGCCCGCTCCCACATTGGATCTGCTGTGGACACATTATTTGTGAACACCTCAAATCCCCTGTGGGAGCGGGCTTGCTCGCGAAGCTTTTAAGCTTTTGCTTTTAATTCGGGTTTGGATCCGCCACCAACCGCCCGGCATCCTTGGTCAACGACTTGAGGAATTCGGTCTGCAACTCCGGATCGTTGCGCGTCAGTTCGATCAGGCTTTGTTCCAGCTCGCTGGCTTCTTCTTCCAGACCCAATTCCGACAGGCGTTTGACCCGGTGGACCCACTGGCTCACTTCGTCGTCTTCGAGGTCGTCGTAAATCAAGCCGTGGGCTTCGAGCAACTTGCCGCGCAAACCACTGCTGACCGCCAGGGATGAGTCGGTGTGCACGTCGTCCTGGGCGTCTTCGACAGTGATTAACAGTCGGCTCAGATGATTGATGTCATGTTCAGCGAACGGACTGTCCAGCAGATTAATGCGCAGTACGCCGTTTTTGTCGGTGTTCAGGTCGAAAGTTTCCTTGCCGGCCTTGACCTGCACCGGGCGCTCGCTCCACGGCAGGCTCGAGTATTCCGTGCGTTTATCACGCTGGACTTCGTCGATGCCGGCCAGGTTTTGCTGGGCGCGCCCGTGGGACTGCACGTTCATGAACGGGTTGATCCCGGCGAAACCGTAGCTCAGCCAATCCTTGGTCACGCTGTCCGGCAGATTACCCAGAGCAAACACGTTAACGACGTTCGCGCCGACACCGGCCACCACGGCCACCATGCCCAGCGGAATCTCGTAGACCTCCCGCCAGGGTTGGTAGGGCGTGTAGCGGTCGTAGTGACGCGTGACTTCGAATTCGGTGACTTCGAAGGTCTTTTGCTCGTGGATTTTCACCCGACGTTGCGGCAGCTCAAGCACCTTGGGCTCACCGACATCAATCTGCAGGCTGTGATCGAGCAATTTGCGCTCGACCCGTTCCTCGTGCTCGCTGCGTTGTGACATGTGATTGGCACAGCCGCTGACCAGCAGGGTGCCGCACAGGGCGGCACCACCGAGGCCTAAGGTGTTTCGCTTGAACATGACTTCTCTATCTGGTGTCAGCGGCGGATACGGGCCTGGAGGAAGGACAGCACATCAGCGACCGGCAGGGCTTGCGCCTCGGCCTCGGTGCGGCTCTTGTATTCCAGATTGCCTTCGGCGAGGCCGCGGTCACTGACCACGATCCGGTGAGGAATGCCGATCAGCTCCATGTCCGCGAACTTGATGCCCGGGCTGGTTTTCTTGTCGCGGTCGTCCAGCAGCACTTCAAAACCGGCCGCCGTCAATTCGGCGTACAGCTTGTCGGTGGCTTCGCGAACTTGCTCGGTTTCATAGCGCAGCGGCACCAAAGCCACCTGGAATGGCGCGAGGGTGTCGCTCCAGATGATGCCTTTGTCGTCGTTGTTCTGCTCGATGGCGGCGGCCACCACGCGGGAAACGCCGATGCCGTAGCAACCCATTTCCAGGGTAACTGGCTTGCCGTTCTCGCCCAGCACTTCGCACTTCATCGCTTTGCTGTACTTGTTGCCCAGCTGGAAAATGTGCCCGACTTCGATGCCGCGCTTGATTTCCAGGGTGCCCTGGCCATCCGGGCTTGGGTCGCCGGCCACGACGTTGCGCAGGTCGGCCACGGTTGGAACCGGCAGATCGCGCTCCCAGTTCACGCCGAAGTAGTGCTTGTCGTCGATGTTGGCACCAATCCCGAAGTCGCTCATCAGCTCGACCGAACGGTCGATGATGATCGGCAGCGGCAGGTTCAGCGGGCCGAGGGAACCGGCACCGGCGCCAATGGCGTCGCGCAGTTCGGACTCGGACGCCATGACCAGTGGGCTGGCAACGCCTGGCTGGTTGGATGCCTTGATTTCGTTGAGCTCGTGGTCGCCACGGATGATCAGGGCAATCAGCTTGCCTTTCTCTTCAGCGTGAACCACGAGGGTCTTGATGGTTTTTTCGATCGGCAGATTGAAGCCTTCGACCAGTTGCGCAATGGTCTTGGCGTTCGGGGTGTCGACCAGGCGCAGCTCTTCAGCCGGCGCGGCGCGGGAGGTTTCGCGCGGTACGGCTTCGGCTTTCTCGATGTTCGCGGCGTAGTCGGAACCGTTGCTGAAGACGATATCGTCTTCGCCGGATTCGGCCAGTACGTGGAACTCGTGGGAGCCGGCGCCGCCGATGGAACCGTTGTCGGCTTCAACAGGGCGGAACTTCAGGCCCAGGCGAGTGAACACGTTGCAGTAGGCCTGGTGCATGCGATCGTAAGTGATCTGCAGCGAAGGCTGGTCCGCGTGGAAGGAGTAGGCGTCCTTCATGATGAATTCGCGACCGCGCATCAAGCCGAAGCGTGGACGGATTTCGTCACGGAATTTGGTCTGGATCTGATACACGTTGATCGGCAGCTGTTTGTAGCTGCTCAATTCGTTGCGCATCAGGTCAGTGATCACTTCTTCGTGGGTCGGGCCGGCGCAGAAATCGCGACCGTGACGATCCTTGAAGCGCAGCAATTCAGGGCCGTATTCTTCCCAGCGACCGGATTCCTGCCACAGCTCAGCCGGCTGAGTGCTCGGCATCAACACTTCAAGCGAGCCGGCGGCGTTCATTTCTTCACGAACGACGGCTTCGACCTTGCGCATCACTCGCAAACCCATGGGCAGCCAGGTGTACAGGCCCGAGGCGAGTTTGCGGATCATGCCGGCGCGCAGCATCAGCTGGTGGCTGATCACGACCGCGTCGGAAGGCGTTTCTTTCTGTGTGGCGAGCAAAAATTGACTGGTGCGCATGGTTGGCCGTTGTCGGTTGCTGATGACGAGAAATGACGGAGCATTGTACGGGCGAGATCTGCTGACGTACAGAAGTGCGGCCGGCGGTGAGGCTTGAAGGCGGGAATCTTCCCGCCATTCGGGACGTTTCCTACGACTCTTCCACGACCTGCGTCTGTACCGGTTCCGGTTTGGGCGTCGGGCCGGCCCGGCGGCTTTCCTGGAACCAGTGCAGGGCGATCAGCAGCAGCGTCGGAACGCCGAGCAGGGCGGTGATCAGGAAGAAGTTGTGATAGCCGAACTTCTCCACCATGACCCCTGAATAGCCGCCGATCAAACGTGGCAGCAGCAGCATGATCGAGCTGAGCAGGGCGTATTGGGTGGCGGAGAACTTGAGGTTGGTCAGGCTCGACAAGTAAGCGACGAACGCCGAAGTCGCCAGGCCCGAGCTGAAGTTGTCCAGGGAAATGGTCAGGATCAGCATGTTCAGGTTGGCGCCCATGTCGGCGAGCATCAGGAACAGCAGATTGGTGCCGGCCGAGGCCACGCCGCCGATGAACAGGATCGGCAGAATGCCGAAACGCACAATCAGCAGGCCGCCCATGCCGGCGCCAACCAGGGTCATGATCAGGCCGAAGATCTTGCTGACGCTGGCAATCTGATCCTTGGTGAAGCCTTGGTCGATGTAGAACACGTTGGCCATCACGCCCATGACCGTGTCGGACATGCGGTAGGTGGCGATCAGCCCGAGCAGCAGGAACGCTTGCCAGCGATAACGCAGGATAAAGTCGTTGACCGGTGTCAGCACGGGCGCCAGGCCTCGGCGGCCCATGGACGACAGGCACAACGCGGTCAACGTGATGTAGAGAATCGCCCGAAGGAACGCGCGGTCTTCCAGCAGCAGGTCGAGCAGGCTGACGCCGCCGAACAGCACGCTGGCGAAATCAGTGTTGTAGAGCTGGGTGAACATGGCCGGCACGGATACCAGCAAAACGATCAGCACGAACACCGACGCCAGTTGATGCACAAAACTGTAGCGCCCGGCCTGCAATTGAGTGCGCAACGGCACCGGGGGCTCGCGCATGAACAGAGTCGTGAGCAGCGCAGGGATCATCAGGGCGCCGAACAGCACATAGGTGCCGGTCCAGGCGGAATGCTGGTAGTTGAAACCGGTGGAGCCGAAGCCTTCGGCGAAGAACAGCGCACCGGCGGTAGCCAGCAGCGCTGCGATCCGATAGCCCGACATGTAACTGGCGGCCAGGGCGGCCTGGCGGCTGTCGTCAGCGATTTCCAGGCGGTAGGCGTCCACGGCGATGTCTTGGGTCGCCGAGGCGAACGCGACAACCACGGCAATGGCGATCAGCCAGGACAGGTGCTTTTGCGGGTCGCAGAAGCCCATGCCGATCAGACCGAGGATCACCAGCGATTGGGCCAGCACCAGCCAGGAACGGCGGCGGCCGAGTTTCCCGAGCAGTGGCAGGCGCCATTGGTCGAGCAGGGGCGACCACACCCATTTAAAGGCGTAGGCCAAACCGATCAGGCTTGCATAGCCGATGGTTTCACGGGCCACACCGGCCTCACGCAACCAGACCGACAGCGTCGAAAACACCAGCATGTAGGGCAAGCCGGCGGCGAAACCAAGCAGCAACAGCACGAGCGTTGATGGACTGGCATAGGCGGCGAGCGCGGCGCGCCAGGTTTTACGGGGCATGGGCTGAAGTCTGCCTCAAGATTACGGAAACAAAGCGCGCACTCTAACCGCTGTGCTCTACCGGGCGCCAGCCATGACGCTGAATATCAACACGATTATTCAGGATACTGATGCCCTCAGCGCGCAAACGCGCCCGTTGTTCATCCCCCGAAGGACTGCCAACCGGCAGACTGATCCGACCGCCGGCGCCGAGCACCCGATGCCAGGGCAGCTTGGTGTCGCCCGGCAACTGGCTCAGCGTGCGCCCGACCCAGCGAGCGGCACGACCCAGTCCCGCCAGCTCGGCCAGTTGTCCGTAGCTCACGACTTTGCCCTCCGGCACTTGGGCTAGGGTCAGATAGAGCGCCGTGCGTCGGATTTGCGCCGGGCTTTCGGTTTCGCTGGTCGCGTCTGTCACGTCCGCTGTTCCTGAAGAAATTCGTTTTGCCGCGCGTAGATTAAGTCCTGAAGTGACAATTGAGAAATGAACTCAATAGAAATAGTCGGGTCAGTCCTTGCTAGCGCCTTATTCCTGCGGATAATGCCGACTTTTTTTCGCAAACCAGAGCCTTCGATCTGCTTATGTTGTCCAGAACCTTGTTGTGCCTCGCTGTCTTCAGTGCTTCCACGCCTTTGCTCGCCGACACCGTATGGTTGAAAAACGGTGACAAATTGAGCGGCAAGATCACTGTGTTCGATGGCGGCAAACTGTTGATCCAGACCGAATACGCCGGTGCGATCCCGATCGACTGGAAACAGGTCAAAACCCTGGAAAGCGATCAGGAGTTGCTGGTCAAGCAGGATGCCTATAACGGTGAGAAAGCCAAATCCTTGAAAGCGGCCGAAGATGGCAAGGTGATCCTGGCCAACGGCGAGGCGCCGAAAACCGTCGAGCTGGCGAGTATCCAGCAGATCCTCAAGCCCAAGCCGATCGTCGAAGACCTGGTCTGGAAAGGTAATGTCGACATGGCGCTGGATTACCAGCGCGCCGAGAAGGACACCGACGACTACGATGTCGGCTTCAAGACCACGGCCCGTCATGGTCGCTGGCGGCATACGGCAGAGGGTGAGTACAACCGTGAATTCCAGGATGACGTGGTCACCACCGACAACTGGCGCGCCGAATACGCCCTCGATCGATTCCTCACGGATCACTGGTACTGGCAGGGACGCTTGAACTACAAGCGCGACAAGGTCGAAGAGTTGTCCCGTCAGCGCGTGGTGGGTACCGGTCCGGGCTATCAATTCTGGGATGACGAACTCGGCGCGTTCTCGCTCGGCTCTCTGCTCAACCGCACCGATTACGAATACCGGGACGGCGGCAAGGACAACTTCTATTCCGTGGCCATGAAGTGGGACTACAACCGTTACCTGATTGGCAAGAAGGTGGAATTCTTCACCAACGGCGAAGTGGGCAAACCGCTTTCCGGCGTGGCCGATTACTCGCTCGATGCGGAAATGGGCTTGCGCTACAAAGTCACCGACTGGGCTTCGCTTAACCTCAAGGCCGAGCGGGACATCATCAGCGGGACCAATGATGCTGATTTGGAAAAGACCCGTTATACCGCAGGGTTTGGCGTGGCCTGGTAACAACCCGGTCGTATGAAAAAGCCCCGCAACCGATAAGGTTGCGGGGCTTTTCTTTGCCGGGTGTTTCAGTCAGTTGGGCTGACGGCGCGGGTTACGTGCATTCGTCCTGGCGGACACCCGCTTCGTAACGACATTCGCCGATCGGGCTGCCGTCTTGTTTCCACGTGCGCATCACGCCTTGCTCGAGGCCATCGACGTAATCGACCGACAAACTCATCTGGCCATTTTCAAACCAAGTGATAGCCGGTCCCTGCAGTTTGCCGTCCTTGTAGATGCGGTGATCCTGAAGCTGGCCGTTTTCGTACCACTTCTTGAAATCCCCTTGTTCGCGGTGCTGTTCGTCCCACTGCCATTGCACGGTCTGGATGCCTTGCTCGTTCCAGGTGGCGTAGCTGCGCTGCACTTCACGCTCGAAAAACTGTTTTTCTTCCACTTTGCCGTCGGCGTAATAACTGATCACCCAGCCATCCGGGCTGCTGTCCACGTTATGACGAGTGCTGCGTATCGCGCCGTTTTCGAAGTAAGAAGTGCTCGCTCCTTGGGCCTTCCCTGCCACGAAGGTGCTGCTGTCCTTGAGTTTGCCGCTTGGGTAGTAGCTCATGGCCGGGCCGTCGGGCTCGTCATTGCGATAGCTGATGCGGCCGGTCAGTGCGCCGTTTTCGTCATGCTCCAGGTACTCGCCGTCGACACGTTTGCCCTGATGCCAGTTGTAGGATTCGGCTTCTTTACCGTTGTCGTGGTAGGTGGTTTGCCAGCCTTCCAGTTCATCGTTCAGGTAGTTCGCGCGTTTGATGACAACGCCGCTTTCGGAATAAGTGATCGCCTCGCCTTGGCGCTGGCCCTTGGCATCGTTCTGATAGCTTTGTCCGAGTTTTCCGCTCGAGTAGTAGGTTTTTGAGGCGAGGACGGGTCTGCCTGAAACGAAGTCCTTGGCATTGACGAAGTAGTCACGGCGCAGCGTCTTGGAGTCGACATAGAAGACTTTTGCTTTCCATGCCTTGCGCTTGCTGTCGTACGGCATCGGCATTTTCAGGAAGTAGGACGCCTGGCTTTTGCCGGTCGGCGCATATTGCTCGTCCAGATACAGCTTTCCGTCGACCAGGGATGCCGTGAGCTTGCCGCATTCTTGCGGGGTGCACTCGCGAATTTTTTCGAAAAACGCGCGTTTTCCGTCGCAGGCCGAGAGCGTCATCAATACAGGTGTTTCGTTATCGATCAGCTCCTGGATTTCGTCCAGGGCTCGACTGAAAGACTCTGCGGGGATGCCCGACGAGTCCGGGGTGAGGTAAACCTCATTGCTGCCGCAAGCGTTTGTGGTGGAGAGTTGCAGTCGTACGGCGGCCATTAGCTGGAGCTGCGCGGCGCCTTGGACGTCCGGGCCTTTGGCGAGGTACGTGGCGCGAGTGTCCATGCCGACGATGATGGTCGGATGGTCGGGGCGGGTATCGGCGTGAGTCGAGAAGGGGAGTGCGAGTGTAATCAGCGCTGCACCCAGCGTTTTCCATTGTTTGAACGGCATCCTGCTGCTTCCATGTGATTTCCAGGCGGCAAATCATATAGACGACAGGCGGTTAGCGTAAGGCGAAAAACAGCGCCCACAAAAAAGCCCCGCTTTTAAGGGCGGGGCTTTTTACTAAAGCAAGTACAAGTTAGATAACTTGAACTTCTTCAGCTTGCATGCCTTTCTGACCGCGGGTAGCGATGAAAGAAACCTGTTGGCCTTCTTTCAGGCTTTTGAAGCCGTCGGATTGGATAGCTTTGAAGTGAACGAACAGGTCGTCACCGGATTGTGGAGTGATGAAGCCGAAGCCTTTTTCATCGTTGAACCACTTAACGGTACCAGTTTGGCGATTAGACATGGTGTAACTCCTTGAACAAAGATAACTGCGACGCAGGAAGAACCCTGGCCGAGACTGAGTGCAAAGAGCAGGAAAAATTCTTGTAGATGGTTGGATCGAAATTCAACATATCGTGTAGAGATTCTCAGTGACACAAGCAGCACAGTGGCGCCACCTTAACCCTTTTTCCGGAACGTGCCAATGCTTCCTGCGAAGGTTTCTCTGTTTTCGTGACTGACGGTGCATCTTATTGACGCCAAGGCCCGGCAATCAGGGGGGATCGGCGAGAATTAATGCCTGCGCTTTGAACCCGGAGCGCGCGCCTAGTAAGATGCCGGACAGAATTTTTCCACCTCGCTATTCAGGACACCCCGCCATGAGCATCAAATCGGACAAGTGGATTCGCCGCATGGCGCAAGAGCACGGCATGATTGAACCGTTCGTCGAGCGCCAGATGCGCGGCGAAGGTGCCGAGCGGCTGATTTCCTACGGTGTATCGAGCTACGGATACGACGTGCGCTGCGCCGGTGAATTCAAGGTGTTCACCAACATCAACTCGGCAATTGTCGACCCAAAGAACTTCGACGAAAAAAGCTTCGTTGACGTGACCAGCGACGTTTGCATTATCCCGCCGAACTCCTTCGCCCTCGCGCGCACTGTGGAATTCTTCCGCATTCCGCGCAACGTGCTGACCATTTGCCTGGGTAAAAGCACCTACGCCCGCTGCGGCATTATCGTCAACGTGACGCCGCTCGAGCCTGAGTGGGAAGGCCACGTGACTCTGGAATTCTCCAACACCACCACCTTGCCGGCGAAAATCTACGCCAATGAAGGCGTCGCACAGATGCTGTTCTTCGAATCCGACGAAGAGTGCGAAGTCTCCTACAAGGACCGTGGCGGCAAGTATCAGGGCCAACGCGGCGTCACCTTGCCACGCACCTGATCCGTCCATCTGACAGTTCCCGGGAATTCTTCAGCAGGTAGACACTCTATTGGGTGTACTGCCCGGTTTGCGCACAGCGAACCGGGCCACTGCTCAGGAGTGCTCCATGAAGATCGATCCGCAAATCAGCGCCGAACTGGCCAGGCTTGAGCCCAATCAGATTGGCGTTTTGGCCTGGTCCTTGTTGGCACATCCGCCAATCAACATGGCAGGGGGCATTCCCGGCCAGCCTGATCCTGATACCCCCAACGAACAGCCGACCGAACCCGGTGAACCCACCCTGCCGGATGAGCCGCCTCCCGCGCCGGTTGCTTGATTCCGCTCTGTGTAGGAGCAAAGCTTGCTCGCGATTGCGCTTTACCATTCACATCGACGTGAAGGTGTCGCCGCCATCGCGAGCAAGCGATGCACCTACAGCGTGACTGGCCATATTTCGTTGTCGCCGATGACAAAGATCCTGCAGCTCTCGCCCGCTTCGACTTGATACCCGCCGGTAAACGCGCCGAACGCGGGCAATAAGCTGATTTCCGTCCCCAACCTGAAACACGCCAGGCGCAAGCTTTGACGGCCTCTGCCGTGCAGCCGATAGACCGGATGCACATGCCCCGCCAGAACATGACGGCTTGGGTGCGGATCCGGTTCATGCTGCAGGGCAAACGGGCCCAGTAGTAAAGGCTCGGGTACCACGCGGATGTTCAGCGAGGCGGGTGGATCACCCGCCCGTTTGTCATGATTGCCGCGAATCAGCGTCATTGGCAGTTCGCGATGGCGTTCTCGCCAGGCTGCCAGCGCCTGCAAGGTGTCCACGGCGTGTGAGCCTGGGCCGTGGAGAAAGTCGCCGAGGAAAATCAGCTGGCGACAGGGCAGGGCGGCCAGCAACCCGTCCAGCACTGCGATGTTTTGCGCCGTCGTGCCTCGTGGCACAGGCTGGCCGAGGCTGCGATAGGCCGCAGCCTTGCCGAAATGCACATCGGCGATCAACAGCGCTTGCTGTGCCGGCCAATACAACGCCTTCTCGGGTAACAACCAGAGTTCTTCGCCGGCCAGACGCACAGGGTAGGGCGTGCCCATCAAGCCTTCCCGGTTTCAGCGGTTTTTTCCAGATCACCGACCATTCGCCTGATTCGATCCGCCAGTTTTTCGGAACTCATGCTCTCGCGCATCCGTTCCACCAGCAGCGGAAAGCCCAGGGGCGTAGGACGTTTGATCTGATGCAGGTCGAATTTCAATCTGTTGATGCGTGCCAAGGTCTGCTCCAGTCGCCGAATATCCAATTCTTCCCGCAGGACTTCTGCCCCGGCCTGAGCCAGCAACAAATTGTCGGCGTCGTATTGCTTGAACACTTCGAAGAACAAGCCGCTGGATGCCTGGACTTGTCGCGTACTTTTGGGCGCGCCGGGGTAGCCGGCGAACACCAGTCCGGCAATCCGCGCGATCTCGCGAAAACGCCGCAGCGCCAGTTCACCAGCGTTCAGGCTGGCGAGCACATCGGGCAACAGATGCTTGGTGTTGAACACATCGGGATTCAGATGAACGGACCAGTCAATGGGCGTCGCACTCAGTAATTCCAGGCCGTAATCGTTGACCGCAATTGAAAACGTAACCGGTTGGCGCTGACTGACCCGCCACGCCAACAGGCTCGCGAGCCCCTGATGCACCTGGCGCCCGGCGAAGGGGTAGAGAAACAAGTGCCAGCCCTCGCGAGATTTAAGCGCCTCGGCCAGCAGCGAATCCTCGGTCGGCAGCCCGGACCAGCGTTGCTGCACTTCCAGCAGTGGACGCAACGCGGTCATTTCCGGGCCGACGAAATGACCCGATGCCGCTGCACTGAAACTCGCGACCACTGCCTGTGCCAGTTCGCTGGACAGTGGCATGCGCCCGCCATTCCAGCGCGGCACCGCGGCTTTTTTCACGCTGCTGCGGCGTACGTAAGCGGTCATGTTTTCAACGCGCACCAGTTCCAGCAAACGTCCCGCGAACAGAAACCCGTCACCCGGTTTGAGCCTTGCGATAAACCCTTCCTCGACACTGCCCAGTGTCTTGCCACCGCCGCCCTTGCTCCAGAATTTCAACTGAATACTCGCATCGCTGACGATGGTGCCGATGCTCATGCGATGTCGGCGCGCCAAGCGTGCATCCGGTACGCGCCAGACGCCCTGTTCATCGGGTTCGACCCGGCGATAATCCGGATAGGCTGTCAGGGAAAGTCCACCGTGGCGTACGAAAGCCAGCGCCCAGGCCCAGTCCGCAGGCGTAAAGTCACGATAGGCCCAGGCACCGCGTACTTCTTCGTACAACTCATCGGGCACAAAACCACCGCCCAGCGCGATGCTGACCAGATGCTGCACCAGCACATCCAGCGGCTTATAAGGCGATTCGCGGGGTTCGATCCGTCGTTGCGCCACGGCGTCTTGCGCGGCGGCGGCTTCGATCAGTTCCAGGCTGTGGGTCGGCACCAACGTCACTCGTGATACGCGTCCCGGCGCATGCCCGGAGCGGCCCGCCCTCTGCATCAGCCGAGCCACGCCTTTGGCTGAACCGATTTGCAGCACCCGTTCCACCGGCAGGAAATCCACGCCCAAGTCGAGGCTGGAGGTGCAGACCACCGCTTTGAGTTGCCCGTCCTTGAGTGCCCGCTCGACCCAGTCACGGGTCTCCCGTGACAGCGAACTGTGATGCAAGGCAATCAACCCGGCCCAATCCGGGCGCGCCTCGAGCAAGGCTTGATACCAGATTTCCGATTGCGCTCGGGTGTTGGTGAACACCAGGCTGCTGGGGCTGGAGTCGAGTTCGGCGACCACTTGCGGCAACATTTTCAAACCGATGTGCCCGGCCCAGGGGAAGCGCTCGATGGCGGGTGGCAACAGGGTATCGACGCGTAGGTCTTTGCTGGTCTGGCCTTGAACGCTGACGCCGCCACCCTGTGGGATCAAGACCTGTTCGGCGTGGGACTGATTACCGAGCGTCGCGGAAACGCCCCAGACGATCAGTCCGGGATGCCAGCGGCGCAACCGGGCGAGGGCCAGTTGCAGTTGCACGCCGCGCTTGTTGCCGAGCAACTCGTGCCATTCATCGACCACCACCATGCGCAAGGTCGATAGCGCGGTTTGCGCATCGGCCCGGGCGAGCATCAGCGTCAGGCTTTCCGGGGTGGTGATCAGTGTCGTCGGCAGGCGCCGGCTCTGTCGGGCGCGTTCGCTGTTGCTGGTGTCGCCGGTGCGCAGGCCGATGCTCCAGGGAATAAGCAAATCGGTCAGCGGCGCTTCCAGGGCGCGCGCGGTGTCGGCGGCCAACGCGCGCATCGGCGTTATCCACAGCACCGTCAGCGGTTCAGCAGGCGGTTTGCGTTTACGCAGTGTTTCAACGGGCACGATGGGAGAGGCAAAGCGATTGAGCGCACCGAACCAGACCGCATAGGTTTTACCGGCACCGGTGCTGGCATGCAGCAACCCGGACTCGCCTCGTTTAACCGCCGCCCACACCTGTTTCTGAAAGGCGAACGGCTTCCAGTCGCGGGCGGCGAACCAGAGTTTGGCGTAGTCGGGGGAGGTGCCCATGCCGGCGGTTTGCGCTCTGAAAGTGTTCTTTCAGTGACCATGCCGGGATGCGAAAGGTTTAATCGCGATAGTCAGGCTTGTAGGAGCAAGGCTTGCCCGCGATGGCGATCTCAAGGGCGCCATCGCGAGCAAGCTTTGCTCCTACGGGGAGGGCTGCGTTTACTTGAGGTTACCGCTGAGGAACTGCTTCAACCGCTCACTCTTCGGATTGCCCAACACATCCTCCGGCGCGCCTTCTTCTTCCACCAGCCCCTGGTGCAGAAACAACACCTGGCTCGACACTTTGCGGGCAAAGCTCATTTCGTGGGTCACCATGATCATGGTCCGGCCTTCTTCGGCCAGGCCCTGGATCACGCGCAGTACTTCGCCCACCAGTTCCGGGTCGAGCGCGGAAGTCGGTTCGTCGAACAGCATGACTTCCGGCTCCATCGCCAGCGCTCGGGCAATCGCCACACGCTGTTGCTGACCACCGGAGAGAAACGCGGGGTACTGATCAGCAACGCGCGCCGCCAGCCCCACTTTGTCGAGATAACGACGGGCGCGGTCTTCGGCTTCCTGCTTGCTGCAACCCAGCACCCGGCGCGGGGCCATGGTGATGTTTTCCAGCACGGTCATGTGGCTCCACAGGTTGAAGTGCTGGAACACCATCGCCAGGCGGGTGCGGATCCGTTGCAGTTCATCGGGATCGGCGACGTGCATGCCGTGGCGATCCTTGACCATGCGGATGTCCTGGCCATCCAGGCTCATGGCGCCGTCGTTGGGTTGTTCAAGGAAGTTGATGCAACGCAGGAAAGTACTTTTCCCCGAGCCGCTGGCGCCGATCAGGCTGATGACGTCGCCGGTGTTGGCCTTGAGCGAAACACCTTTGAGCACATGATGGTCGCCATAGCTTTTATGCAGGCCGTCGATGGTCAATTTATACATGGGGCATGCATCCTCAAGGCGAAAGTAGGTAGCCGCTGCGATAGGCTTCGGTGCCCGCGACGTGGGCGATCACCATGCCGGCAGTGGCCATGCGCCGCAGCGAACGGGCGTACATCAGCCCGGCTGCGGTGCAATGGATAGGGGTGACGCGATCATGGATCGGGTCGATGATTTCGGCGATGAGTTGCCCGGCTTCCAGGTATTGCCCCGGCACAGCGGTGAACACCAACAGCCCGCCAACCGGCGTGGCGACAGGTTCAACGCCGGCCAGTGGCGTGGCCGGGTAGGGCAATTCTGGCAGCGGTGCGGCTTCGCCGGCGATGGCGCCGAAGTGAATCAGGTAATTGATCAGCGCCTGGCAATCGCGGCTGGCCAGCGGATGATAAACATCACCCTGACCGCGCAGTTCGACGGTAACCGAGAAACTGCCCAGCGGAATATCGAAGTGCTCGCCGAAGCGTTCCTTCAACTGCCACCACAGCAACGTGAAGCATTCATCGAACGACTGACCGCCGGAATCGGTGGCCAGCAGACTCGCCTCGGACCCGATGTAGCGCGCCAGCGGCTCAACCTGCGGCCAGGCCTCGGGCGTGGTGTAAAGGTGCGCGACGGCTTCGAAATCGCAATGCAGGTCCAGCACCATGTCCGCGTCGCAGGCCAACCGTTGCAGGGTCAGGCGCTGGGATTGCAGTTGGGTGGCGGCGGTCTGCCGGGCGAGGGCGTTGCGCAGGCTGCTGCGGATCAGTTCGAGGTTGTGCCGGGGATCGTTGCCGAGCTGGCCTTCGATCTCATTGCCGACCTCTTCACTCAAATCGACGAACCAGCGATTGAAGTTCTGCCCGCTCTCCAGCTCGTAGCGGCCCAGCGGCACATCCATCAGCACCTGTTCCAGGCCGACCGGGTTGGCCACGGGGACCAGCACGATTTCGCTGCGCAGGCGGCCGGCGGCTTCCAGCTCCGCCAGGCGTTGCTTGAGGTGCCAGGCCACCAGCATGCCGGGCATCTCGTCGGCGTGCAGGGACGATTGGATGTAGATCTTGCCTTTGGCCGACGCGGGGCCGAAGTGGAAGCTGTGGATCTGTCGTGCGGTCCCCGGCAGCGGGGCCAGCAGGTCATGTATCTGGTGGCGCATGTTCGTCTCTTTATTCCTGAAAGCGGGTCCTAGTGAGTCGGCCCGAGGAAGGCCAGCCATCGGCGTTCGGCGAGACGGAACAGGCCGACCAGCGCAAAGGTCACGGTCAGGTAGATCAGCGCGGCGATGCCGAACGACTGGAAGGTCAGGAACGTCGCCGAGTTGGCGTCCCGTGCGACTTTCAGGATGTCCGGGACGGTCGCGGTGAACGCTACGGTGGTCGAGTGCAGCATCAGAATCACTTCGTTGCTGTAATAAGGCAACGAGCGACGCAGGGCCGAAGGCATGATCACGTAGGCATACAGCTTCCATCCCGTCAGACCGTACGCCTTGGCCGCTTCGACTTCACCGTGGTTCATGCTGCGAATGGCCCCGGCGAAAATCTCCGTGGTGTAGGCGCAGGTGTTCAGGGCGAAAGCGAGGATGGTGCAGTTCATCGCATCGCGGAAGAACGCGTCCAGCACCGGTTGTGCGCGGATGGCGGCCAGGCTGTAGATCCCGGTGTAGCAAATCAGCAACTGGATATAGAGCGGCGTACCGCGGAACAGGTAGGTATAGAACTGCACCGGCCAGCGAATATAGAAGTGCGGCGACACCCGGGCGATGGAGAGCGGGATCGACACCAGGAAACCGATGAAGATCGACGCGCTGAGCAGCCACATGGTCATGGCCAGGCCGGTGATGTGGTAACCGTCCGTATAAAGGAAGGGTTTCCAGTATTCCTGCAAGAGTTCGATCATCGTACGGCCTCCCGGGAGCCGGCGGCGTAGCGGCGTTCAAGCTTGCGCAGGATGAAGTTGGAAGCGCTGGTGATCAGCAAATAGATCAGCGCTGCCAGGACCAGGAAATAGAACAGTTGATAGGTGCTTTTACCGGCGTCCTGCGCAGCCTTGACCAGATCGGCGAGGCCGATGATCGACACCAGCGCGGTGGCCTTGAGCATCACCATCCAGTTGTTGCCGATGCCCGGCAGGGCGAAACGCATCATTTGCGGGAACACCACGATCCAGAAGCGCTGGCCGCGTTTGAGGCCATAGGCCGTGGCGGCTTCGACCTGACCCCGTGGTACGGCAAGAATCGCCCCGCGGAAGGTTTCAGTGAAGTACGCGCCGTAAATGAAGCCCAGGGTGATGACCCCGGCGCTGAACGGGTTGATCTCGATGTATTCCCATTCCATGTACTCGGTGAACGTCGTCAGCCAGGTTTGCAGGCTGTAGAAGATCAGCAGCATCAGCACCAGGTCCGGTACGCCGCGAATCAGCGTGGTGTAGAGCTGGGCAGGAAAGCGCAACAATTTGGATTTCGACAGTTTGGCACTGGCGCCCAGCAGGCCGAGCAACACGGCCACCAGCAGCGACAACGCCGATAATTTGATGGTCATCCAGGTGCCTTCCAACAGCAGAGGACCGAAGCCCTTCAGGCTGAAGGCTGAGAGCCCCAGGTTTTGTAAGAGGTTTTCGAACATAAATCAGCAACCTGATCGAGTAAAAAAAGCGCCCATCGCGAGATGGGCGCCGGGCATTATTTGCCGCTGTACAGATTCAGATCGCCAAAGTGTTTCTTCTGAATGGTGGCGTAGGTGCCATCGTCGTGTAACGCTTTGATACCTTTATCCAGAAGTGCCTTGAGGTCTTTGTTACCTTTCGAGATACCGACAGCAGTTTTGGCTGGCAGCAGGGGAGCGTCGATTGGTTTGCTGACTTCGTAATCGGCACCCTGTGGCGACTTCAAAAAGCCCAGTTCGGCTTGCAACATGTCCTGGACGCCAGCGTCGAGACGACCGGAAGTCAGGTCGGAATACACCTGATCCTGATTCTGATAAGCCTGGGTTTTCACGCCTGCCTTGTCCAGAACGGCTTTGGCGTAGGCTTCCTGGATGGTGCCTTGCTCGTAACCGACGGTTTTGCCCTTGAGCGAAGCAACGTCAGTGGTAATGCCCGAACCTTTCTTCGACACGTAAGCGGTAGGGCCGGAGAACAGCTCGCTGGAGAAGTCGATGACTTTTTCGCGGGCTTCGGTGACGGTCATCGAAGAGATCACACCGTCGAATTTATTGGCCTTGAGGCCCGGAATCATGCCGTCGAAATCGCTTTCGACCCATTTGCACTTGACCTTCAGCTCGGCGCAGATCGCATTGCCCAGATCGATGTCGAAGCCCACCAGGCTGCCGTCGGCCGCTTTGGACTCGAAAGGTGCGTAGGAAGGGTCAACGCCAAAACGCAGTTCTTTGTACTCCTTGGCCAGCGCGGAGCCGGCAGCCATGCACAACGCCAGTGCAGAAAGGGTCAGCAATGCTTTTTTCATTATTCAATCCCTAAGAACCAATATGAGCGCTTGTGGCGCAGAATTATTGTTACTGGAAAGCGTAAGACCTAATGAAAGTAGCAATTTCCGAACCAGAGTCCCGAACAAGCGTTTTAAAAGGTGATTAAAGAAAAGGTTGTGACGCATTTGTGCACGAAAGTGGGCGTCGGAAATTTCCTGCACCAATATAGATCAGATCGCCCCAAATCTCTCTGTGGGAGCGGGCTTGCTCGCGAAGGCGTCATGTCAGTCAAATTTTCATTGCCTGACACACCGCTTTCGCGAGCAAGCCCGCTCCCACATTTTCGATCTGAGTTAGCTCAGTAAATCCTGCAGTGTCGCCAGGCTATCGGCATCCTCGACGGTCTTATCCTGCCGCCACCGCAACATCCTCGGAAACCGCACCGCAATCCCGCTCTTGTGCCGCCGGGACAGGGCGATACCTTCAAACCCCAGCTCGAACACCAGGCTCGGCTTCACACTGCTCACCGGCCCGAATTTCTCTACGGTGGTTTTGCGCACGATGCTGTCGACCTGGCGCATTTCCGCGTCGGTCAGGCCCGAATAAGCCTTGGCGAATGGCACCAGCATCCGTTCGCTCGCGTCGGGCGGGCCGTCCCATACGGCGAACGTGTAATCGCTGTACAGACTCGCCCGACGACCATGGCCCCGTTGCGCATAAATCAGCACGGCATCGACGCTGAATGGATCGACTTTCCACTTCCACCACACGCCCATGTCCTTGGTCCGGCCCACGCCATACAGCGCATCCCGGGCCTTAAGCATCATGCCTTCGACCCCGAGCCGTCGCGACGCTTCCCGTTGCCGGGCGAGGTCGAACCAGTCTTCTCCGGTGAGCACCGGCGATGCCAATAGCACCGGGCTGTTGCAACGGGCGATGACATGCTCCAGTTGGGTGCGCCGTTCAACCTGGGTGTGGTTGCGCCAGTCTTCGCCTTGCCATTCCAGCAGGTCGTAGGCGAGTAGCACCACCGGCACGTCGTCGAGGATTTTCTTGCCCAGGGTTTTACGACCAATGCGCTGTTGCAGCAGGGCGAAGGGTTGCACCGCGGGAGGCGCGGAGCACTGCGGGTTGAATGCATCCTCGGTGGTGGGATGGACGGATTTCCAGGCGACGATTTCCCCGTCGATCACCGTGCCGTCGGGTAAGCCGTGGGTCAGCGCATCCAGTTCGGGGAAGCGCTCGCTGACCAGTTCTTCGCCCCGGGACCAGATCCACAGCCGCCCCTCGCGCTTGACCACTTGGGCGCGGATTCCGTCCCACTTCCATTCCACCTGCCATTGGCTGGCCGGACCGAGCACGGCGTCGAACTGCTCGACGGATTGTTGCAGGGCATGGGCGAGGAAAAACGGATAGGGCTGGCCGCCGCGCTGGGCATGTTCGTCATCGGACTGCGGCGCGATAAGTTTCAAGTAACTGGCGGCGCTCGGCCGGTTGGACAAATCGGTGTAACCCACCAAGCGCTGGGCCACCCGTTTGCTGTCGAGCCCAGCCATGGCCGCCAGCGCCCGTGTGACCAACAACTTGGAAACGCCGACGCGAAAACTGCCGGTGATCAGCTTGATACACAGCATCAGGCTGGGGCGATCCAGTTGCGCCCAGAGGGCGGGCAGGCGCCGGGCGAGGAACTCCGGGGTTTCACCACGCAGCGGCAGCAATTTGTCTTCGATCCAGGTCGCCAACCCTTCGGTAGAACTGTGAGGGGCTTCGGGGAGCACCAATGAAATGGTTTCCGCCAGATCACCGACCGCTTGATAACTCTCCTCGAACAACCACGTCGAGAGCCCGGAAATCTCCACCGCCAACTCCCGCAGCGCGCGCACGGGTACCAACTGCCGAGGCCGGCCGCCGGACAGAAAATACACAGCCCACGCCGCATCTTCCGGCGCGGCCTGTGCAAAGTAGGCTTGCATGGCGGCGAGTTTGGCGTTGCTTGAAGTGGTGGCGTCGAGTTCCGCGTACAGCTCGGCGAACGCTTTCATGGCTGCACCTCGGTGGGCTCCGGGGCGACGGCGGCGTGATCCTCCTCATCGTCACCGTACTCCGTGCTGAAACCCTGGGCATCCAGCCCTTGTTCGCGCAAATGACGAACCAGTACCCCGACCGAGCCATGGGTCACCATCACGCGCTCCGCGCCGGTCTGTTCGATGGCCCAGAGCAATCCGGGCCAATCGGCGTGGTCCGACAGTACAAACCCCCGGTCCACCCCGCGTCGCCGTCGAGTGCCGCGTAAACGCATCCAGCCACTGGCGAAACCGTCGCTGTAGTCACCAAACCGGCGCATCCAGCTGCTGCCACCGGCCGAGGGCGGGGCAAGGACCAAGGCCTGGCGCATGATCGGATCGGTCTTTTTGACGTCGCCGGCGTAAATCGTTGGCGGCAGATAAATACCGCTTTCGCGATAAACCCGGTTCAGCGGCTCGACGGCACCATGCACCAGAATGGGGCCGATGCTGGCATCGATGCCGTGGAGAATGCGCTGGGCCTTGCCGAAGGAGTAGCAGAACAGGACGCTGGCTTTCTCGGCGGCGATGTTGGCCCGCCACCACTGATTGATGTCGGCAAAGATCTGCGCCTGGGGCTGCCAGCGATAGATCGGCAGGCCGAAGGTCGATTCCGTGATGAAGGTGTGGCAACGCACCGGTTCGAACGGCGCGCAGGTGCCGTCGGGCTCAATCTTGTAATCCCCCGAGGCGACCCAGACTTCACCGCCGTATTCCAGGCGCACTTGCGCCGAACCGAGCACATGCCCGGCCGGGTGAAAACTCAGGGTGACGCCGTGATGCAACAAGCGATCGCCGTAGGGCAGGGTTTGCAGGTTGATGTCCTGGCCCAGGCGTGAGCGCAAGATCCCTTCGCCGGGAGCCGCCGCCAGGTAATGTTGATTACCGGTGCGGGCATGGTCGCCATGGGCGTGGGTAATCACCGCGCGCTCCACCGGACGCCAAGGGTCGATATAGAAATCGCCGGCGGGGCAGTACAAACCTTCGGGACGCGCGATAACAAGGTCCATGTTGTTGCCGATATGGGGGGCTTGTTAGCTAGGAGGTTGGCGCGAAGGCAGAAGTTCTATCGGGTTTTCAGAGGGGAACATCAAAAGATCGCAGCCTCGTTTCACTCGACAGCTCCTACACAGCTCCTACAGGAAGCACGCGTTCCAATGTAGGAGCTGTCGAGTGAAACGAGGCTGCGATCTCTTGAACTTGTTTTTTATTTGCCAGGTGTCAGGGTCAACCGCGCCTTGCCATACGCCTTGTCAAAGTTCTGCGGCTGCATTGGCAGGCTCATGTATTGGCCTTTGAGCCACGGGTCGATGCTGTCGAGGTAGTTCGGGCTCGCCGGGTTACCGGACTGGCCCGTAGCGTTTTGCCCCATCAACGGTTCGGCCTGGCCGAAGTCGACGATAAAGCGCATCGACGGCGCTAGCGTGGTGTTGAAGTCCTGGCCCCAGGCAAACGCCGCGGTGTTCAACGTGGTGTGATCGCCGCCGGCCGCCAACGGACCGCGCACGGTCTGGCCACTGGCATTCTTCCACTCGTAGCGGTGCAGTTTGCCCCACTGCCATGCCTTGTGATCGCCGCCCAACTGACTGTCGCCGGCACTGATGGCCGCCGCCAGGCTGCGAGCGAGGATCGCCGGTTTGTCTTCTTTTTGCGGGGTGCGCGCGTCATCCCAGAACGGGCTGTCTTCGCGACCGAGCAGGTGATCGGCCTGGGCCGCGTAGGACAACTTGCCGTTGGCGATAAAGGCTTTCCACGCCGGGCTGCTTTCCGGGCCGAGCTCGTCGAGGAAGATTTGCTTGGCGCTTTCTTGCAGGAACAGCTCATAAATCGCCGCATCGGCGGAGGTCGGACTGAGCTTGCCGTCGAACGCCATCAAGCGCGTCAACGCCTCGCGCGCCTTGCTGCGATCGGCTTCCGGCAGCGCATCGATCGCCTGTTTCAGCGGCTGCGCCATGCCCGGTGCTTCAAACATCTTCTTCAGTTTGGCGGCGAACGTGGTGGTCTGGTCGTATTGCATGGCGATCAGGCTGCGGCTGTCGTGCTTGCCCGCGCCGGCCAGTTCGGCCATGCGCTCGCCACGTTCCGGGGCGGACCAGGAATTGGACAGCTGCATGCCATAGCCGTGGGGGATGACCCGCTGGTTGGCCGTGCCGAGCCAGCCTTGGGCCGGGTCCTGGTCATACGGGTGCAACATCGGGTCGGCGTAACCGTCCCAATCGTAGCGACCTTCCCAGCCCGGCGACGGCAGCAGGCCTTCGCCTTCGCGACGGTTCGGGTAACGACCGGTGACTTGCCAGCCAATGTTGCTGGCGTCGGCAAACACCAGGTTCAGGGCGATGGCGCGGATTTCACGGCTGGCGTCCGAGGCTTTCTCGACGGTTTGCGCGCGGGACAGGTCGAAGAACGCGTCCAGGGTCTTGTCGTCGGTGAAGCTCGGGGTTTGCAGGGCCAGGCCGAAACCGTTGGCCATGCTCAGGCCCTGAGCGCTGTTGAGCAGTGGCCCGTGGCGGGTTTCGTACACCGCTTCGCGCAGCGGCCGCTGGCCTTTGGCGAAGTAGGTTTCGTTACGCACCACCACCGGTTGCCATTTGCCATTGGCTTCGTAGGTCAGGCCGTTGCCCTGGCGTTTGATTTTTTCCAGGAACAGGTCCTGGTTGTCGCCCATGACCGTGGTCATGCTCCACGCCACTTTGCCGTTGAAACCGCCGAGCACCATCGGCAGGCCGGCGATGCTGACGCCCGCCGCCTGATATTTCGGCGCACGGATCTGCACGTAGCTGAACAACGACGGCACGCCCATCGGCCCGTGGCTGTCGCTGGCCAGCAGGCTTTTGCCGCTGCGGCTGCGTTGCGGGCCGATGGCCCAGTTGTTCGACGACGTGGCACCCAGCAGATTCAGATCGGACAGTTGCCCGGTGGCCTTGGTGATTTCTGCCAGGCCCGGGATCGCGCCGTTGAGCTTGAGGCCCTGGAGCTTGTCGGTTTCGCCCGTTGGCAGTTTTTCGTCGGGCGCGGACGGGGTCAGCCATGACAGCTTGTCGGTGCTGACGGTTTGGGCGAGGACCAGCGAAGAAATTTCTTCCGGCAGGTTGGCCGACTGGCTGAAATTCAGCAGGCAGAAAATCAGCGCCGAGTCTTCCGGCTTCCAGTATTCAGGCTTGTAACCGGTTGCCGCGAGATCGGCGGGCAGCTTGTCGCGGTAGCGGAACAGGTAGGCGTTGACGCCCCGGGCATAGACTTCGAAGAAGCGCTTGAGCCGTGGCGAAGAGGCTTTGTACAGCTCACCGGCGCTTTTCTTCAGGTTGACTGCGCGCATATAGCGGTCGGCGTCGAGCAGGTCCGGGCCGGACATTTCCGCCAGACGGCCCTCGGCCAACAGGCGCATGGTGACCATTTGCGTGAGGCGGTCGCTGGCGTGGACGTAACCGAGGGTGAACAGCGCGTCGTGGAAGCTGTTGCTTTCGATCAACGGCATGCCCATGGCATTGCGTCGAATCGAAACATTCTGCGCCAGGCCCTTGAGCGGCTGCACGCCAGAGGTTGGCGGGAGGGTGTCCTGAGTATTCCAGGTCTGACAACCGGTCAGGCTCAAAACACCGGCCACTGCTGCGGCAACGCCGAACCGGGGAAGAAAATGTGTGAGGGCTGGCGAGGCCATGGCAAAGCTCCTGCGGGGGTAGTAACGCAATAAAGGCGCTACGTTAGTGAGCAGGAGGTGGCCGCGCAAGCGGGGCATGGGGTTATTTCAGGATTTGTCTGACAAACGCAAAGGATCGCAGCCTTCGGCAGCTCCTACGGGGGGAGCATCAATCCCATGCAGGAGCTGCCGAAGGCTGCGATCTTTTGATCTTCTTGACCTGAAATCAGGAATTCGGCGGATTGACCTTCGCCGCAATCGCATACGCCTTCACCGTCGCCGGGCGGTTCTGGATATGCGTGAACCAACGCAGCACATTCGGGAAGTCTTCGAGGTTCTGGCTCTGCCACTTGTGGGAAACGATCCACGGGTAGATCGCCATGTCGGCGATGCTGTACTCGTTGCCGGCGACGAATTCATTGCTCGCCAATTGCTTGTCGAGCACGCCGTAGAGGCGCGCGGTTTCGTCGATGTAGCGTTTGATCGCGTAGGGGATTTTCTCCGGCGCAAATTGACTGAAGTGATGATTCTGCCCGGCCATCGGCCCGAGGCCGCCCATCTGCCAGAACAACCATTGCAGCGCTTGCTGACGCCCGCGCAGGTCTTTGGGCAGGAACTGGCCGGTCTTCTCCGCCAGGTACAGCAGAATCGCCCCGGATTCAAACAGCGACAACGGCTCGCCACCATCGGCCGGCTCGTGATCGACGATGGCCGGGATTTTGTTGTTCGGGGAGATTTTCAGGAATTCGGGCTTGAACTGGTCGTTCTGGCTGATGTTGATCGGGTGCACGTCGTACTTGAGGCCGGCCTCCTCGAGGAAAATCGAGATCTTGTGGCCGTTGGGGGTGGTCCAGTAATACAGGTCGATCATGGAGTACTCCAAAAAATGCACGTCGTTAGGTACGGACAGCAACCGCTCGCATTAGGTCGTCCTGTTTGCACTGGAGAGCTTGCCTGTAGGAAGAGGTGATGCTGAAGTGCGTGAAATTCAATGACCCGGCATGAGAAAAGTCAGCATGGAGCTCAAGATCAACGCAGCGCTGATCATCATCGATCAGCAAAAAGGCATCTTGCATCCCAAATTGGGCCGTCGAAATAATCCTCAGGCCGAAGAGCGAATCGTCGAGTTACTGGCGTTTTGGCGGCGCTCCGCGCGGCCTGTGATCCACGTGCAGCACCTGTCCCGCTCACCGAACTCGGTGTTCTGGCCGCAGCAATCGGGCGTGGAATTTCAGGAACGGTTCCAGCCGATGGCCGGCGAGCAACCGATTCAGAAACAGGTGCCGGATGCGTTTTGCGCGACGGGGCTGGAGGCGGGGTTGCGTGAGGCGGGGATTGATCAGTTGATCATCGTGGGCGTGGCGACCCATAACTCGGTGGAGTCTACGGCGCGAACGGCCGGTAACCTGGGGTTTGATACCTGGGTGGCGGAGGATGCGTGCTTTACCTTCGACAAGGCCGATTTTTTCGGTAACGCGCATCCCGCTGAGGAAGTGCACGCCATGTCGCTGGGTAATCTGCATGGCGAGTATGCGACGGTTGTCAGCACTGCGCAGATTCTGAAGCCTGAATGAATCCCCTGTGGGAGCGGGCTTGCTCGCGAAGAGGGAGTGCCAGTCAAATAATGGTGCCTGACACACCGCTTTCGCGAGCAAGCCCGCTCCCACAGGGGATCTGCGGTGTACACAAAGTCTGTGCACGGCGCCGATCAAAATGTGGGAGCGAGCCTGCTCGCGAAGGCGATTCAACCGGCGAAAAGGATTTCCGCCCGAAGCATCAAGCGCCGTGGCACTTCTTGAATTTCTTGCCGTTGCCGCATGGGCAAGGGTCGTTGCGGCCGACGTCTTTCAGGGCGTTGCGCACCGGTTCCTGGTGGGCGTGGCCGCAGTTCGGGCCGTGGACATGGCCATGGTCGTGATCATGGTGGTCATGGGCATGATCGTCGTGATCGTGATTGCAGTCTGGGCCATGGACATGGGGTTGCTGGGTCATCGGGTTTACTCCGGAATTAAATCGGCGGGGATTATCACGCCATTACGCGCCAGGTGCACGTAGTGCGCGATGAATAAACCGGTTTCCAGTTCACCTTCCAGACGATAGGGGACGGGTTGCTTGGGGCTTTTCAGCATTTTCACCAGGTCCCGCACCTTGGGCCACAGGTTGGTGCGGATCGGCACTTTGAAATAGGCGCTGCGTTTGGGGCCGACGGTGAACCAGTGCTCGTGCTCGCCTTCGGCCAGCAGCATGTCGCCCAGATGAATGCGGTATTCGAGGCCACGCACCGTCAGGTCACTGTCGTTGGGGTTGTCGACGCGAAAGTGCAGGAGGAATTTCTGTTCCAGCAGTTTGGCCTGCACCACTTCGACCTTGACCAGATGCACCTGAGGATCCGGTTCGTCGCTGCTGAACCAGGAGGCGCAACCGCCCAGGCTCAGCAAGGCGAGCAGGGTGAGTAGAGGTAAGGCGCGGCGCGGACGGGTCATGTTGGTGGTTCTCCCTTGAGAACCAGTCTAGCCCTAAAAGATCGCAGCCTTCGGCAGGTCCTGCATTGGATCGGCGTGCACCTGTGGGAGCTGCCGAAGGCTGCGATCTTTTAAAGTCACCTCAAACTCCGAAATACCCCGCACAACACTTCTTGAATTTCTGCCCGCTCGCACACGGGCAAGCGTCGTTGCGCCCGGCCTTGAGCTGCACGGTCGGATCGATGAAATACCAGTGGCCGGTGTTCTGCACAAACGAGGAGCGCTCGCGGTGACTGTGTTCCCCGCCGCCATCGTGCCAGCGTGCGGTGAAGGTGACGAAGGCGTGCTCCGGTTGCCCGCCAAACACTTCGGAGCTTTCTACATCCAGGCCCAGCCAGGTGCTTTGGGCGCTCCAGTCGCTGATGGATTGACGATCCAGGCCAGCCTGTTGGGCAGGCAGGGTGGTCGCTACCAGATAATCCACCAGCCCCAGCACATAAGCGCTGTAGCGCGAACGCATCAAGGCTTCAGCGCAGGGCGCCGGATGGCCGGCATGATAATGACCGCAGCAGGCATCGAGCGGAATGCCGCTGCCGCAAGGGCAAATGGATGTACTCATTGCGTTACCACCAATATTTCCCGAAGTTTTCCGGATTGGCCCAGAACCGTGAGTTGAGCCAGTCGGGCACCTGTTTATAGTCCAGCAGATCATAGGTGAACAGCGTCAGCACCTGATCGTCGCGTTGGAATCGTTCGCTGGCTTGCAGGGCCAGCGAGAAAAAGTCGGTTTCCTGCCAGCCGGCGGCCGGCAAATCGGCCAATACCGCGATGCGACTGGCGTTGAGGTTGCGGATTCCGCCCAGCAGGTTCAGGCCATCGCGCTTGGGCAGGTGCTCCAGGCAATCGACCACCAGCGCCAGGTCAAAGCGCCGCGCCGCCAGTTCCGCCGGCAATGGGCCAGGCCCGGCATGGGCAACGCAAGTGTCCGGGTGCGCGAGCTTGAAAGCTTCCAGCGCCGGAAACTGGCTGGCGCCGATCAGCAACAGGCGTGCCGGGGCGTAGCGGTCAAGCAAAGCGGCCAACGCCTGCTGGGGCGTACGTGAAGAAATACCTGCAATCATCGAAGATCCTCAATCAGAGCTGCCAAGACTAGCCTGCCCTAACGTTCGGGCCTAGAGCCGTTGTGTGCCAAAAGTGCCGATCTGCCGTGAACATGGGGCGAAACCGCAATGGCCTATTGCTGGCGGAGATTAAAACTCCGGTCTTTACTCCCTGAATCGGTTTTAAGCCGATCCCTCAGGAGAAAACTAGATGAGCATAGTTCGGACAGCATTACCCTTGGTTCTGCTAACCAGTGTGTTGACTGGTTGCGCAGGTTTGCAGAAAACCGACTGGCCGACCTGTGCGGCGGTCGGTGGCGTCGTCGGTGCCGGTCTCGGCGCGACCGAAAGTTCGGCGTGGGCGGGGTATGGTGCGCTGCTGGTCGGCGGCACGGCAGCCGCTTATTGCTGGGTACACGGTGATGGCGACGAAGACGGCGATGGCGTGCCGGACAGCCGCGACAAGTGCCCGCATACGCCTAAAGGCGTACAGGTCGATGCCGACGGTTGCCCTCCACCAGTCCCTGCGCCAGTGGTGGAAGAGGCCGTGGTGGTCAAGGAAGAAACCATCGTCATCCGCGATGTTCACTTCCAGTTCGACAAAGCCACACTGACTCCATCCGATAAAGAGGTGCTCGACAAAGTCGCTACTCGCCTGAAACAGGAAGCGTCCACCGCGCGCCTGACCGTGACCGGCCACACCGACAGCGTGGGCAGCGATGCCTACAACCAGAAACTGTCGGATAAACGTGCGCATTCGGTGGTGGAATACCTGATCCACGATGGCGTACCGCGCAGCAGCTTCGTCTCGGTAACCGGTGCCGGCGAAAGTCAGCCAGTGGCCGATAACAAAACAGCGGATGGCCGCGCGTTGAACCGTCGCACCGAAATCAAAATCGAGCGTTAAAGCCCCTTCCGCTCCGCGGCTTGTGCAGTCGCGGATGCGGGTCTTTACTCCTGTGTAACCGGTATGGGCCGGTAACACAGGAGCATTCACAAATGAGCGTTCTCACAAGGACCGTCTTACCGGTTCTGCTGCTTGGCAGCCTGTTGACCGGTTGCGCTACTCACAGCGATGGCACTGCCCCCCTGAATCAACGTACCTGGCCGATCTGCAGCGTCATTGGCGGACTGGTCGGCGGTGGCCTGGGTGCTATCGAAAGTGGCGGTTGGGCGGCCGGTGGTGCGGCGCTCGGTATCCTGACCGGCGGATTGATCTGTTACGCCCAGGATGGCGACGAAGACAGCGACGGTGTCTTCGACCGGCGCGATCGTTGCCCGGATACGCCGGAAAATACCCCGGTCGATCATCGTGGTTGCCCGTTGCCGCAATACCCGGCCAGCGTGAAACCTGTCGAGCCTGCACCGGTCTCTGAAGTCGTTACCCTGAGCGATGCCGGCAACGTGCTGTTCGCTTTCGACAAATCCGACCTGACCCCCGCCGCCCGCAGCCAACTGGATGCATTGATGGGCAAGCTGCAGAACGCTGACGTGGTCAGCATCAAAGTGGTGGGCCATACCGACAGCAAAGGTTCGGACGCTTATAACCAAGCCTTGTCGGAACGTCGTGCCAGCAGCGTGGCCGCCTATCTGTTGAGCCAGGGCCTGGCACCGAACAAGCTCACCAGCGAAGGCAAGGGTGAAAGCGAGCCGGTGGCTGACAACGAAACGGAAGAGGGGCGGGCGAAAAACCGACGTGTGGAGTTGCACATCAACCGTTGATGCCTGACGCAGAACCTTGATCTAGAGCCGCCGGACGACGAAAGTCGGCCATCCGGCGGCCGTGTTGAAGAATTTTCTCTTGCCCTCTGGCGCATCCCTTGTGGAAGCCGTTACTGTGCGCTCAAAGAATAATTCTCAACGGGGGAGCGTATGAAGGTGTTTTGGGGGCTGGGGAAGCTGTTGACCCTGCTGTTCTGGTTGGTGGTGCTGGTCAATCTGTTGATCCCGTTTATCAATCCGCTGCACCTGCTGGTCAGCATGGCCGGCGCTCTTCTGGCGGTTATCCATCTTCTGGAAGTGCTGCTGTGTAACCGCAGCCTCAAAGGTCGCGCCCATCCGTGGCGTGATCGCCTGAAGATTCTGTTCTTTGGCGTTTTCCATCTGCAAACCATTCCGGCCCCGGCCGCACAAGGGGCCTCCCATGCGTAAACTCTGTCTGCTCGCTGCATTCATCAGCCCATTGGCCTGCGCCCAAGTGGTGAGTGTCGAAACCAATTCCCTGATGCGCTTGCCCAACACCGCCAGTACCTTGCAGCTGGAAAAACTTGAAGTCGCCGACTATGGCACTTTGCTGATCCCTTCGAACGTGACTGAAGTCATCGTCGGCGAATTGCACCTGGGGCGTGACGCACGGATCGCCATCGTGCCCGGCGAACAAGCGCTGGAACTGAAAGTCAGTCGCGCCGAGTTGTCCGAAGGCAGCCTGATTACCGCTCGCGGTGCGCCAGGGACTTACCTCAAGGCTGCGCGCTCGGGGCGCAATCTGAATTTGCTGATCAAAACCCTGAACGCACCGACATTGACGGTCGATGCGCGCGGCGGTGCGGGTGCGCCGGGGTTTGTCGGTCTTGATGGCGCCAACGGCGAAGAGCCGGGTTGCACCTGGGGCCAGGCTGGCCGTGGTTTCGACGGCAGCAATGGCAGCGACGGCCAGCCAGGGGCGGCCGGTGCACTGGTGCGCCTGGAAGTGCCGCGCGATTACCCGGCCGAACAGATCAAGGTTCAAGTCGCCGGCGGTGCCGGTGGTCTGGCCGGGCCTGGCGGTAAACCGGGTGCGGGAGGCAAGGCCAAGGGTTGCCTGGTGTACAAGGCTGATGGCGGCAAAAGTGGCCGTCCGGGCGTTGATGGTCAGCCAGGGCCTGCGGGTGCGGCGGGATCGGTGACGGTTCAGCGGTTGTAATTGGGTTTTGGGGTGGGTCAGTTAGACCCCCCCTCACCCCAGCCCTCTCCTCAGAGGGGAGAGGGGGAAAGGGAGCCGATCTTCATGCCGTTCAAAACTTGAGTTCGGCTCGGACTTCCAGGTCGATGTAACTCAAACAAACAACTCGGTCAGTCCCCTCTACCTCTTGGGGAGAGGGTTAGGGTGAGGGGGGGATCCTGAGTCCAGCACAAAACTCAAAATCCCCCAAAACCATCAAAACATCGGCCGAGCCGCCGCAATCGCCACCAACACCAACCCGACAATCAGATTAATCCCCACCAACTTGCGAATCTTCCCCAGCGCAGCCGCACCCGCCGGCCAATCCTGCGCGTCCACCGCCGTGCGCAGTTCCGGCAGCAACAACGCCTGAATCCGGATAAACAGCGCGGTCATCACCACGTACAAGCCCATCATCACCTGCACATAACGCGGTGCCGCCTCAAAACCGGCGTATTGCAGATGAATCATGCCCACGCCGCTGATCGGCAAAACCACCACCGCGACCCAGACCCAGCGAAAAAAACCTTGAAACACTTCTACCCACAGCTTCAACCGGCCGGGGCCTTCCAGGGCCTTCATCGCCGCCGGGCGCAGGACCATCCAGGCGAAAAACATGCCGCCGACCCACACCAGGGCGGACAGGACATGCAGGGTATACACGAGGCTAAAAGCGGTCATTGAGGTACTCCGTTCTGCGCGGGATTAATTAGCGCGGTATGATAGCCGCCATCCGAAACCACTGAAAATTTATCCAGCGTTTTTTGCGCCCGACAATCCATGATCAGCACTGAACTCAAAACCACGATCCAGGGCGCCTACTCGCGTTTTCTTGAAGCCAAGAGCCTCAAGCCGCGCTACGGCCAACGCCTGATGATCGCCGAAATTGCCAAAGTCCTCGGTGACATCGACACCGACGACGAAGGCCGGCGCAGTGGCGACCCCGCGATTGTCGCGGTGGAAGCCGGCACGGGTACCGGCAAAACCGTGGCTTACAGCCTCGCGGCGATCCCGACCGCCAAGGCTGCCGGCAAGCGCCTGGTGATCGCCACGGCCACCGTGGCCCTGCAAGAGCAGATCGTCTACAAGGATTTGCCCGACCTGATGCGCAACAGCGGGCTGAACTTCAGCTTCGCCCTGGCCAAGGGGCGCGGGCGCTACATGTGCCTGTCCAAGCTCGACATGTTGCTCCAGGAAGGCCACGCACAAACCGCCACCGCGCAGTTGTTCGAAGAAGAAGGTTTCAAGATCGAAGTGGATGAAGCCAGCCAAAAGCTGTTCACCAGCATGATCGAGAAGCTCGCCGGCAATAAATGGGACGGCGACCGCGACAGTTGGTCCACCGCCCTCGAAGACGCCGACTGGGCGCGCCTGACCACCGATCACAGCCAATGTACCAACCGCCATTGCCCGAACTTCGGCCAGTGCGCCTTCTACAAGGCCCGCGAAGGCATGGGCAAGGTGGACGTGATTGTCACCAACCACGACATGGTCCTGGCCGACCTGGCCTTGGGCGGCGGTGCCGTGCTGCCGGACCCGCGCGACACCATCTACGTGTTCGACGAAGGCCACCACTTGCCGGACAAGGCGATCGGTCACTTCGCCCACTACACGCGCCTGCGTTCCACCGCCGACTGGCTGGAAACCACCGCCAAGAACCTCACCAAATTGCTCGCCCAACACCCATTGCCGGGCGATCTGGGCAAGTTGATCGAGCAGGTGCCGGAACTGGCGCGGGAGATCAAGACCCAGCAGCAGTTCATGTTCACCGCGTGCGAGCAGGTCGCCGATTTCAAACCCGGCGAAGACGTCGAAGGCCGTGAGCGGCCGCGTCACCGTTTCGTCGGCGGGGGGATTCCCGAGCACATGCGTGAGATGGGCGCCGAGCTGAAGAAAGGCTTCGCCCGCCTGACCGATTTGTTCACCCGCCTCACCGAACTGCTCAAGGAAGGCATGGACGGCGAGGTCAACATTGGCATCGCCAGCAACCAGGCCGAAGAGTGGTATCCGCTGTTTGGCAGCCTGTTGTCCCGTTCTTCGGGCAATTGGGAGTTGTGGGTGGCGTTCACCGCTGAAGACCCGGAAGACAACCCGCCGATGGCCCGTTGGCTGACCCTGGCCGAAAGTGGTTCGCTGTTCGATATCGAGGTCAATGCCAGTCCGATCCTCGCGGCGGAAATGCTGCGTCGCAACCTGTGGAACGTGGCCTACGGCGCACTGGTGACCTCGGCGACGCTGACCGCCCTCGGCACCTTCGACCGTTTTCGCATGCGCGCCGGCCTGCCGAAAAAAGCCGTGACTGCCGTGGTCCCGAGCCCGTTCCATCACGCTGACGCTGGCGTGCTGCGAGTGCCGGATCTGAAGGCCGATCCGCGTGATGCGCCGGCCCACACCGCTGCGATCATTCGTGATCTGCCGTCGCTGGTGGAAGGCTCTCGCGGCACGTTGGTGCTGTTCTCCTCGCGCAAACAGATGCAGGACGTGTTCGACGGCCTGGACCGCGACTGGCGCAAGCAAGTGTTCATTCAAGGCAACCTGTCGAAACAGGAAACCCTGAACAAGCACAAGGCGCGGGTCGACGGCGGGGATTCCAGCGTGCTGTTCGGCCTGGCGAGTTTTGCCGAAGGCGTGGATTTGCCCGGCGCGTATTGCGAACACGTGGTGATCGCCAAGATTCCGTTCTCGGTGCCCGACGACCCGGTGGAAGCCGCGTTGGCCGAGTGGATCGAAGCGCGGGGCGGCAATCCGTTCATGGAGATCTCCGTGCCGGACGCTTCGCTGAAACTGGTCCAGGCCTGCGGTCGCCTGCTGCGTACCGAAGAAGATCGCGGCACCATCACCTTGCTCGATCGGCGCCTGGTCACCCAGCGCTATGGCAAAGCGATCCTGAATGCGTTGCCTCCCTTCCGACGTGAAATTTCCTGATATACGCGTGGGCAGTTTTGCCCACCGCGTTGTCTATCTCTCTGCCATCGCTTTTCCACTGGCCATTGTTGGTCGTTAGGGAGAATTTCGTTCTCATGATTCGTCGTTCGTTGCCCGCTGTATTTGCCCTGTTGTTCGCAACGCCTTTGCTCGCCGCGCCCGCCGGCCAGCAGACGCTGTTCAACTTTGTTCGCCCCGCCGATGTGGTCCAGGTGGCGACCCAGGACGCCAGCCTGCCGCAATCCAACGCCGAGCAAACGGCTGAAGGCGAAGTGCTGCGCCGGGTGACCTTCAACCCCGTGGCCAAGCCAACATTGCGCCTGACTCCGCAGACCGGCGCCTGGGACTGGTCGCAGTCGGGTGTCATGAGTCTGCGGGTCCAGAGCGCGATGAACTGGGCCTTGACCCTCTACGTGACCATCCAGAGCAACGACGGCAAGACCCTGGTCAGCCGCGTCGATCTGCCGGCCGGCCCGGCGCAAACCCTGCTGGTGCCATTGGTGGCCAGTTCGCCGTTGAGCCAGGGCATGAAAGCCGGGCCGCCGATGCCCATGACGGTCGACGGTCAGCGCGTATTACTCGCCAGCAGCAGTGGTGAACTGGATCGCAGCCAGGTGGTGTCGGTGAGTTTGTCGATGGACCAGCCGAACGTGGCCCAGAGCATCCTGCTGGAGCGCTTCGGCGTGCAGGACGGCGAGGACGTGAGCAAAGCCGTGTATGGCGCCCTGGTGGACGCTTACGGCCAATCGACCCGGGCCAAATGGCCGGAAAAAGTCAGCAACGACGAACAACTGAAAGCCGCCGCCGCGAAAGAACAGCAACAACTGAAAACCTGGCTGGCCGAGCGCGAGAAGTCGTCCCTGGACAAATTCGGTGGCTGGAACAAAGGCCCGGCATTCAAGGCCAGCGGTTTTTTTCGCACCGAGAAGCGTGACGGTCGTTGGTATCTGGTGACCCCGGAAGGGCATCCGTTCTATTCCCTGGGCGTGAACACCGTCGCCCCGGATGTCGATCAAACCTACATCGCTGGTCGGGAGTGGATGTTCGAATCCCTGCCCAAACCCGACGAACCGCTGGCTAGTCACTATGGCGAAGGCGATAACCGGGGCGGCAACGGCGCCGATCAGGGCCGGGCTTACAACACCGGGCGCTGGTACGATTTTTATGCGGCCAACCTGCAACGCCTTTACGGTCAGCCTTGTGCGGTGACCAGCGAAACCAAGGCCGGTGTTGCCGAAGCGGCCAAGGCGGATGCGGTGGCGCAGACGGCGGAAAAAGCCGCTGAGCAACCTGTCGTGCCTTCGACGGCCGAATCCGGTGTCGCCGAAGCCGCCAAAACCAACGCCGCCGAAGCCACCGTCGCCAAAACGGTCGAGCCGTGTAAAGCGGTGGTGGATGAGCAACGCTGGACTCACCACACCCTCGATCGCCTGCAGGCCTGGGGTTTCAACACCGTCGGCAACTGGAGCGAGCCGGCGCTGGGCAACGCGGATCGCGTGCCGTACACCTTGCCGCTGTCGATCGTCGGCGATTACGCCAGCATCAGCACCGGCACCGACTGGTGGGGCGGCATGCCCGACCCGTTCGATCCGCGTTTCGCCATGGCCACCGAGCGTGCGGTGGCCATTGCCGCCCGGGATCACCGCGACGATCCGTGGCTGATCGGCTACTTCGCCGACAACGAACTGGCCTGGGCCGGTCCCGGCAATGACCCGAAGGCCCGCTACGCCCTGGCCTACGGCACTTTGAAAATGACCACTGACGTGCCGGCCAAACGCGCGTTCCTCAAGCAACTGCGCGACAAGTACCGCAACCAGGCGGGCCTGTCGAAGGCCTGGGGCATTGACCTGCCGGCGTGGGAATTGATGGAGGATCCGGGCTTCGTGGCGCCGCTGCCAAGCGCCGATCACCCGGAAATCGAAGCCGACTACAAATACTTCCAGAAGGTCTTTGCGGACACCTACTTCAAAACCATTTCCGATTCGCTCAAGTGGCACGCGCCGAACCAGTTATTGCTCGGTGGCCGTTTCGCCATCAGCACCCCGGAAGCGGTCGAGTCCTGCGCGCAGTACTGCGATGTGTTGAGCTTCAACATGTACACCCTGCAACCCCAGGATGGTTATGACTTCGCCAAACTGCGCAGCCTGGACAAACCGGTGCTGATCACCGAGTTCAACTTCGGCTCGGCGGATCGCGGCCCGTTCTGGGGCGGCGTGACGCAACTGGCGAAAGAAGAAGATCGCGGCCCGGCCTACGCCAACTTCCTCAAGCAGGCGTTGAGCGAACCCTCGATTGTCGGCGTGCACTGGTTCCAGTACCTCGATCAACCGGTGACCGGCCGCCTGCTGGATGGCGAAAACGGCCACTTCGGTCTGGTGGGCATTACCGACCTGCCGTACCAGGGCTTCGTCGACAGCGTGCGCAAAAGCAACCTGGCAACCGTCGATCAACTCGGCAAAGAGGCCGAGAAGGCCAAGGCCGAGGCGGATAAAGCCAGCCATGCAGCCGAGGGCGGCAGGAAAGCCGACGCCGGCAAAGGCCCGGGGCAGGGCGCCGGGCATGCGGGTGGGCATTCCGGGAATGGGCATTAATATTTGAGCCCCCCGTGGGAGCGAGCTTGCTCGCGATAGCGGTAGTTCATTCAACACATGTGCTGAATGTAAATCCGTCATCGCGAGCAAGCTCGCTCCCACAAAGATTGCGGTGCTCACTCACACACTATTTTCAGAACAAATCTATGGGCGGCTACACCGCCCAGCCCGCCCCTGTTCCCAAAACCCTCCAGGGCTGGAACAATGCGGACCACTTTGTAGAGCGTTTATCCGGGGGAGTTGCGTTTGCAGATTCAGGGTCATTACGAGCTTAAGTTCGACGCGGTGCGCGAAGCCTTCGCCGCGCTGTTCGACGATCCCCAGGAACGCGGCGCGGCGTTGTGCATCCAGGTCGGCGGTGAAACCGTCCTCGACCTTTGGGCCGGTACCGCCGACAAGGACGGGACCGAAGCCTGGCACAGCGACACCATCGCCAACCTGTTCTCCTGCACCAAGACCTTTACCGCCGTCACCGCGCTGCAACTGGTGGCCGAAGGCAAGCTGCAACTCGATGCCCCGGTGGCTCGCTACTGGCCTGAATTCGCTGCTGCCGGCAAAGAATCCGTGACCCTGCGCCAATTGCTCTGCCATCAGGCCGGTCTGCCGGCCCTGCGTGAGTTGCTGGCCCCCGAAGCGCTGTATGACTGGCAAATCATGGTCAACGCGCTCGCCGCCGAAACGCCGTGGTGGACGCGGGGCGAAGGCCACGGCTATGCCGCGATCACTTACGGCTGGCTGGTGGGCGAATTACTGCGTCGTGCTGACGGTCGTGGGCCGGGGGAGTCCATCGTCGCGCGAGTGGCCAAGCCATTGGGCCTGGATTTCCATGTCGGCCTGGCGGACGAAGAATTTCACCGTGTGGCGCACATCGCCCGGGGCAAGGGCAACGTCGGCGACGCCGCGGCTCAGCGCCTGCTGCAAGTGACCATGCGCGAGCCAACGGCCATGACCACCCGGGCGTTCACCAACCCGCCGTCGATCATGACCAGCACCAACAAACCGGAATGGCGGCGCATGCAACAACCCGCCGCCAATGGCCACGGCAATGCCCGCAGCCTGGCCGGGTTCTACGCCGGTCTGCTGGACGGCAGCCTGCTGGAAAGCGAAATGCTCGACGAGCTGACCCGCGAACACAGCCTCGGTGAGGACAAGACGTTGCTGACCCGGACCCGTTTCGGCCTGGGGTGCATGCTCGATCAACCGGACGTTCCGAATGCCACCTACGGCCTCGGTCCACGGGCGTTCGGTCATCCGGGCGCAGGCGGCTCCATCGGTTTTGCTGACCCAGAGCACGATGTGGCCTTTGGCTTTGTGACAAATACGTTGGGACCGTATGTCTTGATGGATCCACGCGCGCAGCAGCTTGTACGGGTGCTTGCCACTTGTCTGTAAAGCTTTGCTGAAAGTTCCTGCGCCGGAACCTCGTAACCTTTTTCGATTCAAAGCGTCTGTTTATGCGGTCCCGATGCGGGCCTGTGTTTATTACTTCATTTTGTGGATATCCAATGTCTTCCAATAAAACCCTCGCTTTGGCACTGTGCTTCGCCATCACCGGTTGTGCGCAAACTCCGCACAATGACGCCGAGGGCGGCAGCCACTGGTGGCAGTTCGGTTCTTCCGACAAAGTCGCCGCCAAAGATCCGGCCCCGGCCCCGAAGCCTGATCCATTGAAAGCGGCGATCACCGCGCCGGTGGTCAAGGCTGAAAGTAGCAGCCGTTGGTACTGGCCCTTCGGTTCCGATGACAGCACCGACAAGCCTGTGGCCAAGGCAGACGTGAAGCCTGAAGCTAAACCCGAAGCCAAGCCGGCCGACGTCGCCAAGGCTGACGCCGATGCAGGTGGCAAGTGGTGGTGGCCGTTCGGTGGCAAGGAACAGAGCACCGCCAAAGCCGTGCCGATGCCGGATCCGAAAGTGACCCAGGCCTGGCTCGACGATTACGAGCCGCGCCTGCGTGAAGCGATCAAGGACAGCAACCTGCAACTCGAGCGCCGTGAAAACGTGCTGGTGGTGACGGCGCCGGTGGACGGCTCGTTCAACCCGGACCGCCCGGCCATGCTGCTGCCGGTCACCCTGGGCCCGTTCAGTCGCGTCGCGAAAATCCTCGAAGTCGATCCGAAGACCGCTGTGCTGGTGCTCGGCCACAGCGACACCTCGGGCGCGGCCCCGGCCAACGTGAAGTTGAGCCAAGAGCGCGCGCAGGCTGTGGCAGCGATTTTCCGTCTCAGCGGCTTGCAGCGTGATCGCTTGATGCTGCGTGGCATGGGCGGCGAAGCGCCGCGTGCCGCCAACGACAGCAATGAAGGCCGTGCCTTGAACCGTCGCGTGGAATTGCTGGTGACCCCGCAAAACACCATGGTGGCGTTGTTGAGCAAGTACAACATGCCTGCCCCGGCACCGGTGACCATGGTCGCTGCCCAGACCGCCAAGCCAGTGGTAGTGCCTGTGGCACCGACACCGGCCGCCAAGAAAGCCGCAGTGCCTGCCGCGAAAAAGGCCCCAGCCAAGAAAGCCGCTGCCAAGGCTCCGGCCAAGAAAGCGCCCGCCAAAGCCGCGACCCCGGCGAAAAAGCCTGCGCCGGCCAAAGCTGCGGTCGATCCTAAGAAAGCCGTCGCCGCGGATGCTGCGAAGAACTGATCGTTAAGAAGAACTGATCGATAACCAGAAGGAATGTGCCATGACCCAGGCCCTGGCTGATATGCGTCGCGACTACACCCGTGACGGCCTGACCGAGGCGCAAGCCCCGGCCGAGCCGTTCGCGCTGTTCCATCAGTGGTTCGCCGATGCGGTGAAAACCGAACAGGTGCCGGTCGAGGCCAATGCAATGACCCTGGCCACCGTCGATCTGGACGGTCGGCCCCATTGCCGCATTCTGCTGCTCAAGGGCCTGGATGCTCAGGGCTTTACCTTCTTCACCAACTACGACAGTGCCAAGGGCCAGCATTTGGCGGTGAATCCGTTCGCCGCCATGACGTTCTTCTGGCCGACCCTGGAGCGCCAGGTGCGCATCGAAGGGCGCGTGGTCAAGGTTTCGCCTGAAGAGTCCGACGCTTACTTCCAGGTCCGGCCCCTGGGCAGCCGCCTCGGTGCCTGGGCTTCGCCCCAGAGCCGGGTGATTGCCGATCGTGGTGAACTGGAAGAGTTGCTCAAGATCACCGAGCAGCGCTTCACCGACACCCAGCCACACTGCCCGGAACATTGGGGCGGTTACCGTTTGCTCCCCGAGCGCATCGAGTTCTGGCAAGGCCGTCCGAGCCGCCTGCACGATCGCCTCAACTACCGCTTACAAGGCGCCGACTGGATTCTTGAACGTCTGGCACCCTAAGCAGTCTACCGATCGGGATAGCCTGCCGCCGCAGCCTCAAGCCACTGCGGCAGGTCCCTTCGCTTGATTTTCTGCGCCTGAGCGTTCGCCAGTTGCTGGAGCATAAAGGCTTTTTTGTGCTCGTCCTTCCCGGCCAGGGCTAATGCCAAATCGCGGTCCATCCAGCGTTTGATCCGAACGTATAGCCACCCGTGGAAGTACAAACCGGCCACAGTCGTGACGATAATGATGAAGTAATCCATGAAAAACCCTTGGGTCAACGGCGCGTTTTTGGTGATTTGACGCTACTGTGTTGTGAGTTCAGAGGCGCCTGTACCGGGCCTGAATGAAACCAATTTTATCCGGGCGACGCCGTGACAGGCGTCAAGCTGCGGGGTTTAATGAATACCTGTCCTTTGGAGTTGATGCTATGCGTAAGTCTGTTTTGCTGGTTGCTTCCTTTTCCACGATGGCGATGTTGCTCACCGGCTGCCAATCCAGCCTGACCGGTGACTCCTACTCCCGTGACGAAGCGCGTCGCGTGCAGACGATTCGCATGGGCACCATCGAATCCCTGCGTCCGGTGAAAATCGAAGGCACCAAGACCCCAATCGGCGGTATCGCCGGTGCCGCAGTGGGCGGTGTTGGCGGCAGCGCCATCGGTGGCGGTCGCGGCAGCATCGTTGCAGCGGTCATCGGTGCCGTTGCGGGTGGTTTGATCGGTTCGGCCACTGAAGAAGGCCTGACGCGTACTCAGGGCGTAGAGATTACCGTGCGTGAAGACGACGGCAGCATGCGCGCCTATGTGCAGCAGGTTCAGGAGAATGAAGTGTTCCGCGTTGGCGAGCGGGTGCGGATTTCTACTGTTGGCGGGACCAGTCGCGTTTCGCACTAAGCGCAGGCGGTAAATAAAACGAAACCCCTATCAGGCGACTGGTCGGGGTTTTATTGTTTGTGTGAGTAGGAGAATTATTGGGTTGCGTAGTTGCGCAAGGTCACTCTGTGCACACCAGTTGTACGATGTGATTTGCACCTAAGAGGGATTTTCCGGTCCAGTCTTCCAGTACCTTTATTTGTTCTGGAGACAAGTCGTGACCGTCGAATTCGTCTTCCGGCTGCTGCCAACTCATCAGCGTTCTCAAAGCTTCGCGGCGACTGCCCGGAACATCGACGGTAAGCAGCAGATCTTCAGTCCGGCGGTCGAAAACCTCTATTACATGTTTCATTTTTCTACTCTCCTTGCGGGGTCGGCAGGTTTTGTCTGCTTTCCGGTTTCCGGGTTGTACTCTCCCAGATGTTTTCCTTGTTTCGTGTACAACTCAACCTTGCCATGTTGTGAGTCCCATTCGTAAATTCTCCCTGACGGATCCTTCCAGCGTCTGCGTTTTTTTCCGCCGCCCTGCACGGAAGTTTTCATCGGCGCAGGTTTTATATCTGGAAAAGCTGGTAATGCTGTCGGTGCCGGGTAGTACTTCAGGTCTCTCGGAACACTCAGAACAATGTAAACCGGCTTAACCCCCGACCCCACCGGAAACACAAGAATGAAATCCTTGTACTCAGGCGGGTAAACCGGATTCACGATAATGCTGTCCGCCGCTTTAGTCGGTGGATAAACCCAGATATGCGGCGCTTGCGGGGCGGCTTCCAGTTTAGGAATGCCGAGGATGTCGGACCCATCCACTGCCGGCGTCCAGATCAACTCAACGCCGTCGCCGAGATCCGCCACCTGCTGACTGCCACGCAACTCGAACTGCGCGACATCGACCATTTCCCAATCGCGGTTCTTGCCGGTGTAGAAGGCATACCCCTTGAGACTGCCATCCGCCTGTTGCTCGACCCTTAACCGAGCACGGGTGCGAGCCTGTTTCAGGGCGCGCAATTGGTCTTCGGTGTAGAGCGCGCTATCGCCGAGGCTTGGCGTCCAGAACAACGCGACCAGACCGGCCAAAACGGTGGCGCCTGCCGCGCCAATGGCTGGCGCGGCAGGAATGGCCGGGGCACGCAGGGCGATTTGTCCGATGCCAATCGGGAGGGTATTGGCGCTGATCGTTTGCAGATTCAGCAGCCCGGCATCATCTGCTTCGCGAGCCCCGAGCCAGGCGACTTCGCCGTATTCCTTGAGGCTGTCGGTGGGCACCATGCCCGAAGGGTTTGAGTAATCGATGATGGCGTCCGGCAGCTTGCAGGACTTGGCGAAAACGCAGCCCGCGCGAACGGATTCGGCTTTGGAGGAGGTGACCACAAGACTGCGTTCGAAGGCCTCTTGCCGGGCGAGCATGTCGTCGTAGGCTTGCTGCCGGGCATCACGCTCGGCCAGTTCGGCGGCGGTCATGTAGCGGTGGGTGACGCGATGCCCGTCACCTGACGGCGGGTTTTTTACCCGGGGAATGTCCTTGTTACCAGCCACTGATCGTCCTTGAAATTCGTCCGTCGACAGCCCCGAAAGGGGGGCTGCACGACGTTAACGAACGTGGCTAATCGTGGCTGTAGGACGAGTCTCCGATGTTCCTAGGAGTGTTCTCTGTTACTCAGGATTGCAGCGCGACACCCTTGCGACTCGCCGCCGCCGTCACCGCATAACCGATCAACGCCGCCAGTATCGAACCAGTCAGAATCCCCATCCGGTCCATCCCGGCGTATTCACTGGCGCCCGGCACGAAGGCCAGGGAACCGACAAACAGGCTCATGGTGAAACCAATCCCGCAGAGGATCGCAACGCCCAACACCTGGCCCCAATTGGCGCCTTGGGGCAGGGCAGCGATGCCGATTTTCACCGCCAGCCAGGTCAGGCCGAACACGCCCACGGTTTTGCCCAGCAACAGGCCGACGGCAATGCCCATCGGCACGTGGTGGGTAAAGCTTTCCACGGTCACGCCGCTCAGGGACAGACCGGCGTTGGCGAAGGCAAACAGCGGCAGAATGCCGTAGGCCACCCACGGATGCAGGGCGTGCTCCAGGGTCAACAGCGGCGACGGTTCGGCATTCTTGGTGCGCAACGGGATGCAGAAAGCCAGGGTCACGCCGGCCAGTGTCGCGTGGACACCGCTCTTGAGCACACACACCCACAGGATCAGGCCGATGATCATGTACGGCCCGAGCTTGACCACACCGAGCCGGTTCATCGCAATCAATGCGACGATGCAGGCTCCGGCCAGCGCCAGGGACAGCGTCGACAACGTGCCGGAATAGAAAATCGCGATAACGATGATGGCACCCAGGTCATCAATGATCGCCAAGGTCATCAGGAACAGTTTCAGCGACACCGGTACGCGCTTGCCCAGCAGCGCCAGTACGCCTAGGGCGAAGGCAATGTCGGTGGCCATCGGTATGGCCCAGCCACCCAGCGCCGTCGGGTCATCACGGTTCAGGAACCAGTAGACCAGCGCCGGCACGACCATGCCGCCAATCGCCGCCGCGCCGGGCAGGACGATTTGCGAAGGCTTGGACAACTGGCCGTCAAGGACTTCGCGCTTCACTTCCAGCCCGATCAGCAGGAAAAACATGGCCATCAGGCCGTCGTTGATCCACAGCAGCAAGGGCTTGGCGATTTTCAGCGCGCCGATCTGAGCCACCACGGGGGTGTCCAGCAAGCCGTTATACAGCCACGACAGCGAAGAGTTGTTGATGATTAAAGCCAGGGCTGCCGCGGCGATCAGTAACAGACCGCTGGCAGCTTCCAACTGAAAGAAACGCGTGAACGTGCTACGCAGAGGCAAGGTCGCTCTCCATCGATGAATTCAAAAGGTGGCACACCCTAACCCGTACCGTTAGTTGTTAAAACAAAAGTTATATTCTTTTTTGTTATATGCCGTTACAACGTGATCGGCCGTAAGGCCCAATGAGGACTGAGCCTAGCAGTTGCCGGACGTATTGGACCTCAGCTGTATCTGTGCGTGATGTAGGTTTTTTCCTAAGCTTAGTGGCTGAGCCTTGCAACAAGGCCGACTATTCAACGAGATCACCACCATGAGCGACAACCGACAGTGGGCCCGCGAAGCCATCCGGATCATCGAAGCCGACTTCCAGCGTAGCGCCGACACCCACCTGATTCCTTTGCCGCTGCCGGGTTTGCCGGGCATCGAGTTGTATTTCAAGGATGAGTCCAGCCATCCCACCGGCAGCCTGAAACATCGGTTGGCGCGCTCGCTGTTCCTCTACGCGCTGTGTAATGGCTGGCTCAAGCCCGGCGCGCCGGTGATCGAGGCGTCCAGCGGTTCGACGGCGATTTCCGAGGCGTATTTCGCCCGTTTGCTGGGGTTGTCGTTCATTGCAGTGATGCCGGCGACCACCTCCAAGGAGAAGATCGCACAGATCGCGTTTTACGGTGGCAAGAGCCATTTGGTGGACGATCCGACCCAGATCTACGCCGAGTCCGAGCGTCTGGCCCGCGAACACGATGGCCATTTCATCGATCAATTCACCTACGCTGAACGCGCCACCGACTGGCGCGCGAACAACAACATCGCCGAGTCGATCTTCCAGCAGATGCGTTTCGAGCAACACCCGGAACCGAGTTGGTTGATTTCCAGCCCCGGCACCGGCGGCACCACCGCGACCCTCGGCCGCTACGTGCGTTATCGCCAGCATTGCACCCGCGTGCTGTGCGCCGATGCCGAGCGTTCGGTGTTCTTCGATTATTACCAGACTGGCGATGCCACGTTGCGCCTGGACTGCGGCTCGCGGATTGAAGGCATTGGCCGGCCACGGGTGGAAGCGTCGTTCCTGCCCAAGGTGATCGACGCGATGGTCAAAGTGCCGGACGCCTTGTCGCTGGCGGCCATGCATTACCTGGCGCAGCGTTTGGGCCGGCGCGTGGGCGGGTCGAGCGGCACCAACCTGATCGGCGCCTTGATCGCGGCCCAGCAAATGGTGGCGGCGGGGGAGTCGGGGTCGATCGTGGCGATCCTGTGCGACGGCGGCGAACGTTACGCCACCACCTATTACGACCAGGATTGGCTCAAGGGCCAGGGGTATGAATTGAGTGGGTTGATCGATGCTGTGGCGGCAAGTGTCGAGCGCGGCGAACCGCTTCCAGCCAGCATCCTGCGCGCCAATATCTGACCACACCGCAGATCAAATGTGGGAGCGGGCTTGCTCGCGAAAGCGGTAGATCAGTCAACATTTCTGTTGAATGTTAATCCGCATTCGCGAGCAAGCCCGCTCCCACAAGGGATCTTCGCAGTGGCACAAATGGCGTTCACACCATGAAGCCAATGTGGGAGCGGGCTTGCTCGCGAAAGCGATAGACCAGCCAACATCTCTGTTGAATGTTCCGCCGTCATCGCGAGCAAGCTCGCTCCCACAGGGTTTTGCAGTGTTCAGGTGTTGCTGATCAAGCCTCTAGACCGAGGATGTCGCGGGCAATGGCTTCTGCAATCCGAATCCCGTCAACACCTGCCGACAAGATTCCACCCGCATAACCCGCGCCTTCGCCGGCCGGGAACAAGCCTTTCACGTTCAGGCTCTGCATCGATTCGTTTCGGGTAATTCGCAACGGCGACGAGGTGCGCGTCTCGATCCCGGTCAACACCGCGTCGTGCAGTGAGTAACCGCGAATCTGCTTCTCGAACGCCGGCAAGGCTTCGCGGATCGCTTCGATGGCGAATGCCGGCAGGGCCAGGGCCAAATCACCCAGGGCCACGCCCGGTTTGTAGGACGGTTCGACGCTGCCCAGTTCGGTGGACGGCTTGCCGGCGATAAAGTCGCCGACCAGTTGTGCTGGCGCTTCGTAGTTGCTGCCGCCGAGCACAAAGGCGTGGGATTCCAGGCGTTCCTGCAACTCGATACCGGCCAGCGGGCCGCCCGGATAGTCGACTTCCGGAGTAATGCCGACAACGATTCCGGAGTTGGCGTTGCGTTCGTTACGCGAGTACTGGCTCATGCCGTTGGTGACCACGCGGCCCGGCTCTGAAGTCGCGGCGACCACGGTGCCGCCCGGGCACATGCAGAAGCTGTAGACCGAACGACCGTTTTTGGCGTGGTGCACCAGTTTATAGTCGGCCGCCCCGAGTTTCGGGTGGCCGGCGTATTTGCCCAGGCGTGCGCGGTCGATCAGCGACTGCGGGTGTTCGATGCGGAAACCCACCGAGAACGGCTTGGCTTCCATGAACACGCCACGGCCGTGGAGCATGCGGAAGGTGTCCCGGGCGCTGTGGCCGAGGGCCAGGATCACGTGTTTCGAATGAATCTGCTCGCCGCCATTAAGCTCGACGCCGACCAGTTGGCCGTCCTCGATCAACACGTCGGTAACCCGCTGCTGGAAGCGTACTTCGCCGCCCAGCGCACGAATCTGCTCACGCATGTTTTCCACCACGCCGGTCAGACGGAACGTACCGATGTGCGGTTTGCTGACGTAGAGGATTTCTTCCGGCGCGCCGGCTTTCACGAACTCATGCAGGACTTTGCGCCCGATGAATTTCGGATCCTTGATCTGGCTGTAGAGCTTGCCGTCGGAGAATGTTCCCGCGCCGCCTTCACCGAACTGCACGTTGGATTCGGGGTTGAGCACGCTTTTGCGCCACAGGCCCCACGTGTCTTTGGTGCGCTGGCGCACTTCGGTGCCGCGTTCGAGGATGATCGGCTTGAAGCCCATTTGCGCCAGCAGCAGCCCGGCGAAAATCCCGCACGGGCCGAAACCGACGACGATCGGACGTTGTTGCAGATCGGCCGGCGCCTGGCCGACCACTTTGTAGCTGACATCCGGCGCCACGTTGACGTTACGGTCATCGGCGAACTTGTGCAGCAGTGCCGCCTCATCCTTGGCGGTGAGGTCGATGGTGTAGATGAAGCACAGTTCGGAGGATTTCTTGCGCGCATCGTAGCTGCGCTTGAACAAGGTGAAATCGAGCAGGTCATCGCTGGCGATGCCCAGGCGCTGCACGATGGCAGGGCGCAGGTCTTCTTCGGGATGGTCGATCGGCAACTTGAGTTCGGTGATTCGTAACATGACGGGATCCGGTTCGCGGGGCGCACAACTGCGCCAAGGCGTTTGAAGGCGGCGATTATAAGCCCCAAACGCCGGTCCCGTGAGGCAAAAACGATCAGTCGTTACGCGAGCCGCCGAAATACCCGCAGCCGCGCTGCACCTGGCCATCGATCCGCAGTTCGGCGCTCATGTGCTGGATGCTGCCGGTGCTGTTGTCGACGCAACGATTGGGCGCGACCCACAGTTCGATGTGCTTGCCGTTGGCTTCACTGCTGAGATTGAAACGGCCATCGCCCAGTTGTTCTTCAACGTATGGCACGGCCAGCGGTGGTTCGCCGGCACGGTCGATGGCCATGCCTTTGCCGCTGACCTTGACGTTCCACTCCGGCCCATGGCCGGCGGCGCGCAGGATCAGCAGTTTGAAATTGGGATCGTCGCACGCCGTGCCCGAGCGCTCGACACGGTACAACTGCTCCAGATCGAGGCTGCTCCCGTTGATCCGGCCACGCACGTCGGCGAACAACTTGCCCTGATCATCGGCCAGGCTTGCGGCCTCTTGCAGCACGCTGGTGCCGCCGGTGTCGTTGACCACCAGGCTGCGCGATTCATTGCACGGCTGGAACATCAGTTTGCCGTCCGCCGCGGTCAATTGCCCCTGCATGCGGGTCTGGCCGACATGGGAGGCGCTCTGCCGCGGGCCATCGAACAACTGGCACGCGGCGAACAACGGAAGCAGGGCAACGAGGACAAGGGAACGGGCAACACGCATCTTTGGTTCTCCAGACAAGTGCCGCCACGTTACGCAGCCTGACCGTTCATCACAACCCCGCCGATGTGTCGATCCGTGTAGGAGCGAGGCTTGCCCGCGAAGGCGTCCTCAAACACATCGCGTGTAGGAGCAAAGCTTGCTCGCGATGGCGATCTCAAGTACGCCATCGCGGGCAAGCCTTGCTCCTACGGATCGCGCCGGCTCAACCTACGTGAAAGGTCTGACCGGTTTGCAGGCCTTCGACACTTTTGGCGTAGGCCAACGCCACATCCGCCGCAGGAACCGGCTTATAACCACGGAAGTACGGCGCGTAGCTGCCCATGGCTTCCAGCAATACGGTCGGACTGATCGAATTCACCCGAAGGCCGCGAGGCAATTCGATAGCGGCGGCACGCACGAAACTGTCCAGCGCACCGTTGACCAACGCTGCCGAAGCGCCGCTGCGAATCGGGTCGTGGCTGAGCACGCCGGTGGTGAAGGTGAACGAGGCACCGTCATTGGCGAATTCGCGGCCGATCAGCAGCAGGTTGACCTGGCCCATCAACTTGTCTTTCAGGCCCAGGGCGAAGCTGTCGGCGGTCATTTCGTCCAGCGGGGCAAAGGTTACGTTGCCGGCGGCGCACACCAGCGCGTCGAACTTGCCGATTTTTTCGAACAGCGTGCGAATCGAGGCGCTGTCGCTGATATCCACATGCAAATCACCGCTGTTGCGGCCAATGCGAATGACTTCGTGACGCTGGGACAGCTCCTTGTCGACCGCCGAACCGATGGTGCCGCCTGCGCCTATCAAAAGAATTTTCATCGTGCTGTTCCTCGAAGTGGTTGAACGAGGCCTCAGTCTAAAGTGGATTTTCTGCTTGATAAGCGCGCTAATGGGCAACCTTTGGTTTTCAAATGGAAACAATCCATGAGCGAAATGGATGACCTGGCGGCGTTCGCAGTGTTGATCGAAGCCGGAAGTTTCACCCTGGCGGCCCAGCAATTGGGTTGCAGCAAGGGCCAGCTCTCCAAGCGCATCAGCCTGTTGGAATCGCGGTTTTCCGTGGTCCTGCTGCAACGCACCACCCGCCGTTTGAGTTTGACGGCGGCGGGCGCGGCACTGTTGCCGCAAGCCCAGGCGCTTGTAGTCCAAGTCGAGAGGGCGCGTCAGGCATTGGCGCGACTGAAGGACGACATGGCCGGGCCGGTGCGTATGACGGTTCCGGTTTCCCTGGGAGAAACCTTCTTCGACGGCTTGTTGCTGGAGTTCTCCAGCCAGTATCCAGAAGTGCAAATCGAGCTGGACCTGAGCAACAACTTTCGTGATTTGTCCCGGGACGGTTTTGACCTGGCGGTTCGCTCGGAAGTGGGCAATGACGAGCGCCTGGTGGCCCGGCCGCTACTGGCCTGGAACGAAATGACCTGCGCCAGCCCGGCATACCTTGAGCAATACGGCGAACCGCTGACACCGCAGTCACTGGCTGAACACCGCTGTCTGCTCAACAGCCACTACAGCGGACGCGAAGAGTGGCTGTATCACCAGCAACACGAGTTGCTGCGGGTGCGCGTGTCGGGTCCGTTCGCCAGCAACCATTACAGCCTGCTGAAAAAAGCGGCACTGGCCGGCGCCGGCATTGCGCGATTGCCGTCGTACCTGCTGCAAGCGGAATTGGCTGACGGCCGATTGCGCTGGCTCCTGCGGGACTATCAGACCCGGCGCATGCCGATGTACCTGGTGCACCCGTATCAGGGCGGGTTACCGAAACGCACCCAAGTGCTGGCGGATTATTTGATTGGCTGGTTCAAGCGCAGTGGTGAGGCGCTGGACCGACTTCAGCGATAACGTCAGGCCGGGCACAGACCCTGTGGGAGCGGGCTTGCTCGCGAAAGCGGTGTGTCAGGCAGCATTCATTTTGTCTGACATGACGCCTTCGCGAGCAAGCCCGCTCCCACAGGGGACTGGTGATATTTCTTGATGGACGTGTTTGGAATAAACAGAAAGTTGCTCATCACGATTAGTTATCCAGACCTGTTATTTCTGACAGTAGAAAATCTCCCGCGTCTTTAATAAATTCAGATTAAGTTGGTTACGATCAGGGAGCGAAAAATGGACGACATAGAAAAGCGTGTTAAAAAAATAATCTCTGAGCAATTGGGTATAGCCGAAGCTGAGATAAAGAACGAAGCCCTTTTTATTGAGGGCCTGGGAGCCGATTCCCTGGATGGCGTTGAAATAGTCATGGGCTTGGAGGAAGCGTTTGAATTGGAGATTCCGGACGAAGACGTCGAAATGATTAGAACGGTTCAAGCGGCGATAGACTATCTGACACACCGTGTCTCGCCGTAATCACTGCGGGTTTCTGGGCATAAAAAAAACGGCCCGAAGGCCGTTTTTTGTTCACCGCAAAACCTCAACCACCCAGATACGCTTCGCGCACTTTCGGATCAGTCAGCAGCGCTTCACCGGTGCCTTGCATCACCACCCGGCCGTTCTCCAACACATACGCGCGGTCAGCGATTTTCAGTGCCTGGTTGGCGTTCTGCTCCACCAGGAACACCGTCACGCCGTCCTTGCGCAGTTGTTCGATGATGTCGAAGATCTGCTGGATGATGATCGGCGCCAGGCCCAGTGAAGGCTCGTCGAGCAGCAGCAACTTGGGCTTGCTCATCAGCGCGCGGCCGATGGCGAGCATTTGTTGTTCGCCGCCGGACATGGTGCCGCCGCGTTGGGCAAAGCGCTCTTTCAGGCGTGGGAAAAGTCCGAGAACCTTGTCCATCTGTTCCTGATAGTCGCCCTTGTCGGTGAAGAAACCGCCCATGGCGAGGTTTTCTTCCACGGTCAGACGGGCAAACACCCGACGACCTTCCGGCACCACGGCAATGCTCTTACGCATGATCTGCGCCGAGGTCTGCCCCACGAGTTCTTCACCCATGTACTTGATGCTGCCGCTGTGGGCCTGCGGCGAACCGCACAGCGTCATCAGCAGGGTGGATTTGCCCGCGCCGTTGGCGCCGATCAGGGTGACGATTTCGCCCTGGCGGATTTCCACGTTGACGCTGTGCAGGGCCTGGATCTTGCCGTAAAAGGTGGAAACGTTTTCGAATTGCAGCATTTACGCTTCCCCCAGGTAGGCTTTGATCACTTCAGGATTATCCCGGATCTGTTCCGGCGTGCCGTCGGCCAGGGGTGTGCCCTGGTTGATCACGACGATATGGTCGGAAATGCTCATGACCAGTTTCATGTCGTGTTCGATCAGCAGCACGGTGACGTTGTGCTCTTCACGCAGCATGCCGATCAGCGCCTTGAGGTCCTCGGTTTCCTTCGGGTTCAGGCCGGCGGCCGGTTCGTCGAGCATGAGGATCCGCGGACGGGTCATCATGCAACGGGCGATTTCCAGGCGACGTTGCTGACCGTACGCCAAGGTTCCGGCGGTACGGTTGGCAAATTCCTTGAGGTTGACCTTGTCCAGCCAGTACTCGGCGAACTCCATCGCCTCGCGTTCGCTTTTGCGGAACGCAGGGGTCTTGAACAGACCGGCCAGGAAGTTGGTGTTCAGGTGACGGTGCTGGGCGATCAACAGGTTCTCGACCGCCGTCATGTCCTTGAACAGCCGCACGTTCTGGAAGGTTCGCACCACGCCTTTGCGGGCGATCTCGTGGCCGGGCAGGCCTTCGATCGCCTGGCCGTCGAGCAGGATGCTGCCGCCGCTCGGCTTGTAGAAACCGGTCAGGCAGTTGAACACGGTGGTCTTGCCGGCGCCGTTAGGGCCGATCAGCGCCACGACCTGTTTTTCGTGCACGGTCAGGGCCACGCCGTTGACCGCCAGCAAGCCGCCGAAGCGCATGCTCAGATTTTCGACTTTAAGGATCTCGCGGCTCATTTGCGCAGCTCCATGTGAGGACGTTGCATGGGCAGCAGACCCTGAGGACGCCAGATCATCATCAGCACCATCAAGGCGCCGAACATCAACATGCGGTATTCACTGAACTCACGCATCATTTCCGGCAGCAGGATCATCACCACGGCAGCGAGAATCACGCCGAGCTGAGAGCCCATGCCACCCAGTACGACGATGGCGAGAATGATCGCCGACTCAATAAAGGTGAAGGACTCCGGGGTCACCAGACCCTGACGGGCGGCGAAGAAACTGCCAGCAAAACCGGCGAAGCTTGCACCCAGAGTGAAAGCCGACAACTTGATCACCGTAGGGTTGAGACCCAGCGCACGGCAGGCGATTTCGTCTTCACGCAGCGCTTCCCACGCACGACCGATCGGCATGCGCAGCAGGCGGTTGATGACAAACAGTGCACCGAGGGCCAGCAACAGAGCAACCAGGTAGAGGAAAATCACCTTGTTGATCGAGTTGTATTCCAGGCCGAAGTACTCGTGGAACGTCTGCATGCCTTCTGCCGCTTTACGCTCGAAGGTCAGGCCGAAAAACGTCGGCTTCTCGATGTTGCTGATGCCGTTCGGGCCGCCGGTGATGTCGGTCAGGTTACGCAGGAACAGCCGGATGATTTCACCGAAGCCCAGGGTCACGATCGCCAGATAGTCACCGCGCAAACGCAGTACGGGGAAGCCGAGCAGGAAGCCGAACGTTGCCGACATCAGGCCGGCAATCGGCAGGCAGACCCAGAAACTCCAGCCCAGGTAGTGCGACAACAGCGCATAGCTGTAGGCACCGACGGCGTAGAAACCGACGTAACCCAAGTCGAGCAGACCGGCCAGACCGACCACGATGTTCAGGCCCAGGCCCAACATCACGTAGATCAGGATCAAGGTCGCGATGTCCACCGCGCCGCGTGAACCGAAGAATGGCCACACCAGGGCACCGATGATCAACGCAATGATGATCCAGCGCTGGGTGGTCGGCAGGGTCAGGAAGTTACTGGCCTTGGCCGGAATCAACGGCATGCTCGGCGAGGATTTCCAGGCCTTGCTGATCGGGTCGTTGAACATCACCCGCAGGAACATCAGTACCGAGCAGATCGCGATGATCGACAGGGTCATGTTGCTGGTGCCGTGCACTTCAAGATTGATGCCGACGATGGTCAGTTTCAGACCGAGTACCGGGTAGGCCACAGCCCAGACCAGCAGAGCGCTGAAGAGCGCCTGTTTGAGATTCCTAGTCATACTTTCTCAACCTCCGGACGGCCCAGAATGCCGGTCGGACGGAATAACAGCACCAGAACCAACAAGCCGAATGCCACGACGTCCTTGTACTGGTCGCCGAAGATGTCGGCACCAAAGGCTTCCGCTACCCCCAGCACCAGCCCGCCGAGCATGGCGCCGGGGATGCTGCCGATACCGCCCAGTACTGCGGCAGTGAAGGCCTTGAGGCCGACGAGGAAACCGGCGTTCGGGTTGATCACGCCGTATTGCATGCTCAGCAGCACGGCCGCGATGGCCGCCAGTGCAGCACCGATGACGAAGGTCAGGGCGATGATGTTGTTGGTATTGATCCCCAACAGGTTGGCCATCTTGATGTCTTCGGCACAGGCGCGGCAGGCGCGACCCAGGCGAGAGCGGGAGATGAACAGCGTCAGGCCGAGCATGGCGATCAGGGTCACCACGAACACGACGATCTGCATGTAGGAAATCAGCACTTCATGTGCGCCACCTGGCCCGAAGGAAAGATTACCGGGGATCAGGTTGGGGATGGATTTGTCCTTGGAGTCTTGCGCCAGCAGAACGGTGTTCTGCAGGAAAATCGACATGCCGATGGCGGAAATCAGCGGGATCAGACGGTTACTGCCACGCAAGGGGCGATAGGCAATCCGTTCGATGCTGTAGCCGTAGGCACTGCAGACGACGATGCTTGCGATAAAACCGGCGGTCATCAACAGCGGCACACTGTCGAGTCCCATCATGGCCAGGCCCGCGATGGCGATGAACGCCACGTAGGAACCGATCATGTACACCTCGCCGTGGGCGAAGTTGATCATTCCAATGATGCCGTAAACCATCGTATAGCCGATGGCGATCAGGGCATACGTACTGCCAACGGTCAGACCGTTAACCAGCTGTTGGAAGAAGTGATAGATGTCAGGCATTACTGCGCTCCTAAAAACCTGATACGCATTTCACTGGTGGAGTCATTTTCCCGCTCGAGCCCCGTGGATCTGCATCCACTTCGAATTCGAGGTTTGCCAGCGAACCGCTGATGACGGTTTTGAGATTTTCAGGTGGGGAGACTGGCGGATCACGCCAGCGCGGCCCAATACGTTCGTAAAACAAAGCCCACGGCACGCCGTGGGCTTTATTGGCAGTCAGTCAGGCAACGCCTTACTGAGGCGAAACTTCAGTTTTAGGCTTGCCGAAGTGCCACTCGTAGACCACGAATTTGAAGTCTTTCAAGTCGCCCTTGTCGTCGAAGCTCAGGTCGCCAGTCGGGGTCTTGAACGAACCTGCGTGGATGGCAGCAGCCACTTTGGCAGTGTCTTCGGACTTGGCAGCCTTGATACCGTCGGCGATGACTTCAACAGCCGAGTAGGCCGGGAACACGAACGGACCGCTCGGATCTTCTTTCTTGGCTTTGAACGCGTCAGCCAGGGCAATGTTGGCCGGGTCCTGGTCGAAGGATTTCGGCAGGGTCACCAGCAGGCCTTCGGAAGCGTCCTTGGCGATCTGCGAAATGGAGTCGTTACCCACGCCTTCCGGACCCATGAACTTGGCTTTCAGGCCTTTTTCCTGGGATTGACGCAGGATCAGGCCCAGCTCCGGGTGGTAGCCGCCGTAGTAGACGAAGTCGACGTTGGCTTGCTTGAGCTTGGAGATGATCGAGGAGAAGTCTTTGTCGCCGGCGTTGATACCTTCGAATACGGCAACTTTTACGTTTTTGCTTTCGAGGGTTTTCTTCACGGCGGTGGCGATGCCTTCACCGTATTGCTGCTTGTCGTGCAGGACGGCAACGATTTTCGGTTTGACGTGATCGGCGATGTAGTTACCGGCGGCAGGGCCCTGGGCGCTGTCCAGACCGATAGTACGGAAGATCATTTTGTAACCACGGGCGGTGATGTCCGGGCTGGTGGCAGCCGGGGTAATCATGATCACGCCTTCGTCTTCGTAGATGTCCGAAGCGGGTTGAGTGGAGCTGGAGCACAGGTGACCAACCACGAACTTGACGCCGTCGTTGACGACTTTGTTCGCTACAGCAACCGCTTGTTTCGGATCACAGGCATCGTCGTATTCAACGGCTTCGAGCTTCTTGCCGTCGACGCCGCCCTTGGCGTTGATTTGTTCGATGGCCATTTTGGCGCCACTGAACTGCATGTCGCCGTATTGGGCTACCGGGCCGGTTTTAGGGCCGGCGATACCGATCTTGATGGTGTCAGCTGCGAACGAATGGCTGGCAACCCCGGCCAGAACCATAGCGGCAAACAGTTTGGAAATCTGCTTAGTAGCCTTAGTCATAGTGCTCCACTCTTACTGTTGTAGTTTTTATAGTCCTGGCGCCGTAGCAGCAGAACCGGGTCAGATATCTTGGATATCCTCCGGAAAATGCCCCCGGCAACTGTACCGGTACAGTGTAGAGCGCCGATTGTCAGCCTGGGAAGCTGGCGCCGAGGGGCAAAACCAAAGGGTGTCGCTTTTTTGAAAGAAAAATACAGAATTGCGGCGGGTTGTTAGCTGGCTAATCGCTTGATTCATCAGCAATCCTTGGCTTTCCTGCGCTTTTCGTTCGGTGACTCAATTGCATCCGGGTTTTTCTGCCAGACCACCGACGTTATCATTCACGCCGATTTCTTTTCCGGACAGGACCCATGACTGAAGAACCTAGCACCCTCTATGCCAAGCTGCTTGGTGAGACCGCATCTATTACCTGGAAGGAACTGGAACCGTTCTTCGCCAAGGGTGCCCTATTGTGGGTCGACCCAAGCCTGGATTTGATCGCCGCCGCCGAAGCCGTGGCCACGGACGAAGGCGAGAAAGTGGCTGCCTGGCTGGCTGCCGATACCCTCGCCAAGCTCTCTGAAACGCGGGCGCTGGATCTTTTCGAGCGTGATCCCGAGTTGTGGGCCGTGGTGGTTTCGCCGTGGATTCTGATCCAGGAAAGGGCGACGAGCTGACGGTCGGCACTAAAATGGTGCGCACTTTAAGCGACGGAAAGTGTGTAGCCGAGTAGCGTGATGGCATGTTGCCGTAGAGAAAGGCCACAGAAGGGTCTTACGGAGGGTGACGTAAACGTAACGGGAACAGTTTTGTGGGCAGCCGAAGGGCTGCTTAATTGTTTCTGGATGTTGGGAATGTGGTGAATGTGATACCGCCTTCGCGAGCAAGCCCGCTCCCACAGGTGACCGCGTTCTTCCTGAATGAATGCGGTCGAATGTGGGAGCGGGCTTGCTCGCGAATGGGGCGACGCGGATTTAGAAAGTCTTGCCAGTATGGTTATTCAGCGAAATAACCTTGGTCTTGCCAATCCGGTGACGATAAATCTCGCGCAGGTACTTGATCGCCTTCTTCACGCAATCCCGTGACAGGCGAATGTCGTTGATCGACACGAACTTGTCCTTGTCGTTGATCAGCTCGCGGTACTTCTTCTCGTACATCGGTTTGATCGCGTACCAGTTGGTATCGAGGATCTTCGCCGGGTTTTCGAATTCGTTGAGCAGGTCGTCGATCAGGTCTTCGTCGAAGTCTTCATGGATGATGAAGTCGAGGATCGAGTTGTCCAGGGTTTCGTCGAAGCGGTACGGGTTTTTCGCGAAGCAGCGCTTGATGAAGGCCACGATCAACGTCAGGAAGTCATCCGACAGGCACGGGCTCTTGGCGATCAGCGTGGTCAGCGACAGGTTGGCCGAGGCGCCGATCACCAGTGCGTAACGCTTGAGCGTGGTGTTCGGGAACAGGCTGTTGAGGTGCGTCTTCAACCGGTTCAGGTCCATGTAGGACAGCTTGTAGTCCTTGGGCAACGACACGATCGACACCACCGACGAGCAGTTCTTGAAGAAGTGCAGGTCGTGCAACGCGGCCGCGTCATAGCCGGAATTCTTGTACTGCTCCAGCGAAGCGCGATAGCGCTTGGATTCGATCGGCAACAGGCTGATGCCTTCGATGGCCTGGGTGACCTTGTTGAAGTGCGGCAGGTCGATGGAGCGGAAGAACAGGTCATCAATGTTCAGGCGCTGCGGCTCTTTATCGAACACCTTGAACTTGTCGCTGCTCGGCGCCGGGGTTTCCGGCACCACGGACTCGGCGTAGGCAATCGCCACCGGGCCGGCCAGGCTCATAAACAGATCGTTGGCGTCCAGGCGAATGGTTTCGCCAATGTCGATGCCGGCACGACGGAAATAGTTCTGGTCGTAGTCAGTCGTGACCGCCTGCGCCGTCAGAATGTTGAAGATCTGCTGCGAGATGTATTGGTTGGCGTGCTTTTCCATCGCATTGACATCAATGTTCTGGATGTTGCCGTCATCGCTTTCTTCGGCGTAACGCATGATGTCGTTGGAGATCAGCATCATTGCGTTCCATGGGCGGATACGCCCCATGACGCTGGCTTCGCTGCTGTCTTCATTGTCGAAGTTGTAGGAGAAGTCCCATTCTTCCGACAGGTATTTGCACAGCAGGCGACCGGCGTTGATGTGCAGCGCCTCGGACATTTCGCTGCGGTGGTCGGAAATGTTCGGCAATACGCAAATGCCGCTGGTGAAGATCGGCTCGAAGACAAACGCGTGGCCGCTTTTGCTGTCGTGCTCGTCCATCGGCTTGGTGTCGAACGTCTTGTTCATGTACGAGTGCTGCTGGGCCAGGCCGAACTCCGACGCCATGCCCGAACCGGTGCCGCCGCCGGCGCTGAAAATCGAGAAATACAGGCGCGACTGGTTGGCTTTGATCCCGCAGCTGTCGATCAGGTACGAGTGAATCATCTTCCAGTCCGGGCTGGAAAAACGCTGGGTGTCCTTGTTCAGGATGATCTTGGCCAGGTACTGGCCAAGGATCGGCGCGTTACCGGCACCACCGGCGTGGACTTCCGACAAGTCCATGATTTTCATTTTGCTGTAGTCGCGCAGGAAGCCGCTTTTTTCGCCCTTGCGCGAGAAGCGGATGCGACCGGCGATGTCTTTGTCCAGGTCGCCGAGCATGACCAGCGGCTCGACCAGGAACACCGGTTTGGTGGCCTTGTTCGGCCCCAGGCGCAGGTTGTTCCGAATCCATTGCGCCGGGCTGTAGCCTTTTTCGGCGTAGCGTTTGTCCGGCGACAGGCGATCTTCGTTGTTGAATTCGTTGAGGTAGAACTTGCGCGCGTTGTACACCAGTTCGGCGACGTCCAGCGCGATGTTCGAACCGCAACGGCCCAGGCCGATCAGGCACACCGACGGGAATTCCTGCTCGTTGTGCTGTTCGTTGTCGCCTTCCAGGTGCGGTGGGCGCGGGAACACCATGTCGCGCAGGCCATCGAGGTTATCGAGGATGCGGTCGGTATTGGTTTCGGTGAAGTACAGGTACTGCTGGGTCGCCAGCGGGCGCGACGGGATCAATGGCTTCGACGATGAAGGGCTGTTGGCCGCTGGGCTCAACGTCAAATCGGATACCGCAGTGGCCGGATTATTTTTAGAAGTCATTGTGCGCCATGTACCTGGACTGGTTGGTTCGACAACACGGTGTCATCGAACTTCACGGAATGTGTTTTCGCGTCTTTTTGCGCGTGTGATTTGCCCAAGCGACTGGGTCTTGGCCGGTGCGCCGCTCAGGGGAGTCCCTTCCTGATTTATGATGAATCGGCCAATATTCGGCGATCTTTAATCAAAAGGAGGCAAAATGATGGCCGCGTTACCTTCCCTCGGATTCGCCGGGATCGGCCTGATGGGCCTGCCGATGTGCCAGCGCTTGCTGGCTGCGGGTTACCCGCTGACGGTGTGGAATCGCAATCCGCACAAATGCGCACCCTTGGTGGAAGCCGGCGCGCGGCAAGTGGCGACGCCCGCCGAGCTGTGTCAGCACGCAGACGTGGTGATGCTGTGTCTGGCGGATACGGCCGTGGTGCGCGAGGTGGTGTTTGGTCCGGCAGGCGTTGCCGAGGGTGGGAAACGTGGCCAACTGCTGGTGGATTTTTCCAGCCTGGAACCCACCGCCACGCGGGAAATGGCAGCCGCGTTGATCAGCCAGACCGGCATGAGTTGGCTGGATGCGCCGGTGTCGGGCGGGGTGGTCGGCGCCGAGGCGGGCAGTCTGGCGATCATGGTCGGTGGTGAAGCGGCGGACCTTGAGCGTGTGCGACCGGTGTTGCTGAGTCTGGGCCAACGGGTCACTCATATGGGCGCCGTCGGTGCCGGCCAGGTGACCAAGGCCTGCAATCAGATGATCGTCGCCTGCAATGCCCTGGTGATCGCCGAAGTGGTGGCGCTGGCCGAACGTTCCGGTGTCGACGCGAGCCTTATTGCCGAAGCGCTGGCCGGTGGCTTCGCCGATTCAAAGCCCTTGCAGATCCTCGCCCCGCAAATGGCCGAGAGTCGTTTCGAACCGGTGAAATGGCACGTGCGCACGCTGCTCAAGGATTTGGACACGGCGGTGAAATTCTCTCGTGAACAGGGCTCGGCCACGCCAATCAGCGGATTGGCCGCACAATTGATGCGCCTGCATGGGGGCCAGGGCTTTTTGGAAAAGGACCCGTCAACGTTAGTCCGGCTATACCGCGAGCCAGATTCAGTGGACTGACCGTGTGCGCGTGCTTGCGCTGGTTGATTTCGTTCAGCACCGGACGCAACTCTTCCAGCGGCACCGGGCGGCTGAGCAGGTAACCCTGGACGAAATCGCAGCCGTGGCGTTCGAGGAACTCGTATTGCTCGACGGTTTCGACGCCTTCGGTGACCACCTGCAAATGCAGGGTGTGCGCCATGACGATGATTGCCTGGACGATCTCCATGTCCGGGGTGGCCTTGGGGATGTCCTGGATAAAGGTACGATCGATCTTCAACGTGTTCAGCGGCAGACGCTTGAGGTAGGCCAGGGATGAGTAACCGGTGCCGAAGTCGTCGATCGACAGCGACACCCCGAGGGCGCGGATCTGCCGCAACAGCACCAGGGTGTTGGCGATGTTGCCCATCAACGCGTTTTCTGTGACCTCCAGTTCCAGGCGCTCGGGCGCGACGCCAGTGACGCGCAGGACCTCTTCGATTTCCTCGGCCAGTTCTTCTCGGGCCAGGTTCAGCGGCGAGCAGTTCACCGCGATCTTCAATGCTTCGCAGCCGTGGCGGGACAACTCGCCCAAGTCTTCACAGGCCTTGCGCAGCACCCAGTTGTCCAGGTCGGCGATCAGGCCGTTGGCTTCGGCGATGGCGATGAAGCGGTCCGGCGTGAGTAACCCGTGAATCGGGTGTTGCCAGCGAATCAGCGCCTCAAGCTTGGTGACCTGGCCGCTTTTGAGGTCGTAGATCGGTTGGTAATACAGCATCAGCCCGGCGTTTTCGCGCAGGGCATGGCGCAGTTCTTCTTCCAGTTGCAGTTCCATCGTGGCTCGGGTTCTGAGGTTCGAGCTGAAGAAATGCAGGCTGTTGCGACCGCTGCCCTTGGACTGATACAGCGCCAGGTCAGCGTTTTTCAGCAGTTCTTCGCAGGTCTTGCCGTCTTCGGGGAACAGGCTGATGCCGATGCTGGTGGTCATCACCATGCGCCGCCCGGACAGCTCGATCGGCTCTTTCATTTTGAACATGATGCGTTGCGCCATGTGCCGGGCTTCTTCACGGTCGTGCAGGCCGATGAGGATGCAGAACTCGTCGCCGCCGAAGCGTGCCACCACGTCTTCGTGGCTGCGCACCGCGCCTTTGATATGGCCGGCGAGCACCTTGAGCAGTTCGTCGCCGGCGTCGTGGCCGAGGCTGTCGTTGATGCGCTTGAAGTGGTCGATGTCGAGAAACATCACGGCCAGCATGCCGCCCTCGTTAGTCTTTTCGATCAGTTTCTCGGCAAAGATCTGGTTGAAGCCGCGACGGTTGATCAGGTTGGTCAGAGCGTCGTAGTGCGCCACCTGTTGCAGTGACAAGCGTGCTTGATCCAGTTGGCTGAGCAGGGTGTTGACCCGGCGCAGGTCGTATTCCTTGTTTTGCAGTTTCTTGTCGGCCAGTGCCGCGCTGATGCAACTGCCGATGATCAGCAGTGTCATGACCGCCACGGTCAGCCCCAGTTGCAGGTGATTGTTTTCACCGGGCAGCATCGGCAGGCTGCCGATGGGCACCACCAGGGTAAGCGCCGCCATGCCGGTGAAATGCATGCTGACGATGCCCGCCCCGAGCACCAGGCTGGCGGTGTATTTGAGCAGTTGATGGAACATCCCGTTGCCGTCACGCAGATGACTGGAAATCAGCAGGGCGGCGAGGCTGGCGCCAATGGCGATGACGATGGAGAGGGCGAACAGAACGGGGTTGTAATACGCCGTCGCAATCGAATGCATGGCGGCCATGCCCACGTAATGCATGGTCGCGATGCCCAGCCCGATCCAGACCGCCGCGCGCAGGTATTGCCAGAACGTCACATGAGGATGACTGAGGGTGTGCATCGCCAGCCATGAGGCGATCAGGGCGAAGATCAGCGACAGCAGGGTGACGGGCAATTGGTAGCGGATTTCGACCGGCGCCTGGAACGCCAGCATGCTGATGAAATGCATGGCCCAGATGCCACCCGCCAGGCACCCGGCACCGACCCAGCCCCAGAGTCGTTGGGAACTGCGGTTTTCCACATGGCCGACCCGTTCGGTCATGTCCAGCGTGGCGAAACCGGCCGCGCAGGCCACCACGTAGGCCAACAGCACCAAAAAAGGGTTGTGGGTGCAGTTGAGTATGACCTGTCCACCTTCCGGCAGCTCGGTAAGGAACTGCAAACCAAGCCACTCCATAGCATGCCCCGTCTCTGCGCCATGAGCCCTGGCGAATGCTTTGGAGTATAGAGGTCATGTACAGAGCGCAAGGCGTGATGGCACGGTGACGCCAATGATTTCGATATGAGCCTGATAGCGATTGGCGCTAAACCTCTGGGGCTGTGCTTATACGGCTATTTCGAACTCCGGTTGCAGGGCTGGCAGCCCGAATGCCGCCCGCGCCGCGTCGCAATCCACGTTCGCCTCGCCATTGGCCCAGGACGCGTCGAACTCGCGACAGGTGCTGGAGCGCTGATCATAAATCGAGCACTGCACCTGGCTGCCGACCTCGCCCACCAACCCGATGCAGCGGGTGGGTTTGCAGTCAGTGCCGAGCATGGCGACCCGGCTGGGGCTGATCGGCGCGACCAGATCGTCGGGCACCGTTCCTCCCGCCGAGGTGCATTCACCCCAGAAAAAAGACACGCGAAAATGAGAACAGCAGGCACCGCAATTCAGACACGGACTGGCTTCGGACATGGGCGATAGTCAAAGAGGGATGGGGGCAACGGTGGGGCAGAACAGGTCGCTATTCTAGGCTTCGCCTTGGGCTTGGGAAGGGGGGCGCGCAGGTATTTTTCAACGCTTGGTCGGACGATGGAAACACCACAATTCCCCTTGTGGGAGCGGGCTTGCTCGCGAAAGCGGTGTGTCATTCAGCATTGATGTTGCCTGACACGACGCCTTCGCGAGCAAGCCCGCTCCCACAGGGTTTTGTGGTGTTTTGAGGGGGCGGTTGCCATGGGCAGGTATCAGCATTACGAATAATTACAGACAGCTCTGGCGCGCCTGACTAGATTGCAGACTCCGGGGGCAGAGACGCCTTCATAACAATAAAAGAGACGGACCCCATGCAGAACTCGACCCAAGCGGCGAATGCCTGGCGCATTCTGTTCCTGCTGTTCCTGGCCAACCTGTTCAACTTCTTCGATCGCACCATCCCGGCCATCATCATCGAACCGATCCGCATGGAATGGCACCTCAGCGACTTTCAGCTGGGGATCATCGGTACGGCCTTCACCATCGTTTATGCGATTGCCGGCCTGCCGCTGGGGCGGATGGCCGATACCGGTTCCCGGGCCAAATTGATGGGTTGGGGCCTGGCGGTCTGGAGCGGGCTCACCGCGGTAAACGGGCTGGTGGGCAGTTTCTGGAGTTTCCTGATTGTGCGGATGGGCATCGGTATCGGTGAAGCCAGCTACGCACCTGCCGCCAACTCGCTGATCGGCGACCTGTTCCCGGCTCACCGCCGCGCGCGGGCGATGGGCATTTTCATGCTGGGCTTGCCGTTGGGCTTGTTGCTGGCGTTCTTCACCATCGGCGCGATGGTCAAGGCGTTCGATAGCTGGCGCGCGCCGTTTTTCATCGCCGCGGTGCCGGGGCTGATCCTGGCCATCTTCATGTTCTTCATCAAAGAACCGAAACGCGGCGCGGCGGAAAGCGTGCAAGTCTCCCAGGAGCGCGTGGACCGGCCGATCCGTCGAGTGCTGGCGGTGCCGACGTTCCTGTGGCTGGTGCTGGCGGGGCTGTGTTTCAACTTTGCGACCTATGCCTGCAACTCCTTCCTGGTGCCGATGCTGCAGCGCTATTTCCTGATGCCGTTGCATGAAGCGGCGGTGGCGACCGGTGTGATTGTCGGCGTGACCGGGCTGTTCGGCCTGACGCTGGGCGGCTGGGTGGCGGACAAGATCCACCAACGTGTGGCCAATGGGCGCCTGTTGTTTGCTGCGTTCAGTTTGATCATCTCGACCGTGTGCACGGCGTGGGCGCTGCACGCCGGGCGCATCGACATCGGGATGTTTGTCGCGGTGTTCAGCCTGGGTTGGCTGTTCGCGTACAACTTCTATACCTGCGTGTACACGGCGATTCAGGACGTGGTCGAACCGCGCCTGCGGGCCACGGCCATGGCGCTGTTCTTTGCCGGGTTGTATTTGCTGGGTGGTGGTTTGGGGCCGGTGGTGGTGGGCGGTTTGTCCGATCACTTCGCCCACACCGCGATGCTGGCGGCGGGCGCCGCTGAGATGACCGAGGCGTTCAAGGCTGTCGGGCTGCATGACGCGATGTATTTGATCCCGGTGGCGCTGTTTCTCACCATGGTGTTTCTGTTTATGGCATCGCGGTGTTTTGTGCGGGATGCGAAGCGGATGAAGGCGGGGCTGGTGGCGGTGGTTGAGCCGCAGATCGACGTGGTGCCGGCATAAGATCAAAAGATCGCAGCCTTCGGCAGCTCCTACTGGGGAGCGCATTCCAATGTAGGAGCTGCCGAAGGCTGAGATCTTGGCGTCATCCATGTCACCGCAAACCTACAGAAACAAAAAAGAGGCCCGCATCGCTGCGGGCCTCTTTGTTTTACCGGTGGAGCAGGGGACTTAACCCGCCACCAACACCCGAATCGCTTCCAGTCGCAGCGCAGCCTTGTCGAGCATGGCCAAACCTTGCTCGCGTTGATTGCGCAGGGCCACCAGTTCGCTGTCGCGCACGGTCGGGTTGACCGCTTGCAACGCGGTCAGGCGCGCCAGTTCTTCGTCGGTGTCGGCGGCCAGGCGACGTTGCGCCTCGGCCACACGCTCGGCGTGACGCGGGGCGATCTTCTCTTCGCCAGCGTTGATCCGTGGCGTCAGCTGATCGCGCTGGGCCTGGATGAACTTGTTGGCGCTGGCGCGGGGCACGCTTTCCAGTTGATCGTTCAGGGTTTCGAACGACACCCGGCCCGACAAGTCATTGCCATTGGCATCCAGCAGGCAACGCAGGGCGGCCGGCGGCAGGTAACGGCCCAGTTGCAGCGAACGCGGGGCGACCACTTCGCTGACGTAGAGCAGTTCCAGCAGCACGGTGCCCGGTTTCAGTGCCTTGTTCTTGATCAGCGCCACGGCGGTGTTGCCCATCGAACCGGACAGCACCAGGTCCATGCCGCCCTGCACCATCGGGTGCTCCCAGGTGATGAACTGCATGTCTTCGCGAGACAGCGCCTGATTACGGTCGTAAGTGATGGTCACGCCTTCGTCGTCGCCCAGCGGGAAGCTGGCGTCGAGCATTTTTTCGCTCGGCTTGAGGATCAGCGCGTTTTCCGAATGGTCTTCGCTGTCGATACCGAACGCATCGAACAGGGTTTCCATGTAGATCGGCAGGGCGAACTGATCGTCTTGCTCAAGAATGTCCTCGACCAGCGCATCACCTTCGCCCGAACCGCCGGAGTTGAGTTCCAGCAAACGGTCGCGGCCGGTGTGCAGCTCGGCTTCCAGACGTTCACGCTCGCTGCGGGCTTCGTCGATCAGCGCTTGCCACTCGCCGTCGTCGGCATTTTCCAGCAGCGGCAGCAGGCGCGGGCCAAACTGATGCTGCAAGGCGTTGCCGGTCGGGCAGGTGTTGAGGAAGGCGTTCAGCGCTTCGTGGTACCACTGGAACAGACGCTCTTGCGGGCTGGTTTCCAGGTACGGCACGTGCAGTTCGATGATGTGCTTCTGGCCGATCCGGTCCAGACGCCCGATGCGCTGTTCCAGCAAATCCGGGTGCGCCGGCAGATCGAACAGCACCAGGTGATGCGAGAACTGGAAGTTGCGACCTTCACTGCCGATTTCCGAGCAGATCAGCACTTGCGCGCCAAATTCTTCGTCGGCGAAGTAGGCGGCGGCGCGGTCACGTTCGAGGATGTTCATGCCCTCGTGGAACACCGTGGCCGGGATGCCGGAACGCACGCGCAGGGCGTCTTCCAGGTCCATCGCGGTTTCGGCGTGGGCGCAGATCACCAGCACTTTGGTGCGCTTGAGCATCTTAAGTTGATCGATCAGCCACTCGACACGCGGGTCGAATTTCCACCAGCGTTCTTCTTCGTTCGCATCCGGCTGAGCCTGGAAGCTGACTTCCGGGTACAGCTCGGCGTGATCGCCCAGCGGCAGTTCGAGGTATTCGTCCGGGCACGGCAGCGGGTACGGGTGCAGTTTGCGCTCCGGGAAACCCTGCACGGCGGCGCGGGTGTTGCGGAACAGCACGCGGCCGGTGCCGTGACGGTCGAGCAGCTCGCGCACCAGACGGGCGCTGGCTTCGACGTCGCCATCGTTGACGGCGGTCAGCAGGGCTTCGCCTTCGTTGCCGAGGAAACCGTGGATGGTCTTGTGTGCTTCCGGCGACAGACGACCTTTATCCAGCAACTCCTGAACGGCCTCGGCCACCGGGCGATAGTTTTCGCTCTCGGCGCGGAAGGCGTGCAGGTCATGAAAACGATTCGGGTCGAGCAGGCGCAGACGCGCGAAGTGGCTGTCCTGGCCCAGTTGTTCCGGGGTCGCGGTCAGCAGCAACACGCCGGGAATGACTTCGGCCAGTTGTTCGACCAGCGAGTATTCCGCGCTGGCCTTTTCTTCGTGCCAGACCAAGTGGTGGGCTTCGTCGACCACCATCAAGTCCCAACCGGCGGCGAACAGCGCGTCCTGGGCCTTCTCGTCGTCCACCAGCCACTCCAGCGCCACGAGGGCGAGTTGGGTGTCTTCGAACGGGTTGGCGGCATCGCTTTCGATAAAGCGTTCTTCGTCGAACAGCGCGACTTGCAGGTTGAAGCGGCGGCGCATCTCCACCAGCCACTGGTGCTGCAGGTTCTCTGGAACCAGGATCAGTACGCGGTTGGCGCGGCCCGACAGCAGTTGGCGATGGATCACCAGACCGGCTTCGATGGTTTTACCCAGTCCCACTTCGTCCGCCAGCAAAACCCGCGGCGCGATACGGTCAGCGACTTCACGGGCAATGTGCAACTGGTGCGCAATCGGCTGCGCACGTACGCCGCCCAGGCCCCAAAGGGAAGATTGCAGCTGGCGGCTGGTGTGTTCCAGGGTGTGATAACGCAGGGAGAACCAGGCCAGCGGGTCGATCTGTCCGGCGAACAGACGGTCGCTGGCCAGACGGAACTGAATGAAGTTCGAGAGTTGGGTTTCCGGCAGGGTCACCACTTCGTTCTGCGCGTTGAGGCCGTGGTAGACCAGCAGGCCATCGACATCGTCGACTTCCTGTACGGTCAGTTTCCAGCCTTCGAAGTGAGTGATCGAGTCGCCCGGGGAAAACCGCACACGTGTGAGGGGCGCATTCCGTAGCGCGTACTGACGAGTGTCGCCAGTGGCCGGATAGAGCACGGTCAACAAGCGGCCGTCCTGTGCCAGAACGGTGCCCAAACCCAGCTCGGCTTCGCTGTCACTAATCCAGCGTTGCCCCGGTTGATACTGCTGCGCCATGCTGCCTGACTCCCACCTTGAAAAAGCGGGCTATCTTAACGGAATGAGCCTTCAGGGCCAAAGGATAACTCGCGTCGGCGCGGGTGAAGGCCGCGATTTTTCGATGTTCGGGAACGCTTGCGTTGTGTGTTGTCGGATAAAACATCGTCGCGCGTGCGTGCGCCGGTTCACAACTTTGCGACCGATGGCTCAAGTCGCCACCTGTGCAGCCGACAGCCTGATGACAGGAGATTAAACATTATGCTGCAACCGATGCTTCCCTTGAGTGCCGTGCCGATCACCTCACAGCAGGACCCGATCCGCCAGCGTCCGGACATTCCGCCGGTGGTGCCTGTGCAGGAAAGCTCCAGCGAAAGCACGATCGACCTGCAAAAACGCGACCCGGAAGAGGCCGCCCTGCAACTGCGCGAGGAACAACGCCGTCGCCAGGAACAGGATCGCCGCCGCCAGGAAGCCGATGAAGATCCTGCGGAACACCTGGCGATCCCCGGTGACGAGCTCAATGCCGACAACACCGTGCCGGTCGCGCCGTTGATAGACGATCAGCCGCGTCAGGGGCTGTGGGTCGATATCCAAATCTAAAACTCGACTCGGCCCCCGTAGGAGCTGCCGAAGGCTGCGATCTTTTCAGACGCCGCGTTCTTTGGCCAATTCCCGCAAACACCCCAACAACACCTCGATTTCCTCCTCAGTGTTCAAGTAACTCACTGCAATCCGCGCAATGCTGTCCAATCCGCGTGCCTGCATATCCAACGGCGTATACGCCACGCCATTGGCGCCGATATTGATCCCGCTTATTGCCAGTCGTTGCTTTAACTCGAGACTGTCCCAACCCTTGAGCGTGAACGCGATCAGCCCGGATTGATGATCTGCCGGGCCGAGGTTGTGTAGCGTCAGGCCGGGGATCGTTATCAGGCGTTCGCGTAAACCATGGCTGAGCGAATCAATTCGCTGACGAATCCTTGCCAGTCCCAAACCGTTGCATTCCTCCAGCGCATTGGCCAACCCGGCCAGTAACGCGACGGACACTTCGCTGGTTTCGAAGCGCCGGGCATCGCTGCGCACGGCAAAGCCTTCGCCGTTCCAAGGGGCGGAAAGCACATCGAGTTGCGTGGGTTTGAGCCGCTGCATAAATCCTGGCCGGATAAACAGCAGCGCCGTGCCCCGTGGCCCGCGCAGGAATTTGCGCCCGGCACCCTTGAGCACATCGCAGTTCAAGGCCTGTACATCGCAGGGCAGTTGCCCCAGTGCCTGGCCGGCGTCGATGAAATAAGGGATGCCGTGCTGTTGCGCCACGGCGCCAATCACTTCGGCGGGATTGATCAGGCCGCCATTCGCGGGCAGCCAGGTCAGGGCGATGAGCTTCACCTTCGGATCAATCATTTGCTGAAGCGCGGTCACCGACACCGCACCCGTTGCGTCGCACGGGATCACCTCCAGTTGCGCCCCGGCGCCGACAGCCTGGGCGATGCAGGCCAGATTGCCGCCCCATTCGTGACGCCCGATCAGAATCCGGTCGCCGCTTTGCCACGGTCCCAAGGCATTGAACGCCATGCCCCAGGCCGCCGAACCGCTGCTGGCAAAGGCAATGGCCTCGGGCACGGTGTTCAGCAGTCTGGCTGCCGCCGCTCGGGCGCGGGCCTGGATGGTTTGATCGGCGGCCTCCATCGGGCCGCCGAGGGCTTCACGTTGCAATTGCGCAAGGATGGCGTCGAGGGTCGCCTGACTCGGCAATGAGGCGCCAGCGTGGTTGAAGTGAATCACGCTGGCGCATCCCGGTGTGGCGGCCCGCAAACGCTCCACTTCGGCGCGGTTCATGGTTGCAGCTCGAATATCGCGTCGACTTCCACCGCCACGCCAGCGGGCAGGCTGGAAACACCGACCGCCGTGCGCACATGTTTACCTTTTTCACCGAGGGCGTTGACCACCAGGTTGGACGCGCCGTTGGCTACCGCGCTCTGGTTCTTGAAGTCCCCGGCGCTGGCGATGAACACGCCGAGGCGGATGATGCGCACCAGTTTGCTCAGGTCATCGCCCAATACGTTGCTGAGCTGTGACAACAGGCCGAGGGTCGCCAGTTCGGCGGCGTTGACCCCTTCTTCGTCGCTGATCGACTCACCCAGGCGTCCGATGAACGCTGGCTTGCCGTCGAGCAACGGGATCTGCCCGGAAATGAATAGCTGGTTCTGGCTGACCACATGATTGACGTAGTTGGCGGCCGGCTGGCTCGGGGTTGGCAGGGCCAGGCCGAGTTGCTGGACACGTAGGGCGAGTGAGTCGGTCATGGTGAATCCTCCTGAATGAAGGAATCAGCATGCTGGCGCAGCGCTGGTGCGACAAACGGATAGATTTAATCCGACGTATTCAAATGGCTCATGTGTCGGTGATGTCGTCCAGCCATTGGGCGAAACATTCGGCGGCATGGCTCGGCGGGCGATCCGGGGTGACCAGCCAATAGCCGATGTCGCTGCTGAACGGCGGGGTGTCGAAGGCTTCTACCAATGCACCTTCTTTTAGCCGGCGCTCGATCAAGCGCCGGCGGCCCATGGCGATGCCTTGGCCGGCCACGGCGGCTTCGACGACGATGTTGTAGTCGTGGAGCATCACGCTGGGGTAGGGCGCGAGGTCGATGTCGTTTAGCGCGCTCCAGTCGATCCACTCGAAAGGTTGCGTTGACTTGGCCATCAACAGGGGGCCTTTGTCGACGCCTTGCGCCTTGAACGCCGGGCTGCACACGGGCGTAAGTGTTTCCCCCATAAAGCGCCGGGCCAACACCTTGGGCCATCCGCCCTTGCCATAACGAATGGCCAGGTCCACTTCGCCGCCATTGACGTCGGCCAGTTGCACCGAAGGCAGCAGCTCCACATGAATGTGCGGGTGCCGCGCGTTGAAACCGGCCAGTCGCGGCGCCAGCCACAAGGTGGCGAACGAAGCGAGCAGACCGATGCGCAGGGTGGTTTCCTGTTGTTCGTGATCGCGCAACTCGCGGGTGGCCGAGGCAATGGCTTCCAGTGCGGGTTGGATCTTGCGGTAGTACGTTTCGCCGGCCGGTGTCAGGTCGATGGCCCGGGTACGGCGGATAAACAGCCGTTGGTTGAGGAATTGCTCAAGTTTCTGCACCTGATGGCTGATCGCACTTTGGGTCACCGACAACTCGTCAGCAGCCTTGATAAAACTCAAATGGCGGGCCACGGCCTCGAAGGCGCGCAGGGCCATCAAGGGCGGCAGATCCTGGTGCAATTCCACGGTAGGGTCCTTTGGTCCGTCGCAAAGCGCCGATTGTGCGGTGAAAAAACGGCGTGAGCACATATTTTGTTAAGGCCCCGTTGCGCGGGTGACTGGTCAGCGCGGGCGGCAGACCGCATTATTGGCGCAATCCCGACCGAACTTTTTCCAGCGATGCACTGAACGCCATGAGCCAAGACGACAAACTGATCGACCTGAATGCCGAACGCGCCAAGCGGGTTCATGACCTCAACGACAAGCGCCTGAACGAAGTGCGCCAGGCCTTCGAACAGGCCATGCCGTTGGGTAAAGCGAAGAAAAAGCCGAAAAACAAACCGAAAAAGCGTTGAACCCCCCTGCATCGATTGATGCAGGTCAGTTATTTCCCCTCCTTTACGCCCCGTCGCGGGCGACATTGATCCCGGTCAATTTTCTCTCCTGCCTGATTGGTTAACTTAGCCCCATCGCAACAGGGCAAGTGCAGGAGGCCAGTCATGTTTTTCGACAACGTGGTGATCGCCGGAGTGCTGACAGTCGGCCTCATGGTTCTGTTTTTCGCAGGGTTTGGATATTTCATCTGGAAGGATTCGCACAAGCGCAAACCGTAGTTCTTTCCAGAGCAATGAGCACGCAAGGCATTTTGGGCAACTTCGGTTGCCCTTTTTTTCGCCCACGATTTTTAGGCGTCACACCGAAATCCTGTGGGAGCGGGCTTGCTCGCGAAAGCGGTGTGTCAGGCAATATTAATGGGGACTGACACGACGCCTTCGCGAGCAAGCCCGCTCCCACAGGGGGATATGCAATGTTGGGGATAAATCAGCAGGTATGAAAAAGGCGCGACTCTTACGAGGCGCGCCTTTTTCGTTGCAGCGATGGATCAGCTACCCAGCGCCTTCGACGCCAGCCAGAACAGGCCAGCCGACAGGGCCACGGTGGCGGGCAGGGTCAGGACCCAGGCCAGCAGGATGGTTTTGACCGTGCCACCTTGCAGGCCGCTTTTGTTGGCGACCATGGTGCCGGCCACGCCCGAGGACAGGACGTGGGTCGTGGACACCGGCAGGCTGAAGATGTTGGCCAGGCCGATCATGCACGCGGTGGTGATCTGCGCCGACATGCCTTGTGCGTAGGTCATGCCTTGCTTGCCGATCTTCTCGCCGATGGTCAGGACTACGCGTTTCCAGCCCACCATGGTGCCCAGGCCCAGGGCCAGTGCAACCGCCAGGATCACCCAGAACGGGGCGTATTCGGTGGTGGTGGTCAAGTCTTTGCGCAGCTTGTCCAGGTCAGCCTTTTCACGGGCGGCCAGGGTTGGCAATTTGCTGACTTTCTTCGCAGTGTCGTCCAGGCAGAGCAGGTAGCGACGCACTTCGATACGGCTTTCCGCCGGCAATGAATGGTAGTCGGCTACACCCTTGAGGGTGTCGAGCAGGGCGCTGATGGTCGGTTCGGTCTGTTGCGGGTTGCAACGGAATTTCTCCGGCAGATCGCCTTCCACGCTTTTGCCCAGGGCCAGGAACTCGCCCAGTGTGTCGGCATTGCGCTTGTAGAACTGGCTCAAGTGCAGGGTCGCGTCGCGGGTGCGTTCGATCTGGTAAGTGGTGCTGCTCAGGTCGAGAACGAACTGCGCCGGCACGATACCGATCAACACCAGCATGATCAGGCCGATACCTTTCTGACCGTCGTTGGAACCGTGCACGAAGCTCACGGCCATGGCCGAAATCACCAGCACCAGGCGGTTCCAGAACGGCGGGTGCTTCTTGTCGTCGAGCTTGCGGCGTTGGTCCGGGGTCTTGTGCATCTTCGACAGCGGGCGCCACCATTTAAGGCCGATCAACACCAGCGCGGCCACGATGAAGCCGGCCATCGGCGAGAACACCAGGGACGCGCCGATATCGATCGCCTTCTGCCAGTTCACGCCATCGGCCAACGGAATGTCGTTGATCAGGGCGTTGGCCAGGCCGACACCGAGGATCGAACCGATCAGCGTGTGGGAACTGGAGGCGGGGATACCGAAGTACCAGGTGCCCAGGTTCCAGGTGATGGCGGCGGCGAGCAACGAGAACACCATGGCCAGTCCGTGTCCGGTGTTCACATTGATCAGCAGCTCTACCGGCAGCAAATGAACGATGGCATACGCCACGCCCACACCGCCCAGCAGAACGCCGAGGAAGTTGAACACACCGGAAAAGAACACCGCCAGGTGAGGCGGCATGGCTTTGGTGTAGATAACAGTGGCCACCGCGTTTGCAGTGTCATGAAAGCCGTTGATGAACTCGAAGGCGAGGACAAAGGCCAGGGCGAGCAAGAGGCTCACAAGCACCCAAGCATCCAGTCCGCTGAATAAATCGATCATGAAGGTTTTCTGACCCGGTCGTAAGGGGGCGCGATTATGCCAGAAAAGACTGGAAATCGATGCACTAGCTGCTCATCGGTAACATTCTTCAACGAATTAGTTTGTAGCAAAGCCCTAAGCCCCAGGTTTTTACTGGGTTTTGCAACTTATTGATTTTCTTTGAAAAGCGAGCGACCACAAGGATTTCGCTCGAGGGCGCGAGAGGCGAAAACACTTGTGTGAAATATCTGAGAAGAGGGTCGGACATGCGCCATTTGCCTCATCCGGTGGGTGAGGTGGCCGCTGCCCGCTTGTAGCGGGCGCGAAAGGCATGGTCGATACACCGCGCTTTTAGCGGATGCAGACGCAGACCCTTTAAGGATTCAGGCCGGGTGCGGTCAAGGCTCTTCGGCTTTGAGTTCCTTTTCCATCTTCTGCAGTTCCTGGGTGAAGGCCTGATCCTGAACGGTGGCGCGTTTACGCCAGGGCTTGCGCTCCGGTTCGGGCTGGGCGGCGTAGGTGGTGACTTCCCCGCCGTAAACTTCCTTGTAACGTTGTTCCTGGCGCTCAAGTTCCGCGCGCAGTTCGTCTTTCGTCACAGTGCTACCTGATTGAGTTGAGATAAATTCTGGTGAAACGCGCTGCAGCGAGTTTATTGACCACGCTCGTAGAAAGGACAATACCTGAAAGGGCATCGGCCTTTTTACGACACAATAATCAACACTTCCATGTTGCAGGCGGCCACGGCACCAGAGAAAACAGCTGACGTAGCTTCAGTGTCCTGTTTCAGCGCGCGCGTTGGCGTTGCATAAAGAATGAGCGTCAGGCGCTTGCTGCGGGCGGCGGCGATGGGACATCGCGCTCCGGATGGCTTAATCGCAAGTAAGAAACCGGCGGGCCACTGAGGTGCATTATAGCGGTCGATTTGAAGAACACTATCTCCAGAGAGTTAAAAGTGGTTCCTGGTGTGTGATGATTTTGTTACTCGCAACTTTTACGGGTAATTAGAGTGTTCCGGCATGCTACTTTTCAGCGCCCTGTTTCTGACGCCAACAAGTCGGACAAGTTCTAACCATTACAGTTATCTGTAAGTCTGGGCCGCTTCTGAGTAAGAACAACAGCGCCGCACCGCACGACTCTGCCGTCGATTGCGATTATCGGTCGATGGTTCGATAATCGCCCAATCTTGCAGCCAGTGGCTTGTGTCTCAGTCAAGAGCCGCTTGTAATAGCCACTGATCCGTGTAGGAAAAGGACCTGATATGAACGATCAACTGCGCAACTCCTTCGCTTCAGTGGCGCCGCCGATCGTCGCCTCGCCGGCCAAGCGGATCCAGGCCATGACCGGCGACCCCGACTTCATGACGTCCCTGGCCCGTGGCCTGGCGGTGGTGCAGGCGTTTCAGGAGCGCAAGCGCCACCTGACCATCGCTCAGATCAGCCACCGCACGGAAATCCCCCGTGCTGCGGTGCGACGCTGCCTGCATACCTTGATCAAACTCGGCTACGCCACCACCGACGGGCGCACCTATTCGCTGTTGCCCAAAGTCCTGACCCTGGGCCATGCCTACGTGTCCTCGACGCCACTGGCGGTGTCCGCTCAGCCGTATCTCGACCGCATGAGCGAGCAGTTGCACGAGGCATGCAATATGGCGACTCTGGAAGGCGACGACATTCTGTACATCGCCCGTTCGGCAACGACCCAGCGTCTGATTTCGGTGGATTTGTCGGTCGGTGGGCGTTTGCCGGCCTATTGCACCTCCATGGGCCGAATTCTGCTCGCGGCCCTGGACGACACGACGCTGGGCGAATACCTCGATCACGCGGAGTTTCAAGCCAAGACCAGCCGCACCCTGCACACCCCCGAGGCGTTGCTCGAATGCCTGCAAGCGGTGCGACAGCAGGGCTGGTGCATCGTCGATCAGGAACTGGAACAAGGCCTGCGCTCGATTGCGGTGCCGGTGTACGACGCGTCCGGCCAGGTGGTGGCGGCGCTGAATGTCAGTACCCATGCCGGGCGCGTCAGCCGCAACGAGTTGGAACAACGCTTCCTCCCCGGTTTGCTGAGCGCCAGCCGCGACCTCAGCGCGCAGCTCTTCGCATAAGCAGCATTCATCTAAGCTGTTCGATAAACGCACAGAGTCGCGTTTATCGAATTGACGCTGTTTCCCTCGGATCATTAATGTCGCGGCAGCGTCATCCGGCGCTGTTGACCCTCGGTCACGCCGGACGACGAACCCCCATAACAATGAGAAGAGGCCACGCGTTCCGGGCGTGGAATAAAAATAATGAATCAGCCTCAGTCTGCTGTAGGAAACTGCCTCGACGTGCAGTCCTTCATCAATGCCCAACCCATTTCGCGCTACCAATGGCGAGTGGTGATCCTGTGTTTCCTGATTGTCTTCCTTGATGGCCTCGACACCGCGGCCATGGGTTTCATCGCACCGGCCCTGTCCCAGGACTGGGGCATCGACCGCGCCAGCCTTGGCCCGGTGATGAGCGCCGCGCTGATCGGCATGGTCTTCGGCGCACTGGGTTCCGGGCCATTGGCTGACCGCTTTGGACGAAAAGTCGTACTGGTGGGCGCGGTATTTCTGTTCGGCATCTTCAGCCTGGCTTCGGCCTACAGCAGCAACGTCGACCAATTGCTGGTGCTGCGCTTCCTCACCGGTTTGGGCTTGGGCGCCGGCATGCCGAACGCCACCACGCTGCTGTCGGAATACACCCCGGAGCGCAAGAAATCCCTGCTGGTGACCAGCATGTTCTGTGGCTTCAACCTCGGCATGGCCGGCGGCGGATTCATATCCGCCAAGCTGATCCCTGCGTTCGGCTGGCACAGCCTGTTGCTGATCGGTGGGATTCTGCCGCTGATCCTTGCCGTCGTATTGCTGTTCTGGCTGCCAGAATCGGCGCGTTACCTTGTAGTCCGCAACCGCGGCACCGACAAAGTGCGCAAAACCCTGGCGCCGATTGACCCGGTGGTGGTAGCGCAGGCGTCCAGTTTTAGTGTGCCGGAACAGAAAACCGTGAAGGCGCGCAATGTGTTCGCGGTGATTTTCAATGGCACCTACAGCACCGGCACTTTGCTGCTGTGGCTGACCTACTTCATGGGCCTGGTGATCGTTTACCTGTTGACCAGTTGGTTGCCGACGCTGATGCGTGACAGCGGCGCGAGCATGGAGCAGGCGGCGTTTATCGGCGCACTGTTCCAGTTTGGTGGGGTGCTGAGTGCCGTCGGCGTAGGCTGGGCGATGGACCGGTTCAATCCGCACAAGGTGATCGGCACTTTCTACCTGCTGGCCGGGGTGTTTGCCTACGCGGTCGGGCAGAGCCTGGGGCACATCACGCTGCTGGCGACGTTGGTGCTGGTGGCCGGGATGTGCGTCAACGGTGCGCAATCGGCGATGCCTTCGCTGGCGGCGCGGTTTTATCCGACCCAGGGCCGGGCGACCGGTGTCTCGTGGATGCTCGGGATTGGCCGTTTCGGCGCGATTCTTGGAGCGTGGATGGGCGCGACGTTGCTGGGGCTGGGCTGGAATTTCGAGCAGGTGCTGACGGCGCTGGTGATTCCGGCGGCACTGGCGACCACGGCGGTGGTGATCAAGGGCATGGTCAGTCATGCGGATGCGACCTGATTCCAGGTTGAAGTAGCGGTGTTGCAGGAAAAGATCGCAGCCTTCGGCAGCTCCTACAGGTGCGCACATTCCACTGTAGGAGCTGCCGAAGGCTGCGATCTTTTTGGGGCAACACGGAATGATAGCCAGACAACAATCTGTTCGATAAACGAACACTCAGTCGATTATCGGATTGTTTGGCCATTTTCAGCGGCTTACTCTTCAGTGACTTCGGCGCTGAACCTCGCGCCTTTTTCTTCCACTGTCGGTACACCACAAAACGGGAGCCTGCCCCATGGCTGAAATCCTTTCGCTGCATGACGCGGTGAAGCAATTCGTTAACGACGGCGATACCGTCGCGCTCGAAGGCTTCACCCACCTGATTCCGACGGCAGCGGGTCATGAAATCATTCGCCAGGGCAAGAAAGATCTGACGCTGGTGCGGATGACGCCTGACTTGATCTACGACCAGCTGATCGGTGCCGGTTGTGCTCGCAAGCTGATTTTTTCCTGGGGCGGCAATCCGGGTGTGGGTTCGCTGCACCGTCTGCGTGATGCCGTTGAGAAACAGTGGCCGCAGCCACTGGAAATCGAAGAACACAGTCATGCCGACCTGGCCAACGCCTACGTCGCTGGCGCCTCCGGCCTACCGTTCGCGGTGCTGCGGGCCTACGCCGGTTCCGACCTGCCAAAGGTCAACCCGCTGATCAAAACCGTGACCTGCCCGTTCACCGGCGAAGTGCTTGCCGCCGTGCCATCGGTGCGCCCGGACATCACCGTGATTCACGCGCAGAAGGCTGACCGCAAGGGCAACGTGCTGCTGTGGGGCATTCTCGGTGTGCAGAAAGAAGCGGCGCTGGCGGCCAAGCGCTGCATCGTCACCGTCGAAGAGATCGTCGACGACCTCAATGCCCCGATGAATGCCTGCGTACTGCCAACCTGGGCCTTGAGCGCGGTGTGCCACGTTCCTGGCGGCGCGCATCCGTCCTACGCCCACGGTTACAACGAGCGCGACAACCGCTTCTACCAGGCCTGGGACCCGATTGCCCGGGACCGTGACACCTTCACCGCATGGATCAACGAGTACATCCACGGCTGCGCTGACTTCAGCGAGTTCCAGGCCAAGCTGGCCGCTGCTTCGGAGGCCAAATAATGACGTACACCACCAATGAAATGATGACCGTCGCCGCCGCCCGCCGTTTGAAGAACGGTTCGGTGTGCTTCGTCGGCATCGGCCTGCCGTCGAAAGCCGCCAACCTGGCGCGGCTGACGTCTTCGCCGGATGTCGTCCTGATCTACGAATCGGGGCCGATCGGGGCCAAGCCGAGCGTACTGCCGTTGTCGATCGGTGACGGTGAACTGGCGGAAACTGCCGACACCGTCGTACCGACCGGTGAGATTTTTCGCTATTGGTTGCAGGGCGGGCGCATCGACGTCGGTTTTCTCGGCGCGGCGCAGGTCGATCGCTTCGGCAACATCAACACCACGGTCGTGGGCGATTATCACCAGCCGAAAGTCCGCCTGCCGGGTGCCGGTGGCGCGCCGGAGATTGCCGGTTCCGCCAAGAGCGTGTTGATCATCCTTAAACAGTCGGCGCGCTCCTTTGTCGACAAACTCGACTTCATCACCTCGGTCGGCCATGGCGAGGGCGGTGATTCGCGCAAACGTCTGGGCCTGCCGGGCGCCGGTCCGGTGGGCATCATCACCGACCTGTGCATCATGGAACCGGAAGCCGGCACCCATGAATTCGTGGTCACCGCGCTGCACCCAGGCGTGACCCGCGAGCAAGTGACCGCCGCCACCGGTTGGGCGATTCGTTTTGCCGAGCACGTTGAAAACACCGCCGAGCCATCCGAGGTTGAACTCAAAGCCTTAAGGGATCTGGAAGCCCGCACCGCTGCCGCCCACGGCCAAGCACCCGGAGAAGCGTGATGCGTGACGTTTATATCTGCGACGCGATTCGCACGCCCATTGGCCGTTTCGGTGGTGGCTTGTCAGCGGTTCGCGCCGACGACCTCGCCGCTGTGCCGATCAAGGCCTTGATGGAACGCAACCCGTCGGTGGACTGGAACGCCGTGGACGAGGTGTTCCTCGGCTGCGCCAACCAGGCCGGCGAAGACAACCGCAACGTGGCGCGCATGGCGCTGCTGCTGGCGGGCCTGCCGGAAAGCATTCCCGGCGTCACCCTCAATCGCCTCTGCGCCTCGGGTATGGACGCCATCGGCACCGCGTTCCGCGCCATCGCCAGCGGCGAGATGGAGTTGGCGATTGCCGGCGGCGTCGAGTCGATGTCCCGCGCGCCATTCGTGATGGGCAAGGCCGATGCGGCGTTCTCGCGCAACATGAAGCTGGAAGACACCACCATTGGCTGGCGTTTTATCAACCCGTTGATGAAAGCCCAGTACGGCGTCGATGCGATGCCACAAACCGCTGACAACGTGGCGGACGATTACGAAATTTCCCGCGAGGATCAGGACGCTTTCGCACTGCGCAGTCAGCAGCGTACCGCCGCCGCGCAAGCCGCAGGATTTTTCGCCGAGGAAATCGTTGAAGTGCGGATTGCCCACAAGAAAGGCGAAACCGTGGTCACCCAGGACGAACATCCGCGCGCTGACACCACCCTGGAAACCCTGGCCAAACTCAAACCGGTCAACGGTCCCGACAAAACCGTTACCGCCGGCAATGCCTCGGGGGTGAACGACGGCGCGGCCGCGTTGATCCTGGCGTCCGCCGAAGCAGTGAAAAAACACGGTTTGACTGCCCGCGCCAAAGTGCTCGGCATGGCCAGCGCCGGTGTCGCTCCTCGGGTGATGGGCATCGGCCCGGTCCCGGCGGTGCGCAAACTCACTGAACGCCTCGGTTTGGCGGTCAGCGATTTCGACGTGATCGAACTCAACGAAGCCTTCGCCAGCCAGGGCTTGGCGGTGCTGCGTGAATTGGGCATCGCGGACGATGCAGCCCAGGTCAACCCGAACGGTGGCGCCATTGCCTTGGGCCATCCGCTGGGCATGAGCGGTGCGCGGCTGGTGCTGACGGCGTTGCATCAACTGGAAAAGACCGGCGGCAAGAATGGTCTGGCGACCATGTGCGTCGGCGTCGGCCAAGGTCTGGCACTCGCCATCGAACGCGTCTGACAGCCGCCGACCAATAAGAACAGAGGAAAGCGAAATGACTGACAAGCCTGGTTACCGTCGCCCGCAAGAAGGCACCCAGCCGGAATACTTGCACCCGACCTACCAATCCACCAACCGCCGCGCGCCGTCCAAGCCGTTGGTGTTTTTGCCGCATTCGCTGTCGGAAATCACCGGCCCGACCATCGGTGCCGAGCGCATCAACGAACGCGACAACGACCTGACCGTCCAGCACAGCGGCGAGCCCTTGGGCGAGCGCATCATCATCCACGGCCGCGTGCTGGATGAAGATGGCTTGCCGGTACCGGGAATTCTGGTGGAGATCTGGCAGGCCAACGCCGCCGGGCGCTACAACCATGCCCGCGACCTGCACGACGCACCGCTGGACCCGAACTTCACCGGCACCGGCCGCACCGTGACTGACGCCGAGGGCTGGTATCAATTCCAGACTATCAAGCCCGGCGCCTATCCGTGGGGCAATCACCACAATGCCTGGCGCCCGGCGCACATCCATTTCTCACTGTTCGGGCCGAGTATTCTGACGCGGCTGGTCACCCAAATGTATTTCCCGGGCGACCCGTTGCTGGCCTATGACCCGATCTACAACTGCGTACCCGATACCCGCGCCAAAGAGCGTTTGATCGCCAGTTTCGACCTGGAAAAAACCATCCCTTCCTATGCCCTCGGTTATCGCTGGGACATCGTCTTGCGCGGCCGCGAAGCCACGCCGATGGAGAAATAAGATGACGCTGAACGCGACCACGTCCCACACCGTCGGGCCGTATTACCACATCGGCCTGACCTGGCTGAACCGCGAAGACCTGACCGTCGAACAAACCCTCGGCCAACGGGTGGCGATCACCGGGCAAGTCGTCGATGGCAACGGCGATTTCGTCAACGACGCGATGCTGGAAGTCTGGCAGGCCAACGCCGCCGGCAAATACGACCACCCCGACGACGATCAGGACAAACCCCTGGACCCGCACTTCGAAGGCTTTGGCCGGGTGCCGGTGGATGCCGAAGGGCGGTTTCGTTTCACCACGATTAAGCCCGGGACGGTGGAAGGGCTGAACGCCACGACCCAGGCGCCGCACCTGGTGGTGCTGGTGTTTGCACGTGGGTTGGTGAAACACCTGCTGACGCGGATTTACTTTGATGGGGAACCGGCGAACGTTTCGGACCCGTTGCTCGAATGCGTGCCGGCTGAACGCCGCAGCACCTTGCTGGCGAAGGCGGATGCGTCGGGTGTTTATCAGTGGAATGTGATTCTGCAGGGCACTGATGCGGAGACGGTGTTTTTTGATTATTGAGTGATCAGCGCAAACCCTGTGGGAGCGGGCTTGCTCGCGAAAGCGTCGGCACATTCAACATTAATGTGACTGACACACCGCTTTCGCGAGCAAGCCCGCTCCCACAAGGGATTTGTGTTGCCGATGCATCTGCGGAACGGGACTGTTGCTAAGTGTGTCTAGACTCTCACTGTCCCCATTGAGTGAAAAACAATGACAACGACTACTGTTTCAACAGAGCACTACACCGGGGAAGAGCGCAGCAAGCGCATCTTCGCCATTGTCGGCGCCTCGTCCGGCAACCTGGTCGAATGGTTCGACTTTTACGTTTACGCCTTTTGCGCCATCTATTTCGCGCCAGCCTTTTTTCCGTCCGACAACCCCACGGTGCAGTTGGTCAACACCGCCGGTGTATTCGCCGCCGGGTTCCTGATGCGGCCCATTGGCGGCTGGATTTTCGGCCGTGTGGCGGACAAGCACGGGCGCAAGAATTCGATGCTGATCTCGATTCTGATGATGTGCTTCGGCTCATTGCTCATCGCTTGCCTGCCGACTTACAAGGACATCGGCGTCTGGGCGCCGATCATGTTGCTGTTCGCGCGCCTGCTTCAGGGCTTGTCGGTGGGCGGCGAATATGGCACCACCGCGACCTACATGAGCGAAGTCGCGCTCAAGGGCCAGCGCGGTTTTTTTGCGTCGTTCCAGTACGTGACGCTGATTGGCGGGCAATTGCTGGCGGTGTCGCTGGTGGTGATCCTGCAACAGTTCCTCACTGAAGATGATTTGCGTGCCTACGGCTGGCGGATTCCGTTTGTGGTCGGTGCGGTGGCGGCGTTGATCTCGCTGTTCCTGCGTCGTTCGCTCAAGGAAACCACCAGCAAGGAAATGCGCGAAAACAAGGACGCCGGCAGCATCATGGCGCTGTTCCGCGACCATAAAGCCGCGTTCATCACCGTGCTTGGTTACACCGCCGGTGGCTCGCTGATTTTCTACACCTTCACCACGTACATGCAGAAGTACCTGGTGAACACCGCCGGCATGCATGCCAAAACCGCCAGTTACATCATGACTGGCGCGCTCTTCCTTTATATGTGCATGCAGCCGCTGTTCGGCATGCTCGCGGACAAGATCGGCCGGCGTAACTCGATGCTGTGGTTCGGTGCGTTGGGGACGTTGTTCACCGTGCCGATCCTGCTCAGCCTGAAAAGCGTCAGCAGTCCGTTCCTGGCCTTTGTGCTGATTACCGTGGCGTTGGCGATCGTCAGTTTCTACACCTCGATCAGTGGCCTGGTGAAAGCCGAAATGTTCCCGCCGGAAGTGCGCGCACTGGGCGTCGGCCTGGCGTACGCAGTGGCGAATGCGATCTTCGGCGGTTCGGCGGAATACGTGGCCCTGAGCCTGAAAGCCGTGGGCATGGAAAACTCCTTTTACTGGTACGTGACGGTGATGATGGCGGTGGCGTTCTTGTTCAGCCTGCGCCTGCCGAAACAGGCGAAATATCTGCACCACGACCTTTGATCTTTACCCGTGGGCCCCAGCGGCCCACGCCCTCAAGGATTGTTTATGAACCAGCGACCGAACAATCAATTGTTCGATGCCTATTTCACTGCCCGCGATATGCGCGACGTGTTCTGCGATCAGGGCCGGGTGCAGGCCATGCTCGATTTCGAAGCGGCGCTGGCCCGGGCTGAAGCGCAGGTCGGGTTGATTCCGCACAGTGCGGTCGCTGCTATTGAAGCGGCGTGTCAGGCCGGGTACTACGATTTCGCCGCCCTCGGTGAAGCGATCGCCACGGCGGGCAATTCGGCGATTCCACTGGTCAAAGCGTTAGGTAAACAGATTGCCGCGAACGATGCCGAGGCCGAGCGCTACGTGCATTTGGGCGCCACCAGTCAGGACGTGATGGATTCCGGTCTGGTGCTGCAGTTGCGCCAAGCCCTGGCGCTGATCGAACACGATCTGGCGCAACTGGGGGAAACCCTGGCGACCCAGGCCTGGCGCTACGTCGCCACGCCGTTGGCCGGGCGTACCTGGTTGCAACACGCGACGCCGGTGACCCTCGGCATGAAAATCGCCGGTTGGCTGGGCGCGGTGACTCGCAGTCGCCAGCGTTTGCGCGAACTCAAGCCGCGCTTGCTGGTGCTGCAATTCGGCGGCGCTTCCGGGACCCTCGCGGCCCTTGGGGATCAGGCCATGCCAATTGCCAAGGCCTTGGCTGAAGAGCTGCAACTGACATTGCCGGAACAACCGTGGCACACCCAACGCGATCGTCTGGTGGAGTTCGGCGCGGTGCTCGGTTTGATCGCCGGCAGCCTCGGCAAATTCGGCCGCGACATCAGCCTGTTGATGCAGACCGAAGCCGGCGAAGTCTTCGAACCGGCGGCGCCAGGCAAAGGTGGGTCCTCGACCATGCCGCACAAACGCAACCCGGTCGGCGCCGCCGTGCTGATCAGTGCGGCGACGCGGGTACCGGGCCTGCTCTCGACCCTGTTCAGCGCCATGCCGCAAGAACACGAGCGCAGCCTGGGTCTGTGGCATGCCGAGTGGGAAACCCTGCCGGAGATTTGCTGCCTGGTGTCCGGCAGCCTGCAACAAGCGCTGCTGCTGGCCGATGGCCTGGAAGTGGACGCGACGCGCATGGCACGCAACCTCGACCTGACACAAGGCCTGGTGCTGGCGGAAGCGGTCAGCATCGTCCTCGCGCAACGGGTCGGTCGTGATAGCGCGCATCATCTGCTGGAGCAATGCTGCAAACGCGCCGTGGCTGAGCAACGTCATCTGCGTGAAGTCCTCGGGGATGAGCCGCAAGTGACGGCGCACCTCTCGGACGCTGAACTGGATCAATTGCTGGACCCAGCCCACTACCTCGGCCAGGCCCATACCTGGGTTGAGCGCGCGGTGGCGGAACATTTTGCGTTGACTGCCTGAAGGAGGCTGCTGTGGCATTCGTACAACTCGCCGAGGGCGAACTGCATTACAAGCTTGATGGCCCGGAAGGTGCGCCGGTGTTGGTGCTGTCCAACTCGTTGGGCACCGACTTGCACATGTGGGACGCGCAGATTGCCGCGTTCACCGAGCATTTCCGGGTGCTGCGTTTCGATACCCGTGGTCATGGCCAGTCGCTGGTAACACCGGGGCCGTACAGCATCGAACAATTGGGCCGTGACGTGCTGGCGCTGCTGGATGCCTTGCACATCGAGCGTGCGCATTTCTGTGGCTTGTCCATGGGCGGCTTGATCGGGCAGTGGCTGGGGATCAACGCGGGCCAGCGTCTGAACAAATTGATCGTGTGCAACACCGCGGCGAAAATCGGCGATCCGTCGGTGTGGAACCCACGGATCGAAACCGTGCTGCGTGACGGTCCGGCGGCCATGGTGGCCTTGCGTGATGCCTCGATTGCGCGCTGGTTTACCCCGGACTTTGCCGAAGCCAATCCGGCGGCGGCGGCGAAGATCACCGACATGCTGGCCGCCACGTCGCCTGAAGGTTACGCAGCCAATTGCGCGGCCGTGCGGGATGCCGATTTCCGTGATCAGTTGTCTTCGATCAAGGTGCCGCTGCTGGTGATCGCCGGTACCGAAGACGCGGTTACGCCGCCGTCTGGCGGGCACTTTATTCAACAACATGTGCGGGGCGCCGAATACGCCGAGTTCTATGCCGCGCACCTGTCCAACGTCCAGGCTGGCGCCGCGTTCAGCGAGCGGGTGCGGGCGTTTCTGACGAATCATTGAGGGACTGTTTGTGGACGAGAAACAACGTTACAACGAAGGCCTCAAAGTCCGTCGCGCCGTGCTTGGCGATGCCCATGTCGACCGCAGCCTGAATGCGCTGACCGAGTTCAACTCGGAGTTCCAGGAAATGATCACCCGCCACGCCTGGGGTGACATCTGGACCCGCCCGGGCCTGCCGCGCCACACCCGTAGCCTGATCACCATCGCCATGCTGATCGGCATGAACCGCAACGAAGAACTCAAACTGCACCTGCGCGCCGCCGCCAACAACGGCGTGACCCGGGGCGAGATCAAGGAAGTGATCATGCAGAGCGCGATCTACTGCGGAATCCCGGCGGCCAATGCCACGTTCCACCTGGCTGAATCGGTGTGGGATGAGTTGGGGGTTGAGTCGCGGGAGTGAACGCCTGAGTTTGCAGGGGCTGGTCTGATGCCCTCGCGAGCGGGCTCGCACACAGTGGATTTGTGTTGATGCACAGATTAAATGTGGGAGCGGGCTTGCTCGCGAAGGGGCCGTGTCAGTCGATATTGATGTTGCCTGACACACCGCTTTCGCGAGCAAGCCCGCTCCCACAGGATTTGTGGTGGTTTCAGACGGTGGCGACGATGAAAATCCGCTTGGGCGATACAGCGCTAGCCGAACCAGGGATTTCAAGTGCGCAAGAAGTTGCGCAGTGGCGGCTGGCATCTATACACGGAAACCGCCACAAGCCACGTTGTTAGAGGCTTGCAGCCAAGTGCGCAAGAAGTTGCGCAGTACTGCGCAACTTCTTGCGCACTTGGCGGTGATTTTCCACGGCAAACATCTGAATACGGCTGAGGGTTTTTCCTAAATCTTTGAAACGTAAAGGCTAGGCAATGGCTGGCACGCGTTTTGAACTCAACTTCGACAGCGGGGCAAACAATCACGCCGTCCGATCTGCCCCTTGAGCCAATCACCGTCGACGAATGCTGCGTCATCGCACGAGGAACAAGGAATGTTCGCACCGGCCCCCAAAGCACCCCATCTCCTGGCAGGCGGGTGGCTGTCATGACGACTGAAACCGTTACGGCAAAACGTGAGCCCCAGGTCGCAGTCGTCCCGCTCAATACCATCGATATCCAGGACGTCGGACGTGGCGCTGCGGTATTTGATGCGTGGTTGCGGTCCATCAGCGGCGGTGTCGTCACCCTCGACCGGATCAGGAACGTCGCCGGCGCGCTGCCGGTGGTGGGCAATATCATGGCGCTGGTGGACGCCTTGGGCGACATCGTCACCCTGGCCAAAAGCAAGCAACGGGCGTTGCTCGACTGGGTCAGCCTCGGTATTAACCTGATCGGAGTTTTACCCGCGCCACCGACCATGGCGGCGGCACGCATGAGCCTGCGCCCGACCCTGTTTCTGGTGCGTCAGGAACTGCGCAACAGCGCCAAGATGCTGCTGGGTGATTCCATGATCGAGGTGTTGGTCGGGCACCTCAATGCCACGATCGTCGGCACCATCGATGACTTTGTGACGCAGGCACAACCCAAACTGGCGGGCATTCTCAACGATGCCGGCAAGTTGGGCGAAAGCGCGGTGACGGAAATCGCCAAAGGCCTGGAGACCACGGTCAATGGCACGCTCGATGCCAAAGGCGATGCGCAGGCGGCGAAGCAAAAGTTGAACGCTGCGGGTAATCAACTGCTGAACGATCCGAAGGCAGCCATTGGCAACATCTTCGGCGCAGCGTTCAGCGCCTACAAGGCTGCGGGGAAGGGCGTCGCCAACAGTGCGGCGAAGAACCTGTTGCCGGAGCAGGCCCGGCAATTGGTGCTGACGCACACTGGCGTATTGAAGGCGATGGGCCCCGAGTTGCGCACGCAACTGAGCAAACTGGGTAATCCCGGAGCCCGGCATTCCATCGGGTGGTTGCTCCAGGTGCTGGCCGGTGCGGTGACCAGTTTCCGCAAGCGCCGTGCCCATGGCCAGGGCGCGGGGGTCAAACCCGGCTCGACCACCCAGGCCAGACACAAGGCCGGCGAAGGTCGGTTGGAAGCCACCAGTCGTCAGGCACCGGCGAGGGGTAACAGCAATCCTTGTAAAAACGGGGTCATGCCCGGCACCAAACGCAGTATCCGTTTTGCGCTGGGGTCGGAAGTCCTCAGGCATACCGATTTCAGTTTGCCAGGGCCGTTCCCCATCGAATGGACCCGCACCTACAACTCGCGCCTGGATGCGTACGACCACAGTGAACTTGGCGCGCGCTGGGTCAGCGAGCTCACCACGCGCTTCGACTGTGTCGACGATGGCCTGCTGCTGCATGCCGCCGACGGTCGCAGCCACAATTACCCGCTGCCCAAAGTCGGCCAGTTCCATTACGACGCCATCGAAAACGTGACGGTGGTTCGTGCCGGCGAACACCAGTTATTGCTGTGCCGTGGTTTTGAGCGCAAGGAAACCTACGTCCGCCGTGGCCAGCGCTATGTGCTGACGAACGTGGTGCTGCGCAACGGTGCCGGGATCATGCTGCATTACGAGCATCGCCATGGCGAGTTGTCGGTGCTGTCGGACCTGATCACTTATCAGGACGACGTCACGAAGGTCCATCGGCACCTGGGCACCATGATCGACGATCATGGCCGGTTGACCGGCCTCTGGGAAATCGTCGACGGCGTTCCGTTGCGTCAACTCTGTGCTTATCAATACGGCGCTGATGGCGACCTGATTCAGGCGCAGGACGAGAACGGCGCGGCTTGGTCCTATCAGTACCAACATCACCTGATCACCCGCTACACCGACCGCACTGCTCGCGGCATGAACCTGGAATGGCACGGTACCGGCGCCGACGCCAAAGCCATCCGCGAATGGGCCGACGACGGCAGTTTCGACACGCGCCTGGAGTGGGACGAGAACATTCGCCTGACGTACGTCACCGACGCCCACGGCAACGAAACCTGGCATTACTACGACATCCTTGGCTACACCTACCGCATTCGTCATCCGGATGAGCGTTCGGAATGGTTCTTCCGTGATGACGCAAAAAACCTGATTCGTCATGTGCATGTCGACGGCACCAGCGACCGCTACACCTACGACGAGCGTGGTAATCGTCTGGAGCACATCCGGGCCGACGACAGCGTGGTGCATTACGCCTACGACGATCACGATCAGATCATCAAGATCAGCGATGCCGAAGGCGGGCAGTGGCAGCGGGGCTATGACGATCACGGCAACCTAGTGGAAGCCATCGATCCGCTGGGCAACAAGACCGAATATGCCTACAACCCCGCCGGCCTGCCCATCGCGATCAAGGACGCCAATGGCAATGAGAAAACGCTTGAGTACAACGATGCCGGGCAGCTCATCAAGTACACCGATTGCTCGGGCAAGACCAGCACCTGGGAGTACAACGAACGCGGGCAGATGATCTGCTTTACCGACGCAGCGGGGCAGAGCACCGAGTATCAGTACCGGGCCGGGCAACAGGTGCTGGTCAAGCACCCGGACAAGACCGAAGAACGCTTCGAGCGGGATGCCGAGGGTCGCTTGCTCGCGCATGTCGATGCGCTGGAGCGCTGCACCACCTGGCGTTACAACGCGGTCGGTCTGATCGCCGAGCGTGTTGATGCCGCCGAACAAACCCTGCGTTATCGCTGGGACCGCCTCGGCCGACTGGTGGCCCTGGAAAACCAAAACGAGCGCCGTGCCCAGTTCCACTACGACCCGGTCGGCCGTTTGCTGGAGGAGAGCGGGTTTGATGGTCGTGTGACGCGCTACCGCTACGACCCTGAAACCGGGCGGCTGAGCGACACCCTGAACGGCGGGCGCAGCATCGCCACCCGCTTCGATCCCATGGGGCGCTTGATCGAACGCAGCGCCCGTCAGGGAGATCGGTCCCAGAGCGAAACGTTCGCCTATGACGGCAATGGCAACCTGATCATGGCTTGCAACGATCAAAGTCGTTTGCAGTGGTTTTATGACCCGGCTGCGAATCTGGTGCGTGAGCATCAGCATTACCTGGCGCTGGAACAACCCACGGTCGCGCTGTGGCAGCACGAATACGATGCCCTCAACCAGCGCGTTGCCACGGTTCGGCCGGACGGTCATCGGGTCAGTTGGCTCACCTATGGCAGCGGCCATTTACTCGCTCTGCGCCTCGACGAACACGAGTTGGCAGGCTATGAGCGCGATGACTTGCACCGCGAAGTCGCCCGTCATCAGGGCAACCAGTTGCTGCAAACGCAAAAATGGAATCCCGCCGGGCGCTTGCAGGAGCAGCTGCTGACACGGGTTGACGACACGTCCACGCTGATCAAACGCGAATACACCTACGACGCCGCCGGGCAACTGACGGACATCCGTGACAGTCGCCGTGGCCCTCTGGTCTACCGCTACGACCCGGTCGGCCAATTACTCAGCGCCGGCAGTCGCCTGGGCATGGAAACCTTTGCCTTTGACCCGGCGCTCAACCTGTTGGACGAGTCGGTTCAACCCGTACGTCGACCGCTGGATCAAGACACGTCACCCAGCAAACACATGGACAACCTGCTGCGCGAACACGCCGGCACCCATTACGAATACGACGAGCGTGGCAATCAGGTTCTGCGCTGGCGCAATGGCGAGCGCAGCGAGTTGCAATGGGACCTTTTCGACCGTCTGGTGCATTTCGAAGATTCGCATCTTGCCGTGGACTTTTCCTACGACGCATTGGGACGACGTCTGCACAAAAACTCCAGCGCGCATTACAAGCAACGCCTGGAGGCGGGCTCGCAATGGAACCGCCACGAACAGGCGCGCAAACAGCGGGAATACGGTTGCGGCTTTACCCTGTATGGCTGGGACGGCGACGATCTGGCCTGGGAAAGTAGCCCCGGCGCGGTGGACGGGGCGACGGGACGCACGGTTCATTACCTCTATCAACCCGGCACCTTTGTCCCGGTGGCCCAGGCGCTTCGGCACAAACCCATCGACCTGTTGGGGCAACCTGACTACAGCGGCGACTACAGTCTGGGTGATGATCCACTGTGGAGTCACCAACCGACGGTGCAACCCTTTGATGCGTTGTTCTGGTATCAATGCGACCACTTGGGCACACCGCAGGAGTTGACGGATCAGCAGGGCAACATCGCCTGGAGCGCTCATTACAAAGCGTGGGGGGAAGTGCGCGAGCAGCGTTCGGAATGGGCGCAGCGTCAGGGGCTGACGAACCCGATTCGCTTTCAGGGGCAATACCACGACCATGAGACCGGGCTGCATTACAACCGCTATCGATACTATGATCCGACGGTCGGGCGGTTTATCAGTCAGGATCCGCTCAGTTACGCCGGCGGTTTGAACCTCTACGCTTACGCGCCGAACCCGGTGCAATGGGTTGACCCACTGGGCTTGGCGAAAAGAGGTCCGAAAACCGATGGCGAGGGGCCGCACAATGAAATGATTCAAGCCTGGGGCGATGAGGTGCGGGCTGCAAACGGCACGGTTATCGCCGGTGGCGGAGGGAAAGAAACCCTCATCCCGACACCCGGCGGGCATAAAGACGGGCGGCGGCCAGATATCATTTTCAAGCCTGCCGACGGTAGCCTGGTTTACGGTAATGTCGGTAAGGTCGAAGCCGACGGAGTGACGCCCATCAAACGTGAACGAGAGGCCAGGGACGATCTCCTTAATAAAACCACGGGTAGCCAAACGCCTGATGCGGTTGAGTTTCGCGGCTATAACAATGTGGCATGTCCTCTATAAGGAAGTGATATGGATCGGGCAGTCTTTATGACGTTTAACGATTTTTCGAGCGTCGTGAATCAACTTAAAAATGAAGCCGATTTGAGTCTTTATCGTTCGGACAATTATGAAACTCCCTTTGCCGAGGTGAGTGAAGTCGGTGCTGATGAATACGCTCTGTACAACGATTCGCCGTTCCTGGCGCTGATGATCGGTGACCGTGCGGAGGGTGAAAGAGTCCTGGGGAAAGGACAGCGTGACCTGACCCGTAGCGACCGCAAGGGTTTCGTCGACATTCGTTACGGCGGTGAAGATGAGGAAGCGCTAGGGGCGTCCACGTTTCTCGGTGACCCCAGCGAGACGGAAAAAAAAGTGTCCAGCTGCCTTGTCCGGATACTGAAAAAAGTTGCCAACAAAGGTGTGACGTTTGCGGACGGCACCGTTTCCAAAATACCGGACAACTATTACTGGACCGATGCCGCTTTGCAGTCGGGTAAAAACTGGCACTATTTTTTAGGCCGTGGCGTGAGAAAAATCCAGAACAAAGAACCTGGCATGGTTCCCAAGCAGGCCGAATTGAAGGGGGAGCGCAGCCGCTCCCGGATGGGGCCCTGATTACAGCAAGCTGATCGGATAGCTGACAATCAGCCGGTTCTCATCAAACTCGTTGTTGCTGAAGTCCCGGCGCATGGTCGAGTTGCGCCATTTGACGTTCAGGTCCTTGAGCGTGCCGCTTTGCACGGTGTAACCCAGTTCTGATTCGCGGCCCCATTCCTTGCCGTCGGTGGTGGTGGCGGTGTGTACGTTGTCGCCGCTGATGTAGCGGTTCATCAGGGTCAGGCCGGGAATGCCGAGGGCGACGAAGTTGTAGTCGTGGCGTACTTGCCAGGAGCGTTCCTGGGCGTTGTCGTAGCTGTTGTTGTAACTGTCGTTGGCCAGTGTGCCGCCGCTGGTGCCGTTGACCCGCATCCAGGCACTGTCGCCGGTGAGTTTTTGCAGGCCGACATAGAAGGTGTTGCCGCCGTACCTGGCCGAAAACAGGCCGGACCAGGTCTTGTTGTCCAACTCGCCGGCCCGGGCGCTGCCGTCATCCTTGCCGTAGAAGACACCGAGGTTGGCGCCGAGGGTCCAGTCGCCGATGGGCTGCGTGTGGATCAGGTTGACGAATTGCTGGCTGTAGATGTCCTTGAGTTCGGCGTTCCACAGGCCAATCTGGGTGTGCTTGTCGTTGAAGACGTACTCGCCGCCCTGGAAGTTGAAACGGTCAGAGGTGAACGCCGCTTTGCCGACCATCGACATGTCGCTCATGCTGCTGTCGTCCCGCGGGCTGTTGGCGCGGAACTGGCCGCCGTACAGCGTCAGGCCGTCGATTTCCTTCGACATGATTTGCCCGCCACGGAAGGTTTGCGGCAGGGAGCGGCCGTCATCCGAACGCAGGATCGGCAGCACCGGCATCCATTCGCCGACCTTCACTTCGGTCTGGGATAGCTTGGCTTTGAACGCGACGTTGGTGCGGCCAAAGCTGTCCGCCGGGCGCCCATCGTGATCCAGCGGCAGCAACTGCGTGCCACCGGTGCCTTTGCCGCCGTCGAGTTTCAGCGAGTACAGCCCCAGCACATCCATCCCGAACCCGACCGTGCCCTGGGTGAAACCGGACTTGGCGTCGAGGATGAAGTTTTGCGTCCATTCCTCAGCCTTGCCCTGGGCTTTGGTCGGGTTGGTGAAGTTACGGTTGATGTAGAAGTTACGCAGGTTCAGGTTGACCTTGGCCCCCTCGACAAAACCCGACTCTTCGGCGGCGGCGGGCAAGGCACTGCCGGCCAGTGCGGCGGCGATGAGGCTGGGAAACAGGTACTGCGCGGTGGAAGGCTTCATGGGCTCGGGTCTCTCTAATTGTTAGGGGTGAAACGGGGCGCTGCCGCAACCTGGGGGTGCAGACACAAGATTTGAAAAGGGGGGAGGAACGGGTGAGATCAGCCGGACAGGGCAGGGCGCGGGGGCATGGTGATGAACCTGTTGTTATTGGTTTTGTGAGGCGAATGGTGCGGGGGATGGGCGGCGGGATTCAATTGGCTTGGACGGGTTTTGGGCGATTATCGAACGTAAGATTGGCTTGGATTTTGGGGCGGATGTGCTGGCCTCTTCGCGAGCAAGCCCGCTCCCACAGGTGACCGCATTCCTTCAGAGAGAACGCGGTCACCTGTGGGAGCGGGCTTGCTCGCGAAGGCGCCAGGCCGGACAACACACCTCTTCCCGCCGCCAACAAAAAGCCCACCAATCGGTGGGCTTCTTGTAGTTCAAAGCGCTATCAGAACAACTTCAACTTCGGCGCTTCTTCTTTCAACGGCTCGTTCTTCGCCGTTTGTTCGTTCCAGCCACCACCCAGCGCCTTGTACAGATTGACCGCGCTGTTCAACTGCGCCAGACGATCGGTGATCAGTGTCTGTTGAGCACTGAACAACTGACGCTGGGCATCGAGGAAGGTCAGGTTGCTGTCGACACCAATGCGATAACGACGCTCGGCCAGACGGTAGTAGTCCTGGTTGGCGGCGACGAAATCACGTTGGGCCTGCAACTGCTCGGTGTAGGTCTGGCGGGCGGCCAGGCCGTCGGCGACTTCCTGGAAGGCCGTTTGAATGGACTTCTCGTAGTTCGCCACGCCGATGTCTTTCTGGATTTTCGAGTAATCCAGGCTGGCGCGCAGGCTGCCGGCGTTGAAGATCGGCAGGTTGATCTGCGGCGAGAACAGCCAGGTCCCCGAACCACCCTTGAACAGACCGGACAGGTCCGGGCTCAGGGTGCCGGCATTGGCGGTCAGGCTGATGCTCGGGAAGAACGCAGCCCGCGCCGCGCCGATGTTGGCGTTGGCGGCCTTCAGGTTGTATTCGGCCTGGAGGATGTCCGGACGACGCTGCAGCAAGTCCGACGGCAGACCCGGCGGTACGTCGCTCAGCAGATCATCCGACAATGGCTTGGCGGCTTGCAGGTTGCCCGGCACGCCGGTGCCGAGCAGCAGCACCAGGCTGTTTTCATCCTGAGCGACCTGACGGGTGTACTTGGCCAGTTGTGCCCGGGCGTTTTCCACCGAGGTACGCGACTGCGCCAGGTCCAGGGCCGATGCAACACCGACTTCGTTGCTGCGCGAGGTGAGCTTGTAGCTCTCCTCGAACGCGCCGAGGGTGTCCTGGGTCAGTTTCAGCAGTTCCTTGTCGGCCTGCCAGGTCAGATAGGCGTTAGCCACACTGGCGACCAGGCTGATCTGGGTGCTGCGCCGTGCTTCTTCGGTGGCGAAGTATTTCTGCAGGGCTTCTTCGCTCAGGCTGCGAACCCGACCGAACAGGTCGAGTTCATAGGCGCTGATACCGACCGTGGCGGAGTAGGAACTGGTGATCCCCGCCTGACCGGTTTGCGACATGTCCGCCGGAACACGTTGACGGCTGCCGGAGCCAGTGGCCGAAATGGCCGGGTACAGATCCGCACGCTGAATGCGGTACTGAGCGGCGAATGCGTCGATGTTCAGGGCCGCGACACGCAGGTCACGGTTGTTCTCTAGGGCGACCTGGATCATCTGTTGCAGCGCCGGGTCATGGAAAAACTGCTTCCAGCCTTGTTCGGCAGCGGCCTGGCTCGGCGCCTGGGCCGGCGAATACGCCGGACCTTGCGGGAACTGACCTGCCACCGGTGCTGCAGGCTGCTGATAGTCAGGAATCAGCGAGCAGCCGCCGAGCACGAAAGCGGCAACAGCTAGGGAGAGTAGCGACTTGCTCATTGGCCAGCCTCTTTAGGAGTTTCATTGGCGTCTTCCTCGTCAGCTTTATTACGCTGGCCGATGGATGACACGGTGACGAAGAACAGTGGGACCCAGAAGATCGCCAGGACCGTGGCGGTGATCATACCGCCAATTACCCCGGTGCCGATCGCATGCTGGCTGCCCGAACCGGCGCCGGTGGAGATGGCCAGCGGAACCACACCGAGTACGAAGGCCAGCGACGTCATGATGATCGGTCGCAGACGCATGCGGCAGGCCTCGATCGCCGCCTCGCGCAGGGATTTGCCTTGCTCGTGCAGTGCCTTGGCGAACTCGACGATCAGAATGGCGTTTTTCGATGCCAGGCCGATGGTTGTCAACAGCCCCACCTGGAAGTACACGTCGTTGGACAGCCCTCGCAGACTTGTTGCCATCAATGCACCGATGATCCCCAGTGGCACTACGAGCATGACCGCGATCGGAATCGACCAGCTTTCATACAACGCCGCCAGACACAGGAACACCATCAGCAGCGACAGGGCATACAGCGCTGGCGCTTGCGAGCCGGACAGCCGTTCCTCGTAGGACAGACCGGTCCAGGAAATACCCACGCCCGCCGGCAGTTTCTTGGCAATGGCTTCGACTTCGGCCATGGCTTCACCGGTGGAGTAGCCCGGCGCCGGAGCCCCGAGGATTTCCATCGCTTCCACGCCGTTGTAACGGGCCAGTTTTGGCGAACCGTACACCCACTCGCCCTTGGCGAACGCGGAGAACGGCACCATGGTGCCCGCGCTGTTGCGCACATACCATTTCTTCAGGTCTTCCGGGCTCATGCGCGAGCCTGGCTTGCCTTGTACGTAAACCTTCTTCACCCGACCACGGTCGATAAAGTCGTTCACGTAGCTACTACCGAAGGAGATCGACAGCGTGCTGTTGATGTCGGAGAGGGTCAGGCCGAGGGCGCTGGCTTTCTCGTCGTCGATTTCCAACTGGTATTGCGGTTCGTCGTTCAGGCCGTTCGGACGCACCTGGTACAGCACCTTGCTCTGTGCCGCCATGCCGAGGAACTGGTTACGCGCAGCCATCAGCTTGTCGTGACCGATACCGGCGCGGTCTTGCAGGAACACGTCGAAACCGGTGGCGTTACCCAACTCCAGTACCGCTGGTGGTGCGAAGGCAAACACCATGGCATCGCGGAAGGTAAAGAAGTGCTGCTGAGCGCGGCCTGCCAGGGCAAACACGCTGTTGCTCGCATCACGCTCGCCCCACGGTTTGAGCATGATGAACGCCAGACCGGAGCTCTGCCCGCGACCGGCGAAGTTGAAGCCGTTTACGGTGAACACCGAGGCTACCGCACCGGATTCTTTCTCCAGCAGGTAAGAACGCATCTCGTCGATCACCACTTGGGTGCGTTCGGCACTGGAACCGGCCGGGGTTTGCACCTGGGCGAACAGTACGCCCTGGTCTTCTTCCGGCAGGAACGCGGTCGGGATGCGGGTGAACAGCCAGATCATGCCGACGATGATCAGCAAGTAAGCCAACAGATACGGGATCTTGTGCTTGAGCATGTTGCCGACACCGCGCTCGTAGCTTCTGAGGCCACGGTCGAAGTTGCGGTTGAACCAGCCAAAGAAGCCGCGTTTCGGGGTGCCGTGCTCGCCTTTCGGAATCGCCTTGAGCATGGTGGCGCAGAGCGCCGGGGTGAAGATCAAAGCGACCATCACGGAAAGCGCCATGGCCGAAACGATGGTGATCGAGAACTGCTTGTAGATCACACCGGTGGAACCGCTGAAGAACGCCATCGGCAGCAGTACCGCCGACAGCACCAACGCGATACCGACCAGCGCGCCCTGGATCTGCCCCATGGATTTCTTGGTGGCTTCCTTGGGCGACAGGCCTTCCTCGCTCATCACCCGCTCGACGTTTTCCACCACGACAATGGCATCGTCCACCAGCAAGCCGATGGCCAACACCATACCGAACATGGTCAGGGTGTTGATGCTGAAACCGAACGCCGCGAGGATGCCGAACGTACCCAGCAATACCACCGGCACGGTCATTGTGGTGATGATGGTGGCGCGGAAGTTTTGCAGGAACAGGAACATCACCAGGAACACCAGCACGATCGCTTCGACCAGGGTTTCAACCACGCCCTTGATCGACTCGGTCACCACCGGAGTGGTGTCGTACGGGAACACCACTTCCATCCCTTGCGGGAAGAACGGCTGCAGGTCGCTGATGGTTTTACGCAGAGCCTTGGCCGTATCGAGGGCGTTGGCGCCGTTGGCCAGTTTTACCGCCAGACCTGAAGCCGGTTTGCCGTTGAACTGCGCCGCGATGCTGGAGTTTTCGCCACCCAGACCGACATCGGCGACATCACCGACGCGGACTTGCGAGCCATCCTTGTTGACCTTCAGCAGGATCGCCTTGAACTGCTCGGCAGTCTGCAGACGGGTCTTGCCGATGATCGTGGCGTTCAGTTGCTGGCCAGGCAAGGCCGGCAAACCACCGAGTTGACCGGAGGAGATCTGAACGTTCTGTGCCGAGATCGCGGCACTGACATCGGCCGGGGTCAGGTTGAAGTTGTTCAGCTTGGCCGGGTCGAGCCAGATCCGCATCGCGTACTGGGCACCGAAGACCTGGAAGTCACCGACACCGGCGGTCCGGGAGATCGGGTCCTGCATGTTCGACACGATGTAGTTGGACAGGTCGTCCTTGGACATGCTGCCGTCTTGCGAGACCACGCCAATCACCAGCAGGAAGTTTTTCACTGCCTTGGTCACGCGGATACCCTGTTGCTGCACTTCTTGCGGCAGCAGCGGGGTGGCCAGGTTCAGTTTGTTCTGGACCTGAACCTGCGCGGTGTCGGAGTTGGTGCCCTGCTCGAAGGTGGCGGTAATGGTCATGCTGCCGTCGGAGTTACTTTCCGACGACACATAACGCAGGTTATCGATACCGTTGAGCTGTTGCTCGATGACCTGCACCACGGTGTCCTGCACGGTTTGTGCGGACGCGCCTGGGTAGGTTACCTGGATCGCAATGGCCGGCGGCGCAATGCTCGGGTATTGGTTGATGGGAAGCTTGAGGATCGATAGAGCCCCGACCAGCATGATCACGAGGGCAATTACCCACGCGAAAATCGGACGGTCGATAAAAAATTTCGACATGGTTTACTCCCCTTTGCCGCTGTAAGCCTTATCAGCTGTCTGAGCGGGGGCCGGGTTCTTTGCGCCAACGTTGGTGGCTTCGGTCGGCTTGACCTCAATGCCAGGCTTGACGAATTGCAGCCCTTCGGTGATCAGGCGATCGCCCGCCTTGAGACCGTCTTCGATCAGCCACTGGCTGCCGACGGTACGGCTGGCCTTGAGCTGACGCAGCTCGACCTTGTTATCGGGACCGACGACCAGTGCGGTCGGGGTGCCTTTGAGGTCGCGGGTCACACCTTGTTGCGGAGCCAGGATCGCCGCGCTGTTCACGCCGGATTGCAACTGGGCGTGAACGAACATGCCGGGCAGCAGGGTGTGATCTGGGTTGGGGAACACGGCGCGCAGGGTGACGGACCCGGTGGTCTGGTCAACCGAGACTTCGGAGAACTCCAGTTTGCCGTCCTGCTTGTACTGGCTGCCGTCTTCAAGGGTCAGTTTGACCGCGGCCGAGTTGTCGCCCGCCTTTTGCAGGCGACCGCTTTCCAGTTCGCGGCGCAGTTCAAGCAACTCGACCGAGGACTGAGTGACGTCGACATAGATCGGGTCCAATTGCTGAATGACCGCCATCGCGTCGGTCTGGCCGCTGGTGACCAGCGCGCCTTCGGTCACCGAAGAACGGCCGATGCGACCGGTGATCGGTGCGTAGACCTTGGTGTAGCGCACGTTGATCTGGGCGGACTGCAGGGACGCTTCCGACTGCAAGCGATTGGCCGTGGCCGTGTCGTATTCCTGACGGCTGACGGCTTGCTCCTGGACCAGTTGCTTGTAGCGATCGGAGATCGACTTGGTCTGTTGCAGGTTGGCTTCGGCGCTTTTCAGGGTGGCCTCATAGACCGACGGATCGATCTGATAGAGCTGCTGGCCGGCCTTGACGTCGCCACCTTCCTTGAACAGGCGCTTGAGAATGATGCCGTTGACCTGTGGGCGAACTTCGGCGATGCGGTACGCACTGGTACGGCCTGGAAGTTCGGATGTCAGGGTAAAGGCTTGAGGTTGCAGGGTTACGACGCCGACCTGAGGGGCGGGAGGGGCCGGAGGTGCCTCTTCCTTTTTACATCCGCTGAGCAGCGATGCGAGGGCGACGGCGGTGACCAGAGCGGTAACAGCTGGCTTGAATTGCATGAAAATCCTCGGGTCAGGCGCGCAAGATGCGCACTCGAAAGGTGGAAGGGTAAAAAAAGTGCGCTGAGTAGATAAGTAGCTTGCTAATGAATATACTTACGTTCATGGTTGTTTGTAAACACCTAGGCTGCGTACCCACACCGTTACGGAAGCTGTTCAAAGGTTTGAATTGTAGGCCGGGGACGACTCCCAAGAGCATTCGCCCCACTTTTATTCAGCGGTTGTTCAGACATCGCTGAAGCATCCTGATTGAGGTTGTACTGCCATGGTCCGTCGTACCAAAGAGGAAGCTCAAGAAACCCGTAGCCAGATACTCGAAGCGGCAGAGAAAGCCTTTTATGAAAGGGGCGTGGCACGCACGACGCTGTCGGACATCGCTAGCCTGGCTGGCGTTACTCGCGGGGCCATCTACTGGCATTTCAGCAACAAGGCGGACCTGGTGCAGGCGATGCTCGATACCCTGCATGAGCCACTGGATGAAATGGCCAAGGCCAGTGAGAGCGAGCACGAACTCGATCCGCTGGGCTGCATGCGCAAGTTGCTGACTCATTTGTTTCATCAAGTTGCCCTGGACCCGAAGACCCGACGCATCAACGAGATTCTGTTTCATAAGTGCGAATTCACCGATGAAATGTGTGACCTGCGCCAGCAACGCCGGGCGGTCAGCCTCGACTGCAATGTTCGCATCGCCCTGGCCCTGACCAATGCGGTAAATCGGGGCCAATTGCCGGAAGATCTCGACACGGCCCGCGCGGCGATCAGCCTGCATGCCTACATCGACGGCATCCTGTATCAGTGGTTACTGGCGCCCGACAGCTTTGAGCTGCACGTCGAGGCCGAGCGGTGGGTCAATACAGGGTTGGATATGCTGCGCTTGAGCCCCAGCCTGCGCAAATGAAACAAAATGCGTAATTGGAACAGGTTGTGTCAACACTTCAGGCAGCAACCCATTTGCTTTGCTCGCCTCGACATCATGGTGTGCTTTTATATACGGACTAGTAGCAGGTTGATAGGTAGCGAGCTACGTATTTTGTAGGGAATTTGTTTCGTGGGTGTTAAGGACTGTAAATAAACCCGCAAATAGCTTCCGAAGCTTCCAATTCGTTGAACGCGAGTGCAAAAAAAGCCCCGGCTCTTTCGAGTCGGGGCTTTTTAATGTCTGCGATCGTTACAGCGTTGGATAGTCGATATAGCCGACCGGACCCTTGGCATAGAACAATTCTGGACGTGCTTCGTTAAGCGGTGCATCCGCTTTCAAGCGCGCCGGCAGGTCCGGGTTGGCAATGAACGGCACGCCGAACGCGACCGCATCAGCCTTGCCCGAGGCCAGCCAGGCGTTGGCGCTGTCCTTGGTGAAGCGCTCGTTGGCGATGTACGGGCCGCCGAAAGCTTCTTTCAATTGTGGGCCCAGGCTGTCGCCGGCTTCTTTTTCGCGGGAGCAAATGAAGGCGATGCCACGTTTGCCCAGTTCGCGAGCCACGTAAGTGAAGGTCTCGGACAGGTTGTCGTCGCCCATGTCATGGGAGTCAGCGCGCGGTGCGAGGTGCACACCCACGCGGCCGGCACCCCAGACTTCGATCGCGGCGTCCGTCACTTCCAGCAGCAGGCGCGCACGGTTTTCCAGGGAGCCACCGTAGTTGTCGGTGCGCTGGTTGGTGCTGCTTTGCAGGAACTGGTCGAGCAGGTAACCGTTGGCGCCGTGGATTTCCACGCCGTCGAAACCGGCAGCCTTGGCGTTCTCGGCACCCACGCGGTAAGCGTCGACGACGTCGGCGATTTCAGCGATTTCCAGAGCGCGCGGCGTCGGGTAGTCGGCCAGCGGGCGAACCAGGCTGACGTGACCTTTAGGCTGGATGGCGCTCGGTGCAACCGGTGTTTCGCCGTCGAGGTACGACTCATGGGAAACCCGCCCAACGTGCCACAGTTGCAGGACAATCTTGCCGCCGGCCGCATGGACCGCTTTAGTCACGTTGGCCCAGCCACGTACCTGGTCGTTGGACCAGATGCCGGGGGTGTCCGGGTAACCGACGCCCATCGGCGTCACCGAGGTGGCTTCGCTGAGGATCAGGCCGGCCGAGGCACGTTGTACGTAGTATTCGGCCATCAGCGCGTTCGGCACACGGCCTTCGTCGGCGCGGCAGCGGGTCAGCGGTGCCATGATGATGCGGTTGGCCAACTCGAGGTCGCCCAGTTTGATCGGATCGAAAATAGTCGTCATTTAATACAACCCTCGTGAGGTTCAGTTAGTAGCAGGGGCCAGTTCGGGGTTACCGCTCTGACGGAAAGTAATCAGGGTCACCAGCAGGGCGAGCACCGCCAGTGCGGCGGCCGCGAGGGGCACGCTGGTCAGGCCGAAGCCGTGGGCGATGACGCTGCCGCCGACCCAGGCACCGAGTGCGTTGCCGACGTTGAACGCGCCGATGTTCAGGGTCGACACCAGGTTGGGTGCCGCTTTGCCGAAGGTCACCACGTTCACTTGCAGGGCCGGGACAGCGGCGAAGCACGCGGTGGCCCAGAGGAACAGGGTGATTTCGGTCGGGATCACGGCAACGCTGGTCCAGGTCAGTACGGTGGAAACCACCGCCATGGTGATGAACACACCGATCAGCGTCGCCGCCATGCCTTTGTCAGCCAGTTTGCCGCCGATGATGTTGCCGACCGTCAGGCCCAGGCCGATGAGCATCAGGGTCCAGGTCACGCCGCGTGGCGAGACGCCGGTGACTTCGCCCAGCAGCGGCGCCACATAAGTGAACAAGGTGAAGACTGAGGCGGCGAACAACGCCGTCATGCTCAGCGACAGCCAGATCCCGGCGCCTTTGAGGGCGCGGAGTTCGGCGCGCATATCGAGTTTTTCTTCATCGCGCTTGGCCGGCAGGAAGCGGATCAGGCCGATCAGGGCGATCACGCCGATCACGGTCACCGCCCAGAAAGTCGAGCGCCAGCCGTATTGCTGACCGAGCGCAGTGCCCAACGGCACGCCGAGGACGTTGGCCAGGGTCAGGCCGGTGAACATCAAAGCCACCGCCGAAGCGCGTTTGTTGGCCGGCACCAGGCCCGCCGCAACGACTGAACCGATACCGAAGAACGCGCCGTGGCACAGGGCGGTGACCACACGGGCAAACATCAGCACGTTGTAGTCACTGGCCAGAGCGCACAGCAGGTTGCCGACGATGAAAATCCCCATCAACGCTACCAGCGCGGCCTTGCGCGGCAGTCGGGCGGTGGCCAGTGCCATGAACGGCGCACCGATGGCCACGCCCAGGGCGTATCCGGTCACCAGCCAGCCGGCGCCCGGGATCGACACACCGAGGTCTGCCGCCACATCGGGCAGCAGGCCCATGATGACGAACTCGGTGGTGCCGATGGCGAAGGCACTCAGGGCCAGAATGAGTAGCGAGAGGGGCATTGATTAAGTCCTTGTCGGAGCGCTGAGCTCTTTGACGATGGCGTCGAGGGCCGCCTGAATCACGTCCTCGTTGCGTTTGAAGAAGTGCCATTGACCGGCTTTCTGGCTGCTGATCAGACCCGCACGTTGCAACGTCGCCAAATGCGCGGACACAGTCGACTGCGACAGACCGCAGCGCTGATCGATCTGCCCGGCGCAAATGCCGTATTCGTGGTTGTGGATCTGTTCCGGGAACTGGACCTTGGGGTCTTTCAGCCAGATGAGAATGTCTCGGCGTACTGGGTGTGCCAGGGCTTTTATTATTTCGTCGAGGTCAAGGGTCATGGTGTGGGCTCGTGATGAGTAAAACGCTATATCGCGATGAGGCGAACTTTAAATCGTTGAATCGCGATATACCAATATGATTTCGGTCTGATGACCGAGTAAATCGGTATATCGGGTTATAACGATACGCTGGGTGTAACGATACGAACGCGCAGTGCTAAGCTGCGCGACATGAACTATCTCGCACATCTGCACCTCGGTGGCCAGCGCCCCGGTCAATTGCTTGGCAGCCTCTATGGCGATTTCGTCAAGGGACGGCTGCAAGGGCAGTTCGCCCCGGAGATCGAAGCCGCCATCCAGCTGCATCGCAGCATCGACGTGTTCACCGACCGTCATCCGTTGGTGGACATCGCGTTGTCACGGTTTTCAGTCACCCGGCGGCGTTATGCCGGGATCGTCCTTGACGTGTTTTTCGACCATTGCCTGGCCCGGGACTGGACGCTTTACGCGGATCAGCCGCTGGCGCAATTCACTTCGGACGTTTACCGGGTGCTGTCCAACGAGCCGCAGTTGCCCGATCGCCTGGCGCAGATTGCGCCGCACATGATGGCGAATGACTGGTTGGGCTCTTATCAGGATTTCGAAGTGTTGGCGCAGGTGCTGCGGGGGATTTCCCGGCGCCTGACCAAGCCTGAAGAACTGGCCGGGGCGATGCAGGAATTGCGAGGGTTGTATGAGCCGTTGAGTGAGGATTTCAGAGTGTTCTATCCGCAGCTTCAGGCATTCACCCAAAACTACCCAGCACCATGAACCCCTGTGGGAGCGGGCTTGCTCGCGAATGCGGTAGGTCATTCAACATCTAAGTCGACTGATACACCGCATTCGCGAGCAAGCCCGCTCCCACAGGGGATGTGTGTTCAAGCAGCAATCGCGGGACGCATCGGCACTTGCTGTTTTTCCGGGATCGTTCCAAACAACGCCCTCTGCACCGCCTGCTGCGCTTCGAACGCCAGCGCCGCACGCTCGCGACCTTCGCAGGCAATCGGCTTGAGCAGGTGAATCTCCACATCCCCCCGATCATTGGCGAACAAACGCATCAGGTGCGAGAGCAAATCATCGTCGCCAATAAACGGTGCCAGCGAGTCGATTTTCCCGTCACGCAGGTAACGAATCGCCACCGGTTGCAGCTTCACCTCGGAATCAATCGCCGCAGACAGCAGTCGCCCGTGGAAGGTACGCAACGAACGGCCATCGGTGGTGGTGCCTTCCGGGAACATCAGCAGCGGATGCTGTTGCTCCAAATGACGAGTCATCTGTTTGCGGATCAACTGGCTATCGCCCGAACCCCGGCGGATAAACAGACTGCCGGCCTTGGCCGCCAACCAGCCGGCCACCGGCCAGGTGCGCACTTCGGCTTTGGACAGGAACGACAGCGGCGTGATCATGCCCAGCAGCGGAATATCGGTCCAGGACACGTGGTTGCTGACCCACAGCATCGGCGCCTTCGGCAGCTCGCCATGCACGGTCACGCGAAAGGGCAGGGCGTTGCTCAACCGCGCCATGAAAAACCGCGACCAGCGCTGACGCCGGACCATCGAGTGGGCAATCCCCGCGCGTTCGAACACGCCGAACACACTGGCCATGGTCAAGCCCAATGCGACCACGATCAGCACTCGCGCAATTCGCGCGTACACCCGCAGGCGACTCATTACATGGCCGCCTTGAAGTGTTTGGCGTAACGCGGGCAGAGTTCGTCGCGCTTGAGCAGAATGAACACGTCGGCGACCTGGAAGTCTTCGTCCCAGCACGGCTCGCCGCAGATCTTCGCGCCAAGACGCATGTAGGCCTTGAGCAGTGGCGGCATTTCGGCGATCACGTTCGAGGGAATGTCCAGGGTCGGCAGCGGCTTTTTCGGCTCGGCGCGCAGGTGTTCGGTGCACAGGTAGCGTTCGCGCAGGCGCTGCATGATCGCGTGGGCCTGAATCCCGCCGTCCTGCATCGGGATGCTCGCGCAGCCCATCAAGTAACTGTAGCCGCCCTGGTTGAGGACTTCGGCCAGTTCACCCCAGAGCACGGCGATGGTGCCGCCGTTGCGATAGGCCGGGTCGACGCAGGTGCGACCGATTTCCAGGATCGGACCTTTCAAGTGGACCAAGCCATGGAGGCTGAATTCTTCTTCGCTGTAGAACTTGCCCAGGCTGCTGGCGGCGGTGTGGTCGAGCAAACGGGTGGTCGCCACCAAACGCCCGGTGTTCAAGTCACGTACGCCGATGTGGGCGCAGTGAACATCATAATCATCCATGTCCAGGCCACGTTCCGCGCCTTTCAGCTTGGCGTTGAATTCGCCGCTGAACACGTTGAAGCGCAGGGCCTGGGCTTCCTGCAAAGCCTCGCTGCCGATCAGGCGTTCGGCTTGCAGGCGGCGTTCATTGCCGGTGTCGCTGATGCGGGCGATCTGAGTCATTGTGAATCTCCGTACGGGCCGGGCACCCGTCGTGGGTTGCAGCCGATCGACTTTCTTTATGCAGCCGTGTTGTGCAAAGTCAGGCTATGTAGCCCCGGTGTCATCGCCATGAAGCTTTGGTGATGCTTATATGACAGCCCACAAGGAGCCTCTTATGCCCTGGCAAACCCTGCTCAATCGCCGCGAACGCCTGCCCGCCAACGCGGACCTGGCCGAAGGCTTCGCGACCTTGTTGCATCAGTTGGGCACGGTCACGCCGTTCGAACTGGCGGTGGCCGGCGCACGCTTGATGGCGACGCCGGGGCTGGCGTTTCTGGTGGGCTATCAAGCGGCGTTGCGCATGCTCTGGCCGAGCGCGCCGCAGAGCCTCGGCGCCCTGTGCGCGACCGAACAGCGCAGCCTGCGCCCGGCGGACATGCAGACCCGCCTCAAGGATCTGCGCCTCGATGGGCGTAAGGATTTCGTCACCGCCGGCGACGCCGCCGACTGGCTGCTGATCGCCGCCCGCAGCGAAGAACTCGGGGAAAAACCACGGTTGAGCCTGGCGGTGGTGTATCCCGGCGAACCAGGCGTGCGCCTGGAAAAACTCCCGGCCATCCCGTTGATGCCGGACATCAGCCACAGTCGGGTGTTTCTCGACAACGCCTTCTGCGAATTGCTGGCGGGGGATGGCTGGGATGCTTACGTCAAACCGTTTCGCACCCTGGAAGACGTCTATGTGTTGAGCGCCATGAGCGCTTGGCTGTATGGCGTCGGTCAGGACAGCGACTGGCCGCAAACCCTGCAACTGCGCTTGCTGGCGCTGCTGGCCGGGTGTGCGGAAGCCAGTCGCCAGGCGCCGGGCAGTGCGGCCGGGCATGTGCTGCTCGGTGGGTTGTTTGCGCAGTTTGAGGGGCTCAAGGCTGAGGTGAATCAGGCCTTGGCGGGTGGGCCGCCGTTGTGGGCGGCGATGTGGCAGCGCGATCAGGCGGTGATGGATCTGGCGGCGGGGGCTCGGGGGAAGCGGTTGGCCAAGGCACTCGCGGGATCTTCGCCGGATTGACTGGCCTCTTCGCGAGCAAGCCCGCTCCCACATTTGAAATGCATTCCCCTGTGGGAGCGGGCTTGCTCGCGAAGACGGCGTCATGGACAACACAAACTCAAAAACTGTAACCAACCTCAACTAGTCTCAGCAGGCCCATCCGCCCGAGCCCCCGCCATGTTCAAAGGTGTGTCCCTGCTTTTCATCCTTCTGCTCAGCCTGTCGGCCCACGCCGAAAACTGGCCCGCCGAACAATGGGCGCAAGGCCCGGCGATCACCGGCCCGGCCCTTGAAGCCCTGGAAACCTACGCCTTCCCGACCCGCGATGACGCCACGCGAACCGGCATCCGCACCGACGCCTTGTTGGTGATCCGCGACGGCCAATTGATCTACGAACGCTATGCCGGCGCGACTACCGCCGACACCCCGCACCTGACCTGGTCGATCAGTAAAAGCCTGATGGCGGCGGTGCTCGGCGTAGCGTATGGCGAAGGTTTGTTCACCCTGCAGGACCCGGCGGTGAAGTTTTACCCGGCGCTGGAGAATCATCCGGCGATTACCCTGGCCGATCTGCTGCACTGGGCCTCCGGCCTCGACTGGCAGGAAGACTACGAATACGCGCCGCTGAAATCCTCGGTGGTGGCCATGCTCTACACCCGCGGCCACTCGAACATGGCCGCGTTCACCGCCGGGCATGATGAATACGCCGCGCCGGGCCAGGCGTTTCGCTATTCCAGCGGCGACAGCAACCTGCTCTCGGCCGCGCTGAAAAACATCGTCGGCCCGAGCCGATATCCAGACTATCCGTGGACCGCGTTGTTCGAGCCCTTGGGGATTCGCCATGCGGTGTGGGAAACCGATGCCACCGGGACGTTCGTCGCGTCGTCCTACGCCTACCTCACCGCCCGGGATCTGGCGCGGGTCGGATTGTTGATGGCTCGCGATGGTCGTTGGGGTGATCGACAATTGCTGCCCAAGGATTGGGTCGCGTTCAATCGCGAACCGTTTGCCGGCTATCGCGCCCATCAGGACGAGGCTGTGCCCGGAGGTCAGTGGTGGCTTAATCGCGCGGTGGACGGCGCGACGCAACCCTGGCCCGATGCGCCGGCCGACACCTTCGCGGCGCTGGGCCATTGGGGGCAGGTGTTGTATGTGATTCCCAGTGAAGACCTGGTGATCGTGCGTTATGGCGATGATCGCGACGGCAGCTACCGGCATAACGAACTGCTCAAACTTGCGCTGAAGGCGTTTGCCGGGAAGGTGCAGCCATGAACGGTTTTGTTCGCCGTCGTCCCTTCACCAGCGTTTTTCTATTGCTGCTGATTTTGCTGCTCGGCTGGATCTGGCAGGAGCGGGTGGCGCTGTGGGCATTCCCGGACATCATCAGCGCCTACACCGCCAAGGAATATTGTTCCTGCCGTTACGTGATGAATAATGACGCCGGCTACTGTCATGGCTATGTGAAGCAGTGGTTGCCCTTCAGCGGGTTTACCGATGACGAAGCTTCAAAGCACGTGACGGTTAGTGGCATGGGGCGCAGCAATAGCGCGCAGTGGATTGGCGAACGCCAGGGGTGTCGTCTGATCCCCTGAACGCAACTACCGATGTAGCAGCTGGCGAAGCCTGCGTTCGGCGGCGAAGCCGTCGTCAATCCAGCCGCTTGGGTCTACCTGAAACCCCGCAGTGTCTGATTTTACGACTGCTGCGCAGCCGAACGCAGGCTGCGCCAGCTGCTACACAGGTTTGCATCTGGCTCGCAGGCGGTTAAGGTTCGCTCAGGTTTTCTTGCCCCACGAGTGTCTATGTTCAACCGCGCCCTCTGCAAAACCCTCACCTTCCTGCTGCTGGCCGGGGCCACGCTGTCGGCCCACGCCGATTGGTACCTGGACGGCGAGTCGTCGCGGCTGTCGTTCATCAGCACCAAAAATGCCAACATTTCCGAAGTGCAGCGCTTTCTGGTGCTGCACGGCAAGGTCGAGCCCACGGGCCTGGCGCGGGTGGAAGTCGAGATGGATTCGGTGAACAGCGGCATCCCGCTGCGTGACGAGCGGATGCGCAAGGACCTGTTCGAGATCCAGACGTTTCCCGATGCGCTGATCACCGCGCAGATCGACCTGCGACCGATCAACGACCTGGCGCCCGGCGCCCAGCTGGAATTGCGTTTGCCGCTGACCGTCAGCCTTCACGGCAAACAACATGAATACAGCGCCGAACTGTTGGCGACCCGGCTCGATGACCGGCGCTTTCAAGTGGTGACTTTGGAGCCGCTGGTGATCAACGTTGAAGATTTCGACCTGGCCCCGGGGCTGGAAGGTTTGCGCAAGGTCGCCGGTTTGTCGGCCATCAGTTTGTCGGTGCCGGTGAGTGCGGTGCTGATTTTCACGGCGCGCTGACATGGCCGGTGCCGTATTTCCGTGGCGTGAAGGCAACCATTTCGAATTGCTGATCGACGGTCCGCAGTTCTTTCCGCGCATGTTGGTGGCGATTGCCCGCGCTGAAGAACAGGTCGAACTGGAGCTGTATCTGGTGGAAGCGGGGGCCTGCGCCGAGGCCATGGTCCAGGCGCTGGTGCAAGCCGCCGAGCGCGGTGTGCGGGTGCGTTGCCTGTTCGATGATTACGGCAGCCTGGCGTTCACGCTGAACCTGCGTCAGCGCTTGATGGCGGCGGGGGTGGAACTGCGTTTCTACAATCGCCTGAGCTGGCGGCGCTGGGTCGGCAACTTCTACCGCGATCACCGCAAGCTGTTGTTGGTGGACCAGCGCCTGGCCGTGGTCGGTGGCACCGGTGTCACCGATGAATTCTGGACGCCGGGCAAAGACACCAGTGAATGGCACGAAGTGATGGTGGAAATCAGCGGCCCGCTGGTGCTGGACTGGCAATTGCTGTTCGACCGCCAATGGATCGCCAACCGCCATCGCCGCGCCTGGAAACCCGCCTCGCACTTCGGCCTGCCGCGTTTGCCTCGGGTGCCGTCCATGGGCGAGGGCATGGGCCGGGTCGCGTATGCCGACGCCCGTCAGCACCGGGATATCTTGCAGTCGTTGTTCCGTGCCTTGAACAGCGGCCAGAAACGCATCTGGCTGGCCACGCCGTATTTTCTGCCGACCTGGAAAGTCCGCCGCTCGTTGCGCAAGGCTGCCGCACGCGGCATCGACGTGCGTTTGCTGCTGACCGGACCGCGCACCGATCACCCGTCGGTGCGGTACGCCGGGCACCGTTACTACCCGCGACTGCTCAAGGCCGGCGTGAAAATCTTCGAATACCAGCCGTGTTTCCTGCACCTGAAAATGGTGCTGGTGGACGACTGGGTAAGCATCGGTTCCTGCAACTTCGACCACTGGAACCTGCGCTTCAACCTGGAGGCCAACCTGGAAGCGCTGGACCCCGGATTGACGGCGGCGGTGGCGGCGAGTTTCGAGAAGGACTTTGCCCTGAGCCAGGAAGTCAGCCTCGAGGCCTGGCAACGCCGGCCGTTGTGGCGGCGGGTGAAGCAGCGAGTGTGGGGATATGTGGATCGGTTGGTGGTGAATCTGCTGGATCGACGCGGATAGTCGCCAACACCGCATACCCTTTGTGGGAGCGGGCTTGCTCGCGAAAGCGGTGTGTCATTCAAACTGATTGCGACTGACACACCGCCTTCGCGAGCAAGCCCGCTCCCACAAGGGATTGGCGTCGAGCGCAAAATTTGATTTCAACCCAAAACAACTGTGGGAGCGAGCTTGCTCGCGAAGGCGGCTTAACATTCAACGAAGATGCTGAATGTGACGGCCTCTTCGCGAGCAAGCCCGCTCCCACAGGGGATTGGCGTCGAGCGCAAAATTTGATTTCAACCCCAAACAACTGTGGGAGCGAGCTTGCTCGCGAAGGCGGCTTAACATTCAACGAAGATGCTGAATGTGATGGCCTCTTCGCGCGCAAGCCCGCTCCCACAGGGGATTGGCGTCGAGCGCAAAATTTGATTTCAACCCAAAACAACTGTGGGAGCGAGCTTGCTCGCGAAGGCGGCTTAACATTCAACGAAGATGCTGAATGTGACGGCCTCTTCGCGAGCAAGCCAGCTCCCACAAGGGATTGGCGTCGAGCGCAAAATTTGATGGCAACCCAAAACAACTGTGGGAGCGAGCCTGCTCGCGAAGGCGGCTTAACATTCAACGAAGATGCTGAATGTGACGGCCTCTTCGCGAACAAGCCCGCTCCCACAGGGGATTGGCGTCGAGCGCAAAATTTGATTTCAACCCAAAACAACTGTGGGAGCGAGCTTGCTCGCGAAGGCGGCATCACATTCAACGAAGATGTTGAATGTTCGGGCCTCTTCGCGAGCAAGCTTTGCTCCTACAGCGGGATTGGCGTCGAACACAAAATTTGATCGCGACTCAAAACAACTGTGGGAGCGGGCTTGCTCGCGAAAACGGTGTGTCATTCAAACTGATGTCGACTGACACACTGCCTTCGCGAGCAAGCCCGCTCCCACAGGTTTTTGTGGCGTTTGGAAAATTACAGCAGTTCGAAACTCTGCTGCGTCACGTCCTGTGAATCCAGGCCGATCTGCACGTTGAACTTGCCCGGCTCCGCCGCGTACTTGAGCTGGGCGTTGTAGAACTTCAGGTCGTCCTCGGTAATGGTGAAGTGCACGACTTTCTGTTCGCCGGCCTTGAGCATGACTTTCTGGAAGTTCTTCAGTTCCTTGATCGGGCGAATCATCGAGCCGGTCACGTCCTGGATGTACAGCTGCACCACGGTTTCGCCGTCGCGCTGGCCGGTGTTTTTCAGCATGACGCTGGCGTCGAGCTTGCCGGTCTTGTTCAGGGTGGTCGACGACAGCGCCATGTCGTCCACGCTGAACGTGGTGTAGCTCAAGCCGAAACCGAACGGAAACAGCGGCCCGGTGGTGTCATCGAAATACTGCGAGGTGTAGTTGCCCGGTTTGCCCGGCGTGAATGGCCGGCCAATGCTCAGGTGGTTGTAGTAGGTCGGAATCTGGCCCACCGAACGCGGGAAGGTGATCGGCAGTTTGCCCGACGGGTTGTAGTCGCCGAACAGCACGTCGGCGATGGCGTTGCCGCCTTCAGTGCCGCTGAACCAGGTTTCCAGAATCGCATCAGCCTGTTCTTTCTCGTCGAGAATCGACAGCGGACGGCCGTTCATCAACACCAGCACCAGCGGTTTGCCGGTGGCTTTCAGGGCCTTGATCAACTCGCGCTGGTTGACCGGGATGTTCAGGTCGGTACGGCTCGACGATTCGTGGGACATGCCACGGGATTCACCGACCGCCGCTACCACGACATCCGCGTCCTTGGCGGCTTTCACCGCTTCGTCGATCAGCACCTGGGCCGAGCGCGGGTCATCCACCACTTCCGGGGCATCGAAGTTGAGGAAGTTGAGGTAATCGAGCACTTTTTTGTCGCTGGTGATGTTCGCGCCACGGGCGTAGATCAGTGTGGCTTTGTCGGCCACGGCGGCGTTCATGCCGTCGAACAGGGTCACCGATTGCGCCGGCTTACCGGCGGCGGCCCAGCTACCCATCATGTCGATCGGCGCCTTGGCCAATGGACCGACCAGGGCAATTTTCGCGGTTTTCTTCAGCGGCAGGGTGTCGTTCTGGTTTTTCAGCAACACCAGGCTGCGGCGCGCAACGTCGCGGGCCTCGGGGCGGTGCATGCGGCTTTCGGCGTAGGTGTCCGCCGGGTCATCTTCAGCCTTGCCGATGCGCAGGTACGGGTCCTTGAACAGGCCCATGTCGTACTTGGCGGCCAGCACTTCGCGCACGGCGTTGTCGATGTCGCTCTGCTGGATTTCACCGGCCTTCAACAGCCCTGGCAGCTCTTTGCCATAGAGGGTGTCGTTCATGCTCATGTCGATGCCGGCCTTGATCGCCAGCTTCGCCGCTTCACGACCGTCCGCCGCGACACCGTGCTTGATCAGCTCGAAAATCGCCCCGTGGTCACTGACCGCCAGGCCCTTGAAACCCCATTCCTTGCGCAACAGGTCGTTCATCAACCAGGTGTTGGCGGTGGCCGGTACGCCGTTGATCGAGTTCAGCGCAACCATCACTCCACCAGCGCCGGCATCAATCGCGGCGCGGTACGGCGGCAGGTAGTCCTGATACATCTTGACCGGGCTCATGTCGACGACGTTGTAGTCGCGACCGCCCTCGACCGCGCCGTACAAGGCGAAGTGCTTGACGCTGGCCATGATGCTGTCGGCCGCGTTGGCGCCCTGGCCCTGGAAGGCCTTGACCATCACGCCGGCAATGCGCGAGACGAGGTACGTGTCTTCACCGAAACCTTCGGACGTCCGGCCCCAACGCGGGTCGCGGGAAATATCGACCATCGGCGCGAAGGTGATGTCGAGGCTGTCCGCCGCGGCTTCCTTGGCGGCGATGCGCCCGGAACGCGCGATGGCGTCCATGTCCCAGCTTGACGCCAGGGCAATCGGGATCGGGAAAATGGTGCGGTGGCCGTGGATCACGTCATAGGCGAAGAACATCGGGATCTTCAACCGGCTGCGCATGGCAGCGTCCTGCATCGGACGGTTTTCCGGGCGGGTGATCGAGTTGAACGTGCCACCGATGTTGCCGGCGGCGATTTCCTTGCGGATCAGCTCCCGAGGCATTTCCGGGCCGATGCTGATCAGGCGCAACTGGCCGATTTTTTCATCGAGGGTCATTTGTTTCATCAGGTTGCTGATGAAAGCGTCCTTGTTCTCCAGAGGTGCGGGGGTCGTGGCGGCCAGTACGGTATGACTGGCCAGGCTGACGAACAGGCCCAGCAAACACAGCTTCTTCATGAATAGTTTTCTCAAAAGCCTAAGCGGCAGTGAATACACGCCGGTCAGCCAAAATTTAGGGAGCGACTATTGTTGTTCGGGCGTTGTTCAGGAAAATGCAGCACACTTCTGAACTCTTATTCGCGCAGGGCATCTTTTAGCCCATTGGCCCGATGCAATCCAGTGGTGGCGCCAGATTATGCCTCATCAGCCGGGTTTGAAGGCCGCAGGTTGTTTTTCAACGGAATGTGCACGGGAGCATCACCTACATGAATGTACGACTCAACTATCGCTCGAGCCTGCAAGTCGCGGCACTGATGCTGCTGACCACCCTGCTGGCCGGCTGCGGCATCAACAACATCCCGACCCTCGACGAACAGGCCAAGGCCGCCTGGGGTCAGGTGCAGAATCAATACCAGCGCCGTGCCGACCTGATCCCCAACCTGGTGGAAACCGTCAAGGGCTACGCCAAGCACGAAGAAGACACCCTGACCGCCGTGGTCGAAGCCCGGGCCAAGGCGACGTCGATCCAGGTCGATGCCAATACGCTCGACAACCCGGAAAAACTCAAGCAGTTCCAGGCCGCCCAGGACCAGTTGACCGGTGCCCTGAGCCGTTTGATGGTGGTGTCCGAGCGCTATCCGGACCTCAAGGCCAACCAGAACTTCCTCGCCTTGCAATCGCAGCTTGAAGGCACCGAAAACCGTATCGCCGTGGCCCGCCGCGACTTCATCCTCGCCGTGCAGAAATACAACACCGAAATCCGCACCTTCCCCGGTCGCCTGTGGCACAGCGTGATGTACAGCGATTTGCCGATCCGCGAGACCTTCGAAGCGACCAGCCCGGATGCTGAAAAAGCGCCGCAAGTGAAATTCTGACGAATAGCTACAAGTTGTAAGTGGCAAGCGGCAAGCGAGGGCAACTCGTCCTGCTTCTACTTGCAGCTTGCCGCTTGAAACTTGCCGCTGTCCCGGAGGGATTCCAATGCGCGTGTTGAAGATGGGCCTGGTGCTGTTGCTCTGGATGGTTGCGGTCACGGCCCAGGCCGAGCTGAAGTTCCCGCCGCTGACCGGGCGGGTGGTGGACAACGCGCAGATGATCGAGCCGGCGGTGCGCGAGCAGTTGACCCAGCAACTCCAGGCCCACGAAACCGCTACCGGCGAGCAATTGGTGGTGGTGACCTTGCCGGATTTGCAGGGCACCGACATCGCCGATTTCGGTTACCAACTCGGGCGCGCCTGGGGCATCGGCCAGAAAGACAAGAACAACGGCGCGCTGCTGATCGTCGCTCGGGATGAGCGCAAGTTGCGGATCGAAGTCGGTTATGGCCTGGAAGATCGCCTGACCGATGCCCAGAGTTCGGTGATCATCAACCAGGTGATCACCCCGGCGTTCAAGACCGGCAATTTCAGCAAGGGCATCAGCGACGGGGTCGCGGCGATGCTGGTGGTGTTGGGCGGCAGTCCGCTGGATGAACCGTCAACGGTGTATGAGCCGCGAGGTGATGAGGACAGCGATTTCGTTTCTCGGCATCCTGGGCTGTTCATCTTTCTGGTGATGCTGTTCATCCTGACGATTTTTGTCCTGCAAATGCTGGGTATCCTGCCTACCGGCCGAGGCGGCTCCAGTGGTTCGAGCGGCGGTTTCGGCGGTGGAGGGTTTGGCGGCGGCGGTGGAGGCGGGGGCTTCAGCGGCGGTGGTGGCAGTTTCGGGGGCGGCGGTTCGTCGGGCGGCTGGTGAAAATAATAATGAACGAGCATTTTTAACCATGGCATTACTGACTGAACACGAACAACGCAGAGTCGCCGAGGCGATTGCCCGGGTCGAGCGCGAAACCGATGCCGAACTGGTCACCGTGCTCGCGGCCCGCGCCGACGACTACGCGTACATCCCGTTGCTGTGGGCCAGTTTGCTGGCGCTGGTGGTGCCGGGTGTCGTGCATTACCTGACCGGCGCGCTGACCCTGCACAGCCTGTTGCTGGTGCAGTGGGTCAGTTTTATCGTGCTGTGCCTGGTGTTCCGCATTCCCAAAGTCACCACCCACCTGATCCCGCGCCGGGTTCGCCATTGGCGCGCGTCGAACCTGGCGCGGCGGCAGTTTCTGGAGCAGAACCTGCACCACACCGTGGGCAGTACCGGGATGCTGATCTTTGTCTGCGAGGCCGAGCGTTATGTGGAAATCCTGGTGGACGAAGGGATTTCCAAACGACTGGATAACAAGAGCTGGGACATGATCGTCGCGGCGTTTACCCAACAGGTGAAGCAGGGCCAGACGTTGCAAGGGTTTGTGACCTGCATCGAAGCGTGCGGCGAATTGCTCAAGGTGCATGTGCCGGTGACGCAGGTGCGCAATGAGTTGCCGAATCGGTTGGTGGTGTTGGGCTGACCACCGGAGTCTTGGCAGCGCTCAGTTCTTGTAGCAGCTGCCGAGCCTGCGAGGCTGCGTTCGGCTGCGCAGCAGTCGTAAAACCAGACAACGCGGTGTTTCAGACGGGCCAAGATAGCAGGAATCACGGCTGCTGCGCAGCCGAACGCAGCCTCGCAGGCTCGGCAGCTGCTACAGATCGCGCCGTTCGGTAAATAACAGCGTGTCCCAAACCCGCATCCCCCCTAAAATACCCGCCATTCCCCGATTCGCACCGCCCGAGGCCGTTTTTCCATGTCCGTCACCGCCACCCCCGCCAGCCTCGCGCCGGATCACCACGGCCAATTCATCGACTTGCTGCAAACCAGCCTCGACGCCAACGCCTTCATCAAACTGGTGCTGGCCAAGTACGTCGGCGCCGAAGTGGACTTGCAGCGGCTGATCATCAAGCAGCTCACGGTCAAGGATCAGCCTTGCCTGTCCTTCGTCTACCGCTACAAGACCCGTGACATCACCAAGAATTTCCCGCTGGCCGAAGGCGTGGCGACCATCGCCGCGCTGCTGCCGGACGCGTTTAAAAATGCGCATTTGCTGTCCCTGACCGACGAAGCGCAGCTCGAATACAGCAAAAAGGGCAAGCCTTCGCTGTTCAAGAGCAAACCCCAGCAATTGCGCGAAGTGCCGTCCGCCGAGCACAACCGGGAGAAAAACCGCTTCCTCGATTTGAGCCGGCCGTTCCTCGCTGACCTGGGCGTGACCAACAGCAAGCACGAGCTGATCCCGGCGATGTCGCGCAAGTGGAAGCAGATCAACAAGTTCATCGAAGTCTTCAGCCATGCCCTGACCACCTCGCCGCTGGCGCTGGATAAACCGGTGCGGGTGGCGGACTTCGGTTCGGGCAAGGGTTACCTGACGTTCGCGATCCACGACTACCTGCGCAACACCTTGAACGCTGAAGGTGAAGTGACGGGCGTCGAGTTGCGCGAAGAGATGGTCAACCTGTGCAATGCAGCCGCCGCGAAGCTCGACCATCCGGGGCTGGTGTTCAAATGCGGCGACGTGCGCAGCGTGGCGCCGAGCGAGCTGGACGTGATGATCGCCCTGCATGCCTGCGACATCGCCACCGACTACGCGATCCACACCGGCATTCGTTCCGGTGCGTCGATCATCATGTGCTCGCCGTGCTGCCACAAACAGATCCGCCTGCAAATCCAGAGTCCGGCGCTGCTCAAGCCGATGCTGCAATACGGTCTGCACCTGGGCCAACAGGCGGAAATGGTCACCGACAGCCTGCGCGCGTTGTTCCTTGAGGCCTGCGGTTACGAGACCAAGGTGTTCGAGTTCATCTCACTGGACCACACCAACAAGAACAAGATGATCCTGGCGGTCAAACGCGCCGAGCCAGTGGACCCGGCGCAGTTGTTGGTGAAGATTCAGGAATTGAAGGATTTCTATCAGATCACGGAGCATTGCCTGGAAACGTTGCTGCATTCGGACGGCTATCTCTGATCCCTTGTGGGAGCGGGCTTGCTCGCGAAGGGGCCGTCAAATTCAACATTTGTGTTGACTGTTAGTCCGCCTTCGCGAGCAAGCCCGCTCCCACATGAGGTTTTATGGCGGTCTTGCGGCCCAGCATAACGGTCACAATCACCCCGGCCGCAAACAGCCAGGTAATCGGCTCGATGTGTTCCCCGAAGAACAACGCCGAAAACGCAATCGTGAAGAAGATCTGCAACAACTGAATCTGACTGACCCGCGCAATCCCGCCCATCGCCAACCCGGCGTACCAGGCAAAGAACCCGATGAATTGCGAAAACAGCGACACGTAGCCAAACGCCCACCAGGTCTTGGCCGAGATCTCGCCCTGATGCTGCAACGCCAGGTACGTCACCGGGCCGATCAGCAGCGGCGTCGACAGCACCAGCGCCCAGCAGATCACCTGCCAGCCGCCCATTTCCCTGGCCAAACGGCCGCCCTCGGCATAACCCAAACCGCCCACTGCAATCGCCCCGAGCATCAGCAAATCGCCGGCCTGAATACTGCCGGCGCCGCTGATCAACGCATAACCGAGCACCAACGCACTGCCCAGCGCGGCGCAGGCCCAGAATGCTTTCGACGGGCGTTCATGGGACAACCACGCGGCGTACAGCGCCACGCACAGCGGTTGCAGGCCATTGACCAGTGCGCCGTGGGACGCCGGCAAGGTCTGCATCGCCCAGGCTGACAACACCGGGAAACCGAGGATCACTCCGGCGATCACCAGCGTCAGGCCTTTGACCTGTTTCCAGGTCGGCCACTTCTCCCGTCGCCACAGCAACAACAACGCCGCCGGCACCGCCGCAAACAGCGCACGGCCCAGACCGTTGAGCAGCGGGTGGATTTCCTGCACGACGATGCGGGTGAAGGGCAGGGTAAGGCTGAAGATGACGACGCCGAGCAGGCCGAGGGCCATGCCGGTGTTTTCGCGCGAGGACATGAGGGCAACCAGAGTCGAGGGTGGCGGGAAGAGTGTTCATCTAGCCATAAACATTAGGTTTGCCGCTGTTACAGCTAGGCGCAGAATTATCCGTACAGTTTGAGGGCCTCTTCGCGAGCAAGCCCGCTCCCACAGTTGACCGCATTCCCATGGGCGACTCGGGCACATGTGGGAGCGGGCTTGCTCGCGAAGAACGATAACGCGGTCTGTCGGTAGTAGCTGGTTATTACCCGCCCACGCGGATTAGGACTACCTTGAATACTCCTGCACGCCCACGTATTCCCAGAGGAGTCCTCCCCATGGCTGCCAAGAAAATTCTGATGCTGGTCGGCGATTACGTCGAAGACTACGAAGTGATGGTGCCGTTCCAGGCGCTGCTGATGGTCGGTCACACCGTGCACGCCGTGTGCCCGGACAAAACCGCCGGCCAGACCGTGCGCACCGCAATCCATGACTTCGAAGGCGACCAGACTTACAGCGAAAAACCCGGTCACCTGTTTGCCCTGAATTTCGACTTCGCCAAGGTCAACGCCGCTGATTACGACGCACTGCTGGTGCCGGGCGGCCGTGCGCCGGAGTACCTGCGCCTGAACGAAAAAGTCCTGGAGCTGGTGCGAGATTTCGACAAGGCTGGCAAGCCGATTGCTGCCGTGTGCCACGGCGCACAATTGCTCGCCGCCGCGGGGATTCTTGAAGGTCGCGAATGCAGCGCCTACCCGGCCTGCGCCCCGGAAGTTCGCCTGGCCGGTGGCACGTTCATCGATATCCCGGTGACGGAAGGCCACGTTCAAGGCAATCTGGCCACTGCGCCGGCCTGGCCGGCCCACCCGAACTGGCTCGCCGGTTTCCTCGGCCTGCTGGGCACCCAAATCACGCTGTAACGAGGGACGTTTCCATGTGCGAGCTCTACGTCAAAGCCGATCCGATCCTCTACGAATCGCGCTCCCGCTCGCTGCGCATCTGCGGGGTGGTCACCACCCTGCGGCTGGAGAATCAGTTCTGGGACATCCTCAGCGAAATCGCCGACGTCGATGGCATGACGACCAACCAGTTGATCGCCAAGCTGTATGAAGAGGTGATGGACTATCGCGGGGAAGTGGTGAATTTTGCGTCGTTCTTGCGGGTGAGTTGTATGCGGTATTTGGCGCAGCGGCGGGTGATGGCGCCGGAGTTGTCGGTGGTGCGCACGGCTGCAAAATAGCTGAGACGGTGGCGACGCCATCGCGAGCAAGCTCGCTCCCACAGGGTTTCTTTGGTGTTCACAAGAATGTGAACACACCGAGGACCACTGTGGGAGCGGGCTTGCTCGCGAAGGCGCCAGGTCAGGCGCCACAAATCCCGAATCAGAAAAACCGCGTCACACTCACCTTGGCATTGCGCCCCTGGCTATACGCCCGATCCCCACTCAACGCCGGTCGATAATCCTCATTGAACAGATTGTCGACGGTCAGATTCACCTCAGTCCCCTTCAAATAAGCCTGCTGCGGCTTCCAGTTCGCAAACAACCCCTGCACGTTGTAACGATCATTCGCGTATTGGTCATAAAACACATCACCCACGGTGTTTTTGCTCGAACCATAGTTGTCACTCGGCAAGCGGTCGGTCTTGCGCACAAACTCACCCTGCCAACCGACCTGTGCATCCCAACTCGGAATCTTCACCCCCAGCACCGCGATCCATTTCGGCGGCGGTATGTCGCGCGCCCAAACATCCGGGCCCCACGGGTTGGTGTAGGCGCCTTCGTGCTTGCCGGTCAGCCACGAGTAGGACAGCGAGCCGAACAGGTACGTGGAGTCGTAGAAGCTTTCCACTTCGAAGCCCTTGATCGTCAGGCCGCCGATGTTGCGGTAGTTGCCCATCGGGCCCGAGCCCTTGCAGTCCGACGCGATGGTGCCGCCCTTGATCGCCTGGTTTTCGCAACCGACGCCCGTGGCCTTGAAGATCTCGTCATCGATTTTGTTGCGGAACAGCGTGGTGCGGATTTGCACGTTGTCGTGGTCCTGGAACACGTTGGCGAAGTTGCTGATGTTACCGGCGCGCCAACCGGTGATGCGTTCCGGGTCGAGGTCGACGCTGGTGGCGGTGCGGCTGCCCACGCCCTGAACTTCGTACTGCTCGTCGATCACCGGCGCGCGCCAGGTTTTGCTGTAGTCGACGAAGAAACCGACATCCGGCGTCATCCTCCAGAACGCCGACAGGCGCGGCGACCAACCGGTGTAGGTGCGATCACTGTAATCGTGGCCGAACGAAGGATCCGGGTTGTCGTAGAACGGCGCGTCGTTGGCCTCGCCACGGTTGCGCACGTGGTCATAGCGCACGGACGGCGTGAGGGTGAAATCGCCCAGAGTGATCGCGTCTTGCAGGTAAGCGCTGTTGGTGTCGACTTTGCCCTGGGGCATGAAGCTTGGCTGGAAATAGCCGAAGTTGTACTTCGGCACATCGTAGGTCTTGCCCGGCATCCACATCTCGGTGTCGCGGCTGTGCTTGCGGATTTGCACGCCGCTGGTCACCGCGTGGGCCAGGACGCCGGTGTCGAACAGGCTGATGTTGCTCGCCTCAAGGATGCGGTCCTTGTAGGCCGTGTCCATTTTGCGTCCACCGGTGGAGGTCTGGAAAAACGCCGTGGCATCGCGCTCGTCGGTCTGGTCGGTGTTGGACTCCGAGTAGCTGAGCTTGAAGTCGATCAAGCGATTGTCCAGCGGCTGGTACTGGTACTTGGTCGACCAAGTCGTGTCGATGGTTTCGCGATTGGCCAGAAAACGCTTCAAGGCATTTTCGTAACCGTACTGTTTGATGTTCGACGGGGTCGGCGGCGTCGGGTAACTGGCGGACGAGAAGGGCGTCCAGCGCTCGCTTTGGGAACGCGAATACGAGAGGCCGACGCTGTGTTCGTCATTAAGGTGCAGGTTGAATTTGAGCAACTGACCGTCGAGATCTTGCGCGCTGTTGGGCAGGCGCCTGGGATTGATCGGGTAGCTGTGATCCGGGTCCGGCGGGGTGCCGGCGAGTTTCATGTCGTCGCCATCGCGCTTGGTCAGGTACACCAGCGCATCAGCGCGACCGTCATCGGTCCGGCCAAACACCGCGCCGCTGTAGGTCTGTTGATGGTCGTTGCTGGCGTAGCCGTATTTGACCATCGCGCCGCTGTTGCGCCCCTCTTGCAACAGGTCCGGGGCGTCCTTGGTTTCCATGTGCACAGTGCCGCCGAAACCGCCGTTGCCGGTGAGCATCGAGTGCGGGCCTTTCTCCACTTCGATGCGTTTGATCAGCTCCGGCTCGATAAAAATCGTACCTTGCTGGTAGCGTTCGAAGCCACTTTTGGTCGCGCCGTCCACGGTCAGCGGCACGTCCTCGGCGTCGCCCAGGCCCCAGATATTGATGGTCTGGCCGCCGGGCTTCATCGAGCCGCCCATGCTCACGCCGGGCAGAGTCGCCAGAAGGCTGGGGATGTTGCTCGGTTGGTGGCGGTCGATGTCAGCCTGAGTCAGGGTCGAGCGGCCGACGGTGCTGGAATCGACTTCGGTACCGGTGCCGATCACGCTCAAGGCGTCGAGCTGGATCCCGTCGCTGCTGCTGGTGACCGGTTCTTCGGGACGCACGACGTAGGTCTGGTTGATCTTGATCAGGCCGAACTGACTGTTATCGAGTAACTGCCGGATCGCCGCTTCGGCGCTGTAATCGCCGTCAATGGCCGGGGCCTTGAGGTTGCGCAATTGCGCTTCGTCGAACAGCAACTGGATGTTCGCCTGTCGGGCAATCTGGCTCAACGATGTGGCCAGCGACTGCGCCGGCAGGTGCAGATTGATGGACTCGGCGTGGGCTTGCAGGCTCAGCGTCAGGCAGGCGGCGAGCAGGGTCGGGCGAAGGCAGACGAGCGGATAAGACGAAGACGCGCGAAACATTGAATCCCCCAGGGCGGCGAAAAAGGCCAAAAAGGCCTGCGTGCACAACGCAGACCGGAGGAAGACGCGGCAGGCAAAAAAAACCTCACATGCGAATGCAAAATATTCTCATGTGAGGTTTTTTCAGCGTGCTTCGATGCGTATCTGGCCGTTGGCGAGGGCGACAGTTTTCACCGGAATCAGCGCCGGGAGCGCGTTGAGCAATGCGTCGGGATCATTCACATCGAGGTTGCCCGAGACTTTGAACCGTCCCAGTTTTCCATCGGCCAGCAGCACCGGGCGCGCACGGTAGAGGTTCAATTCGTCGATCAGGCTGACCAGTTCGCGATTGCGAAACGACAAGTGGCCGCTGCGCCAGTCCGCGACTGGCGCGTCGGTCAATGTCTGCTGTTGCAAGGTGCCGCTGGCCAGGTCGAATGCGGCCTGTTGTTGCGCGCCGAGCAGGGTTTGCGTGGTGCTGTTCGGGGCAAACGCGACCTGGCCGTGGGCGACGCTCACCACCACTTGTTTGTCGGTGCGCCGCACATCAAAACCGGTGCCAACCACCCGCACCGTGGCTTCGCCGGAATGAACCCACAGTGGCCGCTCTTTGTCCGGCGCCACTTCCAGATAGAGCTGGCCCTGATCGAGGTAAATCTGCCGTTGCTGGCCGTCGAAAGCGATGCGCAGCCGAGTGTTGGCGTTGACCGACAAGGTGCTGCCATCAGGCAAATTGAAGGTACGCGCGCCTTTGGCCTGGGCCGCGATCTGTTGCTGATAGACGCCATGGGGCGTGCCGAGATTGAACGCCAGCACCGCACAGACCAGCGCCGCCGCAATCGCCAGCGCCGGGCGCCAGATGTTGGGTTTGCGCCGTACCACGAGCGGCACCGGTTTGTTTTGTTGCTGGAGTTCGGCCAGATCGGCCCACAACTCTTCGAATGCGCGGTAGGCCTTGGTGTGTTCAGGCACGTTCATCCACAGCTCGAAGGCCTTGCGGTCGGCGCTGCCCTGATCCTGGCGATTGCGCACAAACCAGCTCGCGGCCTGGGCGTCGATGCCGTCATCCGGCACATCGCTGTCGATCTCGTGTTGGGGGTTCATACAGGCTGCTCCGTGCCGTTCTCGTGGTCCAGGCGTTGCTTGCAATGCAACAGGGCGAAGGCGATGTGTTTTTCCACCATGCTCAGGGAAATACCCATGCGCTCGGCAATCTGTGCCTGACTCAGGCCTTCAAAGCGGTGCAGCATAAGGGCTTCTCGACGGCGCGGCGAGAGTTCGGCGAGAACACTTTTGAGTTGCTCCAGGCGTTGCAGGCGTTGCGCGCCGGCCAACGGGTCGTGCTGATCGTCGGCGATGGGTTCCGGGTCTGCCTCGTGATGGGGCTGCACGATGTGCCGCACCTTCTGCCGCCGCCAGTGATCGCGCAGCAGGTTGCGTGCCATCTGGAACAGAAACGCCCGTGGTTGTTCGACTTTGGCGCGGTCGCCGTAATCGAGCCATTGGGTGAACACGTCCTGGGTCATGTCCGCGGCGTCGCTGGGGTTATCCGTGCGTTTGCGCAGGTAATGCAGGATGTCCCCGTAGAACCGGCGAAAGGAGTCAGCCGACAGCGGGTCGGGCGTGAGGCGAGACATGGATATCCTTCTTGACGAAGCGCGGCGCAGAAAGTCGCGAATGATATCGAGAACTATTGCTATTTGTCTTCTGGCACGTGAGGACTGTTCTCTAGAAGTGGCTAAACCGTGTGGAGGGTCTTTACTGTCAGGCAACGTTGACTGGATCAATCGACAGGAGAGCACCATGTCTGGATGGTATGAATTGAGCAAAACCAGCACCGGGCAGTTTCGGTTTGTTCTGAAAGCGGCCAATGCCGAAACCATTCTGAACAGCGAGCACTACACCACCCGCGCGGCCGCCGAGGGCGGCATTGCCTCGGTGCAGAAAAACAGCCCGCTGGATGAACGCTACGAGAAAAAGACCACCAAGGATGGTCATCCTTACTTCAACCTCAAGGCCGGTAATCACGAAATCATTGGAAGCAGTGAGGCGTATTCGTCCGATGCTGCGCGGGAGAAGGGCATCGCCAGCGTCAAGGCGAACGGGCCGACGACGGTGATCAAGGACAAGACGTTGCCGGTGCTCTAACACCCGACACTAATCCCCTGTGGGAGCGGGCTTGCTCGCGAAAGCGGTGTGTCAGTCGACAGATTTTTGTCTGATGTACCGCTTTCGCGAGCAAGCCCGCTCCCACATGGTTTTGTGTGTATCTGATGATCAGCGCAGTGCTTTCAACAACCCCTGCAACTGCCCACAACCCGCCTCACTCAACGCAAACACCGGCAATCGTGGATCCCCCACTTCCAACCCGGTCATTCGCAGCCCAGCCTTGATCGTTGCCGGCAAGCCACCCTTGAGGATGAAATCCAGCAACGGCAACTGGCGATAGAACACCTCACGCGCCTTGCCCAGATCGTTGGCCAATACCGCGTCATACAACTCCAGATTGAACTGCGGGATCAGGTTCGGCGCCGCCGTGCACCAGCCTTTCGCCCCGGCGCAAACGCTTCCAGCGCCAGTGGATTGCAGCCGTTGTAGAACGGCACCTGACCCTCGCCCAGCAGTTGCAGCTTGTGCATGCGCTGGATGTCGCCGGTGCTTTCCTTGACCATCGTGACGTTTTCGACGGCGTTGAAAATCCGCAGAATCAGCTCCACCGACATGTCGGTGCCGCTGGTGGCCGGGTTGTTGTAGAGCATGATCGGCACGCCGATGCTGTCGCCGATGGCGCGGTAATGGGCGAGGATTTCCGCTTCGCTGAGTTTCCAGTAGGACGCCGGCAACACCATCACCACGTCGGCGCCATGCGCCTCGGCGAAACGCGCGCGGCGCACGGCTTTGGCGGTGGTCAGGTCGGACACACTGACGATGGTTGGCACCCGTCTCGCCACATGCGTGATGCTGAACTCGCTGACCTGATCCCACTCCGCGTCGCTCAGGTAAGCGCCTTCGCCAGTGCTGCCCAGCGGTGCGATGGCGTGGACGCCGCTGTCGATCAAGCGGTCGATGGAACGGCCGAGCGCTTCCAGATCAATGCCTTCGCCATTGGCGGTGAACGGGGTGATGGTGTAGCCGATGATGCCGTGAATGTTTGGGTTCGACATGCTGTCGCTCCTTTTGAAAATGAATGGGTTCAGTTCAGGCAATCGGCGTGTTGACGCAGGTTCTGCCGAGCGTAGTAGTTGAACGCGGCGGCGTGGCGTTTCGGTTTGGAAATCCAGTCATGGGCTTCGCGGCCGAGTTCCGGCAGGATCGGTTTGATTGTCCCGGCGCTCATCGCCAGCAACTGCAACTTCGCCGCGCGTTCGATCAGTTGCGCAATCACGCAGGCTTCCTCGATGCTCGCGCCGGTGGACAACTGGCCGTGGTGCGAAAGCAGGATCGCGCGTTTGTCACCGAGTGCGCCGGCAATGATTTCACCCTCTTCATTGCCCACCGGCACACCGGGCCAGGCTTCGAGAAACGCGCAATCTTCGTAGAGCGGGCACAGGTCCATGTGCGACACCTGCAACGGCACTTCAAGCATCGACAACGCGGCCACATGGGTCGGGTGCGTATGAATGATGCAGTTCACGTCCGGCCGGGCGCGGTACACCCAACTGTGAAAACGATTGGCCGGATTGGGCATGCCGTGGCCTTCGAGGACGTCCAGGTCTTCATTGACCAGCAACAGATTGCCGGCGGTAATTTCATCGAAACCCAGGCCCAATTGCTGGGTGTAATAGGTGCCTGGCTGCGGGCCGCGAGCGGTGATCTGCCCGGCCAGGCCGGAGTCGTGACCGTTCTCGAACAGGATGCGGCAGGTCAGGGCCAGCTTTTGCCGGTCGGTCCACGTATTATCCGCCAGGGTGTTTTGCATCTGGATCAGCGCTTGCTTGACCAGTTGGTCTTTGGGGAGTGCTAAGGTCTTGGCCATATCGGTGTCCTTTGGCTGGTTCAACGGACGTCGGGTTTGCGGTTTACCCGTTGCTTGCAAGGTCGTGGGTGAATGCAAATGACACTAAAGAGGCTATATGACACTTTGTGTCATTGGCAAGGACAAATCGTCGACTCCTTGATGGATTAATCGCTGCACATGTCTATCCGTTTGAAATTACTCAGGAAAAAACTTGGCGTGACGTTGGAGGCCCTGGCCGAAAAGTCCGGCATGACCAAGAGTTATCTGTCGAAAGTCGAGCGCGGGCTGAACACCCCGTCGATTGCGGCTGCGCTGAAACTGGCCAAGGCACTGAACGTGAAGGTCGAGGAATTGTTCTCCGAAGACAGCATCAGCCTCGACAGCTACAGCCTGGTGCGCAGCGACGAACGCCAATCCTTGGCCGCCAACGACCACAGCCCCGGTTATGCGGTGCTGGCCCATCAGGTCAGTGAACGCAGCCTGCTGCCGTTCATCATCTACCCGCCGAGCGAATTCACCGACAAGACCTTCAAGGAGCATTTGGGGGAAGAGTTTCTGTTCGTCCACGAAGGGCAGGTGGAAGTGGACTTCATGAATGAGCGGGTGCTGCTGAACCGGGGGGATGCGCTGCATTTCAATGCGCAGAAACCGCATCGGATCCGGTCAGTGGGGGAGGTTCAGGCGCAGTTGTTGGTGGTGGTGCATAGCACCGAAGAATGAATCAAGAGCAAAAGCTTCGCGAGCAAGCCCGCTCCCACAGGGGATCTCCAGTGAACATAAACTTTGGATACACATGAGATCCCCTGTGGGAGCGGGCTTGCTCGCGAAGGCGTCAGCCGACTCGCCGCTAAACCTCGACCGGAACCCTAAGTTTCGTACTCCCCAACGCATGCGTCTTCGAATCAAAAAACCTCAACTCAACCCCCGTCCCCTCAAACACCTTCGCGTAATGCCGCTTCTGATGCTGAATAAACGCCTTGCTGCGCGGATAAATCGACACCGCGACCACCTTCGGTTTCGCCTGGCGCAACGCGTGGATGATGTGGCTGTCCTGCTCGCCCAGCGCATGCCCGAAGATGCACAACCCCTCGCCATGCCCCAGTAACTGGTCATAGCAAAACGACAAATAGTCCGAGCTGCGAATGGTCTTGAGCTTGTCCTGGGCCGGGCCTTCGTTGACGAACAGCGGTACGTCATCCAGGGTTTTGATCGTGTTGTTGATGGCGAAGCTGCCGAGCAACGTGCCCTCGGTGGACATCAATTTGCGCGCGGTGCCGTCCTGATTGCGCACCAGATGCAGACCGCCGTGCAGGTACAGCAGACGCGGTTTGTCGGTGGCGCTGGCGCTCAAGTCAAAGCCCGGCTCGGTGCCGTGGAACAGATCGGTGATCACGTCCGGCGTGTGCTGAATCGCCCAGTAGCTCAGCAAGTCGTAGTTAGTGGTGAACACCGTCCCGTAACTGGCCAGTTCGCGATTGATCGTCGCCAATGTCGAAGGCACCACCAGTCGCCAAGGAATGTGCACCGCGTGCACGGTGTTGATCAGCGCTTCCTTGATCGCGTAGTAGCGATTGCGCGGTGCGGCGGAGCTGACGGCCAGGGCCTTGTTCACGCGGCTGGTGATTTTCAGCGCGCTCAGCACCTGCTCGAAACTGCGGGTTTGCAGCGCATCGAACACGCTCAGCTCGGATTGGCTTAGAGGTTTTTCTTCGACGGTTCGGGCGTTTTCGAACAGCGAGTCATAGCCAAAGTCGTCCCACACCGCGCGGCTGGCGCCGTTGCCCAGCAGCAGGCCGTTGAACGAAGCGGTGGTGCGCAAGGCGTTCCAGTCTTCAAGTTGGGCATCAACATCCTGGAAATCGGTCATTGCGTTGGTCGTCTCAAAAGCGAAAGGTCGGATGGGCGGCGACTTTATCACGACCGGGGGTTGAGCCAGATCAACATGCGCCGTGACTGATCGGTCGATCCTGTGTTCATCCGCTGAATCGGCGCTGTCGATTCGGCCCCTCGCAGGAGATTCGGTCATGAGCAGCACGTTTTTCATCCCCGCCGTGAACATCATGGGCACCGGTTGCCTCGACGAAGCCATGGACGCCATCCGCAAGTACGGCTTTCGCAAAGCGCTGATCGTCACCGACGCCGGGCTGGCCAAGGCAGGCGTGGCGGCGATGATCGCCGAGAAACTGGCGATGCAGGACATCGATTCGGTGATTTTCGACGGCGCCAAGCCTAACCCGAGCATCGCCAACGTCGAGCGCGGCCTGGGCCTGCTGAAGGAAAGCCGCTGTGATTTCGTGGTGTCCCTGGGCGGCGGTTCGCCCCACGACTGCGCCAAAGGCATCGCGTTGTGCGCGACCAACGGCGGGCAGATCCGCGACTACGAAGGCGTCGATCAATCGGAGAAACCGCAACTGCCGCTGATCGCGATCAACACCACCGCCGGCACCGCCAGCGAGATGACTCGTTTCTGCATCATCACCGACGAATCGCGTCACGTGAAAATGGCCATCGTCGACCGCAACGTCACACCGCTGCTGTCGGTCAACGACCCGGCGCTGATGGTCGCCATGCCTAAGAGTCTGACCGCCGCCACCGGCATGGATGCGCTGACTCATGCCATCGAAGCCTACGTCTCCACCGCCGCCAACCCGATCACCGACGCCTGCGCGCTGAAAGCCATCACCCTGATCAGCAACAACCTGCGCCTGGCCGTGCGCGACGGCAGCGACATGGCCGCCCGGGAAAACATGGCGTACGCGCAGTTCCTCGCCGGCATGGCGTTCAACAACGCGTCCCTCGGTTACGTCCACGCCATGGCCCACCAATTGGGCGGCTTCTACGACTTGCCCCACGGCGTGTGCAACGCTGTGTTGCTGCCGCATGTGCAAAGCTTCAACGCGCTGGTGTGTGGCGATCGCCTCACCGACGTGGCCCACGCCATGGGCGCCGATATTCGTGGCTTCAGCCCGGAAGAGGGCGCACAAGCGGCCATCGCGGCGATTCGCAGTTTGGCCAAGGACGTGGAAATTCCCGGCGGTCTGCGTGACCTCGGCGCCAAGCTCAACGACATCCCGATCCTCGCCGCCAACGCTCTGAAAGACGCCTGTGGCTTGACCAATCCGCGCCCGGCGGATCAGCGGCAGATCGAGGAGATTTTCCGCAGCGCGTTCTAACCCGTTTTGCGGCCCGGCGCGAACCTCACACAGAGCATCGCGCCCAGGGCCAGCAAGGTGCACAACAACGACAATGGCCACGCCTGCTGACTGGCGATCAGGCTGGCGATGCCGCCAATGACCGCCGCCATCAGTTGATGAATGAAGCCGCTCAACGCCATCGCATAAGCACCACCAACCGGCGAACCATCGTTGGCCAGCGACAGGCTGATCGGATAATTCAACGACTGGCCGAGCACCGCAACGCAGTAGGGCAGCCAGAACAGCAACGCCACCGACGTTCCCGCCACACTCCCCAGCAACATCACCCCGCTGCCGGCCAGCACCAGACCGACACCCAATGTCATCAACCAATGCTGGCCGGTGCGCAACACGAAGCGATTCACGCCCAACGCCCCGAGAAAATACGCGGCGCTGATCGGCCAACCCAGCAATCCGTATTCCACGGCCGACCAGTTGAACGGCCCTTGCAGAATCAACGGTGCGGCGGTGTTGAACGCGATGATCACCCCGTAACCGAGGCCGCCAGCCAAGGCCGGCAGCAGGAACGCGCGGTGACGCAAAATGCGCCAGTAGCTCGGCCAGGCTGACGACTGAGCATTTTCTTCGCTCAACACCGCAAAGGTGACCCGCGCCACGATCACCGCCATCCCCAGGCTGACTGCTCCCAACAGATAAAAGATCGCCGGCCAGCCTAGCGCCACCTGAATGATCGACCCCAGGTATTGGCCAATCCCCAGCGCTACCACGAACGAAATCGAAATCCACGACAACGCCTTGGCCAGCAGGTCACCGCGAAAACTGTCGCGGATCAACACCCGCGCCATCACCGAAATCCCGCTGGCGCCAATGCCCTGAACCAGTCGAAACAACAGAAACGATTCCAGCGTCTGGCTCAAAGGCAAGGCCAGATTGCCCAGGCCATAAATACCGAGCGCCGCGAGCAACACCGGTTTGCGCCCAATACGTTGACCGAGGCTGCCCCAGAACAACATCGGCAGCGCCATGCCGATCAGGTACACCGCCAGCCCCCACGACACCTGCGACGCCTCGGCGGACAGATGGCGGGCAATCTCCGGCAGTGCCGGCAGGTAAATGCTCATGCCCAACTGCGCGAGAAAAACCGTGCTGCAGGTGACGAGGAGGGTGGTGCTGCTCTTCATGGAATCTTCCCTGGGGTCAGCCGTTGACGTCCCGGCCGTGAGTGTGCAAAAGCTCGGTGATGAGTTCACAAAAGTGGCGAATCAGCGCGGCCTCCATATCGGCACGCAACGTGATCCGGATGGCTGCCTGACCTTGGGCAACCACCGGGAAAAACACCGCCGAAGTGAAGAAACCCAGATTGGCCAATTCGGTCGCCAGACTGTTTGCCAGCGCCGCTTCACCGCAGCGAATCAGGCGAATCGCCATGTTGCTGCCGTGCTGTTCGGTCCGAATCAGGCTGTCAAAGAGCCGGATATTAACCTGAAGTTTTTCCTGCAATGCGGCGAATTCCGGGGTGCGGTGTAGCCTGATCGATGCCCTGCCTGCACCAATGGCCGCACTGTTCAGGCTTTGCGACCAGTTGCTGGGCCCGCCGTAACGCTGAATCAGCTTCTTCTGCCGTTCGCTGCCGAGCATCACCAGACCGCCACTGGCGCCAAACGACTTGCCCAGCGACGCGACGATCAGGCAGTCATCGTCAAGGACGGGCAACCTGGGGCGCACCAGGCCGGCGCCAAATTTTCCGACAGCGGAAAGGGCATGGGAATCGTCCAGATAGAGAAACAGCCCATAGCGATCCTTCAGGTACAACAGACTGTCCATGTCCGCGACCCCACCCATGCTGTAGGCGCCATCGGCCACGTACGCGACGGTGGTGTTCTGCTGACATTGTTTTTCCAGGAAGTCCATGTCGTTATGCGGACACGTCACCACTCTGGTTTCGTCCGCACACGCGGCTTTGAGGTGATTCATCGAGTAATGCGCCAACCGGTCAAACACCATGACGGGAGGGCGGTTGTCGGTGAACACGCCGCTGGCCAGCAACGGCAGAACCCCGGCGCTCGCCGCGCTGCACGACAAGGTGCTGAGACAACGGGCGCCGAACAGCTCGGACAGTTCGGTTTCGTACTGGTCCAGAATCGCCAGTTTGCAGCGGTTTTTCGAGTTGGCGACGCGTAGGGTGCCGGTTGCCCACAACGTGTTCATGGCACCTTTGAGCAGATCGGGATGGTGATCCAGACCCAGGTAAGAGGTGGTGCAGAAGTGATGAAATACGCGCCCGTATTGGTCAACCATACAGTTGGCGCTACGGATGTCGACATTGAGTCCTGCGACTTTCCCGGCTTCGGCGGTTTCCCAGTCGTGGTCGGCCAGTGAAATCAGTTTTCGATAGTTGGTGAAGGTGTTTTCCGCGTGGGGTGACTGATCCATGTGAACGTGCCTTTCCTTGAGTGATGTAACGGTCCGTGTGTGTTTCCAGACTTTACAGAGGGCGGCGAGGGCATTGAATCGGCCAATTCCGACGAGGTTGAGTGTTACAAGAGATTTATGTGTAGGAAGGTGCCTTGTGGGGCTGTGGGCCAAAACCGGGCTATCCTGCCGACTCAGCCGAACCCACGCCATCGAGCCCCCCATGCTGCAAAAAAGCCTGATTCGCCGCCTCGACCTGATCACCCTCCAGCTATTCGTCGCCGTCCACGAAGAAGGCACGTTGACCCGTGCCGCCACCCGTGAAGCGATTGCGGTGTCAGCGGCGAGCAAGCGTTTGATGGAGTTGGAGGAGGCGTTCGGCATCAGTCTGTTCGTGCGTCAGGCCAAGGGCATGACCCTGACCGCGGCCGGAGAGACGCTGCTGCACCATGCCCGGCAGATGCTGTTCAACGTCGAGAAAATGGGGCTGGAACTGGGCGAGCACAGTCACGGGATTCGCGGTTATGTGCGGATGCTGGCGAACCTGTCGGCGATCATTCAGTTCTTGCCGGAAGACCTGCGGGACTTTTCCGAGCGCCATCCCCAAGTCAAGACTGACCTTGAAGAGCGGCCCAGCAGCGGCGTGATTCAAGGCGTGCTCGACGGTGTGGCGGACCTCGGGATTTGCTCCAGCGACAGCGACGTCAAAGGTTTGCACAGCGTGCTCTATCGCCAGGACAAACTGGTGGTGTTGATGCCGGCGGATCATCCGTTGGCCAGCCGCGAAACCCTGGCATTTGCCGATACCCTGGGCAGCGACTACGTCGGTTTGCATGCCGCCAGTTCGATCAACATGCGCACCCACGCGGCGGCGCGCAAGGCGGGCAAGGTGTTGCGGTTGCGGATTCATGTGCCGGGGTTCGATGCGATGTGCCGGATGGTCCAGGCGAACATGGGCATCGGGATCTTGCCGCAGAAAGCCTATGAATTGTTTGGGCGGGCGTTGGGGTTGCACGCGGTGCCGTTGACGGATGACTGGTCGGATCGGGCGTTGATTCTGGTGGTGCGGGATGAGGCGGGGTTGTCGCCGGTGAGTCGGATGTTGTTTGAGCAGTTGCGGGGTCAGGCCTGATGCATTTTTGTTGAATGGGCCGGCCTCTTCGCGGGCAAGCCCGCTCCCACAGGGGATTTTCTGAGGACACAAAATCCATGTTCACTGGAGATCTAATGTGGGAGCGGGCTTGCTCGCGAAGACGGACTTGAGGTCGCGGTAATCTCCAGAGCGTTCGCGTTTCACGAACACCCCTTGCCAACTGAAGGTTGGATTCCCCACCCCCTGGTCCTCTAGCCTTGGCACATATTCCAAGAATAAAGAGGTACCCCGCGATGACTGCCCCCTTGAGTGCAATCAAAGTAATCGAGATCGGCACGCTGATCGCCGCGCCGTTTGCCGCGCGCATGCTGGCCGAGTTCGGCGCCGAGGTGATCAAGATCGAAGCCATGGGCCAGGGCGATCCCCTGCGCAAATGGCGCAAGCTGCACGAGGGCACCTCGCTGTGGTGGTACCTGCAATCGCGGAACAAGAAGTCCCTGGCACTCAATCTGAAATCCGCCGAAGGCATCGAACTGGTCAAGCAACTGGCGACCAGCGCCGACGTGCTGATCGAAAACCTGCGCCCCGGCGCCCTGGAAAAACTCGGCCTGGGCTGGGACGTGCTGCACGCCCTCAACCCTAACCTGACCCTGGTGCGCATCTCCGGCTACGGCCAGACCGGTCCGTACCGCGACCGCCCGGGTTTCGGCGCCATTGGCGAGGCCATGGGCGGGATTCGCTACACCACCGGCACCCCCGGTTCGCCGCCGGCCCGGGTCGGGGTCAGCCTCGGTGATTCCCTGGCGTCATTGCACGCGGTAATCGGCGCGCTGATGTCGCTGCTGCGGGTCAAGACCGGGCAGGGCGGTGGGCAAGTGGTCGATGTGTCCCTGGCCGAAAGCGTGTTCAACGTGATGGAAAGCCTGGTGCCGGAATACGACATGCAGGGCCATATCCGCGAACGCAGCGGCGGCGCGTTGCCGGGCATCGCGCCGTCCAACACCTACCTGACGTCCGATGGCGCCTACGTGGTGATCGCCGGCAACAGCGATCCGATCTACAAGCGCCTGATGAACGTGATCGGTCGCAGCGATCTGGCTGACGCGCCGGAATTCGCCCACAACGACGGTCGCGCCTTGAAAAGCAATGTGCTCGACGCGGCGATCACGCACTGGACCAGCAGTCTGCCAATCGATGAGGTACTGGCCGCGCTGGAAACCGCCGAAGTCCCGGCCGGGCGCATCTATTCCGTGGCCGACATCGTCGCCGATCCGCACTATCAGGCGCGGGACATGCTGCTCAACGCCGAACTGCCCGGCGGCGCCACGGTGAAGATGCCGGGCATCGTGCCGAAACTCTCCGAAACCCCCGGCGGCGTGAACTGGTCCGGGCCTGGTTTGGGTCAGCACACCGACGGCATTCTTGCCGGGCTGGGTCTGACCGGTTCCGACATCGAACGGCTGAAAGCCGCAGGAGTGGTGCAATGATCACTGACTTTTCCGAGACGCTGATCGTTCAGGAAGTCTCGCCTCGCGACGGCTTGCAGATCGAGCCGACCTGGGTCGAAACCGCCGACAAGATTGCGTTGATCGACCAACTGTCGCTGGCCGGGTTCAGCCGCATCGAGGCCGGTTCGTTCGTCTCACCGAAAGCCATTCCGGCGTTGCGCGATGGTGAGCTGGTGTTCAAGGGCATCACCCGCCAACCTGGCGTGATTTACGTCGCGCTGATCCCCAACCTCAAAGGCGCGCAGCGGGCGCTGGCGACGAGGGCCGATGAGTTGAACCTGGTGATGTCCGCCAGCCAGACCCACAACCTGGCCAACATGCGCATGCGTTGCGAAGCCTCATTGGCGGCGTTCGGTGAAATCGTGCAATACGTCGGCGGCACGCCGGTGCGACTCAACGGCAGCATCGCCACCACGTTCGGCTGCCCGTTCGAAGGCAAGATTGATGAGGATCGTGTGCTGCAAATCGTCGAGGCCTATCAGGAACTCGGCATTCAGGGCATCACCCTGGCTGACACCACCGGCATGGCCAATCCACGGCAAGTGGATCGACTGGTTCGCCGGGTGTTGCAGCGGGTGTCGCCAGCGGACCTGACCCTGCATTTCCACAACACCCGTGGCCTCGGCTTGTGCAACGTCCTCGCCGCCTATGAGGCCGGTGCCCGACGTTTCGACGCGGCGCTCGGCGGGCTCGGTGGCTGCCCGTTTGCACCGGGCGCCTCGGGCAATATCTGCACCGAAGACCTGGTCAACCTGTGCGATGAAATCGGCATTCACACCGGCATCGATTTGCCGCTGCTGCTGAAACTGTCCCGAGGCTTGCCGGCGCTGTTGGGCCATGAAGTGCCCGGTCAACTGGCCAAGGCCGGGCGCAATTGCGATTTGCATCCAACGCCGTCCTGAGCCACACCGAATAACCCCTGTGGGAGCGGGCTTGCTCGCGAAGGCGTCGTGTCAGTCGCCATCCATATTGACTGACACACCGCTTTCGCGAGCAAGCCCGCTCCCACAGAAAAGCTCCATCACCAAGCACCTCAACCAGACAACAAAAACAATCGGACACCCACGGGAAGTCCGCCTGGAGAAACACCATGAGCCTCAATGTACTGGAGGCGGGCGCGAGCCCGTCCGTTAGCCTCGATGTCGAAAAAGCCCTGGTCAGCAAAGTCGCCTGGCGCCTGATGCCGCTGATCATGGTCTGCTACCTGTTCGCGTTTTTCGACCGCATCAACATCAGCTTCGCCAAGTTCCAACTGCAAACCGACCTGAGCCTGAGCGACACCGCCTACGGCCTCGGCGCCGGGCTGTTCGTGGTCGGTTACGTGCTGTTCGAAGTGCCGAGCAACATGATGCTGTACAAGGTCGGCGCCCGGCGCTGGATCGCCCGGATCATGATGTCCTGGGGCGTCGCGACGGCGGCCATGGTCTTCGTCAACAGCGAATGGCAGTTCTACGCGCTGCGCTTTGTCATCGGCGCAATGGAGGCCGGTTTTGCGCCCGGCGTCCTGTATTACCTGACGCTGTGGTTCCCGCAGCACTATCGCGGGCGCATCACCTCGATGCTGTTTCTGTCCTCGGCGTTCGCCGGTCTGGTCGGCGCACCGTTCTCCGGCCTGGTGCTGCAACACCTCGACGGCGTGATGGACATGCGCGGCTGGCACTGGCTGTTCCTGCTCGGCGGCGTGCCCTGCATCGTCCTGGGTTTGCTGGTGCTGAAGTTGCTCAAGGACCGCATCGAAGACGCCCATTGGCTGACAGCTTCTGAGAAGACGTTGCTGGCCAGTCGCATCGCCCACCACGAACCGCACAAGGGCGGCGGCTCGTTGCTCGCGGCGCTGAAGATTCCGGGGTTCCTGACCTTGGGGCTGATCTACTTCCTGATCCAGGTCGCGTCCTATGGCTTGAATTTCTGGGCCCCGCAACTGATCCGCAGCGCCGGCACCGAAAGCCCGGTGATGATCGGTTTGCTCACGGCGATCCCTTACATCTGCGGCGCGATCAGCATGGTGGTGATCGGGCGGTTGTCCGATGCGACCGGCGAGCGCCGCAAGTTTGTCGCTGGGCTGGTAACGCTGGGCGCGGTCGGGTTCTTCTGCGCCGGGATCTTCGCCAACCACACGACCTTCCTGATCGTCGCGCTGGGCTTGCTCGGTGCCGGGATCATTGCCTGCATCCCGAGCTTCTGGACCCTGCCGCCGAAACTGCTGGCCGGTGCGGGCGCCGGTGCGGCGGGCGGGATTGCGGTGATCAACACCCTTGGGCAATTTGGCGGCATCGTCAGCCCGGTGATGGTGGGGCGGATCAAGGACCTGACCGGCAGCACCACCCCGGCGCTGTATGTCATCGGCGTTGCCGCGTTGATTGCGGCTGCGTTGCTGATGTGGGGGTTGCCGCAGAAACTGCGCACGCTCGATAAGTTTTAAAAGATCGCAGCCTTCGGCAGCTCCTACAGAGGCCACGCACCCCTGTAGGCGCTGCCGGAGGCTGCGATCTTTTGATGTTCAAGAAGTCGCAATCAACGCTTTACCCGAGGAACTGCTGAACTGAATCAACACCACCCCCGCCACCACCAACAGCGCGCCAAACACCCGAGGCAGCGTCAGTTGCCGCTCCACCAACCCGAACAACCCGAAATGATCGAGCACCATCGAAGCCATCACCTGTCCGGTCAGCGCCAGCACCACAAACCCCGACGCGCCATGCCTGGGCAGCAACATCACCGCAATGCCACAAAGCACACACCGAACACGCCACCGGCCCACATCCACAGCGGCGCCTTGCTGACAAACGCCAGCGACGGCAGCGGCAAACGCAGGGCGAGGATGATCGGCAGCAGCACCAGCAAACTCACCAGCAAACTCACCAGCAACGAGGCCAGCGTCGCCCACAGCGGATGCCCGAGGCCGCGACTCAAGTTGGCGTTGATCGCACTCTGAAACGTCACCACTGCCCCGGCAATCACCGCCGAGTTGCCAACAGCCTGCCGCACCGGAGCGTGGCGCCGGAGTTTATTAGCGGGACGGAGTTGATTCTCACCGTGGCTTCCCGTGGGCTGCGCGGGATTGATGAGTAGTCGTTGATGGTCGTTGCGCCACCGTTTCATATTCCGTCGTTTAGCTTTGTGTTGGTGTGGCATAAACGGCGGGGTGGGGATCAGGCGTTGAATTGGTTGAATGGGCGGATTGAGGCGTGCGTAAAGCCAAGCGATACTCACACTTTGTAGCAGCTGGCGAAGCCTGCGTTCGGCTGCGAAGCAGTCGTAAAACCTGAGCACGCGGTCTTTCTGAAGGACCGCATCGGCTGATTTCACGACTGCTGCGCAGCCGAACGCAGGCTTCGCCAGCTGCTACAGATCGGGTACGGATTATTGTGGGCACCACTTTTCGATGATTGAGTTCATTGCTTCAGTTGTAGCGAAGTCTCCCGCATCGGCTTCTCTCAGCGCCCTCCGTATCTCCACCATTTCTCAAGAGTCGTTAGTGGGTGTATCGGCGGTGTTGGCGGGCAGACTCTCTGAACGATTAGGCATGAATGTCTCGATTTCGTGGCTTGTAACTCAAACATACAACGTAGCCGCATGGAGTAGTGGACGGTTCCATCCCTCTGACGGAACAATTTGTTGAGCGGATGCCGCGCACCGAGGATAGTGCGCGCCTGAATCTGGATGATCTTCTAACCACACAAGGAACAGGGAATGACATTGAAGTCTGGCTTGAGGGGTTGTGCAGCGCTGTGCGGTTTGTTGATGACGACGCAGGCGTTTGCCGCGTGTGAGAAACCGCCGTTTTATGGGGATTTCGGTTATTCGGTGTGCAAGGACTGGCCGGCTTATCCGGGACTGGCAATTACGGCGTTATCGCAGTTCACATCCGGGTATTCGGCGAGCGATTCCGGGCCTGAGGGGAAATATGATCTCAATCTGGCGGTTGTCTCGGCGGGTGATTCGAAGCCGTTGGCGACGTATCACAAATCAGATGCTTTTGAGTCGGATGCCTTTGTTTTTGCCGATATGGAACTCGACACCGCACGCTACAAACTCACGCCCGATCTACGCGCGTTTGGCATACGAGTCAGGTTCAAAGGGTCATCCGGTCCCAATCCCATGGATGAGTCCTGGTTGTCGCTCTATGTAAAAGAAGGCAACAAGTTGCGCCCGGTGCTGGACCGCCTCGTTGTGTATGACTACAGCGGCGAATGGGATACGCGCTGTGCCGGTGAACGTGCGAACACCGTTCGAACCATTGAAATCGGTAAAACCAGCTCCCACGGCTACGCGGATTTGATCGTCAAGTCGGTAACGACTGGCATGGTCGGCGAAGGAGAAGGGGAGGCCTGTGAGGTTAAATCGACCACCGCCAAACCTGTTCTGACCACACTGCGTTACGACGGTAAAACCTACGTTCTGCCACGAGGCTTCAAGGCCGTCCAATGACTGCGCGCCAATCAGGGAAGAACATAATGACCGCAAAAAAACGGCTGGCCTCACTCGCCATCCTCGGCCTCATGACGGCTGCCAGCCAGGCACAGGCCGATTGCCAGGAAACCTCCTTGGGCCAGCAATCGTTCACTATTTGCAAGGTCTGGCCGGCCTATGACGACCAGACCATTGTCGTCACATCGACATTCAAACCAGATTCCATCGACGCCAACAATGATGGCGGAAACGTCGACCTGGAGTTGTCGGTCATCCATTCAACCAGTTCGAAACCCTTGGCCACTTACCGTAAAAAAGACGCCTACTATTCCGATGCCGTGGCGTATGACGGATTGGCGATTGATACGGCACGGTACAAGTTGACCCCGGATGATCGCGCCTTTGGTATTCGTTCGAATTTTGGACACCACTCAAGCGTCAGCCCCTACAACAAGACCGAGTTGGCGTTGTATATCAAGGAGGGCAAAACATTGCGCCCGGTGTTGGAAGGGCTGGTTATTTCAACGAGCAAGGGTGAGTGGGATGGCAACTGCGCGGGACAGGGCGATTCAACACAACGAACCGTCGATATAAGCAAAACACTGCATAACGGTTTCGCTGATCTTGTGGTGACTTCTACCGTAACGATGACTGAAAACGTTGTTGTAGGTGGAGAGTGCCAGGACAAGTCCAAAAAGTTGAAACCCACCCGCGTCACCCTGAGCTACGACGGTAAGCAATATGTCGTGCCAGAAGCGTTCAAAGGTTAATCACCCATGCTCACCGGCCTCAACCACTTGACCCTCGCCGTCACCGACCTGAACCGCAGCGTAGCGTTCTACCAAAACCTGCTGCAACTGCGCCTCGACGCGACCTGGGACACCGGCGCCTATCTCTCGCTACCGGGCCTGTGGTTGTGCCTTTCCCACGACCCATCGCGCAACGCCGAGCCCGCCGCCGACTACACCCATTACGCCTTCACCCTCAGCGCAGCGGATTTCCTGCCGTTCGTCGAGCGCCTGCGATCTGCCGGCGTAAAGGAATGGCGCGACAACCGCAGCGAAGGCGCGTCGTTCTACTTCCTCGACCCGGACGGCCACAAGCTCGAAGTTCATGTCGGCGATCTGGCCTCGCGGCTGGAGGCGTGTCGGCAACGGCCGTATGCGGGGATGAAGTTCTTCGACGATCTGTAAGTCGATGCCGACGGTCCTGAGATAGACTTGCGACCCATTGCCCAAACGCTTGCACAGGATTTCCCATGACCCCATCGCTGCTAATGGCCGTTCTCGCCTCCGGCTTCATCTACGGCATCACCCCCGGCCCGGGCGTGCTGGCGGTGTTCGGGATCGGCGCTGCTCGCGGTCGGTGGGCCGGGGCGGGGTTCTTGTGCGGGCATTTGCTCGGGGATGTGGTCTGGTGCAGCACCGCGTTGATCGCGATTGTCGGTGCCCGGGAAATCGGCAGTACGGCGTTCGATGTGCTGGGCGTGCTCAGCGGGTTGTACCTGTTCTGGCTCGGTTTGCGGGCGATTCGGGCGCGCCGCAGCAGCGCCGATGCGCCGCAAGGGCCGGCGCGGCAGCCGTTCTGGCACGGCATTTTGTTTGGTCTGACCAATCCGAAAGCCTACCCGGTGGCGGTGGCGACGTTCACCGCGCTGCTGTCCAGTCGCGCTGAATTACTCCATTGGTCGATGCTGCCCTGGCTGATTGCCCTGAGCTTCGTGGGCGGATTGCTGGCGTACGCTATTCTCATTGGCATTGTCGGTGCGCGGCGAGTGCGCACCTTGTATCAGCGGCATGAATTGTTGATTACGCGGTTGTGTGGCGTGATGTTTATCGGCTTCGCCGTCAACGCCTTGGCCCATGCGTTGCCGGGGTTGGTGTCGAACAAGGCTTGAGACTGATCGCAGGGAGGCGTCAGTCGCACAGTCAGCGCTCCGGCGTTGACCGGTCAGGGACGGTTTTTTCTCGCTGCATTGCCGGACACGCGCCCTGCACCATGACCACCAGAAATTCCGCGCCTTTGGCGAGCTACATCGACCTGCTGCTGGACGCCGTTTGTGCGGTGGATAAACAAGGTCGCTTTGTATTTGTCAGTGCCGCCTGCGAGCGCGTTTTCGGGTACACGCGGGATGAATTGATCGGCCAGCCGATGATCGATCTGGTGCACCCCGCCGACCGCCAGCGCACCCTCGATGCCGCGCGGGAAATCATGGGCGGCGAGCCCAAGCTCAACTTCGAAAACCGCTACCTGCGCAAGGATGGCCGGGTGGTGCACATCCTGTGGTCGGCGCGCTGGTCGGAAGTCGATCAACTGCGCATCGCCGTGGCCCGGGACATCACCGAACGCAAACAGGCCGAGTCGCGACAAGCGGCGCTGTATGCGATCTCCGAAGCGGCCCACGCGGCGGAAGACTTGCTGGCGCTGTTCAAGCGCATCCACACGATCATCGGCGAATGGCTGCCGGCGCTGAATTTTTCCGTCGCGCTGTACGACGAACACTGCGCGCAGCTGAACTTCCCCTATCACGTCGACGACCGCGAGCTTCAGCCCGAACTACCCGGCACGGTCACCGGACGCCTGTGCGCCGAGGTTATCCGCAGCGGCCAGCCGATCTTGCTGACCCCGGACCAGAGCGAGCTGCCCGAGGGCTTTGAAAGGCTGGTGGCGGGGCAGGACTCACCCTGCTGGCTCGGCGTGCCGCTGAATTCGCAAAACGGCACCATCGGCGCGCTGATCGTCAAAAGCGAGGCCGGCGGCGAGCGCTACACCGAGCAAGACAAAGAACTGCTGCAATACGTCTGCGCCCAGGTGGCAACGGCCATCGAGCGCAAGCAATTGCACGAACGGCTGCAACGCATGGCGCAGTACGATCAATTGACCCAACTGCCTAACCGCGAACTGCTGCGTGACCGGCTCAAGGCGTCGCTGGCGCTGGCGCGTTCAGAGGGCGGGCGAATGGCGTTGCTGTATGTCGACCTGGACCGTTTCAAACAGGTCAACGACACCCACGGCCATGCGGTCGGCGACATGTTGCTGCAAGCGGTCGCCAATCGCATCAAGGGTTGCGTGCGGGACACTGACACGGTGGCGCGCATCGGCGGGGATGAGTTCGTCGTGCTGCTGCACAGCATTCACGCGGCGGAAGACGCCGACAGCGTTGCCGGAAAAATCCGACAGGTCCTGGCGCAGCCCCTGCGGCTGGATGGTCACAGCCTGAACATCGAACCGAGCATCGGCGCGGCGCTCTACCCAGAGCACGGCACTGAAGAAAAACAGCTGTTCCGCCACGCCGACGAGGCGATGTACGCCGCCAAACGCCTCAGTCATCGGCCGCTTGAAGTCTGAACGTTCGCTGCCGTTCGTCGCAGCATCCGCACTTTTTCTAAACCTTTGCCCCGATGAGAATTCTGATCCTATGCGGGCGTTTGCTCGCCGCGATCAACACCAAGAGGATGAGAATCATGCCTACTTCAAGAAACTCTAACTCGGGAAACTTCGCCAACGATCGAACGAAGGCGTCTGAAGCCGGTCGCAAAGGTGGGAAAACTACCACCACGACTGTCGAGAAAGACCCTGCGAAAACCGATATGGGCCGCAAAGGTGGTCAGAAATCTCGTTAGTGGCGAGGGTAGTTTTGATTGAGAGACGGGGGCGCAAGCTCCCGTTTGAATTTTATTTCGAGGAGGGCGCGACCATGAGCCGGATGGCCACCCGTTTACGTAATGCCAGTTTTGCCACGTTGCTGGGCCTGTGTGCCAGCAGCGCCTTTGCCCAGTCGCCTGCAGACTTCATCAACGATGCGTCCGCCAAAGGCATGGCCGACATCGAAGCCAGTCGCCTGGCGCACCAGAAAACCGAATCCAAAGAGGTCAAGGACTACACCGTCGTGGTCATCAATGACCTGACCACCGCCAACCAGCATCTGGCAAAAATCGCCAAGAAGCTCGATTTGCCGGTGGCGCCTCGGGAAGAAGTGATCGACAAGTCCAAAACGATGATCCCCGAAGTGAAGGATGGCCCGACTTTCGACCAAGCCTACGCTGCCAGTCAGGTGCAAAACACCCAGGCTGCTATCGACCAGATCCAGCAGGAAGCGCAGACCACCGACGTTCCGGAAATCAAAGCGTTCGCCGAAGAAACCCTGCCCAAACTGCAAAACCACCTGCAGATGGCCAAGGCATTGCAAGCCAGCCGCTAACCCTTATGCTGCGCGGGTGACCGAGGTCACCCGCGAATAGCGCTTCCTCAGCATTGGTCGAATTTTGGCTTCGGTTTGTCGTCGCTGGGAGCGACGTCCATGGCAATCGTTTCGCCTTCGCCGATCTTGCGGTACTGCTTCCTCAACTCCTCCAGTTGCTTCAGATCCAGCGACTCCAGCCCCAACATCGCGTTCTGCGCCTCCTTCGTCACCCGCAGCAACTCATCGATCTTCAAGTGCAAGATATCCGTATCGCGGTTCTGAGTGTTCTGGATCAGGAATACCATCAGGAAGGTGATGATGGTGGTTGAAGTATTGATGATCAGTTGCCAGGTGTCGTTGTAGTGGAAGATCGGCCCGGTCAATCCCCATACAGCAATCAGAATGATCGCGATCAAAAACGTCGTGGGACTGCCGGCCCATAAAGCGAGCTTCTGGGAGACTTTTGCGAATTTCATTGCCGTGTTCCTTATAGGGATGCGCCTGAAATTCAGACAGCGACGGCATGTGGGAATTTCTTTTTTAACAACGATGCGGGGGAGAGCTAAAAGATCGCAGCCTTCGGCAGCTCCTACGTTGGAACGCGGTCGGCGTAGGAGCTGCCGAAGGCTGCGATCTTGGCGATCGGTAGCGAATTACTCTATGGGTAACAATCATAGAAACAGCTTCTATTTCCCATTCCTGGCCGGATTCTTTCTTTGTGCCGGTTTGTGTCTAGTATCAAGGGCAGTCAAATCGCCAGCATGCAAACACATGGATCGAAACCACGTCAGAGGCCACTCATGGAATTCTTCGAAAAGTTAGCAAGCCTAGCTGCCAAAGTTCGTTTACAGAGCGCTGCAATCAAGACAGAAGAGGCGACCAAGAACGCTTTTGTTATGCCCTTTATCAGCACGGTTCTGGGCTACGACGTGTTCGATCCGACGGAGGTAACTCCAGAGTTTGTGTGCGACATCGGAACGAAAAAAGGCGAAAAAATTGACTACGCCATCATGAAGGACGGCGAAGTTCAGATTCTGATCGAATGCAAAAAAATCGGCGAGCCACTGCACATCAATCATGCTTCTCAGCTCTTTCGATATTTTCATGTCACCAGTGCACGGATCTCCATACTGACCAACGGCCAAGTCTACAAATTTTTCACCGACTTGGACGCGCCGAACAAGATGGACGAGAAGCCTTTTCTTGAGCTCGATCTTCTGGATATCGATGAGTATTCCGTTCCCGAACTGGTCAAACTCACCAAATCAGCATTCGACGTCGATTCAATCATCAGTGCTGCCGGTGAATTGAAATACGTCAGCCAAATCAAAAAGATCATTGCCGCGCAGGTCAGTAAGCCCGATGACGATTTTGTGAAAGTGTTCGCGTCCCGCGTGTACGACGGGGTGATTACACAAAAAGTGCGTGAGCAGTTTCATGAGCTGACAAGAAAGGCTGTTGTGCAATTCCTGAATGATCAAATCAACGTACGGCTCAAATCAGCTATGAGCGGCGCCATGCAACCAGCATTGGCTTCTTCACCCGTTTCCACTACTGCTGAGCAGCCTGAGGTGAGAGATGAGTCAGAGGACAAGGTTATTACTACGCTAGAGGAGCTGGAGGGCTATCACATCGTTCGAGCTGTGGTTCGTTCTGTTGTGGATGCCAAGCGGATTGTTCAACGTGACACCCAGAGTTATTTTGGCATTTTGCTTGACGACAACAACCGAAAGCCGATTTGTCGGCTGCACTTTAATCGCACACAGAAATACATCGGGATTTTTGACCAAGAGAAAAATGAAACCCGGCATCCAATCAGTTCGATAGACGATATCTACAACTATTCGGATGATTTGAAAAAGACGGTCGGCTATTACGATTAACACGGAGTATTTAGAAACCGGCCCTCGAGGCCGGTTTTTTGTGGGAATTGTTCAAGCAGAAAGCGTCACCTCAACCTCCCAACCGAAACACCCCACCACTTCACAACGCTGGTTAACCAGCATGAAGCTCAGTTCGCAGGCGGCGACGCCCGGCTTCAGGTGCGTGCATTCCCAATAGTGATCATCGGCCTGGTGGCTGCCGGGCTGGGTCGGGTTTTCCGGATCAGGGGCTGGCACGGTGAGGTCGCTGTTGACCTGCAGTTTTGGCGGCGACAGCACTTGGGAATCGCCCACGGACATGTCGTAGAAAACCACGCTGTGTTCGGCGATCAGGCTCACGGTCCTGCCACGAATATGGAAGGTTTTTCCGTTGTGGGTGGCTAATGTCAATTTACTGTCATTTTTAACATTATCTATTCCGCTGGCGACGAAAATGAATCCATCGCTGATGGTCGTTGGATTTTCAGCCTCAAGGCTGGGGGTCGGATACTTTGCGAGCAGCGACTCGGCATCAACAACCAGCAACACATTGTTGGCTGCCGCGACACTGGATGAAGGCGATTTGATCGGTTCGGAAGTCATCATGGATTCCTTTCATGATGTTGGCACAAGACGACAGCCGCTTCGGTTCATGCAAGACATCCTGTTCCTGCCGAAACGGCAACGAACTGGGTTGGCCCCTTGTCGCCAAGGGGCCGGACTTCGTCAGTTGCGGATGGTGATGAACGGATCCCACGAGCAGCAGCCGACGATTTGGCAATCACGATCGACGATCAGGAAATGGAAGTGATAGGTCACGCTGCCGGTCGCAAGCGTTTCCGAAGACCAATAGTGGTTATCGACTTTCTGGCAGCTTGGCACTGACGGATTACTGGGGTTAGGAACGGCAACACAGGCTGTGGCCTTGCGCGGTGTAGGCGTGGAGATCAACTCGTTGCCGACGTTGCCAATGAACTTGTAGAAAATCACCGCGGTCTCGAAGCTCTGCGACAGGCTGGTTTCACGCCAGCGAACCAGGTCGCCCACCCGAGCTTTCAAGTTGAGTTCGCCACCGGCCTGACCACTGATCACGTTGTCCTGGTTGGTCACCATGTACACGTGATTGACGTCGATCATCGTCGGTGCGGCGGGGTTTTTGCTGATGTTCGGGTATTTTTTCAGAATGGTTTCGGTGTCGATTGAGACCAGCACATCCGTGACTCGAGACATAGTAAAGCTCCTTGTTCATAGTGATTGCCCGGCAACTTTCCAGGCATGACAACGCTTGCTTGCCTTACGGCCGTTGTTGAAACACTACGGGCGGAACCCACCATGCACGAGGCTTGAACAGGCCTTGCTCCATGCGTGCAAATTGACAGGTCGGGTTCCTTCCGACTGGCCGCGATTAGGACTATAGATGCGAAACATAGGCTGTCAAAATTGCTTGACCGTTCCCTCGACGAACGGTCGATTTGGTTATGATTTCCGATGATTTGGCGATAAGAAAACCCCATCTCAGACTTGCGTGTTACATAAGTCGAATAGGGCTGGCGCGCGGGTCGGGGTATCGTAGCGAACCGGTTGTCGGTCCAGGCCAGGACAGCCATTCGACAGGAGAACGCAATGAGTTGGTCCGCCAAACAATACGTCGCTTTTGAAGATGAACGCACCCGCCCGGCCCGCGATTTGCTCGCGGCCATCCCGCCCGTGGACGCGCGTTCGGCCATCGATATCGGCTGCGGCCCCGGCAACTCCACCGAGTTGCTGGTCGAGCGCTTCGACAATGCCCTGGTGCGTGGCGTGGACAGTTCGCCCGACATGATCGACGCCGCCCGCAAGCGCTTGCCCGAGGTGCAGTTCGACACCGTTGACATCGCAACCTGGAACGATAGCGGCCCGTTCGACGTCATTTTCGCCAACGCCGTTTTGCAGTGGCTGCCTGATCACTCCACGTTGCTGCCTTCGCTGGCATCCCGACTGACCGAGGGTGGAAGCCTGGCAATCCAGATGCCGGACAATCTCAATGAACCCTCCCACCGTTTAATGCGCGAAGTCGCCGCTAATGGTCCTTGGGCCAGCAAGTTGGCGGACGCCGCCGGGCAACGGACGGACATGGCCAGTGCCAGCGCTTACTACTCGATGCTCAAGCCGCACTGTGCGCGCGTCGATGTGTGGCGCACGACTTACCATCATCCGCTGGCGGGTGGGGCTTCGGGTGTTGTTGAGTGGTTCAAGGGGAGTGGGTTGCGGCCGTTTCTTGAGCCGTTGGATGAGGGGGAGCGAGCGGAGTATTTGAGGCGGTATCTGGCGGCGATTGAACAGGCTTATCCGGCGTTGGAGGATGGGACGGTGTTGTTGCCGTTTCCGCGGTTGTTCATCGTAGCGACACGATAAAAGCCCCTGAGATAGTCATTTGAAACACTGAACCTGTGGGAGCGAGCTTGCTCGCGATAGCGGTGTGTCAGCCAACATTGATATTGACTGACACTACGCCATCGCGAGCAAGCTCGCTCCCACAGGGATTGCGGTGTTCCTTAGTTAAGTGGCATCAGCCTGCCGCATTTCAGCGCTCCACCGCCACCAACATCATCATCGGCCGCTCACGCTCCACCGCCAGCGCCGGCTGCGCCGCCACCTGCGCATCCGTCGGCCCCCATTCGTTGACGTACCGGATCGTGAACCCCGCCGCAATCAACGCATTCAACAAAGTCCCCACCGTACGGTGCTGCTTGATCACACCCTCCGCCAGCCAATTCGTCACCCGCTCACCTTCCAGTTGATAGCTGTCCAGCGGCCAACGCTTGCGACCTTCGTCATCAATCAACCACCCCGGATTGCGGGGGGCCATGAAGATTGGATGTTCGATGGAAAACACAAATCGAGAGCCGGGTTTCAGGGCTTTGTGGATATTGGTGAACAGGCCGGGCAAATCCTTGATGTAGTGCAATGCCAGCGAACTGTGGGCCAGGTCGAAACTGCCGACGGGCAGGTCGAGGTGTTCCAGGTCGGCGCGTTCATATCGGATATTGGCTGCGGAAGTTGTCTTGCGCGCCTGCTCCAGCATCTTCTCCGACACATCAACACCAAGCACACTGTCGGCACCTTGCTCACTGGCCCAACGGCTGAACCAACCATAACCGCAGCCCAGGTCTACCACTTTCAGACCTTTCATCGACGGCAGCATGGATTGAAGGGCCGGCCATTCAGGCGCTGCATCCAAACCACCAATGGAGCGGCCCATCCGGCTATAACCCTGGAAAAACTCCGGATCGTCGTAAATGTTTTGCGTCATGTTCGAATTGCTCTGCTGAGTTCGTCACGGGCGGCACCGGTGGTGCGGCCGATTGGTTTCCCTCGAAGAGTGATGGCGCGTATTCGTTGATGGTCGCGCAGGGGGAGGGTGGTTGTAGATGAGGGAATGCTAGCGGGTTGGATTAAAACGGGAAACGAGATGTGCGTTATGGATATGTAACCAAGGACGAACACACCTTTGTAGCAGCTGGCGAAGCCTGCGTTCGGCTGCGTAGCAGTCGTAAAACCTGAATTCGCGGTCCTTCTGATACACCGCATCGCCTGATTTCACGACTGCTGCGCAGCCGAACGCAGGCTTCGCCAGCTGCTACAGAAACGAAAAGGGCGCCCCAAAAGGCGCCCAATCTAACGTCAGAACTATTCCGCATCCATGCGTCGAGCGATCACGTCCAGCACATCGCAACCGTCGCGCAAGGGCACGCAGCAGAGCAACGCAAAGTCGCTGAGGACCACCGAATCAGACGTGACATCACCCCGCATCGCGAGGTTTTCAAGCAGCTGTGTCACGGCCCGGATTCTGTAACTGGCCGTGCTGAGCAGTGAGTGCAGCGGTTGTGTCGTGTTGACGAACAGGGAGGGAAGATCGTCGGCGTTGCTGGTTAAAGCCATGTATTCGTTCATAAGTGATTACCGTTAGTAGGTTAAAGACCTACCACTCAATCGTCGCCAAACAATAGGGTGGTAGCTGTACGCGGGTTGGCGAACCGGACAACGGTAAAACCGGCAGACCCGAAGATCTCCCACGCACAGCCACCAAAAAAAGCGCAGCAAAATGCAGTCAGAAAAGCTCCGAAAAATCCCGGAGTTTTCTGGGTCGTTGTCATCAAGTCGCCAAACCCGATACGCCATTTGGGCGTGGATCGGACTATAGGGCTCATGACAAAGACACGGCAATCCGCAAGTCTACGGACAATTCCTAGAGTAGTGTAGGACGTTGCTATTTCGAGATTTGGCGCCATTGGCGCCCCGGAAAATGGGCCGTTGGCACTCCATTGGGCGGGCGTTTACAGGCGGTTCCACTAAATCCCGGCCATAAAAAAACCGGCCACATAGGACCGGTTTTTTTCTATCTCTACATCCCCCGTCAAAAAACCTCAACGCGAGACCAAAATTCGATTGGAGCGGGTGAAGGGAATCGAACCCTCGTTATCAGCTTGGGAAGCTGGAGTAATGCCATTATACGACACCCGCTCAGAGCGGCTGACTTTGTACCAGATGTGCGCGTGGATTTGAAGTTTTTCTTTATGCGCGTTGCATTTAGCACGGGGTAGCACGAAGGCATGGACCGCGTAACGGCCATTCGCGGGCAAGCCTCGCTCCTACACAAAACGTTAACGCTGTAGGGTGGGGCTTGCTCGCGATGACGCTGTTTCAGATTGCCAGTGCATGGTGGTCCTGGACGTAGTGGTAACGCGGTCGGCTGGCGTATTGCTCGGGTTTCAGGAAGCCCAGCAGTGCGTTTTGGCTGTCTCGGCAGGCGGCTTTGTGTTCCATGTCGAGAAAGTGCCCGGTGGCTTGCAGGGTGCTGAAGGTGGCGTGTTGCACGTGGTTGGCGAATAGTCGGGCGCCGTCGGCGGCGGTGTATTCGTCCCATTCGCCGTTCATGAACAGCACCGGCACGTTGATTTTTTCGGCAGCCTTGAGGAAGCACTGCCGATCGCTGTGCAGCAGGTCGCTGATGTGGAAGTGCATCTGCCCGTATTCGTGCTCGGCCAGGTTGCTCACGTGGCGATAGTTGAAGCGCTTGAACAGCGACGGCAGGTGTTTGCCGATGGTGCTGTTGACCAGGTTGCCGACCCGGTCGCCATCACGGCTGCCGAGGTAGTCGACGCCGCGCTCGAGGTAGTCGCGCATGGGCTCGTTGATCTCTGGGGAGAACGAGCTGATCACGGCTTTTTCGATGCGCCGTGGCCGTTGGGCGAGGGCGACCAGGGTCGCGGCGCCGCCCCAGGAAAACGACAGCACGTGTTCGGCGGCGAAGTGGTCGATCAGCTCCAGCAGGATCTGGCCTTCAACTTCCTTTGTCAGCAATTTCTCGTGCAGGTTGTGGGCTTTTGACTTGCCCGCGTAGGGCTGGTCGTAGCACACCACATTGAACTGCGGATGGAGGTTTTTCACGGTCTGAGCAAACGACGCAGTCGTGGCCATCGAGCCGTTGACCAGAATAATGGTCTTCTCTGCGGCGTCTGCGCGATAGAACTCCGTGTAAACCCGATACTGACCCTGTATATCCAGCACAGCGATTTCTGGCCTCATGTCATAAGACTCCTGGGCAAGCGGGTATGCGCGCAAATGAGATTGCACGAGCTTTGTGACAGGTAGGCATACGCCTGGAATTTGGAGGCCCATGTCGATCCGGTAAGGCAGGTCGACGGGTATTGTTATTGGCGGGCAGTCTGCCGGTGGAAAGCGGAACCTGAGGGTTCTCTGCCGGCAAAAAGTTTCTTAGAAGTATGTTGTGACTCGTCGGTCACAATTTGGCCGACGTCCTGATTCAAGCAGGGGTCACGACATCGCGCAAGTGTCATTCGTAAATTGTTCGACAACTTCTGCTGAGCGGTCGCCTGCTTAGATCAATTGAATCTCTTCGGTGCGCAACGCACGGTACTCGCCCGGTTTTAGCGCGTTATCGAGCAGCAGCGGGCCCATGCTTTCGCGGTGCAGGCGCAGCACCTTGTTGTCGAAATGGCCGAACATGCGCTTCACTTGGTGGTAACGACCCTCGACGATGCTCAGCCGCGCCGACTTCGCGCCGAGCAGCACCAGTTCGGCGGGCTGCGTGGTGAGTTCCTCGAAGGCAAAGTACAGCCCCTCGTTGAAGGTGACTGCATACTCCGGGCCGATGTCCTGTTCGGTCTCGACGTAGTAGACCTTGGGCAATTTGGTTTGCGGTTGGGTCAGGCGCCGCGACCAACTGCCGTCGTTGGTGATGATCATCAGACCGGTGGTGTTGAAGTCCAGGCGTCCGGCGATGTGCAGGTCAGATTTGTCCGGTTCGTGGATCAGATCGAGCACCGTCGGGTGTTGCGGGTCGCGGGTGGCGCTGACGCAGCCGGGCGGCTTGTTCAGCATGAAATAGCGCGCGGGTTTGCCGACCTGCAGCACGTCGTCGTCGACTTCAACGCAGCTGAATTCCAACACTTCGCTATGAGGGTCGCTGACGACTTTTCCGTCGATACGCACGCGTTTTTCCACCAGCAACAGACGAACCTGCTTACGGTTGAAGCGCGGCAAGTTGCTGAGGAAACGATCTACACGCATCGGTTAACAATCGGACGGAGAAGGGCCGCGCATCTTACGTGATCGGCCGGGCGGCTGCTTGCAGCTGCGCCTCGACCTGGGCGCAACGCGGGCACAGGCAAGAGAGGTCGCGCAGTTCGGCCGGCAGCGCTTCGAGGACCGCCGGGTCGATGCTGACGCCGTAGCACCAGCAGGCGCGGTCGGCGGTTCGTGGGTCGGCCAGGCTGCAGTCGTTGGGGGCGCCGCAGGCCGGGCAGAGGTCAGGCTTGTTCATCAAGGTCATTCATAAACGGAGTGAGGCATTTCCACGCAGGTGCGGTTGCGGCCGGCTTGCTTGGCCCGGTACATCGCATGATCGGCCCGGGACAGCAGCGTATGCAAGGTTTCATCCGGTTGCAGGGTGGTCAGGCCGATGCTCACGGTCAGATGCAGTTCCTTGTTGTTGTAGGCATAACGCTGTTTTTCCACATGTTGACGAATTTTCTCGGCGATTTTCTGACCGGTCTCACCGTCGGTGTCCTTGAGCAGCACGATAAATTCCTCACCGCCCCAACGGCAGACAATGTCGGAATGCCGCAGGCAGCTTTCCAGGTCCCGGGCGAAACCGATCAGCACTTGATCACCGGCGAGGTGGCCGTAGGTGTCGTTCAACACTTTGAAATGGTCGAGGTCCAGCAGCAACGCCGTCAGCGGTTTCGGTTCGCGCTGGGCCTCGTGCATGGCTTGCGCCGCCAACAGGTCGAAGCCCCGGCGGTTGGGCAGTTCGGTCAGGCTGTCGAGGGTCGCCTGGGCCTGGATCTTGCCCTGATAACGTTTGATCACCCGGTTGAGCAGGGCCAGCACAATCAAGGTGACGAGCAGGCAGATCAGCAGGTTGAGGTACAACGACTGGCGGATTTCACTGAGGGCGCTGTCTTCACGTTTATCGACGAACAGGTACCAGTTCAGCTCCGGAATAAACCGCACGTTGAGGAAATGTCCCTGGCCGTGGACGGAATATTCGTAGCTGCCGCTGTGGGGTTTGGGCAACTGGCTGACCAGGCCTTTCATGCTGTTGAGGTCGCCCAGACTCTGGCCCGCCCGCGCACCTTCAGGACCGCCCTCGGCGCCGGTGAGCACCAGGCGACCGAAGGTGTCGACGAAGTACACGCTGCGTTGATAACGCTGTTGATACTTGTCGATCAGCTTGATCACCGCATCCACCGTCAGGCCGACGCCGGCCGCGCCGATAAAGCGTTTGTCGTAGTCGTAGACCTTGTAGTTGATGAAGAACGTCAGGTTGTCCTTGTTGGCCAGGTCCGGGTCGACGTTGATCTCGTAGGGTTCTTTCATGTCGCGAACACGGAAGTACCAGGCGTCCCGGGGTTCGTCGATCTTGACCTGCTTGAGCACGCCTTTGGCGTGGTAGTAGGTCAGGCTGCTGTTGGAGATGAAAAACGCTGTGTAGGCGCCGTAATGGGTCATGACCTCGTTGAGGTAGCGGGTCATCTGGTCGGGGTCGTGCTCGCCGTTGACCACCCAGTCGCGCATGAAGGTGTCGCGGGACATCATCGAGGAAATCAGGATCGGTCTGACAAGGTCTTTCTGGATTTCCGAATAGACCGTGTCGGACGTCAGCGGCAATTCGGTGTTGACGATGTTGTCGCGGATCGACGCTCGCGAGGCGTAGTAGCTGAGAAACGAGGTGGCGAGGAAACCGGCACCCAATAACGCAATCAGCGTGAGGACCAACGAACGTTGGGAATACAGCGGCGAGCGAAGCGGCATGGTGGTTCCGTTGGCAGTGACCTGATGGCATGCATTCTAGTGGGACTGGGGGGAAATAACTGCGGGATTTGTGGGGGGAATGGCGGGTGATTTGGGTTGATTGAGAGTTGTGGCGAAAGAAAGAGCCACCCCTCACCCCAGCCCTCTCCCCAGAGGGGAGAGGGGGAAAGGGAGCAGACCGTATGCTTTTAAGGTATTTCGTTCGGCTCGATATCTCAGGTCGGTGTAAGTCGTATGAACACCTCGTTCAGTCCCCTCGCCCCTTTGGGGAGAGGGCTAGGGTGAGGGGTGGATGTCGGATCAGCCACGAGTCTCAAGATAAGCCCGCCACCCGCCGAGATGACTGATATCCACCGCGCCTTCAAGTCCGTAAGCCTCACAAATAAACCCACTCTCCCAGCGCCCATCCGCCAGTTGCACCTTGCCCAACCCCAACGGCGCCGGGATCCCGGTCAGGAACGAGCCCAATTCACTGCTCGGCAATTCCCAGACCTCCACCGCAATCGCCACGCCGCCGTCCTTCACCCGCACCATCCCCGGACGAAACGGTGGGCCGCCGGCCAGCGCGTACAACTGGTAGTCCGGTGAGCTAAACGTCGATTCAAGCAGTCGAGCCCCGCGCTGCTTGAGTTGCCAGTTCAACGCCAGCCCCTCCAGATGCGCGCCGCACACCACCAGCCGAGCACGATCATTGCGAGCCACGGTCGTTGGCGCAGACGAATCTTTTTGACGCTGGAAAGCATCCGCCACGCTCAACAAATACTGATCGGTAAACGCCCGACCAAACAGCGTCACGCCCCACGGCAAGCCATTACCCATGAAACCACTGGTCACGGCGACGGCGGCGTAGTCGAGCAGGTTCATGAAGTTGGTGTAATAGCCCAGTTCCGAATTGCGCAGCACCGGTTCCGCCGCCAGTTCCGCCAAGGTGACGGGGCGGCCGATGGTCGGCGTGAGCACGCAATCCAGTCCTTCCAGTGCCTGGTCGCACAGCGCCTTCAGCTCTTGCAGTCGATACTGCGCGCGGAAGGTCTGCACGCCGGTCACCGCCGGGGCCTTGGCCAGTACCGCGCGAATCACTGGCAGCACCGCTTCGGGGTTTTGCTCCATCAGCTCACCGGCCACGCTGTAGCGCTCGGCCACCCACGGGCCTTCATACAGCAACTGAGCGGCTTCGAGGAAGGGCGACAGGTCCAGTTCCACTGCTTCACCGCCCATGGCTTTCAGCTGATCGATGGCATCACCGAACAACAACGGGCCTTCCGGGCAGCCGAAAAATTCCAGGTCCCGGGCGCGGGGCACGCCGAAACGGAAGGGGCGCGGCGCGCCGAATGCCGAGCCGTCATTCCACAACGGATTGCGGCGGCTGTAGGCGTCCCGTGGATCGAGATGCGCGGTCAGCGCCAGCAATTGACTGGCCTCACGGGCAGTCGCAGTGAAGGTCGTGACGCAATCCAGCGTGCGACAGGCCGGCACCACGCCGCCCGTAGAAATCAATCCCTTGGTGGCTTTCAACCCCACCAGATTGTTCAACGCCGCCGGCACGCGCCCGGAGCCCGCCGTGTCCGTCCCCAGGGAGAAACTTGCTATGCCCAAGGCCACCGCCAACGAAGATCCGGCGCTGGAACCACCCGCCGGATACTCCGGCAGCACGCTGTTCGGGCACGCGCCATAAGGCGAGCGACTGCCGTTCAGCCCGGTGGCGAATTGGTCGAGATTGGTCTTGCCCAGCGGAATTGCCCCCAACGCCAGCAACTGCTCGACGATGGTCGCCGAACGCTCCGGCACATAGGCAAATGCCGGACACGCCGCCGTGGTGGGAATGCCCGCCAAATCGATGTTGTCCTTGATCGCAAACGGCACGCCGTACAGCGGCAAACTGTCGAGATCACGCCCGTCGAGCGCGGCGAGGTACGGTTCCAGTTCCTCGACACTGAGCAAATGGATGAACAGGTGATAATCCGGGTTCAGCGCGGCGGCTTTGTCGCGCAGGCTCAACAGCAATTGCCGAGGCGTGGTATGGCCGTCGCGATAAGCGCTGCGCAGGGCGTCGAGTTGCAGATTGAAATTCATGATTCGATCCTTTTCAAAATGAGTTCAGTCGAGGTCCAGCACCACGACCCGCTGCCCGGCGCGCACCGCCGAACCCGGTTGTACGAGAATCTTGCGCACCACCCCGGCCATCGGCGCGAGCAGCGGGATTTCCATCTTCATCGACTCCAGAATCACCAACACATCCCCGGCCTCAACCCGTGCGCCAGTTTCAACCTGCACCTGCCAGAGGTTGCCGGCAATGTGGCTGTCGACGCTCAGTTGACCGCTGGCCAGCGGTGCATCTTCGGTGGCTTCGGGGATCAGTTCTTCACTGTCGAAATGCGCCTGGCCACTGGCGATCCAGCGTTCGCGCTCGGCGTTGAACGCGCCTTTCTGCTGCTCCCGAAATGCGGCAATGCTCTCGGCTTCTTTCGCTAGAAACCCCTGGTAATCCGCCAGGTTCAACTGGCTGTCTTCGATGTTCAGTTCGAAGCGCCCGAGGGGAAAATCCCGACGAATACGCAGCAACTCATCGGCGCTCACGGGGTAGAAACGAATCTGATCAAAGAACCTTAGCAGCCACGGTTTGCCGTCGAACGCCGCGACCTCGCGGTAGCGATTCCACATCTGCAACGTGCGCCCGACAAACTGATAACCGCCGGGGCCTTCCATGCCGTACACGCACATGTAGGCGCCACCGATGCCCACCGAATTCTCGGCGGTCCAGGTGCGCGCCGGGTTGTATTTGGTGGTCACCAAACGATGGCGCGGGTCGAGCGGGGTGGCGACCGGTGCGCCGAGGTAGACATCGCCGAGGCCCATCACCAGATAGCTGGCGTCGAACACCGTGCGCTGCACTTCGTCGAGGTTCGGCAGGTCGTTGATGCGACGGATGAACTCCAGATTACTCGGGCACCACGGCGCGTCCTTGCGCACGGTGGTCATGTATTTCTCGATCGCCAACTGACAGGCCGGATCGTCCCAGGACAACGGCAGATGCACGATGCGTGACGGTACTTGCAGGTTTTTGGCGGCGCACACGGCGTCCCATTCACCGGCGATGATGCCGAGGAGGTCGGCGAGGGGCAGTTGTTCGGGTTGGTAGTGGACTTGCAGGGAGCGGATGCCGGGCGTCAAGTCGATCACGCCGTGCAGGTTTTTGCTTTCCAGGGCTTGCATGAGGGCGTGGGCGCGGAAGCGCAGGACCAGGTCCAGTTCGGGGGCGCCGATTTCTAGCAGGAGATGAGTATCTCCAGACAAGCGAGCCACCAGCCGCGTATCCCCCAGACCCAAATCCAACACCACAGGCGACACAACCCCCTGTGGGAGCGGGCTTGCTCGCGAAGGCGTCGTGTCAGTCGAGATTAATGTGTCTGGTGTACCGCTTTCGCGAGCAAGCTCGCTCCCACATTGATTCCATTCCAAGGCAAGTGAGCGGGCGATTTTGAGATCTACAGGAAGGAACTGCACTTTGTCCCCAGCCTTCAACTGCCCCAACTGCCAAAGATCCGCCTCAATCACCGTCACCGGACACACAAACCCACCCAGGCTCGGGCCATCCGGCCCGAGGATCACCGGCATGTCCCCGGTAAAATCCACCGCCCCGATCGCATACGGATTGTCATGGATATTCGACGGATGCAATCCCGCCTCGCCGCCATCGGCCCGCACCCATTCCGGCTTCGGCCCGATCAAGCGCACACCGGTTCGGCTGGAGTTGAAATGCACTTCCCACTGCGTCGCGAAGAACGTGTCGATGTAGTGTTCGGTGAAGTATTCCGGCGCGCCATGAGGACCATAAATCACGCGAATCTGCCGCACCTCAGGCAACTCGGTGAAAGGCAGTTGTGCTCCCACTTCACGGTCATTCAACGCTGGCACATGCAACACGTCCCCGGCCCGCAGCGCCCGCCCGCCATGCCCACCAAACTGGCCAAGGGTGAAGGTGCTTTTGCTGCCCAGATAATCCGGCACTTGCAGCCCGCCGCGCAGGCACAGATAACTGCGGGCGCCCGCACCGGCAATCGTGCCAAGGCTTAACGTAGAACCCGCCGGTATCAGCAGTGCGGTGTTCATCGGCACGGTTTCGCCGTTCAACGTCAGCGGAATCACCGCCCCGGTAACCGCCACCACCGCTTCGCAATTGAAGCGCAGCAACGGTCCGCTCATGGTGATTTCCAGCGCCGCCAAGCCTTCGTCATTGCCGAGCAGACGATTGCCCAACCTCAGTGCGCGACTGTCCATCGGCCCCGACGGCGGCACGCCAACCGCCCAGTAGCCGAGGCGCCCCGGATAATCCTGCACACTGGTTTGCGTGCCGGCGCTAAGTACTTCAAAGGTGTTCGCCTGATACACCAGACCTTCCAGGCAACGCGTCCACGGCTGACCGCTGGCGAAAGGCGTATCGAGCAAAATCTGCCGCAAATAATCGCGATTGGTTTCCACGCCGTACAACAGACTGTCGCCCAAGGCTTGATGCAGATCGGCAGCCGCTTGTTCGCGAGTCGGCGCCCAACTGATGACCTTGGCAATCATCGGATCGAAGTACGGCGGGATCTCGCAACCGGCCTCGACCCAGGTATCGATCCGCAGGTGTTTGCCATCGGCAGCGGGAAAGTTCACCGCCGTCAGCAAGCCCGGACTCGGTTGAAAATCCCGGCCCGGATCTTCGGCATACAGCCGTGCCTGAATCGCATGCCCGTTTGCTTTCAGACCTTTGCTCAATTCATGAAGTGGCGGCAAATCACCGGCCGCCAGTTCCACCATCCAGCGCACCAGGTCCACGCCCCACACCTGTTCGGTGACGCCGTGCTCCACCTGCAACCGCGTGTTCACTTCCAGAAAGTAGAAGCGCTGGTCTTCACTGTCGAAGACAAACTCCACCGTGCCGGCGCTGCGGTAATTCACCGCTTTGGCGAGTTTGATCGCCGCTGCACACAGCTCATCCGACATGCCTTCCGGGAGGTTCGGCGCCGGGGTTTCTTCGAGGACTTTCTGGTTGCGCCGCTGCACCGAGCAATCACGCACACCGAGGGCAATCACATCGCCGCGACCATCGCCGAATACCTGCACTTCCAGATGCCGGGCACGCTGGATGTACTTCTCGATGAACACCCCGGCGTCGCTGAAATTGTTCTGGCCCAAGCGTTTGACTGCTTCAAAGGACTCGCTTAGTTCCGCAGCGCTGCGGCACACGCGCATGCCAATGCCGCCACCGCCAGCCGTGCTTTTCAACATCACCGGATAGCCGACCTGTTCACCGGCAATCAACGCCGCGTCGAGGCTGTCGAGTAACTCGGTGCCTTCGAGCATCGGCACGCCGTGCTGCTTGGCCAGCGCGCGGGCGGTGTGCTTGAGGCCGAACACCCGCAATTGTTCCGGCGTCGGGCCGATAAACGCAATGTTGGCGGCTTCACAGGCTTCGGCGAACCTGGCGTTTTCCGAGAGAAAACCGTAGCCGGGATGGATCGCCGTGGCGCCGGAGGCTTGAGCGATGGCAAGGATTTTATCCACCGCCAGGTAGGTGCCGGCGGCGGCGCCTTCACCGAGGCTGTGAGCTTCGTCGGCCTGCAAAATGTGCAGGCTCGCGGCATCGGCTTCGGAGTAAACGGCGACGCCCTTGACCTGCAATTCACCGAGGGTGCGCAGGATGCGGCAGGCAATCGCGCCACGGTTGGCAATCAGGACTTTTTCGAACATGGCAAAACCCCCGGAGGCGATAACGCATCAGCCTCGACCTGGGATGCGGGCCGTCCCGCAGTTTTTCGATAGGCGCCGGGGTCGTCCCCGACGGCAGAATCACCAACCTTACAAACACCGCTGGCCCCCTGTGGGAGCGGGCTAGCTCGCGAAGAGGCCGGCACATCCAACATCACTGTCGACTGATACACCGCTTTCGCGAGCAAGCCCGCTTCCACATGGGTTCAGTGGTGTTTGGAGGGGGTTAGGCACTGGCCCGAACGCGCCTGGCACAGCGCAAACAACCACTTGCGCAACCGCAAGAATGTCAGTTCCATACGAGCAACTCCGCAGGCGTAGGGTTGTAGGCATTGCACGGGTTGTTCAATTGCGGGCAGTTGGAAATCAACACAATCACATCCATCTCCGCCCGCAGATCCACGTATTTCCCCGGCGCTGAAATGCCGTCTTCAAAGGTCAGCCCACCGTCAGCCGTGACCGGCACATTCATGAAAAAATTGATGTTCGGCCCGATGTCACTCTTACCGAGTCTCCCATCGTGGACGCAGGCCCGCAGGTAGTTGTCGCGGCAGCTGTGCATGTAGCGTTTTTCCAACGCATAACGCACGGTGTTGCTCTCTTGCGCGCAGGCGCCGCCGAGGGTGTCGTGGCGCCCACAGGTGTCGGCGACGATGGTCAGCATCGGCTTGCCGAGGTTGGAATAGAGCACGCTGCCGGTGCTCAGGTAGACGCTGTTCTGTCGGCGCAACGTGCGTTGTACGTCGTAGCGTTCCTTCGGGTTGGCGACGCTGTAGAACAAGGTGTCGACGGCCTGGTTGCCTTCCAGGTCGAGGATGCGCAAGGTCTGGCCGGCCTTGACCTCCATCAGCCAGGGTTCGCCTGCGGGGATGGTGGCGCGGTAGATCGCGGTTTCGGGCTGCTTGTGTGGTGTGGCGATGGCGAGTGACATGGCAGCGATCCTCAGGCGAACAAACGGTCGGTGTTGATAAAGCCGCGCTCGTTTTCCGGGCGCGAGGTGCGGCAGTGTTCGGCGACGCTGGCGTCGGCGTTCATCCAGCTCAGCTTCAGCGGTTTCGGTGCGTAGTCCGGTGACGGGTCCATCGGATGTTGCAGGGCGGTGAGCACCACCAGCGTGTCCATCGGCGCGTACAACTCGATGTAGTCGCCGGCGTTGGAATTGTCCTCGACGAAGTGGAAACGCCCGGCCTCATCGACGTTCACGCGACTGAACAAATTGAGGGTCATCAGCAAATCCGAGAGGCCCAACCCCCACTTGCCCAGTTCCACCAGCAGGTTGTCGGTGCCGTTGCGGAAGAAGCCATTGCGCAGTTCTTGATAGCGGCCCTGGCCATATTTCTCCGCGACTTCTTCAGCGCAGAGCACGCCGCCGAGGCTGTCGCTCCAGCCGCAGGTGTCGGCAGTGATGGCGGCCAGTACGCGGCCCATGTCCGAATAAAGGCAATGGCCGGCGGTGAGCTTGGCGGTGTGTTGGCATTTGAGGCTGTCGGGCAGGTTCAGGCGTTCGGTTTTTTCGTTGGCATTGAGCAACGTCAGGCTGACGTTGGCGCCGCCGCGCAGGTCGGTCAGGCGCAGCAATTGGCCGCGCTTTAACACGAAGGAGCGGTGGCCGCCGCCGGGAAGCATTTCTTCGGCGAACGGCGGGAACAGTTGGGTCGCATCAGTCATGTGCAAATTCCTCTTAAGCGGTGCGAAGCGTGCCTGCCAGCTCTGCCGGCAAGGCATCGACGGCGGCGCGAGTGGCGCGGCGGTCGCTGTTCAAAGGGATGTCGTAGGTGATGCGCGCGCCATAGGCGCCGGGGGCGTGCGGGTCGAGGCGAACCTTGTCGAACACCAGCAAACGGGTGCCGAGGCTGAAACCTTCGGACAGGTCATGGGTGACCATGAACACCGTCAGTCGGGTCTCGCGCCACAGCTCCAGCAGCAGAACATGCATGTCTTTGCGGATGCCCGGATCGAGGGCGCCGAAGGGTTCGTCGAGCAGCAACACTCGGGGTTTCATGATCAGGGCCTGGGCGATCGCCAGTCGTTGTTGCATGCCGCCGGAGAGCTGCGCCGGGTATTTGTCCAGCGAGTGGCCGAGGCCGACTTTGTGCAGCAGCACTGAGGCCTGTTCCCGGGCGTCTTTTTTGGCGCTGCCGAACAAGCGGCCAAGTAGGGGCGAGCGTGGCAGTTCGAGGCCGAGGGCGACGTTGTCCAGCACCGTCAGGTGCGGGAACACCGAGTAGCGCTGGAACACCACACCACGGCTTGAATCCGGCTCGCCGGCCAGGGCCTGGCCGTCGAGCAGAATCTCGCCGCGACTGGCCTTTTCCTGGCCCAGCAGCAAACGCAGGAAGGTCGATTTGCCACAACCGGACGCGCCGACGAGTGTGCAGAACTCACCTTCGTTAACGTTCAGATTCAGCCCTTCGAGCACCACTTGATCGGCGTACTGCTGCCAGACGTTTTTCACCGTGATGAAGCTCATGCCCGCGCTCCTTCATACCAAGGGAACGCACGCTGAGTCAGGCGCTTCAAACCCCAATCCATCAACCATGCGAGCAGGGTGATCCACACTACGTACGGCAGGATCACATCCATCGCCAGGTAACGACGCACCAGGAAAATTCGATAGCCGAGGCCGTCGGTGGAAGCGATGGCTTCAGCGGCGATCAGGAACAACCACGCCGAACCGAGCATCAGCCGCAACGAGATCAGCAGCCGTGGCAACAATTGCGGCAGCACCACCCGCAGCATCAAGGTCCAGGTCGAAGCGCCCAGCGTCTGGGCCTTGATCAGCAACTCGACCGGAATTTCCCGGGCACGCTGTTCCAGATCCCGGGCCAGCGCCGGGGTGATGCCAATCACGATCAGCATCACTTTCGACAACTCGCCGAGGCCGAAGACGATGAACAGAATCGGCAGGATTGCCAGCGGTGGCACCATCGACAACACCGTCAGCAACGGCGACAACGGTGCGCCAAACAGCGGCAAGGTTCCGGCCGCCATGCCCAGGCACAACCCGGCCAACGCGCTGATGCCGAGGCCGATGGCCAGCCGTCGCAGGCTGGAGGCGCTGTCTTGCCAGAGCAGGTATTCGCCGGTACGGCTGTCGGCGACGAAGGCCAGGCGTTTCACCGCGTCGGTCATCTGCACCGCGCTGGGCAGCAGTTTGTCGTTGGGGTTGTCCGTCAGCCGCTCGGCCGAGCCCATGAAGTAGGCGAACAGCACCAGGGCGAACGGCAGGATCACCAACAGCAAGCGACTCGGGCGATCCGGGTGGCGATTGATCAGGCGCATGGCCAGGTCCTCCTGTTTACAGCTTGGCGTCGGCGGCCATCTGCACGTAGCTCGGATCGAAGCGCAGCTTGAGGTTGCCTTTGTCGCCACTGGTCACGCCGTTGGCGAACGCCATGCCGACGGCGCTGGTGTCCTTGGCGCCTTCACCGAGCAAGCCGTGCTGGAACGAGAACTCGGCGACCTTGCGCATGGTTTCCGGCAGTTGCTTGCTGGTGGAGAAGGCCAGCGCCTCCTGCGGAGTAGCAAATAGCTTGGTGGTGTCGAGTTGCGACTGGAACCCGGCCAGGTCAGTGCCCGAGGCCTTGGCCATGTGTTCGAGGGCGGCTTTGCTCGCGGCGTTTTTCGCGTTCATCAACTCGACCACTTCGAACCAGGCGCCGGTCAGCGCTTTGCCCAGGGCCGGGTTGTCTTTGAGGGTGGCGCTGTTGACCACCATCATGTCCATGATTTCGCCGGGCACCTGGCTGGAGTTGAAGACTTCGGTCACGCCGGGCTTGGCCTTGATGTCCGAGAGCATCGGGTTCCAGGTGGTGACGGCGTTGACCTGATCGGTGTTGAAGGCGGCGGAGATATCGGCGTCGGAGGTGTTGACCACTTTCAGGTCTTTCTCGGTGAGATCGACGGAGTCGAGCGCGCGGGCCAGCAGATAGTGGGAAACCGAGAGTTCGACGAGATTGACGTCCATGCCCTTGAGGTCGATGACTTTCTTGCCTTCGCCCTTGAGCACGATGCCGTCGTTGCCGTTGGAGAAATCGCTGACGATCAGCGCGGTGCTGTCGACGCCACCGGCGGCCGGAATGGTCAGCGCGTCCATGTTGGTCATGGTGCAACCGTCGAACTGACCGGCGGTGTATTGGTTGATGGATTCGACGTAGTCGTTGAGCTGCACCACATCGATCTTGATGCCGTACTTCTTCGCCCATTTGTCGACGATGCCTTGGCTGCCGGCGTATTCCCAGGGCATCCAGCCGGCGTAGATGGTCCAGCAGACGCTGAAATGGTCTTTCTGGGCGGCTTGGGACGAGACGCTGACGAGGGCGGCAAACGCAGCGGCGAGCAGGGCGGGCAAACGGAATCGGGTCATGGGATGGTTCTCCAGTTGATCAAGGGCGGGCAGGAGTCAACGCGGCACCGCGAACGGTGGCTTGTCTCCCGGGCTTTTGTCCCGCCGTGTAACCTCAACTGGAGGTCGCCAACTCTCGGACCAGTCACTCGCCTAAGCGAGCCGGAACCCTAGTCAGCCATTGCAAATTGTGGTGCCGCGAACCTGTGATGACTCCTGCACGCTTTTACTAAAGCGAGAGCCGTGCCAAGTCGCTGCGAAGCCTCTGGGCTGGGGGATGACGCCGATGGGGCGATGGGAGAGGACGCGTGGTTGCCTTGTCGTGGTGCATCGGCGCACCGCAATGGGCCGCTTATCCGAAGGTTTTCGCCTGCGCGCACTGGGTGCCGGTTTCACAGTCAAAACAGGTGTGAGTCGGCCAGTGCCGATTGCTGTCGCGGGTCTTTCAGGAGGCCGCCATGGTTTACCAAAAACTGCTTCGTCGATTACTGCTGGGCGCGGTGTTGGGCCTGGGACTGTCCGGTTGCTATTACTACGCCGGCACGGCGGATGTGTATGCAACGCCGTATTACTACCCCGGTTATTACTACTCGCCTTATTACTACGGCTATTCCAACCCCCGGTATTACGGGCGCTATCGCTACTATTACTACGGTGGCCACGGGTATTACGGCGGTCGCGGACCGGGTTATTACCACGGTGGCGGCCGTTACGGTCGCCACTGATCACGACGGCGCTTCCACTGAAGGAAGCGCCGTTTTTTATGCCGAAGATGAAAAACCTTTCATCGGGGACTTGTTTCAACGTGTTTCAGATGCGCACCAGATTCCGAAATCGATGTCTGATCTTTCGACAGTCGCTAACAATTGGCTGTCGCCTGCCAGCGTCGCTGGTGTGGCTACTCGCGGTCCAGGAGGCCGCCATGTATCGCCGAATTCTTCTGCTGGTCGTGTTGAGTTTTTCCCTTGGTGCATGCGTTCCCTATTCCTACGGAGATGGAGGCAGCTACTACAGTTCTGAGGTCTACTCGTCCCCCGCGCCGGCTTACTACTCGGGCGGTGGCAGCTACTACTCGGCTCCACGCTATTACCAACCAGCACCGCGTTACTATCAGCCGGCTCCCCGTTATTACTCGGCGCCGCGTTATTACCAGGCGCAACCGCGCTACTACCAGTCTCACAACCGTGGCTGGCAAGGACATGACCGAGGCGGTTGGGATGGCCGCAATCGGGGCAACTGGGACAATGACCGTGGTGGTCGAGGCGACCACCGAGGCGGACGTGGCGATCATGACGGTCGCGATGGCCGGGGCAACCACCGTTAATCAGCAGCTACAAAAAAGCGGCGCATTAAGCGCCGCTTTTTTTATGCCTGGATTTTAGTACTCCGACAAATCCGCCAACGGATGCCGACCTTCCCAGACCTTATGAAAATGCGCCTCCACCACCGCATCCGGCACGTTATTGATGTCCGGCCAGTGCCAGTGTGGCTTTTGGTCCTTGTCGATCAACCGCGCCCGCACACCTTCGCTGAATTCCGGGTGACGGCAGCAGTTGAGGCTCAGGGTGTATTCCATCTGGAAAACCTGAGCCAGCGACAAATGTCGGGCCCGGGCGATTTGTTCCCAGACCAGATGCGCGGTCACCGGTGAGCCTTCGCTCATGGTCTTCGCCGCGCGGCTGAGCAGCGGATCAGTGTCATCGCGCAGGTGGCTGATGGCTTTCCAGGCGCAGCGCACGTCGCTGACGTCCAGCAATTCATCGATCTGCTGGCGGCGCGGCGGCCATTGCGCCTCGGGCATCTGTGCGACGGCTTCCTGCTGCAAAGCCTTGAGCAGACTGTTGAGCTGCATCGAGGTCTGTTCCTGCCAGTTCAATTGCAGCAGGCCTTCGACCAGTTCTTCCTGCTGTTCTTCGAGCAGGAAGCGGTCGGCCAGATCCAGATCGACCGCATCCCGGGCATTCATGTGTGCGCCGGTCAGGCCGAGGAACAACCCGAGCTTGCCGGGCAGCCGTGAGAGGAACCAACTCGCGCCAACGTCCGGGTACAAACCGATGCTGATTTCCGGCATCGCCAGGCGACTGCTCGGCGTGACGATTCGGATGCTCGCGCCTTGCAGCAGGCCCATGCCGCCGCCGAGGACGTAACCGTGACCCCAGCAGATCAGCGGTTTGGGGTAGGTGTGCAACTTGAAGTCGAGGCGATATTCCGCGGCGAAGAACTGTGCGGCCAGAGGCGGTACTTCCCCCGGATGATTGCGACAGGCTTCGACCAGGCTGCGCACTTCGCCACCGGCGCAGAAGGCCTTGGCGCCGTTGCCGCGCAGCAAAACGCAGACGATTTGTGGATCCTTGGCCCAGGCGTCCATCTGATCGCGCAGGGCGTTGATCATCGGCAAGGAGAGGGCATTCAACGACTTTTCGGCATCCAGGCTGGCGATGCCGATGCGGGCGCCGTCGGTGCCGGTGAGTTCTTCGAAGTGCAGATTCATCGTGACCTCGATCGGGAATTTGAGCGTTCAGTATGATCGCATTGCAGGAAAGTGCCGGTTCTGTGTCAGATCAATTGACAAGCCTGCCCAGCTTTCCTAGGGTTCGCCCCATTGTTTTTGCCGGGTATGACCATGACTGCTGACGACCGTATCAAACTCGAACCGAGCTGGAAGGACGCGCTGCGTGACGAATTCGACCAGCCCTACATGGCAGAGTTGCGTTCATTCCTGCAACAGGAGCGCGCGGCCGGCAAGGAAATCTATCCGCCAGGTCCGATGATTTTCAACGCGCTCAACTCGACGCCGCTGGACAAGGTCAAGGTCGTGATTCTTGGCCAGGACCCGTACCACGGCCCGGGCCAGGCCCATGGCTTGTGCTTTTCGGTACAACCGGGCGTGCCGGCGCCGCCGTCGCTGGTGAACATCTATAAAGAGTTGAAACGTGATCTGAACATCGACATCCCGAGCCACGGCTACCTGCAGAGCTGGGCCGACCAGGGTGTGTTGATGATCAACACCACGATGACCGTCGAGCGCGCGAATGCCAATGCGCACAAGGATAAGGGCTGGCAGTATTTTACCGATCGGATCATTGAAGTCGTCAGTGAACGGCAACCGCACCTGGTGTTCATGCTGTGGGGCGCCCATGCCCAGAGCAAACAGAAGCTGATTGATGCCACCAAGCATTTGGTGCTGACCTCGGTGCATCCGTCGCCACTGTCCGCCTATCGCGGCTTCCTCGGTTGCGGGCACTTCAGCCGGACCAACAAGTTTCTGGAACAGAATGGCGAAACGCCGATTGAGTGGCGGTTGCCGCCTGTTGCGTGATGATCATCGATAGTGAGATATCACGTTAACCGTTCATCCAATACCGCGAGAAATCAGCGGTGACCTGTTATTTCTGACAGTAGACGAGGTTTAGGGGCTTCTGTTGAATTAGTCACTGGCAAAACTTGTAGGGTTCACGTTTTGCCTGGACATTAATTCTAGAGGGAGTTCGTCATGAAAAAGTTAAGCTTTAAAGAGATTAAGGCATTGCCTAAAGGGCAGGGTGAGATGACCGCCGTAACAACGCGCAAGCCTGATGATCGTTTTTCGACTGATCATGTCGCTGTTAGAGAGAGCGAAAAGGAGTTTCGGTTGAGTGGATGGTCTGGTGACGAGACGGCATTCACAGGGATCGATTTTTACCTACCCAAGGATCTTCAGGATGGGGAACATTCAATTGGCCCGGAAGGTGTGGTTCGGGCGTATTTTTCTGAGGATTGGCAGAGTGAAGGGCTAGCGGCGCAAAGCGGAAGAATAAGTTTGGTTATTGATCGGGTGGAGAATAGATTCATCGCTTCAGATTTCCATTTCAGGGTGGCCGGCAGCCCTGGTTTTGAAGTTCATTTGGGGAAATTTCTTATTGTTCGATGAAAGACTGGGAGCATCCCACCCATGATTTTTTGGGTGGGATTAAAAATAAAGGACACGAAGACTAATTGGGCTAACGCTCAGGCACCCGATTCCAATACTTGAACAACGGCTCCGCCAGAAACAACACAAACAACAGCCGCATCACCTGCATCGCCGTCACCAGCGGCACCGACAATTGCAGGGTCTCCGCCGTCAAACTCATTTCCGCAATCCCGCCGGGCATCATGCCCAGCGTCAGGGAGCGCAAATCCAGATGGGTCAGCGCACTCAACCCCAGCGCCGCCGCCGTGGCGATCAACATCGTCAGCGCCGTGCCAATCAGCGTCCGCCCCATAAAGGACGGTGCCCGGCGGAAAAACTGCCGATTGAAGTGACACCCCAAGCCGCTGCCAATCAACCATTGGCCAATCTGGCTGCCGCCGTTGGGCAAACCGATGTGCAGATCCCAACCGATACTCACCGCCGCACTCACCAGCAACGGCCCGAACAGCCATGGATTGGGCTGGCGCAACCGCTGCCAACCCCAAGCGAGCAGGGCGCCCGCCGGGAATAGCACCGCCAACAGACGCCAATCAACGACCGTGGCATGGCCGATTGGCGTACCGTCCCCCAGCAGATACTTGAACGCTGCCGGCACACACAGCACCACCACCAGCACCCGCAGACTTTGCCCCGCCGCAACCCGGCTGAGCACCGCGCCATTACGCGCGCCGAGGTTGACCATCTCACCGGAACCGCCCGGCATGCTGGAGAAAAACGCCGTGGCGCGATCTTCCCCGGTACGCCGCATCAACCAGACCCCGACCACACTGGACAGGCTGGTGACCAACGCACCGAAGAAGATCAAACCGAAATGGCTCAACACCTGCTCCATCACCACCGGGGTGAAGTGCAGGCCGATGCCGATGCCGACGATCCACTGGCCGCACTTGCGCCCGCCAGGGATTTCCGCCAATTGCCAAGGGGTGAGGCAGCGCACCAGGATGATCGCCAGCAACGAGCCGACCATCCACGGCAGCGGCCAGCCGACCTGGCTGGCGAGGTAACCGCCCAGCAGGCCGACCAGCGGTGTTCCCCACCAGGTTTTGAAGGGACGATCAGACATCGGCAATGGCGCGCCTCGCAACCGAACGTTTACGCCAGATCCGCAGGATCGGCATGAGCAGCATGATCGCAGTCAGCACCCAGACACCGAAGGTGATCGGGCTCGACCAGAGGATTTCCAGTGCACCGTTGGAAATCGACAGGGCGCGACGCAGGTTCTGCTCCATCAAGCCGCCAAGGATGAAGCCCAGCAGTACCGGCGACAATGGGAAATCCAGTTTGCGCAGGATATAGCCGAAGATACCGATGCCGACCATCAGGAACAGGTCGAACGTGGTGGCGTGCACCGCGTAGACGCCGATCCCGGTAATGATCGCGATCACCGGCACCAGTGCCCAGTTCGGCACGGCAAGGATGCGGGTGAAGATGCGGATCATCGGGATGTTGAGGATCACCAGCATGATGTTGGCGACGAACAACGAGGCGATCAGGCCCCAGACGATGTCCGGTTGTTGTTGAAACAACAGCGGGCCCGGGGTGATGTTGTACAGCGACAGCGCGCCGATCATCACCGCCGTGGTGCCCGATCCCGGAACGCCCAGGGTCAGCATCGGCACCAATGCGCCACAGGCCGAAGCGCCGATGGCGGTTTCCGGCGCTGCGAGGCCGCGCATGTCGCCCTGGCCGAAGGTGCCTTTGGCGCCCGCGATGCGTTTTTCGGTCATGTAGGCCACGGCGCTGGCCAGCGTCGCACCGGCCCCCGGCAACACGCCCATGATGAAGCCCAGCAGGCCGCAACGGATGTTCACCACGAACACCGAAGACGCTTCCTTGAAGTTGAACATCATGCGCCCGGTGGCTTTCACCGCTTCCTGGCCGCGATGGGTTTTTTCCAGCAGCAGGAGGATTTCGCTGATGGAGAACAGGCCCAATACCAGGACGACGAACTGAATGCCGTCGGTCAAATGGATGTTGTCCCCGGTGAAACGGTACACGCCGCTGTTGGCATCGATCCCGACGCTCGACAGAAACAGGCCGATCAGCGCCGCGATGAAAGTCTTCAACGGACGGTCACCCGCCATGCCGCCGAGGCAGACAATCGCGAACACCATCAGCACGAAGTATTCCGCCGGGCCGAAGGCAATCGCCCATTTCGCCAGCAGCGGGGCGAACAACACCATGCCGCAGGTGGCGATAAATGCGCCGATGAACGAACTCCACGCCGACAGCGACAACGCCACACCAGCCAAGCCTTTGCGGGCCATCGGATAACCGTCGAGGGTGGTCATGACGGTAGAGGCTTCGCCCGGGATGTTCAGCAGGATCGAGCTGATCCGCCCGCCGTATTCGCAACCCAGGTACACCGCCGCCAACAGGATCAGCGCCGATTCCGGCGGCAGCCCCAGTGCGAAAGCAATCGGGATCAGCAACGCCACGCCGTTGATCGGGCCCAAACCCGGCAACAGGCCGACCACGGTGCCGATCAAAGTGCCGCACAGCGCGGTCACCAGGTTGTACGGGCTCAGCGCGACGCCGAAACCCTGGCCCAAATAGCCAAAAGTATCCATATCAGTTCTCCAGAACGTCGAGCAGGCCCAGAGGCAACGGCACGTCCATCAACTTGTCGAACAGCAGGTAGAGACCAATGCTCATCAGCGTGGTGACGACGATGCTGGGCAGCCAGCGACCGCCATACAGGCGCGCCATCGGGATGCCGATCAGGACGCTGCTGAGAATGAAGCCCAACGGTTCAAACAGTCCGGCGAAGATCAGCAGCAAGACGATGCAAATGCCGATTTTGTTCAGGGTTTCGCGGTCGAGTTTCGGGTCGTCATCGCTGTGCACGATGGGCGTCGGGCGAAACAGCATGTACAGCAAGCCAAGGCCCATCAGCCCGAGCATCAACAACGGAAAGGCCCGAGGTCCTACGGGTTCGTAGGAAAAAGCCGCTTGATACGGCCATGCCATCAGTGCCAGGCCGATACAGATCGCCAGCAGCACCGAAGCAAAAATGCGTTGTAAGAGCATGAGAAACTCCTGTGCCGCGACCCGCGCAAGCGAGGCCGCAGCCGCTAGACAGAGACGATCACTGGATCAGGCCGAACTCTTTGGCCAGCACTTTGTAGTCCGCGACTTGTTTCTTCACGTAGGTGTCCAGCTCCGGGCCGGTCATGGCGAACGGGAACAGTTCACGCTGATCGCGCAGCTTGGCGAACTCGTCGGACGCCAGCAGTTTGTCGAAGGCGTCTTTCCACCAGGCGTAGTCTTCGTCGCTGACTTTTGGCCCGAGGTAGAAGCCGCGAACCACTGGCCAGACGATGTCGTAACCTTGTTCCTTGGCGGTCGGGATGTCTTTCATTTCCGGCTCGTCCAGACGCTTCTCGGAGAACACCGCCAGCAGGCGCATGTCGCCGCTCTGGATGTGCGGCATGGAGTCGGAAATATCCGTGCTGCCGACCTGAATGTGGCCGCCGAGCAGGGCCGTGGCGATTTCACCGCCGCCTTCGAGGGCGACGTAACGCAGGTCACGCGGGTTAATCCCGGCAGCCTTGGCGATCAGCGCGGTTTGCATCCAGTCCTGGCTGCCGACGGTGCCACCGGAACCGATCACCACTTTGCTCGGATCTTTCTTCAGCGCTTGAACGAGATCGTCGAGGGTCTTGTAAGGCGAATCGCTTTTCACCGCGATCGCACCGTAGCTGGTGCCGACCGCTGCCAGCCAGCGTACGTTGGTTTCATCGAACCGGCCAAACTTGCCCTGGGCCAGGTTCAACAGCGAACCGCTGGACCACGCCACCAGCGTGCCGGCATCGGCCGGGCGCTGGGCGACCACCGCGTTGTAGGCCACCGCGCCGACACCGCCGGGCATGTAGGTCACGCGCATCGGTTTGGTCAGCAGTTTTTCATTCACCAGCGCGCTTTGCGCCAGTTTGCAGGTCAGGTCAAAACCGCCGCCGGGGGAGGCCGGGGCAATGCATTCCGGGCGTTTGGGCTCGGCCATCAGTTGGCCGGCGAACAGCATGCAGCCGGCGGCAAGGGCGAAACGGCGCAGTGATCGATTCATTATTGTCTCCTCGGGAGTTGTTGTTTTTGGGGATGTTTCAGGTGCGGCGGTTTCGCGTCGCGCAGCCGGCAAGAGCGCTGGCAAGCGTAAACGAAAGGGATCTGGAAAAGGGTTGGGGCGGGCAAACCTGGGGCTGTTTGGACAGCATGGTGCAGTACCTCGTTATTGTTCTTATTGGCGAAAACGCATCAAGGCGTTTTTCGGGAGCTACATTTCAACGCACGATAGATGGCTTGCAGTCGAAGCCATCCTTGGCCGACTCTAACCGGCCAACCTTTCGCTAACCTTTCAGCTGACTTTCAAGGTTTTCGGGCTTCACAGCGGCGGATGCGGCTGTAAACTCCGCGCCAAAGAATGGCGTCGACCATCCCTGAACGAGGTAATTGTCCATGCGTGTCCTGCTCGTCGAAGACCATCTGCAGCTCGCCGAAAGTGTCGCCCAGGCGCTCAAGAGCACCGGGTTGACCGTGGATGTCTTGCACGACGGCGTGGCGGCCGACCTGGCCTTGAGCAGCGAGGAATACGCCATGGCGATCCTCGATGTCGGCCTGCCGCGCATGGATGGTTTCGAAGTGCTGGCGCGCCTGCGGGCCCGGGGCAAGAACCTGCCGGTGCTGATGCTGACCGCCCGCAGCGACGTCAAGGACCGGGTGCATGGCCTGAATCTGGGCGCTGATGATTACCTGGCCAAACCGTTCGAGCTGACCGAACTCGAGGCTCGGGTCAAAGCCTTGCTGCGGCGCAGTGTGTTAGGCGGTGAGCGTCAGCAACGTTGCGGCGTGCTGGCCTATGACCTCGACACCCGACGCTTCACCCTCGGCGAAGAATTGCTGACCCTGACCTCTCGCGAGCAGGCCGTGCTTGAAGCGCTGATCGCCCGTCCCGGTCGGGTGATGAGCAAGGAGCAACTGGCCTCTCAAGTTTTTGGCCTGGATGAAGAAGCCAGCCCCGACGCTATCGAAATCTACGTCCACCGCCTGCGCAAGAAACTCGACGGCCAACCGGTGGCGATCGTGACCTTCCGCGGCCTCGGCTATTTGCTGGAAAGCCGCGATGCATAAGCCCAGCAGCCTGCGTTGGCGGTTGCTGTGGAACCTGGCGTCGTTGCTGGTGGTTTTGATGTTGGCCAGTGGTTTGAGTGCGTACTGGAACGGTCGCGAAGCGGCCGACACGGCGTATGACCGCACTTTGCTGGCCTCGGCGCGGACCATCGCCGCCGGTGTTTCCCAGCGCGACGGAACCCTCAGCGCCGATGTGCCTTACGTGGCGCTCGACACCTTTGCCTACGACAGCGCCGGGCGCATTTTTTATCTGGTCAACGACATTCATCAGAACCTGATCTCCGGTTACGAAAACCTTCCACCACCACCGCCGGGGACGCCGCGCACCGATGACTACCCGGCGCTGGCGAGTTTCTACAACGCCGTGTATCGCGGGCAGAACGTGCGGGTGGTGAGCCTGCTCAAACCGGTGAGCGAACCGAACATGAATGGCATGGCGGAAATCCGTGTCGCGGAAACCGATGAGGCGCGGGTCAGCATGGCGCGCAGCCTGGCGGCGGATACGTTGCTGCGCTTGGGCATGCTGGCCATCGGTGCGTTGCTGCTGGTGTGGTTTGCGGTGAGTGCGGCGCTGCGTCCGCTGGAGCGTCTGCGCACGGCGGTGGAAGAGCGGCAATCGGATGACTTGCGTCCTTTGCCGCTGGTGGAAGTGCAGCGTGAATTGTGGCCGTTGGTGCGGGCGCTCAATCACTTTACCGAGCGTCTGCGCGGGCAGTTCGAGCGTCAGGCGCAGTTCATCGCCGATGCCGCTCATGAGTTACGCACGCCGCTGGCCGCGCTCAAGGCGCGACTGGAATTAGGCCTGCGCGCCAGCGAACCGCAAACCTGGCGCAGCACCCTGGAAACTGCCGCCCAAGGCACGGATCGTCTGACGCATCTGGCCAACCAGTTGCTGTCCCTGGCCCGGGTCGAAAACGGTGCGCGGGCGATTGCCGAGGGCGGCGCGCAGTTGCTGGATCTGAGTCAGCTAGCCCGGGAATTGGGCATGGCCATGGCACCGCTGGCGCACGCACGGGGCGTGGCGCTGGCGCTGGAGGCCGAGGAACCGGTGTGGCTGCGGGGCGAGCCGACGTTGTTGAACGAATTGCTGAGCAATCTGGTGGATAACGCCCTGGCCCACACGCCGTCGGGCGGCAATGTGATCCTGCGCGTGACGGCGCCCGCCGTGCTGGAAGTCGAGGACGATGGGCCGGGAATTCCGCTGGAAGAGCGCGACCGGGTGTTTGAGCGCTTTTATCGGCGTAATCAGCAGGTCGCGGGGTCTGGGTTGGGGTTGGCGATTGTTGGCGAGATCTGTCGTGCGCATTTGGCGCAGATCAGCTTGCACGATGGGGAGAAGGCCGGGTTGAAGGTGAGGGTGAGTTTTATTGCCGGGGAGTGAGCACAGAACCTGTGGCGAGGGAGCTTGCTCGCGCTGGGCTGCGAAGCAGCCCCAAAACCATGCGCCACTGTATTTCTGTCAAACCGGGTTATCCGATTACGACTGCTGCGCAGCCGAGCGGGAGCAAGCTCCCTCGCCACAATTGCTTGAGTTCACAATCAATAAAACATCGACCGCGACTCTTCCAGGTCCCTGCACATCGCCTCATTCTCAGGATCAATCCCCAGCTTCTTGAACGCCGGCACGCTGAACGCATCGATCCGCGCCAGCGGATGATCGGTGCCTTTGTGGCAATACAGGCTGGCGACCTGCACCACGTCGACGTAATCGAGCCGTGCGGAATCGCGCTTGAAGTCGAGGTACTGCCCCGGCAGTTTCACCAGCATTTCCGGAAATTCCCAGACACTCAGCAGTTTGTCGCCCAGCAGCGGATGAATGCGGTCGATCACGTGATTGAGGCTGACCGGGTCCGAGAGCAGTTCATAGTGATCTTCGGCGTAGGTCAGGATCGGCAACACGCCAATCTGATGCACCAACCCGCCCAGCGCCGCCTGATCAGGTTTGAGTTGGGTGTAGCTGCGGCACAACGCGTAGCTGACGCCGGCGATTTCCAGGCTTTTGCGCCAGACATCGCGCATTTTCTGCTCCACCACCTCGGAGCGGGCGTGGAAAATCTGCTCCATCACCAGACCAATGGCCAGGTTGCTGCTGTAGTTCACGCCCAAACGGGTGATGGCGGTGTGCAGGTCGGTCACTTCTTGAGTCGCACGCAGCAACGGGCTGTTGACCACTTTGATCAGGCGCGCCGACAACGCGGTGTCGCGACCGATCACTTTGCTCAGGGTGCTAACGCTGATTTCCGGATCTTCAGCAGCCTTGCGAATCTGCAGGGCCACTTCCGGTAATGTTGGCAGAACCAGGTCATCGTTATCGATGGCCTCAACCAAATCCTGTTGGACCTTATCCGCCAGCTCACTCATTTCTGTTCTCTAGGGTCTTGCATAAAAATACTGCGGTCAGCGCTGGATTTCTTTATCGCGATCCAGTGCGTAAGGCAGGTCGAGCAAGTGCAGGGCAGGGCCTTCGAGCGCCGCCAGGTGGATGTCACCGGCCTCTGCTGCTTCGGCTTGCAGCACGGCCAGGAGTTCAATGTTTTGCTCGCCACGAGCGGCAATCACCACTTCACCGATCGAACTGTTGTGGCTCGGGGCAAACAGTTGCGTGCCGGGTTCCGGCAATTCGCCGGCGTCCAGTTGCAGGCGATACAAACGACGCTTGAGTTTGCCCAGATACTGCATCCGCGCGACGATTTCCTGGCCGGTGTAGCAGCCCTTCTTGAAGCTCACGCCGCCGACGGCTTGCAGGTTGAGCATCTGCGGGATGAACAGCTCGCGGGTGCTCGGCATGACCTGGCCGATCCCTGCGCGGATCTGGCCCAGCAGCCATTGATTCAGCTCGCCTTCGGCCAGAGCGGCGGAGAGCTTGGTCTTGATGGCGTCGGCCTGGTTCGCGGCGACCCACAGTTCGGCGCGTTCAGGTGAGACGCGAATGGCGATCAGACCCTCATTGCGCGCAACGCTGTCGGTGTCCGCCGGCAACTCAAGACCGAGGCTGATCAGTGCCGCATCGCCATGCTCGAGGCCGAAGCGAACCCAGGCGGCGCTTTCGTCGGTCAATTTGGATTTGGAGAACACGGCGTACTTTTTCAGGTCCGCCAGTTGCGGCTCCAGCAGTTCACTGGCCATGGCCAGGAGCACGCCGTCGCCTTGCAGCATAATGCGGAAACTCGATTGCATCCGGCCTTTCTGGGTGCAGCGGGCACCGAGGCTGGCCTGGGTGTCGCTCAGGTAGTTGAGGTTGCAGGTCAGTTGGCCTTGCAGGAATTTGCCGGCATCCGCGCCGCGAACCGCGAGAACGCCTTCGTGTGACAGGGTGCAGAAAAAAGCAGAATCGGCCATGGGTCATCGCAGGGTAAAGAGTCTGGAGGACATCATAAGGGGGCGCCCATGAAATGGGTAGTTCACAAAAGGACAGAAGGCCCGACCAAAGCCGACTGTTCGCTCAAGCTTTGGGCTGTATACTTGCCGCCTATTTGAGGAGCGCTCCATGGTCGAAGATGTTGAACTGAATCGCCTCTACTGGCACAGCCGCCGCGGCATGCTTGAGCTTGACGTGTTGCTGGTACCGTTCGTGAAAGAGGTCTATCCGCACCTCAATGATGTCGACCGCGACTGCTACCGCAAGCTGCTCGAGTGCGAAGATCAGGACATGTTCGGCTGGTTCATGGAGCGCGCCGAATCGGAAGATCCGGAGCTTCAACGCATGGTTCGCATGATCCTGGATCGTGTCCAGCCCAAGTAACGCGTTCGAGTGCCGCTGGCATGCCTCGCGGCAGTTGCTGGCGGCTTACGTTCTGGCTCAGCTATTCGCGCTGGGTTCGTTGTTTCTGCTTTCCATACCGGCCTGGGCTTACGCGCTCGGCATGTTGCTGTGCGTGGTCCACGGTTTTTGGGCATTGCCGCGCCAGATTCTGCTGACACATCCTCAGGCAATTCGCGGTTTGCGCCGCGATGCCGATGGCTGGCAATTGTGGAGTCAGGCTCAGGGTTGGCAGCCTGTGCAGTTGCAGCCGGACAGCCTGGCGCTACCGTTGGTCGTGGTGTTGCGGTTTCGTCGGGGCGAGCGGCGGGTCAGCACGATCTGCGTGCCCCGGGATTCGCAGGCGGCGGACTTGCACCGACGCCTGCGGGTGCGGCTTACGTTCAGTCGGCGTAGGTGGGCGGCACCAGAATAGTGTCCAGGGCCTCGGGCAGCAGGTTCGGGTAGTCGAGGGTGTAATGCAGTCCGCGACTTTCCTTGCGTTCCATTGCTGACTGGATCATCAACTCGGCCACCTGAGCCAGGTTGCGCAACTCGATCAAGTCCCGGCTGACTTTATAGTTGCTGTAGAACTCATCGATTTCGTCCAGCAACAGTCGGACCCGGTGCTGGGCTCGTTGCAGGCGTTTGTTGGTGCGCACGATGCCGACGTAGTCCCACATGAATCGCCGCAGTTCATCCCAGTTGTGCGCAATGATCACGTCTTCGTCGGAGTCAGTCACCTGGCTCGCATCCCAGACGGGCAGGGCGATGGGGATCGACACCTGCGGCAACTGCTGAAGAATGTCCGCCGCCGCCGAGCGCGCGTAGACGAAGCATTCCAGCAGCGAGTTACTGGCCATGCGGTTGGCGCCGTGCAGGCCGGTGAAGCTGGTTTCGCCGATGGCGTACAGGCCTGGCACGTCGGTGCGGCCCTGCTGATCGACCATCACGCCGCCGCAGGTGTAGTGCGCCGCCGGAACCACCGGGATCGGTTGTTTGGTGATGTCGATGGAAAACTCGAGGCAGCGTTCGTACACCGTCGGGAAGTGAGTCTTGATGAACGACTCTGGCTTGTGGCTGATGTCGAGGTAGACGCAGTCGACACCCAGGCGCTTCATCTCGTGGTCGATGGCCCGGGCGACGATGTCCCGTGGCGCGAGTTCGGCCCGTGGGTCGAAGCGTTGCATGAAGCGTTCGCCGTTCGGCAACTTCAAGTGCGCACCTTCACCGCGCAGGGCCTCGGTGATCAGGAAACTCTTGGCCTGCGGGTGATACAGGCAGGTGGGGTGAAACTGATTGAACTCCAGGTTCGCCACGCGGCAGCCCGAGCGCCAGGCCATGGCAATGCCATCACCGCAGGCGCCGTCAGGGTTGCTGGTATAGAGGTAGACCTTGGCGGCGCCGCCGGACGCGAGGATCACAAAGCGCGCGCCATAGGTGTCGACTTCGCCGCTGGCGCGATTGAGCACGTAGGCGCCGAGGCAGCGGTCGCCTTCCAGGCCCAGGCGTTTTTCGGTGATCAGGTCGACGGCGACCCGTTGTTCCAGCAATTCGATGTTCGGGCGTTTCTTGGCTTGATCGAGCAAGGTTCTGAAGATGGCCGCACCGGTGGCATCGGCGGCATGGATGATGCGCCGATGGCTGTGACCGCCTTCGCGGGTCAGGTGGAACTCGAAACCGCCGTCTTCAGTGCCGGACTGTTCATCGCGTGTAAAGGGCACGCCTTGGTCGATCAGCCACTGGATGGCTTCTTTACTGTGCTCGACGGTGAATCGCACCGCGTCTTCATGGCACAGGCCACCGCCGGCATTCAGGGTGTCATCGACGTGGGATTCAACGGTATCGGTGTCATCCAGCACCGCAGCGACACCGCCCTGGGCCCAGAACGTCGAGCCATTGGCGAGGTCGCCTTTGCTCAGTACGGCAATGCGCAGGTGACCGGGCAAGGTCAACGCAAGGCTCAAACCGGCAGCGCCGCTGCCAATCACCAGGACATCATGTTGAAACTGTTGGCTCATTTCTGGATTCCGCTTAAAGCGACCCGGGTCGGGGTTGGCGCAAGACACCTGGATCGGCGAGTCAAGCAGCCACACAGCCCACTAGTATATAGAGGGGGGGAGCGGCACAATAGCCGGGCCTACATGGCATTGTGAAACTACTGTGACGGAAAAGACCGGACGCTTCGTCGGATGTTTTTTTCGCTGGTTCGGCGACAAGACGACTGTATCGTGGATTTAACAGTCTTTTTCGCCCCACGGTTGCACAATGTCGGTTGCACCCGGCTATAAATATTTGGAACTTTTGCCAAAGGCCCAAGATCAATAGCTGGTTGCCTGAATCAAGGGACAGTGTCGGCTTCGGAGCGGGATCTGCGGTTGGGTCCTTGCCGGCGAATCCGATGACAAGATTATTCGCGCAGCCGGGTTATCCCGAGCTGCGCTTTTCGTGCGTGCCAAATCAGAGCCCGCAGGAAACTTGCTTGGAGGGGGAGAACTTTTGCGAAAAGCCCGAGTCTATGTTTGCAAGTCTGGTCGTTTAGTTATGCAAGCCTCCTTCGAGCTTATCGAGGAGTGTTCATGCTAACCCAGGAAGAGGATCAGCAGCTGGTCGAGCGCGTTCAACGCGGCGACAAGCGAGCTTTCGATCTGCTAGTGCTGAAATATCAGCACAAAATTCTCGGGTTGATCGTGCGTTTCGTGCACGACACCCATGAAGCCCAGGATGTCGCACAGGAAGCCTTTATCAAGGCGTACCGTGCACTTGGTAATTTCCGCGGAGACAGCGCGTTTTACACGTGGCTTTACCGCATCGCCATTAACACGGCGAAAAACTATCTGGTTTCACGCGGCCGTCGGCCGCCGGATAGTGATGTCAGTTCCGAAGACGCAGAGTTCTACGACGGCGATCATGGCCTCAAGGATCTCGAGTCGCCAGAACGCGCATTGCTGCGGGATGAGATCGAAGGCACCGTCCATCGAACCATCCAGCAACTTCCAGAAGATTTGCGTACGGCCTTAACTTTACGTGAATTCGATGGTCTGAGTTACGAGGACATTGCAGCCGTCATGCAATGTCCGGTGGGTACCGTGCGCTCTCGGATTTTCCGGGCTCGGGAAGCCATCGATAAAGCCCTGCAGCCGTTGTTGCAGGAAAACTGAGACAGCGGCGACAGCCAAGAGAGGAACGCCATGAGTCGTGAAGCCCTGCAGGAATCGCTGTCCGCAGTGATGGATAACGAAGCGGACGAGCTGGAATTGCGTCGGGTACTGAATGCCTTTGACGATGTTGAAACCCGCGAAACCTGGGCTCGTTACCAGATCGCTCGGGCAGTCATGCATAAGGATCTGCTGCTTCCACGTCTGGACATCGCTGCGGCAGTCTCTGCTGCGCTGGAAGATGAAGCCGTCCCGGCCAAGGCATCTCGCGGACCATGGCGCAGCCTGGGTCGTCTGGCCGTCGCTGCTTCGGTGACCGTTGCTGTATTGGCGGGTGTTCGTCTGTACAACCAGGACGAAATTGCTGGCGTCGAATTGGCTCAGCAATCCAATCAGTCCACCCTGGCTGTTCCACAAGTCAAGGGCCCGGCTGTATTGGCAGGCTATAGTGAGAGTTCGGAAGCCACTGGCCCTATGGCCAACGGCGTATTGCAAGGTCAGCCGGGCTGGCACGATCAGCGTCTGCCAAGCTACTTGCGCCAACATGCTCAACAGGCTGCATTGAAAGGCACTGAAAGCGCTCTGCCTTACGCTCGTGCAGCAAGCCTGGAAAACCGCTAAGGAGGATCATGCGCGCCATACCTCTACTTACGCTTCTGCTCGGTGGCTGGTTTGTTGTTCCAGCCCACGCCGATGAAGCCCAGGACTGGTTGACACGTCTGGGTCAGGCCGAGCAACAGCAAAGCTTTCACGGTACTTTTGTTTACGAGCGTAACGGTAGTTTTTCTACCCACAACATCTGGCACCGCGTTCAGGATGGCAAGGTCCGCGAGCGTTTACTCCAGCTCGACGGCTCGGCACAGGAAGTCGTGCGCATTGATGGACATACTCAATGCGTCAGCGGCACCCTGATCGCAGGGCTGGGGGACTCTCCCAACTCTGCTGCTCGTGCACTCGATCCACAAAAGCTCAAGAATTGGTACGACCTTGCCGTCATCGGCAAGTCGCGTGTGGCTGGGCGTGCGGCAGTGATTGTGTCACTGACGCCACGCGATCAGCATCGTTACGGTTTCGAGTTACATCTGGACAAGGAAACCGGCTTGCCCCTGAAGTCATTGCTGTTAAATGACAAGGGTCAGTTGCTGGAGCGCTTCCAGTTCACGCAACTGGATACCGCCGAGGTTCCGTCGGACGCTGATTTGCAGGCCGGCCCTGATTGCAAGGCGCTTGCCCTCGACACCGACAAGGCCACGGCGCTCAAAACTGCCGAGTCTTGGCATTCGGACTGGTTGCCGCCGGGTTTCGAACTCAGCAGCAGCTCTTCGCGCAAAGACCCTGAGACCAAAACCCAAGTCAGCAGCCTGATGTATGACGACGGCCTGGCCCGCTTCTCGGTGTTCCTCGAGCCGCTGAATGGCGCTACGGTTACCGATACGCGTACCCAGTTGGGCCCAACCGTTGCCGTTTCACGGCGCTTGACCACGCCTCAAGGCGAGATGATGGTCACCGTAGTCGGTGAGATCCCGATCGGTACCGCCGAACGGATTGCGCTGTCCATGCGCACCAATGCTGCTACGGCCAAACAGTGAGCTGAATTGTGATGCTCATGGATCGACGATTTGATTGTGTGAGAGGTGCGCAATGCCTATCCCACTATTGAGATGTCGAAATGTTTGGTGAGCATTTTCATTTGCAAAACCCCCTGAATTTTTCTATAGGTCAGAGCCTCTCGGCTCTGGCCTTGTTTGTTGTTCCCGGAACAAAAATACCGGCGTATCGTTCCCGGTGTTCCTTGCTCCATATCGCTTAACCATGCTCGTCGTAACGGGAGCCGTATGTCGATACCACGCTTGAAGACTTATCTTTCCATTTTTGCCACCGTGCTGGTGCTCGGTCAGGCGGTCCCTGCTCAAGCGGCCGAATTGCCTGACTTCACGCAACTGGTCGAACAGGCCTCGCCCGCGGTGGTGAACATCAGCACTACGCAAAAACTGCCTGATCGCAAAGTGTCGGGCCAGATGCCCGATCTCGAAGGCTTGCCACCTGCGCTGCGCGAGTTCTTCGAGCGCGGCATGCCGCAACCGCGCTCGCCCCGTGGCGATCGTCAGCGCGAAGCCCAGTCCCTGGGTTCGGGTTTCATCATCTCGCCTGACGGCTACATCCTGACCAACAACCACGTGATCGCCGATGCCGACGAAATTCTCGTCCGTCTGGCCGACCGCAGTGAGTTGAAAGCCAAGCTGGTCGGCACCGACCCACGTTCCGACGTGGCGCTGCTGAAAATCGAGGGCAAGGACCTGCCGGTGCTGAAGCTCGGTAAATCCCAGGACCTGAAGGCCGGTCAATGGGTCGTCGCCATCGGTTCGCCGTTCGGCTTTGACCACACCGTGACCCAAGGCATCGTCAGCGCCATCGGTCGCAGCCTGCCGAACGAGAACTATGTCCCGTTCATCCAGACCGACGTGCCGATCAATCCGGGCAACTCCGGTGGTCCGCTGTTCAACCTGAACGGTGAAGTGGTCGGGATCAACTCGCAGATCTACACCCGTTCCGGCGGCTTCATGGGTGTGTCGTTCGCGATCCCTATCGACGTCGCGATGGATGTGTCCAATCAGCTGAAAAGCGGCGGCAAAGTCAGCCGTGGCTGGTTGGGTGTGGTGATTCAGGAAGTGAACAAGGATCTGGCTGAATCGTTTGGCCTGGAGAAACCGGCCGGTGCGCTGGTGGCTCAGATCCAGGATGACGGCCCGGCGGCCAAGGGTGGCCTGCAAGTGGGCGACGTGATCCTGAGCATGAACGGTCAACCGATCGTCATGTCTGCTGATCTGCCGCATCTGGTTGGCGCACTGAAGGCAGGCTCCAAGGCCAATCTTGAAGTGATCCGCGAGGGCAAGCGCAAGAATGTCGAGTTGACCGTCGGCGCTATCCCGGAAGAAGGCAAGGAACTGGACGCCGCGCCGAAAGCCGGTGTCGAGGGCAGCAGCAACCGCTTGGGTGTTTCTGTCACCGAGCTGACCGATGAGCAGAAGAAAACCTACGACCTCAAGGGTGGTGTGGTGATCAAGGAGGTTCAGGACGGTCCTGCATCGCTGATCGGCTTGCAGCCTGGCGATGTGATCACGCACCTGAACAACCAGGCGATCGGCTCTACCAAGGAGTTCACCGAGATCGCTAAGGCACTGCCGAAGAATCGCTCGGTATCGATGCGGGTTCTGCGTCAAAATCGCGCCAGCTTCATCACCTTCAAACTGGCTGAATAAACCGGTTGTTGGCTGAATAAAAAACCGCCTCGAAAGAGGCGGTTTTTTTTGTGCCCGGATTTCTATAAATAAATCAGCCCATCATGTCCTTGATCATGCGTTCCTGCTCCATCAGCTCCCGTTGCCGTGCATCGATCCGCGACGACAAGGGGAAGTTGCCGCCGGCCTTGCGTTTGGCGAAGTCCAACTGCTGAATGGCCTGGCGGTAATCGCCGACCAGCGCGAAGTATTCGGCGCGCGCTTGATGCAAGCCGATGATGTTGCCCGACAGCCCGCGAGTTTCTGCCACCATGTACCAGACATCCGGATCGTCCGGGCGGGACTTGAGCAAGTTTTCCAGGGCTTTTTCCGCATCGGCAGTGCGGTTCTGCTTGAGCAACAAGTCGACCCGTACCTGGTTCAGCGGGTAATTGCCCGGAAACTGGGTGAGCAACCGGTCGACCCGGGTTTGGGCATCCGGCAGGCGATTGTTGGTGATGTCCAGATCGACTTGGGCCAGGTTGTAGATGATCTCGTTCGGTGCCGTGGCCAGCAATTGCTTGAGATTCTCCCGGGCTTCATTCAGCTGGCCGCCCTTGATCTGGGCAATGGCCAGACCGTAACGGGCGACATCGCTTTTCGGGTTTTCATCAAGCTGGGCGCGGAAGCGTTTGGCGCCCAGGCCCGGGGTTTCTTCATAAATCAGCTGCACCCGTGCTCGAATTAGCTGATAACGCATGCTGTCTTCGATGCCGCCCTGTTTGGCTTGTTCGGCACGGTTGCGGGTGTCGGCGATCCGCGATTCGGTCACCGGGTGAGTCAGCAGGAATTCCGGTGGCTTGGCATCGAAGCGGTACTGACGCATCAAGCGTTCGAACATATTCGGCATCGAGCGCGGATCGTAGCCAGCCTTTTCCAGATTGAGGATGCCGATCCGGTCGGCTTCCTGCTCGTTCTGGCGCGAGAAGCGCCGTTGTTCCTGAATGGCGGCCGCCTGCGTACCGGCAATGGTGGCGATCCCGGCATCACCGGCGCCCGCAGCGGCAATCACGATCCCGGCCAGCAGGGCGGCCATCATCGGCACTTGCATGCGTTGCGAAGCTTCGACGCCACGGGCGAAGTGGCGTTGCGACAAGTGAGCCAATTCATGGGCCAGTACCGAAGCGTATTCGCCCTCGGTCTGGGCATTCAGAAACAAACCGCCGTTGACCCCGATGATCCCGCCCGGCGCGGCAAAGGCGTTGAGCTGCGGGCTATTGATCAGGATGAATTCCAGGCGTCGGTCAGTCACCTGGCTGGTCTCGACCAGTTTGTAGACGCTGGATTCGACGTAATCCTTGAGCTGCGGGTCATTGAGCTGCTGTACCTGGCTGCGCAACATCGCCAGCCACGCGCGGCCCAATTGGTATTCCTGTTGCGGCGAGACAATGGCAGAACTGGCGTCACCGAGTGACGGCAGGTCGTCGGCGAAGCCTGGTGAGGCGAGCAGGCAAGCGAGCGTCAGCAGGGTAGGGCGCAAAAAAGTCATGCACAAAGCCTTAGTCGACAAAGACCTTACTGTAGCCGGACAGTGGGCTTCGGACCAGATATTCTAGGCCGCTCAACCACCTGACCCGGAGTGATGCAATGACCGATGCTGTAGCCCATGACGTTGAACTGGACGCCAGCGGCCTGAATTGTCCGTTGCCATTGCTCAAGGCCAAGTTGGAACTCAATCGGATGAGCAGCGGCTCGGTGCTCAAGGTGATCGCCACGGACGCGGGCTCCCAGCGCGACTTCCGCACCTTTGCCCGATTGGCCGGTCATACGCTGCTGCTTGAAGAAGACGAGGCGGGTGTTTACCGCTATTGGTTGAAAAAAGCCTGAAACCGGCTGCGTTCGTTACTAAGGATTATTGATGTTCAAAGTGTTACGCGACTGGATTCAGCGCTACTTCTCCGATGAAGAAGCCGTGGTGTTGGCGGTGCTGCTGTTCCTGGGGTTTACCGCAGTGCTCACCTTGGGCGGCATGCTCGCGCCAGTGCTGGCCGGGATGGTGCTGGCGTATCTGATGCAGGGGCTGGTCGTCACCCTCGAACGCCTGCGCGTGCCCGGCGGCGTGGCCGTGGGGCTGGTGTTCGCGTTGTTCATGGGGGTGTTGCTGGTGTTCATCGTGGTCGTCGTGCCGTTACTCTGGCATCAACTGATCACATTGTTCAACGAGTTGCCCGGCATGCTCGCCAAGTGGCAGTCGCTGCTGTTGCTATTGCCTGAGCGCTATCCGCATCTGGTGTCCGACGAGCAGGTGCTGCAAGCCATCGAAGTGGCGCGGGGCGAGATCGGCAAGTTTGGCCAGTGGGCGCTGACGTTTTCGTTGTCGAGCTTGCCGCTGCTGGTCAACATCATGATCTACCTGGTGCTGGTGCCGATCCTGGTGTTCTTCTTCCTGAAGGACCGGGAAATGATCGGGCAGTGGGTGCGCGGCTACCTGCCGCGTGAGCGGGCGCTGATTACCCGCGTCGCCCATGAAATGAACCGGCAGATTGCCAACTACATTCGCGGTAAGGTCATCGAGATTTTCATCTGCGGTGGCGTGACGTACATCGGTTTCGTCGTGCTGGGGCTCAACTACGCGGCGCTGCTGGCGTTGCTGGTGGGCGTGTCGGTGGTGGTGCCTTACGTCGGCGCCGTGGTGGTGACCGTGCCGGTGATGCTGATTGCACTGTTCCAGTGGGGCTGGAGTGATCAGTTCATCTACCTGATGGCGGTCTACGGGATCATTCAGACCCTGGACGGCAACGTGCTGGTGCCGCTGCTGTTCTCGGAAGCGGTCAACCTGCACCCGGTGGCGATCATCTGCGCTGTGTTGTTGTTTGGTGGGTTGTGGGGCTTCTGGGGGGTGTTCTTTGCGATTCCCCTGGCGACGCTGTTCAAGGCAGTGCTGGATGCGTGGCCGCGCAAGGAGCCGGTGGTCGCGCCGCTGCTTTAATCGTCAGGTTTGATTTTTGCGGTGAATTCAAGGGACTCTTCGCGAGCAAGCCCGCTCCCACATTGGATCGCGGTCTAATGTGGGAGCGGGCTGTCAGAACAGGCGCCAACAAAATCAGGCTTTATTGAGCGCCTGAGCCGCAGCCAAAACCGCATCCACATGCCCCGGCACCTTCACGCCGCGCCATTCCTGACGCAACACACCGTTCTTGTCGATCAGGAAGGTGCTGCGATCAACGCCCATGTATTCCTTGCCGTAGAGTTTTTTCAGCTTGATCACGTCGAACAGTTGGCAGAGCGCTTCTTCCTTGTCGCTGATCAGCTCGAAGGTGAATGCCTGCTTGGCTTTGAAGTTCTCGTGGGATTTCAGACTGTCGCGGGACACGCCGAAGACTTCGGTGTTGGCGGCTTTAAAAGCCTCCAACTGATCGCGAAAGCCCTGGCCCTGGGTCGTGCAACCCGGCGTGCTGTCCTTCGGATAGAAGTAGATCACCACCTGCTTGCCTTTGAGGCTCGCGAGGCTGACGGTCTGCCCGCTGGTGGCGGGTGCTTCGAAGTCGGTAACCGGTTGGTCGATAGCAACGGCCATGAAAGCTTCCTTACATTGGGTTTTGTGGGCGCCACGGTTCGATCAGGGCGTCCAGGTTCAGCGCGTCGGCGAAATCCAGGAACTGATCGCGCAGCCAGCTGATTTGCACGCCGGCCGGCAGCGTCACGGTAAACGTGGCGTTGAGCATGGTGCCGCCGGTCTGCGGTGCCTGATAGGTGTCGCAGGTCAGGTTTTCCAGCTCGACGTTGTGGTCCATGAAGAACTGGCACAACTCGTTGATGATGTCCGAGCGATAAGCCGAGCTGACATAGGCGACATACGGCAGGGCCTGTGGACGGTTCTCCAGGGCCGCGCTGCGCACCACGTTGACCGTGAAGGCGTGCTTCTTGGCGAGGATCGGCAGGCTGCCTTCCAGGCGGGCCAGAGCGTCCCAGCTGCCGGAGATCTCGAGGATCAGGGCACTGCACTCGCCATGACGGGTCAGGCGAGAAGTGACCACGGCGCAGCGGTTTTCATGGCTGGCGCGGCACAGGACGTTAGTCAGCTCCATGGGGTTGGCGCCGAGGGCACTGATGACAAGGAATTGTTCGCGAACTGTGGGGGTGGACATGCAGCATTCCTAAAGCGATGAGCGGTCGATACTTCTACGGGCTTTTTTTACCGGGGGCGACCCTGCGCAGACGAATTCAGAAAACCCGAGCCGAAGGTTGCAACGTGCTCCAGAGTGGCCGGAGCGAGGGGTGGCAACGCTGGATCGGGGCTTGTGATGCCGAAAATGGAGGCTGGAACCCGGCGTACGAGCTTATCAGTACCGATCAAAGTCTGAAGGGTAGCGAAAAGCAGCGCCAAGGGGAATGGCAGCAGCGCAGTACTTCGCTTGTACAAGCATCTTGGCGCCAGTACCATTACGGCTCTCTTTTTCCGGCAGGAGCGGTTGCATGATTGCGGGCAGTATGGTGGCACTGGTCACACCCATGGATGCACAAGGTCGTCTCGACTGGGACAGCCTGAGCAAACTGGTGGACTTTCACCTGCAAAACGGCACCCACGCCATCGTGGCGGTCGGTACTACAGGTGAATCGGCCACGCTAGACGTGAACGAGCACATCGAAGTGATTCGTTACGTGGTCAAGCAGGTTGCAGGGCGCATCCCGGTCATCGCCGGCACGGGTGCCAACTCGACGCGCGAAGCCATCGAGCTGACCACCAACGCCAAGAGCGCTGGCGCCGACGCCTGCCTGCTGGTCACGCCGTACTACAACAAGCCTACCCAGGAAGGCTTGTACCAGCACTTCAAGGCCATCGCCGAAGCCGTCGATATCCCGCAGATCCTTTACAACGTGCCTGGCCGCACCGCGTGCGACATGCTGGCCGAGACCGTGATCCGCCTGTCGACCGTGAAAAACATCATCGGTATCAAGGAAGCCACTGGTGACCTGAGCCGCGCCAAGGCGATCATCGATGGTGTCAGCAAAGACTTTCTGGTGATCTCCGGTGACGACGCCACCGCTGTCGAGCTGATCCTGCTGGGCGGCAAAGGCAACATCTCGGTGACCGCCAACGTTGCCCCGCGTGACATGGCCGACCTGTGCAACGCCGCGCTCAAGGGTGACGCCGTGACCGCTCGCGCCATCCACGAAAAACTGATGCCGCTCAACAAGACGCTGTTTATCGAATCCAACCCTATCCCCGTGAAATGGGCGCTGCATGAAATGGGCTTGATGCCGGACGGTATCCGTCTGCCGCTCACCTGGCTCAGCGCTGCCTGTCACGAACCGCTGCGGCAGGCCATGCGCCAGTCCGGCGTCCTGGTTTAATTGAGGAAGTACAACGCATGAAGCGAATGGCCGGACTTTCCGCACTTGCCTTGATTATCTCCAGCACCAGTGGCTGCGGATGGATCTGGGGCCCGGAAGGTTACTTCCGTGACCGTGGTAGCGATTACCTGGAAGCGCAACAGACTGCACCGATGCAACTGCCACCGAATGTCAGCACCGCCAAACGTCTGGATCCGCTGCTGCCGATCCCGCGTAACGTGGCCGATGACACTGCCAAGGGCGAATACATCGTGCCGCGTCCGCAGCCGCTGTCGGCGATTGCTGACGCCAGCGACTACACCCTGCAAAAAAGCGGTGATTCGAGCTGGGTCATGGGTCAGCACCCTCCGGCCGAAGTCTGGCCAGTGGCGGTGCAGTTCTTCCAGGACAACGGCTTCCGTCTGGATGAACAACGCCCGCAAACCGGCGAATTCACCACCACCTGGCAGCATTCCGACGAACTGTCCGCCGCCATGGCCAAGCGCCTGAGCGCGGCCGGCATCAGCGCCGACAGCGAAACCCGCGTGCGGGTCCGCATCGAGCCAGGCGTGCAGCGCAACACCAGTGAGATCTATGTGGTCAGCGCCCAGCGTCCTTCGGGCAGCACTGCCAACGTCGATTTCACCAACCGCTCGGTCAACACTGGCCTGGACGCGGCACTGGTGGACGACTTGCTTGTGAGCATGAGCCGCACGGCAGAGAAGGGCGGTTCGGTCTCCATGCTGGCTTCCCGTGATTTCGATACGCCTAATCGCGTCAGCCTGAGCGAAGACGGCAGCGGCAACCCGGTGCTGAACGTGGGGCCTGATCTGGACCGCGCCTGGTCGAGTGTCGGTCGTGCGCTGGAACAGGGCGAATGGCGCGTTGAAGACATCAACCGCAGCCTGGGCCTGTACTACATCAACCTGGCCGAAAAAGCCGAGAAGAAAGACGAAAAGCCTGGTTTCTTCAGCAGCCTGTTCGGCAGCAAGCCGAACAAGGAAGAAGTTGAAGCCCGTGCCGAGCGTTATCAGGTTCGCTTGAGCAAGGTTGGCGAGAACGTCCAGGTCACCGTCGAGAAAAACATCAACACCGTTGCGCCGGCCGATGTGGCCCGCAAAGTGTTGAGCGTGATTCAGGACAACCTGGGCTGATATCACATGCGTTTTGCCGTTCTCGGCAGCGGTAGCCAAGGGAACGGCACGCTGATAGCCAGCGCTGATACGTATGTGCTGGTGGATTGTGGTTTCTCCTTGCGAGAAACCGAAAAACGCCTGTTGCGCCTGGGTGTTAACCCGGCGCAACTGAGCGCGATACTCGTGACCCACGAACATGCCGACCACGCGCATGGCGTGGGTTTGCTGTCTCGGCGTTACAATCTGCCTGTCTACCTCAGTCGCGGGACCCTGCGCGGGATGCGCAAACCGATTGAACCCGCGGGCTTCCTGGCCGGCGGCGAGCAATTGCAAATCGGCGCCCTGAACATCGAAGTCATTGCCGTGGCCCACGATGCTCAAGAGCCGACACAGTACGTTTTCAATGACGGTGAACGGCGCTTCGGCCTGTTGACTGACCTGGGCTCGTATTGCAACAAAGTGCTGGACGGCTATCGGGATCTCGATGCGTTGATGATCGAGTCCAACCATTGCCGTGACATGCTGGCTCGCGGTCACTACCCGTACTTCCTGAAGCAGCGGGTGGGCGGTGAACTGGGACATTTGAACAACCACCAGGCGGCATTCCTGGTGTCCGAGTTGGGCTGGCAAGGCCTGCAACATCTGGTCCTGGCCCATCTGAGCAGCAAGAACAACCTGCCGCAGCTAGCCCGGCAATGTTTTGTCGACACCCTCGGGTGCGACCCGGACTGGCTGCAACTGGCCGATCAAGATTCAGGGCTCGACTGGCGACACATCGCCTAGCCCACCTACTTAGCAAGCGGAGCCCATCATGGAAAAACGTGAAGAACTCTACCGCGGCAAAGCCAAATCGGTTTTCAAGACCGACGACGCTGACCGCTTGATCCTGCTGTTTCGCAACGATACCTCGGCGTTCGACGGCAAGCGCATCGAGCAGCTCGACCGCAAAGGCATGGTGAACAACAAGTTCAACGCCTTCATCATGCAGAAACTCGAAGCCGCCGGCGTGCCGACGCAATTCGACAAACTGCTGGGCGACAACGAATGCCTGGTGAAAAAACTCGACATGATCCCGGTCGAGTGCGTTGTGCGTAATTATGCCGCCGGCAGCCTGGTCAAGCGTCTGGGCGTCGAAGAAGGCCTGAAGCTCAACCCTTACACCTTCGAACTGTTCCTGAAGGACGACGCCAAGGGCGACCCGTTCATCAACGAATCCCACGTCGTGGCGTTCGGTTGGGGCACCGCCGAGCAACTGGTTCGCATGAAAGAACTGTCGCTCAAGGTCAACGAAGTCCTGAGCAAACTGTTCGACGACGCCGGCCTGCTGCTGGTCGACTTCAAACTCGAATTCGGCGTGTTCTCCGACGGTTCCATCGTCCTGGGCGACGAATTCAGTCCGGACGGCTGCCGCCTGTGGGACAAGGCTACCGGCAAGAAAATGGACAAAGACCGCTTCCGCCAGGGCCTCGGTGACGTCATCGAAGCCTACGAAGAAGTCGCCAATCGTCTGGGCGTACCGCTTTAACCGACGCAAGCATCTGATAGCACGGAAAAATTTTGCTTAAAGGGGTTCGCTTCCGGCAAAAGTGTTGTTATGATGCGCGCCGTTGGAGAGATGCCAGAGTGGCCGAATGGGACGGATTCGAAATCCGTTGTACCTTCACCGGTACCTAGGGTTCGAATCCCTATCTCTCCGCCATTACATAGAAAAAGCCCCGTAGTTGAATAAGCTACGGGGCTTTTTCGTTTCTGGCGCTTTCCGGACCTGTGTCCTTTTAACCGCTGGGCCAAGGCCTAACCGTTTTTGGTTAATAGAAGTCGTAGTAGATAGCCCATGCCCCGGTGACTTTGTTTTTCCAGAACATCAGGCTGCCGCTGTCCACGACATTCAAATTGATTTTTGAGTCGGACGAGATCTGGAATACGAATTCAAAATGCTCACCAGGGTTGATGCCTGGCTGGCAAAACGAGGGGTAACCACCGATCTTGTGTTCGTAGGTGTGAGTGATCTGGTCGTAGTAGGACTCTATTTGCCCAGATCGCTCAAGTTTCAGAATTTCCGTTTCGAGCTCCACGGGAACACCGCCACCGTCCCAGAGAGGAAAGTCTTCCTCCACCAATTCTGCCTTCAGTGCACAGGGCTTGAGGTGCGAACCTGCGACTGCAAGTTCCTTGCGTACCAGCACATCATCAAACCCATATTCCCGGATGAGCCAGTTGTTGCCCATGGGTTCGAGCGGCTCGGGGAAGGGCTCGGAAATAAATACGGTTAGCAGGCGAATCCCTTTAAGGGCCAGGCTGTTGAAGGGTAGATCGGGAAGGAATATCTGGGCGTAGGGGCGTAGTTGATCGCCGGCGCTGTTTCTGGGTATTGCTTCATCCGGGCGGAAAAGGAAAACCTTACCGAGCCAGCTTTCATCATTTTTATTCGTCGGTGGGAATCCGCCGGCGACGAACTTTATGGCGGGTGTGGCGAGGCGTCGCCTGATTTCTTGCATCTCCATCGAAACCAAACTCCTGAGCAGGGAGGGTGCGACCAATGCGGTCGTTGCCTGTAGGGTCGAACTCGTGATCCAAGGGCTGCCCGTGGCGCACGGGCAGCTGACTCTATCGCTTAGATTTCCTTGACCGGCGTCTCCCCATGCACCCCTTTGATCAACTCAATCACATGCAAACAATCCGCCTTGTTCACATACGACTCCCCACTCGCAACCGTCTCATGATTCCCCGCCCGTAACCGCCAGCGCCACTGGCCTTTGCCAGTACTCGGGGTGCCTTTCGATTGCCTGTAAATCTCAAAATACATTCAGCTCGCTCCATGCGATTCGTTATTTGCGACAACCTGTGTGCCGCATGTCAGCAAGCCTAGCGGAGCTGGTTTTTTTGGCCATCGGGCATTTGTTTCCAATGATTTGAAGGCTTTTCCTACAGCTGATCGAGCGCTGGAAGAATGGCCAAAACCGCCGCAGTTTCGCCCTTGCATCACCTCCCTTGCTCCTGCTTAATACGGGGCAGCTCATGGCGCCGGAAAACACCTCGGCGACCAACGATTGTTGAAAAATCACTATAAAAAAGAGCAATCAATTGACTCATCAGCACGGAACGCAACTCGCCGGGCACGTGGCGCTTTCGCTCGTCATCCCGGTATTCAATGAAGCGGCGACCATTGATTTGTTCATCGCGCGGATTACTGACGTCTTCAAGGAAGAGGCGCTGGTGGGCCTTGAGATGGTGTTCGTCAATGACGGCAGCTCCGACGCGACGCTGGATTTGCTTCTGGAGCGCCAGAAGTCTGACCCGCACATTCGGATCGTCGATCTGAGCCGCAATTTCGGCAAGGAAGCGGCATTGACCGCCGGCTTGCAGGCGGCCACCGGTCAGGTGGTGGTGCCGATGGATGCCGATTTGCAGGATCCGCCGGAAGTCATTCTTCAAATGATTGCCTTGTGGCGCCAAGGCTACGAAGTGGTGTTGGGCCATCGTGTGAGTCGCCACACCGACTCTTGGGCCAAGAAAACCTCGGCCAGTTGGTTCTACCGCCTGCACAACAGAATCGCTGACCAACCGCTGCCCAAGGATGTCGGTGATTTCCGTCTGATGGATCGTTGTGTGGTCGAGGCGTTGGAGTCGCTGCCCGAATCCCGGCGCTTTATGAAAGGCCTGTTCGCCTGGGTCGGGTTTCGCACTACCCATGTCGATTACGAGCGCCCGGAGCGGGTGGCGGGTGAAACCAAGTTCAACGGTTGGCGGCTGTGGAATTTCGCGCTGGAAGGCATCACCAGTTTCAGTACCGACCCGCTCAAGGTCTGGACCTATCTGGGGCTGTTCGTGTCTCTGGTGTCGTTCTCGTTCGCTATTTTCATTATTTTGCGCACGTTGGTTTCCGGAATCGATCTGCCGGGTTACGCCTCGCTGATGGTCGCCGTGACCTTCCTCGGAGGGCTGCAACTGATCGGCATCGGGGTGCTTGGCGAATACCTGGGCCGCACCTATATCGAATCCAAACGCCGACCGGTTTATCTGGTGCGTCGTGTCTATAACCCCAAGGACTGAACCATGGATCTCAAGGAAACCGACATCCTCGGTTCAAGCATTGACCAGCATTGGTATTACGCGTCGAAAGCGGCGGCCACCAAGCGTTTGCTGGGTGATGCCCCGATCAAAAAGATTCTCGACGTCGGCGCCGGTTCCGGGTTTTTTACCCATCACCTGCTGACCCACACGGCTGCGAACGAAGCCTGGTGCGTCGACATCAGTTATGACGCTGACTCGGACGCCAGCACCTCTGGAAAACCGGTGCATTACCGCCGCGGGATCGATGCGGTGGACGCTGATCTGGTGCTGCTGATGGACGTGCTGGAACACGTGGATGATGACGTCGGGTTGCTCAAGGCCTATGTCGATAAAGTCCCGTCCGGCAGCCGTTTTTTGATGACGGTGCCGGCGTTCCAGTTTCTCTGGAGCGGGCACGATGACTTTCTGGAACACAAGCGCCGCTACACCCTGGCGCAATTTGAAACAGTCGCACGGGACGCTGGTTTGACGGTGAAGCAGGGCGCTTATTATTTCGGTGCGGTGTTCCCGATTGCGGCGACGTTGCGGCTGCTGCCCAAAGGCACGCAACCGTCGCCGCCGCGTTCGCAGCTCAAACAGCATCATCCCGTGGTGAATTCGATTCTCAAGACCTTGTGCAGCATTGAGCTGCCGTTCATGGGGGCGAATCGCCTGGCGGGCCTGACGGTGTTCGTGCTGGCGCAGAAGCCGTGAGGTCAGCCGAAAAATCGGCGCTGATCAAAAGGGCGCTGAGGTTTGCCGTGACCGGGGTGTTTGTCACGGCGCTTCATGCGGTCGTCGCCGTGTTGTTCATCAACTTCGTGATGCCGATGCCGCCCCTGGCCAATGGCGTGGCATTTGCCGTGGCGACGGTGGTGTCCTACTTGATCAACACGACCTGGAGCTTTTCCGCCCGCCTGCGTGGCCGCACATTGCTGCGCTTCATGATGGTGTCTGGCGCAGGTTTCCTGTTGGCGATGTTCGTGGCCTGGGCGGCGCAAATCGCGGGGCTCAATTACTTGCTGGGGATCGGTGCGGTGGCGTTGACCCTTCCCGCCTTCACTTTTGTATTGCACAACTTTTGGACCTATCGATGAAGGATTCTGGCAAGCATTGGGCGATCGCATTGTTGCCCCTGTTGATGGGCGTGGTGACGTTTTTCATCGTGATCGGGCCGCGCGCCCTGGATCCGCAAAACATTGCCTGGCTGGAAGTTGGCGATACGGCCACTCATTACCTGGGCTGGGTGTTTTTCCGACACTCGCCGTGGACTTTTCCGCTCGGACTTAACCCGAACTACGGGCTGGAACTGGGCAACGCGATCATTTTTTCTGACTCCAATCCGCTGCTGGCCCTGCTGTTCAAACCGTTCAACGCCTGGTTGCCCGAGACGTTCCAGTACTTCGGGATCTGGCTGTTGGCGTGTTTTGTCCTGCAGGGCTGGTTTGCCTGGAAATTAATGGGGCTGGTGACGCCCAATGTCGCCCTGAGATTGCTGGGCACAGGCTTGTTTCTGTTTTCGCCGCCGATGTTTTTGCGCATGGGCGGGCATCTGTCCCTGTCCGGGCATTTTCTGATTCTGGCCGCGCTGTATCTGGCGCTGCATCCCGGTGTGCAGAAGCGCCGGCTGGCCTGGGGCGCGCTATTGGCGGTGACGGCGCTGGTACACGCTTACTTGCTGGCAATGGTGGCGTTGATCTGGATTGCCGACCTGGCGGGCAGAACCCTCAAAGGCCAGTTGACCCGGCGCACGGCGCTGATCGAACTGCTTTTGCTGTTCTTGCTGGTGAGCCTGTGTTGCTGGCAGGCGGGTTATTTCAGTGTCGGCAAAGGCGCGATGGCGGCTGGTTTTGGTTTGTATCGGATGAATGTGTTGTCGCTGATCAATGCCAGTGGCTGGTCCGGAGTCTTGCCGGACTTTCCTCAAGGCCCTGGCGATTACGAAGGTTTCAACTATCTCGGGGCCGGAGTGCTATTGCTGGCGATCTTCGCTGTCGTCGTGCTGCTGCGAGGTAAAACCGACTTTGGCAATGCGGTGCGCAGTCTGCCCATTCTGGTGCTGGCGCTGATCGGACTGCTGCTGTTTGCGCTGACGAACGAAATCGGTCTCGGCCTGTTCACCGTTCGCATTCCGTTGCCGGAGAAAATCATCCAGTTGGCGAATATCTTCCGGGCGTCCGGGCGGATGTTCTGGCCAGTGTTCTACGTCATTGTGTTTGCCATCATTTACCTCGTGGTACGTGGCAATCGGCCGCTGACGGCGGTGTGCCTGCTGGCGGTGGCGTTGTGCGTCCAGGCCGTGGATACCCGCAACGGTTGGGGTGGCCTGCGGTTGAGCCGAATGATGGCGCCGGCCGCCGAGTGGTCGACACCGTTGCGTGACCCGTTCTGGGCCAGTGCTGCCTCCCGCTACGCGAACATTCGTTGGTTACCGCCGCAGAATCAGCCGGAAACCTGGCAGCCACTGGCTGACTACGCCGCAGTCCATGGGATGAACACCGACGCTGTTTATCTCGGCCGAATGGGCACGAAGGCCCTGGAGCGGGCCGAGGAAAAGACCCGGCGCATGCTGGAAACCGGGCACTACGACTCAGACTCGCTTTACATCCTTGATGATAATTCCATGCTCGAAGCGGTGAAGACCGTCAACAGCGATACGGACCTGCTCGCTCGCATCGATGGCCTGGTGGTGCTGGCGCCGGGCTGGAAGCAGTGCACCCAATGCCTTGCGGTCGAGGATGAAGGGCGTTCGATGAATTGGGTGCCGATGATCAAGGTCGGGCAGCAACAAGCGTTCAACCGTAAGACTCATCACCTGACCGAAGGGTGGGGCGCACCGGAAACCTGGGGCACCTGGTCGGAAGGCGCGGAGGCGGACATTCTGCTTCGGGTGCCGCCGAAGGCTCAGTCCATCGTGATCGACGCGTTGGGTTTCGTGCTGCCGATGCATGCCGGTCAGACGGTGGTGTTCAGCATCAACGGCGTACAAGCGTTGACGACGCGTCTGACAACGGTTCAAGGCAATCGCATCGAAATCCCGATCACCGCGGCCATCCACCAAGCCGTCGCCAGCGACTCGTTGATGCGGATTCATGTGCAGTTGCCCGATGCGATCAGCCCGAAACAATTGGGGCTCGGGGACGATGGGCGCGTCATGGGCCTGGGGGTGAAATCCCTGTCGGTGCAGTGATCCTGCGTATCGCGGCGATCATGCCGATAGACGCCACCTCCCGGCCTTTCTAAACTGGCCCAAGTCTTGGGGACCGGGGTGCAGTGGATGAATCGCAATGAACTACGCAAAGCCGACATCAACCTGATGGTGGTGTTCGAGACATTGATGCTCGAGCGCAACGTGACGCGGGTCGCGGAGAAGCTGTTTCTTGGCCAGCCAACCATCAGTGCTGCGCTCAACCGCTTGCGCACGATGTTCAATGATCCGCTGTTCATTCGCGTCGGCCATCGCATGGAGCCGACGGCCCGGGCCGAAGAAATCATCCAGCACCTGTCGCCGGCGCTGGATTCACTCTCGGTAGCCTTGAGCCTGACCCACGATTTCGACCCGGCCAGCAGCACCATGACCTTTCGGATCGGGCTCTCGGACGATGTCGAGTTCGGCCTGTTGCCCCCGTTGTTGCGAGCCTTGCGCCAGGAAGCACCGAAGGTGGTATTTGTGGTCCAGCATGTCGATTACTGGCGGATTCCCGACCTGTTGGCCTCCGGTGACATTACCGTCGGCATCAGCCAGACCCGCGGCCTGCCGGCCAACGCCAAGCGCAAATTGCTACGACACATCCTGCCCAGCATTTTGCGCGCCGATGCGTCTGACACACCGCTGACCCTCGATGAATATTGCTCGCGCCCCCACGTGCTGGTTTCCCACACCGCCAACGTCAGTGGCTACGCCGATGAGTGGCTGGCGGAAATTGGCCGCAAGCGCCACGTGGTCCTTTCCGTGCCGCAATACAGTTCGTTGCCGGCCCTGCTGGCGGGGACGGACCTGATTGCCAGCCTGCCCGATTACACGGCCAGCGCCATGGCGGCGTCGGGTCATTTGTTTCAGGAGCCCTTTCCGTTCAAGACGCCGACCCTGGACCTGTCCATGGTCTGGCTCAGCCACGTCGACACCGACCCGGCCGAACGCTGGCTGCGTTCGCGCCTGGAAGCGTTCATGAGTGAACGCGGTCTGGCCGAGATGCACAACGCCGGTTCACTCTGACAGCGGAGCCCCAACCATGAGCCAATCCCGTTCGTTGTTACGAGGGCGCGGTAGCCACGACAGTGGCAAGGTCGGCATGGTCGAGCTGTTTTTCGATCTGGTCTTCGTGTTTGCGGTGACCCAACTCTCCCATTCCCTGCTGGCGCACTTGTCCATCGGTGGCGCGGTGCAAGTCGCGCTGATGATGGTCGCGGTGTGGTGGGTGTGGATTTTCACCTCATGGATTACCAATTGGCTCGATCCAGAAAAACTGCCGATCCGCCTCGGGCTGTTCGGTCTGATGATCGCCGGTTTGCTGCTCTCTTCATCGATACCCAAGGCCTTTACCGATCATGGGCTGATGTTCGCCGGGGCCTTCGTGTTCATGCAGGTCGGGCGCACGCTGTTTGCGATATGGGCGGTGCGCGGCGAACCGCTGAACATGACCCGCAATTTCCAGCGCATTCTCGCCTGGCTGGTGCTGTCCGGGGTGTTCTGGATCGCTGGCGCATTTCTGGAGGGCGATCAGCGCCTGATCTGTTGGGCGCTGGCGCTGTTGATCGAACTGATCTCGCCGTCCCTGTATTTCTGGGTGCCTGGCCTGGGGCGTTCGACGCTGGAAGATTGGAATGTCGAAGGCAATCACATGGCCGAACGCTGTGGTTTGTTCGTGATCATTGCCTTGGGCGAGTCGCTGCTGGTGACGGGAGCGACGTTTGCCGAACTGGACTTGAGCCTGTCAGGCGTGACGGCGTTTGTGGTGGCGGTGCTCGGCAGCATCGCCATGTGGTGGGTGTATTTCGACAGCGGCGCTGAGCGTGCCCACCATCGCATTGCCCATTCCGCTGATCCGGGCCGGCAGGCACGAATTGCCTACACCTATCTGCATGTCTTGATCGTCGCCGGGGTTATCGTCAGTGCCGTGGCCGATGAGCTGGTATTGATGCATCCGGATCACGCCAGCGACGCGGGCATCCTCGCGATCATCGCCGGGCCGTGGTTGTTTCTGCTGGGCAATGCACTGTTCAAATGGGTCATGGCTGATCGGCTATTGCCGCCGTTGTCCCATTTGGTCGGCCTGGGGTTGTTGCTCGTGATGCTGCCATTGGCGCTGAATCATCTGTTTTCGGCGTTGATGCTCGGCGCGTTGACCACGGCGGTGGTGGTGTTGGTGGCCGTATGGGAAGCCGTGGCGTTGCGTGAGTCCCTGGCGGCAGGGGAACACTAAAAGTCCGCCGGGATCCGGACGGCGCTGTGATATATGTAGACCCTTTCCGCCAATCCTCAGGAGCACCGTCATGCCTCACCTGCACATGGAATACACCGCCAACCTGCCCGGGTTGAACGCCGACGTGGCGTTGATCCGGCTCAACAATACGTTGGTGGGGTCCGGTCAGTTTGCGGCGGAGCACGATATCAAGAGCCGTGCCCTGAAGGTCGAAACCTTCAAGGTCGGGACCGGATTGGGCGAGCGGGCCTTCGTGCATGTGAAGCTGGCGTTGCTCAGCGGTCGCTCGCCGCAAATCAAAAAACAGCTGTCCGAAAGCCTGTTGGCCGTGGTGCAGGATCTGTGTGAATGGCCGACGGGTGTTGAAGTCCAGTTGTGCGTGGAAATCCTCGACATTGATCGCGAGTCCTACACCAAGATCGCCATCGGCCTCTGAGTTTCAGGCGGCTTGCTGTTCGGCGCAGACCTTCAGCACTTGCTCGCGTAGCCAGGTGTTGGCGCTGTCCTGATCGGCGGTTTGGCTCCACTGCATGTCGAGGGTGAAACCCGGCAGGCCGTTAGGGGCTTCGCAATGATTGAATACCGCCTCGTTGGCCAGCAGACGCTGAATGCGCCGGGGCAGGGTCAGAATGAAATCAGTACCGGTGATCATCTTCAGCGCCGCGCTGTAGCTATTCGACCGTTTGACGATCTGACGTTTTTGCGCCTGCCGTGCCAGCCAGCCATCGACCCTGTCGGTGGCGGCTGACCACGGTGTCGAGAACACGTGCTGGCGTTCGGTGAACGCTTGCAGACTCAAGCGCGGTTCCAGTGGCGTAGCGCGTTTGTCGAAGACGCAGACCAGATCGTCTTCGAGCAACATCCGTGATCTGAAGTCGGTGTGGCCGGGATGAATGTTCGGGCCAAAACAGATCACCAGGTCGAGGCTGCCGTCGCGCAACTCGTCGGCGGGCATATCGGTTTCGAACTTGTGCAGGTTGACCGCCACCGGCAGGTCGGCGAAATCGAAGCGCTTCAACAGGCGCGGCAGGATCAACTGCTCGAAGTATTCCGGTGCGCAAATGTTGAAAGTGACGGGCTGCGACGTCGGGTCGAACGCCTGGGCGCTGGCGTGACAGAGGTTGATGCTTTCAAGAATCCTCTGCACATGGGCGTACATGGTGCCGGCTTTATAGGTGGGACGCATGCCGGTACGGGTGTTGATAAACAACTCGTCTTCAAAACTGGTGCGCAGTTTTTTCAGGCAGTAACTCACGGTGGACTGACTGACGCAGAGTGCTTCTGACACACCGGTGACGCTGCTTTGCTCATACACGGCGGTAAACACCATGAGGTCCTGCATATCGAGCTTTCTAAGCAAGTTACTGTTCAGCATCCGTTCTGTCTCGCTGTGCTCCTTGCGCTGACGGTGCGCAAACGTGTGCGAATGATCGTAACGGAACGATGGTGCCAGGAGAATGCCCTGTAGGAGACTTCAATGTCAGATGTGGGACACATCGTGTAGGTAACACGACCTGTCGCTCGAAAGCGCTCGGCGTCACGCCGCCCGCGCTGATGACCCACTCGCCAAAGTGCCGAGGTGATGCCCGATATTTGCCTTCGGTGGGTCATTCAACGGGAAGTTGTATGTTAATAGTTCTTATTACAACAAGCCGTCCTGCGCACAGACACTGACAATTTGTTCGCGAAACCAGTTGTTGGCGCTGTCCTGACCCGGTTTTTCATTCCACAACATGTCCAGCGTAAAGTTGGGTAAACCGGTCGGCGGTTTGCAATGGCTGAACTTGCCATCGTTACTGATCAGCATCTGGATGCGCCGGGGCAGGGTGAGCACGAAATCGGTCCCGGGGATCATGTTGAGTGCAGCCACGTAACTGTTGGCCCGGGCGACGATCTGGCGGGTGTACGCCCATTTGCTGAGCCAGCCATCCACCATGTTGGTGTCGGAAGTCCATGGGGTCGGGAAGATGTGCTGGCGTGCGACAAAGCTGTCCAGGCTGAACTCGTTCTCGGGTGGGGCGGAGTTTTTATCGACGACGCAGACCAGGTCATCTTCCAGCAGTATCTGTGATTTCAAACTTTTGGAACTGCGATGAAAGTTGGGGCCAAAACAAATAACCAGATCAAAGCGACCATCGATAAGTTCTTCGATCGGAATGTCTCGGTGGAATTTTTGGATGTTCACAATAACTGGAAAACTACTGCCGATAAATCGTTTCAATAAATTAGGAAGTATCAGGAGTTCAAAATATTCCGGTGCGCAGATATTAAACGTGATTTCTTTTTGCGTGGGGTCGAATGCGTGTAAGCCGGAATGGCATATGTTTATGCTTTTAAGGATTTTCAACACGTGGCCATACATCGTAGTGGCCTTGTTAGTAGGCCACATGCCATTACGGGTGTTTATGAACAGCTCGTCGTCGAAGCTCGTGCGCAGCTTTTTCAAGCAGTAACTCACGGTGGACTGGCTGACGCAAAGGGTTTCAGAGACCTCGGTGACGCTGCTTTGTTCGTATACGGCCACGAACACCATCAGATCCTGCATATCGAGTTTTCTGAGTAAATTACTGTTAAGCATAAAATCCGTCTCGGTGAAAATCCATGTGCGTCACTATCTTTTATTTTTGTGACAAGGTTGTTTATTTATATATTAGCGGAAGCAATTGGTTTTTTAAATAGTCTGTCGGAGATTTCCTCAATATATTCTCGCTCACTTTAAAAGGAGTCCTGAATAGGGACAGGGAGGTCGAAGTGTTGGTACGTGTCACTGAAAGTCAGACACCGTTATGGGTGCAAGCCACTGAAGTTGTGAAAGAAAAATTCCGCAGTTCTTATAAGGCGACGGTAGAGCCCAGCCCGCAATACTTTGCGGTCACACTGGACAATGAGGAACGTATTCTGTCTTGTGCCGGTATAACGTTTGCCGATCACCGGACGCTGTTCTCCGAGCAATACCTGTCGCAACCAATAGAAACGATACTGTCCGAACGTTTTGAAAAGACGATCGATCGGTCAACTATTGTTGAAATCGGTAGTTTGATTTCCCATCACCTGACGGCCGGAATGATCATGGTCAACATGATCCCGCTGTTGGCCTGGTGCATGGGTGGTCACTATCTGCTGTGCACCGTTACGCCCCGGGTCCGGGAAATGATGGAAAGCTGCCAGATCGATTTCGAACCGCTGCTGACCGCCGACCCAGAGCGCTTGGCCAACGATGGCGGCAAAAACTGGGGCTCCTATTATTCGAAAATGCCGGTCACCGGTTTTATCCGAGTGGACCCGAAACGCTCCCGATTCGCCGCCATGACCCTCGGCACGTTGTTCACCCAGTTGCCGACAGATCTGCCGGCAAGGGCACAGCCATGAGCGGCCGCTTTATTGCGGACCTGCGGCAAGCGCTGCAGGCCAATCGCGAGAAAGTCTGTGCTGTCGATTGTGCCGCGACCGGTCTGGAACACGCGGCGGTCATGACCTACGGCGAACTGGAAGCACGGGCGCTGAACCTGGCGGCTGAACTGCAACGGCGTTTTGACACCCCGGCCCATGGCGACCACGTCGTGCTGGGGATCGCGACCCGCAACAGCAGCGACTGGCTGGTGGCCGATCTGGCGTGCCTGTTTGCCGGGATCACTGCGTTGCCTTTGCCGCTGGCGTTCAGCCAGGCCCAGGCCGAACATTTGGCCGAGCGCTGCGACGGTTTTCTCGTGGATGCCGCCGGCGAGCGCACGCTGGCCGAGCGCTGGATGCTCGATTTTCCCGCGAGCCGCTTGAGGCGCCTCAGCGATCCAGCCCTGGAGCAAGCGCTGCTGCATGAGCCGGACGGCGAGAGCGACTGGATCTGCAAAATCATCCACACCTCGGGCACGACCAGTCGGCCAAAAGGTGTGCGCCTGAGCACGGCGGCGGTGGGGGCGGTGTTGACCTCCCTGCGCCAGGGAATGCCGGTCGATGCTCATCGCCGTTACCTGTCGCTGGTGCCGTTGAGCCTGCTGCTGGAGCAAGTGACCGCCGCGTACTTGCCGTTGTTGGCCGGCGGGATCGTGCACTTTTTACCAGAAGGTGAACCGTTACTCGGCGAACCGGGCACTTCGCCGCAGCGTTTGATCGAGTGGATCCTGCGGGTCGAGCCGACGGCACTGACGGTGCCGCCGGTCATGCTCAATCGTTTTTACGAGCAACTGGCCCAAGGCGATGCACACAGCGAACGCCTGTCCCGTTACTTGCATTCGGGGGTGCATATCACCTGCGGCGGCGCGGCCGTCAGCATCGATATCCTCAATGCCCTCGCCGAGGATGGCATCCCGGTGTTCCAGGGTTATGGCCTGTCCGAAAACGCCTCCGTCGTCAGCATGAACACCGCGCAGCACCAACGTCTGGGCAGTGTCGGCAAACCCCTGCCGCATGTGCAGGTGCGCATCGGCGCCGACCAGACCATCGAGGTCAAGAGCAGCTCGTTGTTCAGCGGTTACTCGGGCAAGGACCCTAGCGCCTGTTCGATGTCCGACGATGGCTGGATGGACACCGGCGACCTGGGCGAACTGGATGCCGAGGGCTATCTCTACGTCCGGGGTCGCAAGAAGAATGTGATTTGCCTGCCCAATGGCCGCAACGTCAGCCCGGAACAAGTCGAGCTGGAGTACCGCGAGTATCCCGGCGTGCGCGATGCCGCGGTGTTCTTTGATGAAACCCATGGTTTGGTGGCGTTGCTCTGTGTCGAGTCGGCGCCGGATCGCGAAGAACTGGCCGCTTGGTCAACCCGGCACTTCTCCGACATCGAGCGCCCTAGCCGCCTGTGGCTGCTGACCAAGGACGATCCATTGCTCGAACAACTCTATACCGTCACCGGCCGCCCGAAACGCGCCGATATCGCCACTGTTTTCGCCGACCTGCAAGGGAATGCTGCTGATGAACACGCCTGCCTATCGCTGTGAAAGTTCCGACATCTCCATTATCGAGCCACACCATTTCGCCAGCCTCGGCAAACCCGAGCTGTACGAATTGCTGGGGCACTACGGGGTTGTCCTGTTACGCAATTGCATCCACAGCGCTGAGGATTTCAGCGCCTATGTGCGGCAAAACAGTTCGCGGCTGAGCCTCGATCCGGCGCGGATCATGGTCGGTGGCGCCGCGCAGTTGGTGGATGCGGGCCGACAGGAAATTGGCTTGCATTGCGAGAATGGCAACTCACCGTTCTGGCCGGACATCACCTGGTTCTATTGCCAGGAAGCGCCGCGCAAAGGTTCGCAAACCACGTTGTGCGACGGCGAAAAAGTGCTGGCGAAACTGTCGCCGGCCTGCCGCACCTTCTTCGAGCAAAACCCGATTCGCTACAGCCGCACCGTCGCCGGCGACAAATGGCGTCGGTTGGTTTGCCACTATTCGCCAGCGCTCTCGGACCCGGCGGCGGTCAGCATCGACGATCTGATGCAGATTGTTGGCGGCGATCCGCAGACTGTGATCACCTTCAATCCTGTCGATGATTCGATCCACTACGCCTTCAGCACCCCGGCGATTCTGGTCTCTGAATTCAGCCAGCGCCCGACCTTCGCCAACAGCATCCTCGGACCGTCCTTCAACTATGAAGTGCCGGTGATCGACACCGTGTCCGGGCAGCCGATTCCCGCCGAGTTCCTGGTGGAAATCGCCGCTGTTTCTGCGCAATACACCTACCCGGTCGGCTGGCGCGACCACGACATGGTGATGATCGACAACCGTCGAGTGATGCATGGCCGTGAAGCCATCGTTGACGACCGTCGACGCATTTTCAACGCCTTGAGCTACCGCTGAGACCTCTTTATGAAAACCAATAACAAACAGATCATTTCAGGTCAGTACGAGACGTACACCGACGGCGATGGCCGCCAGATCATCGACCTGGCCGGCGGTTTCGGCTTTCAGGTGCCAACGGTGATCGAGGCGGTCAGCCTGCAAGCCGACCGCATGGGCTTGTCGAATCGGGTGCTGATGTCCGAGCCACTGATTGCTTTTTGCAAGCGACTGGCCGAGCTGCTGCCGGCGCCGCTGGTCAGCTCTTATATCTGCAGCTCCGGCGATGAAGCGTTCGAAGGTGCCTTGAAACTGTGCAAAGGCCTCAAGCCCAAGGGCAACACCATCGTGTTTATCCAGGGCGGCGACTATGGCTCGCTGAGTTACGGGCGATGCCTTGGCGCGGAGCAAGACTATCTGGAGATCCAGCGTTTCCTCGGCTTCGAGTTGGTGGGAATCAGTGATGCCCGCGACCTGGGCAAGGTCGACTGGAACGATTGCTTCGCGGTGTGCCACACCAGCACCGTGATCGATGAAGACGGTCGCCTGCGTCTGATCGACCAAGCGCTGCTTGATCAGCTCTATACTTCGGCGGCCAAGGTCTCGGCGCCGGTCATCGCGGTCGATGTGCAAAGTTGCCTGGGCAGCCTGGGCACGTTGTTTGGTTTTCAGCGCTACCACAACACCCCCGACATTGTGGTGCTGGGCGGCGCGTTGGGCGGTAGTGCGATTCCGATCGGCACTTATACCTGCAGCGAACAAATGGCCTATCAGGTTTACGGTCGCAGCAGCCCGGCCAAGCACGGCAGCACCACGGCCGGTAACCCGATGGCCTGCGTCGCCGCGATGGCGGCACTCGATTATGTAAAGGCCCACGATTCGGCCAAACAATGCTTCAACAACGGCCAGACCCTGGCGCAAGCGCTCACCGCATTCGGCGCCGTCGCGTGTGGCGCCTGGGTCAGCCTGCCGTTGGCCGCCGATGTCAACCCCGTCGATTTGTGCGAAGAGCTGTATCAGCGTGGCATCTACGTCAGTCCACCCCGTGGCCGCGAATTGATTTTGCGTTGCCCGGTTACCGCGCGCGCCGAACACATCCAGCGCGCCGCCAACATCATCAAGGAGACTTTCAGCCATGTCCTTAACCATGCCGCATGAACAACTGCTGGATGATTGCCAGCGGCATTGGAGTGCCTCGGCGACCAAGCTCTATCGCATGGGCAAGACCAGCGTCGAAAAGGACGCGGATGGCATCTATGTCACCGACCATACCGGCAAGCGCTTTATCGACTGCGCCTGTAGTTACGGGGTGTTTATCGTCGGTCATCGCAACCCGACGGTGCGCGAGGCGGTGCAGACCCAGTTGCATCACATGGCTTGGGTTCCCGAAGGTCGGGTGCACCCGGTGCAAGACCAACTGGCCGAGCGCCTGCGAGCGTTGGTGCCGGGTGAGTGGGGCGATGTGCAGTACATGGTCTCCGGTGCCGAAGCCATCGAACAGAGCATGCGTTATGTGCTCAAGGTACAGAAGGATCGGCGCGGGATCGTGGTCATGAGCGATTCCTACCACGGCAAGACCCTGGCGGCGATGAGCATCCTCGGCCAGCAACAGCACCATCGCAGTTATGGCACCGCCGCGTCGGAAGTGACCTACGTGCCGTACGGCGATTTCGCCGCGTTGCAGAAGGCCGTGGGCGAGGGCGTGTGTGCGGTGTATGTCGAGCCGATCCTCGGCGGCGCGCATTTGCAGGTGCCGCCGGTCGGCTACATGGCCAACATCCGTGCCCTGTGCGATGCCACCGATACCTTGCTGATCGCCGACGAAATCCAGACCGGTTTCGGCCGCTGCGGCAAATGGTTCGCCGTGCAGTACGACGACATCGTGCCGGACATCATGATCCTTTCCAAAGGCCTGACCGGCGGCTACACCTCGTTCGCCTGCGCGATGTACAGCCAGCGTCTGAGCACGCAATACCCATTACGCGAGATCGAGCCGGACCAGCGTACCAACGGCGGTCATCCGGTGGGCTGCGCTTCGGCGCTGGCCGCGATCGACTATATCGAGGAGCACAACCTGGTCGAGCAATCGCGGGTCAACGGCGGTTTACTGCGTCATGGCCTGCAACGGTTGGCCCAGCGTTACCCGCAGATTGTCGAGGATGTGCCCGGTGTCGGTCTGATGACTGGCCTGCGTTTGCGCGGCTCGGTCTACGAAGCGCTGATGAGCATGGAGTTGGGCAAGCGTGGCGTGCACGCCGGGCATTCAATGAATGAAAAAGCCGAGCATCCGGTGCTGCGTTTTTACCCGCCGCTGAACATCACCCCCGAAGCCCTGCGGCATGTCCTGACCATGACCGAAGAAGCCCTGGAAGCCATCGCCCGCCGGCCGAAACTGGCGGTCAAGGCGTTTTCCCTGGTGGTGCGCAACATGTACCACATCCCCAATAAGCTGCTACGCAGCAAAGCGGAGCACTGATGAGCATTTTCAATCCGGACACCTTGACCCTGCGGGAAATGGCCGGCCTGCTGCGCCGCGGCGTGCTGACCAGTGTCAGTCTGCTGGAGTTCTACCTTCAGCGGATTGCCGAACGTAACCCGCAGATCAATGCGTTGATTCAACTGGAGTCTGCTGACGAGTTGCGCCGGCAGGCCCGGGAAGCCGATGAGATGGCGCGCATCGGCAATATTCGTGGGCCGTTGCACGGCATCCCGATGACCATCAAGGACGTCTGCCATGTGCGCGGCTTTCGCATGTCCCGTGGCCTGGAAGAGTTGCTCGGCGCAGCCAGCCAGGAGGACGCCACGGTGGTCGCCCGGTTGCGTGAGGCCGGCGCGATCATCCTCGGCATCACCAACGTGCCCGAGCTGTGTATGGCCTTCGAAACCGACAACCTGTTGTATGGCCGCACGCTCAACCCTTACGACCCGCAACGTTCCGCTGGAGGCAGCAGTGGCGGTGAAGCGGCGGCGATCGCGGCGGGTTGTTCGCCGGCCGGGCTGGCCTCGGATGCGTGCGGTAGCGTGCGCATTCCGGCGCATTTCAACGGGGTTTGCGGTTTGAAGCTGACCCAGGGCCGCGTGCCGTTGACCGGGCAGTTTCCCAACGACCGCTCCGGGCTGTTCCACCTGACCTCGGCGTTTGGCGTGATGGGCCGTTATGTCGATGACCTGGCGCTGCTCGGACAACTGATCAGCGGCGCTGACGGTCACGATCCGGACACCGTCGACGTGCCATTCACCGAGAGCAAACCGCTGGCGGAGCTGCGTGTCGCATTGTCCTGGGAGTCGGCGCGGACCGAAGTCAGCCCGGCGGTGAAGCAGGTGCTGCAACGGGTCGAAGCGTGTTTGAGCAGTGTGGTCGAACAAGTGACCTCGACCACGCCGCCGATGCTCGACGACGCCAGCGATGTGCTGTGGCGAGTGTTCATCACCGGCGCGGATGCCGGGCGTAGCTGGAAGAAGCTGTTTGCGTCGATGGACAAACAGACCTACACGCCGGCCACCTCGGAGCTGATTCGCTTGAGCGAAGAGGTTGAGTTGAGCGTCGATGAAATGAAGCGCGACTGGATCATGATCGACACGTTTCGCTATCAACTGGCGAAGTTTTTCAATCAGCACGATTTGTTCATCTGCCCGGTGTTCCCGGACGTCGCGTTCGCCCATGGCGAGTCGCTGCTGGACCGGGATCGCTACGCCTTCGTGTTCCCGTTCAGCCTCTCTGGTTCCCCGGCGGTGGTCATCCGCGCCGGGCACGACCCGGTCAGCGGCCTGCCGATCGGCATCCAGATCATCGGCCCGCACTGGCAAGAAGAACGCCTGCTGGCCGTGGCCAACTTCCTTGAGCGGGAAATGACCCGCTGGAGCCCGGTGACCCCCGCCATGCAGTGATCCCCCTGCGGGAGCGGGCTTGCTCGCGAAGGCGTCGTGTCAGCCAGCATCAACGCTCAATGACACACCGCTTTCGCGAGCAAGCCCGCTCCCACATTTGGTCCAGGGTGAATTCAGTATTTGCATCCAACTCCGATCCCCCTGCGGGCGGGCCTGCTCGCGAAGGCGTCGTGTCAGCCAGCATCAAATGCTCGATGACACACCGCTATCGCGAGCAAGCCCGCTCCCACATTTGGTCCAGGGTGAATTCAATATTTGCATCCAACTCCGATCCCCTGTGGGAGCGAGCTTGCTCGCGAAGGCGTCGTGTCAGTCGACATCATCGTTGAATGACACACCGCTATCGCGAGCAAGCTCGCTCCCACATTTGGTCCAGGGTGAATTCAATATTTGCATCCAACTCCGATCCCCTGTGGGAGCGGGCTTGCTCGCGAAGGCGTCGTGTCAGCCAGCATCAATGCTCAATGACACACCGCTATCGCGAGCAAGCTCGCTCCCACACTGATCGGATTTCAAGCGGTAACGGTTTTCACATTCCGGCTGCTGACCACCAGCGCCAACATCCCGACTCCCACCAACACTGCCCCGCACACCTCGATCAGCGCCGGTTGTTGCCGCAGCCAGAACCAATGGAACAGCGTGACAAACAACGTATTCAGATAAACATAGGAAATCACCGTCGAAGGCGATATCACCCCGATCGCCCGATGCAGCAGCCAGAAAGTCGCCAGGGTGCCAAACAGCGCCAGATACACCAGCCACAACATATCGCTCACCGCCAGTTGTGCACCGCTGCGCCAGCCGCCGCTGAACAGGCAGAACACCAGCAGAAATAATGAACCGAACAGCATGTTCCAGAAGGTCATCGCCACCGGGTCACGACCCTTCAAAGTCTTGGCCTTGAAACGCTGGCTCAGGGGCGAATACAGCGCCATCGCCAGGCAACCGATGCCGAACACCACCACCGGATACAGCGCCGGCAATTCCCCTGGCGCCGACCCCTTGAGGATCAACAGCACCGCGCCAACCGCCGCAATCAGCATCGGCAACAAGCGGGTTTTCAGGCTTGGGCTCGGCAGCAGGAACACTTCAAAGAACAACGTCATCAACGGCACCAGCGTGTACAGGGTCGCAGTGTTGACCGCCGTGGTGTAGCGCAGCGCTTCGAACAGCGAACCAAAATACGTCGCCAGCAACAGCCCGAGCACCGCGTGGGCGAGCAAGCCTTTGACCGAGATCGGCGAGTGGTTTTTCAACAGCAGCAGCGGCAGGAACATCAAGGCTGAAAACAGCAGGCGCAACCCGGTTAACAGGATCGGATCAATCGCCTGGCCGACCTCCGCTGCGGCAAAAAAAGACGCGGCGATCAGCATCGCCCAGATCAACATGCCCCAATGAGCTGCTGCAAAACCGACTTGTTTCATGAGTGCTCCCCCGGCGTTCAAGTGCAAGACGCCAATGATAGGTAGGCCGGCCTGCGGGCACGGGCGAGTTTTTAAATACATGGCCGCAATTACTTGCAGAGGTCCTTTCAAGGAATGGGCTGATCAGCCAGGAGGCAGGCCTTGAAAGGACCGTCGAACACTATTGGATATGCTGCGCGTAACGTTTCGGGTTGAAGCGCAACACCATCACGATCATCACCGCCATCACCGCGGTAAGTGACCACCAGGCCCATTCGAAGCTGCCCAACTGGTCGCGAATCATTCCCGCAATCAGCGGCGAGAGCCCGGCGATCAGGTAGCCGATGCCTTGCACGAAAGCGGTCAGGCCGCCCGCGCGGCGCGGGTTGTCCAGGTGATCGAGGGACACGATCAGGCTCATCGGGAACAGACCGCCGATGCCCAGGCCCAGCAGGCACGGCCACAGCAGACTGAAGCGTTCCGGGCTGAGGATCAGGCCGCAGAAACCGGCCATGATCAACGCCAGCAACACCGCCAGCACCAGACGCTTGTCCTGGCTGCGGTTGGCAATCGCCGGGGTGATCAAACCGGAGATCACTTCCATGGCCGTCAGAAACCCGAGCAGCAAACCGGCGTTCTGTTCGCTCCAGCCTTTTTCCACGTAATACGGCGCGAGCCAGGCCAGCACACAGGTGTATGACGCGGTGCCCAAACCGAAGAAAACGGCGAGCAACCACGCCCGTGAATTACCGACGAACGATTCCTGGCGACCCTTCGGCGCGGCGGGTAATTGCGGGATGGCCGAGCGTTGGGCAAACCAGAAACCCAGGGCCAGCAGCGCCAACAGTGCCCAGATCGCCAGGCCCATGCGCCAACTGCTGGTCTGCGCCAGCACGAACGGCGAGAACGAGGCCGCGATGGCCGCACCGCCCATGATCGAGGTGACGTACAAACCCATGAACAGCGAGACGTTGTCGCTGAAGCGCGACTTGATCAGCGCCGGCATCACCGCTTGAATAAGGGCGATCCCGACCCCAGCCAGTACGGCGCTGAGGATCAGTTCAAGGGTGCTGTCCAAGTAGAGCCGCGAGACCGTGGCCACACCGATGATCACCAGGGACAGGACAATGGTCCGGTGTTCACCGAAGCGCTGCGCGACGCGCATGCCCAGGAACATCGCCAGGCCCATGGCCATGACGGGCAGCATGGTCAGCAGCGAGGCGGTACTGAAACTCAGCGGGATGTCCCCGCGAATCGCTGACAGCAAGGGGCCGACCGCGGCCATGGACGGGCGCAGGTTCAATGCGACGAGAATAATGCTGGCGATTAACCAGAGGGCAGGGCGGGTAGTTGCGCGAACGTTTTCCATAAGCAAGCCTTCAAGAACAAGGTCTTGATTAGGCGCGAGGGGCCGGGCAGCGGCAAATCAGAAAGTCTGGGGTGGTATCTAGAAATTAAATAAACCGCCGTCAACCGGGGCTTTGATCCGAAACGCGACCTGTAGCAGCTGCCGAGGTACGAGGCTGCGTTCGGCTGCGAAGCAGTCGTCTGACCTGAGCACGCGTTTTTAATGAAACACCGCGTCGCCTGATTTCACGATTGCTTCGCAGCCGAACGCAGCCTCGTACCTCGGCAGCTGCTACAAGGCACCTTGCAGTGGGTTGCGTAATGTTTAGCCAGACTGCAACCAAAGTTCTCCAATTCCCGATTTAACGGAATATCCACCCATGTGACGCTGCAACTCATCTGTTTTCTGCGGTTTCTTCTATGGACGGTTGGCCAGTCGCACTCCACCACCAAGCATCCAGCCTCGGTCGTCGATTCCTGCCTGCCACCGCGCCAACCCTCTCAGCACTTCCCTCCGAACTGGCCTTCTGGGCGCTGTGGCATTGTCGTCATGCGCGCCCGCCGGATTCTCGCGTTTCCCGTTAATTGTTCCTACAGGTTCCAGGCTGAGCGCCGGGATCAAACCGGCAACGCCTGCGCGTTTGCCTGACACGGAAAAACGAGAACTCCCATGAGTTGTGCCACGACCTCCTTCGCCACGCAGCAAGAAGCCCTGACCTTCCTGGAGCAGAACCCGGATATCGAGATGTTCGAGTTGTTCATCCTCGACAACAACGGCGTGCCGAGGGGCAAATTGCTGCATCGCGATGAACTGTTGGCGGTGTACGAAAGCGGCCGGCCCTTGCCGAGCACCATTCTCGGCCTGACCATCAATGGCGATGACGTGGAAAATTCCGGACTGGTGTGGGACGTCGGCGATATCGATTGCCGCGCCTATCCCGTCAGCGGCAGTTTGCAACGCATGCCGTGGCGCTTGATTCCCACGGCGGCGGTGCAGGTCAGCATGCACCCCAAGGAAGGAATGCCGGCCACGATTGCCGACCCGCGTCACTTGCTGGCGAAGGTCATCGAGGGTTTGCAGGCCGACGGCTATTACCCGGTGATGGCGGCGGAGCTGGAGTTTTATTTACTGGATCAACAGCGCGACAGCAACGGTCGGCCACAACCGGCGCGCGACGTCGATGGCGGGCGGCCACGAGCGACGCAAGTCTACGGTTTGCGTGAACTGGAGCAGATCGAGCCGTTCCTCGCCGACCTCTACAGCGCCTGCAAACTCCAGGGTATTCCGGCGCGCACGGCGATTTCCGAATACGCCCCGGGCCAGGTGGAAATCACCCTCGAACACCGTACCGATGCGTTGCAGGCGATGGACGAAGCGGTGCGCTACAAGCGATTGGTCAAAGGCGTGGCGCACAAGCACGGGATGGCGGCGTGTTTTATGGCCAAACCTTTCGATGACCTGGCCGGCACCGGCATGCACATGCACGTCAGCCTGGCGGACAAGGACGGCAACAACCTGTTCGCCAGCGAAGCGCCCGACGGCACACCGCTGCTCAGGCACGCAGTGGGCGGCATGCTCAGCACCTTGCTCGATTCGTTGCTGTTGTTCTGCCCGAACGCCAACTCCTATCGGCGTTTCCAGACCAACAGCTATGCGCCGCTGGCCGCCACGTGGGGCGTGGATAACCGCACCGTCAGCCTGCGGGTGCCCGGCGGACCTGCGTTCTCCCGGCACATCGAACACCGCATCTGCGGAGCCGACGCCAATCCGTATCTGGCCGCGGCGGCGATTCTGGCCGGCATTCACCGTGGCATCCGCGAGCAACTCGACCCCGGCGCACCGGTAGAAGGTAACGGTTACGCCCAGGCCACCGAACTGCTGCCCACCGACTGGCTGACCACATTGCGCGCGCTGGAAGGTTCGATTTGGGCGCGGGAAGCGTTCGGCGCTGAATTCCTCGGCGTGTACCTGGCGGTGAAGCGAGCTGAGTATCGGCAGTTCATGGGCGAGGTCGGGGAGCAGGATTGGCGCTGGTACCTGAACCAGGCCTGACTGTTTCGCAAATACTTGAAAGTTTCATGTTTATATCGGGAGCCAACTAATCGTTGGCTTCTTTTTCACGAAAAATTGATGGTTGCCTGCTTAAAGTTTGTGCTGTCGCGGAAAATGAAATTTTCACATTGGCCGGCGGCACTTCTTTTCAGGAACAGTCGATCCGCATGTTGAAATTCAAAGCCGTGCGCCCCGAGTGGGTGACACTGATTGCCAGCGCCTTTTTATTAGCCGGATTCAATCTGGTTCTCTGGCAGCACCTTTTCGAAATCACCGCCACCAATGCCCAGGGCATGGCGATGCGTGTGGCGTTTGGCGTCATGGTGTTCGGTGCGTTCAACGTGGTGCTGACCCTGCTGGCGTTCCGGCCTGTGCTGAAGCCGTTGCTGACGCTGATCTTCATGGTCAGTGCCGGCGTGGCTTACTTCATGAATCAGTACGGTGTGTTGATCGATGCCGGCATGTTTCGCAACTTCGCCGAAACCAATGCCACGGAAGTGCGCGACTTACTCTCGATAAAGTTGTTTGCTTATATTGTCCTGTTGGGTGTTCTGCCCTCGTGGTTGTTGTGGAAAACCCCGATCAGTTATCGCGCCTGGCACCGTGATCTATTAAGTAAGGTCTTGGTGAGTGTGGCGTCTGTGGCGGTCATTGGTGGCGTGGCGCTGGTGAACTATCAGGGGCTGTCGTCGTTGTTTCGCAATCACCATGAATTGCATTTGATGGTGGTGCCGAGCAACTACATCGGCGCCTCGGTCGGTTATCTGCGCGAGCAGGTGGTGTCGGCGCGACAACCCTTTATCAAGATCGGTGAAGACGCCCGCAAAGACCTGACCTGGCAGACCCATGGTCGCAAATCCCTGACGGTGCTGGTGGTCGGCGAAAGTGCCCGGGCCGAAAACTTCGGCATCCTCGGTTACGACCGCGACACCACACCAAAACTGAGTAAAGAGGCCGGCCTGATTGCCTTTACTGACGTGCATTCCTGCGGCACGGAAACGGCGGTGTCGGTGCCTTGCATGTTCTCCAACATGGGGCGCAAGGATTACAACGCGAGCAAGGCGAAGAACGAAGAAGGCCTGTTGGACGTACTCAAACGCGCCGGTCTGGACGTGATCTGGCGCGATAACCAGTCGGGCTGCAAAGGCACCTGCGATCGGGTGACTATTGATGACGTCAGCAACTTGAAAGACCCGGTGTTGTGCTCCAGCAGTGAGTGCCGCGATGAAATTCTCCTGCAAGGTTTACAGCACTTTATCGACACCCTGGATAAAGACACCGTGCTGGTATTGCACCAGATGGGCAGCCACGGCCCGGAGTACTTCAAGCGTTACCCCAAAGAGTACGAACACTTCACCCCGGTTTGCGAAAGTAATGCGCTGAACAATTGCAGTCGCGACAGTATCGTCAATGGTTACGACAACACGTTGGTGTACACCGACCACGTACTGTCGACCCTGATCGATCTATTGCGCAGCAACCAGGACAAAGTCGATACGGCGATGCTGTACCTGTCCGATCACGGGGAATCCCTGGGCGAGTACAACTTGTTCCTCCACGGCACGCCTTACATGATGGCGCCGGAACAACAGAAACATGTGGCCATGCTGGCGTGGTTCTCCGACAGCTATCAAAAGTCGTTCGCGGTGGACACCCATTGTCTGCAACTGAGTCGCGAAAAGCCCTTGAGCCAGGACAACCTGTTCCATTCGATGCTCGGTCTGCTGGAGGTCGACAGCACGGTCTACAACCCCGACCTGGACATGTTCGCCGGCTGCCGCGCGCCAGTCATCGACGGTGTGCTGGCGAAAAAGTGAGGGCTTCGACCTTTTTTTCACGGGCCGGCCGCTAATCTGCGGCCGGTAGATCCTCCAATAAGAGCCCATGCACATGTCTGCGTTGCCCCCATCCGCCATCGAGCTTGAGTTCGCCCGGCGCTACGATCAGGAACACGCTCGCGTCTGCCTGCAGCCGCAACCCCGTGGCCTGGCCGGACGCCTGGCGTTCTGGCGCGTCGAGCAGTTGGTGCGCAACGCGCTCAAGGTCGCCGGCGAGCCGGGTTTGTTGCTGGACGTGGCGTGTGGTGCCGGGTGTTTCTGGCCGGTGCTGGCCGAACACGGGAATCGGGTGATCCTGGCGTCGGACCCGTCCCAGGACATGCTCGATCACGCCCGCACCCATCACCCGCAACAGTTGCTGACGCGGATCAAGACCTTTCAGAGTTCGGCGTTCACCATTGGATTATCGGCGAACGCGGTGGATTGCATGATTTGCATGCAATTGTTTCAACATATCGCCAGTCCGGAACATCGATTAGCCATGCTGGGGGAGTTCCACCGCGTCAGCCGCGACACGGTGATTGTCGCGGTTCGGCTTGAACGTCGCTTCAGGCGCCGGTCAACCGCCGAGGTAGGCGCGCAACCCCAGCCGCTGCCGAACAAGTGGTTGCTGGAAGCCGAGTTCAGACAGGCGGGTTTCAGCCTGCTGAGTCACCAGGACTTCTTTCCCGGTTGCGCGCGGATGCGGGTCTACGTGCTGCGTAAGACCGGCTAACCTCTCTTCGTCAGACATTTCTTGCCTTTAAGCAGGTCTTTTCGCTAAAGCTCTTGTTCAGTGGATGCGCGGAAATCGCCGGGGGCGATATATACTGCGCGCCATTCTTCAAGGGAGAGCCGTGTGGCCATCGATATTCACTGGATTCGCGACAACGATAGCCTCGGTCAGTTTTGCGCCGAGTGGCAGCAGCTGCCATTCGTTGCCCTCGACACCGAATTCATGCGGGTCGACACCTTTTACCCGATCGCAGGCCTGCTGCAGATCGGCGATGGCGTACGCGCTTACCTGATTGATCCGCTGACCATCGACAACTGGCAGCCGTTGGCCGCGTTGCTGGAAAACCCGGCCGTGGTCAAAGTGGTTCACGCGTGCAGCGAAGACCTCGAAGTCCTGTTGCGCCTGACCGGCAGCCTGCCGGCGCCGCTGTTCGACACGCAACTGGCCGCCGCCTACCTGAACCTCGGTTTCTCCATGGGCTACTCGCGGCTGGTCCAGGAAGTGCTCGGCATTGACCTGCCCAAGGGCGAGACCCGGTCCGACTGGCTGCAACGTCCGCTGTCCGACACCCAGATCAGCTACGCCGCCGAAGATGCCCTGCACCTGGCGCAAGTGTACGTACGCCTGCAGCCGAAGCTGTCCGAAGACAAATACAACTGGGTGCTGGAGGACGGCGCCGAACTGGTGGCCAACCTGCGCCGCGAGGTCGACCCGTACGAGGTCTACCGCGAAGCCAAACTCGCCTGGAAACTGTCCCGCGCGCAACTCGCGGTCTTGCGTGAACTCTGCGCCTGGCGTGAGCACGAAGCTCGCGCGCGGGATCTGCCGCGCAACCGCATCGTCCGTGAGCATTCCCTGTGGCCGCTGGCGCGGACTCAGCCGGACAACCTCGGCGCGCTGGCGAAAATCGAAGACATGCACCCGCGCACCGTGCGTCAGGACGGCGAATTCCTGCTTGATCTGATCAAGCGTTCTGCCAGTGTTTCGCCTGATCAATGGCCGCCAGCGGTGCCAGAGCCGTTGCCGGTGGACGCCGCCGTGCTGGTCAAGCAACTGCGGGCGATCGGCCAGGCCGAAGCTGAACGCCTGAACATCGCGCCAGAACTGATGCTGCGCAAGAAAACCCTGGAAGCGCTGCTCAAGAGCGGCTACCCCAACGGTCCTTACCAATTGCCTGATTCGTTGCGTGGCTGGCGCCGCGAATTGATGGGCCAGGCGCTGCTCGACAGCCTGGCCACCGCCGGAGAACAGCCTTGAAACGTATTTGTTCCATCTACCGCAGTCTGAAGAAAAACGAGATGTACCTCTATGTGCTCAAAAGCGATGCACTGGAGCGCGTCCCGGAATCGTTGATGGCGGCGTTCGGCAAGCCGCATCACGCCTTCGATCTGGTGCTGACCCCTGAGCGCAAACTGTCGCGCGAGGACATCACCGTGGTCCTGGAAAACCTTGAGAAACAGGGTTATCACTTGCAAATGCCGCCGGCCGAGGACGAGTACATCGAACACTTGCCCGAAGAGTTACTGCGCCGCAACGACCCGATGTGATCGGCAGACAGGTTCTGTTCAGAGCCTGTATGAAACACTGGAATGATTTTGGCGATGGCCAGCGCGATGGAGCGATACTCCGTCGGCGGCCGTCTGCTCTGTTTTCGAAAGGTTTGAACCATGCGCGTTCTGATTGCTGAACACGACCACCCTGTGTACGCCCAACTGCTGCGTCAGGCAGCGCCCGAGCTGGAAGTGCTGACCAGCGGCGACTCCGCCGAACTGGCGCGCCAGGCCGCTGATTGCCCGATCTGGCTCGGCCAGCCGGACTTGCTGGCCAACCTGCTGCGCCAGGGCCACCAACCACAATGGCTGCAATCGACCTGGGCCGGCATCACGCCGCTGCTGGCCGACGGCTTGCCACGTCACTATCGCCTGACCCGGGCGGTGGGGATTTTCGGCCAGGTCATGGCCGAATACGTGTTGACCTACATGCTCGGCCACGAGCGCGAGGTGCTGGCGCGGTTGGTCAGCCAGGTCGAGCGCAAGTGGGACAATCGCCTGGGCCAAAGTCTGGCGGGGCGCAAAGTGCTGATCGTCGGCACCGGCGACATCGGCCAGACCGTGGCGAAGTTCCTCGTGCCGTTTGGCGTCGAGTTGTACGGCATCGCCAGCGAAGCCCGGGAACAGGCACCGTTTGTTGAAGTGGCCGCGCTGGCTGATTTGCCGCGACTGGTCGGTGAAGTGGATTACGTGATCAATCTGCTGCCCAACACGCCGAACACCCATGACCTGTACGACGCGGCGCTGTTCAAGCAATTCAAGCCCACCGGAGTATTCATCAACGTCGGCCGCGGCGTGGCAGTGGTCGACGCGGACCTGGTGGAAGCCTTGAAAGAAGGGCATCTGGCCGGCGCGGTGATCGACGTCTGCCGTCAAGAGCCCCTGCCGCAACGGCATCCATTCTGGACCGCCTGGGGCTTGCTCCTGACCGGCCACAGCTCGGCACCGACCTCGCCAACGATGATGGTCAACCTGTTTGTGGAAAACCTGCGGGCGTACGAGGCGGGCGAAGCGTTGCGCGGGGAAGTGGACTTCAATCGCGGGTACTAAACCCACCGCTTACTTGAACATTGCACAAAACCAACTGTGGGAGCGAGCTTGCTCGCGAAAGCGGTCTGCCAATCAACATTGATGTTGAATGTGCCGGCCCCTTCGCGAGCAGACTTGCTCCCACATTAGGATCTGCTGCGAACCCGGTATTTGTGAACACCCGAGATCACCTGTGGGAGCGAGCTTGCTCGCGAAAGCGGTCTGTCAGCCAACGATGATGTTGAACGTAACGACCCCTTCGCGAGCAAGCCCGCTCCCACATGGGGATGTGCTGTGAAACTCAGTATTTGTGAACACCCGAGATCACCTGTGGGAGCGGGCTTGCTCGCGAAAGCGGTCTGTCAGTCAACATCGATGTTGAATGTGACGACCTCATCGCGAGCAAGCTCGCTCCCACAATGGTTTGCGGTGTGGTTTAGAGGGTGAAGCTGCCTTCAGCCGCCAACTCGCTCAGCGGACGACGCGGGCTTGGTTCTTCGCGGGCTTGCAGGTATTCCGCCAGCGTCGCTTTGTCGCCCAGTTTGCCCACGGCTACCGCCGCGTGCAGCGCATAACCCTCGGGAATGTTCAGCTCCTGGCGGGTCAGTTCCTGGTCGAAACCGGCCATGCCGTGGGTGTGCCAGCCGCTGATGCTCGCTTGCAGCGCCAGGTGGCCCCAGGCGGAGCCGGTGTCGAAGGTGTGCCACAACGCCGGGGTTTCTTCGGTGGCACCCGGTGCGGTGAAGGTGGTTTTCGAAATCACGATCACCAGCGCCGAGGCGTGTTGCGCCCAGCCGCGGTTGAACTCATTCAGCAGGCCCAGGAAACGCTCCCAGTTCGGCGTATCGCGGCGCGCGTAGAGAAAGCGCCAAGGCTGCGAGTTGTAGGCGGACGGCGCCCAGCGCGCGGCTTCGAAGAAGCTCAGCAGGGTTTCTTCCGGGATGCTTTCGCCGGTGAAGGCCCGTGGCGACCAGCGATCGGTGAACTGTGGGTGAATGGCATATTCGGCAACGCGTGGATTGGCACTCATGCGGAGATTCCTTACTACGTTTGGGACAGGGAGTCGAAATAAAAACCAGCGGCCACAGTTGAGCTGAGCGATGAGGTTTTCTTGAGCCGTGGCAGTTCACCGGAATGCAACGCGGTTGCGCGTTAATGGCCTTCAGGTTTGGCTCGTTGCGACTGGCAAAGCTACTTCGTGGCGCCAAAACTGACAAGTGAAGTTCTACCGACAGTCGCCAGCGCTTGGCCCGCAAGGCCTTGGGCACTAGACTGGCGGCCTTTCACCACCTGATGTTGATGCTTGAGCCATGGCCCCCACAGTCGAACCGTTCTGGAAACGCAAAACCCTCGATCAACTCGATCCCCAGGAATGGGAATCGCTGTGCGACGGCTGTGGCCTGTGCTGCCTGCAAAAGCTTGAAGACGAAGAAGACAACAGCGTCTATTACACGCGCATCGCCTGCAAACTGCTGGACCTGAAAACCTGCCAGTGCACTGACTACCCGAACCGCCGCGACTTCGTCCCGGACTGCATCCAGCTCACGCCGGGCAAGGCCGAAGAGTTTCAGTGGCTGCCGCCGACCTGCGGTTATCGGCTGGTCAGCGAGGGCAAGGACCTGCCACTGTGGCACCACTTGGTGTGTGGCGATCGCGAGGCGGTGCACCACGAACGCATTTCCCAGTCCGGGCGCATGCTCGCCGAAGGCAGCGTGCCGGAAGACGACTGGGAGGATCACCTGATTTTTCGGGCAGGCTGAATGCCCACTGCTTTTGTGGTGAGGGAGTTCGCTGTGGCGAGGGAGCTTGTCGGATCGCCGCACCGTCCCGCTTGAGTGCGCAGCACTCACAAAAAAAATGGGCAGTGATTATTGCCACATAAGGAGTGTGTATGGCTGTGGGATTACGGCTGGCGTTGGCCGTCGGGGCATTGGCCCTGAGTTCGTCGGTGTGGGCGGCGAAGAAGGTCGATCTGGATTATCACGTGCGCCTGTTGCCGCAAAGCGATCAGGCCGAAGTGCGCCTGACCCTGGCCCGGGGCTCGGCGGTGCGCAGCCTCGACTTTGACCTGGGCGACGGCAGCCATTACAGCGACTTCAAGGCCGACGGCCAATGGCAACTGACGCCAGGCAAAGTTGCCCGAGGCGTCTGGCATCCGGCCGCCGACAAGGCCAGCCTGACCTACCGCGTACGCATCAGCCACGGGCGCAAGAGCGGCAGCTTCGACACGCGCATGACCCCAAACTGGGCGTTGATGCGCGGCGACGACCTGGTGCCGGCCGCCAAACTCGATCAGCAGGACGGCGTCGAACTGGTGTCGCGCCTGGAGTTCGAATTGCCCAGCGGCTGGAAAAGCGTCGAAACCGCCTGGCCGCGCATCGGCAAAAACACATTCCGCATCAACAACGTCTCCCGTCTGTTCGACCGACCCACCGGTTGGATGCTCGCCGGCCATCTCGGCAGCCGCCGCACACGGCTGGGGGAAACCGAAGTCACCGTCGCCTCGCCGCAGGGGCAGGGCATGCGCCGCATGGATGTGCTGACGCTGCTGACGTTTGTCTGGCCGCAAGCCCAGGCGGTGTTTCCGCGTCATCCGAGCAAATTGCTGATCGTCGGCGCCAACGACCCGATGTGGCGCGGCAGCCTGGCGGCGCGGGAATCGATCTACCTCAACAGCCGTTTGCCGCTGGTCAGCGAAAGCGGCACCAGTGTGCTGGTGCGCGAACTGGTCCAGGTCTTCGGCCGGGTCAATGACAAACAGCATAGCGACTGGATCAGCGAAGGCCTGGCCGAGTACTACGCCATCGAATTGGTGCGCCGCGCCGGCGGCATGAGCGATGAGCGCTACGAGAGTTTGCAGAAGAAACTGGCCAAGGACAGCCAGAAGGTCACGACCCTGCGCGGCGCGCAGGTTGACCCGGCGCAGATTGCCAAGGCTGTGTTGCTGCTACAGGAACTGGATCGGGAGATTCGGCTGAAGACGCGGAACAAGCGCTCGCTGGATGATGTGCAGCGGGGGGCGATGCATCTGGAAAGCGTCGATACCAAGGAGTTTGTTCAGCTCAGTGAAAGCGTGATCGGCGAGTCTTCCAAGGTTCTTGATACCGAGTTGCTTCAGTAACACCGCCTTCGCGAGCAAGCCCGCTCCCACATTGGACCGCAATCCAATGTGGGAGCGGGCTTGCTCGCGATGGGGCCCTAAGCCACGCCGCAATATCCGGATCAAACCCCGGTTTTCGGCGACTTCAACGAATCATTCCCGGTAACGGTCGCCGTCTTGGTCGCCGCTTCCGCAGCCGCCTTCAACTGGTTCAACTCATCACCCGCCCGTTGAATCTTCGCCCGCACGTTGTTCATGTCCTGACGGCTTTTCTCCAGCAGGCTTTTCACCGAACTGTGTCCGGTAATGCCGCGGGCCAGGGCCACGCCGCCGATTGCCACTTGAATCAAGCCAAACACACCGCCGCGACGCAGGCCCTTGCCCATCATCACCACGCCGCCGGCCAGGGAACCGATGCGTTCCCAGCCCTCGACGTTCTGTTCCGGGTGGCTCTGGAACGGGGTGGATTCGATGCGTTCAACGCGCTTGAGTTCGCTCATGATCTGTCTCCATGCGTTCAGGAATGATAGTTAGCTGACTGCCAGCGGCGGCTGCTTGTTCCATCGAATGTGCGGTGAATCAGCGGAATTTTGCACCGGAGCGGGTGTTGAGTCCCTTGGCCATGCGGTCATAGAGCACGACGTTGACGGTGGCCGCCAGGTTCATGCAACCGGTGGTCGGGATGTAGACCACGTCTTCGCACCAGTCGCGGATCTCTTTATCCAGCGAGCCGTCTTCCGGGCCGAAGATGTAGAGGGCGCGATCCGGGTGGGTGTATTCCGGCAGCGAACGGGCGCCTTCGACCAGTTCCACCGCAACCGGAACGCAGCCCAGGGGCAGGATCTTTTTCAGGTCGTCGATGCCGATCAGCGGGATGTCGTAGTGCACGCGCTTGGTGTCGGTGACGAAATCGGCGGCGCGCTCATAGCGCTTGCCGGTGTAGAACACCGACGCCACGCCATAACAGCCCGCGGCGCGCATCACCGAACCGACGTTCTCCGGTGACTTGGGGTTATACAAACCAATGCAGCTGTACCGTTTGTCTGCCACGAGCGGGGTGCCTTCGGGAAAAAGAGGGCGATTATACGGGGATTGGCAGGGCGCGGGCAGATTCAGGATTGGCGGTGTTCGGGCGCCGCAATCCCCGTAGCAGCTGCCGAGCCTGCGAGGCTGCGTTCGGCTGCGAAGCAGCCGCAAACCCTGAAAACGCAACTTAACTGGGACACCGCATTGTCTGGTTTTACGACTGCTTCGCAGCCGAACGCAGCCTCGCAGGCTCGGCAGCTGCTACGGGAGAGGTGTTGTCATTTAGCTTCCGCTGTTCCACCCGCCACCCAGCGCCACCACCAACCCGACGCTCGCCTGCAATTGCCGCGTCTGCAACCCCTGCAACTGCCGCTGAGCCTGTAGCGCCGAGGTCTGCGCGGTCACCACATCCAGATAATTCACGGCCCCCGCCTCATAGCTGTTCATCGCCAGGGTCTGCGTGTGCTGCGCCGCATCAACCGCCGCTTGCTCATCCTCCGCCTCCCGTTGCAGATCGCGCAGTTGCCCGAGGTTATCCTCGACCTCCCGCACCGCCCGCAGCACCTGGCTGCGGTAATGCGCGGCGGCTTCTTCGAATTCGGCCTTGGCCTGGCGCTCGTTGGCGTCGAGGCGGCCGCCGTCGAAGATCGGCAGATTGACCAGCGGCCCCAGTGCCCAATAGCGATTGCCGGCGGCCAATAGATTGCCGCTGCCAGCGGTTTGCCCGCCGAGCAGGCCGGTCAGGCTGAAGTCCGGGTACCACGCGGCGCGGGCGACGCCGATGTTGGCGTTGGCGGCAAACACCCGGCGCTCGGCGGCGGCGATGTCCGGGCGGCGTTGCAGCAGGGTGCTGGGGAGCGCGCCGGGCATCGCGGGCACGCCCAACGTTTGCTCGCTGGCACTGAGTTGAAAAACACTCGCGGGCTGCCCCACCAATTCCCCAATCGCATGCTCCGCCAGATCCCGTTGCGCCCTTACATCGTCCAGTTGCGCCCGGGCCTCGGCCAGTTGGCTTTGCGCGCGGGTCAGGTCCAGTTCCGAGGCGATGGCGCCTTCATAGCGGTCGCGAGTCAGTTGCAACGCCTGGGTGTAATCGCTAAGGGAACTCGTGAGGATTTTGTTCTGCGCATCCAGGCCATTGAGCTGGATGTACAGCGTCGCGAGCTGCTGTTGCAGGCTCAACCGCGCGGCGGCCAGATCGTCCGCTGAAGCCTGGGCCTGAGCATCACCCGCCGCCACCTGGTTGCGAATCCGTCCCCACAAATCGAGGTCGAAACTCAGCGCAAACCCAGCGGTGTTGCTGTTATACACCGACGGCTGATTACTGCCGCGCAAGGGTTTGCCGTCCGACTGACGCTGGCGCAACGGCTGAGCACTCGCGGTGATCTGCGGGAACAACCCGGCACGCAACTGCCCGGCATACGCCTGCGCCGCATCAAAGTGCGCGAGGGCCGCCGCCAGGTCCGGGTTGGCCTTGAGCAATTGCTGTTGCAGGTCATTCAGGCGCGAATCCTGATAGAGCTGCCACCAATTCGACGTCAAATGCTGGGCTTTTGCCAAGTGCCAAGGCCCATCGCTGGTCTGCTCGCGATACTGAGCCGGCAAGTCTATGGCCGGTGCTTTGTACACGGGCGCCATTGAACAACCTTGCAACGCCAGCGCCATGATCAGCAGCTCAAGCCTTGGGCGCATGCACACCTCCGGCGTCGGCCAGTTGCACGGTATCGCCTTCACGCAGGGCATCCGGCGGGTTATCGACGACCCTATCCGCAGCCTTCAAACCCTGATCGATGACCAGCCGCTCCCCCAGATCCAGACCGATATGAATGTCACGCAAGTGCACATGGTTATCCGGATCCAGCACCGCGACTTGCGTGCCCTGGGCGCGAAAGATCAGCGAACTGGCGGGAATGCTCACGCCATGGGTATCCGCCGGAATCTGCAACGTCGCCTCGGCATAGTCGCCGGGCAACAACGCGCCGTCCGGGTTATCCGCGACAAACTGCGCAAGCAAGGTGCCGGAACGGCGATCAACCGCCGTGGAATCCCCGATCAACCGCGCCGTGAAATGTTGGCCGGGATATTCCGGCACGATCAATTCAGCCTGCATGCCGGGGCGGATCACACTGGCGTAGTTCTGCGGCACCGGCACGTACAGGCGCAGTTGATGGGTGTCGGCGATGTCGAACAGCTCTGGATCACTGTCGTTGTCAGCCTTGATCAACTGACCGATGTCGGTGTTGCGTGCGGTGATGGTGCCGGCGAACGGCGCGCGGATGGTTTTGTAATCCTCCAGCGCCGAGAGTCGCGCGTAATCGGCGGCGGCCGCGTCAGCGTTGGCCTTGGCGGCGGCCGCGTTGGAGCGTTTTTCATCGGCTTCCTGACGCGACACCGAATGCGTCGCCAACAGGTTTTGCCAACGGCTCGCGGTGGTTTCGGCGAGGCGTGCGTTGGCCTGTTCCTGGATCAACCGCGCGTGGGTTTGCGCCACTTGTTGATCGAGGTCCGGGCTGTCGATCTCGGCCAGAATCTGCCCGGCCTTCACTTGGCTGCCGATATCGGTTTTCCAGTCCTTGAGGTAGCCGCTGACCCGCGCATGAATCGGCGCCTTGCTCCACGCCTCCAGGTGCGCCGGCAAGCGCAAGCTGTCGCCGTGCACGTTCTGTTGCGGCTGGAACACGCTGACCAGCGGCATGGCAGCGGTTTCGGTCCAGGCCGCCACGGCTTTCTCGTGGCGGGTGCGAGCGGCCAGACCGTTGGCCACCAGCAACGCGGCCAGGGTCAGGCCGCCGACCCCCACCCACATCAGGCGTTTGCGCGACGGTTTTTGATCAGGCGACATGAGAGCTTTCTCCAGCAACAGTACGAGATGATTGACGTCCGTGGACCAGGCTGAACACCACCGGGACGAACAGCAACGTGGCGGTGGTGGCGAGGATCAGGCCGCCGATCACAGCGCGGCCCAACGGCGCGTTCTGTTCTTCGGACAGGGCCAGCGGCAGCATGCCGATGATCATCGCCAGGGCGGTCATGCACACCGGGCGGAAACGGGTGTAGCCACCTTCGAGCGCAGCCTTGAGCGCATCGCCGTGCTCGGCCAGGCGTTCACGACAGAAACTCACCACCAGAATCGAGTTGGCCGTGGCCACGCCCATGCACAGGATCGCTCCCGTCAGCGCCGGCACCGACAGCGAAGTGCCGCTGAGAAACAGCATCCAGACAATCCCGGCCAGCGCGGCGGGCAGGGCGGTGATGATCACGAACGGATCTACCCAAGACTGGAAGTTGACCACGATCAGCAAGTAGATCAGCACCACCGCGCCGAGCAGGCCGAAGCTCAAACCGCTGAAGGCTTCGTGCAACGCATCGATCTGCCCGTGCAGGCTGATCACCGCGCCTTTGGGCCGCATGGGCGCCGTGTCGTCGAGGACTTTCTGAATGTCCTTGGCCACGCCGCCGAGGTCACGGCCCTGCACATTCGCGTACAAATCCAGGGTCGGCATGATGTTGTAGTGACTGACCACCGCCGGGCTCTGCACCCGGGAAATACTCGCCAAACCACCGAGGATTTGCGATTGCCCGTCACTGCCGGTTACCGGCAAGGCTTCCAGCGACGGCAGGCTGTCGAGGCGATATTGCGGCGTGGCCGCGACCACCCCGTAAGACACGCCGTTGGCCGGGTTGAGCCAGAAGGTCGGCGCGGTCTGCGAGCTGCCGGCCAGGGACGCGACCATGCTGTTGGTCACGTCGCGCTCGGTGATGCCCAGGCCATTCGCCCGCAGGCGATCGACATTCACCTGCAACGACGGATAACCGGTGGACTGCTGGATGCGCAGATCAGCCACCCCGGCCACATGTTGCAGGCGTCGTTCCAGTTCCACGGCGTAGGCGCGGTTGGCGGCGTCGTTGGGCCCGGAGATTTTCACGTCCAGCGGCGCCGGGGCGCCGAAGTTGAGGATCTGGCTGCTGATGTCCGCCGGCAGGAACGCAAAGTGGCTGCCGGGAAAGCTTTCCGGCAAGGCTTCGCGCAGGCGTTTTACGTAGTCGGCGGTGGGGCTGTGCTCGGCCTTGAGGCTGACCTGGATGTCACCGTCCTGCGGGCCAATGGTGCCGCTGTTGCTGTAGGCCATGTCGATGCCGCTGAGCGGGATGCCGATGTTGTCGACGATGGTGTCCAGTTGCTCCGCCGGAATGATCTCGCGAATCCGCGCTTCGATGCGGTCGAACGCCGCCGCGCTTTCTTCGATTCGCGTGCCCAGTGGCAAACGCACGTGCAGCGACAGTGCACCAGCGTCGGTGGCCGGGAAGAAGTCCTCGCCCAAACTTGGAAGCAGCGCAAACGACGCCAGCACACAGGCGAGAAACCCCAACAGGAAACGCTTGCGGTATTCCAGCGCCAGCTCCAACAAGCCGAAATACGTGTCCCGCAGGTTAGAGAAATGCCGTTCGAAACCCTGCTGGAAATTCAGCAGTCGTTGCACTAACGGATGGTGTTGTTTGGTGTGTTGTTCACCTTCGTGATGATTGATGAACTCATCTTCCGGGTGATGCCCTGGACCTTGCTCCGGCCTGTGGGGTTTGAGCAAAAACATCGCCAGGGTCGGCACCAACGTGCGCGACAGAATGAAGGAACTGGCCATGGCAAAGATCACCGCCAGTGCCATCGGCCGGAACAGGTAACCGGCGATGCCTTGGAGCAGGAACATCGGCACAAACACGATGCAGATACACAGCAGCGAGACGAAGGCCGGGCCGACAATCTGTTTCGCGCCATCGAGGATCGCGGTCTTCACCGCTTTGCCTTGCTCCAGGTGCCAGTTGATGTTCTCGATGGTCACCGTCGCATCGTCCACCAGAATCCCCACGGCCAACGCCAGCCCGCCGAGGGTCATCACGTTGAGGGTCTGACCGCTGGCGGCGAGCAGGGCTATGGCCGACAACACCGCCAGCGGAATCGACGCAGCAATGATCAGCGTTGAACGCCAACTGCCGAGGAACAGCAGGATCATCGCGCTGGTCAGCAACGCAGCGATGATGCCTTCCTTGGCCACGCTGCCCACCGACTGTTTGACGAACACCGAGGCGTCGCCCAGCAGTGACGTCTTTAGCGACGACGGCACGGTTTCGTCGATGCGCGGCAGCATCTGGCGGATGCCATCGATGATCGACAGCGTGGAAATATTGCCGTTCTTCAGCGCCGGCATCAGCACCGCACGGCGCCCGTCGACCCGCACGATATTGGTCTGCGGCGGCGAGCCGTCGCGCACATGAGCGACCTGGCCGATGGTGATCAGCGCGCCATCGACTGTTTTGATCGGCAGGTCGTTGAGCTCGTCGATGGCTTTCGGGCTGTTGTTCAGCAGCACCGTGTATTCGTTGGGACCGAGCTTGGCGGTGCCCACTGGAATAATCTGGTTTTGCGCCGCCAGCGCGTTGCCCACGTCCTGGGCCGAAAGGCCTTTGGCGGCCAGCGCTTGCGGGTCGAGGTCGAGGGTAATCTGCCGTTGTTTGCCGCCCATGGGCGTCGGGATCGCCAGGCCCGGCACCGAGGTCAGCGGCAGGCGGATATTGTTCTGCACCAGGTCGCGGATCTTCGCTTCCGACAGCGTGGGGCTGGAGAACGCCATCTGCAAAATCGGCACGGTCGAGGCGCTGTAGTTGAGGATCAGCGGCGGCGTGATGCCCGGTGGCATCTGTTTCAAAACGGTTTGCGACACCGCCGTGACCTGGGCATTGGCGGTGCGGATATCCACGCCGGGCTGGAAGAAAATCTTGACGATGCCCATGCCCGGCAGCGATTGCGACTCGATGTGTTCGATGTCGTTGACCGTGGTGCTCAGGGAGCGCTCGTAGGTGTAGATCACCCGTCCGGCCATGTCCTGCGGCGCCAGGCCGTTGTACTGCCAGACCACTGCGATCACCGGAATGCCGATGTCGGGAAACACATCCGTAGGCGTACGCAGGGCCGCCATGGGCCCGATGATGCAGATGAAAATTGCCAGCACGATAAACGTGTAGGGCTTGAGCAGTGCAGTCTTTACCAGCCCGAGCATGCCGTAAACCTCCGAGGTCTTGAAGTGCAATTGCCCGGCAGTCTTGCGGTTTTAACTTAAAGATTTGCCTTCACGGGGATGAAGAAATCTTTAACGTTTTCCTGAAAAACCTTTCATGGGGCTTCATTTGTCCGCAGCGCTCTAGCCCGCCACTCTTCACCTCAAGCCGAGCGCCCACCGCCACACCTGGCGGCGGCCTCGGCGTCCATTTTTCGAGGTGTTTTTCCATGACATTCAAACCCCTTTTACTGCTTCCGGGTCTGGGCCTGGTGTGTCTGTTGTCGGCGTGTGCGGGACCGATGCCCAAGGCTGATCCGAACGAAGCCTTTATTGGTCTGGAACAACCGGGAAGTGCCGATTTGCTGGCGCAGCGGATCGATGGGCAGCAGGTGAATGACGGGCGTTATTTCGAGGTCAAACCGGGGGCTCATCGTCTGGACATGACCCTGGAAAGCGGCGCGGACGGTAACTCGCTGGATCTCAATTGCACGGGCGGCCTGAGCTACAACGGGTTCAAGGCGGGTGAGCACTACCAGGTTAATGCGTCAAGTGAGGGATTGAAGGCGGGCGTCAGCCTGGTGGATTCCCATGGCAACCAAGTGGCGCAGAGCAAGGGCTTTCTGTGCTCCTGAGCCAGATGCAACAACAAACACTGTGAGAGCGGGCTTGCTTGCGAAGAGGGCGTGTCAGTCGCTATCAATGTTGACTGACCCACCGCTTTCGCGAGCAAGCCCGCTCCCACAGGGGATTGCGATGTTTTCAAGATTTTAGGAAGGACATTCCAATGACACTTAAACAGCTGCTATTGATTCCCGGCCTGAGCGTGGTCTGTCTGTTATCCGCCTGCGCCGGCCCGATGCCCCAACCTGACCCTGGCATGGCCTGGATCGGGCTTCAGGAAGAGTCACCCAACGACATGCTGGCCGAACGGGTGGATGGCCAACGCATCGATGACGGGCGCTTCTTTGAAGTGGCCCCCGGTGCACATGATCTGGCCGTGACGCTGTTCGAGATCCCGAGTGGTGATTCGAATCAGGAAGACTGCCAAGGCAAGGTCCATTACACGCAGTTCAAGGCAGGCGAACACTATCAGTTGGTGGAGTCGAGCCTGGGCCAGGCCGTGAGTGCGCGGCTTGAGGATTCGCACGGTAAGCAGGTGGCGCAGACTGACGATTTCCAGTGCATGCCCGGATAGCATTGTTGGCGACGAAACCCTTGTAGCAGCTGGCGAAGCCTGCGTTCGGCTGCGAAGCAGTCGCAAAATCAGACGGCGCGGTGTGTCAGTTAAACCGTGTTATCCGTATTTACGACTGCTTCGCAGCCGAACGCAGGCTTCGCCAGCTGCTACAGGGTGTTGTGGTGCGTTCACAGCGGTTCGGCAATCACATACCCCGACCCGCGCATCGTCCGGATCAATGGCGGTAAACCGGGTGGGTCGATCTTCTTGCGCAAGCGGCCGATATGCACGTCGATCAGGTTGGTGCCCGGATCAAAGTGATACCCCCAGACCTCTTCGAAAATCATCATCCGCGACAGAATCTGCCCCGGATTGCGCATCATGAATTCCAGCAGTTTGTATTCGGTGGGCAACAGGCTCAGCGGCTGATTCGCACGAGTGGCCTCGTGGCTGATCAGGTCGAGTTCCAGGTCGGCGATGCGCAGGGTGGTTTCGAAGGTCTTGGCCGGACTTTTGCGCCGCAGCAACACCTCGACCCGCGCCGCCATTTCGTCGGTGGCGAACGGCTTGGCCAGGTAATCATCGCCGCCGGCACGCAGGCCGCGCACCCGTTCATCGACGTCGGAGAGGGCGCTGATCATCAGGATCGGCGTGGCCACGCCGATGGCGCGCAGTGTGGTGACAATCGCCAGGCCATCCAGCTCGGGGAGCATGCGGTCGAGAGTGATCAGGTCGTAATTGCCACTGACCGCGCTCACCAGGCCTTCGCGGCCATTGCTCACCCAATCCACTTCAAAACCGTGGCTTTGCAGTTCAGTGACGATTTCCTTGGCGGTCACGGCATCGTCTTCGATGGTCAAGATTCGGGACATGTCGGTTACCTGTTCAGAGTTCCGGATGTCACGATTTTGCCAATAAACGATTCTCGACTTTCTGATGAAAGTTTCATGTGCGATACAAAGGAAATGCGCTAAGCAATCAGCGCTTGTCCATAGGCTGCCCCAATCCCCTGTGGGAGCGGGCTTGCTCGCGAAGGCGGCGGCACATCCAGCATTGATGTGACAGACATATCGCTTTCGCGAGCAAGCCCGCTCCCACAGGGGTTTTGTGTCTGTCCCTGGGTTACTGCGTCTTGGGCAACATCGCTTTTAGCTTGTCCATCATCGAGCTCGGCGCATTGGCAATCTTATTGCCCTCCGGGTCCTTGCTCCCCGAGCCACTGGTGTCGACGCCCGCGAGGATTTCCGCAAGGTTGTTGAAGTGCCCGTCTTTCTTCTTGCCGTCGGCAGCGGGGTCGCCCTTGTCGTACTGAGCCAGCGCGTCCTGCAAGGTCTGATGCTGGGTCAACCATTCGGGCTTGGTCTTTTCCTCGGGGCTCATGTTGTCGAGGAAATTCAGCGCGGCTTTGGCGCGACCGATCGGGTCATTGGCAAACGGGTCTTTCCAGTTTTTCTTTTGATCTTCGGGGCCGCTGTAATGACCCGACGCCAAACTCGCCTGCTGCTGCATCAACGCTTTGGCCGCTTCTTGCTCATCACTGGAAAACTTGCCGCCCTCATTGGTCGCCACGGCGTTCAGCGAACGGCGATCCAGGTCGCCCATCAACGCATTCTTGTCTTCAACGCTGCCGGTGTACGGCTTTTCGCCGGCCTTCATCTGCGCGTATTTGTCGTCCATGCGCTTGCGCGCGTCCACGGCCACATCCGCGAACGACTTGTCCTTGGAACTGGAGACCGCGCCGGGTTGGGTGACGCCCAGCACCAGGGCATCCGCGTTCATGCCCGCACGCACCGGAAAGTACGGCGTGTTGTTGCCGATCGAACCGCTGTAATCCGTGGATTTCTGCGAGAGGCTGACCGCGTCGCCGGTCTTACCGTCATTGGCCGCCTGCTCGGTGGCCGCGGTTTTGGCCCTGGCCTGGGCAGCGGCGCCATAAGCCAGCATCGCCGGGCTGTTGAAGGTAGAAGAGACGTTCATCGTTCACTGCCTTGAGTGTATTGATGCCGATACATCGCAAGAACAGTGCCATCAGAGGGGAGAGCCGTTTATAGGCAGGTTTGTAGCGGTTTTGACATGTTTGCGGTACGGCAAGGGTTGCCGGTAGCGGCAAAGTGTCGCCGCTGTATTGCCGCTGCAAACACAAAACCCCTGTGGGAGCGGGCTTGCTCGCGAAGAGGGAGTGTCAGCCAGCAAATATGTTGCCTGATACACCGTCTTCGCAAGCAAGCCCGCTCCCACAGGGATTGGGGTCAGTCTTCTTCTTTCTTCATCAACCCGGCCAACGCTGCAAACGGGTTATGCGTCGCCTTGGCGATTTTTGGCGTGCTGAGGGAGCCTTCGTGGAAGTACTGCTGATCGGTGTAGCGCGAGTGTTCGTTGTCGTGGCAATACAGGCACAACAGTTCCCAGTTCGAGCCGTCCTGCGGGTTGTTGTCGTGGTTGTGGTCGCGGTGGTGCACGGTCAGTTCGCTCAGGCGCTTGCCGGAAAATTCACGGGCGCAGCGGCCGCACACGTGCGGGTACATCTTCAGGGCTTTGTCGCGGTAACCCATTTCCTTGTCGCGCTGGTTGTCGGCGAGGATGCGATCCAGCTTCGAGGTATTGGTCGGGGTGGACGAACTCATGGGTTCACCTTTGTAGAAGACTAATGACGGTTATGAACAGAGTTTAGCTCAGCCCTTGAGCTTCTCGGCAATCCAGATCGTATGGCGCGTGCCTTTGTTGCCGTGGGCGAAGACCTGGACTTCTTCGGCCTTGAAACCGGCCTTCTTCAACTTGTCGGAAAACTGCTTGTCGGCGCTGGCCGACCACACCGCCAGCACGCCTTTGGGTCGCAGGGCCTTGGCGCAGGCGCTCAGGCCGCCGGACGAGTAGAGCCAACTGTTGGCGCGCTGGGTCAGGCCTTCGGGGCCGTTGTCGACGTCGAGCATGATCGCGTCGAAACCCTGGGGCTCGGCTTGCAGCACTTTGGCCACGTCTTCCATGCGGATCACGGTGCGCGGATCGAGCAGCGGGTTGCCAGCCTTTTCCCCCAGCGGTCCGCGGTTCCACTCGACCACGCCCGGCACCAGTTCGGCGACCACCACCTCGGCGGTCTTGCCCAGGTGCTTGAGCGCAGAGGCGAGGGTGAAGCCCATACCCAGACCGCCGATCAAGACGCGGGAATTCGGCCGACCGGCGACCTTGCGGCACGGGATCTCGGCCAGGGCGTCTTCGGAGCCGTGCATGCGGGTGTTCATCAATTGCCCGCCGTCGCCACCCTGGATCTTGATGACGAAATCCTCGCCGTATTCGAACAGGCACAGGGCACCGCCGTTTTCAGGGATGGGGGCGGTGTCGAGCAGAACGAAACGTTTCATGGCGGGCTCTTGGAAAAAATTGGCATAAGGCAAACGGACGCAGTTGGGAGTAGCCTGCAAGTAGACAACAAGGCCAACGGAGCCATTGATGAAGCGCACCATTCTAACGGTCATTGCCTTGGCCGCGCTCTCGATAACTGCAGTGCAGGCCCAGCAGCAGCAAACCATTCCCGCCAGCCCGGCGCCGATGCCCGGTTCACCCGGCACCGCGACCCCCACGCCGTACCCGCAAATCACCCCGACCAGCGTGCCCCGGACCGGGCCTGGCAGCGGCGGCCCGCCCCTCGTGCCGATCGAAATGCCCAGCCCGCCGACCAAGGACCAGCCATTGCCGGGCCTTGAGCCGAACAGCACGAAAATCAAGACACCGGGGGGTTAGACCTGCTGCGAAAGTAATTGCCCGTCGGCCATGCGCAAGCGCTTGGACAGCGAGACGGCGAGGGCGCGGATGATTTTGGCAGCGATTTTCGGCGCGTCGTTGAGCATTTTCTCCAGCGAGTCCTTGCCCAGGTTGAGCAACTGGCAATTGCTGGCTGCGACGCAACTGGCCGAGCGCCGCTCGCCATCGAGCACGGCCATCTCGCCGAACGCCCGACCGCTGCGCAGGGTGGCCATGACCACCGTTTGCCCGTCGCTGTTGGTCTTCTGCACCGACACCTGGCCGGTGTGGATGATGCACATGAAACTGCCGGCGTCGCCCTCGTGGAAAATCTCTTCGCCCTGAGCGATGGTGCTGATGCTGAAATAACCGGAAGCGGCGGCAAAGTCCGCCGGCAGCAATTGATCGAACAGGCCGCAGTCCATCAGCCAGTCGCGGATTTCGTTGTTCAGTAAGGTCGGTTCTGACATGTCGTCACGGTCTTTTTTTTGTGGTCTGGTGCGGGTTCGGGCCTGGCTAATATCGCCGCCTATCCACGATCCCTTGTAGCAGCTGGCGAAGCCTGCGTTCGGCTGCGAAGCAGTCGTAAACCCAAATAACGCGGTTTGACTGGAAGACCTCACCGATTGATTTTACGACTGCTTCGCAGCCGAACGCAGGCTTCGCCAGCTGCTACAGGGATAGCGGGAAAACCGTGGCCCGGTGTCTGGTGTTAAGACCGGATCACCGAGCCAAGTTCCTCAGGCAATGCCCAAAACCTGGAAAACAAATGCGTATTCGAGGGCTACGTCACGTAATCCCTGGTAACGCCCGCTCATCCCGCCATGCCCGGCGCCCAGTTCGGTCTTGAGCAGCAGCGGATTGTCGTCGGTTTTGGTCGCGCGCAATTTTGCCACCCACTTCGCCGCTTCCCAATACTGCACGCGGCTGTCGTTGTAGCCGGCGATCACCAACGTCGCCGGGTACGCCTGGGCCGTGACGTTTTCGTACGGGGCGTAGGCCTTGATCCGATCATAGACGTCCGGCTCTTCAGGGTTGCCCCATTCGTCGTATTCGGTGACGGTCAGCGGCAGGTCCGGGTCGAGCATGGTGTTGAGCACGTCGACGAACGGCACCTCGGCGATCGCCGCCGCGAACAGTTCCGGACGCTGATTCAGCACCGCGCCGATCAGCAACCCCCCGGCGCTGCCGCCGCTGATCGCCAATTGCGGCGCGGTGGTGAAGCCATTGGCGATCAAATGCTCGGCGCAAGCGATGAAGTCGCTGAAGGTGTTGTGTTTGTGTTCCTGCTTGCCGGCGCGGTACCAGGCTTCGCCCAATTCACCGCCGCCGCGCACGTGGGCGATGGCAAATGCCACGCCGCGATCCAGCAGGCTCAGGCGCGCGTGGGAGAACCACGGGTCGAGGCTTTCGCCATAGGCGCCGTAGCCGTACAGATACAGTGGCGTTGGCTTTCCAAGGGCTTCGCGTTTGACGACAAGGCTGATCGGCACTTGCGTACCGTCCGGCGCGGTGGCCCACAGGCGCTGGCTGACGTAGGCATCGGCGTCGAACGGACCGAGCACCGGGGTTTCCTTTAGCACTTTCTGCTCGCCCGTGGCCAGTTCCAGTTGGCGAACCTGCGCCGGGCGGTTCAACGCTTCGTAGCGCAGGCGAATCCTGTCGCTGACAAATTCCAGGCTGTTTTGCACATGCAGGCTGTAGGCCGCGTCCGGCAATTGCACGCGATAAGGCGCCAGGCCTTGTGGGCGAACTTCGATGATGGGCAAGCCACCTTCACGCAGACTCAGGGTCACGGCTTCGACGTTCAGGCTCAGGCCTTCGATCATCACGGTGTCGCTGTGGGGGATCAGGTTCTGCCAGTCGGCCTCGGTCGGCGCCACACCGGTATCGACGGCGGTGTACAGGGCAAAGTTGATGCCGTCGCGGTTGGTGCGGATGAACCAGGTCCATTCGCCATCAAGGGCGCCATGGTCGACGTCGTATTCGTGGTCTTCGACCCGTGGCGCCAGGCAGGTAAAGGCCTGGTGCGGCTGGAACGCATCGAGCACCCAGACTTCGCTGGTGGTTTTGCTGCCCAGAGACAACAGCAATTGCTGTTCGGAACTGGAGCGGTAGCAGTGCAGGAAGAATCGCCCGTCCGGCTCATGGAACACTTCTTCGGCTGCCGTGCCGTCCAGTCGATAGCGCATCAGCTTGTGCGGGCGATGGGTGTCGTCCAGTTCGCCGAAGAACAGCGTCACGCTGTCGTTGGCCCAGGTCATGCTGCCGTCGCAGTCCTGGAATTCCAGTTCGCTGACACGGCCGTTGGACAATTCCTTCACGAACAGCGTGTAAATCTCGTCGCCCGTGGTGTCGAGGCTGTAGGCCAGGCGCTGGTGGTCTGGGCTGATGCTGAACGCGCCGAGGGAGAAAAAGCCGCCCTTGGCCAGTTCGTTCGGGTCCAGCAGCAAGTGTTCCTGGCTTTCATCGATGACCAGGCTGTCATCGGTTGGGCGCGGGCAGCGGTAGTGGCGCGCGTATTCGTCACCCGCCGTGGTGCGTGTGTAATACAGGTACGGGCCCCACGGCGAGGGCAGGGACAGGTCGGTTTCGAGAATCCGGCCCTTGATCTCTTCGAACAGGGTTTCACGCAAGCCGGCCTGATCGGCGGTTTGCGCCTCTTGGTAGCTGTTTTCAGCCTTAAGGTAGTCGAGCACCGCGTCGGTGTCGCGCTCCTGGAGCCAGGCATACGGGTCAACCCCTTCGGCCTTGCGGGCAATCGGGGCGCTGGTGACGTTGGCGGATAAGGGCATGAAGGGCTCTCGGACGATGTACGGAATAAGGGTTTCGCAGGTCTTGATGCCGCTGCAAATCCCTGTGGGAGCGGGCTTGCTCGCGAAAGCGGTGTATCAGACAACAATGATGTCGACTGACACTCCCTCTTCGCGAGCAAGCCCGCTCCCACAGGGGTTACGCGTAACGGCCCGGTATTGGGACAAGCCGGACAGGCGAAAAGTCGTTACTATAAGCGCCTCTTTGCCTGCCTTGCCATGGACACCATGACCGAGAACGACTATCTGATCGCTTGGGGCCTCTACGCCTTTGCCGCTTTAGGCTGCCTGTTGGTGTGGATGCGCTTGACCCGCTGGATGTGGCGCTACCTGCGTGAGCCGCTGCGGCTGCTGATGGCGGTGTTGCTGTTCAGCCCGACCATCATCGACCCGGTGAAGGAAAAGGTCGCCCCGGCCATCGCCATCACCGCTCTGGACCTGGCGTTCAAGGTGGGCAACAACGCCTGGCGGGCGATTTCCGATCTGTTCATGTACGGCATGATCGCCTTCGGCCTGTACCTGCTTCTGGTGCTGATCCGCTGGCCGATCGAGCGGGCCGCCACCGCCCGCAAGGAACAGGCCGCCGCCGCCAAAGCCGCGATCAAGCCTGACGACTATGAAGACGAGCAACCGTTCGGCGTGGCCGGCGACGATCGCTATGGCCGTCCGCCGATCCCGAACAACCCCCAGCGTTCGCGCATCGAACCGCGTCTGTAACTGTGCCCCAGCATTGAAGCGAGAGTCCGAGCATGTGTGAGTTATTGGGCATGAGCGCCAATGTCCCGACCGATATCGTGTTCAGCTTCACCGGGCTGATGCAGCGCGGCGGGCGTACCGGGCCGCACCGCGACGGCTGGGGCATCGCTTTCTATGAGGGCCGTGGCCTGCGCCTGTTCCAGGACCCGGCGGCCAGTTGCGAGTCCGAAGTGGCCAACCTGGTGCAACGCTACCCGATCAAAAGCGAAGTGGTGATCGGGCATATCCGTCAGGCCAACGTCGGCAAGGTCTGCCTGTCCAACACCCACCCGTTCGTGCGCGAGTTGTGGGGGCGTAACTGGTGTTTCGCCCACAACGGCCAGCTCGCGGACTTCGAACCGATCAAAAGCTTTTACCGCCCGGTCGGCGATACCGACAGCGAAGCGGCGTTCTGCGACTTGCTCAACCGGGTGCGCGCGGCGTTCCCCGAGCCGGTAGAAATCGAAGAACTGCTGCCGGACTTGGTGGCCGCCTGCGCCGAATACCGCAGCAAAGGCGTGTTCAACTGCCTGCTCAGCGACGGCGACTGGCTGTTCTGCTATTGCTCGACCAAACTGGCGCAGATCACCCGCCGCGCCCCGTTCGGCCCGGCACGCTTGAAGGACGTCGATGTGATCGTCGACTTCCAGGCCGAAACCACGCCCAACGACGTGGTCACGGTGATCGCCACCGAACCCTTGACCGAAAACGAAACCTGGACCCGCTACGAACCGGGCCAATGGAGCCTCTGGCGACGCGGCGAATGCGTCAGCCAGGGCAAGACCGAATAAGGACTCACCCCCATGTTGCTCAGTTATCTACGGCTGGTGTTGTTTGCGGCGGGCCTGTTGATCGGTGTCCAGGTGCCGGGATTCATCAGCGATTACGCCAAGCGGGTCGAAGCGCACCTGATTGAGGCCCAGACCGGTTTGAGCGGGTTCCAGGGCACCGCCAATCAGTTCTTCAAGGGCGATATGCAGGCGTTGGTCGCGCATTACCGGGCGAGTGAAGACCCGATCTTTCGCAGCGATGCCGACAGCCTGAGCAACCTGCTCACCCGTCAGATCGCCCTCGATAAACAGTTCCAGGCCATGCAAGGCCCGTGGTACATCCGCTTCCTGCAAGTGGCGCTGGCCGCTGATCCGGACATCCGCAAGGAAACCTGGAATGGCTACAGCTACCAGATTCTGCTGACCCCGGAAGCGATGATCTGGGGTATGAGCGGGGCGTTGCTGCTGTCGTTCGGCATTGAATGCCTGTTCCGGCTGATCGACTGGGTGGTGCTCGGCGGCAAACGCCTGCGTCAGAGCCGGCCGATTGAAGATCGGGATGTGCGGGGGTTGTAAACCAAAGCACAGACCTATGTAGCAGCTGCCGAGCCCGCGAGGCTGCGTTCGGCTGCGAAGCAGTCGTAAAACCGGAGCACGCGGTCTAACTGAAACATCGCGTCGCCTGATTTCACGACTGCTTCGCAGCCGAACGCAGCCTCGTGCCTCGGCAGCTGCTACAAGGGTTCAGTCAGCAAGAATGATGTAACCCTCACCCACCTTCCGCGCATACCCCTCCAACACCTGCTGACACAACGTCACAATTTCCTCGACCCATTCCACCCCGACCCGCCATGACACCACCACCTGCAAATTCGGTGGCCGTTGGTCGATCGCCAGCAAGGTCAATTCCCCTCGCGCCAGCTCTTCAGCCACCAGCACTGGTGGCAACGCGCCAATGCCAAAACCGTCGCGCAGCAGCCGGGTAATCGCCGACACCGAGTTCACGCAGTTCAGCCGTGGCGCCATCACGCCGTTGGCTTGCATCAGCGCCAGAACGTCCTGATGTGGATGGGAGTTTTTCGAGTAGGTGATGATCCGCTCGCGGGCCAGGTCGGCCACGCCTGAATACTCGCGGTTGTAGATGGAATTGCTGGCCACGATCCAGCCCATCGGGTGGCTGGCCAGTTCCAGGCTGCGCACGCTTTCCTGGCGCAACAGGTCGGTTTGCAGGATCAGGTCGAGAAAGCCTTTTTGCAGCTGATCGCAGAGGTTGAGCGACGTATCCGCCACCAGCTCGATTTCCACCAACGGATAGTGATCCATCATCTGCGCCACCAACGGGCTCAGCCAAGTGTGGATCACCGTGTCCATCACGCCGATGCGCACCCGCCCGACCTTGCTCGATCGGGTCTCGATCGACTGCTTGAGCGCCTGCATGGTGTCCATCATCTGTTCGGCGTATTCGAGCACTTTCAGGCCTTCGGGCGTCAGGCTCACACCTCGGGAATCGCGCAGGAACAGCTTCACCCCGAGCTCGCTTTCGAGCACCGCGATGCGGCTGGAAATCGACGCCTGGGTGGTGAAGAGCTTGTCCGCGGTCAGGCGAAAACTCTTCAGCCGTGCGACCCAAACGAAAGTCTCAAGAAACTTCAAATTCATGGGATCTGCTCTTGGATAAAGAATTCTTATGTCTAGGCCGGGTTTTTATTAGTTGGACGCCGCAGGGCATGGAGCCCAAAAATCAGGCCATCCGGTTCCCACGATAGGCGTCGTCGGGGCTCAGAACAATACCAATAAAATATGTACGGAGACTTGCCATGAGTGCGCCCGACACCCTCGACATCCCCAAGGCTACGACTCGCCCGGGACCTTTCGACTGGTATCGCAACATCAACAAACAGGAACGCCGCACGTTCTGGAGCTGCAAGATCGGCTATGGCCTGGACGGCATGGACACCCAGATGCTCAGCTTCGTGGTGCCGACTCTGATTGCCATGTGGGGCATTACCACCGGCGAAGCGGGGCTGATTCACACCAGCACCTTGATCGCCTCGGCCATTGGCGGCTGGGTGGCGGGGATTCTCTCCGACCGCATCGGTCGCGTGCGCACCTTGCAACTGACCGTACTGTGGTTCGCCTTTTTCACCTTCCTCTGCGGCTTCGCGCAAAACTACGAACAACTGCTGATCAGCCGCACCTTGATGGGTTTCGGTTTTGGCGGTGAATGGACCGCCGGCGCAGTACTGATGGGCGAAGTGATTCGCGCCAAGGACCGTGGCAAAGCGGTGGGCATGGTGCAATCCGGTTGGGCGCTGGGTTGGGGGCTGACGGCGATTCTGTATGCGCTGCTGTTCTCGGTACTGCCGCCGGAAGAGGCCTGGCGTGCATTATTCATCCTCGGCATCGTCCCGGCGATTTTCGTGATTTTCGTCCGCCGACTGGTCAAGGACCCGGAAATCTATCGCGAAGCCAAGGCCAAGCAAGAACCGAGCAACCCGGCGAAGTTCTACGAGATCTTCGCCCCCGGCATCCTCTTCACCACGATTCGCGCTTCGGTGCTGACCACCGGCGCACTCGGCGGTTACTACGCGATCACGTCCTGGCTGCCGACGTTCCTGAAGAACGAACGGGGTTTGAGCGTACTCGGCACGGGCGGTTATCTGGCGATGGTGATCGTCGGTTCCTACGTCGGTTACGTCATCAGCGCGTATTTGACCGATATCCTCGGTCGTAAGAAGAACTTCATCCTGTTCGCCGTCGGCTCGTTCACCATCGTGCTGCTCTACACCCAATTACCGGTCAGTAACGGCGTGATGCTGTGGCTGGGCTTTCCGTTGGGCTTCTTTGCCTCGGGGATCTTCAGCGGCATGGGCGCCTTTTTGACTGAGTTGTTTCCGACGCGGATTCGCGGCTCGGGTCAGGGCTTTTGCTACAACATCGGTCGGGCTCTGGCGGCATTGTTTCCACTGTTTATCGGTTTGCTCAGCCAGAAAGTGCCGCTGAGCGTAGGCATCGGAGCGTTTGCGGCGGTGTCCTACGGGGTGGTGATTCTGGCGGCGTTGAGCCTGCCGGAAACCCGTGGCAAGCAACTCGAAGCCGAGTAACTGATAATCTGCCGGGCATGCTTTTCCAAGAATGTCCCGGCAGTAAAAAAAGAATATGCCTACAGGAGTGTTCACCGTGAGCCGCCTGCTATTGAACTGCGACATCGGCGAGAGCTTCGGCAACTGGACCATGGGTCTGGACGCCGAGGTCATGCCCTTCATTGATTGCGCCAACATCGCCTGCGGTTTCCATGCCGGCGACCCGAGCATCATGCGCAAGACTGTCAGCCTGGCCCTGAGCCACGGCGTGAAGATTGGCGCGCACCCGGCCTATCAGGATCTTGCGGGATTCGGCCGCCGTTCCATGGCTTACACCGCCCAGGAACTTCAAGACCTGCTGCATTACCAGATCGGTGCGCTGGACGGCATCTGCCGTGCTCAAAACGGGCAGGTCAGTTACGTCAAACCCCACGGCGCGATGTACAACGACATGATGGCCAATCCTGCACAATTGCGGGCGGTGATTGAGGCTGTGGCTGCCTATGACCCGTTTCTACCGCTTATGCTCATGGCCACCCGTGACAACAGTGCAGCTCAGGCGCTGGGCGATGAATACGGCGTGACCCTGTGGTTCGAAGCCTTTGCCGACCGCGCCTACGACCGCGCCGGGATGCTGGTTTCGCGGCAACTGCCGGGCGCGGTGCATCACGATCCCGAGAAAATCATTGAGCAAGCGCTGATCATCGCCCGTGGCGATCACCTCACGGCCAATGACGGCAGCGCCTTGCATTTGCAGGCCAACACCCTCTGCGTGCACGGCGATAACGCCAGTTCGGTGGCGGCCGTGCGGCGTATCCGCGAGGCCTTGAACCAGCAGAGCGCGTCATGAAACCACGGGTGGAAGTGGTGGCGCTGGACTGTCTGATGGTGCGCCTGTTCGATGAAATCGCCGAAGCGAACATGCCGTGGATGCTCGCGGCCAGTGAAAGTCTGCGCGCTGCGTTTGGCGGGCATTTGATCGATTTGGTGCCGTCTTATACGACGTTGATGGTGCATTACGCTTTAACCGCGCTGAGTCCGGCCCAGGCGCGGGAATTGATTGCTGAAGCGTTGATCGATCTGTCGCCCAACGCCAGCACTACGGGCAAATGCCATGTGTTGCCGGTCTGGTACGACTTGAGTGTCGGCCCGGAATTGAGTCTGTTATCGCAACGCAGCGGGTTGGCGGTGGACGAGGTCATCCGCCGTCACAGCGAGCGCGAGTACCAAGTGTTCGCGCTGGGCTTTGCGCCGGGTTTTGCCTTCATGGGTTTGGTCGAGGAAGTGCTGGCCGCGCCGCGCTTGAACACGCCACGTAAGAAAGTGGCAGCGGGTAGCGTGGGAATTGCCGAACGACAAACCGCCGCTTATCCGGTGGTATCCCCCGGCGGTTGGAACCTGATCGGCCGCACCCCGGCCAAACTGTTCGACCGTGAACGGGATGGCTACAGCCTGATGCAACCCGGCGATACGGTGCGTTTCGAAGCCGTCAGCCATGCCGAATTCATCAACTTGGGCGGCGACGATACGCCACTGGAGGCCCAGGCATGAGCCGTCTAAGCATTGAAGCAAGTACGCCGCTATGTCTGTTGCAGGACGCCGGCCGTTTCGGCGTGCGGCACTTGGGCGTGACCCAGGGCGGCGGCCTGGATTGGCGCTCGATGTCGTGGGCCAATTGGTTGCTGGGCAATGGGCTGGATGCACCGGTGATCGAAATCACCCTCGGCGGCTTTACCGTGGTGGCCGAAGAGGATTGCGTGCTGGCGCTGGCCGGGGCGGACCTGGGCGCGCAAGTGAATGGCGAGGCGTTGGCGCCGTGGCGCAGTTTCCGGCTGCACAAAGGTCAGCGACTGCATTTCACCCAACCGGTGCTCGGAGCGCGGGCCTATCTCGCCGCGCCGGGCGGATTTGATGCGCCGAAAGTGTTGGGCAGCAGTGCGACGGTGGTCCGCGAGGAACTCGGCGGCCTCGATGGCATGGGCCGGCCATTGGCCAAGGATGCGCAGCTGAGCTATTCGGGCAGTGGGTTAATCCTGCTGCGGGAGTTGCCGCAGGAACATGTCCCGGATTTCAAACGCGATGCACCGCTGGACCTGGTGCTCGGCGCGCAGATCGGCGCGTTCAGCGGGCAAAGCCTGTTTGACGCGTTCAACAGCGCTTGGGTTTTGGACAGCCGCGCCGACCGCATGGGCATTCGCCTGTTGGGCACTCCGCTGGAATATCAGGGCAAGCCGATGATTTCCGAAGGCATCCCGCTGGGCGCCGTGCAGGTACCACCGGACGGGCAGCCGATTGTATTGGTCAATGATCGGCAGACCATTGGCGGTTATCCGCGACTGGGGGCGTTGACGCCGTTGGCGCTGGCGCGGCTGGCGCAGTGTTTGCCGGGGGCGAAGGTGCGGTTGCGGCCGGTGGTGCAGGACGTGGCGCATCGGGAGCAGGTCGCCTATCTGCGACGATTTGTTAACCGCTAAAAGCATCGCGAGCAAGCTCGCTCCCACATTGGATCGGTATTGCTCACATATTTTGTGAACAACACATCCCCCTGTGGGAGCGAGCTTGCTCGCGAAGGCGTCAGCCCTGCCAACGAAGATTACTTGGAAAGAAACCGCATCCCTTCCTCCAACCCCCGCAACGTCAGCGGATACATCCGGTCTTCAATCAAATCCCGCACGATATTGGTCGACGAGGTATAGCCCCACGTGTCTTTCGGGTAGGGGTTGATCCAGATGAGCTTCTTGTATTTCTCCATGAAGCGCTGCATCCACAGGTAGCCCGGTTCTTCGTTCCAGTGCTCGACGCTGCCGCCGGCCTGGGTGATTTCGTAGGGCGCCATGGCGGCGTCGCCGATGAAGATCACTTTGTAGTCGGCGCCATACTTGTGCAGCAAATCCTGCGTCGAAAAACGCTCGGAAGTGCGGCGCATGTTGTTCTTCCACACCGACTCATACACGAAGTTGTGGAAGTAGAAATACTCCAAATGCTTGAACTCGGTCTTGCAGGCCGAGAACAGTTCTTCGCAGATTTTCACATGGGCGTCCATCGAGCCGCCGATGTCGAACAGCAGCAACAGCTTGACGGTGTTGCGCCGCTCCGGGCGCATCTGGATGTTCAGCAGGCCGGCGTCGCGGGCGGTGTGGTCGATGGTGCCATCGATGTCCAGCTCTTCCGCCGCGCCCTGACGAGCAAACTTGCGCAGTCGGCGCAGGGCTACCTTGATGTTGCGCGTGCCGAGTTCCACCGAGTCGTCGAGGTTCTTGTACTCGCGCTGATCCCAGACTTTCACCGCTTTGCCCTGGCGCTTGCCGGCATCGCCGACCCGAATGCCTTCCGGGTTGAAGCCTCCAGAGCCGAACGGGCTGGTGCCGCCGGTGCCGATCCACTTGTTGCCGCCCGCGTGGCGTTCTTTCTGTTCTTCCAGGCGTTTCTTGAATTCTTCGATCAGCTTGTCCAAGCCACCGAGGGACTGGATCTGCGCCCGCTCTTCATCGCTCAGGGAACGTTCGAATTCCTTGCGCAGCCAATCTTCGGGAATCAACGCCTGAAGGTGATCGTCGAGTTTTTCCAGGCCATTGAAGTAGGCACCGAAGGCTCGGTCGAACTTGTCGAAATGCTTTTCGTCCTTCACCAGGATCGCCCGGGCCAAGTAATAAAACTCGTCCATGTCGGCGAAGATAACGCGCTGTTTCAGCGCGTTGATCAGGTCCAGCAGCTCGCGCACCGAGATCGGCACCTTGGCGGCGCGCATTTCATTGAACAGGTTGAGCAGCATGGCGATTGCCCTTATCGATTCTTAGCGAGAGCCGCGACGGCTCATGAACGCCAGACGCTCAAGCAGTTGCACGTCCTGTTCGTTCTTCACCAAAGCGCCGGCCAGCGGCGGGATGGCCTTGGTCGGATCGCGTTCGCGCAGCACCGCTTCGCCGATGTTGTCGGCCATCAGCAGTTTCAGCCAGTCCACCAGTTCGGAGGTCGATGGCTTCTTCTTCAGGCCCGGCACCTTGCGTACGTCGAAGAACACGTCCAGCGCTTCGCTGACCAGGTCTTTCTTGATGTCCGGGTAGTGCACGTCGACGATCCGCTGCATCGTCACGCGATCCGGGAAGGCGATGTAGTGGAAGAAGCAGCGGCGCAGGAACGCGTCCGGCAGCTCTTTTTCGTTGTTGGAGGTAATGATGATGATCGGGCGCTTCTTGGCCTTGATCGTCTCGTCGATCTCGTAAACGTAGAACTCCATCTTGTCGAGTTCTTGCAGCAGGTCGTTGGGGAATTCGATGTCAGCCTTGTCGATTTCGTCGATCAGCAGAATCACCCGCTCGTCGGATTCGAAGGCTTCCCACAACTTGCCCTTTTTCAGGTAATTGCGGACGTCGTGGACCTTTTCCGTACCCAGCTGCGAATCCCGCAGACGGCTGACCGCGTCGTACTCGTACAGGCCTTGATGCGCCTTGGTCGTGGACTTGATGTGCCATGTAATCAACCGGGCGCCAAAGGACTCGGCCAATTGCTCGGCGAGCATCGTTTTGCCAGTGCCCGGCTCGCCCTTGACCAGCAGCGGACGCTCCAGGGTGATAGCGGCGTTAACCGCTAGCTTCAAGTCATCGGTGGCGACGTAGGCCTGGGTGCCTTCGAACTTCATCTGCTAATCCTCGAACGGTAGCGCCGACCTGAACGGGCAGGGCGGGATGGAATAAATGTGATGCCCGACTATAACGCGCTGCCCGGTCGACTGTGAACGCAGACGGGTTATTCAGTCTCTGAATGGGGCGTCACATCTTGACTCAGTCTCGGCGCAAGGCCAGCATTCAGGTATCGCCGATTTGGCGATAGCCTTTGGGGCATGTCTTTTGTTGGAAGGCGGAAACGATGTTACCCATGAAGCGACCACGGTTGACGGCTGTAAAGGCTTTGCCGGACTACCGCTTGGCGTTGACCTTTATTGACGGTCAACAGCTGACGCTGGATTTGAGCCGCGATTTGTACGCTTATCCGGGGTTGCAACCATTGCTTGAGGTTCACGTCTTTGAAGGCGCGGCCCTCGGCGATGATGGCTGGACGGTGGAGTGGGCCGAGCCGGATATTCAGATTGGCGCGGACACTTTGTATCTGGATGCGCTCTCGCAAAATGCGGCCGACGAAAACACCCGGATCTTCATCGATTGGCGTGCTCGCACCGGGTTGCCTTTGAATCAAGCCGCCGAAGCGTTGGGCGTCAGCGCCCGCAGTATCAGCCGTTACAGCAGCGGACGTGAAGCGGTGCCAAAGTCATTGGCCCTGGCTTGCCTGGGCTGGGACTCCTTGCAACAACGACCCTCAACATTGGCGGCGGCCGAGGAAACCGGTCGCTACACGGTCACGCGTAAACCTTAACCGGCGTCCGGCTTCGGCTGCTCATACCGCGCATTGAACGCCTGGACAAAACCATTGCGCAAAATCTGCAAAAACGCCTGGAACGCGCTGATATCTTGCTGGTGCACGTTGCCGCTGAGTTCGACTTTGGTGGCGAACTGGTTCTTGCGCTGGTTTTTCAACACGGTTTCGGTGCTGCCGACGATGGCTTCCCAAACGGAGCGCAAGATTCCCTTGTTCTTGTTTTCGACATCCTGCTGCCAATTGAACACTTCGACGTCCCGCAGCAGCGGTTTGATGTAGCCCTTGAGCTGGCCCTTGTTGGCTTCGGCTTCGATCACCACATCACCGTGGCCGGCGTTGAAGTCGAATTTGCCGTAGGCCGAGGCGAAGTCGTTCATGCGTTTGAGTTCGATGTCCTTGGCCCGCAGGCGGAACTCGAAGTCTTCGAAATTGCTCAGGGGATCGAAGGTGGCGGTGGTTTCCAGCGGAGCATGGCCGAGTAACAGGGCCTTGCCTTCGAAACGGGCGTCGCGCTTGCCTTCGGTGTCGACCACGTTGGTCAGGTTGTAGAGGCTGGCGTTGACTTGGGTGGCATTCATGTTCACGGGCGGGGTGGAGTTGAAGTTCCGGAAGCTGATTTTGCCGTCGTTGATTCGTACTTCGTTAAGCGTGATCGGCAGCAATTTGCCCAATTGCGCGCGCCAATCGGTGCCCCGACCGGTCTGGGAGTTCTGCTTGTTGGCGCCGCCATCGACGAAGTTCACTTCGGGTTGGATGAATTGCACTTCGGCCACCACGGCATGGTCGTACCAGAGCGAATGCCAACTGACGGACAGATCGATCAGCGGCGCATTGACGAAAGGCACCGGAACTTTGCCGTCGACCTTGACGATCTTCAGTCCGTTGATTTTGTAGGCGCCGCGCCACAGGGCGAGGTCCACGTCGGTGACTTGGCCACGGTAGTCGCCCATGTCCGCCAGTTTGTCATTCAGGTAGTTGCGCACCATATAGGGTAGGGCGATATCCAGCGCTACCAACAACACAACGAGGCCGGCGAGGGTCCATAGGGGCCAACTGTATCGACGCTTCATGATGGCAATTCCTTGGCAGTGTTAAGCCATTGACTGCGGGCGCCACCGGTCGTTCGACCTGACTGGACGACCACCGGCAACAGGCATACCTTGGAACGCTTATTCAACGCTGCATAAGGACCCAGCCATGAGTCGTATTTTCGCTGACAACGCCCACTCCATCGGCAATACGCCGCTGGTGCAGATCAACCGCATCGCGCCGCGCGGCGTGACCATCCTGGCCAAGATCGAGGGGCGCAACCCCGGTTATTCGGTCAAATGCCGGATCGGCGCGAACATGATCTGGGACGCCGAAAGCACCGGCAAACTCAAGCCTGGCATGACCATTGTGGAGCCGACTTCGGGTAACACCGGCATTGGCCTGGCGTTTGTAGCCGCTGCCCGTGGCTACAAGCTGATGCTGACCATGCCCGCGTCCATGAGTATCGAGCGACGCAAGGTGCTCAAGGCGCTCGGGGCCGAACTGGTACTGACCGAGCCGGCCAAGGGCATGAAAGGCGCGATCGAAAAGGCTGCGGACATTCTCGCCAGCGACCCGGCCAAATACTTCATGCCGGCGCAGTTCGAAAACCCGGCCAACCCGGCCATCCACGAAAAGACCACCGGCCCGGAAATCTGGAACGACACCGACGGCGCGGTCGATGTGTTGGTGGCAGGCGTCGGAACCGGTGGAACCATTACCGGTGTTTCGCGGTATATCAAGAATACCCAAGGCAAACCGATTCTCTCGGTGGCCGTGGAGCCCGTGTCGTCGCCAGTGATCACGCAGAAACTGGCCGGCGAAGAAATCAAGCCGAGCCCGCACAAGATTCAGGGCATTGGCGCCGGTTTTGTGCCGAAGAACCTCGATTTGTCGATCGTCGACCGGGTTGAACTGGTGACCGATGACGAATCCAAGGCGATGGCCCTGCGCTTGATGCAGGAAGAAGGGATTTTGTGCGGTATCTCGTGTGGTGCGGCGATGGCGGTTGCAGTGCGGTTGGCCGAAACCCCGGAAATGCAGGGCAAGACCATCGTGGTGATCCTGCCGGATTCCGGCGAGCGTTACTTGTCGAGCATGTTGTTCAGTGATCTGTTTACCGAGGCCGAGAACCATCAATAAAAAGATAGCAGCCTGCGGCAGCGCCTACGCCGATCGAGGTTTTCAGTAGGAGCTGCCGCAGGCTGCGATCTTTTGATCTTGATGATTCAGGTCAGCCTTCGTTCAGCAACCTTATGTTAATAAATGCTTTGTTGCGCAATCCTTAACACTGAATGTTCAGTTATGTGGGTTTTTCCCCGGGCCGGTAGTGGTTATCATGGCCGGCTGCCACGTCGGGTAAATGGCGTTGTGCAAAGTAGCTTATATCTCAAGGAGTCGTTGATGACCTTTTCCTTTGCCGCGAAGGCGTCGGTGCTGTTGTTGTTCCTCGGCAGCACTCTTTATGTGCATTTGCGCGGCAAGGCACGGCTGCCGGTCCTGCGGCAGTTTGTCAACCACTCGGCACTGTTTGCCCCCTATAACGCCCTGATGTACCTGTTCTCCGGCGTTCCGTCCAAACCCTACCTCGATCGCAGCAAGTTCCCGGAACTGGATGTGCTCAGGGACAACTGGGAAGTCATCCGCGACGAAGCCATGCACCTGTTCGACGAAGGCTATATCCGCGCCGCTGAAAAGAACAACGACGCCGGTTTTGGCTCGTTCTTCAAGAAGGGCTGGAAGCGTTTCTACCTCAAGTGGTACGACAAACCTTTGCCATCGGCCGAAGCCCTGTGCCCGAAAACCGTCGCGCTGGTCAGCAGCATCCCCAACGTCAAGGGCGCCATGTTTGCCTTGTTGCCCGGCGGCAGCCATCTCAACCCGCACCGCGATCCGTTCGCCGGCTCCCTGCGCTATCACCTGGGGCTGTCGACGCCGAACTCCGACGATTGCCGCATCTTCGTCGACGGTCAGGTCTACGCCTGGCGTGATGGCGAAGACGTGATGTTCGATGAAACCTACGTGCACTGGGTCAAGAACGAAACCGAAAAGACCCGGGTCATCCTGTTCTGCGACATCGAACGACCGCTGAGCAACCGCATCATGACCCGCATCAACCGTTGGGTCAGCGGCCTGCTGGGCCGCGCCACCGCACCGCAAAACCTGGACGATGAACGCGTTGGCGGGATCAACCGGGCTTACGCCTGGAGCAAGAACTCCAGCGACAAGTTCAGCGGCGTGGTGAAACAGTGGAAGCGTCGGCATCCCAAGGCTTATCGCGTACTGCGGCCGGTGTTGGCGGTGGTGGTGTTGACGCTGTTGGGGTATTGGTTGTTTGGGTGATTCCGGGCAAGTAATGAAAAACCGCTCATTCGAGCGGTTTTTTTTTGCTGTCTTTACCAGCGCCCCGCTAGTACGTCAGGTTCACCTTCGATGCCCTCAACGAGTATTTGCAAAAAACGACGTTGATTTGCTGATAGCTCTGCAGTAACTGGCTTGTTTTGTGTTTCGGATGATCGTTTTTTTATGGGGGATTTTTTAATCGCTTTGCGCATATCTCCTCCGGTTTTGATCATTAATTGAGCAGTTTTCACAATACTAGACCCTCCACGGCAATGACAAGTCGACCTTCAGAATCAAATGCAAAGCCGAGTTGTTGATAAACAGAAATCGCACCTTCCAGTGGTTCCTGAACCTCAATGTATTTGCTGCCTAAAATTTGCGCATACCGGTCAATCGCCATCATTGCCAGTGTCGCAATACGGCGCTTTAAAGGATGTGCTGCCCCCGGTCGCCCTTCCAATCGTACGATTCGGATTCGTTGCCGACTGTTGTTCGGATTCGCGAAGCATAGTCCGCACAGCTCCTCGTCGAACCAGATGGCAATATCCAGAGACAAGGGCTCCTTAGCTTTCCATCCTATGACCTCATCCCATAAAAAGTGTGGATACTCCCAGCGTTCGCAAGCATCCAGAGCCTGTGCATTGATGGCTTCGAACCGAACCTGTGATAGATCAGTTTTCGTTGGGCCAGCCAGGTTCAGTCGATGCTGCAACTGAGCAGCGCTGGTTGCAGCAAGATTTCTAGCCCTCGATTTATATAGCTGATACCGAATGTGCGTCCGTTCCCTTGGCATGTGATCTCGTGCATTCCATGTCCCCGTTGGCGGGCTGATCCGTTCTTTTGAAGGGTAGGGCGCTCATACGGAGCTGTCGCTACTGGCCCTTTGACCAAGTCATTGCAATCTATGTCGCGGACTGGCTATAGTCGCCACTCGCCTGCTCCCTCCAGCAGGCCCTCAAAAAAGATCAGCCCATGCCTGCATCCCACATCAACGCGGTAGTCGATTCAGCGGTCAACGCTGGCGTCGTGCCGTGCGGGATTCAGCAGCCTGCGCAGATCAGTCATTACCCCCCTCCTGTCAGTAGCACGCCGGTGTGCGCAGTCGTATCACCGCCAGGCGTTGGCATTTCGGGCTGATCAGCTTTTTCTGCTGTTCCTCTGCTCGTCTGAAAAGTCTTCGTCTGAGAAAACTACTGAACTTCAGCCTCGGCTGACTTGGCTTTTTTGCCTGATGACAGGTGGTATTTCATGTTTGTCCTTTCGAAAAAAACCGCGCTCGCGGCGGCGTCCACGAGCCTGTTCGTTCTGCTGTGGAGCAGCGGGGCGATCTTCTCCAAATGGGGCCTGGCCCACGCATCACCGTTTGCCTTTCTGCTGTTTCGATTCGTCATCGCCCTGTGCGGGTTGGTGCTATTGGTGCCGTTGCTCAAGCTGAAACTGCCCAAGGGCGGCAAGCCGATGCTGTACGCGATGGCCACGGGCGTGGTGCTGCTGGGGGCTTATCAGATTTTCTATCTGCTGGCCCTGGACCTGAAGGTTACGCCCGGCGTGATGGCGACGATCATGGGCGTGCAGCCGATCCTCACCGTGGTGATCATGGAGCGCCAACGTTCAGCCAGCCGAATGTTCGGCCTCGCGCTCGGCTTGGCCGGGTTGATCATGGTGGTTTACCAGGGTATCGGCCTGGCAGGGATGTCGTTGGCCGGGATGCTCTTTGGCTTGCTGGCGCTGGCGAGCATGACCTTCGGTTCGATCATGCAAAAACGTATCACCGACAATCCCCTCGGCACGCTGCCGGTGCAGTACTTGGCCGGGTTGTTGGTCTGCGGGATTTTCGTACCGTTCCAGCCGTTTCATTTTGAACACGGCACCGGGTTCATCGTGCCGGTGTTGTGGATGGGGTTGGTGGTGTCGGTGCTGGCGACGTTGCTGCTGTATCGACTGATCGCACGGGGCAATCTGGTGAATGTCACCAGCCTGTTTTACCTGGTGCCGGCGGTGACGGCGGTGATGGATTACCTGATTTTTGGTAATCGGCTGGCGCTGTTGAGCGTGCTGGGGATGTTGCTGATTATTGTTGGATTGGTGTTTGTATTTCGTCAGTCGCGTTAACGCAGGCTGAGGGTCCTACAACGAATGTGCGCGCTGTCGCAGCAGCGCACAACTTTCCAAGACGTTTCCTACGACGTACCCTGTTGCCGCGTTTTGGTATCGACCTCTATAGTTTTGTCTCGCGGAAAATTCCGCGAAATGACCTTGGCCGGTCGGTTACGGGACGTCAGCGTGTCCAACAACATTTCAGGCAGTTAATGCCTGAAATGTTGTGTTATGGCGGCTGTGCGTGGGACACCCGCGGGTGTGCCGGTTCTCCTGTCCGGTCGGCCAACCCGCGTACGGCTGCCACCTTTCGTATGGCCGCGAATGGTGACAGCTCTAATTACAGGAGTTTTACCAGTGAACGACCAAATCATGCCGCGTTACCTCCCCATCGATACCTACGACGCCGACAATCCAGTCCTCTACATCAACACCCACCGAGAACTCAGCGACATCGCCGCTTGCGCCATGCACCGCTTCAGCGTGATCCGCGACCTGACCGACACCCTGTCCAGCCTCAACCTCACCGGCATTTCCGACTGCGACCTGACCCGCGTCACCCGCGCGGTGCACCTGTTGGCGCGCGAAGGCTGCGCCATGCTCAATGTGGTCCAGGCGCGGGCGTTGCAGCGGGAAGAGGGATACAAAGCGGCGGTGTAGCAACTGACGGCTGAATAACCCTGTAGGAGCTGCCGAAGGCTGCGATCTTTTGATCTTGTTTTTTAAGATCAGGATCAAGATCAAAAGATCGCAGCCTTCGGCAGCTCCTACGGGCGTGTGGCCACTTCTACCGGCTTCACCACCGCCGGCTTCAACACCAGCCACAACGCCGCCGCAATCAACACCCCGCCATAAATGTGCGCCATCGACAACGGCTCATCCAGCAATAACGCGCCCCACAACACACCGAACGGCGGGATCATGAAAGTCACGGTCATCGACTTCACCGGGCCGATCGAGCTGAGCAGTCGGAAGTAAACGATGTAGGCAAACGCGGTGCAGACCAGGCCCAAGCCCAGCAGTGACAACCAGACATTCCAGCCGCCCCAGTTTGCCGGTGGATTGCTGATCACGCTGTAGCCGAACAGCGGCAACAGGAACAACGTCGCGCCGAGCATGCTGCCCAGCGCCGAGAGGCGACTGTCGAGGCCACCGGCGTGATCCAGCCAGCGCCGGGCGAGGAACCCGGCGAAGCCGTAGCACGTGGTGGCGAGCAGGCAGGCGAGGGCGCCCATCAGCAATTGCATATCGAACGCCACCGGCCCGGCGCGGGTCAGCACGCCGACGCCGAGCAGCCCGAGGAACACTCCGCTGAGTTTGGCCACGGTGAGTTTTTCATGGAAAAACAGCCCGCCGATCAACACGCCCATCAACGGCGTGGTGGCGTTGAAGATCGCCGAGTAACCGGCCGGCAGCACTTGCGCGGCCACGGAATACAGGGTCGCCGGAATCCCGGAGTTGATCACCCCGAGCAGCATCACGGTCTTGAGTTTGTCTTTGAAATCCCAACTGATGCGCATCAGCCCGAGGATCACCAGCAAGCCGACAGCGGCAATCGACACCCGGAAAAACGCCGTGGGAATGGTGCCAATCACCGGGGCGATGACTCGCATAAACAGGAAACTCGCGCCCCAGATCGCCGCCAGCGACAGTAAACGGAAAATATCGACAGGGCTCACGGTGGACTCCTTCCTTTATGGGGGCGGAAGTGTTGCCGAGAGCCCTGCGGATCGCAACCGGAAATCGGGCATTAAATTAAACACGGCCCTATGGCGAGCGAGCTTTTCTGTGGTGAGGGGGGCTTGCCCCTTCACCACAATTATTCTGTAGCCCCAGTTAAATGACGAAGCGCGTCACCAACCCATTAAGGTCCACCGCCAAACGCGACAACTCCTGGCTGGCCGCAGAGGTCTGGGTGGCGCCGGCGGCGGTCTGGGTCGAGAGGTCGCGGATGTTCACCAGATTCTGATCGACCTCCCGCGCCACCAGCGCTTGCTGCTCGGCGGCGCTGGCGATCACCAGATTGCGCTGGTTGATTTGCGAGATCGACGCGGTGATTTTTTCCAGCGCATGCCCGGCGCTATTGGCCCGGCGCAAGGTCTGGTTGGCTTGCTCGGCGCTGCTTTGCAACGCGCTGACCGTGGCCCCGGTGCCGTGCTGGATATTGTTGATCATCAGCTCGATTTCTTCGGTGGAATTCTGCGTGCGCTGGGCCAGCGAACGCACCTCGTCGGCGACCACGGCAAACCCGCGCCCGGCCTCACCGGCCCGAGCCGCTTCGATGGCGGCGTTGAGCGCCAGCAGGTTGGTTTGCCCGGCAATGCCGCGAATCACCTCCAACACTTTGCTGATGTCCTGAGCCTGACCCGCCAACCCCTCGGCCTGTTGCGAGGCACCGAGCACTTCGCTGACCAGTCCTTGGATCGAGGTGATGGTTTCGCTGACCTGAACATGCCCGTGCTTGCTGTCCTCATTCGAAGCCTGGGACGCCTCGGCGCTGGACACCGCATTGGCCGCCACTTCGTCCACCGCGGTGCTCATCTCGGTGACGGCCGTGGCGGCTTGCTCGATCTGATCGTTCTGCAGTTGCAGGCCACGGGTGCTTTCTTCCATCACCGAGCTCATTTCCTCGGCGGCGGAAGCGAGTTGTTGCGCCGAGTCGCTGATGCCGCGAATGGTCGTGCGCAAATGGCTTTGCATGTCGGCCAGGGCGTCGAGCAGGTGCGCCGCTTCGTCGTTGCCGTGGCTGACCACTTGGCCGCTCAGGTCGCCGGCGGCGATACGCCGGGCCACGCTCAGGGCCTGATTGATCGGCGTGGTGATGCTGCGGGTCAGCAGCCAGGCGAGTGCCAGGGTGGCGAACAGCGCAACCACGATGATTGAGCCCACAATCCACTGCGCCCGCTGATACATCTTCGCGGCCTCGGCGGAGGCGGCTTCGGCGCCTTGCTGATTGAAACTGATCATGGCTTCCAGGGATTTATCCAGCACGCTGCCCTGGGGCGCCAGTTCCGAGTTGAGCCGGGCGTAGGCCTGTTCAGTCTGGCCGGCGTCGATCTGCGCAATGATCTGGTCGAGAATTGCCATGTACTTGGCCACGTCCGCGCTCAGGCTGGCGAGCATGGCCCGCTCCTGGTCACTGGCAAGCAACTGCTTGTGATCGTTGAGGCGCTTGAGCAATTCCTGACGCTGGACGCTGATCATGCCTTTGCTTTTTTCCCGCACGGCCGGCTGATTGACGGCGATCAACCGCAGGGATTCGAGGCGGATGGTGGCGATATTCGTCGCACTGTCGTGAATGCTCTCGATGCTCGGCATCCACGACTCTTCGATCACGGTGGCGCTCTGGCGCAGGGTCGCCATCTGACCCAGGCCGAATAGACCGACCACCATCAGCAGGCTGGCCAAAACGGCGAAACTCAAACCGGCGCGCAAACCTATGCGCATGTTCCTGATTGACATCAAATGTGCTCCTTGGGCGATTTGGGATGGAGTCCTCGTGTACCGAGAATCTTGTTGTTAGGCGGGTGATGGCGGCTTGTATATCAAAGTGCCATCATTTTGGTAAGACCAATCTGTAAGGCTCTGTTTCGGGGGATGCAGGGCAGGTGAGGATCGAACCCTGCCTGATTAGGGGTTTGAGGTGACTGAGCGGGCTGATTGCTGACCAGTCGGTCGACTAAAAAATCGTCGCAAGCGGTGCTCGACCCTCGACATCAATGGCAAAAATTACGCTTCTCCTGCACCCGGTTCACTGGCTAAGCTCAGGGCTCCGAAATTCCCGCAGAGGTCTCACCATGCCGCAGCATTGGCCCGCCGCCGATATCGCCCGATTGATCCTCGACGGCTTTGACGACTACCGCGAGCATTTCCGGCAGATCACCGACGGTGCCCGGGCCCGTTTCGAACAGGCGCAGTGGCAGGAGACGCAATCGGCGTCGGCGGCGCGGATCAATCTGTACGAAGACAAAGTCGGCGAAACGGTGGAGCGGCTGCGGGCGTCTTTCGAGCCCGACACGCTGATGGACGTGAGCTGCTGGCCACTGGTCAAGAGCGCCTACATCACGTTGATCGACCTGCGTTTCGACGATGAACTGTCCGAGACCTGGTACAACTCGATCTTCTGCGGGCTGTTCAGACACGACCTGATCAGCGACGGCTGCATGTTCATCCACACCACCCGTCCGAGCCTGCGCCGGGCCCGCGCCGCGCAAACCCGCACCTACAAGCCGCAGGGGCATTTGTCGGAAATGTTGGCGAGCATCTTTGCCGACTACCGCTTCAGCGAGGATTACGCCGACCTGACCGGCGACCTGCGCCGCCTCGAAGCGCAACTGCGGGAAAACCTGCCGGACTGGGTCTGCAAGGACCCGGAACTGTCCGTCGAACTGTTCTCCTCGGTGCTTTACCGCAACAAAGGCGCGTACCTGGTCGGGCGCATCTACACCCAGGACGAACAATGGCCGCTGGTCATCCCGTTGCTGCACCGCGAAGGGCGCGGCATCCAGATCGACGCGCTGATCACCGATGAAGCGGATGTGTCGATCATCTTCTCCTTCACCCGTTCGTATTTCATGGTGGATGTGCCGGTGCCGGCGGAGTTCATCGGCTTCCTCAAGCGCATCCTGCCGGGCAAGCACATTGCCGAGTTGTACACCTCGATCGGTTTCTATAAACACGGCAAGTCCGAGTTCTATCGGGCGCTGATCAATCATCTGGCCAACACCGACGACCAGTTCATCATGGCCCCCGGCGTGCGCGGCATGGTCATGAGCGTGTTCACCCTGCCGGGTTTCAACACCGTGTTCAAAATCATCAAGGACCGTTTCTCGCCGTCGAAAAACGTCGACCGCGCCACGGTGATCGAGAAGTATCGACTGGTGAAAAGCGTCGACCGGGTTGGGCGCATGGCCGACACCCAGGAATTCGCCGACTTCCGTTTTCCGCTGAGCAAGTTCGAGCCGGCGTGTCTGGAAGAATTGCTCGACGTGGCGCCGTCCACGGTGTCGGTCGAAGGCGACACGGTGCTGATCCGCCACTGCTGGACCGAACGGCGCATGACGCCGCTGAACCTCTACCTGGAAAACGCCAACGAGGCGCAGGTGCGCGAGGCGTTGGAAGATTATGGGCTGGCGATCAAGCAACTGGCGGCGGCGAATATCTTTCCCGGCGACATGCTGCTGAAGAACTTCGGCGTCACCCGGCATGGGCGCGTGGTGTTTTATGACTACGATGAGATTTGTTTCCTGACCGAAGCCAACTTCCGCCACATCCCGCAACCGCGCACACCGGAAGATGAAATGGCCTCCGAGCCGTGGTATTCGATCGGGCCGCTGGATGTGTTTCCGGAGGAGTTTCCGCCGTTTCTGTTTGCCGATTCCGGGCAGCGCAAGTTGTTCGATCAGTTGCATGGCGAGCTTTATAACGCCGATTACTGGAAGAGCTTGCAGGAGGCGATTCGCGCCGGGAAAGTCATTGATGTGTTTCCGTATCGGCGCAAGGGAATGGATAACGAGTGAAGACTGACATCCACCCCTCACCCCAACCCTCTCCCCAAAGGGGAGAGGGGAAAGGGAGCCGATCTTCATGCTTTTCAGATCCTGAGTTCGACTCGGTATCTCAGGTCGCAAAATTTCGAAAGCACACATAGGTCAGTCCCCTCGCCCCTTTGGGGAGAGGGTTAGGGAGAGGGGGGGATTTCTCTGACACGCCAAACACCACCCAAATCTGCGACAATCGCTCCCCTGCGCCACTAGACGACTTATTGCGTACCTGATGACTGACGAATCGCCTTCCATCGACAAACTGCTGAAAAACCTCGATCACGCCATGATTGCCGACCGCCACCGGCTGCGGCGGCAGTTGCTTGAGCTGCGCAAGAAACCTGACGAGGCCAAGCTCGCCCAGTGGGTGACGCGCATGCAGGCGTCCTGTGATCAGGTGTTGGCGCGGCGTGCCAGCCTGCCGGTGATTCGTTACGACGACAGTTTGCCGATCGCCGCCAAGCGCGACGAAATCAAAGAGGCACTGCTCAAGCATCAGGTGCTGATCATTGCCGGCGAAACCGGCTCGGGTAAAACCACCCAGTTGCCGAAAATCTGCCTGGAAATCGGTCGCGGTCAGCATGGCCTGATCGGCCACACCCAGCCGCGCCGAATCGCTGCACGCAGCGTCGCCAGTCGGGTGGCCGAGGAATTGGCCACGCCGCTGGGCGCGCTGGTCGGCTATCAGGTGCGATTCGAGGACCAGAGCGATTCCAACACCCTGATCAAGTTGATGACCGACGGCATCCTGCTGGCGGAAACCCAGAACGACCGCTACCTCGAACGCTACGACACGATCATCGTCGACGAAGCCCACGAACGCAGCCTCAACATCGACTTCCTGCTCGGTTACCTGAAAACCCTGCTGCCGCGTCGTCCGGACCTGAAAGTCATCATCACCTCGGCGACCATCGACCTGGAGCGTTTCTCCAAACATTTCGATGACGCGCCGATTGTCGAAGTCTCCGGCCGCACCTTCCCGGTAGACACCTGGTATCGCCCACTGACCCTGGAGCAGGACGAAGAGGGCAACCGCGTCGAGGATGACTTGACCGTGGACCAGGCGATCCTCGCCACCCTCGACGAAATCGCCGCGTTCGAACGCAGCGAGCGCAAGAGCCCCGGCGATGTGCTGGTGTTCCTGCCCGGCGAGCGGGAGATTCGCGACGCGGCGGACATGCTGCGCAAGGCCCAGCTCAAGCACACCGAAATCCTGCCGCTCTACGCGCGGTTGTCGCCGGCCGAGCAGCAGCGGATTTTCCAGTCGCACCCGGGGCGTCGCGTGGTGCTGGCGACCAACGTCGCGGAAACCTCGCTGACCGTGCCGGGCATCCGTTACGTGATCGACAGCGGCACTGCGCGCATCAGTCGCTACAGCTATCGCGCCAAGGTCCAGCGCCTGCCCATCGAAGCGATTTCCCAGGCCAGCGCCAACCAGCGTAAAGGTCGCTGCGGGCGGGTCGAGCCGGGTATTTGCATTCGTCTTTACGGCGAAGAGGATTTCATCGGCCGGCCGGAATTTACCGACCCGGAAATCCTGCGCACCAACCTCGCCGCCGTTATTTTGCAGATGCTGCACCTGCGCCTCGGTGAGATCACCGATTTCCCGTTTATCGAGCCGCCGGATGGCAAGGCGATCAGCGACGGTTTCAACCTGCTGCAAGAACTGTCGGCGGTGGACCGCAACAGCCAACTGACCCCGCTCGGTCGCAACCTGGCGCGCTTGCCGGTGGACCCGCGCATGGGCCGCATGCTGCTGGAAGCGGCGAAACTCGGCAGCTTGCAGGAAGTGCTGATCGTCGCCAGCGCCATGTCGATCCAGGACCCGCGCGAGCGTCCACCGGAGCGCCAACAAGCGGCGGACCAGGCCCACGCACAATGGAAAGACGTGGATTCTGACTTCGCCGGGCTGGTCAATCTGTGGCGCGGTTTTGAAGAGCAGCGCCAGGCGCTGACCGCCAGTCCGCTGCGTAATTGGTGTCGCAAGAATTTCCTCAACTATTTGCGTCTGCGCGAGTGGCGCGACTCGCACCGCCAGTTGAGCCTGATCTGCCGCGACATGCAGTTGACCCTCAACAAAGAACCGGCGGATTACCCGAAGCTGCACAAAGCCGTGCTCTCGGGCCTGCTCAGCCAGATCGGCCAGAAAACCGAGGACGGCGACTACCTCGGCGCCCGTCAGCGGCGTTTCTGGATTCACCCGTCGTCGGGGCTGGGCAAGAAGCGTCCGCAATGGCTGATGACCGCCGAACTGGTGGAAACCACCAAGCTCTATGCGCGCATGGTGGCCAAGATTGACGCCGACTGGATCGAGCCGCTGGCCGGGCACCTGATCAAGAAAAACCACTTCGAACCCCATTGGGAGAAGAAGCGTGGGCAGGTTGTGGCGTTTGAGCAGATCACCTTGTTCGGACTGATTATCGTCGGGCGCCGGCCGGTGCATTACGGGCCGATTGATCCGGTGGTGTCCCGTGAGTTTTTCATTCGCGAAGGTCTGGTGCGCGGTGAGATTCAGTCCAAGGCCAAGTGCCTGACGGCGAATGCGCAGTTGCTGGAACAGCTCGACGAACTGGAAGCCAAGGCCCGTCGTCGCGACATTCTGGCCGACGAAGAAACCCTGTTCGCCTTCTACGACGCGCGGCTGCCGGCGGAGATTCACCAGACCGCGACCTTCGACAGTTGGTACAAGGTCAACAGCCAGAAAGACCCGCAGTTGCTGATCATGCGCGAAGAAGACGTGCTGGCCCGCGAGGCCAGTGAAGTCACCGCGCTGCATTACCCGGACACGTTGCACATCGGCGATCTGGAACTGGCCCTGAGTTACCACTTCGAACCGAACCACCCGCGTGACGGCGTGACCCTGCGCGTGCCGGCGCCGCTGTTGCCGATGCTGCCGCCGGAACGCCTGGAATGGCTGGTGCCGGGCGTGATCGAGGCCAAATGCGTGGCGTTGGTGCGCAACCTGCCCAAAGTCCTGCGCAAGAACTTCGTGCCGGTACCGGACTTCGTCAAAGCCGCGTTGCAGCGCATGACCTTCGCCGAGGGCTCGTTGCCCCAGGCCTTGGGCCGCGAACTGTTGCGCATGACCGGGGCGCGGGTCAGCGATGAAGCCTGGGCGGAAGCCTCGCAGCAGGTCGACAGCCATTTGCGTATGAACCTGGAAATCGTCGACGGCCAGGGCAAGTTTCTTGGCGAAGGGCGGGATCTGGCCGAGCTGACCGCGCGTTTCGCTGAAGCCAGCCAAGCCGCATTGGCCGTGCCGCAAACTGCGAAAAACCAGCAACCGGTGGAGCCGAAAGTCTTCGCTGCCGTCGCCGAAAAGACCCAGCAGAAGATCGCCGGGCTGTCGATGACGGTGTATCCGGCGTTGGTGGAAGAGAGCGGCACGGTCAAGGAAGGGCGTTTCTCGACCCCGGCCGAGGCCGAGTTCCAGCATCGCCGCGCGTTGCAGCGTTTGTTGATGCAGCAATTGGCCGAGCCGGCGAAATTCCTGCGCGGCAAGTTGCCGGGGCTGACCGAGCTGGGCCTGATGTACCGCGAACTGGGGCGCATCGATGCTTTGGTCGAAGACATTCTGCTGGCGAGCCTCGACAGCTGCATTCTCGACGGCGAAGACCCGCTGCCCCGGGATGGCGCCGGGTTGGCGTCACTGGCCGAACGCAAGCGCGGCGGCTGGACCGAACACGCCGAGCGTCTGGCGAAGCTGACCCTGGAGATTCTCAAGCTCTGGCACGGTCTGCAAAAACGCTTCAAGGGCAAGATCGACCTGGCCCAGGCCGTGGCGTTGAATGACATCAAGCAGCAGCTCAGCCATCTGGTGTATCCGGGTTTTGTCCGGGAAACGCCGATGCAATGGCTCAAGGAGTTGCCGCGTTATCTGAAAGCGGTCGAGCAACGCTTTGAGAAAATCGGCGCGCAAGTGCAGCGGGATCGGGTGTGGAGCGGCGAATTGTCGGGTTTGTGGGCGCAGTATCAAACCCGCGCCAACAAACACGCCCAGGAAGGCAAGCGCGATCCGCAACTGGAGCTTTATCGTTGGTGGCTGGAGGAATACCGGGTTTCCCTGTTCGCCCAGCAATTGGGGACCAAAGTGCCGATCTCCGACAAACGCCTGAACAAACAGTGGACTCAAGTGGAGCCATAACCCCAATACCCTGTGGCCACTGCATGCCAATGTAGGAGCTGCCGTAGGCTGCGATCTTTTGATCTTCCGGTGTCGAGGCAAAAGAAAGATCAAAAGATCGCAGCCTTCGGCAGCTCCTACATGGGTATCGCGTTATGCCGTTGCTCTTGCAAATAGGGCCAAACCCCAGCGTTTATGGCAAACTTCGCGCCTATAAACGCCGTCCCCGCCGTTTTGAGCCTTCTCAGGCATAGCGGAGCGGAATAAAGCGATGCCAGGTTGGATTCCACGGACCGGGAAAAGACCCTTTGTGTGTTGGTACGTCGGTGCCAACGCTTTCTGCCTGAACAGATTAGAGAAACGACCATGCATAACGTCGTCATCAGCGGCACCGGCCTGTACACCCCGGCCAACAGCATCTCCAACGAAGAGCTGGTGCAGTCTTTCAACGCTTACGTCGCGCAATTCAACGCCGACAATGCCGACGCTATCGCGCGCGGCGAGATCGAAGCGTTGACCGAGTCCAGTGCAGCGTTTATCGAAAAAGCCTCCGGCATCAAAAGCCGTTTTGTCATGGACAAGGACGGCATCCTCGACCCGCAACGCATGGCGCCTCGCCTGCCGGAGCGCTCGAACGACGAATGGTCGGTGCTGTGCCAGATGGCCATCGGCGCTGCCGAGCAAGCCTTGCTGCGTGCCGGCAAGACCGCCGCGGACATCGACGGCGTGATCGTCGCCTGCTCGAATCTGCAACGCGCCTACCCGGCCATCGCCATCGAAGTCCAGGAAGCGTTGGGCATTCAAGGCTTCGGTTTCGACATGAACGTCGCCTGTTCCTCGGCGACCTTCGGCATTCAAGCCGCCGCCAACAGCGTGCAACTGGGCCAGGCTCGGGCGATCCTGATGGTCAATCCGGAAGTCTGCACCGGTCACTTGAACTTCCGCGACCGCGACAGCCACTTTATCTTCGGCGACGCTGCTACTGCGGTGATCATCGAACGTGCTGACCTGGCGACCTCCGAGTACCAGTTCGACATTGTCAGCACCAAACTGCTGACCAAGTTCTCCAACAACATCCGCAACAACTTCGGCTTCCTCAACCGCGCGGCGGAAGAGGGCATCGGCGCCAAGGACAAACTGTTCGTGCAGGAAGGCCGCAAGGTATTCCGCGACGTGTGCCCGATGGTTGCCGAGCTGATCGCTACGCACCTGGAAGAGAACCAGCTCAACATCGGTGACGTGAAGCGATTCTGGCTGCACCAGGCCAACCTCAGCATGAACCACTTGATCGTGAAGAAACTGCTGGGCCGCGAAGCCACCGAAGAAGAAGCGCCGGTGATTCTCGACACCTATGCCAACACCAGCTCTGCCGGTTCGGTGATTTCGTTTCACAAGAACCAGGATGATCTGGCCAGCGGTTCGCTGGCGGTGCTCAGTTCGTTTGGCGCCGGGTATTCGATTGGTAGCGTGATTCTGCGCAAACGCTGAGTTAACGCATAAAAGATCGCAGCCTGCGGCAGCTCCTACAGAATCGATTCCAACCCGATCCCGTAGGAGCTGCCGCAGGCTGCGATCTTTTTTTGCCGCGCTATTGTGGCGAGGGGAAAATGAAAACAGCCCCGCGTTGGGCTATCGGACGGATGATGGGGACCGATAGACCAACGCGAGGCTGTAAAGAAGCGCCCGGGCTTCCTTGCCCGAGTCGTGTTGCGGGGTATCAGAACTTGGCTTCGGCATCCAGTTGCAGGGTTTTGATGTCCGAGTCGCGGATGGTGGCGTTGGTGAAGTCGGATTTAGCCATGAAGTACGTCGCACCCAGGGCGAAGTTCTTGTCGATGTCATAGCTGACTTTCAACTTGCTGCCGCGCGAACCGGTGAAGCCGTTGGCGAAGTCGGAGTCGGTGAAGGCACCGACCACCGCGTTACGTTGTACGTCGCGATAGTTGTAGTCCACGGCGAAGCCGTAGAGCTTGGTCTTCACACCGGTCAACCAGGCCGCGTCCTGATCGTTGCTGGCGTCTTTGTTGGTGACGTACTGACCGTATAGCGAAAGCGGCATTGGCAGGCCACCGATGTCGATCTGACCAAAACCTTCGTACAGTTTGAACTGCTCGTTCGGGGTGTTGCCGTTGGTGGCCAGGATGGATGGCGTGGTGGTGCCGCCAGCGGTGATGTCGTCGTCGTTGTCGTAGCCGTAGACGCTGCCACCCAGGGTCAGTTTCAGGTTGTCGGTGATAGCGAAGCGCGCACCCAACTGACCCGCATACAGACGCAGGTCGTGCTTGAACTGCACGCCGTCGCCGTCGACGTTGTCCTTGAGGGTGTAGTGACCGGCGCTGCCGAACAGCTCGGTGCTGCCGCCCAACGGGTATTTGTAGGTCAGTGCCAGGCCTTCCGGGCTGATGTCGCTATCCCAGATGATGTCGCCCATGTTCACCCATTGTTGCGGCATTTTGCCGCCAACCACGTGCAGGTTCTTGAGGAAATCAGGGTGGTAGTCCACGTAGCCCTGGTCGAGCCAGATCGACTTCTTGTCGAAGTAGCCGTCCAGGCTCTGGTTGGTGGAACGCGCGTCATCGTTGTTGCCGGTCGCGATACGGATACCGGTGTCGACCTGAGGGTTGATTTCGCTGTAGGCACCCAGACGAACGCGAATGCGCTGACGATCCTGGTCTTTGTTGTTCGAAACACCATCGTTGTGCACGGTTTCTTCACGGAAACGCACGTCACCCTTGAATTGGGTCTTGGCAGCCCAGGCCAGTTTCTGGTCGAAGGTGCTCAGTTCATTGGTTTTCTTCGCGGTCGCGGCAATCTGCTCGTTGGTCTCTTGCTGAGCCTGTTGAGCAATTTGCTGAGTCTTCTGATCCTGTGCCAGTTCGGCTTGCAATTCGGCGTATTGCGCCTGGGAAATCGAGCCGTTTGCCTTGAGCATATCGAGCAGTTTGGCGTCGACTGCGGCGCTCGCCGGAACACTCATGGCCAGCAGCAGGCCGCCACACAAGGCCGCCGCAGTTTTCGTGGAAGCAAGACGCATATCAATCTCCGAAGATGAAAGGGATGACTGAGCCATCCAGGACACAACCGACCGATGACGGACGGAAAACAGTGACCGGGTAGAACCCGGCGCTCTAAAAACAGGCGCCAGTATCGCGATGGTTTATGACAGTGCAGTGGCAAAGTGATGGCGTCTCGATGACGATACAAATCTTTCATGAACCTTCGTTCCAGAGCGCTGTCGGCGCAGGACGGGATGTGTAATGTGCGGCGATCAGCGATACTCGCGAGGCTGTCACGCAAAGAACTGTGAGAATGCCAATGCCGCTGCAACGTCTGGAAAGTCTGTCCGAAATCACGCCACAAACGTGGGACGCGCTGGTACCCGGGAGTCAGCCGTTTCTGCGCCATGCATTCCTCACGACGCTGGAAGACAGCGGCAGCGTCGGCCCGCATTCCGGCTGGCAGCCCGAGCATCTGCTGCACATCGAAGGCGATCGATTGATCGCGGCGTTACCCAGCTACCGCAAATGGCATTCCTACGGCGAGTACGTGTTCGATCATGGCTGGGCCGATGCCTGTGCGCGTGCCGGCATCGAGTATTACCCCAAGCTGTTGACCGCCGTGCCGTTCAGTCCGGTCAGCGGCCCGCGTTTGTTGGCGGCCACTGTGGAGGACGGTTTTGAATTGCTGAGCAGCCTGCCGGGCTATCTGGAAATCGAAGAACTTTCCAGCGCACACATCAATTTCACCGACCCGTTTACCGATGCCGCGTTGGCCGAACAGCCTGGTTGGTTGCAGCGAATCGGCTGCCAGTATCACTGGCAGAATCGCGGCTATCGGGACTTCCAGGACTTCCTCGACGCGCTCAGTTCCCGCAAGCGCAAACAGATGCGCAAGGAGCGCGAGCAAGTGGCCGGGCAGGGCATCGAGTTCGAATGGCTTGAGGGGGCGCAACTGACCCAGGCGCAGTGGGATTTCGTCTACGCCTGCTACGCCAATACCTACGCAGTGCGTCGGCAAACGCCGTACCTGACGCGGGAGTTTTTCAGCCTGTTGGCCGAGCGCATGCCCGAATCGATTCGCGTGGTGCTGGCCAAACAAGGTTCACGGCCGGTGGCCATGGCGTTCAGTCTGGTGGGCGATGACAGCTTCTACGGTCGTTACTGGGGCTGCCTGGCCGAGTACGACCGTTTGCATTTCGAAACCTGTTTCTACCAAGGCATGGATTACGCCATCGCCAATGGCTTCCAGCGTTTTGACGCCGGGGCGCAGGGCGAACACAAATTGATTCGCGGGTTCGAGCCGGTGATTACCCATTCGTGGCACTACTTGCGTCATCCGGGGTTGAAAGCGGCGGTCAAAGATTTCTTGCAGCAGGAGCGGGTCGGAGTACTGGCCTATGCCGAGGAAGCGAGAACTGCGTTGCCTTATCGGCTTGGTTGAAGCCTGTCTAAAGGTCTTCGGTTGTGCACAGCCGTTTAGCTTCCGGTAAAAAAAAACACCGCCTCCCTAAGGTTATAGGAGGGCGGTATTTTTTAGAGAGGCAGATTCAAACAGAGTCGATAGAATATGCCGGGCTAGTTATTGCAGACACACATTAACCTCGCTGCCGATAATAAACGGTATGGGCTGCATGAAAATATAAGTCTGTTTGATGTTGCGGTTCTTTTGTTTGTTGGCCGTTGATGCCTATCGCAGATTTCATTGCTTGAAAATATGTATTCAAACTCGAAAGCATACTTTTTGAACCGGGTCCCACATATAACCACTGCCGCACGTCGGCGAATTTCCCGGTCCCTGAATTGGGCTGCCAGTGTTAGCCAGAGCTGCACCTTGAAACAGTCCGGCATTAACCAGCAGGCAGATTGCAAACATTTTTTTAATCATGATAAGTCCTTTGATTTTGCACGTAGTGTATTGAACTGTTTGTTCAATGGTGTGGATATTAACAGCGAGCTTGAATTGGGGACTAACGAAGGATTGCTAGTTTTTATGTACGGGCTTTTCAAGTTGTGTATGTGTTGTTGTTTGATCTGAGGGTTAATGCAAAATAGCAGGGGATAGCTTTTTTGATTGTCGGAAATTAAATTGGCGGTGTGGGGATAGTTCGCGCAGGGCGTGAGGACCGTCTTCTTATTGGCAAGACCAGTCCTCGCCCAATCCTCAGTTGCCTTCCTTACTTATCCAACGATAAGTCACGCCGCCGACCACCGCCCCCAGCAACGGCGCGACCCAGAACATCCACAACTGCGCGATGGCCCAGCCGCCGACCATCAGCGCCGGCCCCGTGCTACGGGCCGGGTTGACCGAGGTGTTGGTGACGGGAATCGAGATCAGGTGGATCAGCGTCAGGGCCAGGCCGATGGCGATCGGTGCCATTCCCGCCGGGGCGCGTTTGTCGGTGGCGCCGAGGATGATCAGCACGAACATCGCCGTCATTACCATTTCACAGACAAAGCCTGCGGCCATCGAGTATTTGCCGGGGGAGTGCTCGCCATATCCATTGGAGGCCAGCCCGGCAGACAGATCGAAACCTTCCTTGCCGCTGGCGATGTAGTAGAGCAATGCCGCCGCGATGATCCCGCCTATCACCTGGGCGATGATGTAGGCCGGCAACTCTTTGGCAGGGAATCGACCACCGACAAACAGCCCGACCGATACGGCGGGGTTGAGATGACATCCAGAAATATGGCCAATGGCGAACGCCATGGTCAGCACGGTAAGACCAAATGCCAGGGCTACTCCCAGCACGCCGATACCCAACGGCGAAGACGCGGCCAGCACCGCACTGCCGCACCCACCCAACACCAGCCAGAACGTACCTAACAACTCAGTGACTGAACGTTTGAACAGCGACATGAGAGCGTCCTTGATAGGCGACCTATCGAGACTGTATCGCGTGATGCTTCCTGCAGATTTACAACAGGTTCATCTCCAGAGCCTTGGCTGAGTACAGCAGGGTTCCGGCGGAAATCCAGCAGGCATAAAAAAACGCCAGAGCCCGTGGTTAGAAGGCTGTGGCGGTTTTTTGTTGAGTCAATGACGCTTTTGTAGCAGCTGCCGAAGGCTGCGTTCGGCTGCGAAGCAGTCGTAAATCAGGCAGCGCGGTGTTTCAGGCAGACCGATGACGACTGCTGCGCAGCCGAACGCAGGCTTCGCCAGCTGCTACAAGGGATCCTACAACCTAGTCGATCCCGACAAACCCACCTGTCTGATGCGCCCACAACCGCGCATACAACCCGCCATGGGCCAACAGCTCGGCGTGGCTGCCGGTTTCGGCGATCTTGCCGTTTTCCAGCACCACCAACCGATCCATGCGGGCGATGGTCGAGAGACGGTGGGCGATGGCGATCACGGTTTTGCCCTGCATCAGGGTTTCCAGGCTTTCCTGGATCGCCGCTTCGACTTCCGAGTCCAGCGCCGAGGTGGCTTCGTCCATGATCAGGATCGGCGCGTCCTTGAGCAGCACCCGGGCGATGGCGATCCGCTGACGTTGGCCGCCGGAGAGTTTCACCCCGCGTTCACCCACGTGCGCATCAAAACCTGTGCGACCTTCGGCATCCGAGAGCAACGGAATAAACTGGTCGGCCCGGGCCTTGTGCACCGCTTCCCAGAGTTCGGCGTCGGTGGCGTCGGGCCGGCCGTAAAGCAGGTTGTCGCGGATCGAACGGTGTAGCAACGAGGTGTCCTGGGTGATCATGCCGATGCGTTCGCGCAGGCTTTCCTGGCCGACTTCGGCGATGTTCTGGCCGTCGATCAGGATGCGACCGCCCTCGACGTCGTAGAGGCGCAGCAGCAGGTTGACCAGGGTCGATTTGCCGGCGCCGGACGGGCCGATCAGGCCGATTTTTTCGCCGGGCTTGATGGTCAGGTTGAGGCCGCCGATGATCCCGCTCTTCTTGCCGTAGTGGAAATCGACCTGCTCGAACCGCACTTCGCCATGCGCAACCGCCAGTGGCTTGGCGTGCTCACGGTCGGTGACGCTGACCGGTTGCGCGATGGTCCGCAAACCGTCCTGGACCATGCCGATGTTTTCGAAGATGCCGGTGACCACCCACATGATCCAGCCGGACATGTTGACGATGCGGATCACCAGACCCGTGGCCAGGGCAATCGCGCCCACTGAGATCAGCGACTGGGTCCACAGCCACAGGGCCAGGCCGGTGGTGGTGACGATCAGCAGGCCATTCATGCTGGTAATGGCCACGTCCATGCTGGTGACCACGCGACCGGCCATCTGGGCTTTTTCGGTTTGTTCCTTGATCGCTTCCTTGGCGTAATGCTGTTCGAAATTGGTGTGGGCGAACAGCTTCAGGGTGGTGATGTTGGTGTAGCCGTCGACGATCCGCCCCATGAGCTTGGAGCGCGCATCGGACGACTGCACCGAGCGATCCTTGACCCGTGGCACGAAGTAATAGAGCGCGCCGATAAAGCCTGCGATCCAGGTCATCAGCGGGATCATCAGGCGCCAGTCGGCTTCGGCAAACAGCACAAGTGCGCTGATCGCGTAGATCAACACATGCCACAGGGCGTCCACGGCTTGCACGGCCGAGTCGCGCAGGGCGTTGCCGGTTTGCATGATGCGTTGGGCGATGCGCCCGGCGAAGTCGTTCTGGAAAAAATTCAGGCTCTGTTTGAGCACGTAGCGGTGGTTCTGCCAGAGAATCAGGCTGGTCATGCCCGGGGTCAGGGTCTGGTGCACCAGCAGGTCGTGCAAGGCGAAGAAAATCGGGCGCAGGATCAGGGTGACCACCACCATCCAGGTCAGTTCGAGCGCGTGGTCCTGGAAGAAATTCGGGTTCGGCGTGCCTTGGGCCAGGTCGATGATGCGGCTCAGGTAATTGAACAGCGCGACTTCGATCAACGAGGCACAGAGGCCGACGATCAGCAGGGCGGCGAAACTCGGCCAGACCTGCTTCAAGTAATACGTATAGAAGGGGAGAACCCGATCCGGCGGGGCCGCCGTCGGTGCGTCACGGAAGATGTCGATCAGTTTTTCAAAACGGCGATAAAGCATTGGTTCTCCGCCCGCGCTGGGGCTCTCCTTTGAACAGTGTGAGCGGTGCCGCAGGGCGACAACCGCTCAAGACATCCTGTGAAGCTTAGTCGATGACCTTGGCCGACTTGATGAACACAGGATCGGCGGGCACGTCTTTCATGCCGCTTTTGGTGGTGGTCTGGGAGTTGACGATGACGTCGACCACATCCATGCCTTTGACGACTTTACCAAACACGGCATAGCCATCGCCTTGATCGAGGAAGTCGTTGTCCTTGACGTTGACGAAGAACTGGCTGGTGGCCGAATCCGGGTCGGAAGTGCGCGCCATGGACAACGTGCCACGCACGTTATGCAGACCGTTTTTCGATTCGTTCTTGATCGGCGCCTTGGTTTCTTTCTGTTGCATTTGTTGCGTAAAGCCACCGCCCTGGACCATGAAGCCCGGGATCACACGGTGGAAAATCGTGTTGTTGTAGAAGCCGCTGTTGACGTAATCAAGGAAGTTCTTGGTACTGATCGGCGCCTTGACCGCGTCCAGCTCGATTTCGATCTGGCCGTTGGTAGTGTCCAGCAGCACATGCGGTGCCTTGGCCGGCGTGGCGGCCATCAGGTTGGCGGCAAACAGTACGGAGCCGGCGACGAGGGCGATTTTTTTCAGCATGGGTCAGTGATCCTGAGTAGTGGTGTCGACTGCGGTGAGAAACTCGAGCAGGGTTTGGTTAAAGCGTTCGGGTTGATCCAGCGGGGTGGCGTGGCGCGAATCGGCGATCACCACCAGCCGCGCATCGGGCAGCAGTTTTACATAGTCTTCTTTCACCGAGACCGGCGTGTAGTCGTGGTCGGCGCTAATGACGAGGGTTGGACAGGTGACCCGGGAAAGTCGTTCCTGAACGCCCCAGCCAACGAGCGCATTGAAGCTGGCGAGATAAGCATGTTTGTCGTTTTTTGCCCAGCGCTCGGCAATCTTTTGCCGCAGATGCGCCTGTTCGGGTTTGGGAAACAGCATGCGCCCAAGGGCTTTGCCGATTGTTTCCATGTTTAACAATCGGGCCATGCACCAGCGCTTCGCCAGCCACCAATAGTCGCTGGGTTTCTGCATTTTGACTTGTGGCTGGCTGTTGACGATGCTCAGGCTCTTGAGCCGTTGCGGCTGGTCCACCGCCAGTTGGAAGCCAATGATGCCGCCCATGGACAGGCCTACATAATGGGTCGGACCGAGGTTCAGGTGTTCCATCAAGGCAATCAGATCGGCGCTGAACCCGGCGATGCTGTAGCGCTCGCGGGGCTTGTCCGAGCGGCCATGGCCGCGCACGTCCGGGACGATCACCCGGTAGCGGGCGGATAACACCGGAATCTGCATTTCCCAGTCGAGGGTGCTGGAACCCAGTCCATGGACCAGAAGCAGCGGAGCGCCGTGGCCATATTCCTCATAGTGCAGGTTGCAACCTTCATGTTCGAAATAGGCCATGGGTACACTCCGTGTCAGGCTTGTTCAGGGGCGGCGAAGGGCGCATCGAGCGGCGCGGTGTCGAAGGTGCGAAGCAGTTCGATGAGGATTTGCGTGGCCGGGCCCAGGGGTTTGTCCTTGTTCGAGTACAGATAGAAGCTCGGGTTGCGACTGCCACCCTGGTCCAACGGTAGCAGCTTGAGCGTGCCTTCCTTCAATTCCCGTTCGATCATGTGCCGGGGCAACCAGGCAAAACCCAGGCCGCTGCTGACGAATGTCGCGGCGGTGGCCAGGCTGCCGACGGTCCAGCGCTGTTCGGCACCGAGCCAGCCGACGTCCCGTGGCTGCTGGCGGCCGGAGTCGCGGATCACCACTTGCATCTGGGTTTCCAGGTCCTGGAAATTCAGTTCGCGGTTCATGCGGTGCAGCGCGTGATCGGGGTGGGCGACGGCGACAAATTCGACGTCGCTCAATTCCGCGCCAAGGTAGCCGGGAATGCTGAAACCGGTGATGGCCAGGTCGGCCACGCCTTCAAGCAGAACCTCTTCGACGCCCGACAACACTTCTTCGCGCAGCCGCACCCGGCAGCCACGGCTTTGCGGCATGAATGCGGTCAAGGCGCGCACGAGGCGGGCGCTCGGGTATGCGGCATCGACCACCAGCCGCACTTCCGCTTCCCAGCCTTGCTCCATGTGATGGGCCAGGTCTTCCAGTTGGCTGGCCTGTTTCACCAGTTGCCGCGAGCGGCGCAGCAACACGCCGCCGGCTTCGGTCAGCACGGCTTTGCGGCCATCGATGCGCAACAGCGGCACGCCGAGTTGGTCCTGCATGCGGGCCACGGTGTAGCTGACCGACGATTGCGAGCGGTGCAGCGCTTCGGCGGCCTGGGCGAAACCGCCGTGGTCGACCACGGCCTGCAACGTTCGCCATTGATCAAGGGTCACGCGGGGCGCTTTCATGATGAGCTCCTCTTGTCCTAAGCTGGCGGTCCATATTGGAGACTGCCGAATGAAAAAGCTGTTTTGTGTAGTATCGGGTTGCGTAGTGTTGGCACTGCTGCCGCTGACTGCGTTTGCCTATCCGATCGATGTTCAAAAACAGCTCAATGGCCTGAGCATCGACTACAACGCCTACGACACGGATAACGACATCGCTTCTATCCAGGTGAACAACTACGGCGCCACGGATGCGGTCTGCAAGGTGGTGTTCAACAACGGCCCCGAATCGCCGCGCACCCGCACGATCGAAGTGCCCGCCGGCAAACACAAGAACGCCACGGCCAAATTCACCCGCACCATTATCAAGATGCGCATTAACCTGAGTTGCTCGCCTAAATGACATGAAGCCTTGTAGGAGCGAGGCTTGCCCGCGAAGGCGGTATACCAGTCGACATTGATGTTGAATGACGCGGCCCCTTCGCGGGCAAGCCTCGCTCCTACAAATACAGCGTTCGCTCAGCTTATAAACGAATTTATCGATGCTTTATAGCAGTTATTTGCGCTTTTTCATCGATATAACTCTGTTTAATCTCCACTCCATCGACTTACAGCATTCTCAGATGGAGGCTACATCCCATGTCCCGCGTTCTGATCATCGAAAGCAGTGCCCGTCAGCAAGACTCGGTTTCCCGTCAGCTGACTCAGACCTTCATCAGCCAATGGAAAGCTGCGCACCCGGCGGATCAAATCACCGTCCGCGACCTGGCCGTCAACCCGGTGCCGCACCTGGACATCAACTTGCTGGGCGGCTGGATGAAACCTGCCGAACAACGCAACGACATCGAACAGGCTTCCCTCGACCGCTCCAACCAATTGACCGATGAACTGCTGGCCGCTGACGTGTTGGTCATGGCCGCGCCGATGTACAACTTCGCGATCCCGAGCACCCTCAAAGCCTGGCTCGACCATGTGCTGCGTGCCGGCGTGACCTTCAAGTACACCGACACCGGTCCCCAAGGCCTGCTCAGCGGCAAGCGCGCCTATGTGCTGACCGCTCGCGGCGGGATCTACGCCGGTGGCCCGGCGGATCACCAGGAACCCTACCTGCGCCAGGTCATGGCCTTCATCGGCATCCACGACGTGACCTTCATTCACGCCGAAGGCATGAACCTGGGCGGCGACTTCCAGGAGAAGGGGCTGAACCAGGCCAACGCCAAGCTTTCCCAAGTGGCTTGAGGCTTTAATCGCCAGATAATCCCTTGATGTTCAAGTGTCCTGGCGCAACCCTTCAAGTTTGCATGCGCATCGAACCTCCCTTTGCACTTGTTGCTCCTGAGTGCTGTAGCCCGATTGAACGCTTTAGCGAGATCGGGCTTTTTTTTGCCCGCGATTTGATGGCCGAACACCAATCCCCCTGTGGGAGCGGGCTTGCTCGCGAATGCGGTGTGTCATTCAACATTAACGTCGACTGACACGGCCTCTTCGCGAGCAAGCCCGCTCCCACAGGGGATTTTTGTGTTATCTGAGGATTCGCAGTGAAGCGCAAAACCCGCTATCGTCGCCGCCATTCGAAACGAGGCGAGCATGGGCTATCTACTTTTTGTCACGCTGATCCAGGCGTTTTCCTTCAGTTTGATCGGCGAATACCTGGCCGGGCATGTCGACAGTTACTTCGCGGTGCTGGTGCGCGTGTTGCTGGCGGGATTGGTGTTTATTCCGCTGACGCGCTGGCGTTCGGTCGAACCGGCATTCATGCGCGGCATGTTGCTGATCGGCGCATTGCAGTTCGGCGTGACTTACGTCTGCCTGTACCTGAGCTTCCGAGTGCTGACGGTGCCGGAAGTCTTGCTGTTCACCATCCTCACACCGCTGCACGTCACACTGATCGAGGATGCGCTGAACCGGCGCTTCAACCCGTGGGCGTTGGTCGCTGCGTTGGTGGCCGTGGCAGGCGCGGCGGTGATTCGCTACGACCGGATCAACCCGGACTTCTTCATGGGCTTCCTGCTGCTGCAATTGGCCAACTTCACCTACGCCGCCGGGCAAGTGCTTTATAAGCATCTGGTGGCCCGTCACCCGAGCGATCTGCCGCACTATCGGCGTTTCGGCTATTTCTATTTGGGCGCACTGGCGGTGGCGTTGCCGGCGTTTTTGCTGTTCGGCAAACACAACTTCCTGCCCGAAGCGCCGCTGCAATGGGGCGTGCTGGTGTTCCTCGGTTTGGTCTCGACGGCGCTGGGGTTGTACTGGTGGAACAAGGGGGCGTGCCTGGTGAATGGCGGGACGCTGGCGGTGATGAACAACCTGCATGTGCCGGTGGGGTTGCTGATCAATTTGCTGATCTGGAATCAGCATGAAGAACTGGGGCGGTTGTTCCTCGGTGGGTCGGTGATTTTGATGGCGGTGTGGATCAGTCGGTTGGGGACACGTCGTCAGCCAGCATTGGCGCCATAAGGGGAGTGCGCAAAAAGTTGCGCACTGCCATTGAAACAAAACCGAATACGCCTACAACAAGGCCGGCTTGCCCACCGCGATCAAAGACGCCAACGGCAACGAAAAAACCCTGGCCTACAACGACGCCGGGCAACTGGTGGAATACGTCGATTGCTCGGGCAAGACCAGTGCCTGGGCGTACAACGAATTCGGGCAAATGATCTGCTTCACCGATGCGGCCGGGCAGAGCACCGAATACGAATACAAGGTCGGGCAACTGGTGTTGATCAAACACCCGGACAAGACCGAAGAACGTTTTGAGCGCGACGCCGAAGGTCGTTTGCTGGCCCATGTCGATGGCCTCGATCGCTGCACCACCTGGAGTTACACCGCTGCCGGTCTGGTCGCCGAGCGGGTCGATGCCGCCGAACAAACCCTGCGTTACCGTTGGGACCGCCTAGGTAGATTGCTGTCCCTGGAAAACGAAAACGAACAACGCGCGCACTTCCACTACGACCCGGTCGGTCGTTTGCTGGAGGAAACCGGTTTTGATGGACATTCCATTCGATATCAGTATGACCAAGAGAGTGGTCAACTATCAGGAAGTATCAACGGTGACCGCTTCATCGCATTGAAATTCGATCCTTTGAATCGACTAGTCGAGCGCTGTGCAACTCTTGGTGATCAATCTCAATATGAGACCTTTGCCTATGATGGGCACGGCAACATGGTCCTTGCATGCAATGATCAAAGCCGCCTGCAATGGTTTTACGATCCAGCAGGGAATCTACTTCGCGAGCACCAGCATTATTTGGGTTTAGAAAAGCCCATGGTGGCTGTTTGGAAGCACGAATACGATGTACTCAATCAGCGTATTGCGACCATTCGACCCGATGGGCACAGGATCAGTTGGTTGACCTACGGCAGCGGCCATTTACTCGGGCTTCGTTTTGACGATCATGAAATAGTGAATTTTGAACGGGATGACTTGCATCGCGAAGTCTCACGTAATCAGGGGAATCGCTTACTTCAGACCCAGACCTGGGATCCCGTGGGTCGTCTGAAAGAGCAACTCCTCGGTCGTATTGACGACGAGGGCACTTTGCTCAAGCGTGATTACAAATACGATGAAGCGGGACAGCTGATCAAATTGGACGATACCCGTCGAGGAACGATGGATTACAGCTATGACCCTGTCGGACGCATTGTGTGTGCGACTAGCCGACTAGGTGTCGAGACATTCGCATTCGATCCTGCTGGAAATTTGATAGAAGCCAAAGTGGAGGCTGTCCAGAGACCGCTTGATCAAGATCCACGTCGAAGTCAGTTAATAGATAACCTGCTAAGAGAGTTTGCGGGTACTCACTTTGAATATGACGAGCGCGGTAATCTGATCCAGCGTTGGCAAAATGGAAGTTACAGTCGTTTACGTTGGGATCTATTTGACCGGTTGGTGCATTTTGATGATGCCCGATTGACTGTCCAGTACACCTATGACGCTCTTGGTAGACGGTTGTACAAAAGCTCCAGTGCTCATTACAAACAGCGACCTACGGCCGGCTCTCAATGGAATCTAGGCGAGCATGCACGTAAGCAAAAAGAGCATGGTTGTGGCTTCACTCTATACGGCTGGGACGGAGACAACATAGCGTGGGAAAGTAGTCCACCACAATCGGATGAGAGTGTCGGTCGAACTGTCCATTATATTTACGAACCGGGAACTATGTTTCCGCTCGCCCAGGCTGTGCGGCACCAACCAATTCATCTGCTCGGTCAGCCCACCTACGCAGACGATTACAATTTGGCCGATGACCCACTTTGGACCAATACCCCCAAAGTCCAGCCAGTTGATGTGCTGGCTTGGTACCAGTGCGACCATTTGGGAACGCCTCTCGAGCTCACGGATGGGAAGGGCGATGTTGCATGGAGCGCCCAATACAAGGTATGGGGAGAGGCGTCTGAGCAGCGTTCGACGCTTGCACAGCGGCAACATCTAACCAATCCGATCCGTTTTCAGGGGCAGTATCATGATCATGAGACCGGATTTCACTACAACCGTTACCGGTACTACGATCCAACAGTAGGGCGCTTTATATCCAAAGATCCGATAGGCCTGGCCGGTGGCTTGAACGTATATCAATATGCACCGAACCCGGTGGAGTGGGTTGACCCTCTGGGATTGGCTCGGATTCCAAAATCAGTAAAGACGAAGGTAGCAGTTGAGAACAAGCAGTTCCATGGAGTTGAGGCTTGCGAAAAATGCCTCGTAGCGGTCGTTCCCGGGCAGAAAAGTCAGCGAGGTGTCACTCCTCCTGCGAATGAACGACAATTCGATCATATCGATCCCGATTCATTAGGAGGTGCGAACGATGAAGGAAACACGGAAATCCTTTGCCGCCGGTGTAATCGTGAGGATTCGAACTCAATCAAGCCCAATTATAAGGCTCTAAATCGCCTAGGTGGTTCCTAACTGTGAGCACTTCAAGCATGACCGATATCTTTCACAAAATTGTTTTCGAGCTGACGCCTGACGAAGATGATTACCCGCCTGTCTCCTCCGAGTCTATTTGGGGTGTCTTCAAGGGAGAGCAGACCTATGAAATTGACAATACTCCGTATTATGTCTACGGCGTTAGTAAAGGGGACTGGGTGCTTGCACGACCGGATGGCGAAGAGTTAATCGCGGCACGAGTAGTGAAGCAAGGCGGGCACTCCACCATCAGGGTCTTTGCCAGCAACTCTAATGACAAGTCAAAAATAATCGCCAGGCTTCAGTTGTTCGGTGCATCCTGTTCATCTAATCAGGAACTGTCCTTGTTTTCAGTGGATATTCCTGCTGGTTGCGATTTTTCGGAAATTGACTCCTATCTCGCGTCGATCGCGGATGGAGAAAACATCGCATATGAAGACGCTTGTTTACAGCATCCCAAGATTTCTCAAGCTCGTCTTGGCGAATGTTTGTCTCTTTCCTCTATTCCATTGATGACCCACTGATACCAACTAAAATTATTTGTCAGGCAGCAGGTTGTGGCGAAGCGCGATAAAGGGGTGTATTTATTTTTTTATCACCTTCCAAGAGACGGAATCGATAAATGAGTACACCCACTAATCAGCAAGCCAAATCGTGGTTTGTTACAAGTACATTGGTTCCTGATAGCTCATGGAAAGAGTGGATCAATGCGGGTACTGGCCACTGTTAGTTAATACGAATAAAGGGGGGCGTAAAAGCAAATCTTAAAGGTAAAAAAATAAATCTTTCCCGTTTTTACAGTAATCCACCGCAATCCTGACTGCCCCAAGGCCCTGATGGCTGCTGGTGTGAAGAAGAAGGCTCTCGCTTTCCCAACGGAATATGTGGCCGAAGATCCAAGTGTGAAAAGCCAAACGAAGCGTCACAAAGTACTGAAATCCGCAAAGATGTACTTGATCTGTATTCGGATGCCGTTGTGAAGTTGTTCAAATAGTGAAATATCACCTACATTTTTGTTCATGGAGTGAATATGAAAAACGCAACCTTGATCCTCGTAATCGCAAGTGCCTTGGGCTCCGTCAACCTGGCCCATGCAGAAGGACCGGCCCCGGCAACATTGCCTAGACTGAAAGACGTTCGCTGACTGGCGGGCGTTTTCAGGCTGTAAGCGGATGCTCGGTTTTTTACAGGGATGACCAGATCATGAAAGACATCATTCGATTAGGCGATTCCACCAGCCACGGCGGCGTGGTGCTTGAGGCTTTCTCCCAAACCGATCTCAACGGCAAACCCATTGCCGGTGTCGGCCACAAGGTCAGTTGCCCACTGTGCAAAGGGATTTTTCCGATTGCCGAGGGCAGTAGCACCTACACCGTGGGCGGCATTGCGGTGGCGCTGGACGGGATGAAAACCGCCTGCGGTGCCGCGCTGATTGCGAGTGGGCCAAAGGGTGCGGTGATTAGCTGATGAGCACTCCCATGAATTGTTTCCGTTGATCCTCGATCGGGTTAAGTCTGTCGCAGACCCTGTCTCGGGTGATCTCCCGACTGAACTGATTGCCGCCATCGCACAGGTCTACGCACCAGCGGGGATGGCGTTAACCGATGATGCGCGTCGTGAGGTAGAGAGTGCCGAGTACAGCGCCTGCCGCTTTGGCCTCGACAACCAGACGATTGTCTTCCGCGTAGCGAAAACCACACCCACCAAGATGGGCCAGTTCGTGACACTGTGGAAGCGGCTGACATCCGTCAGCGAGATTGCACCGCTGGACATCAGCGATGGGGTCGACTTTGTGGTGGTCAGCGTTGCTGATGCATCGCACTGCGGGCAGTTTGTGTTTGACCGGAAAACATTGGCGGCCAAAGGGGTCATGTCGGTTGACGGTGAAGGTGGCAAGCGAGCGATTCGTGTCTATCCGCCCTGGGTCACGCCCATCGCCAGGCAGGCGATCAGGACGCAGCAATGGCAGCTCAAGTATTTCCTTGCGCTGGATCAGAGCGGTGATGCCGACTTTGTTCAGGTGCGCCGACTCTTTGAAAATAAACACTGACCCTATGTGGGAGCGGGCTTGCTCGCGAATGCGGTGTGTCATTCAACATTAATGTCGACTGATGCGGCCTCTTCGCGAGCAAGCCCGCTCCCACAGGGGGATTTGTGGTGTTACATGACGTGTTTTTCTGGCTCGGGGATGTGGCTCGCACCCAACACTGCCGGCAACAACCCGGCCCGTAGATCCCCGCCACTCGGCTGCTGATACAAGCTCAAGCCAAACTCCGGCAGTACCGCCAGCAGGTAATCGAAGATGTCGCCCTGGATCCGCTCGTAATCGGCCCACGCGGTGGTGCGGGTGAAGCAGTAGATTTCCAGCGGGATGCCCTGCGCCGTGGTCTGCATCTGGCGGACCATGCAGGTCATGTTCGGCTGGATCTCGGGGTGGCTCTTCAGATACGCCAACGCATAGGCGCGGAAGATGCCGATGTTGGTCATGCGCCGGCGGTTGGCGGACATCGCCGCGACATTGCCCTGGGCTTCGTTCCAGGCCTTGAGTTCCGCTTGTTTGCGGCCGATGTAGTCGGTCAGCAGGTGCACTTGGGCCAGTTTTGACTCTTCGTCATCGCGCACAAACCGCACGCCACTGGCGTCGATAAACAGACTGCGCTTGATTCGTCGTCCGCCGGATTGCTGCATGCCGCGCCAGTTCTTGAACGACTCGGACATCAGCCGCCAAGTCGGGATCGATACGATGGTTTTATCGAAGTTCTGCACCTTGACCGTGTGCAGCGTGATGTCCACCACGTCACCGTCGGCGCCGACTTGCGGCATCTCGATCCAGTCGCCGACCCGCAGCATGTCGTTGCTGGTCAGTTGCACGCTGGCGACGAACGACAGCAGGGTGTCCTTGTAGACCAACAGAATCACCGCCGACATGGCGCCGAGGCCCGAGAGCAGCAACAGCGGCGAACGGTCGATCAACGTCGCCACGATGATGATCGCGCCGAGCACGTACAAAACCATTTTCGTCAGCTGCACGTAGCCTTTGATCGAGCGGGTGCGGGCGTGTTCGGTGCGGGCGTAGATGTCCAGCAGCGCACTGAGCAAGGCGCTGGCCGCCAGCAGCAGGAACAGAATGGTGAATGACAGCGCCACGTTGCCGAGGAAAATCCAGCTGGTCTTGCTCAGCTCCGGCACCAGGTACAGGCCGAACTGGATCACCAGCGACGGCGTCATTTGCGCCAGTCGATGGAAGACCTTGTTGTGCCGCAGGTCGTTGACCCAGTGCAGCGCCGGTTGGCGGCCGAGCATTTTGGTGGCGTGCAGAATGAGGTAGCGCGCCACTCGTCCGAGGACCAGCGCCACCACCAGCAGCAGGACCAGCGCCAGGCTGGAATGCAGGAGCGGATGCTGGTCGAGAGCGCCCCAAAGGTCTTGGGCATTGATCCAGAGCTGTTTGATATCCATGGGCGAAAACGATTCTTCTGTAGGTTGCGTCGGGGCGATTAGAGCATTTAAGACGTTGTGGATGACGTTTGGGGACAAATCAGGCAACAAAAAAGCCACTGTTTACTGTCGTTTGCATAAAGAAACTCGGCCTCGGCGCTCGAAACCGTTACCCTATGCAGCTGTTTTTTTGTATTTCTTCGAGGTAGCACCCGTGTTTTCCCAATTCGCCCTGCACGAACGCCTGCTCAAAGCCGTGGCCGAGCTTAAATTTGTCGAGCCAACGCCAGTGCAAGCAGCGGCTATTCCGCTGGCGCTCCAAGGGCGTGACCTGCGGGTGACAGCGCAAACCGGCAGCGGCAAAACCGCGGCTTTTGTTTTGCCAATCCTCAACCGTTTGATCGGCCCGGCGAAAGTCCGCGTCAGCATCAAGACCCTGATCCTGCTGCCAACCCGCGAGTTGGCCCAGCAGACCATCAAGGAAGTTGAGCGCTTCGCCCAGTACACGTTCATCAAGTCCGGCCTGATCACCGGCGGTGAAGACTTTAAGGTCCAGGCCGCCATGCTGCGCAAGGTGCCGGACATCCTGATCGGTACGCCGGGCCGGATGATCGAGCAACTGAACGCCGGCAACCTCGACTTGAAAGAAGTCGAAGTGCTGGTGCTCGACGAAGCCGACCGCATGCTCGACATGGGGTTTGCCGAAGACGTGCAGCGTCTGGTGCAAGAGTGCACCAACCGCCAGCAGACCATGCTGTTCTCCGCCACCACCGGCGGTTCGGGCCTGCGCGACATGGTCGCCAAGGTCCTGAACAACCCTGAGCACTTGCAGCTCAACAACGTCAGCGACCTGAACGCGACCACCCGTCAGCAAATCATCACCGCTGACCACAACCAGCACAAAGAACAGATCGTGAACTGGCTGCTGGCCAACGAGACCTATCAGAAGGCCATCGTGTTCACCAACACCCGGGCCATGGCCGACCGCATTTACGGCCGTCTGGTGGCGCAGGAATACAAAGCGTTCGTGCTGCATGGCGACAAGGACCAGAAGGATCGCAAACTGGCGATCGATCGTCTGAAGCAGGGCGGCGTGAAAATCCTCGTGGCCACCGACGTTGCCGCGCGCGGCCTCGACGTGGAAGGCCTGGACCTGGTGATCAACTTCGACATGCCGCGCAGCGGCGACGAATATGTGCACCGCATCGGTCGTACCGGGCGTGCGGGCAACGATGGCCTGGCCATCTCGCTGATCTGCCACGGCGACTGGAACCTGATGTCGAGCGTCGAGCGCTACCTTAAGCAGAGCTTCGAGCGCCGCACCATCAAGGAAGTCAAAGGCACCTACGGCGGACCGAAAAAGGTCAAGGCTTCGGGCAAAGCCGTTGGTGTGAAGAAGAAAAAAGTCGACGCTAAAGGCGACAAGAAGAAAACCGGGGCCAAGGCACCGACCAAGCGCAAAATCGCCAACCGTCCGAAGACCGACGCTCTGTCGCTGGTCAGCAAGGACGGCATGGCGCCGCTCAAGCGTCGCAAGCCGGAAGCGCCGGCTGCTGAATAACGCCGCGTAGCGCTCCAATAAAAAACCCGGACACTGTCCGGGTTTTTTTATGTCCAGCGTTTGTCAGCTCCCCAACAGCCCACTGGTGTCCGCATCAAAGCGTTGCTTGGCCTGATTCGCCGCCGGTTTCAGCAAAGCGAGCAGGGCGGCTTCGCTGTACAGCCGAGTGACCGCCAATTCCTTGGGCGTCGGCTCAATCGGGATCAGCACGTCTTCGGTGTCGGCATGCAGCCAGATCGCGACCAGGTGAATGGCCGAGACAAACAGCACCCGCAATTCAACGGTTTTGCCTTGCAGTTGCGGCGACTGTTCCGCCAGTTTCAACGCACCGACCGTGGCGGCCGCCATGGCCCCGTGGTTCAGCGAAGAGAACTCGACATGCCCGCGCACATCAGCCAATTGCGCATCGGCAATCGTCACGCCATCGGAAAACACCAGGTAATGCCAGTCGCCGATTTTGGCGTCTTTCAGGCCTTTGCCCTGATGCAAATCCTCCAGGCTGAGCGAGTAACCGCGATAGGCCTCACTGAGGCTGATCTTGCTCGGTGTGGCATTGGCGAACTGGCGATTGATGCCGAAGCCCTGGGTTTGCAGCGCCGCTTGCAGCGCCGGACGCAAGGTTTGCACGCCGTTGGAAGGCGCCTTTGGATAAGTCAGTTGCATGATGTCGCCCTCCTAGTTTTTCACGGTGAAATAAGTGTTGGTCCAGTTGCCGCCGCCGTTGTACGAACCGGGGAACGAGTTCAGCGCACGGGTCGAATAGCCGTAGATCGAATCCGCGACCAGCACGTAGTTGCCGTTGGTGCCGTAGATCGCCAGGAAGTGCGCGCCGCCGCCGTACCAGGCGCAACGCAGACAGACCGGCCGGCCCATGTTGATCTGGTTCTGGATCGCCGACATCTGCAGCGAACCCTGATTCATACCGTTGAAACTGCGGGTGATCCGCAGGGCGGTATCCAGATAACCGTACACGTTGCACGGCCCCGGCTGATTGCAGCAGTTACGGTCCAGCGCAGCAGTGGCCACACCGCATTGGGTCCAGGACCCGGTGCCGTAATAGTTGCCGACCGAGGCGGAAGCCGCCGCCCAGCACCAGTTGGTCTGGGTTTGTGCTTGCATCGTGAAGTTGAGGCTGCCAGCGGCCAGTGCGCTGAGCGGTGCGACCGCTTCGACGTCGACCAGATGCGGGTCGAGCAGATGACTGACCAGGCACCTTGGCAGTGTCTCGCCGGTGAATTGCGTTGCTTCAGTGGTTAACATTCTTCAATCCTCCATGAGTGAAAACTAGCGTCCAGCTAGTGGGTGTGTAGCGGTGTGACCGAGCGATCGGCGTGTGCGGTTTGCCATGTTTGATGGCCGCTCCGATCCGGACTCGAGGTAACCTTAGGTGTGGATATGCGTTTGTGCAAATAATTAAATGCACTAGTGCAAATTCCAGATCAAAAGATCGCAGCCTTCGGCAGCTCCTACGAGATGGGTGCCCGACCATAAAGTATTGAGCGGACGGGATCTCGTGTAGGAGCTGCCGAAGGCTGCGATCTTTTGACTTTGCTCCTAACCCTCCGCCTTTTTATCCGCCGCATCCAACTCCTTCAACCGCTGATCGATCAACTGGCACTTGTCCGGCAAATCCGCACTGGCCGTTCCCAAGTCCATCTTCTGCAACTCATCGTTAATCTCCTTGGCCTTCTGCGGATTCTGTTGCGTGAGCCGGGTCACTTCCTTGGCCAATTGTTCGCGCTTGGCGGTGGCTTCTTCGGGTGTGCAGGCCCAGGCGGGGAGGGCGCAGGCGAGGGTGGCGGCGAGGGTGAGTTTCAGCAGGGTTTTCATGGGCAGGGCCTCAGTTCCGGTTAAGGCGGGTTATCCGGTTGAGGGTTTGTTGGCGTGAAAAGTTCAGCCGTTTGAGTCCTTGGCGGTGTGAGTTCTTTGGAGGCGGGTGAAAATCGTGAAGAGGTATTGTTTCAATAATACGTTAGTATCGGGACGACTTATTAAGGAACCCATACATAATGCGAGGCAGTGAATACGCCCAGCTTCGGGCCTTTGTCGCGGTGGTCGAGCATGGCAGTTTCGTGCGCGCGGCTGCTCATTTGGGGATGTCGGCGTCGGCGCTGAGCCAGACCATCCGCCAGTTGGAAGAGCGGCTGGACGTACGCCTGCTCAACCGCACCACGCGCAGCGTGTCGCCCAGCGACGCCGGTGCGCGGCTGCTATTGCGCCTGCAACCGGCGCTCAACGAGGTCGATGCAGCACTGGCCGGTGTCACGCAAACGCCGGGCACGTCGCCCAGCGGTCGACTGCGCATCAACGCGCCACGGATTGCGGCGATTCATTACCTGGCGCCGTTGATCGGGCCGTTCCTGAACACCTATCCCGGCGTGAGCCTCGACATTGTCACCGATGAGCGTTTGGTGGATATGGTCGCGGGTGGGTTTGATGTCGGAATCCGGCTTGGTGAAAGCCTCGATCAGGACATGATCGCCGTGGAACTGAGCGGGCACCTGGAAATGATGGTCGTGGCTTCACCCGCGTACACCGAGCAATTCGGCACACCGCACACGCCGCATGATTTGAGCGAGCATCAATGCCTGTCCTATCGTGGGCCCACTGACGGTAGCCTGTATCGCTGGGAGTTTGAGCGCGAAGGCGAACGGCTGGCGATCTCGGTCAATGGTCCGTTGGTGGTCACCGAGCCGGAATTGCTTACCCGCGTGGCGCTTGAAGGGGCGGGGATTGCGTATCTGTTTGAGCATCAGGTGCGGGAGCACATCACTTCCGGGCGGTTGGTGCATCTGTTGCCGGAGTGGACGCCGGCGTTTCCCGGTTTTTACCTGTACTACCCCAAGCAGCGGAAAATGGAACCGGCGTTGCAGGCGTTTGTGGATTTTGTGAAGAAGCCGCTGCCACCGGATTCCTGATCTGACTGTGGGAGCGGGCTTGCTCGCGAAGGCGATTAACAGTCGACATCTCTATTGCCTGATGTACCGCTTTCGCGAGCAAGCCCGCTCCCACAAGGGGAGCGCATTCCAGATGCTAGCCCCCCATGACAGCAACTGGACGACGCCTTGCCGTCGTATTTGTCGTGGTGCTTCACCCACTCCATGATTTCCTCTTCATTGCGCCCCTTGGGCGTCAGGTCGAGGTAGTTGTAGGCGCCGACCAGCAGGTCCAGGCCACGTTCATAGCTGGAATAGGTGTGGAAGATGTCGCTCGCTTCGTTGCGATAAAACACGCTCAGGCCGGGGAGTTCTTCTTCGGGCCAGTCGGATTTTTCGTAGTTGTAGGTCGCCGTTCCAGCGGCGATGTCTTCAGCTCGGGCCGAGACGCCGAAGTCGTAGTTAAAATCGCAACCTTCTGACGATACCCAGTCGAATTTCCAGCCCATGCGCCGCTTGAAGGCCTGGAATTCGGCGAACGGTGCGTGGGAAACCGCCACCACCGCCACGTCATGGTGGGCCAGGTGCAGGTTGGCACCGTCGATGTGGTCGGAGAGGAACGAGCAGCCGGTGCAGCCTGCGTCCCAGCCTTTGGCGAACATGAAGTGATAGATGATCAGTTGACTGTTGTCGCCGAACAGGTCGGCCAGTTTCAATTCGCCGTTCGGGCCCTGGAAGCGGTAGTCCTTGTCGATCTTCACCCAAGGCAGGGCGCGGCGTTCGGCGCTGAGTCTGTCGCGTTCCTTGGTGAAGGCTTTTTCGTGGGCCAGGTGTTGCTTGCGGGCGGCGAGCCATTCTTCTCGCGAGACGACGGGATGGTTCTGAATGTTCATGGGTTTTCTCCTGCGGGATGCTGGGAGTTGGCTTACACAGCCTAGTCGTTCGGCCTGTGGAAAATTCGACATACCACCGGTCGGTGCCGTTCAAAACCTCGGCTGAACGGCTACCCGCCATGTCGGTCACAACCTATGAAGGCCATCACACACTCTGGCTTGGAGGTTGAAAGGATGACGACTTATAACTGGGATTTGATCGAGCGCTTGCTGCACGAAGTGCAGCACGGTGAAGGCAGCTACACGCCCCGGGCCTATGCCGAGCAGTACGCGGCGGAGAAAGCATCGGAAGGCGAGCAGACTGAAAACCTGGATCACTTGAAAGCGGTGGCCGGCGAGTACGAAAAGTTACTGCTGGAGCGCGGTTATATCGAGCCTCGGCCCGAAGAGCAGGGCGGCACGGGCTCGAACTACATTTTGACGCCGCGGGGCTCGAGTTTATTGAGCTTGATCGACAGCAGCATTCCGGGTAATGACCATCCTCGGCAGGTGTTGGATGAGCAGCAGGATGCGCTGGATGAAGTGACGTTTGATGAGGTGGCGTCGAAAGCGCAGATTGCCTGAAGAACACCCCGAAACGAATGTGGGAGCGGGCTTGCTCGCGAAGGCGTCGTATCAGTCAACATTGATTTCGACTGATACGGCGCCTTCGCGAACAAGCCCGCTCCCACAGTGGGTTTTGTGTTGGGCTTAGCCTTGTTTAACCGCTTTCAGGCATTTCAAATCATTGAAATCCCTCCTCACCCCATCAATCTTCTTCAACAGCCGCTGCCGCTGTTCCGGCGTGCTCTCGGCCATCAAGTCCACCAGCAACCCCCGGGCCTGTGCCTCGGTGTTGGCGTAGGCCTGGCGGTAAGCCGGGGTCCATAAACTCTCGCGATTGATCAGAAGCATCTCGATTCGTTGTGGGAATTCTGGACTCTGCCGTTGCGCCACTGCGGCGCTGAACTGCTTCTGCCAATGCACGCGGTTGGCGATCCATTGCTGATTCTGGTCACCCAAGGCGTTCGACCAGGTCACCACCCGTTGCTGCTGGGTGGGGCTGAGCGGCCCGAGCCAGTCGTTCAGGCGCTTGGTCATGCGCTCGCCACGGTCCTTGATTTGCTGGTCGAGGGACGGCTTGAGGTAGTCCTCCTGGCGTTTGCGCTGGTCCTTGGCGAAGGCATCGTTCATCTCCGCCACTTGCTGGTCATCCAGCCCTTGCAACAACTCGATGGCCGACGGGGTGATTTCCCTGGCGGTCTGGGCGATGGCTTGCTTGGCTTCCTGAGTGCGGGCCTTGAGCGCTTCGTCGGTGACCTGATTGGTCTCGACCATCGCTTGCAACCGGTCCAGCCAGTCGAGGTAACCCGGCAGTTGGGTGGTGCAATGCCAGCTCAGGTGTTCCTTGAGGCGTTCGTTGAACCAGCCTTTTTGTTCGCCGTTCATGTCCAGGTAATCGCTGAGCGTCCATGGAATGATCACGTCGAGGTTGCGGTAGGCCAAACCCATTCGGCTGCAAGCGCCGAGGGCCAGAGTGATGGTGATGAGGAGGGCAACGCGTTTAAACCAGCGCGACATGGGCGAGTCCTTGCGAAGGCCTGGCTTCTTTGAAGGTGTCTCTATGTGAACGCAAGATAAGCCCGGCAGTTCAAGCCGATCAATAGAAGGAGCGTTCGGCTTTGAGGGTGACCAGCCCGTCGCATTGGCTGTTGTGCCCGGAGTAGGCGGAGCAATCACTGCCACTGAGGCTGGAGTCGCTGTAGATCAGGTCCAGGTCGACGCCCATGAACGCACGGGACAGTTGCAGCGACCAGTCGGTGAAACTGCCTATCGCGCCACCGTCGACGGACACGGGCGTGTTGAGCTGGTGGGTGGTGTATTTCATGCTGATGCCGATGCCGAACGGCTGATTGCCCCCCAGGTCGGCGAACACGGTGCTGTTCTGTTTGTCCGGGTCGTTGCTGAAGGCGGCGCCGAAACGGCTGCCGAGGAAGGTCAAACCACCGAACAGCTCCTGGCTGTCGAGGGTGTCCACTTTCGGATAGCTGTAATGGATCATGCCGACTTCGTAGCCGAGGGTTTTATCGAAGGGTTGTTTAAAGCCCATGTAGGAATCGACTTCGAGGTTGCTGCCCGGGCTCAAGCCCATGCTCGGCGACCATTGGCCGACGTAGAAACCGCTGTCATGACTCAGGTCGAGGCCGCCGTGGAACGAGCCGGTACTGGCGGGCTTGACCAAACCTTGGGCCATGCTGCGGCTGGGGGTGGTGCCGAGCTTGAGATCGAAGTCGCCCAATTCACGCTGGAAGATTTGCGCGTTGGCACTCGAGCACCACACGAGGAGGGCGCCGAGCAATAGATAGGAGGGTTTGAGCATGCGTCACTCCATGACAGCGAGGAAGCAGTCACCAAAAGTCTGCTGAAACGCTTAATCTAGACGTGTGCAAGCATACCGGCGAATGCTCGGCATCGAGGGCCGTTCGTCGATTTCTGGAATATTGATTGGATTTTGCGGAGTGTTGCGGGAGGTTCCAGTCCAAGCGCTTCGAAGCTCAAAGCGCTTACGGACCAGTTAAAGCAGGGTGTTACTTCTTGCCGAGCGTGATTTGCTTCGACGGGCCGAATGTCTGGCCGCTGACGCCTTTGGCAATTTGCTGGATCTCGCCACCGGACTTGAGGAAAGCAGCAATCTGGTTGTTGATCGATTCGCTGGTTTCAACGGCTGGAGCTGGCTTTGCTTTGCTGTTGGATGCTTTTACACGCATGGCGGCCATTAACCTGTAGAAAATTAACTTGGCCAGGCATCGTACAGGAAATACTTGACAATTGCTTGGTAAATATCCCCCTGAAATAACCGAGGCAATCACTCGATTATTCACAAGTTGTTGTTCGAATTATCCAGCTAAGCTGCTGTTTTAAATAAGAAGATGGGCTGGGGAAAAGCACCTCCGGCTTGCCGGAGGCTGAGCTGGGGTGCAGGATCCGTCTGACGAGCGGCCGCAAGCCTGTCGGCAAACCCAGGAAAATTAAGGCTTTCAGAGGATTTTCTCGCGTCACTGGGCCGGCCGGCGAGCGCGGCCCGCAAAACCGGGTAGAATGCCGCCCACGCAATGAGGGTATTGGAAATGGCTTTAGTCGGGCGCTACAACAGTTTGCAAGTGGTTAAACACACTAACTTCGGTTTATATCTGGACGGTGGCGCGGACGGTGAAATCCTTCTGCCGAATCGTTATATCCCTAAAGATATTCCCAGCGAAGATGAAGATTGGCTCAACGTTTTTGTTTATCTGGACAGCGATGACAAACTCATCGCAACTACCGAAACGCCGAAAGTTCAGGTCGGTGAATTCGCCAGTTTGAAAGTCGTTGAAGTCAACAGCATCGGCGTGTTCCTGGATTGGGGTCTGCCGAAGGATCTGTTGCTGCCGTACTCCGAAGAAAAACGCCAGATGACTGCCGGCGAGTATGTGGTGGTGCACGTCTACCTCGACAAGCACACCCGCCGCATCACCGCGACCGCGCGCCTGGACCGTTACCTGGACAAGACCCCGGCCAACTACGCCCTGGGCCAGGAAGTTGACCTGCTGGTGGCCGAAGCGACCGACATGGGCTTCAAGGCAATCATCAACAACAAGCATTGGGGCTTGATCCACAAGAACGAAATCTTCAAGTTCATGCGCGCCGGTAAAGAAGAGAAGGGCTTTATCAAGGAGGTCCGTTCCGACGGCAAAATCAGCCTGAGTCTGCAACCGGTCGGCGAAGAAGCCGCCACTAGCCTGAACTCGAAGATCCTCGCCAAGTTGCGCGACAACAACGGTACCCTGCCGATCAGCGACAAGAGCGATCCAACCCTGATCAGCAGCATGTTCGGTGTCAGTAAAGGCAACTTCAAGAAGGCCATCGGCGCGTTGTACAAGAACGGCCAGATCGTCATTCATGCCGATCGCATTGAACTAAGCTGACCTCGCGCCAGCCCCATGTAGGCGCTGCCGCAGGCTGCGATCTCTTGATCTTATAAAAGCAAAAGATCGCAGCCTGCGGCAGCTCCTACGTGGAGTTCACCTGAGGTCGAGTGTTATGAAAAAAGCCTTGTTCGCTTACGCCGGCACCTTGCTGGCGTTTCTCGTGTTGGACGGCCTCTGGCTCGGCGTGCTGATGGCGCCGACCTACCGCGCGCTGCTCGGCCCGCTGATGCTCGACCAACCGCTGCTGGCCCCGGCTGCGGTGTTCTATCTCCTTTATGTCCTCGGTTGTGTGGTGTTTGTGGTGTTGCCGGCGCAGCGCTGGCAACGGGCCGCACGTATGGGCGCGTTGTTGGGGTTGGTGGCTTATGGCACTTATGACCTGAGCAACTGGGCGACGTTGAAAGGGTGGTCGGCAGGGTTGGCGGTGATGGATATGGTGTGGGGGGCTTTTGCGACGAGTGTGGCCTGCACTGTTGGGCATTGGGTAATGCGCAAGGCGCGATGAGCTGAGTAGCCTGTGATGACGCCTTCGCGAGCAAGCCCGCTCCCACATGGGGAGTGTGTCTGCCGAAGATCTTCATCCCACACAAATCCCTGTGGGAGCGGGCTTGCTCGCGAATTGACTGCGCAGCAGTCACCCATTCCAGTTGTATACATAAAATTTTGCACCGTTAGCAGGCGACTACGCCCTGTTCATGAGCATTCTCCTTCTGAGTACTGGCTTTAAGCCCGCCGCGTAGCAGTCGTAAAGCCGCGTTCTGTCACACGATTAATCCTTATGGCACGCATTCTGCGTAGCAACTCGTATACAAACGATACCGGCTCCCGTACGCAGTAGGGTGGGGCCGGTCTGACGAGGAGCCCCGCGATGACCGAGCAAATGCCCAACGGCTACAGCCCACGCCTGTATAACCAGGACCTGGGGCCGCTGCCGCAGAAATGGAATTGGTACAACATCTTCGCTTTCTGGATGAGCGACGTGCACAGCGTCGGTGGCTATGTGTTCGCCGCCAGCCTGTTCGCCCTCGGGCTGGCGAGTTGGCAGGTGTTGATCGCTTTGCTCGGCGGGATCTGCATCGTGCAGTTGATCGCCAACCTGGTGGCCAAGCCGAGCCAGCAAGCGGCGGTGCCATACCCGGTGATCTGCCGATTGGCGTTCGGCGTGTTCGGGGCGAATATTCCTGCGGTGATCCGCGGCCTTATCGCCGTCGCCTGGTACGGAATTCAGACGTACCTGGCGTCCAGTGCGCTGATCATCGTGGTCCTGCGGTTTTTTCCTGCGATGGCGGCCTACGCCGAACCGCATTTTGCCGGTTTGTCCTACCTGGGCTGGTTCGGTTTCCTCAGCCTGTGGTTTGTTCAGGCGCTGGTGTTCTGGACCGGCATGGAATCGATCCGCCGTTTCATCGATTGGGCCGGGCCCGTGGTGTACGGCGTGATGTTTATGCTCGCCGGCTGGATTGTCTGGCAGGCCGGGTGGAGCAATATCAGTTTCACCCTCGCGGAAAAATCCCTGTCAGGCTGGGAAGCTTTCGGACAAGTGATTGTTGCGACGGCGCTGGTGGTGTCGTACTTTTCCGGGCCGACCCTGAATTTCGGCGATTTCAGTCGCTACTGCCGCAGCATGGCTGACGTGCGCCGGGGCAATTTCTGGGGCTTGCCGGTGAATTTTCTGGCGTTCTCTTTGGTGACGGTGGTGATCGTCTCCGGCACCTTGCCGGTGTTCGGTGAAATGCTCCACGACCCGATTGCCACCGTGGCGCGCATCGATAACAGCGTGGCGGTGTTGCTCGGTGCCTTCGCCTTCATCACTGCGACCATCGGCATCAACATTGTCGCCAACTTCGTGTCCCCGGCCTTCGATTTCGCCAACGTCGCCCCGAGCAAGATCAGCTGGCGTGCCGGCGGCATGATTGCCGCTGTGGCGTCGATCTTCATCACCCCGTGGAACCTGTTCAACAACCCCGAAGTGATCCACTACACACTTGATGTACTCGCGGCGTTTATCGGTCCGTTGTTCGGGATTCTGCTGGTGGATTACTACCTGATCAAAAAACAGCAGATCGACGTGGATGCGCTGTTCAATGACGGGCCGAGCGGTAAGTATTACTACAGCGGCGGGGTCAACTGGACGGCGGTCAAGGCGCTGATTCCTGCAACGTTGATGGGCGTGGCGATCACCTTCACCCCGGTGCTGCAACCGATGGCCAACTTTGCCTGGTTTACGGGGTGCTTTCTCGGTGGCGCGATTTACTTCGTTTTGGCCTGGCGCGAGCAAACCCGGTCCACGGTCGCGATGGTGACCACTGGCTGAACGCAGGGATTGTTTTTAAACAGATGTCTGGCAGGCGGCATTTTCTGGCCAACTGGTTAATAATCGGCAGCATAATTTTTCGCCCCAGCCTTGTGCTGGGGCTTTGCTTTTTACTGTCGAGTCACTGCCATGGATTGTGTTGTCGAGGTGTTCCGGTGAGCGCCACCCGGCGTAGCGCCGATGGGTTTGCCCTGCAAGTGATGCTCGGGCTGTGCCTGATCTGGGGTGTGCAGCAAGTGATGATCAAATGGGCGGCGCCGGACATCGCGCCGGTCATGCAGGCCGCAGGGCGCTCGGGTATTTCTGCGTTGCTTGTAGGACTTCTCATTTGCTGGAAGGGCGGTTGGGATCAGGTCAGTCATACGTGGCGCGGTGGACTACTGGCCGGTGCGCTGTTTGGTCTGGAGTTCTTCTTTATTTCCGAAGGCCTGCAACTGACCACCGCTGCGCACATGTCGGTGTTCCTCTACACCGCGCCTATTTTCACCGCGTTGGGCGTTCATTGGCTGTTGCCGAGCGAGCGTTTAAGGCCGGTGCAATGGCTGGGGATTTTTCTCGCGTTTGTCGGGATCGCCATTGCGTTTGCCGGCGGCGTGTCCTGGGACAATCTCGACCGCCGCATGTTGATGGGCGATGCGTTGGGCGTACTCGCCGGTGCCTCGTGGGGGGCGACCACCGTGGTGGTGCGCGCCTCGCGGCTGTCGGAAGCACCGGTGACCCTGACGCTGTTCTATCAACTGATCGTCGGGTTTGTCGGCCTGTTGCTGATTGCGATGCTCAGCGGTCAGGTCACCCACGTCAGCCTGACCACCGTGGCGGTGGCCAGCGTGCTGTTCCAGGGTCTGGTGGTGTCGTTCTTCAGTTACCTGACCTGGTTCTGGTTGTTGCGCCGCTATCTGGCGGCAAACCTGGCGGTGTTTTCGTTCATGACGCCGCTGTTTGGCGTCACGTTCGGCGTGGTGTTGTTGGGTGAAGGCCTGAGTCTCAACTTCGTCGTCGGCGCGGTGCTGGTGCTGCTCGGCATCACCTTTGTCAGCGCTGAGCAGTGGGTGCGCCGTCGTTTGCGCAGAGCCCTCGGCCAGTACTGACGGGGCGCAGCAACAATCCCCCGGCGATCAGCAATCCGCTGCCGGCAAAGATCAGCGCGGGCTGCAAGCCACCGCTGAAATGGCTGCTCGTTGCGGCTAGCAACGGCCCGGCGAGTTGGCCCACGGCGAAGCATGCGGTCAGCAGCCCGGCGTTGCGCTGGGTGGCGTGGGGTGCCAGTTCCCGGGAGCGTTGCATCACCAATTGCATGCAGGCGAGGAACGGCGTGCCGCACAGGATGACGCCCAACGCCAGGCCTGGACCGCTGCCCAGCAAGCAGGCGAAGACCCCGGCGGCTTGCAGCCACAACGTCGCCATCAGCCAATGCCGCGTGGCATTCGGGGTGTGCCGACGCAAACTCACCAGCAACACCCCAATCGCTGCCGCGAGGCCGAAACATGGCCAGAACAGATCCGCCATCCATTGCCCGTGGAACTGCGCGTTGGCCATTTGTGAGAGGAAGGTGGCGGGGATGATGTAGCCCAGGCCGTACAAACCGTAGATCAGGCCCAAACGACCGATGCCCTGGTGACCTGATGTATTAACGGTCGGTGCTGCTACTGCGGTTGTCGGTTGTGGCAGGAAGGGCAGGATGACCAGCAGCATCACTAGCGCAACAGCGGCATAGATCAGCCACAAGGTCGCGGAAGTTTGCCCCAGCAGGTGTGAGCCCAAGGCCAACATCCCCGTCAGAAAAATTCCCAGCCCTGGTCCGGCGAATACCAGCGCGCCCAACCGTGGTCGACCGGCCGCCGCAGCCAGTGGCTGGCTCAGCGCTGTAATCATCACTAACACCCAGGCACTGGCCACGCCGGTGCCAAAGCGCAGCAGCAGATGGGACCAAAAGCCATTGGCCCAGAACGACGCCAGGGTCAGCAGCACGCACAACCACAAACCACCCAGCAACCGCAGTCGAACGTGGTGATGGCGGCGGGCAAACATCGCGTCCACCGCGCCGACGAAGTAACCGAGATAGTTGGCCGCGGCAATCAGACCGGCGGCCGTCAGGTCGATCTGACCTTCGCTGAGCAGGTGCGGCAGTTGCGGCGTCAGGGCGAAGCGCCCGATACCCATGGCCATCATCAAGGCGATGAAGCTGGCGGTTAAGCGAATCAGAGGGGACATGGTCTGAATTCCGGTAAAGGATCAATGACCGTCAGGCTAGGATCGATTGACTTTCTTTTAAAATGAATAATAGTGAGTAACTTGTTCTGATTTGGAGAATGTCGTGGAATTCAGCCAATTGCGGATTTTCCAGGCTGTCGCGCAAGAGGGTTCCATCACTCGCGCGGCTGAACGCTTGCATCGGGTGCCGTCGAACCTGTCGACCCGGCTTAAACAACTGGAAGAGCAACTCGGCGTCGAACTTTTCCTGCGTGAGCGTCAGCGTTTGCAGTTATCGCCTGCGGGAAAAGTCCTGCTGGACTACACCGCCAAGCTGTTTGCCCTGCACGACGAAGCCAGCGCGGCGGTGCAGGGCGGGCAACCGGCGGGTGACTTCGTGCTCGGCACCATGTACAGCACGGCCGCTATCCACCTTCCGGGGCTGCTGGCGCGCTATCACCGCACTTATCCGGCGGTGAACCTGCAAGTGCAGTCCGGCCCCAGCGGCGAATTGCTCGAAGGTCTGCTCACCGGGCGTCTCGATGCGGCGCTGGTGGACGGTCCGCTGGAACTGGCGGGCCTCGACGGCGTACCGTTTTGCGACGAACGGCTGGTGCTGATCAGCGAGGCCGATCACCCGCCGATCCTCAGCGCGATGGATGTGCAAGGGCGCTCGGTGTTCACCTTTCGCCAGGGCTGTTCCTACCGGATGCGCCTGGAAGCCTGGTTCGCGCACTACCACGCGGCGATGGGGCGGGCGATTGAGATCGAGTCTTATCCGGGCATGCTCGCCTGCGTGGTCGCAGGCTCTGGCGTGGCGCTGATGTCGGAGTCGATGCTCGCCAGCCTGCCGGGCCGCGAAAGCGTCGCGGTGCACCCGCTGGCCGAGCCGTTTGCCAGCGCCACCACGTGGCTGATGTGGCGCAAAGGCATGGTCGGGGCGAACCTCAACGCGTGGCTGGAGCAGCAACAATTGGTCTATCCGACGGTGCCGAGTCCGGCGCTGGCGACGGCTTGAACTATTGGTCAGCTATTTGGATCAATTCAGTAACAGATCATTGCGATCTTGGGCGAGCATTGCGTAGGACTTCGGACTATTATCAGTGCGAAGTGGCTACAGAATTTTGGCCACTCGGCACTACCCTGAAGGGGGCACCATGAAAGAGAAAATCCAAAACTGGCTGCACGATCTGGGTGTCGCACTCGGTTTGATCGAACCGCCTCTGCAACCTGTGCCTATCCGCACTGACGACGAACAACGTCGACGCCAGCCGCGCCGCCGGTAAGGTCTGCCGAGCACCGTGTGTCGCAACTACCGAGCGCTCCCTGTAGCAACTGCCGAGCGCTGTTTGTAGCAGCTGTCGAGCACCGCGAGGCAGCGTTCGGCTGCGAAGCAGTCGCTAACCCAGTGTGCATAGTTTTCCTGACACACCGCACCGCTTGATCTTACGATGACTTCGTCGCCGAACGCAGCCTCGCAGGCTCGGCAGCTGCTACAACCGAACGCAGCCTCGCAGGCTCGGCAGCTGCTACAACCGAACGCAGCCTCGCAGGCTCGGCAGCTGCTACAACCGAACGCAGCCTCGCGGTGCTCGGCAGCTGCTACAAGGGCTGCGCTAATTCAGTGCCGCCCAATGCTCACCAAAAACCGACTCAAATCCTCCGCCGTCCTGGCGTCCTTGAGCATCCGGTCTTCTTCCGCTGTAAACGCCGTCAACCCCAACTCATCTTCCAGATGGAAGATCAGCTCCTCGATATCCTCATTATCCAATCCCATCTGCGCCAGGTTGGTGCTGTCATCGAAGTCATCCTGACGTTCCAGCAGGCGGCTGATGAAACAGTGCACGGCAGCGCGAACGGCAGCTCTTTTCATGGTCGGTCTTCGAGGGCGTTATTGTTGTTGTCCCTGGGTTGAGTACAGCAGGCTTCAGCCGTGGGAACGCTGCCACTCGTCAATCATCGTGCGTAAATGTTCCCCGGAAAAACTGCCGAAATGCCCGCCGTGCACAGTGCGGATCGGCAGCGCATGCAAGCGTTGCAGGCTGCGGGCGTAGTCGTCGAGGTTGGAGTGGTAGGCGTCTTCGATCAGAGGACCGTCGTAGATGATGTCGCCGCTGAACAGGGTTTCGGTCGCCGCTTCATACAAACTGATGCCGCCCGGTGAATGCCCCGGCGTGTGCAGCACTTGCAGCACGCGGTCGCCCAGATCCAGCACATCACCTTCCTCAATCAGACCCGTGGCCGGCGCGGCTTTGACCCGGTACTCGGCGTAGCACAACGGGCAGTCGGGATGGGCTTCGAACATCTCGTCGCCGACAAACGCCGTGCTCAAGGTGTTTTCGCCATCGGGCTCGGCGAGGATTTGCGCTTCGGCCGGGTGCACCAGGCGTTCGGAGAATTCGTGGTGCCCGGCGATATGGTCGAAATGGCAATGACTGGCCACCGCCACCAACGGCCGTTCGGTGATCCACGGCAGTTGCTCGCGCAGGCTCACCAGCCCCGAGCCGCTGTCCAGCAGCAAGTCCTTGTCACGGCCCTGGATGTGCCAGAGGTTGCAGCGGTAGAAGGGCCGGATGTAAGGCTCGTGAATCAGACGAATGCCGTCGGCCAGGGTTTTCACTTCGAACCACTGATCGCGGCTGACGATCTTCATAAGCAGATTCCTTCAGACGAAAAAAAACGGGTGTGGCAACCGACGCCACACCCGTCGAAGAAAGCATCAAGTCTTTATAGAAAGCTTAGACGGCGCTCGCCACCACGGAAGGGCGACGGGACATCAGGCTGACCAGCACGAAGCTCACCAGACCTACACCGAGGCTGTAGTAGATCGGCGTGTTCGCATCCAGACCATCCTTGAACATGAACACCAGCGCGGTGGCGAAGCCCATGCCCATGCTGGCGATAGCGCCGGCGGTGGTCGCGCGTTTCCAGAAGATCGCGCCCATCAGCGGGATCAGCATGCCACCCACCAACAGGTTGTAGGCCAGGGTCAGGGCGCTGATCACGTCGTTCACGATCAGGGCGATGCCGAGTACCACGATGCCGGTCATCAGCGTGAACAGGCGGTTGATCCGCAGGCTCGACTGTTTACCGCCACGCAGTTTCGGCAGCAGGTCTTCTGTCAGGGTGGTGGCGGCGGCGAGCAGGCCGGCGCTGGCGGTGGACATCATCGCGGCCAGTGCCGCAGCGATCACCAGGCCACGGATCCCGTCCGGCAGGGACAGTTTGACGATGGCGGCGAAGGCGTTGTTGACGTTGTCCAGGTCCGGGATCAGCACGTGAGCGGCCATGCCGATCAGGGCGCAGGCCAGTCCGTAGAGGATGCAGTAGAAACCGGCGAACGTACCGGCGTACTGCGCGACTTTGGCGGACTTGACGGTGAACACCCGCTGCCAGATGTCCTGGCCGATCAGGATGCCGAAGAAGTAGATCATGAAGTAGGTGATGATGGTGTCCCAACCGATGGTGGTGAAGCTGAAGGCGGCGGCCGGCAGTTTCAGCACCAACTCATCCCAGCCGCCGACGCGATACAGGCAGATCGGCAACAGGATGAACATCAGGCCCACAGTCTTGATCACGAACTGGACGATGTCGGTCAGGGTCAGCGACCACATGCCGCCGATGGCCGAGTAGATCACCACCACGCCACCGCCGAGCAGTACCGAAATCCAGAACGGCAGACCGAACAGCACTTGCAGCACGGTGCCGATGGCCAGGATCGAGGTCACGCCGATCATCAGCGCATACGCCAGCATGATGATCGCGCTCGCGGAGCGGGCCATCGGGTTGTAGCGTTTTTCCAGGACTTGGGTAACGGTGTAGATCTTCAGTTTCAGCAGCGGCTTGGCGAGGAACAGGTTCAGCGCCACGATCCCGCAACCCAGTGCGGCGCACAGCCAGAACCCGGAGATGCCATGGACATAGCCCAGACGCACGGTGCCGACGGTGGATGCGCCGCCCAGCACGGTGGCGGCCATGGTGCCCATGTACAGGCTCGGGCCGAGGTTGCGACCGGCGACCAAAAAGTCTTCGTTGGTCTTGGCTTTGCGCATGCCGTAATAGCCGAGTATCAGCATCGCGGCGGCGTAGATGAGTACGACGAATAAATCCAATGCCATGATGGCGTGTCTCCGATTGTCTTTTTTATGGTGAGGCGAAAAATCAATTCCCTTGTGGGAGCGGGCTTGCTCGCGAAAGCGGACTGTCAGTCACATTGATGTTGAATGTGCCGCCGTCTTCGCGAGCAAGCCCGCTCCCACAGGGGTAATGCGTTTGATCAGGCGGCTTGGCGCAACGCCGCTTTACCGAGCGAGTCCGTGCCTTTGCTACGCGCATCCTGCGGCCCAAACACTTCCCGCGGTTCCGGGAACAGGCTCAGCAACGCGAAGTACACCAGCGAAGCCAGGCCCAACGTCACCGGCAAGGAGATGTCGATGCCACCGGCCAGATCGCCCAGCACACCCACAAACTGCCCCGGCAGGTTCACGAAGCACAGGCCCACCAGCGCACTCGGGATCCAGGCCCCCAGACCACGCCAGTTCCAGCCGTGGGTGAACCAGTAGCGGCCACCTTTTTCGCCACGGGTGAACACTTGCAAGTCATCCGGGCAATAGAAGCCGCGACGCACCACCAGGCCGATGATCATGATCACCATCCATGGCGTGGTGCAGGTGATGATCAGCACGGCGAAGGTCGACACGCTCTGCACCAGGTTCGCCGCAAAGCGCCCGATGAAGATGAAGGCAATCGACATCACGCCAATCAGCAGCGTGGCCTTGACCCGCGACAGCACCCGAGGGAACACGCTGGACATGTCCAGCCCGGTGCCATAAAGGGAGGTGGTGCCGGTGGACATGCCGCCGATCACCGCAATCAGGCACACCGGCAGGAAGAACCAGCTCGGCGACACCGCCAGCAGACCGCCGACATAGTTGTTGGCCGCGATGTAGTCCGGTGCCTTGATCGCCACGATGGTCGCGGTGGCCAGGCCGAACAGGAACGGGATGAACGTCGCGATCTGCGAAATCACCACCGCCGCCATGATCCGGCCTTTTGGCGTGTCGCGAGGAATGTAGCGCGACCAGTCACCGAGGAACGCACCGAAGGAAATCGGGTTGCTCATCGCCACCAGCGCCGCACCGATGAACGCCGCCCAGAAGCCCGGTTGACCCAGGCTGACGGTGCCGGCGTAGTTCACATCGAAAGGCCCGGCGAAGGCGAAGATGCCCAGCAGGAACAGCAGGCTGGCGCTCCACACCGCGATCTTGTTGACCCACAGCAGAAAGCGGAAACCGTAGATGCACACGGTCAGCACCAGGATCGCGAACAGACCGTAGGCCAGGCCCAGGGTCAGGTCGGTTTCCGGCAGGCCGATCAGGCGTTTGGCGCCACCGATCAGCGCATCCCCCGAACTCCACACACTGAGCGAGAAGAAGGCGATGGCGGTCAGCAGTGACAGGAACGAACCGACGATCCGCCCGTGCACGCCGAAGTGTGCACCGGAAGACACGGCGTTGTTGGTGCCGTTGATCGGGCCGAACAGGCCCATCGGTGCGAGGATCAGCGAACCCAGCAACACGCCCAGCACAATTGCCCAGACACCGGCCTGGAACGAGAGGCCGAACAGCACCGGGAAACTGCCGAGCACGGCGGTGGCAAAGGTGTTGGAACCGCCGAAGATCATCCGGAACAAGTCCGTCGGGCCTGCGGTGCGTTCGCTGTCCGGGATCTGTTCGACCCCGTAGGTTTCAATTTGCGTAAGGCTTTGGTCGTTGTCTTTGTTGTTGTTATTCATGATCAGCTCCGATCATAAAGGCGCGCTCATCGTGTGTGAGCGTCACCTGTTTGGCTAAGGGGATGGCAGCCCTTCCGGCATTGCGGACAAATGTTCATGGCAGGCCAGCCATAGGCCTTGTTGTTCTTGGCCAGACGCTTGTTTCTTGAAAACAATCGTCTCGCGCTCCTGGCTGAAGTGTTGCTCCCCTTGCATGCGCAGATCGGTGGCCACGTCATGGATGAAAATCGCCACGTCACCTTGCAGGCTGACAAAGGCGTTGCTCGACGTGCACGACAGCACTTCGAAGCCATCCTCGGCGCGCCAGGTGTCCCACAACGCCTGATAGGCATCGCGCGACAGCAGGGGCTGTTCGAGGGTGTAGAACACGAAGCTCGCATCGGTGCTGAACGCACCGAAGTAGGCTTCGCGATCGTTACGGGCAAAAGCGCTCACCAGATCGGCGGCGGCTTTCAAAACCTGATCGCGTTCGTTCATGACCAATCCTCAGCGGTGGGCCACGCCAGGCAGTACGCAGAGCATTTCGTACAGCAGGTTGGCGGCCAGCAGCGAGGTATTACCGGTGGTGTCATAAGCGGGCGAGACTTCTACCAGATCGCAGCCGACCAGGTCGAGGCCTTGGCAGCCACGCACGATTTCAATCGCCTGAATGGTTGTCAGACCACCGATTTCCGGGGTGCCGGTGCCAGGGGCCCAGGCCGGGTCGATGCCGTCGATGTCGAAACTCAGGTACACCGGACCGCCGCCGACTTTCTCGCGAACTTCGGCCATCAGCGGCGCCAGGGATTTGTGCCAGCACTCTTCGGCTTGCACCACACGGAAGCCTTGTTTGCGGCTCCAATTGAAGTCTTCAGATGTGTAGCCCTGGGCGCGCAGGCCAATCTGCACCACGCGGTCGGGGTCCAGAAGACCTTCTTCGACGGCGCGACGGAACGTGGTGCCGTGGGCGATCTTCTCGCCGAACATGTGATCGTTCACATCGGCGTGGGCGTCGATGTGCACCAGGCCGACCTTGCCGTGCTTCTTATGGATGGCACGCAGGATTGGCAGGGTGATGGTGTGGTCGCCGCCCAGGGTCAGGGGGATCACGTCGTGTTCGAGGATGCTGTGGTAGGACTCTTCGATGATCCGCACGGCGTCCAGCAGGTTGAAGGTGTTGATCGCCACGTCGCCGATGTCGGCAACCGACAGCGAATCGAACGGTGCAGCGCCGGTGGCCATGTTGTACGGGCGGATCATCACCGATTCGGCGCGGATTTCGCGAGGTCCGAAACGGGTGCCGGGGCGCAGGGACGTACCGATGTCCAGCGGCACACCAATGAAGGCAGCGTCCAGGCCGGCAGCGGTGGTCAGGTGGGGGAGTCGCATCATGGTGGCGATGCCGCCGAAGCGCGGCATTTCGTTGCCGCCCAGTGGTTGGTGAAGAATCTTGTCCACGGGTAAGGCCTCATCGTCGTTGTTTTATTTATGTCGGCGCGCCGTTCACGGAAGGTACGGGCACCGCTGTGGGCCGATCATGCGAAATGTAGTGAGCGGGAAGAATCGCTACGGGCAAATACTTAGTTCAGATTTTTCTAAACTAATGACGGGGGCGACGATAGACTTGCCACCTCGCCCTGTAGCAGCTGTCGAGCACCGCGAGGCAGCGTTTGGCGGCGAAGCCGTCGTAAAACCTGTGCGCGCGGTCTACCTGACAAACCGCGTTGTCTGAATTCACGACGGCTTCGCCGCCGAACGCTGCCTCGCGGTGCTCGGCAGCTGCTACAGGTGTCTGTGTTTCTGCTGGAGAACCCCATGGCCAACGCTTTACCCGACCTGAAACTGTTGCGCATTTTCGTCAGCGTGGTGCGCCATCAGGGGTTTGCCAACGCCCAGCAAGAGCTCAACCTCTCGACCTCGGCGATCAGCACTTACATGAGCCAGCTCGAAGCCGCGTTGGGCCTGGTACTGTGCCATCGCGGGCGCGGCGGTTTCAGCCTGACCAGCAAGGGCGAGTTGTTTCATCAGGAAACCCTGCGGCTGTTGGGCGAACTTGAAGGTTTCGAACAGTACGCGGCGGCGCTCAAGGGCGAATTGCGCGGCACCCTGAACCTCGGGGTCATCGACTCCACCGTCAGCGACAAGGCCTTGCCCTTCGCCGAGGCCATCGGCGCCTACAGCCAGGAACACCCGGCGGTGCATTTGCACCTGTCGGTGATGAGCCCGTATGAACTGCAACTCGGTGTGCAGGACAACCGCCTCGACCTGGCCATTGGTGCGTTTTCCACGCGCATGAGCGGGCTGGTCTATATGCCGCTGTACCGCGAACAACACTGGCTGTATTGCAGCAGCCGTCATCCGCTGTTCACCGAGCGGCGCATTCCCGAACAAGTCATCACCCAGCAACGCATGGTCGGTCGCGGTTACTGGAGCCAGGCCGAACTCGCGCGCCATGGTTTCAAACACAGCGCCGCCACCGTGGAAAGTATGGAAGCGCAGTTGATTCTGGTGCTGTCCGGCGCGTACATCGGCTACTTGCCGGAGCACTACGCCCAGGCCTGGGCCGACAAGGGCGATCTGCGGGTGTTGCTGCCAGCGACGTTCGGTTATCAGGCGCCGTTCTCGATGATCATGCGCCGTGGCCGCAGCCGCGAACCGCTGATCCAGACCTTCCGCGATCTGCTCAAAGCACAGCTCAATCAGGCGTAAGACTATGTCCAGAATCCAATGCCCACGCTGCCTGCGCCCACAAACCCATTGCCTGTGCCCACTGATCCCGAGCCTCGACAGCCGCACCCGGGTGTTGCTGTTGCAGCATCCCAGCGAAGTGAATCATGCGTTGAACACCGCGCGGCTGGCGGCGTTGGGCTTGAACAATGCCGAATTGATCGTGGGCGAGGTGTTCGAGGATTTGCCGACGTTGTTGAATCGACCGGGTTATCAAGCGCGGTTGTTGTTTCCTGCCGAAGAGGCCCAGCCGTTACAGGCTTATGCGGAAAATGATCAGCCGCTGCTGCTGGTGGTCCCGGACGGCACCTGGCGCAAGGCGCGCAAGCTGCTGCACCTCAATCCGTTGTTGGCGGCGTTGCCTCGGGTGACGTTGGCGGAGGGCGGTGTGTCGCGGTATCGATTGCGCAAGGCGCCGGGGCCGGGGGCGTTGTCGACGGTGGAGGCGATTGTGCAGGCGTTGCAGACGCTGGAAGCGCCGACGACGTTCGAGCCGTTGTTGAAGCCGTTCGAGGCGTTGATCGAGGGGCAGATTGCGGCGATGGGGGAGCAGACCTTTCAGCGTAATCATGGGTCGAAATAGTCGTTGCCAGTCAGGGCCTCTTCGCGAGCAAGCCCGCTCCCACAGGGGAATGCATTCCAATGTGGGAGCGGGCTTGCTCGCGAAAGCGGTAGACCAATCACCACAAAAACCAGCCAGAGACTACCTCTCCCGCATCGCCTCAGTCCGCGCCTTCAACACCGGTTTCAGCAGGTAATCCAGCACACTTTTCTCCCCGGTAATAATGTCCACCGTCGCCACCATCCCCGGAATAATCAGCAACGGTTTCACATCCCCGCCCAAGTGATTTTTATCGGTCCGCACCTGAATCAGATAGAAGCTGTTGCCCTTGTCATCGGTAATCGTGTCGGCGCCGATCAATTCCAGCTTCGCACTCAGCCCACCATAAATCGTGTAGTCATATGCACTGAACTTGACCATGGCTTTCTGGCCCGGATGCAGGAACGCCACGTCTTGCGGGCGGACCTTGGCCTCGATCAGCAGGTTGTCTTCCAGCGGCACGATTTCCACCATGTCGCTGCCGGGCTGAACCACGCCGCCGATGGTGTTGACCTTCAACACCTTGATGATCCCGTGCACCGGCGACACCACTGTGGTGCGGGTCACGCGGTCGTCGATGGCAATGCTCGATGCGGTGATTTTCGACAGGTCGGTGCGTTTCTCATTCAGCTCTTTGGCCGCGTCGGAGCGGAAGGATTGTTCCGATTCGTCGATCTTGCTTTTGATCTCGTTGATCGCCGATTCCGCCCGGGGGATTGCCAATGTCGTGGCATTCAGCGAACCGCGAATCTCCACCGCGCTGCGTTTGAGTCGCAGGATTTCCACCGGCGACACCGCTCCGGTGCCCACCAATGGCGCGGACATGTTCATCTCTTGGTTGAGCAACGCCAGGCTGGAACTGAATTGCCCCTGTTTCGAGCGGAACTCCGCCAGTTCCTGGGTTTTTTGCCGAAGTTGTTCGGTCAACGTGCGTTGTTCGCTGGCCAGTCGGCGTTGCCGTTGTTCGTACAGCGAACGTTCGTCTTCCGCCACTTGCGGCGCCTTGGCGATCACTTCCGGTGACAGCTTGAACGGCCGCCCCTCAGCTTCGGCCGACAAGCGTTCGACCTGCGCGGTCAACGCATAACGATCCGCCTCGCTTTCGCCCTTGTTCGACAGAAACCGCGTGTCATCCAGGCGTAGCAGGGTGTCGCCCTTGTTCACCATTTGCCCTTCACGCACGAAGATCTCGGTGACAATGCCGCCCTCCAGGTTCTGGATCACCTGAACCTTGCTCGACGGAATCGCCTTGCCTTCGCCCATTGTGACTTCCTGCAACACCGCGAACTTGGCCCAGACCAGCGCCGAAATCAGCAGCCCCGCCGCCAGCCACACGGTGACCCGCGACAGGCGCGGGGAATCCTGCAACGCGGCGCCGGCGGTTTCCGGCATGTATTCGCTTTCCGCGCTTTTGCTGAAGCTGCCGAAGTAGCCGCGATCCTTTGAGACATCGGACGATGAACGAGCCATGGGCAACTCCTAAACAGCCGCAGAGCCGACACGGCCCTTGCGCAGTGCATCGATGACCGCTTCTTTCGGGCCGTCGGCGACGATCCGTCCGTTGTCCAGCACCACCAGCCGATCCACCAGGCTGAGCATCGAGGTGCGGTGAGTCACCAGCAGCAAGGTTTTGCCCTGGACCCAGCTGTGGAGTTTCTGCCGCAGAACGTCTTCGCTGCTGTTGTCCATGGCACTGGTGGGTTCGTCGAGCAGCATGATCGGTGGGTCGAGTAACAACGCCCGGGCCAGCAACACGGCCTGACGTTGACCGCCGGACAGCAGTTGTCCGCGTTCACCCACGGGCCGGTCGAAACCTTGGGGATGTTGGCGTGCGAGTTCGGTGACGCCGGTCAACTCCGCCACTTCGAGCATCCGCGAATCGCTGACATAACGAGCGCCGAGGGTCAGGTTGTCGCGCAGGCTGCCGGCCAGCAGCGGCAAGTCGTGGGCGACGTAACCGATCTGTTGGCGCAGGTCGGCGACATCGAGTTGCCGCAGGTCCAGGCCATCGAGCAGCAACTGGCCTTCTTCCGGTGCGTAGAAACCCATGACCAATCGCGCGAGGGTGCTTTTGCCCGAACCGCTGCGGCCGATGATGCCGATTCGTTCGCCGGGTTTGACGCTGAAACTGATGTTGGCCAACGCTGGTGCGTTCTGCCCGTTGTAGTGAAAGGTCACGCCGCTGACGTCCATCGCGCCTTGCAGTTGCGTGCGTTCCAGCGGCCGTTGTTTCGGATCGCGCTCTTGCGGCAATGACATCAGCGCATCGGTGCTGCGCATGGTCAGTTGCGCTTGCTGGTAGCGGGTGATCAAACCGGCGATCTGCCCCAGCGGCGCGAGCACGCGGCTGCCGAGCATGTAGGTGGCCACCAGTGCGCCGACGCTGAGGTTGCCGGCGATGATGCTGTAGACCCCGGCGACGATGGTCGCCATGCCGGAGAATTGCTGGATGAACAGCGTGCCGTTGGTCGCCAGGGCCGAGAGGTTGCGCGCATGGCTGTCGAGGCGGGTGAGGGCGCCGTGGGTGCTTTCCCATTTGTGCTGGCGCTCGCTTTCGGCGCTGCAGGCCTTGAGGGTTTCCAGGCCGCCGAGGGTTTCGATCAGCAGGGCCTGGCGTTCGGCGCCGAGGCTCAAACTCTTCTGCACGGTGTCGCGCAGACGCACTTGGATCACCATCGCGAAAATGATCGTGATCGGAAACGCCAGCAGCGGAATCACCACCAGCCAGCCACCGAGCAAACCGATCACCACCAGCATCAACACCGCGAACGGCAGGTCGATCAGGCTGGTCAGGGTCACGGCGGTGAGAAATTCGCGCAGGCCCTGGAAGTCATGGATGCTCTGGGCGAAGCCGCCGATGGTCGCCGGCCGGGCTTTCATGGCCATGCCGGTGATGCGTTCGAACAGGGTCGCGGACAGAATCACGTCGGTTTTCTTGCCGGCGGTGTCCAGCAAATGCGCGCGGACCACCCGCAGCACCAGTTCGAACCCGGTGCCGATCAGCAAGCCGATGGCCAGCACCCACAACGTTGAAGTGGCCTGGTTCGGCACCACCCGGTCGTAGGTCTGCATCACGAACAGGGGCACCATCAGCCCCAACAGGTTGATCAGGAAACTGGCGAGGATCGCATCGCTGTACAGCCATTTCGACAGCTTCAGCGTGTCGCGAAACCATGCCTCGACGCGCGGTACGAGCGGCGAGCGCAAGTCTTCGAGTTCATGGCGCGGCCGGGCGAACAATGCCTGGCCGCTGTAATTGGCGGTCAGTTCTTCACGGCTGACCCATTGTTCACCGCCCTCGGCTTCGCTGGGCAGAATCAGCAACTGACCGTCATCGCCGAAACGGCGTAGCACGGCGGTGCGGCCATCGTTGAGGATCAATAACACCGGCAGGTTGAGCGCAGAAATATCCGCCAGATCCCGGCGCAACAAACGCGCCTGCAAACTTGCCCGGGCGGCTGCGCGGGGCAGCAGGTCCAGGCTCATGCGTTGCTTGTTCAGGGGCAGGCCGGCACTCAGGCTGGCGCGGCTGACCGCCGCACCGTGAAGCTTGCAGAGGATCAACAGACCGTCCAGAAGCGGGTCATCGAAGCTCAGGCGCGGATCGACCCCAGTGTTGCCGGGTTCCATGCTGGTCAAATTGATCGCTCCTGTTGTTGGCAGACATCCACACATCTCGCCGTGTAGGAGCTGCCGAAGGCTGCGATCTTTTGCTTTTGATTTTTTAAGATCAAAAGATCGCAGCCTTCGGCAGCTCCTACGCGGGGGGTTACTTCAGTTCAGGCAAACGGGCTTCGTTTTTCACTTCCGACGAAGCGATCGCATCGGCGGGCAGCACCACCCGTTGTTTGCTCAGCAACTGACCCATGTTCGCCAGCACGCGGTACATCGAGTATTCCTCGGTGTAGCGCACTTCGGTGTAGCGGCGGTTGGCGTTGTAGAGCTCGTTTTCACTGTCGAGCAAGTCGAGCAGGGTCCGTTGGCCGAGGCCGAACTGATCCTGATAGGCCGCACGCACGCGTTTGGTGGTTTCGGCGTATTCGCGCGCCGTCGGGGTTTGCTTCTTCGCGTTGACCATGGCGTTCCAGGCCAGGTGAATGTTCTCGTTGAGCTGGCGCAGGGCGTTGTTGCGAATGTCCATCGCCTGGTTGATCTGGTGCGCATCGGAGGCCAGGCGGGCCTTGTCGCTGCCGCCACGGAACAGGTTGTAGTTCATGATCACACCAACGCGCCATTCGTTGTCGTGGCCTTCATCGCCTTGCACGTTGTTGTTCGCGCCAACGGCGGCTTCAGCATCGAAGCGCGGGTAGAACGGCGACTTGGCGACTTCGTACTGGCTTTCGGCCGATTGCACATCCGCCTGGGCGGATTTCAGGTACGGGTTGTTTTCCACCATGCTCTGCTGGGCTTCCGGCAGGCTGGTCGGCAACTCGCCACGGGTCGACGGCGGTGCTTCGAGTTCATCGGGGATGCGCCCGACGACGCTGTAGAAATTCGACTCGGCGTCCGCCAGATCCACTTCCGCGGTGTCGAGGTTGTTCTGCGCCAGTGCCCGGCGAGCGGTGGACTGATCGGAGTCGGCGTTGCTGCCGACACCGCGCTGGGTACGCAGGCCGATCTGGTCGTTGACCCGCATGTGGGCTTGCAGGTTGTTGGTGGCCAGCGTCACCAGTTCACGGCGCTTGAGCACTTCGAGGTAGACCTCGATGGTGCGCAAGGCCAGATCCTGGGCGGTGCCCTGGGCGTAATAGGCCCGGGAGTTGGACACGCCTTTGGTGCGCTCGACCTCGTTGGCGGTGTTGAACCCGTCGAACAGCATCTGCCGCAGACGCAATTCCGACTGGGTGTAATTGAGGATTTCGGTGTGGTGATTGCCGAAGGCCCGGGTATTGGTGTTATCGCTGTAGCCGCGCCCGTAAGCGGCGTTCAAATCCACCGAGGGATAGAAGCCCCCTTTGGCGACTTTCACTTGCTCATCCGCCGACAGCCGCGCGTCCACGCGCGACGCAAGTTCGGGGTGCGTGGCGATCGTGCTTTGGATGGCGTCGGTCAACGACATGGCCTGAGCCTGAGAAGTGCAGGCCATGGCCAGCAAAACCGCGCTGCAGAGGGGGGTTAAAAGGCGCATGGGTACTTCTCCCTGGTTCCTGATGGTGCTTAGCTGTCGTCAAATACTTGACGTTATTTTTAGGTAAAACCGTTTCACTCTTGTAACAACAGAGCTAAGAACATTCTGGAGAAAACCTAAGAACTATTTCTCATAAGGGTTATGTCAAAAAAAACTTATGCGCTCTGAAAAATCCAGCACATTGTTCAAAGCGAAAGCCCTTGATTCATGAGCCTTAGGGAGCTCCAGAGGGTTTGAGGAAAGTTCCATCCACTTAGCGACATAGGGCGGAGAAGTGCTGGAGGGGAGGGAAGTGGGACGGTTTTTGAGCGACAGTTTTTTGTCACTCGAGTGATTCAGGACCGTTACGCATCGCTCGCAGGGAGGTTGTTCCGCAGTGGGAACCCGATGCCATTGATTGCAGAGGGTTTTATGCCGAATCGGACACTGGGCCCGCGAGTGACACGCTTGGCGAGAACGTCGCCAGGGAGGCGGTTTACTTTGGTAAACAGGCATTCCGGTAGACGATCCGCCAGGCAGCCCGCTTTTCACCATGAGCACGCTCTTCGCGCAACCAGGTGCCGACAGGTGTTGGCAGCGCAGGAGAATTGCACATGGCTACGCTCATCGGAATCGTCAGTAAGGTTATTGGTCAGGTGTTCGCGGTTGCGGCCGACGGTACTCGACGTGCGTTGGTCGAGGGCGACCGCTTGTTTGCCGGTGACCAATTGATCACCGGGGCCGAAGGCGCAGTGGCGGTGCATCTGCAGAATGGCCAGGAGCTGACGTTGGGGCGTGGCAGTAGCCTGCAAATGACGTCCCAACTGCTCGCGCATCAGGTGCCCCACGTGGACACGGCTGAAGCCGTGACGCCGAGTCAGGCGCAACTGACCGATGTCGAACAACTGCAAAAAGCCATTGCCGCCGGCGCTGACCCGACCCAAACCGGTGAGGCCACAGCGGCCGGTCCGACCTCCACAGGTGCCCCGGGTGGTGCCTTGGGTGGCGGTCACAGTTTCGTGCTGCTGGAAGAAGTGGGCGGGCGGGTCGATCCGAACATCGGTTTCCCCACCGCCGGTTTCGGCGGTATTCCAGAGTTTCCTGAAGAACGGCACAACGCCGATGTTCAGCAAAACGACGACACCCCGGTGGTGGTGCCGCCGGTGAACAACCTTGTGACCCTCGGCGGCCTCGACGCCGCGGGCGGTGAACTGACCCTCAACGAAGCCAATCTGCCCGACGGCTCGGCGGCCAATCCGGCAGCCCTGACCCAAAGCGGCACGTTCACCGTGACCGCGCCCGACGGTTTGCTGAGCCTCAACATCGGCGGCATCAGCGTGATCAGCGGCGGGGTGGCCGCGGGTTTCCCGCAATCGATCACCACGCAGCTAGGCAACACCCTGACCATCACCGGCTACAACCCGGCCACCGGCGTGGTGAGTTACAGCTACACCCTCAACGGCAACGACACCCATTCGGCGGGTGATGGCGCCAACAACCTCAGTGAACAATTCACCGTGGTGGCCGGGGACACCAACGGCGATACGGCCACCGGCTCACTGGACATCAACATCACCGATGACGTGCCGAAGGCTGTGGATGACAACAACGGCACCGCGTCTGAAACCCTGCTGACGTTGACCGGCAACGTGTTGACCAACGATGTGCAAGGCGCCGACCGCGTACCGACCGGCCCGACCAGCGGCCCGATCACTCCGGGTACTTTCGTCGGGACTTACGGCACTCTGGTGTTGAATGCCAACGGCACTTACACCTACACGCTGAACACCAGTGATGCGGATTTCAAAGCGCTGCACGGTGGCGGTAACGGCACGGAAACCTTCGCCTACACCCTCACCGATTCCGACGGCGACACCAGCACCGCCAACCTGGTGCTGCAAATCCACAACAACGACGACCCGGTCACGCTGGGCGGATTGAACGTCGAGGGCGGCGAACTCACCGTTTTCGAGAAAAACCTGAGTCTGGGCAGTGCGCCGGATGCCACGGCGTTGACCCAGAACGGTACGTTCACCATCACCGCGCTGGATGGCGTGCAGACGTTGACGGTTGGCGGAATTACCGTTGTCAGCGGCGGCGTGGCGGCAGGTTTCCCGCAATCGATTTCCACCGGGTTGGGCAACACGTTGACCATCACCGGGTTCGACGCGACCACCGGCGTGGTCAGTTACAGCTACACCCTCAACGGCAATGAAGCGCATCCAACGGCGGGCGGTGCAAACAACCTGCCTGAGCAATTTGCGGTGACCGTGGTCGATGACAACGGCACCACGGCCAACGGTTCGCTGGACGTCAATGTGATCGACGACGTGCCCAAAGCCGTGGACGACAGCAACGCGAGCACCGCTTCCGAAACCCTGCTGACGTTGAACGGCAATGTGTTGAGCAACGACGTGCAAGGCGCGGATCGCGTGGTGACAGGTCCTGAAAGCGGCCCGGTCACCCCGGGTACTTTCGTCGGTACTTACGGCACCCTGGTGTTGAATGCCAACGGCACTTACACCTACACGCTGAACACCAGTGACGCGGATTTCAAAGCGTTGCACGGTGGCGGCAACGGCACTGAAAACTTCACCTACACCCTCACGGATTCCGATGGCGATGCGAGCACTGCAACGTTGGTGCTGCAAATCCACAACAACGACGATCCAGTCATCATCAATGGGTTGAACGTCGAGGGCGGCGAACTCACGGTTTTCGAGAAAAACCTGAGTCTGGGCAGTGCGCCGGACTCCACCGCGCTGACCCAAAGCGGCACCTTCACCATCACCGCGCTCGATGGCGTGCAAACCCTCACCGTCGGCGGCATTACCGTTGTCAGTGGTGGCGTGGCGGCTGGTTTCCCACAATCGATTCCAACCGGGTTGGGCAATACGCTGACCATTACCGGGTTCGACGCGACCACGGGCGTGGTCAGTTACAGCTACACCTTGAACGGCAATGACGCGCATCCAACCGCTGGCGGCGCAAACAATTTGCCTGAGCAATTTGCGGTGACCGTGGTCGATGACAACGGCACCACGGCCAACGGTTCGCTGGACGTCAATGTGATCGACGACGTGCCAAAAGCGCTGGATGACAGCAATGCGAGCACCGCGTCGGAAACCCTGCTGACGTTGAACGGCAACGTGCTGACCAACGACGTGCAAGGCGCCGATCGCGTGGCCACGGGCCCAGTGACGCCTGGCACTTTTGCCGGGACTTACGGCACGTTGGTGCTCAACGCCAACGGCACTTACACCTACACGTTGAACACCAGCGATGCAGATTTCAAAGCCCTGCACGGCGGCGGTAACGGCACCGAAAACTTCGCCTATACGATCACCGATTCTGACGGCGACACCAGCACCGCCAACCTCGTCCTGCAAATCCACAACAACGATGATCCGGTCATCATCAATGGCTTGAACGTCGAGGGCGGCGAACTCACCGTCTACGAGAAAAACCTTAGCCTCGGCAGCGCCCCGGACAGCACGCAACTGACCCAAAGTGGCACCTTCACCATCACCGCGCTGGATGGCGTGCAAACCCTCACCGTCGGCGGCATCACCGTCGTCAGCGGCGGTGTGGCGGCCGGTTTCCCGCAATCGATCCCGACCGGTTTGGGCAACACTTTGACCATCACCGGGTTCGACGCGAACACGGGCGTGGTCAGTTACAGCTACACCCTCAACGGCAATGACGCGCATCCAACCGCTGGCGGCGCGAACAACCTGCCTGAGCAATTCGCCGTCACCGTGGTTGATGACAACGGCACCACCGCCAACGCGACCCTGGACGTCAACGTCATCGACGATCTGCCCAAAGCGCTGGACGACAGCAACGCCGGCACCGCCTCGGAAAGCCTGTTGACCCTCAACGGCAACGTGCTGACCAACGACGTGCAAGGCGCGGATCGCGTAACGACCGGACCTGTAACTCCCGGCACCTTCACCGGCACTTACGGCACCCTGGTCCTCAACGCCAACGGCACGTACACCTACACGCTGAACACCAACGACGCCGATTTCAAAAACCTGCACGGCGGCGGCAACGGCACGGAAACCTTCGCCTACACCCTCACCGATTCGGACGGCGACACCAGCACCGCCAATCTGGTGCTGCAAATCCACAACAACGACGACCCGGTGACCCTCAACGGCCTCGACGTCGTGGGTGGCGAGCTGACCGTCTACGAGAAAAACCTCAGCGACGGCACCAGCCCCAACACGCCGGCCCTGACCCAGAGCGGCTCCTTCACCGTCACCGCGCTGGACGGCTTACAAACCCTCGACGTCGGCGGCATTCATGTCGTGGTCGGTGGCGTGGCGGCCGGTTTCCCGCAATCGATCGTGACGCCGCTGGGCAGCACGCTCACCGTCACAGGTTACAACGCGACCACCGGCGTCGTCAGCTACACCTACACCCTGGTGGACAACGAAGCCCACCCGACCGGCAACGGTGCCAACAGCATCACCGAAAACTTCAACGTGGTGGCCACGGACACCGACGGCAGCACGGCAACCAATCAGATCAACGTCAACATCGTCGACGACTTGCCGACGGCCCACCCGGACAGCGCGTCGGTGGCCGAGGGCGGGACAGTTTCGGGCAATGTGCTGGATAACGACATCGGCGGTGCCGACGGTCCGGCGCTCACGGGTGCCGTAGTCGGCGTCCGCGCCGGCAGCGACACCTCGACGTCGGCCATCGGCGGCCTGGGCTCGAACATCAATGGGACCTACGGTTACCTGACGCTGGATGCCAACGGCAACGCGGTCTATCACAGTAATCCCAACGCGGTGAACGCCCCGGGTGCCACCGATACGTTCGTCTACACCGTGCGCGATGCCGACGGGGATGAGAGCACCACCACCATCACCATCGACGTCTCGAACAGCTGCATCAAAGCGGTCAGCGATACCGACGTGACCGTCTACGAAAAAGCCCTGGACCTGACGAAGGATGGCCAGGACCTGGCGGCAGGCACCGTCGCCGGCAGCGACCCGACCAGCACCGGCGAAACCGCCAGTGGCACCCTGGTCGGCTCGGTCACCGGGGCCATCGGCGCGATCACCTACACCCTGGTGGGCAGCGCCAATGGCAACTTTGGCCAGATCCAGCTCAACCCCAACGGCACCTACACCTACACCCTGACATCGCCGGCGAGCACCACGCCGCATGCGGATGACGGCGCCAACACACTGACTGAAAGCTTCACCTACCAGGCCACCGATTCGCTGGGCAACATCAGCACCAGCACCATCGTCGTGCAGATCGTCGATGACGTGCCGAAAGCCGTCAATGACAGCAATGTCGGCACCGCGTCCGAAACCGCGTTGACGCTCAATGGAAACGTCCTGACCAACGACATTCAGGGCGCGGACCTCGTCGCCACCGGGCCGAGCACCGGGCCTGTCACCCCCGGCACCTTCACCGGGACTTACGGCACGCTGGTCCTGAATGCCAACGGCACCTACACCTACACCCTCAACGCCAACGATGCCGACTTCAAAAACCTGCACGGCGGCGGCAACGGCACGGAAACCTTCGCCTACACGATCACCGATTCGGACGGCGATACCAGCACCGCCAACCTGGTGCTGAACATCCACAACAACGACGACCCGGTGGTCCTCAACGGCCTCAACGTCAATGGCGGCGAGCTGACCGTTTACGAGAAAAACCTCAGCGACGGCAGCAACCCCAACACGCCAGCCCTGACCCAGAGCGGCACCTTCACCGTCACCGCGCTGGACGGTTTGCAAACCCTCGACGTCGGCGGCATTCATGTCGTGGCGGGCGGTGTGGCGGCAGGCTTCCCGCAATCGATCGTGACGCCGTTGGGCAGTACGCTGACCATCACCGGTTACAACGCGAGCACCGGCGTGATCAGCTACAGCTACACCCTGGTGGACAACGAAACCCATCCGACCGCCAACGGCGCCAACAGCCTCACCGAGAACTTCAACGTAGTGGCGACGGACACCGACGGCAGCACGGCGTCGGGGCAGATCAACGTCAACATCGTCGATGACTTGCCAACCGCCGCCGCAGACTCCGGTACTGTCGCCGAAGGCGCGACCCTCAACCTCAGCGTGCTCGGCAACGACGTGCTCGGTGCCGACGGCGCAGCGGCGGGCGGGGCGGTGATCGGCGTGCGCGCCGGCAGCAACACCGGGACCTCGGCCGTGGGCGGCTTGGGCACCAACATCAACGGCACCTACGGCTACCTGACCCTGGATGCGGCGGGCAACGCCGTGTACCACAGCAACCCGAACGCGGTCGGCGTGGCGGGGGCCACCGACACCTTCGTCTACACCGTGCGTGATTCCGACGGTGACGAAAGCACCACGACCATCACCATCAATGTCAACGACAGCGGCCTCAAAGCGGTGGTCGATCAGGACGTGACAGTCTTCGAAAAAGCCCTCGACCTGAGCAAGGATGGCCTGGATCTGGCACCCGGCACGGTCACCGGCAGCGACCCGACGAGCACGGGCGAAACGGCGACCGGTACGCTGGTGGGTTCGGTCACCGGCGGCACCGGTCCGTTCACTTACAGCGTGGTCGGCAGCGCCACCGGGACCTACGGACAAATCCTGATCAACCCGGACGGCAGCTACACCTACACGTTGACCTCGGCACCGAAAACCTCGCCGAATGCCAACGACGGGGCAAACACCCTGAGCGAAAGTTTCACCTACAAAGCCACCGATGCGCTGGGCAACAGCACCACCAGCACCATCGTGGTCAACATCGTCGATGACGTGCCAAAAGTCGCGGCATCGGACCGTTCGGTGACTGCAGTGGAAATCGATTCCAACCTGCTGCTGGTGATCGACGTCTCCGGCAGTATGGCCGATGCCTCCGGGGTGCCAGGCCTGTCGCGGCTGGCACTGGCGAAGCAGGCGATCAGTGCCTTGCTCGACAAATACGATGACCTGGGCGACGTGAAAGTGCAGATCGTCACCTTCAGCAGCAGCGCCACCGACAAAACCACGGTGTGGGTGGATGTGGCGACCGCCAAGTCGATCATCGCCGGCCTCACCGCTGGTGGCGGCACCAACTACGACGCGGCGGTGGCGGCCCTGCAAACCGCGTTCAACACGGACGGCAAACTCACCGGGGCGCAGAACGTCGGTTACTTCTTCTCCGACGGCAAACCGACGTCCGGCCAGGACATCGGTACGACAGACGAGGCGGCGCTGAAAAACTTCCTCGACGCCAATGGCATCAAGAACTATGCGATCGGCCTGGGCAGTGGCGTCAGCAACGCCAACCTTGATCCACTGGCCTATGACGGCAGCACCCACACCAACACCAACGCGGTGGTGGTCACCGACCTCAATCAACTCAACTCGGTGCTCTCGGGCACCGTGCAGGGCGCACCGGTCACCGGCACGCTGCTGGAGGGCGGTTCGTTCGGCGCCGATGGCGGTTTCATCAAAACCCTGGTGGTCGATGGCACCACGTACACCTATGACCCGAGAGGCAACAGCAATCAGGGCGCGTTGACGTTCAGCGGTACCAACCACGGCACGTTCAACACGGTGAACAACACCCTCAGCATCGCCACCAACAACAGCGGTACGCTGGTGGTGAACCTCGACACCGGCGAATACACCTACACCTCGCAAAAAACCACGGCGGTGGTGATCACCGAAAACATCGGCTTCACCGTCAGTGACAACGACGGCGACCTGGCCAGTTCGACGCTGACGGTCAAAGTCATCCCGAACGCGCCACCGATAGCGGTCGACGACCACATCATCACCAACGTGTTGTCGGGCACCATCGTGGTACCGGGCGAGTTGCTGCTGGCCAACGACACCGACGCCAATGGCGATCCGATGACGGCGACCCCGACCACGTTCAACACCGGTTGGGTGGCCAAGGGCGCGGACTTTGTCGGCACCGGCGCCATCAGCTTCGCCGGCAACGGCAACAACGCCGCCAACCAGGCGCTGGCGGATGTGCGGAACTCCTTCGCGGCGAACTCCGCAGCGATGACCGCAGTGCTGGTGATCAGCGGCTACCTGGGCGCGGTGACGACGTCCAACGCCAACGATGAAGACCTCATCACCGTCAAACTGAAACAGGGCGAGACCCTCAATCTGGACCACAACCTGGCGGCCGGTCACATCACCATGGAGTACTCGCTCAATGGCGGTGCGTTCGTGGCCATCGCCGATGGCGGGACCATCACGGCGACATCCGATGGCACCTACCAGATCCACGTCACCAACATCACCAACACCAGTGGCAGCAACGCTGGCGGGTCGGAAAACTACCAACTGACCATGACCGTCAACTACGCCGGAGCCCACGACCTCACCCCGGATTACCACGGCACCTACACCGCCAACGACAACCATGGCGGCAGCGACACGGCGAACGTGACCATCAGCTACCAGGACGGCCACACCCTCACCGGCACCTCGGGCGATGACGTGTTGGTGGCCGGCACCGGCAACAACATCCTCAACGCCGGCGACGGCAACGACGTGCTCACCGCAGGCTCAGGCAACAACGAATTGCACGGCGGCGCCGGCAATGACTTGCTGTACAGCGGCGCGGGCAACGACCTGCTCGACGGCGGCACCGGTACTGACACCGCGAGCTACGCCCACGCCACGGCGGGCGTCACCGTCAACCTGGGCCTGCTCAGCGCGCAAAACACCATTGGCGCGGGCACCGACACCCTCACGGGCATCGAGAACCTGACGGGCTCCAACTTCAACGACACCCTGACCGGAGACAATAACAACAACGTGATCAATGGCGGCCTGGGCAACGACGTGCTCAATGGCGGTGGCGGCGACGACATCCTCATCGGCGGCCTGGGCAACAACACCCTTACCGGCGGTTCGGGGGCCGACACCTTCCAGTGGCTGGCCGGCAACAGTGGCCACGACGTGGTCACCGACTTCACCCCGGGCACCGACAAACTCGACCTGTCCCAACTGCTGCAAGGCGAAAACGGCACCGCCGCCTCGCTGGACGACTACCTGCACTTCACCGTCACCGGTAGCGGTGCGAGCCTGGTCACCAGCATCGACGTCAGCGCCATGGCCGGCGCCACACCCAACCAGACCATCGACCTGGCCGGCGTCAACCTGGCCAGCCACTACGGCGTCACGCCGGGAGCGGGCGGCGTGGTGGCGGGCGGGCACGACACGGCGACCATCATCACCGGCATGCTCAATGACCATTCGTTGAAGGTGGACACCGTTTGATGCAGAAGGGCTGAAACGACAAAACCCGCCATTCCCGGTGAAAGGGGATGGCGGGTTTTTTTGTGGGCTGGCAGTTAATCATGCGGCGACTGTCCCGGCCTCATCGCGAGCAAGCTCGCTCCCACACTGGACCTGCGCCGTACACGGATGCCGGGCACACCACCATTCCCCTGTGGGAGCGAGCCTGCTCGCGAAGGGGTCGGCACATTCAACATCAATCTCGGCAGACACACCGCCTTCGCGAGCAAGCCCGCTCCCACACTGGTTCTGCGCCATACGCGACCTCCGAGCACACCACCATTCCCCTGTGGGAGCGAGCTTGCTCGCGAAGAGGCCGGCACATTCAACATCCATCTCGGCAGACACACCGCCTTCGCGAGCAAGCCCGCTCCCACACTGGATCTGTGCCATACGCGACCTCCGAGCACACCACCATTCCCCTGTGGGAGCGAGCTTGCTCGCGAAGGGGCCGGCACATTCAACATCAATCTCGGCTGGCACACCGCTTTCGCGAGCAAGTCCGCTCCCGCACTGGATCTGTGCCGTGCGTGAATACTGGGCACGCAACGACTCCCCTGTGGGAGCGAGCCTGCTCGCGAAGAACGATAACGCGGTGTACCTGACAAACCGCAGGTCTTGTGGGTCGAGGTTATCCAGTGTCCGATTCACTGCCAGTTCGTCCAGCCTGATGATCTGCGCGATACCAAGCAGTGTGTTGCGGTGCGGGCTTTCACTTTTTCAGGGCCGAGCAGACAACGAATGACGGATCGCCGTAGCAAAAGGTAGATGCGCAGTTTTCTGAATCTCCTCGTCAAGGAAGGCTTGCAAACCTTCGATTTCCGGATCGTCCAAAAACATCTCCATGAGGGCCTGGGCAGTGTCCATATGAGGGCGTACGGCTTCTCGCCTGATTTGACGAAGCGCACCGTTTTCAGCATTCAAATTGAAGATGCGCAGGGTTTGCGTCGCTCTATGGCGAGCGGCGTCATCGATATCTGCACGCACGGCAATGGTGCCGTCGCTGACGAAAACGAAGAAATCGTCCGGTTCCTCTTCGTCGGGTTTAATCAGTACGGCAGGGTCATAACGAGCGCACCGGTCTTTAAAGTCTCCGCAAGAATCTTCCCGCTTACAGGAGCCGAACAGGTTACTCCACTCGAAAGTGCCTGGTTGGTATCGATTCCGCTGGCGGAAATGCTCAAGATGAGCGGCATCACGATTGCTGATATCCGCCTCGCAATAGGCACAGCGCGTATCTTGCATACCGCCGAGGTGTGCCCAGATCTGCGCGCGTTCTTCGCGTGTGGGTGATTCCATGGACCACTGGTGCAGCCCATGTCTGTATTGGCCAAGGCAGCGTGGTCCTTCACCCCGAACAAGCTTACGCATGTACCAATTTCCTTCGCTTACTGTCTGGCCTGTTTACGTTTGAACATTTGCAACCTGATCAGCCTTTCGCAATCCAGCATTCCAGGGTGTTTGGCCCCGAAATGTGCATCAAGGTATTTGCGCAGCACTAGCCCATCCTTTGACTCATGCAAATCCTGCTGAATCAGCGCCAGGTAGGCACTCAGTTTGTTTGCAGGCTCATTGTCGGGCGTCGGGTCAATCTGCATGACGTGAGCCAGTACCTGAGAGCTGGCGACACCCTGAGTCTGCTGTTCTACATTGCTGACGGTTACACGCTGGCCGTGGCCATTTTTGTCAGACACCGTTTGCAGAACGCGTAGGCAGTGCGCAGGCACCGATGTGATGACTTGAGGGCTGTGGGTCGTGACGATGAACTGGAGTCGCGGAAACGCACTGAGCAGGTCAGGTATGACGGTCTGTTGCCATGCGGGATGAAGATGCATGTCCACTTCGTCGATCAACACGACGCCAGTGCTGTCGTGGCAGGCAAGTATTCCCAAATGTGGATTGAGTTTTACGCAGCGATAGGCGATGTCAGCCGTCAGGGCGACGATGTTGCGAATTCCGTCGCTGAGTTGGCTGACTTTCAATATGCCGTGAACGGGGTGTTCCAACACCAGGTCGGCGAACTCACTGCTGTAGGCTAGATCTCGCCATCCTGTTTGAGCAGTGAGTGCTGCATTCACTGCATTTTGAACAGCAAGCACTGGGTGTATGAACTCATCCTTCACATCAATGCTTAGTTTGCCTTGTTCAATATTTCGAATCTGTTCTTCACGATAACTGCGAAAAATGCGCGTGTACCACTTGGCAAAATGCTTGTAGCTCGATGCCGGGTCGAGGCAATCCCGATAGCCATAAGTTCTGGAGAACTCTGCGTTCTCTGCTTTTTCATGGGCAAGTGATATTTTTTTTTGGCTCCAGAGTCGGCCGGTGCCGTAATAAGCCAATACAGCAAGATCAGGTGGCAATTGGTCATGAAAGGCGCTGTTGAATATCTGGGATTCCAGAGCAAGAGCCGAGTTTCCCAATTCGCTTGTTCCCTCGTCACCGCGGGTTTGTGTGCCCTTGCGGATACTGTCCCTGCGGCGTGACCAACGAAATCCCTTATCTTGAATGGCTGCATAGGCGGTCAAACTAGCGGGAAGAGATGGCTCCATCTGATGCGCCATAATCGGTCGCAGAAAAACGTCATCAGGCTGTATGCCCGTGACGTCGTTGGTAGTGCCACCCAAATCAAACCCACGAACATATGGCCACAACACAACCTTGATCGCATCCAACAGGCTGGTCTTGCCCTGACCATTTCGCGCTACCAACACTGTCAGTTGTTTATCAAACTCGAGAGTGAGCTTTGGGAAGCAGCGATAGTTTTCCAGCTCCAGCCTGATCAGATTCACAGACTTTCCTCCATGTGGACCGATGCCAGGCTGCGGCAGAGGTGATGTGCCCGGGGAACAGATAATGGCGCGAATTCTACTGTGAATAAAAACACGTGAACACCACGGACATACGGCCTTGCAAAACTACATCGGCTCCGGCGGCCCGATCAACCGCCCCATGACCCCGAACAACCCCAGCGACTTGATCGCCTCCAGCTCCCCCGGCGTTTCGACCCGTTCCGCAATCAATGGCAAATCGATGCTGTTGGTGGCGCGGAAAATCGCTTCGATGAACAGCCGCTTGTCACGCTGCTCATCAATCCCGCGAATGTAGCTCCCGTCAATCTTCAAGTACGCCAGCCCCAGCTGCGTCAAGTTGCCAATCTGACTGAAACTCCCCCCGAAATGCTGCAACCCGATGCGATAGCCGGTGCCGAGCAAACTTTGGCTCAGGCGCTGCAATTCGTCGGGGGGCGGCAGTTGGCGTTCGTCGATTTCCAGCACCAGCAGCGGCGCCAGTTCCGGCAGGGAGTCGAGTGTTTGCAGGATCAATCGCAGCGACTGCGGATCACGCAACGTGGTGCCTGACAGGCTCAACGCCAGCGGCCAACGATTGACGGCGAGGTAGTCGAGCGTGGCGTCGAGCATGGCCAGGTCGAACCGGGCCGACCAGCCCAAACGTTCGATCCACGGCAGAAAGTGCCCGGCGGCAATCGCTTCGCCATTCGGGTCGAGCAGGCGTGCGAGCACTTTGTGATGCAGCACCTGGCTGGTGTCGGCGCATTGCACTACCGGTTGGAAGTACAGCTGCAATTTGCCGTGGGTCAGGGCATCGTCGATCCAGGTTCGCCAGTCGTGCTGGGACTGGTTCGGCGCGGTGTTGGCGTGATCGAGGTGAACCCACGGCCGCTCGGGATGCTGCTGGGCCTGGGTCAAGGCCTGATCGAGGCGCAGCAGCACGTCGCTGGCCGGTTCGCCCGGTTGGTAGGCGACGCTGCCCAGGTGCGCCACCGGCATGCTGTCGCTGTCACCGGTCAGGCGCAGGTTTTCCAGGGTGGCGCTGATTTCGGCGCACAGGCGCGCGGCGTCGTTGTCGTCGAGGCCAGGGGTCAGCAGGCTGAACTCGCCGCCGCGATTGCGCGCCGCCAGCCAGGTACGCCGCTCCGGGAGTTGGGTCAGGCGCATGAGCAGCTCGCCGACGGTACCGATCAAGGCATCGGTGCGCTGGCCACCCAGGCGCTGATTGAGGCCCGCCAGGTCGTTGATCCGCAACATCAGCAAATGGTCGGCCAGTTGCTCATCCAGCAAGCGCCGATTCGCCAACCCGGTGAGGCTGTCTTGATAGGAATCGGCCCGCAGCTTTTCACTGCGCGCCGCCTCTTCGGCGAACAGGGCCTTGAGCTTCTCGACCATCTGATTCATGGCCAGCACCACCCGTTTCAATTCCGGCGTGCGCGGCAGTTTCGGCAGGCTGAGAAACTCGCGTTTGCTGATGGCCTCGGCCTGTTTGACCATTTTGTCCAACGGGCGCAATTGCCGACGCAACAGCCAGCCGCCGAACATCGCGCTGAGCAACCCGCACAGCAGCAACCAGACCAGGCTGCCAAGTGTGCTGTCCCAGAGTTTGGCCAAGGCGAATTGCGGATTGCTCAACACTTCGACCCGCGCCACTTGCTCCCAGCCGCGCATGATCAACGCGTCGCCGCCTTGCGGATGCAGGTTCACCAGGCGCACGAACCAGTCGGGCACGCCTTCGATTCGCGCCGGCGCATCGCGTTCCACCAGCACCTGTTCATCGGCGATGTTGACGATGCGGATGCTGCTGAAATAGCCACTGTCGAAAATCGAGCTGACCATCAATTCGATCATCGCCGTGTCGTCGATCTGCGTCGTCAGCGACAGCCCCAGCGCCGTGGCGGCGTCCTGGGCGTGGGAGCGCAACTGGCCGAGCATTTGCTCGCGGGAGCTTTCCAGGCTGACAAAAAAACTGCCGCTGAATGCCACCAGCAGAAACAGGCAGATGGCGAGAAACAATTGTTTGCGCAGTGACATAAAACGCTCCTTGCTGTGGCGGCTAGCCGTCGCCCACGGCGAACCCTTCGGCCTGCATCTTTTTCATCACGTCTTGCCAGCGTGAAAGTTTTTTCGAGTCGCTGCTGCGCTTTCCGCCATTTGCACCGGGCAAATACAGGCCTTCGGCGTTGAAGGCGTACACCGGAAGCAGGTCCTTGCGTTGTGAGGCGGGGCGGATGTCGCCGATCAGGTTGTCCAGCACCAGCGGATCGGCCGTGGGGCTGCTGTAGAACGTCAGCACCATGTGCGCCTGGTTCTGGGTCAGGGCTTTGACGTAGGTGATGCGCATTTTTTCGCTGGGAACCCCAAGCTGGCGCAGGCTGAAATATTTCGCCAGGGCGTAGTCCTCGCAGTCGCCGGCGCCCTTGATCAAGGACTCCTCAGGCGTCGCCCAGTAATCGATCTGCTGCCAAATGCGGGTGTCGTCCTGAAAACTCAATTGCTGATTGAAGAAGCGATTGACCGCGTTCAGTTGTTCGCCTTCTGGCTGGTTGCGTTCGCTGCGCAGCATCTGATTCCAGGCCTCGATCCGCCCCTTGGCCGAACCGAGGGCGCCGTAGCGTTTTTCGGCGGTTTGCAGGATCTGCGCGAAATCCCAGTCGGCGCCCACACTGCCCAGCCCGGCCAGCAAAAACACCGCCAGCAGCCGGCCGCCGAACCGAAGTCGGAGCGTTGGCCATCCTGGACGACGCCGACTGCTGGACATGTCTGGCTGCTCGGGTGCAGATGACTGGAGTTTAGGCGGTGTTTTTGAAAGGCGGGGTAGATCGTCGGGTTGGTACGCGGACGGGTAGCAGTTGCTGAGCACCGCGAGGCAGCGTTCGGCGGCGAAGCCGTCGCAAAACCAGGCAACGCGGTGTGTCAGTAAAACCTCGCATGTAGGATTTACGACGGCTTCGCCGCCGAACGCAGGCTTCGCCAGCTGCTACATAGAGTGTTTTCAGGATTTGTGCAGGGTTTTTTGTTTGAGGATGTAAACGGTGACCAATACCGCGCTGGTCAACATAAACCCCCGCGCCCAAGGCAGTGGCACCAAATAGCAGGAGAACAGAATGCTCACCCACATCAGGCCGATCGCGTAGACCTTACCCTTGAGCGGAATACCGTTGCCGTCCAGGTAGTCGCGAATCCATGGCCCAAGCCGTGGATGCTCGACCAGCCACTGATAGAAGCGCGGCGAACTGCGGGCGAAACAGGCGGCCGCCAGCAGCAGGAACGGCGTAGTGGGCAGCACCGGCAGGAAAATCCCGATCACCCCCAACGCTACGCTCAGCCAGCCAATGGCCAGCAGCACGTAGCGCAACATCAGGGAGCGGTTGCCTATGGGTTTGTCCATAGGCAAGACCTTAGTGGTGACGTGGCTTGAGGATTGCCGGTTTTTCGTCGGGTGCCTGGCACAGCAGGTACAGCGCGGTCAGGGCTTCCGGGATCTGCACGATCATGTCGTCCATCAGGTTCGCGTCTTTGGCGATGTCTTCGAATTCCGGCTGTTCGTCGAACAGGCCCGAACCGACCATGATCGGCAGCAGCATTTCGCTGACTTCGTCTTCGGCGGTTTCAAACCAGGCCGCTTCGCGCAGGAACACGCCTTCCATGAAGCCGATGCACCAGCCGCGCAGGTCGGAATCGTCCGGTTCTTCGCCCAGGTCCAGGTCGCATGGCAGCTCAAACTCTTCGTCGGACGCCAGTTGGCGCGCGATGTGAGCCTTGAGGGCCAGCAGGGTGGATTCGATCGCTTCACGCTCGGTGTCGTTGGCGTAATGCGGCTCTTCGGCGAAGAGGGCGTCGATCCATTCACGGTCGGGAACGTTTTCGGAACAGATCGACAGCGCAGTCAGGTAGCCGTGGGCGGCCACGTAGTCCAGCGCCTCGTCATGCAGTTCATCGGCGTCGAGGAAGACTTGCAGGCGGGTTAGTTGCTCAGCGAAGGACATTAAAGGGCTACCTTGGGAATTTAAACAGATGCGGGAATTCTAGGCCTTCTTGAGCCCTCAGGCCAGCCGCGCGGGATATTTGCCCTCGATGCGCACTGTCTGTCCCTGTAGGAGCTGCCGAAGGCTGCGATCTTTTAATCTTGTCTTTAAAAAGCAAAATCAAAAGATCGCAGCCTTCGGCAGCTCCTACGGGGGATCAGTGTTTGTCCTTATGTGTCTTCTCAGCGGCACCCTTTGCAGGGGAGGGCTCGGGTATACTCCCGCGTTTTGTGATGCCCTGCTGGCGTCGCGGCTGAGATGTGAAGCGTCATGCAACGGGCACTTACGATTTGTCAGTGCAGTCTGCGTGGTTCTGAACCAGCCTTGCAGGGATGTTTCGGTGATTTTTGGAGTTTTTATGCTCGAACAGGCTCAACGCGTCCTCAAGGACATCTTCGGCTACGACAGTTTCCGTGGTCGCCAGGGTGCAATCATTGAGCGCGTGGCCAATGGCGGCGACGCTTTGGTATTGATGCCTACCGGTGGCGGCAAGTCCTTGTGCTTCCAGGTCCCGGCGCTGCTGCGCGAAGGCCTGGCGGTGGTGGTGTCGCCGCTGATCGCGTTGATGGACGACCAGGTCGCGACCCTCGAAGAGCTGGGCGTGGCCGCCGCCGCCTTGAACTCGACCCTGAGCGCCGAACAGCAACGCGACCTGGCTGCACGGATCAAGCGCGGCGAAGTGAAAATGCTCTACCTCGCGCCCGAACGCCTGGTCCAGCCGCGCATGCTGGCCTTCCTGCAAAGCCTCGAAATCGCCCTGTTCGCCATCGACGAAGCGCACTGCGTATCGCAATGGGGCCACGATTTCCGTCGCGAATACCTGCAACTGGGCCAGTTGGCGGAACTGTTTCCCAACGTCCCGCGCATTGCCCTGACCGCCACCGCCGACAAGCGCACCCGGGAAGAAATCGTCGATCGCCTGCATTTGCAGGATGCCGAGCGTTTCCTGTCGAGTTTCGACCGTCCGAACATTTTCTATCGCATCGTCCCCAAGGAGCAGCCGCGCAAGCAATTGCTGGCGTTCCTCGCCGAGCGGCGCAGTGATGCGGGTATCGTTTATTGCCTGTCGCGCAAGAAAGTCGACGAAGTGGCGGTGTTCCTCAGCGAACAAGGTTTCCCGGCGCTGCCGTACCACGCCGGCCTGCCCAACGAAACCCGCGCCCATCACCAGAAGCGCTTCCTAAACGAGGAAGGCCTGATCATGGTCGCCACCGTGGCCTTCGGCATGGGCATCGACAAGCCCAACGTGCGCTTTGTCGCTCACCTGGATTTGCCGAAATCCCTTGAAGCGTATTACCAGGAAACCGGTCGCGGCGGCCGTGATGGTCTGCCGGCGGACGCCTGGATGGCCTACGGCCTGCAAGACGTGGTGATGCTCAAGCAGATGCTGCAGAACTCCGAAGGCGATGAGCGCCACAAGCGTCTGGAGCAGCACAAGCTCGACGCGATGCTCTCGCTTTGCGAAGAAACCCGCTGCCGGCGCCAGACGCTATTGGCCTACTTCGACGAAGACATGCCCGAGCCTTGTGGCCACTGCGATAACTGCGTCGACGGCGTGCAGACCTGGGACGCCACCGAGCCGGCCCGTCAGGCCCTGTCGGCGATCTACCGCACCGGCCAGCGCTACGGCGTCGGTCATCTGGTAGACGTGCTGCTAGGCAAGGACAACGAAAAAGTCCGCAGCTTCGGCCATCAGCATCTGTCGGTCTACGGTGTCGGCAAAGCCATGGGCGAGAGCGAATGGCGCTCACTGTTCCGCCAATTGGTGGCCCGTGGTTTGGCGGACATCGACCTCGAAGGCTACGGCGGCCTGCGTTTGAGCGACACCTGCCGGCCACTGCTCAAGGGCGAAGTGACCCTGGAACTGCGCCGCGATCTCAAGCCGCAAACCACCGCCAAGAGCAGTAAGAGCCAGGCGAGCCAACTGGTCCGTGGCGAAGAGCGCGAACAGTGGGAAGCCCTGCGAGCCCTGCGTCGCAAGCTCGCCGAAGAACACGGCGTGCCACCGTATGTCATCTTCCCGGACTCGACCTTGCTGGAAATGCTCCGCAGCCAGCCCACCTCTTTGGCGGAAATGGCCACGGTCAGCGGTGTCGGCGCACGCAAGCTGGAGCGATACGGCGAGGCGTTCCTCGAGGTGCTCGGCGGCCAGGTCGAGGCGCCGAAAGTGGTGGCCGACGTACGCCACGAGCTGATCACCCTGGCCCGCGCCGGCATGACGCCATTGCAAATCGCCGGTCAGTTGCAATGCTCGGAAAAGAACGTCTACACCATGCTCGCCGAGGCGATCGGCAAGCAACAATTGTCACTGGAACAGGCGCTGGACCTGCCAGAAGAGCTGATGGGCGAAATCCAGGACGCATTCCTCGACGGCGAAGGCGAGTTGCCAGCGGTGGCGGAGATTGCCGCGCTGTTTGCCGGTCGTGTGCCGGAAGGGGTTTTGTATTGTGTGCGGGCGGCGCTGCAATCTGAATTCGAGATTTAAGTGACCGATCGCATAGATGTAACGATTCAGTACAGGGCAAGCCTTGCCTATAGCGAAAGGTCATGCTTAGCTGACTAATAATTAGTTTTTCTCTATTTCAGCCTAATCATGAGTTTTTTATGCCGTTAACCGATCAACACCGCTTTGGCATGCAATTGGCCCAGATGTCTCGTGGCTGGCGCGCCGAACTGGATCGCCGTCTGGCCGGCCTGGGACTTTCTCAGGCGCGCTGGCTGGTGCTGCTGCACCTGGCGCGTTTCGATGACGCCCCGACCCAGCGCGAACTGGCGCAAAGCGTCGGCGTCGAAGGGCCGACCCTGGCCCGACTGCTCGACAGCCTGGAAACCCAAGGCCTGGTGCAGCGCCAATCGGTGCTGGAAGACCGCCGGGCGAAAAAAATCGTGCTCTGTGCCCCGGCCCTGCCATTGATCGAACAGATTGAAACCATTGCCACTCAGCTGCGCCATGAGCTGTTCGATGGCGTCGATGAGGCCGATTTGAAGGTCTGCATGCGTGTTCACGGTCACATCCTGGACAACCTCGAAAAGTCTTGAGGCAAAACCTTACGCCGTGTTTTTGAGATACCCCGTTGGGCAGACTATAAAGAACTACTAGGCAATATCGTGTTCGTACCGGATGTGCGAACACGTACAGGTTGGTTCTGCTTAATCTAAGGGATGCTCATGCTCGAGAGTTGGCACGTGGTTTTGCGGTATTGCACTCGGCTGCTTCTGGCCGGCGTTGCGGTCACTTACTCGGCATTGGCACCGGCTCTGGGGTTGGGTGACATCACCGTGCATTCGGCGTTGAACCAGCCGTTCAGCGCTGATATCGCGCTGGTGGACGCCGCGGGTCTGGCGGAAAACGATCTGTCGGTCAGCCTGGCCACGGCCGACGAGTTCAGCCGCGCGGGCGTCGAGCGTGTGTTCTTCCTCAATAGCCTGAAATTCTCACCGATCCTGCGCGGCAACCGCACGTTGATCCGGGTGACCTCCAGCAAACCGGTCAATGAACCGTTCCTGAATTTCCTGGTGCAGCTCAATCAGCCCAACGGGCGCTTGCTGCGCGAGTACACGGTGTTGATCGATCCGCCCGGTTCACCCGGGATTGTTCCGGCCACTGACGAACCGGCGGCCAAAGCCCCGACCTCCGGGTTCCCGAGCGTGGAACCGGCCAAAGCGCCGCCACCGGCCCCCAAGAGCAAGGCGCCTGCACCTGCCGCCGGCGCTGCTCCCCCGGCGGCTGCGCCTGCAAACGATGAGGTGGCCGAGCAACTGGCCGCCAGCGTCCTGCAAAACCAGCAGCTGCAAAAAACCATCGATGAGCTGAATGCCCGGCTCAAGACTCAGGATGAACAGATCGCTGACGAGAGAAAGCAGGTCAGCGACTTGCAGACCCGATTGTCCGAGGTCGCGCAGACGCCTGCCGTCCCGCCGGTCGCCGTCGCCGCCGCGCCTGTTGTGGTTGAAGAACCGGAAACCAGTGACTGGCTATTGATTGCCGGATTGCTGGCGCTCGTGCTGTTGGTGGTTCTGGGCCTGTTTGTGCGCCGTCAACGGCAGCAGGCGTTGACCGAACCGTTGTCGATTGCGCGCGATGAGCCCGTGCGTGAAGTTTCGCCACAGCCGATCAGCGTCGCAGCGGCCCCCGATCATCGCGAAGAAGCCCCCGCCGACGATGTACTCGAAGGGGTGGGTATTTACCTGGCTTACGGTCGATTCTCCGAAGCGGCCGGCCTGTTGCGTGAGGCGTTGGTCAAGGAACCGCAGCGTACCGACCTGGCGTTGCAATTATTGGAGATCTTGGGCAAACAGGGCGACGTGGCGGCGTACGATGCGCAGGAAAGCAGCCTGCGTGACGCCGGGATTGACTCGCAGCAGTTGGCGGACCTTCGCGCACGATTCCCCAAACTGACGAATGCCGCTCCGGTCGCAGTCATTGCGCCGGTCACTGCGACCGTCGCGGCGGAGGCCCCCGAAGCGCCACCCGCCGATGAGTTCCAGTTGAATCTGGATGACCTGTCGATGGACTCCAATTGGGATCTGGTCAGCCCCTTCGACGACTCGCCACCGCCGACGACCAAACCGCCGCTACCTGACGAACCGGCGTTCACGTCCAACCTGCACGTCATGCCCGATGTCTACGAAATGCCCGATGAACCGGCACTGGGCGAACCCGAGCTGGAATGGGACGCCGAACCCGAAGCACAAACGCTGGACGACGACTTTCTTGACGCGTTCAGCGAGCCCGGCCAGTCGCTGGAACTTGAACCGTTGCCCCAACCCGTGTCGGCTGGCGCTGGCAAACTGGAACAAGCCCAGACCTGCATCGATGACGGCGATCTGGATAGCGCCATCGAGTTGCTCAACGACTTGCTCAAAGAGGGCGACGAGCCGCTCAAGCAGACCGCGCGCAATCTGCTGGCCGGCATCCGCTAGCCCCGGCACTCCATCCCTAATGTGGGAGCGGGCTTGCTCGCGAAGGCGGCCTGCCATTCAACATCTACGTTGACTGACACACTGCTTTCGCGAGCAAGCCCGCTTGTATGTTTAGACTTGAAGGGGTGGGCGGGACTAAAACGTCTGCCCCAAATTCAAATACACCGCCTGTTCATCCGCATCATTAAGAATGCCGCCGATCTTCGGCCAGGGCGCATCGTGAATCTCGGGGCAAGCGACAAAGGCGGCTATTATAGCGGCGCCCCTCTGGCTCAGGAGTTTCAGCGATCATGACCATGCAAAAACCGGAAATCGTCATCACCTATTGCACGCAATGCCAGTGGCTGCTACGCGCCGCCTGGTTGGCCCAGGAACTGCTCAGCACCTTTGGCGATGACTTGGGCAAAGTGTCCCTGGTGCCGGGCACGGGAGGGGTCTTTCATATTTTTTGTAACGAGGTGCAAATCTGGGAGCGCAAGGCTGACGGTGGTTTCCCGGAAGCCAAGGTGCTCAAGCAGCGGGTCCGGGATCAGATCGACCCGGACCGCGACCTCGGCCACAACGACCGCACTCAGTGAGAGGCGGCTTCGGCGGCCACGGTTTTTTTGCTGTTGCCGGATAACCGACTGCTGACCACGATGGCGACGATGATCAACGCACCGCCGAGCAGCATGCGCAGGGTCGGGTTTTCATTGAACAGCAGCCAGGCCATGGTGATGCCGTAGACCGGTTCCAGGGCAAACACCACCGCTGCGGTCCGCGCCTTGATCACCGCCAGGCTGGCAACAAACAGGCTGTGGGCGACGCCGGTGCAGAACACGCCGAGCAGGCCGATCCACAACCAGTCGAGGGCGCGCACTTCGCTCAACTGTGGCGCGGCGACCGGCAGCAGGCACAGCGCGACCACTACGTTCTGGCACAGCGCGGCCTGCACCGCCGGGATGCGTGCGGAACTGGCGCGGTTGGTCAGGGACAGCAGGGCGAACAGCAACCCTGAGCCTACCGCCCAGAGCAGGCCGATGGTCGCGCCAGTGCCGAGGTCGAAGGCCGGCGTAACCAGCACCAGACCGACGCTGACCAGCACCACCAGCAGAATTTCATTGGCGCGGATTCTCTCGCGAAAGATCAGCCCTTCGAGGATCACGGTAAAGGCCGGGAAACTGGCAAACCCCAACGTCGCAATCGCCACGCCCGCGACTTTGACCGCAATGAAAAAACTCACCCAGTGCCCGGCCAGCAGCAAACCGCTGAGCAGCAAGCGGCGCCAGTCCACGGCTTCGAGTTTTTGCCAGCGGGTCTTGCTGGCGAACCGGGCAAAAAATGCCAGCGCCAGCACGGCGAATGCGGCACGGCCGAAAACAATGACGGCGGGGGAGGCGGCTGCTAGTTTGCCGAACACTCCGGTCAGGCCAAACATCAATGCGCCGATATGCAGGGCGCCAAGGGCGGTACGGGGAGTCATTGCAGTCCTTTATAAACGTAGTAGGTCGACGATATCGCCGTCCTGTAGCAGCTGCCGAGCAGCGCGAGGCAGCGTTCGGCGGCGAAGCCGTCGTCAAACCTGAGCATGCGGCCTTTCTAAACACCGCAGCGCCTGATTTCACGACTGCTTCGCAGCCGAACGCAGCCTCATGCCTCGGCAGCTGCTACAAGCCGAACGCAGGCTTCGCCAGCTGCTACATTTAATCGCGTTACGGCGGGTCAGGTCTGTCGGCAAACTATCGACTTTTGTCGCCAGCCTCGCGGCGCAATTGTCCGGGCGAAGCGCCAAACTCGCGCAACACCGCCGCCGCAAACGCACTTTGGGAGCTGTAACCGACCCGGCTGGCGATCTCGCCAATCGGCAGCGCCGAATCCCGCAACAAGTCCACGGCCATGTGCAGCCGCCGACTGCGAATGTAGTCCATCGGCGTCTGCCCGCATTCGGCCACGAACCGCGCATGCAGGCGAGCGCTGGAGAGGTCGGCGATGCGCGCCAGATCGGCCACTTGCAGCGGATAAGCCGCGTGTTGATCGATGTGCGCATTCAGCGCCGCATAGGGCAGGCGTCGTCCGCCGATGACGTCCGGTTTGATGTGGTTGAGGCTGGCCAATAACAGCACCGCGCCTTGCTGGGCAATCAGCGGATCGCTCACCGGACTGCCCGCCAGCCAACGGACCAATTGGCTTTGCCCGGCATCCAGCGGCAGGCGCCCGGCGTTGTCGAGCAAGCGGCGGCTGGCGTCGGCGTGCTCCCCCAGCGACTGCGAAACCCATTGATCGCCGGGCACATCCAGCACCAGGCAACGGCTGCCATTGGCGCTGCCGCAGGCGTGGTGCGCCCCGGACGGCACCACCACGAAACTCTGCTGCACCACCTGGCTGCCGTGGCCGTCGACCTCGAAATCCAGCGCGCCCGACAAGCCGAACACCAGTTGCGCGTGGTCGTGGCTGTGGACGATCAGGTCGGGGCTGTACTGGCGAAGCGTGAGGATCGGTCTCATCGCAGGTCTCCGGGGCAAGATGCGGCCAGTCTACACCGGCCGGACGCTGTCACAGGATTGACTCGTCACTGTCATGGGCAATTAACCCGACCGGCGCAAGCTTGTAAAAACATCCCAGAGGGTTGCCCATGACCAGCGCCGAGCTCGCCAAACCCAGCCGTAAACAACGTGTCCGCACCTTATGGATTTCCGACGTGCATTTGGGCACCCGGGATTGCCAGGCCGAGCACCTGTCGCAGTTTCTCAAGGGCTACCACGCTGACAAAGTCTACCTGGTGGGCGACATCATCGATGGCTGGAAGCTGCGCAGCGGCATGTATTGGCCCCAGGCCCACACCAACGTGATCCGCCGCCTGCTGACCATGAGCAAGCGCGGCACCGAAGTGATTTACGTCACCGGCAACCACGACGAATTCCTGCGTCGTTATTCGAAGCTGATCCTGGGCAACATTCAGTTGGTGGACGAGGCAGTGCACGTGACCGCCGATGGCCGGCATCTGCTGGTGATCCACGGCGACCAGTTCGACGTGATCACCCGTTATCACCGCTGGCTGGCCTTCCTCGGCGACTCGGCCTACGAATTCACCCTGACCCTCAACCGCTGGCTCAATCACTGGCGCGCTCGCTACGGCTACGGTTATTGGTCGCTCTCGGCGTACCTCAAGCACAAAGTGAAAACCGCAGTCAGCTTTATCAGCGACTTCGAAGAAGCCATCGCCCACGAATGCGTCAAACGCGAGTTGCATGGCGTGGTGTGCGGGCATATTCACCATGCCGAGATTCGCAAGGTGGGCGGGGTGGACTACCTCAATTGCGGGGACTGGGTGGAGTCATGCACGGCGTTGATCGAGCATTGGGATGGCTCGATCGAGTTGTATCGCCTGGCGGATGCCCAGGCGCGGGAGGCGGAGTTGAAAGCGGTGAAGGTTGCCGAACCGGCGTAACAAATTGATGGCCACCACAAATCCCCTGTGGGAGCGGGCTTGCTCGCGAAAGCGGTGTATCAGTCAACGTAGATGTTGAATGTGAAACCGCTTTCGCGAGCAAGCCCGCTCCCACATTGGGTTGTGGTGCGTCTTCAGGCCGGCGCGTGTTCTTCCATCGCCGCCTTGTAGATCGAATTCTTCGGCTGTGCAAACAGCCGTTCCATCATTGGCTCAAAGAAGCTCAATGGCAGTGTCTCATACGCCGGATCAAACGCCGCCGCATCGTATTTGGCACAAAATTCAATGGTCGCCTGGTACTGCGGATGCCCGCTGAATTGCTCGCGCAGATGCCGGTCCATGCCCAGGTGATGGAAGAAGTAGTAGCCCTGGAAAATCCCGTGTTTCTCCACGATCCACAAATTCTCGGCGTTGACGAATGGCTTGAGGATCGCTGCGGCGATGTCCGGGTGGTTGTAGGAGCCGAGGGTGTCGCCGATGTCGTGGAGCAGGGCGCAGACCACGTATTCCTCGTCGCGACCATCGCGAAAGGCGCGGGTGGCGGTTTGCAGGGAGTGGGTCAGGCGATCCACCGGGAAGCCGCCAAAATCACCCTCCAGCAACTTCAGGTGCGCCACAATCCGTGTCGGCAATTGTCGGGCGTAGGCACTGAAGTCGGCGGCGATGATCGCCCAGTCTTCCTGCGTGCCGTCCTGCATGTGGGTGAAGCGGGCATTGGCGTTCATCGGCGATCTTCTTGTTTTGCGAAGTGACGGATTGAGTGTAGAACCTCGATCCACGGGCGCACTGTCTGCATGGGACGCTTTGCTGGCCCGGGAAGCCTAGAACGGCACGCGGCCCAGAATCATGTCGCGGTACATGACGAAATCGCCGAGCAGGCTGTAGAACGGATGCTGGAAGGTGGCCGGACGATTCTTCTCAAAGAAGAAATGCCCGACCCAGGCGAAGCTGTAACCGGCCAGCGGCAGGGCGATCAGCAGCCACCACGCACCTTTGCCGATGGTCAGCGCCAGAATGAAAATAACCAGGGAGGTGCCGATAAAGTGCAATCGTCGGCAAGTACTGTTGCTGTGTTCGCTGAGGTAATACGGGTAAAACTCAGCGAAGCTGTTGAAACGCTTGGTATTTTCCACGACTGCGATCTCTGTGGTTATTGTTCTGATGGCAAGTTGTTCTGCGGGGAGCTTATTTGAGTCTAGAGTGATCATTGGCATCAGCCAGTGACAATGGGCGCCACTTTAGTATCCTTCGGTAATTGGCCGTAGCATGCGGCTCATCATGTAAGAAAACGCCATGAGCGAACGAACGACTTCTGCAAGCTGGGCGATGGGGATTGTCAAAGCACTGGAAATGGACGGCCTGGATTGCCGGGTTCTGTTCAAGCAGCTAGGGCTCGACTACGCGGCACTGGATGATCCGGATGCACGCTTCCCGCAAGATTCCATGACGCGGCTCTGGCAGCGCGCGGTCGAGCTGTCCGGTAACCCGGCGATCGGCCTGAACATGGGCAAAGTGGTGCGACCGGCATCCTTTCATGTCGCCGGTTACGCGCTCATGTCCAGCCGGACCCTGGCCGAAGGTTTCCAGCGGCTGGTGCGTTATCAGCGGATCATTGCCGAAAGTGCCGACCTGAGTTTTCGACTGTTGGAAGAAGGCTACGCGCTGATTCTGACGGTCCACGGCGACCACCTGCCGCCAACCCGGCAAAGCGCCGAAGCCTCACTGGCCTGCGCCTTGGCGCTGTGCGGTTGGCTGACCGGCCGCACCCTGCAACCACGCAAGGTGTTGGTGCAGGGCGATGAGCCCGTCGACCTCGAACCCTATAAACAAGCCTTCCACGCGCCGCTGGTGTTCAACGCGCCTTACGACGCGTTGATCTTCGAGCGCGCCGACATGGAGGCGCCGCTGCCGACGGCCAACGAGGCCATGGCGCTGCTGCATGACCGGTTTGCCGGCGAGTACCTGGCGCGGTTTTCCGAAAGTCGCGTGACCCACAAGGCCCGGCAAGTACTTTGCCGTTTGCTGCCCCAGGGCGAACCCAAGCGCGATACGGTGGCGCAGACGTTGCACCTGTCGCAACGCACCTTGCAGCGCCGCTTGCAGGAAGAAGGCACGAGTTTCCAGACCTTGCTCGATGACACCCGCCGTGAATTGGCCGAGCAATACCTGGCGCAGCCAACCATGACCCTGCTGGAAATTGCCTATCTATTGGGATTTGCTGATCCGAGCAACTTCTTTCGCGCGTTTCGCCGCTGGTTCGACGCCACGCCCGGCGAGTACCGGGCGCGGTTGATGGACGCGCCGAAACAGGTCAGTGACGCCAAAACGCCGGAATGCACAGAACGAACACCGTAATAATCTCCAGTCGGCCCAGCAGCATGCCGAACGAGAGAATCCACTTGGCGGCGTCCGGCAGGGTGGCGAAGTTGCCCGCCGGACCAATGGTTTCCCCCAGCCCCGGGCCGACGCCGGACACAGTGCTCGCCGCGCCGGTCAGCGCGGTCATCCAGTCCACGCCCAGCAGCGACAGCAGCAGCGCGATCACGCAGATAGTGATGGCGAAGAAGAACGAAAAGGTCAGGATCGAACGCACGATTTCTTCGTCGAGCCGGTGACCGTTGTACTTCTGCTTGATCACCGCTCGCGGGTGAATCAACTGGTTAAGGTTGGCCTTGAGCAGGATGTAGGCAACCTGGAAACGGAAAATCTTGATCCCGCCTGCCGTCGAGCCTGAACAGCCGCCGACAAAGCCCAGATAAAAGAACAGCATCAGTGAGAAATTGCCCCACAAGCTGTAGTCCCCGAGTGCGAACCCCGTCGTCGTGACCACCGAGGTCACGTTCAACGCCACGTGCCGCAGCGCTTCCAGCCAATGCAGGTTGGTGGTCCACCAGTACCAGGTGCCGAGCACCAGCCAGGTCACCAGCAACATGCCGAGCAAGCCCTGAACCTGTTGATCCTTGATCAGCGCTTTACGGTTGCCGCGCAACGTCGCCACGTACAGGGTGAACGGCAGGCTGCCGAGAATCATGATCACCACCGCGACCCAGTGCACCGCTGGCTGCGTCCACTTGGCCAAGGACTGGTCGGAAGTGGAGAAACCGCCGGTGGAAATCGCCGACATCGCGTGGTTGATCGCATCGAACAGGCTCATCCCGGCCCACCAGAACGCCAGGCTGCCGACGATGGTGATGCCGACGTAGGCCGCCACGATCAGGCGCGCCACCATGTGCGAGCGGGGCATGACCTTTTCGGATCGGTCCGACGATTCGGTCTGGAACAGCCGCATGCCACCGATGCGCAACAGCGGCAGGATCGCCACCGCCATGCCGATAAAGCCGATGCCGCCGATCCAGTGCAGCAACGAGCGCCACATCAGGATGCCGGGGGACATGTCGTCCAGGTGGTTGAGCACCGTGGAGCCGGTGGCGGTGATGCCGGACATGCTTTCGAAGAACGAGTCGGTGTAGCTGATGTGCTGGGTCAGCAGGAATGGCAGCGCGGCGAAGATGCACACCACCAGCCAACTGCTGACCGTCAACAGGTACATGTCCCGGGGACGCAGGTGCACGTGTTCGGGGCGTCCGGGAATGACCAGCGCCAGGCCAGCAACGAAGGTGATCATGCTGGCCCAGAGGAACGATGGCAGGTCGCTGGTGCGATCGAAAATCACCAGCGTGGCCATGGGCACGACCATGGCGATGGCCAGCGTGATCAGGAAGATGCCGATGATGAAACCAATAGTCCGTAAGGTCGGCAACGCCATGAGGTCCGCTCGGGCTGAAAGTGGGAAGGTCGCCATTCTACCTGCGAGGCCCGGCATGTAAACCAACAGCCCGGAGCGCTTGTGGCTAGAATAGCTGCACATTTTTCTCTGGAGGTGGCCGATGCAGGCTCTCGACGCTTTGCTCAACCGTGTTTCCGTTCCACGTCTGGTCGAACCGGCCCCTACCGCCGAGCAGCGGGAAGTGCTGTTTGGCGCTGCGCTGCGGGCGCCCGACCACGGTCATTTGCAGCCTTGGCGCTTCCTGACCGTTGAAGGCGCGGCGCGTGAGCAAATGGGCGAGTTGCTGGCTGAGGCGGCCAAGTTGCAGGACAGCGAAGCGCCCGAAGCGGTGCTGGACAAGGCCCGCAATGGTCCGCTGCGCGCGCCGTTGGTGGTTGTTGTAATTGCGCGGTTGCAGGATCACGTCAAATACCCGAAGTCCGAGCAACTGTTGGCGGCGGGGTGTGCGGCCCACGGGATTTTGCTGGCGGCGTATGCCCAGGGGATTGGCGCAGTGTGGCGTACCGGTGAGCTGGCGTATTCGGCGCATGTGGCCAAGGGGTTGGGCTTGGCGAACGGGGAGGAAGTGATTGCATTCCTTTATCTCGGCACACCGCAGAAAGAGCCACGGGTGGCAGAGAAGGTTGACCTGGCCGAATTCGTCAGCGCCTGGTCTGGTAAAGCTTAAAGATCAAGAGATCGCAGCCTCGTTGCACTCGACAGCTCCTACGGGCGTTCACATAACACCTGTAGGAGCTGTCGAGTGCAACGAGGCTGCGATCTTTTTGCATCACCCATTTTTACGGCTGGACCACAGCCCCAGGCACCAACGGTAATTCCAGACTGGCGATAAACCCGCCGTCCGGGTGATTGGCCAGCACCAGGCTGCCGCCGTGCCGTTCTGCGGCTCTGCGTGCAATGGCCAGCCCCAGGCCATGCCCGGCCGCTGTTTGCCCCGGCGCGCGGTAAAACGGCTCGCCCAGCAGGTTCAAGTGCTCGGCCTCGACTCCCGGCCCATGGTCGCGCACGCTCACCACCATCCGTTCACCCTGGCGTGAGGCCTGCATTTCAATCGGTTGACCCACCGGGTTAAAACGCTGGGCATTGCGCAGCAGGTTGTCCACGGCGCGCTCGATCATGGTCGGCCAGCCCTTGAGATTCAGCTGCGGCTCGGCTTCCAGACGCACGGTTTGTTCCGGGAAGCCCAGTTGCGCGTCCTTTTGCAGGGTGTGGAGCAAGGCGTTGAGATCGACGTCTTCAGCACTGGCGTTGTCCGCGTCCACCCGCGCCAGGACCAGGATTTCGCTGATCAGTGCTTCCAGTCGGTCGCATTCACGGGTCAGGCGCGGCCAGAGTTTTTCCCGTTCCTCTGGATTGGCGCGTTCGGCCAACGCCAGGGCAATGCGCAATCGGGCCAGCGGCGAGCGCAATTCATGGGATACGTCGCGCAGCAGTTGTCGCTGGCTGCCGATCAAGCTTTGCAGGCGCGCGCCCATGCGGTTGAAATCGTTGGCGAGCACGCCGAATTCATCGCGGCGGTTGGCCAGTTTCACCAGGCTGTTCTGCTGATAAGTGGTTTGCCCCAAGTCATGCACCGCGCCGCGCAAACGGCTGAGCGGGCGGGTGATCGAGAGCGTTACCAGCAGACTGAACAGGGTCAGCACCACCAGCGCAATCCCCAGCGCGCTCAACGGCCAGAGCAGGCTCTCGCGGTGCCAGGAATCCAGTTCCGGGTGCGGGATGCGGTAGATCAGCAGGTAGGTGTTGCCGGTTTTTTCGCTGGTGTATTCGGCGGTCAGGCGGCGCCACGGCAGGCGACGATCATCGTCGTTCTGCCGCGCTTCAAATGCGGCTGCCCGACGCGGGAAAGTGCCGCGCACCACCGGGTCGCCGCTCTCGTTGAGCACCTGAACGTCGATGTGATATTGGCGTTTGCGCTGTTCGAGGATGTCCTGGGCGGCGTCTTCGCCCTGGGCTTCGTAGGTTTGTGTCCACTCTTCGGCCAGGGTGTTGAGGCCCGGATGACGGCTGAGAATCCACGCATCCTGATTGAGCATGTGCCCCAGCAGGATGGATAGCCCTGCAACCAGAGCGATGGCCAGCCAGAAGCTGGCCAGAATACGCCAGAACAATGAGCGCACAGAAAGTCCTCAAACAAATACAAATCCCATGTGGGAGCGGGCTTGCTCGCGAAAGCGGTGTGTCAGTCAATGCATACTTTGCCTGACACACCGCTTTCGCGAGCAAGCCCGCTCCCACATTAGACTGAGTGAATCAGACCCGACGGTGTAGGCCGTCGGGTCCAGGGTTAACGCATTATTGCGCTTTTTGCGGCTGTTGCGCTTTCCAGGCCTTGAACTCAGCCCACTCGGCGCGGCGCTCGGCTTGTTTTTTCTGGATCTCGTCGAATTTCTTCTGTTGATCCGGTTTCAACACGGCGCGGACATCGGCCTGAGCTTTCTGATGCTTGGTGGCCATTTCGTCCTTCATGGCTTTCTGGTCGGCCGGGGAGAGTTTCTCCAGGTATTTCTCGACCAGTTGTTTGCGATCATGCATCTGCTCGCCCATGATTTTGCGGATCTGCTCACGCTGTTCGCGGCTCAGGTCCAGCTGGCTGTAGGGGCCGCCCTTACCGTGATGGTACATCTGACCGCCGTGGCGCGGGCCGTCCATCGGACCACCCATCGGGCCGGCACCTTCAGGCATGGCCATGGCAACGGTTGGCAGGGCGGCGGCGAACATCAGAGCGATAAGAGTCTTGCGCATGGTGAATCTCCTTGTCTCGTTCCCGGTACGTTCCGGATGAGTTCAGATTACGGAGATCAAGGTCAGCGGCGGTCAGCGGAGCGTAAAGCTTGGGTAAAGACGAACTTCGGCGTTCCTGACAAATCTGCCACTTTGCAGACGAAGCGAGCTCCGTAGCAGCTGTCGAGCACCGCGAGGCAGCGTTCGGCGGCGAAGCCGTCGTCAATCCTGCACGCGAGGTTTTACTGACGCACCGCGTTGCCTGGTTTTGCGACGGCTTCGCCGCCGAACGCTGCCTCGCGGTGCTCGACAGCTGCTACAGGGGGACCGTGTCAGAGGCTGTAGTAATAGCCGCGACTACGCAGCGCGACGATGCGCGGGCGGCCGTCGGGGTGCGGGCCGATCTTCTTGCGAAGGTTGCTGACGTGCATGTCCAGGCTGCGGTCGTACAGGGTCAGCTTGCGGCCGAGGGCGATCTGCGCCAGTTCCTGTTTATCCAGGGGTTCGCCGGGTTGCTTGATCAGGGCTTCGAGCAGGCGACTTTCAGAGACGGTGAGGGTGAATTCCTGTTCATCGATGCTGACCACGCCGCGCACCGGGCTGAAGCACAGGTCGCCGAGTTCGAGCTGGCTGGACACCGCAGCCGGATGACTGCGGCGCAATACCGCGCGCAGCCGGGCTGTCAGTTCTCGTGGGTCGCAGGGCTTGGCCAGGTAATCGTCGGCGCCGAGTTCCAGGCCGAGGATGCGATCCAGCGGTTCGCCGCGCGCCGAGAGCATCAGCACGGGCAGGTCCGGATGGTCGTTGCGCAGTTGCTTGAGCAATTCCAGGCCACTGCCGTCAGGCAGCATCACGTCCAGTACCACAGCGGCCGGGGAGGTTTCGGCCAGCGCACGGCGGGCACTCTGGCCATCGTGACAGGCACGGACCACAAAGCCTTCCTGGCTCAACCAACTGCTCAGGAGCTCACACAGCTCCTGGTCATCATCAATTAATAACAGCTCGCTCATGACTCACTCAATTTAGCCATTGCCGACGTTTTCGACTTGCTCCACTGGCAAAGATACCGCAGAGCAGGGCCAATAGCGCTACTCCGCCCCCGGTGACGAACCATTGCTGCTGATCGGTCAGCAGGCGCGACACCGGACCGTTAGCCTGGGCTTCCTTGAGTTGCAGCTTCAGACGCTGGTTCTCCTGGCGCAACCGGGCCAGTTGGGCGCTTTCGCGCTCAGCATCGGCACTTTGCAGTTGTTTGTTCAATTCTTCTCGTTGCTGCTCGCTGACCTTCAAGCGCTGCTGCAACTCGGCGATCTGGCTGCCGGCGCTCAAGGACAGTGGCGTGGAATTGCCGCCAGCGGCTTCTTCACCGTGCACGGGAGCCACGATCGACAACGTCACCAACATCAGACACAACGGACCCTTGCGCATCACGACTCCTGATTCCAATCAAGTTATTGGGCAAGTTGTCGGCAGGCAAACGAGAATAATGAGCGATTGAGAGCGCGATGAACCGACAAGGTTCATCGCGCGGGGAGATTTTAAGGCAGGACTTGCTTGAACGGCTTCACGGAAACGTTGGCGTAGACGCCTGCGGTGACAAATGGGTCAGCCTCGGCCCAGGCTTGTGCGGCAGCCAAAGATTCGAACTCGGCAACGATCAGGCTGCCGGTAAAACCAGCGGCGCCCGGATCGTTGCTGTCGACGGCAGGGTTGGGGCCGGCCAAAACGATGCGACCTTCACTCTTGAGCTGATTCAGGCGCTCAAGGTGCGCGGGCCGGTTGGCCAGGCGAGCTTCCAGGGAGTTGGCGACGTCTGTAGCAACGATGGCATAAAGCATGTCAGTCCTCGGTTTTTGGCGTGGTGGTATCGGCGTCATGCAGGTGGCGCGACAGGTAGATGCCCTGCGCGACCAGGAACAGCAGCGTCATGCCCAGGCTGCCGAAGACTTTGAAGTCGACCCAGTAGTTCTGGAACGTGAACGCGACAAACAGGTTGGCGGCGCCGCAGAACAGGAAAAACCCGACCCAGGCGATGTTCAGGCGGGTCCAGACCTGATCCGGCAGGGTCAGCGCGTGGCCCATGATGCGTTTGATCAGCAGTTGATCGCCGATGAAGTGGCTGCCGATGAACGCCAGGGCGAACAGCCAGTTGACCACCGGGGCTTTCCATTTCAGGAAGGTTTCGCTGTGGAACGCCAAGGTCAGGCTACCGAAGACCAGGCAGGCGATGAGGGTCAGCCATTGGCTCTTCTCCAGCTTGCGCTGCTTGATGAAGAGCGTGCCGTACACCACCAGGGAACTGATGATCAACATCGCGGTTGCGCTGTAAATACCGCCTACAGTGACCTCATGACCGGCAATGTCGATGACCCGTGGATCGATTTTGAAGACGATGAAAAACAGCAGAAGCGGGATGAAGTCGATGAATTGTTTCACAGTGGCAGCCAGAAGCAGGATGTGTCGGCATAATAACAAACATATTGGCGCGCGATAGCGCCAGCTGATTTGAGGTTACAAAGCCCTGTGAATGTTGATTTGCACTGCCATAGCACGGCCTCCGATGGCGCCCTGGCGCCTGCGGTACTGGTTGCGCGTGCGTTCGAGAAAGGCGTGCGAGTCCTGGCCTTGACCGATCACGACACCCTTGAAGGCCTCGACGAGGCCCGCAGCGCCGCGACGGCGTTGGGGATGCAACTGGTCAACGGCGTCGAATTGTCCTGCACCTGGGGCGGCGCGACCATTCATGTGTTGGGCTACGGTTTCGACGTCAACGCCGTACCGTTGGTCGAAGCGATCGCCAAATTGCACGATGGCCGCTGGCTACGGTCCGAAGAAATAAGCCGCAAACTGGCGCTCAAGGGTATGCCGGGCGCGATGGAAGGCGCCCGGGCGATGCAACAGGCACTGGGCGACAGCGGCAACGCACCGGCCCGTCCGCATTTTGCCGACTGGATGGTGCGCGAAGGTTTCGTCAAGGATCGCGCCGAAGCGTTCCGCAAATGGCTGGGCGCCGGCAAGCTGGGGGACGTCAAGCAACACTGGCCGACCCTGGAAGACACCGTCGCCACCCTGCGCGCCGCCGGTGCCTGGGTCAGCCTGGCGCATCCGTGGCACTACGATTTCACGCGCAGCAAGCGTCGGCGCCTGATTGCCGACTATATTCAAGCAGGGGGCCACGCTATCGAAGTGGTCAATGGCCATCAGCCCGCCGAACAGGTGGGCAGCCTGGCCATTCTTGCCCGGGAGTTCGGTCTGCTGGTCAGTGCCGGCAGTGATTTTCATGGCCCAGGAGGCTGGTCGGAAATCGGTGAATACCGCCCGGTTCCGGAGGATCTGCCACCGTTATGGTGTCGATTCAAACATGACCCAATTATTGCCGCCGTCTGAACAGGTAGAGAATGTGAGTCAATTTTTCCAGATTCATCCGGAAGACCCGCAAGCGCGCCTGATTAAACAGGCTGTCGAGATCATCCGCAAAGGCGGGGTGGTGATTTATCCCACAGACTCGTCCTACGCCATTGGTTGCCAGATCGGCGACAAGAACGCCGTGGAGCGCGTACGCCGCTTGCGCCAGCTCGACGACAAGCACAACTTCGCGCTGATTTGCAGTGACCTGTCCCAGTTGGGGCTGTTCGCCAAGATCGACACCGGCACTTTCCGCATCCTCAAGGCCCATTTACCTGGGCCTTATACGTTTATCCTCAATGCCACCCGCGAAGTGCCGCGCCTGTTGCTGCACGCCAAGAAGCGCACCATCGGCCTGCGGGTGCCAAGCCATCCCATCGCCCTGGCGCTGCTGGCTGAACTCGGTGAGCCGCTGATGAGCGTGACCCTGATCATGCCCGGCGACACCGATCCCTTGAGCGATCCCCACGAAATGCGTCAGTTGCTGGAACACCAGGTGGACCTGATCATCGACGGCGGTTTCGGTGGGATAAAGGCGTCCACGGTGATCAACCTGGCCGACGGCGAACCCGAAGTGATCCGCGTCGGTTGCGGTGACCCGACGCCGTTTATGGCCGAGGCGTAGATGTCTGCAGTAGAACCCGTCGACAGTCAGGCCGGAGCCCAGCAAGAGCTGCCCTTCGCCATGGTCTATGGCCAGGCGGTCATGGAAATGCCGCTGGACCTTTACATCCCGCCGGACGCCCTCGAAGTATTCCTCGAAGCCTTCGAAGGCCCGCTCGACCTGCTGCTGTACCTGATCCGCAAACAGAACATCAACATCCTCGACATCCCGGTGGCGGAAATCACCCGGCAATACATGGGCTATGTCGAGTTGATGCAGTCGGTGCGCCTGGAACTGGCCGCCGAGTATTTGGTGATGGCCGCGATGCTGGCCGAGATCAAGTCGCGGATGCTGCTGCCGCGCGCGGAAACCATCGAAGCGGAAGAAGACGATCCGCGCGCCGAACTGATCCGCCGCTTGCAGGAATACGAACGCTTCAAGGCTGCTGCCGAAGGCATCGATGGCTTGAGCCGGGTCGGTCGCGATGTGGTGGTGCCCAAGCTCGACGCCCCGGAAGCCCGGGCGCGCAAGCTGTTGCCGGACGTGAGCCTGGAAGAATTGCTGATGTCCATGGCCGAGGTCCTGCGCCGTGGCGACATGTTCGAAAGCCACCAGGTCAGCCGCGAGGCGTTGTCCACCCGCGAGCGCATGAGCGATGTGCTGGAACGGCTCAAGGGCGGCGGTTTCGTGCCTTTTGTCGAGCTGTTCACCGCTGAGGAAGGTCGGCTGGGTGTGGTGGTGACCTTCATGGCGATCCTCGAACTGGTCAAGGAATCCTTGGTCGAGCTGGTGCAGAATGAGGCGTTCGCGCCGATCCATGTGCGGGCCCGAGCCGAATAACGAGTTGAATCATGAACCTGACTGAACCCCGCGAGCTGGCGCCACTGCTTGAAGCCTTTCTGTTGGCCTCGGGAAAACCGCAATCCCTTGAACGCCTGTTCGAGCTCTTCGAAGAGGGCGAACGGCCGGAGCCGCCGGTCTTCAAGAAAGCCCTGACGATCCTGGCCAAGTCCTGCGACGGCCGCGCCTTTGAGTTGAAGGAAGTCGCCTCCGGCTATCGCTTACAGATTCGCGAGAAGTTTTCGCCGTGGGTCGGCCGCTTGTGGGAAGAGCGCCCGCAGCGTTATTCCCGGGCCATGCTCGAAACCATGGCGCTGATCGCCTATCGCCAACCGATCACCCGGGGCGAGATCGAAGACGTGCGGGGCGTGGCGGTCAACAGCCACATCGTCAAGACGCTGCTGGAGCGCGAGTGGATTCGCATCGTCGGGTATCGTGATGTGCCGGGCAAACCGGCGATGTTCGCCACCACCAAGGTGTTTCTTGATCACTTCAACCTGAAGAACCTCGACGATTTGCCGCCGCTGGCCGAACTGCGGGAAATGGAGCCCGACCCGGTGCTCGATTTCGACGACGCCCCGGTGCCGGCCGGGTTGCAGGAACTGGCCGACGCCAGCGCCGAACCGGAAGAACCCAAGGAAGAAACCAGTTTCCACACGCTGTTGCTGGAACTGGATGACATGGAGCAGGGGATCAAGACTGACTTTGATGACTTGTTGCGTGATGGGGCGGTGACGGAGACTGACGAGGTTTTGGAACAGCCGGAACCCGCGCCGGAGATTGAAGTTGAACTTCAGCCCGAGCCTGAAGCCACAATCGAAGAAGAACCGGAAGCAGAGCTGGAAGACGATGTGCTCGGTGTCGCCGAAGCGCGCGAAAAACTTCTGGCCGCCGTCGCCGCGCTTGAACAACCCAAGCCCGAACCCGAACTGAGCGACGAAGAAGCCGAAGCCCGCGCCCTGGCCGAAGCCATCGAAGCCGAACGCCGCGAATTCGACGACTGAGAGGCCGCTAAAAGATTGCAGCCTTCGGCAGCTCCTACGGATGTACTCATTCCCCCTGTAGGAGCTGCCGAAGGCTGCGATCTTTTGATATTGGAGGCATCAATGAGCTCAACCAAAGACCCCTGCATCAGCGTCTGCAAATTTACCGACGACATCTGCCTCGGCTGTGGCCGCAGCAAGCGTGAAATCAAGGCCTGGAAGAAACTCGACAAATCCGACAAGCGCACGGTGTTGGCCGAATCGGCCCTGCGCCTGATCAAACTCGGCGCCACCGGTCGGCGGAAACACAAGTAAGTCACCATTCATCAGCTAGTCTCTGATGCGCTAACGCTTGCATGAGCGTATGATTCGCGACCCTTCGGCGATCCCTTCGCCCAAGAACTCGTTTTACATCGCTTCAGGCCCTCACTTCAGAGCTGCCTGAACAGACCACACCGGGAGGTGCCCAGATGAGTATCAACGACCAGAAAGACGACGCCGAAATCGGCCCAGCAGGCGAAAAACTGCAGAAAGTCCTCGCCCGTATCGGCGTCGGCTCGCGCCGTGACGTGGAAGCCTGGATCAGCCACGGCCGCATCAAAGTCAATGGCAAAGACGCCACCCTCGGGCAGCGCGTCGACATGCACGACGCCATCACCATCGACGGCAAGGTGATCAAGCGCGAAGAAGCCGCCGAGTCGGTACGCCGCGTGATCATGTACAACAAGCCCGACGGCGAAATCTGCACCCGCCTCGACCCGGAAGGCCGTCCAACCGTTTTCGACAAGATGCCGAAACCAAAAGAAGGTCGCTGGATCAACATCGGTCGTCTGGACATCAACACCACCGGTCTGCTGATGTTCACCACCGACGGTGAACTGGCCAACCGCCTGATGCACCCGTCCTACGAGATGGACCGTGAATACGCGGTGCGTGTGCGTGGCGAAGTCGATGACGAGATGATCGAGCGCTTGAAAGCAGGCGTCGTCCTCGAAGACGGCCCGGCCAAGTTCACCGACATCAAGCAAGCCCCAGGTGGCGAAGGTTTCAACCACTGGTACCACTGCGTGGTGATGGAAGGTCGCAACCGCGAAGTCCGTCGTCTGTGGGAATCTCAGGGCCTGGTGGTCAGCCGTCTGAAACGCGTGCGTTTCGGTCCGGTGTTCCTCAACTCCGACCTGCCGATGGGTCGCTGGCGCGAAATGAGCCAGTACGAAGTCGACATTCTGAGTGCTGAAGTGGGCCTGACGCCGGTGGCCATGCCGCAGATGAACGCCAAGAGCAAAGACAAACTCGATCGCATGCAGCGTAAATCGTCGCGTCCGATGGGCAAGACCGAGCGCGTGCGTTCGTTGCGTCCAGCCATTGGTAACCAGACTGCTGCTACACCGCGTGACTCCCGTGAGCCGCAAATCGAAGGCGAGCGTCCAGCCCGCAAACCAGCAGCGCCACGCGCTGATGGCGAGCGCGGTCCACGCACGCCACGTCCGGCCAATGGCCGTACCGAACGCGGTGAAGGCCGTGGTGCTCCGTCGGGTGGTCGTAGCGATCGCGGTGCTCCTCGTGGTGAGGCTCGCGGTGATTCGAGTCGCGGTACGCCAGTGGCAGACCGTCCGGCCGACACCAAGCGTCCGGCCAAGCCAGTCGGGAAGAAACGCCCAGGCATCGTTCTGGTCGACAAGGACACGCCATCGGGCAAACGCCGTGGCGCGCCAGCCGGTTCGGGCCAGCGTCCGGGCTTTGGGCGTCGTAAGCCGGAGTAATCGGTAAGCGCCCCATAAAAAACGCCAACCTCAGGGTTGGCGTTTTTTTTTGGTCTGGTTTTAGTGACGGGATGAATGTTCAGTCCTCTTCGCGGGCAAGCCCGCTCCCACAGGTAACCGAGTTGTCTCGCAGAAATGCGATCAAATGTGGGAGCGGGCTTGCCCGCGAAGGCGCCAGTAGCAGCACCGCCATTTCAGCAGTTAAAACACAAACCGCCCATCAAACACCGGCTCATCATCCAGCGCCAACACGCCACCGGAGAAGATCAGGTCCAGGTGATGGCTGCCCTTGGCCCCGCCGCCCAATCCCAGGTGCAAGCCGCAATGGCGCTCCTCGAACCCGGCATTGCGTGCATACAGCTCCTTCACGCCTTCGTTGGTGCCAATGCCCAACTCTTCGATCCGCCGGTTCGACGGATTGGCATCCAGGTATTTATTGAAATCATGCTCCAGCCCCGGCACGTCCGTGGCGATTTTGCTGATGATCGAGTTCTCGATCCACAACTCCAGCGGCGACTCCAGCACCCCGTACTTGCGGGCAAACGGGATGGTGCTGAGAAACGTCCCCATGAACTTCACCCGGCCATTAATCTCTTCGCTGTGGGTCGCAATTTCACCGGGCGCCAGATCTAAGTTGCCGACACCGTTGATGTCAGTCCACTTCTTGATACTGCTCAGCGGCGTTTCAAACCACGAGCCATGGTCATCTTTGAAACTGAGTGTTGTCGCGTGGGACATGCGCTGGATCAAGTGGCTGTTCAACCCGGCAATGCGCTGCGGGGTGACACTGAAGGTATCGTAGAAATAATCGCCGTAATCCTTGAACAGCAGCGACTTCTTCCAGTTTTGCGCCATCACCCCTTGCAGCGCACGGACGAATTGCGGGCCGTCGGGGCGTGGGTTGGGCAGGGTGGAAGAGTCGTAGAAGAAAATGTACAGATCGTTGTCGGCAATCGCCTGAGCCAGCAGATCCTTGGGTTCGAGGTCCAGGCGCATGGCGCTGAAGCTGAACGATGAGCTGTTACCCGCCTGTTCGACGATGGCGCCGGTCAGCGCTTCGTAATCAGCGGTGTGGCCGAGCAAGACCTTCGCCGGGTTGATGCCGACAAGGGCCGGGTGTTGTTCGAGGTAGTAAAGGAAATGCGAGATGGCGCGTTGCTTATCCATGGTGTCCTCCCTGACAAACCGAGCAAATGTGGCAGGCACAACCGGCCGGATCGTGCCCGCCGGGATGGCTTACAGGGGCCACATCGCCGTGCCGAACGGAACAACCGCGTCGGCTTGCATCATTTCAACGGCGGCTTCATGGGTCGGCGCTTCAAACCAATCGTCCAGTTGCAGTTCAGTTTCCAAGTCTTTGTCCAGTTGCATAGTGAATCTCCTAGATGACTTTTGAGAAGAACAGCGAAGTTGTTTTCAATCTATGAATACAACTCCGACTTGCGGTCGATGCGGCTCGGCAAGTCGCTGAAAACCTAGTTCACAGGTTTTTAAAACGCAAAAAAATAATTAAATAAGATTTGTTTGAACTTTTTATTCTGTTTTTAGAGGCGGAATTAGTTATTAAAAAACAAAAAACTAACTCGACCTTTTCCTTAGGAAGCTTCCTAACGTCAATTTGCAGTCAGCTTGCCGCGAGATCTGATTTGTAAAGTTTTCGTTACGGGCCGTAACGGGAAGTTGACGAAATCCGTGACCAAACCCCGTGGGATGACCCCTTCACAAGGGCTGTAAGGAAATCCTTCCGCCAGTCCGTCTCTACGCCGTCTCGCAAGGCTCTGGCGCGCTTGTTTCAGCCACGTTTGAAGGGTGAGATGCGACCCATGCCTGCCGTGCAGGTGCATAACAAGAAGGAGGCGCAATGAACGCCGTGACTCATTTCCATCCCTCCCCGTGGGCCGATGTTTCCATCGCCTGCGTCGATGACCTGCAAAGGTCTGACTTCTTTTTTGCAGCCGCCCGGCACCCCCGAGGCGGACACAGGCAATCCCGGCAACCGACGCGCTGATCCAGTGGTGTCTGGCAGCAGGGGGTTAGCGGTGTACAATGCGCCGCGTTTTAACTGTGACCTCCTGCGTATCTGCGCAAATTTCAAGGCTACCCGTCTTGTTCACTCCGCCGCGCCACAAGCGTGTCGGGTTCGATTTCGTCACAGATAAAAACAAACAGGTGACGCATGACCGTTGTAAATACGCTGAACTCCTGGTGCTTGCGCTGGGGTTTGATCGGCGCTGCTTGAAATTGCAACCGAGCAGCAACGTCTACTGAACATCATCAAACCTTGCGTGAGACCCTTTTCATGAGTGGACAAAACTCGCATTCAGGCGAGCTGAAACGCGGCCTGAAAAATCGCCATATTCAACTGATCGCCCTCGGTGGCGCGATCGGAACCGGGCTGTTCCTCGGCTCGGCCGGCGTCCTGAAATCCGCCGGCCCGTCGATGATCCTCGGCTACGCCATCTGCGGCTTCATCGCTTTCATGATCATGCGCCAGCTCGGCGAAATGATCGTCGAAGAGCCGGTCGCCGGTTCCTTCAGCCACTTCGCCCATAAATACTGGGGCGGTTTCGCCGGTTTCCTGTCGGGCTGGAACTGCTGGATTCTGTACATTCTGGTGGGCATGTCGGAGTTGACCGCGGTCGGCAAGTACATCCACTACTGGGCGCCGGACATCCCGACCTGGGTCTCGGCCGCCGGTTTCTTTGTGCTGATCAACCTGATCAACCTGGCCAACGTCAAAGTCTTCGGCGAGGCCGAGTTCTGGTTCGCGATCATCAAGGTCGTGGCGATTGTCGGCATGATTGCGTTGGGCAGCTATTTGCTGGTCAGCGGCAATGGCGGACCGCAAGCCTCGGTAAGCAACCTGTGGTCCCACGGCGGCTTCTTCCCGAACGGGGTCAGCGGTCTGGTGATGGCCATGGCGATCATCATGTTCAGCTTCGGCGGTCTGGAAATGCTCGGTTTTACCGCAGCCGAAGCCGACAAGCCGAAAACCGTGATCCCGAAAGCCATCAACCAGGTGATCTACCGGATCCTGATTTTCTACATCGGCGCCCTGGTCATCCTGCTGTCGCTGACGCCATGGGACAGCCTGCTGGCGACGCTGAACGCGTCCGGCGATTCCTACAGCGGCAGCCCGTTCGTGCAGGTGTTCTCGATGCTCGGCAGCAACACCGCCGCGCACATCCTCAACTTCGTGGTCCTGACCGCCGCGTTGTCGGTGTACAACAGCGGCACCTACTGCAACAGCCGCATGCTGCTGGGCATGGCCGAGCAGGGCGATGCGCCGAAGGCCCTGGCGAAAATCGACAAGCGCGGTGTGCCGGTGCGCTCGATTCTCGCCTCGGCGGCGGTGACGCTGATTGCCGTGCTGCTGAACTACCTGATCCCGCAAAATGCGCTGGAGTTGTTGATGTCGCTGGTCGTGGCGACCCTGGTGATCAACTGGGCGATGATCAGCTTCTCGCACTTCAAATTCCGTCAGCACATGAACAAAACCAACCAGACGCCGCTGTTCAAGGCCCTGTGGTACCCGTACGGGAACTACATCTGCCTGGCGTTCGTGGCATTCATCCTGTGCGTGATGCTGCTGATTCCGGGCATCCAGATCTCGGTGTACGCGATCCCGGTGTGGGTTGCGTTCATGTGGATCTGCTACGGCATCAAGAACAAACGCAGCGCGCAACACGCGTTGCAGGCTGCGAGTTCAAGCGCGAAATAAGCGCAGAGCGCAGTAACAACAAACCCGGCCATGTGCCGGGTTTGTTGTTTTCAGGGTTCACACAGCCCCTATAGGTGCATGGCTTGCCCGCGAAGAGGCCGGTACATTCAGCATTGATGTTGACTGACCCACCGCTTTCGCGAGCAAGCTCGCACACATTGGGCGTGTGCCGAGCCTGACCTTTGCGAACACCACCGATCCCCTGTGGGAGCGTGGCTTGCCCGCGAAGAGGCCAGCACATTCAACATTGATGTTTCTGACCCACCGCCTTCGCGAGCAGGCTCGCTCCCACATTGGGCGTGTGCCGAGCCTGACCTTTGCGAACACCACCGATCCCCTGTGGGAGCGTGGCTTGCCCGCGAAGAGGCCGGTACATTCAGCATTGATATTGACTGACCCACCGCTTTCGCGAGCAGGCTCGCTCCCACATTTTGATCTGCTGGGTCAGTGATTACTTTTCATCCAGAAAACTCTGCACTGACGCATTGAAAAACGCCGGGTCCTGGATAAACGCGAAATGGCTGACATTCGGCAGGATCAACAGGCCGGCGCCGGGAATGGCCGAGGCCATGTATTCGGTGTGCTCGCGCTTGATCGCCTCATCATGGTCGCCGTCAACGATCAACACCGGGCTTTTGATTTTCGCCAGGTCTTCGGTGGTCCAGTTGGGCTGGCTCGCCCACATATGGCTGATTTGCTCGACGAACGCATCGTATTCCTTGGGCGTGGGCGACAGCTTCGCGTATTCCTTGCCAGCGCGTTCGATGTAGGCGGCGAAGGTCGGGTTCTTCTCGACGCCTTCCTTGACCCCCGACGTCTGAGTATTGGCGGCGAAGGCAAACACTTTGCCGACACGTTGCGGATAGCGCATGGCCAGATCCAGCCCGAGAATCGCGCCGTCACTCCAGCCCACGAAGTCGGCGCGTTCGATCTTCAGCTTGTCGAGCACCGCAATGACGTCGTCCGCCATCAGGTCATACCCGAAAGGTCGCGCATCTCGCGAGCTGCGACCATGGCCACGGCTGTCGAGGGTGATGACGGTGTGCTTCGCCGAAAGCGCCTTGACCTGATTACCCCAGTAATCGGAGTTGGCCAGACCGCCGTGAAGCAGCACGACGGGGGAGCCGTGACCGGTGATCGAGTAATAGAGCTTGATGCCGTTGACGTCGGCACGACCGGTTTTGGCGCTGGTGATCGGGGCAGGGGTGGCCGGCAGTGTTTCCCAGCGTTCGGCGGCGTGAGCAATGTTGAATGACAACAGGACACAGAAAGCAGCAAGCAAGCGACGGGGCATAGGTGGCTCCATTCAAAAGGCCTGATCGGCGGGATCCGGATGCGTTAGCGTAGAAGCCTACCAATCAGAAGGCCAGGCGTAGCTATATAAAGATATATTGCGGATCGCTTCTGAAGTCTGGTTCCTACATGCGGAGTTGCCACGTACTACAGTGGTTTCGGAAAATTGCAAAAACAGAATGAAGCTTGTTAATTCGGAAGTGGACTACAACCTACAGGGTCTTTTTTATCTTAGTCTGACGTCCCGAAAACATTAACGAGCGGCGTATATGGCCAGTAACAGCTACATGACGATTACCGGTAAACGTCAAGGTTTTATCTCTGCCGGTTGCTCAGGAAATAGCTCTATTGGGAACAAATGCCAGTTTGATCACGAAGACGAGATCATGGTGTTGGCGTTCTCGCACGATATGACGACTGGTAATGAAGGCAACATGGCCGGTGATCGTGGTAAACACATGCCGATCGTGATCACCAAAGCGATTGATAAAGCATCACCCTTGCTGGCGAGTGCGTTGCATGAGCGTGAGGAGGTCGAATGTACGATCAATTTCTACCGCACCGCCTCGGCTGGAGGACAAGAGCGATATTACTCAATACACCTCACCGGTGCGCGTATTGCACACATCAGTCAACAAGTTCCCCACGCTATTCGTATGAATGATGCAGAGCCGCAAGAACAAGTGGCTATTCGGTATAGAGAGATTGCCTGGGCCCATGTAACCGCAGCGACAAGCGCTTATAGTTCATGGAGGGACGAGGGTGAGTGAGGACGTCTGTGATATTCATGATGTAACGAGAGCAGCTTCTGATCTGGTCGCTATTGGATGCAATATTGGTATGACGCATTTTCCTGACGGTTTTATGCGGCTTCGGCTTGGTTCTATTATTTCCTCCTATGCCAATGAAGTTATCCAGGCGGTCGATGAAGGGCTGATCAGTGCTTGGGAAGGGGTCCAGGAAATCAGGGCTGAGTATGAAGCGTTGTCTTCGAAAGCGCGGTTTTATACTCAAAATGGAATCGGCGTCTTAGCGGGACTAATGCAAATTGAACTGGGGGTGGCGATAACAGGTGCTTCGCGTGGGGTTGCTGTCGTGCCGGGAGCCTTTCTAATCGGTCACGGGGTTAATAACGTCGCCGAAGGAGTGGGGAATATTTACAATGGCCCGGGCGTGCCAGGCACCCTGGGGCCCATTAGAGGTGGGTATCAGGCGCTGTTCAGGGATAGTTATAAAGGGAATGTGGCGTACTATTCTACCGACTTGATTTTGTCTGGGTATGGCATGTTCAGGCTTGTACGCAAGCCCGACTCTGCGCAACTTTTTAGATTCGATCCCCGTAGCAATGAAAGGGCTTACAAGCAAGCTGGTGCTCTAGCTCTTGTGTTTGAGGCGTTAGTTGACTTTTTAACTATAAATGCTATTGCTGAGGAGGGTACGTCTGTGCGGAGAGGAAACTGAAGGTCGATCATGTGAGAAGTATTATGCTGAGTTTCTTAGTCTTGGGATGTAAAAGCGCAAGCCAAATAATGCAATAGGAATATACGTTGCAATATAGGCTATGTTTAGCGCGCGTCCCTCTAGTGGAATAATTTCTGTGATGACCCAGACCACCGCACCCATAATGGGGATTGAGCAACCTAGAACTAGGCAGGTAACTGATAGGAGGTATCGAATATTTTCTAATGTCATTGATGTCGCGCTCCGTGGGTTTTTAATCTGATCTTGTTGGGTAGATTGATTCGGTTTACGTCATGCCGCGCATTCTTGGTATGTAAATTCGCAAGCCGAAAAAAACAACGATAACATATGATGCCAAGTAAGCTTTGTTTAAATGCTGTTCATCTATGTGAATTATTTTCCTTATGCCGAATACAATCAGTCCGGAGGGTAGTCCAGAGCAGCCTAGGACTAGAAGAGTGGCCGCAAGATAATATCGGATTTTTTCAAGCATCAGTTGTGGGGCCTCATTGATATGAGGTGTTAGGTTAGTAAAGTTAGTCGAATCAAAGCAACTATTTTTTAGGTATATTAATTCTGGTTCTGAATGGTTCAGTAAGCTCGTCTATTTCAATGAACATCTGATATTCAGTTCGTCATTCGCGGTATCCTGCACGTCCTGAACCCGGACGCTTTTCCATGCTGGTAATCTCCAACAACGTGCACCTACCGGATGCCGAGATCGAATTGACTGCCATTCGTGCCCAGGGCGCCGGTGGGCAGAACGTCAACAAGGTCTCCAGCGCCATGCACCTGCGCTTCGACATACCGGCCTCGTCCTTGCCCGAGTTCTATAAGGAGCGGCTGCTGGCGTTGCGGGACAGCCGTATCACCAGCGACGGCATGTTGATCATCAAGGCCCAGCAATACCGCACGCAGGAAGCCAATCGCGCCGATGCGCTGGAGCGGTTGGTGGAGTTGATCCTCAGCGCCACCAAAGTCGAAAAGAAACGCCGCCCGACCAAGCCGACCCTCGGTTCGAAGAAGCGTCGGCTGGAGTCCAAGACCAAGCGCGGCAGCATCAAGGCCGGGCGCGGTAAGATCGACTTCTAGCGGGGCTCTCTTTCTTCGCGATACTTCGGTGCTTGCCGGTACAGATAAACGCTCAGCGCCAAACCGCTAAGCGCGGCGAGGGCAGCGAACAGGAAGATCGACGCAAAACCAAACCCCGCAGCAATGGCCCCGGCCAGTGGCCCGGTAATCCCCAGCGACAAATCGATAAACAACGAATACGCCCCGACCGCCGCGCCCCGACTGGAGGCCGGCACCAGATTCACCGCTTCCACGCCCAGCGCCGGGAACACCAGCGAGAAACCGAAACCGCTCAGCGCCGCCCCCGCCAGTGCCCAATGGGCGTCCGGCGCCAGCCACAGCAGCAACAAGCCCAGGGTTTCCACCGACAGGCACGCAATCGCCACGCGAAACCCGCCGAGGCGGTTGATCAGGTTGCCGAACAACAGTCGCGCACCAATGAAGCTGGCCCCGAACAGGCTCAGGCACAGCACCGCGTTCGACCAATGCTGCGTGGCGTAATACAGGGTAATGAAAGTGGCGATGGTGCCAAAACCGATGGAGCCCAGCGCCAAACCGCAACCGTGGGGCAACACCCGGCCCAGCACATGCATGAACGGCAGGCGTTCACCGACCACAATCGGCGCGGCGGTTTTCGGCCAGGCCAGTGCCAGGCCCAGAACGGCCAGCAGCACGATGCTCACGCCCATGCTCCACAAGCCGATTTTATCGACCAGCATGACGCCGAGCGGGGCGCCGATGGCGATGGCGCCGTAACTGGCGATGCCGTTCCAGGAAATGACTTTGGCGGTATTCGCCGCCCCCACGCGGCCGATGCCCCAGCCGATCGAACCCGAGCCCACCAGGCTTTCCGCGCTGCCGAGTACCAGCCGGCCGATCAACAGGCTGATCAGGCTGAGCATCGGCAGGCTTTGGGTCCACGCCGAAATCAGCATGAACACCCCACTCAAACCGCAACCGGCGAGGCCATACATCACCGCCAGTTTGCTGCCCTTGTTGTCGATGATGCGCCCGGCGTAAGGCCGGCTGAGCAGGGTGGCCAGGTATTGCACGCTGATCACCAGTCCGGCGATCACCGCGCCGAAGCCCAGGTCGCTGTGGACGTAACCCGGCAATACGGCCAGGGGAATGCCGATATTGAGGTAGCCGATGAAGGTGAACAGGACGATGGAAACGACTTGCAGCGTGACCGCCAGGGGGCGCTGGTTTTCTGACATGGGTAAAGGTCCACGGGGCAGCAGGATAGATAGGCTGCTTATGATAGCGGCGCGAGGGGCGAGCGGTCGTGGAAAAGTAAAACTATTTGCCGGGCGGGGATGAATCAGGATTTGGTCGGGGCGACCAGTTGCGTGGTGACCAGGGCGGCGAGGGCGTTTTCTTCGCTGCCGAAACGGGCGAGCAGGGCGGCTTGTTTTTCCGGGGAGAGGCGATTCCAGATCTCGATCATTTTCTCGGCGGTGCCGATCAGAACGCTGGCTTGGGTTTCGCTGAATTCATCAGTCATGGCGGGGTGCTCGGGGTTCAGGCGGTGTGGAAAGCGCATGTTAGCGCTTTCCACACGGTCTGGCATTGCAGGTGTTTCAGTCTTCGCTGTCAGTCTTTCGACTGTCAGTGGCTTCTTTCGGCTCAGGCTGTTGGGCACTGGCTTGTTGCGGGGTTGTCTGCTCAGTTTCGTGCAGGCTTGGGAAGGGGAGATTAGGGATCTCGTGCATGTTCGCGCTCCTCGCAAAGTCTGTTGATAGATCTGGTAGATCCGCGCTTTTAAAAAGCTTGGGCAGGATACAGCAGGAGAAATGACAAACAGACTTTTATATCCGTTTGTTTCGACGAATGGGATTGTCTAGACAGGTCAATAGCAGTCACGCAAATCAAATGTGGGAGCGGGCTTGCTCGCGAATGCGGTGTGTCAGTCAATGTTTATGTCGACTGACACTCCGCTTTCGCGAGCAAGCCCGCTCCCACAGGGGGATGTGTAATGGGCCTGGATTACTTGCAGACTTCAGCAATCGCCTCGGCCAGCAGTGCCAGGCGCGTCGCATCAATCCCCGCGACGTTGGCCCGGCCGGAGTTGACCATGTACACACTGTGATGATCGCGCAGTTGTTTAACCTGCTCCGCCGTCAGCCCGGTGTAGGAGAACATCCCGCGTTGCACACCGATGTGCGCGAAGCGCTCGCGCAAGCCGTGGGGCTCAAGCGCTTCCACCAGACCGCTGCGCAGTTGTGCGATACGCAAACGCATGGCTTCCACTTCGTCGGCCCAGAGGCTTTTCAGCTCCGGGTCGCCAAGGATGGTCGCCACCACGGCGGCACCATGATCTGGCGGGGTCGACCACAGGTTACGGGCGATGTTGGCCAGTTGACTGCGGATATCCACCAGTTTGTCAGCGGTTTTCGCGCAGACAATCAGCGCACCGGTGCGGTCGCGGTAGAGGCCGAAGTTTTTCGAGCAGGAACTGGTGATCAGCACTTCCGGCAATGCGTCGACGAACAATCGGGTGGACCAGGCATCCTGTTCCAGACCATCGCCGAAGCCTTGGTAGGCGAAGTCGATCAGCGGCAACAGATCGCGGCGGCGGACCACGTCGAGCACCCGGCGCCAATCGTCATGGGACAGGTCGAAACCGGTCGGGTTGTGGCAGCAGGCGTGCAGCAACACCACGTCGCCCTTGGGCGCTTCGTTGAGCACCGCGAGCATGGCGTCGACGTCGAGACGGTTGTCGCTGCCCACGTACGGGTAGTGGCTGACCTTGACCCCGGCGGTGGCGAAAATCGTTTCGTGGATCGGCCAGGTCGGATTGCTCAACCACACGCCACGGCCCGGCAGCATCTGCGCGATGAAGTCCGCGCTCAAACGCAATGCGCCGGTGCCGCCCGGGGTCTGGGTGACGCCGGCCCGCTGCTCGGCGATCAGCGCTGAATCGGCGCCAAGCACCAATTCGTTCATCACTTTGCCGAACGCCGGTTCGCCGTGACCACCGATGTAGGTTTTGGTGGTCTGGCGATCCACCAGGCGCGCCTCGGCGAGTTTCACCGATTGCGGAATCGGCGTCAGGCCCTGGGCGTCTTTATAGACACCCACGCCAAGGTCGAATTTGCGCGGGTTGGGGTCCTGCGCATAGGCCTCCATCAGGCCGAGAATCGGGTCGCCGGGTACTCGGCCAATGGCGTCGAAATGCATTATTTGCGGCCCTCGGCATCCTTGGCCACGTCGTCAGTGCGCGCGGCCATGATGAAATCGTTGCGATGCAGGCCTTTGATGGAGTGGCTCCACCAGGTCACGGTGACTTTGCCCCACTCGGTCAACAGGCCCGGGTGGTGACCTTCAGCCTCGGAAATTTCACCGACAGCGTTGGTGAAGGCCAGGGCGTGCTTGAAATTCTTGAACAGGAAAACCTTTTCCAGTTGCATCACGCTGTCGCGCACTTCGATGTTCCAGTCCGGGATCTGTTTGATCAGTACCGGCAACTCTTCGTCGCTGACCTGGGGGGCGCCGGCCTGGCAGGCTTCGCAGTGGGCTTGGTTCAATGTGGACATGGGTTGTTTCCTGTCTCGAGCTTTTTTGTATGGGCTATATCGGTCGTCAATGCCGTCACGCTAAACCAAAGCCGCGCCGACTGACAGACACACTTGTCAGTAAAAAACGCGGTTCACGCGGCTTTTGGCTTGGGCGGAAATTTCGGTGCGTGCAAGCCCAACTGCATGCCTTGCTTGACCATGGCCATGATGTCTTCATGGGCCACGTCGAACAGACGCTTGAGGTTGGGCAGCACAAAGTACAGCGGCTGCAGGATGTCGATGCGATACGGCGTGCGCATGCATTCGAGCGGATCGAAAGCCTGATGCTCTGGCTCGTCCGACATGCAATAAACGGTTTCTTTAGGCGAGGACAGAATGCCGCCGCCGTAGATGCGCAGTCCCTCTGGGGTATCGACCATGCCGAACTCGATGGTCATCCAGTACAAACGCGCCAGATAAACGCGTTCTTCCTTCGTGGCCTGTAGGCCGAGTTTGCCGTAGGTGTGGGTAAATTCAGCAAACCACGGGTTGGTCAGCAGCGGGCAGTGGCCAAAGATCTCGTGGAAAATGTCCGGCTCTTGCAGGTAGTCCAGCTCTTCGCGGGTGCGGATAAACGTCGCCACCGGAAACTGCTTGTTGGCGAGCAATTCGAAAAAGGTCTGGAAGGGGATCAGCGCCGGCACCCGGGCCACTTGCCAACCGGTGGTTTCACCGAGGACTTTGTTGATCTCACCCAGTTGCGGAATGCGATCGTGGGGCAGACCGAGTTTTTCGATACCGTCCAGGTATTCCTGGCACGCACGACCCTCGATCACTTTCAGTTGGCGAGTAATCAGCGTGTTCCACACCGCGTGTTCTTCGGCGGGGTAGTCGATAAAACCTTGCGCATCGGGCTCGCGAGCCACGTATTGCGTCTGCTTCATGCTGCTCTCCTGCTAGGGGGAAGTCGTTCTTGTTATGTACAGCTATGGACTTAGAGATACCCCAAGGAGTGCGGTGATGCAGCAGGAGGTTTGGGTCGCACGTAGGAAAATTCGGTTGATTTCGTAAACTTTTCGTTACGGTTTGGCGGCTGAGGCGCAGGTATTGAGTTTTTCGGGTTTGAAAAGCGCTGTGGGTGTCACATAATCTTGACGACTATCTGAGCGTCCTTGCAGAAAAATAAGCCCGAGGACACCGCAATACCCCTTGTGGGAGCGGGCTTGCTCGCGAAAGCGTCGGCACATCCAGCATTGATGTATCAGACAGACCGCCTTCGCTAGCAAGCCCGCTCCCACAGGGTCATGTGTTTGGCATCCAATTCACTCACCGCTTTTTCAGGCCTTTTATATGCGTATCAAAGTCCACTGCCAAAACCGCATCGGCATCCTGCGTGACATTCTCAACCTGTTGGTGGAATACGGGATCAACGTCGCTCGCGGCGAGGTCGGCGGTGAGCATGGCAACGCGATCTACCTGCACTGCCCGAACCTGATCAACATCCAGTTCCAGGCGCTGCGTCCGAAATTCGAGGCGATTGGCGGGGTATTCGGCGTCAAGCGTGTAGGGCTTATGCCCAGCGAGCGTCGGCACATGGAACTCAACGCACTGCTCGGTGCTTTGGAATTCCCGGTGTTGTCAATCGACATGGGCGGCTCCATCGTCGCGGCCAACCGCGCGGCGGCGCAATTGCTCGGGGTGCGGGTGGACGAGGTGCCGGGCATTCCTTTATCCCGCTACGCCGAAGACTTCGATTTGCCGGAACTGGTGCGCGCCAACAAGTCGCGGATCAACGGCTTGCGGGTGAAGGTCAAGGGCGACGTGTTTCTCGCCGACATCGCCCCGCTGCAATCGGAGCACGACGAGAGCGAGGCCATGGCCGGCGCGGTGTTGACGTTGCACCGCGCGGACCGCGTTGGTGAGCGCATCTATAACGTGCGCAAACAAGAACTGCGCGGTTTCGACAGCATCTTCCAGAGTTCGAAGGTCATGGCCGCGGTGGTGCGCGAGGCCCGGCGCATGGCGCCGCTGGATGCGCCGCTATTGATAGAAGGCGAAACCGGCACCGGCAAAGAGCTGCTGGCGCGGGCCTGTCACCTGGCCAGTCCACGCGGGCAGTCGCCGTTGATGGCGCTCAACTGCGCCGGTCTGCCGGAATCCATGGCTGAGACGGAGTTGTTCGGTTATGGCCCCGGCGCCTTCGAAGGGGCGCGGGCCGAAGGCAAGCTCGGACTGCTGGAATTGACCGCCGGCGGTACGCTGTTTCTCGATGGTGTCGGGGAAATGAGCCCGCGCTTGCAGGTGAAATTGCTGCGCTTCTTGCAGGACGGCTGCTTCCGCCGTGTCGGCAGTGATGAAGAGGTTTACCTGGATGTGCGGGTGATCTGCGCGACCCAGGTGGATTTGTCCGAGTTGTGCGCGCGCGGCGAGTTTCGCCAGGATTTGTATCACCGCTTGAACGTGCTGTCGCTGCACATCCCGCCGCTGCGCGAATGCCTCGACGGTTTGACGCCACTGGTGGAGCACTTCCTCGACCAGGCCAGTCGGCAGATCGGTTGCCCGTTGCCGAAACTGGCGCCGGCGGCCATGGAGCGGCTCAGTCATTACCATTGGCCGGGCAATGTCCGGCAGTTGGAAAACGTGCTGTTCCAGGCGGTTTCCCTGTGCGAGGGCGGGACGGTCAAAGCAGAGCACATCCGCTTGCCGGATTACGGCGTGCGTCAGCCGCTTGGCGATTTCTCGCTGGAAGGCGGGCTGGATGCGATTGTCGGGCGCTTCGAGAAAGCGGTGCTGGAGCGCTTGTATTCCGAGCATCCGAGCAGTCGGCAGTTGGGTAAGCGGTTGGGGGTTTCGCATACGACCATTGCCAATAAGTTGCGGGAGTATGAAGTGGGTAAAGACAGCGGCGTTTAAGATCAAAAGATCGCAGCCTCGTTGCACTCGACAGCTCCTACAAAGTGAAACGAGGCTGCGATCTTTTGATCTATTGCCGCGAAGCGGCATAACACCGCCGGTTTTTCGACTTCGACACAATCCCCTCATCCCCTCTAAACCCCTCAAGTCCTTTGTTTACCGGGTCCCGGGCCGTCAGAAAAAAGTTGGTCTGCAAATTGCTTAAGGCTCATCAGTACAGCAGTGGGCGGCAAACGTCCGGCATGCAGAGGATTGAGTGTGGACAAGTACCTTTATGTGGCAATGACCGGCGCCAGCCAGAATGCACTGGCGCAGAAGGCTCATGCGAACAACCTGGCGAACATCTCCACCAACGGTTTTCAAAAGGACCTGGAACAGGCCCGCTCGATGCCGGTGTTTGGTGACAGCTTTCCGGCGCGTGCCTTTGCCATGACCGAGCGTCCGGCCACTGATTTCTCCCCGGGTTCGATGGTGGAAACCGGTCGCGACCTCGACGTGGCGGTGACCGGCGACGGCTGGATCGCGGTGCAGAGCCCCGATGGCAGCGAAAGCTACGTGCGCACCGGCAGCCTGAACATTGACGCCCTCGGCGTGTTGCGCGCCGGCAACGGTATGCCGGTGATGGGCAATGGCGGGCCGATTGCCGTGCCGCCCGAGCAGAAAATCGAAGTGGGCGAGGACGGCACCATCAGCATTCGTTCGATGGGCGAAGGCCCGCGCGTGATGGCCGAAATCGACCGCATCAAACTGGTCAACCCTGACCTGAAGAACATGACCAAAGGCCTGGATGGTTCGATCCACACCAAGGACGGCAAACCGGCGCAAGCCGATGCGGGCGTCAAACTGGTGTCCGGGTTCCTGGAATCGAGCAACGTCAATGCCGTGGAAGAAATGACCTCGGTGTTGGCCTTGTCGAAGCAGTTCGAGCTGCACATCAAGATGATGAACACCGCCAAAGACGATGACCAGGCCATGGCTCGGGTCTTGCAGATCAGCTAATTATCAGAACGTCGCGCCGTAAAACAGGCGCACGAGGAGAATCGAAATGCTTCCGGCTCTATGGGTTGCCAAAACAGGTCTGTCCGCCCAGGACACTAACCTGACCACCATTTCCAACAACCTGGCGAACGTGTCGACCACGGGTTTCAAACGTGACCGCGCCGAGTTCCAGGACTTGCTCTACCAGATCAAACGCCAGCCTGGCGCCCAGTCGACCCAGGACAGCGAACTGCCGTCCGGTCTGCAATTGGGTACCGGTGTGCGCATCGTCGGCACCCAGAAAAACTTCTCCGCCGGCAGCCTGCAAACCACCGAGCAGCCGCTGGACCTGGCGGTTGATGGTCGCGGTTTCTTCCAGATTCTGCAGCCGGACGGCACCACGTCCTACACCCGTGACGGCACCTTCCACCTCGATTCCAACGGCCAGATCGTGAACGCCAGCGGTTTCGCCCTGGAGCCAGCGATTGTCATCCCGAACAACGCCCAGACCTTCACGGTCGGTACCGACGGCACGGTGTCCATCACTGTTCCCGGCAACCCGGCCTCCCAGGTGATCGGCAACCTGCAAACCGCCGACTTCATCAACCCGGCCGGCCTGCAAGCGGTGGGTAACAACCTGTTCCTGGAAACCGCCGCCAGTGGCGCGCCGCAAGTCGGCACCCCGGGCCTGAACGGTTTCGGTACCACGCTGCAGAACACCCTGGAAGGCTCCAACGTGAGCACCGTTGAGGAGATGGTCAACATGATCACCACCCAACGCGCCTACGAGATGAACTCCAAGGTGATCTCCACCGCCGACCAGATGCTCTCGTTCGTAACGCAGAATCTGTAATCAAGTCTATGGGGCGGCCATGAGGTCGCCAGCAACACCGTGAGGTAGGGTCATGAATCGCTTTGTATCTGTTCTGGCACTGAGTGGGGTAGTCGCACTCGCGGGCTGCGTCGCGCCGACGCCCAAGCCCAATGACCCTTATTACGCCCCGGTGTTGCCGCGCACGCCGTTGCCGGCTGCCGCCAACAATGGCTCGATCTACCAGGCCGGTTTCGAACAGAATCTGTACAGCGACCGCAAGGCATTCCGGGTCGGTGACATCATCACCATCACCCTGAACGAGAAGACCCAGGCCAGTAAGGGCGCCAACTCGCAGATCGACAAGACCAGCAAGACCAGCATCGGCCTGACGTCGTTGTTCGGTGGCGGCCTGAGTACCAGTGATCCGGTCGGCAGTGGCAGCCTGAGCCTCGACGCGGGCTACAGCGGCGACCGCGCTACTAACGGCGCCAGCAAGTCCGGCCAGAGCAACAGCCTGACCGGTTCGATCACCGTGACCGTCGCCGACGTCTTGCCCAATGGCATCATTGCCGTGCGCGGCGAGAAGTGGATGACCCTCAACTCCGGCGATGAACTGGTGCGGATTGCCGGCCTGGTTCGCGCCGATGACATCGCGACCGATAACACCGTGTCGTCGACCCGTGTCGCCGATGCACGTATCACCTATTCGGGCACCGGTGCGTTTGCCGATGCGAGTCAGCCAGGCTGGTTCGACCGTTTCTTCCTCAGCCCGCTGTTCCCTTTCTAGGTGGCTACGTTGAACTTCAAGAGTCTCATGGTCGCTGCCTTGTTGATGTCCGCAGCCTTTACCGCTCAAGCCGAGCGACTGAAGGACATCGCCAGTATTTCCGGCGTGCGGACCAACCAATTGATCGGTTACGGCCTGGTGGTCGGGCTTAACGGCACCGGCGACCAGACGACCCAGACCCCGTTCACCCTGCAGACCTTCAACAACATGCTCTCGCAGTTCGGCATCAAGGTGCCGCCGGGTTCGGGCAACGTGCAGTTGAAAAACGTCGCGGCAGTGTCGATCAGTGCTGATTTGCCGGCGTTTGCCAAACCGGGTCAGCAGGTCGATATCACCGTGTCGTCCATCGGTAACTCCAAGAGCCTGCGCGGCGGCACCTTGCTGCTGACACCGCTCAAAGGTATCGACGGCAACGTCTACGCCATCGCCCAGGGCAACCTGGTGGTCGGCGGTTTCGATGCTGAGGGTCGCGACGGTTCTAAGATCACCGTCAACGTTCCGTCGGCCGGTCGTATCCCCGGCGGTGCGTCGGTCGAGCGTTCGGTGCCGAGCGGTTTCAACCAGGGCAACAGCCTGACCCTGAACCTCAACCGTTCGGACTTCACCACCGCCAAGCGCGTGGTCGACAAGATCAACGACCTGCTCGGCCCTGGCGTGGCCCAGGCCATCGACGGCGGTTCGATCCGCGTCACGGCGCCCCTCGATCCGAGTCAGCGAGTCGATTACCTGTCGATCCTCGAAAACCTCGAAGTCGATCCAGGCCAGGCGGTGGCGAAGGTCATCATCAACTCGCGGACCGGCACCATCGTGATCGGCCAGAACGTGAAAGTGTCCCCGGCCGCCGTGACCCACGGCAGCCTGACCGTGACCATCACCGAAGACCCGATCGTCAGCCAGCCTGGCCCTCTGTCCAACGGGCAGACAGCGGTCGTGCCGCGCTCGCGGGTCAACGCCCAGCAAGAAGCCAAGCCAATGTTCAAGTTCGGCCCGGGCACCACCCTCGACGAAATCGTGCGTGCGGTGAACCAGGTCGGCGCGGCGCCGGGTGACTTGATGGCCATCCTTGAAGCACTGAAACAGGCCGGCGCGTTGCAAGCCGACTTGATCGTGATCTGAGGACGACGACCATGGTGGATATGCGCAAGGGCGCTTTGGTCGGCACGGGTGATTCGGGGTCTTACTCCGACCTTAATCGCCTGAATCAATTGAAAGTCGGCGACAAGAACAGCGACGCGAACATGCGCAAAGTTGCGCAGGAATTCGAATCGCTGTTCCTCGGTGAAATGCTCAAGTCCATGCGTTCGGCCACTGACGAGCTGGGCAAGGACAATCCGCTCAACACGCCGGCCGCCAAGCAATACCAGGAAATGTCCGACCAGCAGTTGGCCGTTTCCATGTCCCGCGAAGGCGGCGGTATCGGCTTGGCGGACGTGTTGCTGCGCCAGATGTCGAAGAACAAACCGCTGGCCCCGGGTGAGGCAGCGGCGAATTCGGCAGCCAAGCAAGAGGCGGCGAAAGCCAAGGCTGAAGCGATTACGACGCCGGTGGCTGCGGGTACGATCGCCACCAACGGTCCGTTGTCGCGCCTCAACGGCGAGCGTCCGTTGTGGGCTTCGCGCGGGGTCAAGTCGCCGACCGCGACCGCCGCTCACAGCAATGACGTGGCACTGCTCAATCAGCGGCGTTTGGCCTTGCCGCCGAAACTGGCGGACCGCTTGCTCGCCGGTCTGGTGCCGTCCACCGCGACCAGCACCACGGCGGCGACAACTCTCAAAAATCTGTTGCCTGAACGCGCCACCTCCACGACTACTGGCGCCGGCCCGCTGTACAACGGCGACTGGCTGCCGTCGGCAACGGCATCCGCGTCGAGCGGCCAGATGCAGATTTACGGGCGTGCGATGGCACAGATTCCTCTCGCTCCGGCGAAGAAAGCCTTCAGTTCCGCCGACGAATTCGTCAACACCATGTTGCCGATGGCCAAGGAAGCTGCCGACCGCATTGGCGTCGATCCGCGTTACCTGGTGGCCCAGGCGGCCCTGGAAACCGGTTGGGGCAAATCGGTCATGCGTGCCCAGGATGGCAGCAGCAGTCACAACCTGTTCGGTATCAAGACCGGCAGCAGTTGGAAGGGCGATTCGGCGCGGGCGATCACCAGCGAATTCAGGGATGGCGCGATGGTCAAGGAGACGGCCGAGTTCCGTTCCTACGCCTCTTACAAGGACAGCTTCCATGACCTTGTAACTTTGCTGCAAAGCAATAATCGCTATCAAGATGTGGTGAAGTCGGCCGATAACCCAGAACAGTTTGTACGCGAGTTGCAAAAGGCCGGTTACGCAACCGACCCGAACTACGCAAACAAGATTTCGCAGATTGCCAAGCAGATGACGAGTTACCAAAACTACGCTGCGGCGGGCGCTTCCACCACGCCTTTATAGGCACAAGGCATAAGGTCTGAACCATGAGTTTGCTCAATATCGGGATGTCGGGTCTGGCGGCTAGCCAATCCTCCCTGGCTGTGACAGGCAACAACATTGCCAACGTCGACACCGCCGGTTATTCGCGTCAGCAAACCGTGCAGAGCACCAAGGCCTCGCAACAGGTCGGCAATGTGTTTATCGGCACGGGCACAACCCTGGCCGACGTTCGTCGGGTGTACAACTCTTACCTCGATTCGCAATTGCGCACCGCCACCTCGCTCAACAGTGAATCCGCCGCGTACCTGAATCAGGCCACGCCGCTGGACGCCTCGCTGTCCGACACCAACACCGGCCTGACCGGCGTGTTGCAGAAATTCTTCACCTCGATGCAAGGGGTCTCGACCTCGGCGACTGACGACACGTCGCGCCAAGGCGTACTGACCGGCGCCCAGGCGTTGAGCTCGCGCTTCAACGCCCTCGCCAAGCAGCTCAACGACCAGAACACCACGGTCAACGGCAGCCTGGCGGACATGGCGGCCCAGGTGAACAAGTTGGCGACCTCAATCGCCAACCTGAACCAGAAGATCGGCGAAATCTCCACCAGCGGCGGCCAGCCGAACGACCTGCTCGACACCCGTAACGAAGCGGTGCGTCAACTGTCCGAGATGGTCGGCGCGCAGGTCGTCGAGCGCGGCACCAGCTACGACATTTACGTCGGCAGCGGCCAGCCATTGGTGATGGGCAACACCACCAATACCCTGGAAACCGTGCCGAGCAAGGACGATCCGTCGCGCATGGGCCTGCAAATGAACCGTGGCTCCAGCACCATCGACATCACGTCGGTGGTCAGCGGCGGCGAAATCGGTGGTCTGCTGACTTACCGCAAGGAAGTGCTCGACCCATCGCTCAACGAGCTGGGGCGCGTGGCCCTGGTGGTGGCCGACCAGATCAACAGCCAGCAAGCCCAAGGCATCGACAAGAACGGTGAATTTGGCGCGGCGATTTTCAACAACATCAACAGCGCTGCCCTGATCAGTCAGCGCAGCATTGGTAATGCGAGCAACAGCGCCGGCTCCGGCAACCTCGATGTCACCATCAAGGACACCGGCAAGCTGACCACCAGCGACTATCAGGTGACCTTCACCAGCGCCACCGACTACAGCGTCAAGCGTTCCGATGGCACCGACATGGGCACCTTCAGCACCACGACCACGCCGCCACCGGTGATCGACGGCTTCAGCCTGTCCCTGAACGGTGGTGCCCTGAGCGCCGGCGACAGCTTCAAGGTGACCCCGACCCGTGGCGCCGCAGCGAGCATCCAGACCGTACTGACCGACCCGAAAAAAATCGCGGCGGCAGCACCGTTGACCGGCGTGGCCAGCTCCAAGGCGACCGGCACCTACACTCAGCCGACGCTGACCAGCACCATCGATATCTACAACGCGACGAACCAGTCCGACATGCAGACCGGGCTCAAGTATTCGACGCCGGTCAAGATCACGTTCGGTGCGCCGAGCGGTGGCAGCCAGACCTACACGCTGAGCGACGCCCAAGGCAATCCGCTGGGCAGTGGCAGCATCGTTCCGGGGCAGAACAACACCCTGAACCTGAACGTCCCGATGGTCGACGCCACGGGGACTCCGATCACAAGCGGTGCGCCGCCGGTGCAGAAAACCTTCACCGTGCAGACCACCGTGGGCGGCTCGCCCGCCAACGGTGAAAGCTTCTCCATGTCCCTGACCGGCGCGGCGTCTTCGGACAACCGCAACGCTCAAGCATTGGTCGGCCTGCAAACCAAACAGACCGTGGACACCGGTTCGGCGAGCAAGGGCATCAGCCTGACCGACGCCTACAACACCCTGGTGACCAACGTCGGTTCCAAGGCTGCCCAGGGCAAGTCCGACAGTGACGCCACCACGGCGATCCTGACCCAGGCCAAAGGCGCCCGGGATTCGCTGTCCGGGGTCGACCTGGATGAGGAAACCGGCAACCTGGTCAAATACCAGCAGTACTACACCGCCTCTTCGCAGATCATCAAGGCTGCGCAGGAAACTTTCAGCACGCTGATCAACAGCCTTTAAGGAGTCGTAATTCATGCGCATTTCCACCGCCCAGTATTACGAGACAACCGCTGCCAACTATCAGCGCAACTTCAACAAGGCGATCGCGACCAGCAACGAAGCGAGCAGCCTGACCCGCATCAACACCGCCGCCGATGATCCGCTCGGTGCCGGTCGTTTGCTGCAATTGGGTCAGCAGAGCGCGATGCTGGATCAGTACACCAGCAACATCAGTTCGACCAAGAGTTCGCTGAGCCTGCAAGAAACCACTCTGGACTCCATTGGTACCGCCTTGCAGCGCGCCAAGGAAATCGCCCTCAGTGCCAACAACGGCATTGCCACCGACGATGACCGTAAAGCTTATGCGGCGGAATTGGGCCAGATCCAGCAACAAGTGCTAGGCCTGATGAACTCCAAGGATTCGGCCGGCAACTTCCTGTTCTCCGGCTCGAAAACCGACACCCCACCGTACTCGCAGAATTCCGACGGCACCTACACCTACAACGGTGACCAGACCAGCATCAATCTGGGCATTGGCGACGGTTTGACCGTGGCCAGCAACACCACCGGTTGGGACGCGTTCCAGCAGACCATCAACACCAGCCGCACCCAGGCCGCCATGACGGCTCCGGCGGTGGATGACGGTCGCGTGGTTCTGTCCAACGGACAGGTGACCAACAGCGCCACCTACGATTCCAAGTTCGCCAGCGGCCAGCCATATACTGTCACCTTCCTGAGCAGCACTCAGTTGAAGATCACCGATGGTCTGGGCAACGACGTGACCACCGAGGCCAGCCAGAACGGCGCGTTCAGCAACAGCAACGGCGCCAACCAGGTGGTCAACTTCCGTGGCGTCGACCTGAACCTGAACATCAACCTGAAGTCGGGCGACGTGCCGGACACGGTCATTGCCGGCCACACCTTCCAGTTGACGGCCAACCCGGACACCATCGGCGCGGTACGCAGCGCCGGCAACCCGTCCACTGCCGTCATCACCGGTTCCAGCGTGACTGACCCGGTGGCCTACGGCAAAGCCTTCCCGAACGGCGGTGCGGTCCTCAAGTTCACCAGCGCCACCGCGTTCGATTTGTACGCAGCGCCAGTGACCGCCGACAGCCGTCCCGTATCGTCGGGCACTGTTGTGGCCGGTCCTCCCGACACGGCGACCGCAGCGGGCGTGACCTTCACCCTGGGCGGCGGTAGCGCACCGGCCGCCGGCGACCAGTTCGTCGTGCAGGCCAATGATCACCAGACCCAGAACGTACTCGACACCCTGGGCAAGATGATCACCGCGCTGAACACACCCATCGACGGTAACACCGTGGCCAAGCAGCAATTCCAGGCGGCCATGGATTCCGGCCTGGCGAACCTGGACAGTGCCAGCGACCAGTTGGGCTCGGCCGTCACCTCGATTGGCGCACGCGGTCAGTCGCTGGACGATCAGTCCACGACCAATCAGAGCCTGAGCCTGGCGAACACCGCCACTCAGGGCGCCATTCGCGATTCCGACCCTGCCGAAGTCATGACGCGCCTGACCCTGCAGCAGACCATGCTGCAAGCCGCGCAACTGGCGTTCAGCAAGATCACGTCGCTGGGCCTGTTCAACAAGATCTGACGGAGTCCGGGCGCGCAGGCGCCCGGTACCCGCCGCCCTTCCAATAGCTACTGTCTTTTTCCGCGGTTCAAAGGGCTCGCTTTACTGGGCGAGCTCGCGCCGCCTGCGAGTCCGCCGTGAATTCACTTCCTCTAGTCAGCCTTGTCATTCCTGCGTTCAATCCGCGATTTTTTGGTCGGGCGTTGCACAGTGCCGTGAGTCAGGGTTATGGCAATCTTGAGATCATTGTGTGCGACGACAGTCGTGGCAATGAGATCGAAGAGGCGGTCATTTCCGTGTCGGAACAAACGGGCGTGGCCGTGCACTACGTGCGCAATCCACGGGCCCTGGGGATGGTCGGGAACCTGCAGGCGTGCCTGGCAGAAGCCCAGGGCGAGTACATCAAGTTTCTGTGCGATGACGATCATCTGTTTGCTGCCTGCATCGAGCAGCAGGCCCGTGAGCTGATGGCGCGCGAAGAGGTGAGCCTGGTGCTGGCCCAGCGCTTGTTCTGGGACGCCGACGACATGATTTTGCCGGAGCGCCTGGAGAACACCTCGCTGTCCCCGGTCAGTGGTCTGTTCAAGGGTGATGACCTATTGGGGATTTTCGAACGCTTCCCGGTCAATATCCTGGGGGGCTTCAGCAATGCCCTATTCCGTCGCACTGACGTGGTGGAGTTGTTGCCAGCCCTGACCCAACCGGGTCATTGCTTTGTAGCGACCCTCGATTTTGCCTTGTACGTGTGCCTGCTGCGTCGCGGCAACCTGGTCATGTCCAACAATGTGCTCAGCGTCGAGCGCCTGTATCCGGAGCGCTTCAGCGCTCAGCAATCCATGAAGGATGCGGTTGAAGTCGAGCGCAAATGGGTCACGCAGATGCTCAAGGCCCGCAGTGGCGAGTCCGCGCCGGCACCGGGCTGGATTCGCTATATGCCATTGACCCGGGCCGACGAGTCGCCCCGGGTCTGGGAAGAGTTGCCGTTGAGCCGGACCTTGGGCACCAAGCAAAGCAACCTGGCCTGGCGCGTCGGCATCGACAGTGTGAGTTTTGCCGACCTCTACGCCCAATGGCTGGCCTGTCGTGTCCTCACCGACGGCCAGCGCAAACTGCTGCCCGACACCTTGGCCAGTTGGCCGCGCACGCCCAAGATTGTGCCGATCATCATTGACGAGCAGGGCAGTCGCTCGGCTCTGGAACTCACGTTGCAGTCGCTGGCGGCGCAAGACTACGCCCCGGAATTGACACTGGTGCTGTCCGCCTCGTGCACTGAGGCCGAGCTGGAAGAGCGGGTGTTCCGCTTGCCCCTGCAAGACGACAGTCTGGCGCAGATCAATGAACTGCTGCCACAACTGGACGGCGCTGACTGGTTCTACCTGCTGCGTGCCGGTGATCGACTGGTGACGCCGGCCTTGCTGGTCATGGCCGATCGTATCGCGCTTACGAGTAGCCTGAAGTGCCTGTACAGCGACGAAGGCAGTCTGCGTCAAGGGGAGTCGGCTGAGCCTGCGTTCAAGCCTGACTTCAACCTGGACCTCATGCGCAGCTACCCGTATGTCGGTCGCGCCCTGGCCTTTGAGCGGGAGTGTTTCGTGGCATTGGGCGGCTTCGATTCGACCTTCGCGGAACTGGCCCCTCACGATGTGCTCTGGCGCATGGTCGAGCAGGATGGCCCGCAGGTGGTCGGGCACATTGCAGAGGTGTTACTGGAGTCGGCGTTTGATCTGGCCAAGTGGTTGTCTCTGCCTGAAGTGGTGGAAACCAATCCCCGGTTGCTGGAAGCCCACTTGCAACGCCTGGGCATCGCTCATGATATCCGCAGCGGCAGTTCCGATCTGCTCAACCGTGTCGATTATCACCATGAAGACCGGCCACCGGTCTCGATCATTATCGTTACCAAGGACCAGCACCTGGCCTTGCAACGCTGCGTCGAAACCCTGCTGGAAAAGACCCTCTACACCGATTACGAATTGTTGCTGGTCGATAACGGCAGTGAGAGCGCAGAGGCGCGGGCCTGGCTCGCCGGCATGGCGCAATTGGGCAGTGAGCGCATTCGCGTGCTGGACTATCCGCAACAGGGGAATGATGCGGCGGTGCGTAATTTCGCCGTGGGGCAGGCCAGTGGCGAATACGTCCTGATGCTCAACCCGTACAGCGTGATTACCCAAGGTGACTGGCTGGACGAAATGCTCAATCACGCCCAGCGACCGGAAGTCGGCGTGGTCGGCGCCAAGCTATTCAATCCGGATGGCTGCGTGCTGCACGCCGGTCTGATTCTGGGGTTGCAAGGGCCGGTCGGCGTACCGTTTTACGGCGAATCCCTGCAAGCGGCGGGGTATATGTTCCGGTTGCAAGTGGCCCATGACTTGAGCGCCGTCGGCGGCGATTGCCTGATGGTCCGCAAAGCGGTGTTCAAGGCAGTCGGTGGTCTCGATGAGCAAAACCTGGCGTTGACCCTCAACGAAGTCGACCTGTGCCTGCGCATTGGCCAGGACGGCTATCTGGTGGTGTGGACGCCTTACGCCCGATTGGCGCTGGGCGCCCGGCCGGCCGGCGTGGCACAAGAGAATGAGCAGGTATTGCGCGGCCAGGAACAGGACGTGTTCTACAAACGCTGGTTGCCGATCGTCGCCCGTGACCCGGCCTACAACGTCAACCTGTCATTGCACGGCGTGGGTGGTTCGAGCTTCAGCCTGGAGCCGGGCCTGCGTACCGGTTGGAATCCGTTTTCCAAGGCTCAGTTGCCGAATGTGCTCGCCTTGCCGCTCAATGCCTCTGCCATCGGTCACTACCGCGTGACCCAGCCGATGATCGAGCTGGAAGAAGCGGGCAGGGCCGAGGGCCGCATTCACTACAACATGCCGACGATCATTGAAATCGAGCGCCAGTCACCGGACGTGATCATCCTGCAGGGTCGTTACTCCGAAGGCTCGATCAATGAAGTAGCGCCATTGCAGAATTTCTCTAATGCGCGGCGGATCTACGAGCTGGACGATTACGTCATCGACGTCCCCCATCGCAATGCGCATATCCGCAACATGCCCAACCGGGATGAGATGGAGCGCCTGGTGCGGCGCGCCATCGCGATGTGCGATCGCGTGGTGGTATCGACCGAGCCGTTGGCGAACGTTTTGTCAGACATGCACCACGACATTCGCGTCGTGCCGAACATGCTGGCCAAACACCTGTGGGGCGACATGCGCAGCCAGCGTCGCACGTCGAAAAAACCACGGGTCGGCTGGGGCGGCGGTACCAGTCACCACGGGGACCTGGCGGTGATTGCCGACGTGGTCCGGGAACTGGCCAACGAAGTCGAATGGGTGTTCTTCGGCATGTGTCCGGATGATTTGCTGCCGTACATGCATGAATTCCATGGCGTGATCCCGCTGGATAACTACCCGGCGAAACTGGCTAGCCTCAACCTAGACCTGGCGCTGGCGCCGCTGGAATTCCACATCTTCAACGACTGCAAGAGCAACCTGCGCTTACTGGAGTACGGTGCCTGTGGATTCCCGGTGATCTGCTCCGACACCGAAGCCTATCGCGGGTATTTGCCGTGTACTCGGGTCAAGAGCAACTCCACGGATGAATGGCTGCAAGCGATCCGCATGCATTTGGCCGACCCGGACGCCAGCTACCGCATGGGCGATGAGTTGCGTGAGATTGTCCTGCGCGATTACGTGTTGCGCGGCGACAACCTGCGCTACTGGGAGAACGGTTGGCTGGAAGACTGATCGTTCAAATTGTTTTTGAAGGAAAAGGCGACCCTGGCAGACTGTGTGAAAACGCACTGACGGCCAGCCCAACAAACGCCTCGACTTGTTCGGGGCGTTTGTTTTTGTGCGGGCGACAGACGAAAAAAGGCCTTTCAGCCCATTAGCGCCATCAACTGGCGGGCTCCGAGCACGCTAATTGCGCGTTTTAGGTTGTAGGCGTTCACTGCCAGGGCCATTTCCGCTCTCGCGCCCTCCAGTTGACGCAACAGGAAGCGAGCATTGCCAAACACCCATTGCTTCAGGTTGCCGAAGGGGTGCTCAACGCTGGATCTTCGGTTGGCCATCATCTGCGGATGGGCCAGCATTCGTTGCTCCATTCGCTCAAAGGCTTCCTCATGGGCATGGCGTGAGACGTAGCGGCGCTGAGCGCCAGTGCATTGGGATTTGAGCGGGCAGGCAGCGCAGTCGCTGATATCTGCCTGATAGATCCGATCACCCTTGTTGCGTTGCTTGAGCGTTAACCACTTGCCCGCCGGGCACTGGTAGCGATCTTGTTGGGGGTCGTAGGTAAAGTCTTTTCGCTCAAAGAGCGGCTCTTCCTGACTGCCGGGATTGACCGAACGGTTGGGCGGCACATAAACGGTGATCGATGCCTCCTCGCAGGCCTGAAACTGCTGGCCGTTGGAGTAGCCGGCATCGGCAGTCACGGTCAGGACATCTTGTTCCAGCTGTTCTTTGGCGGCTTTAGCCATTGGCTCGAGTTGCTTACGGTCGTCGCCATCCTGGGTGACCTCATGATGCAGAATCAGGCAATGCTCGGCATCCACGGCGCTCTGCACGTTATAGGACACACGCGGCCCCTTGGGCGTGCGCATCATGCGGGCATCGCTTTCGTGGGTGTTGAACTGCTCCAGGCCCATCGCGTCCATCAGCGCTTGGCAGCTCTGATTGTCCCGCTGGCGAACTTCAAGCTGCGCCAACGCTGTTTTGATCGCGCCACGATCAATCACCTCGGTGCTTTCGGCCTTGTCGGCCTCATCCAGTTCGGCCGGATATTGGGCGATGCGCTTATCTAGCTTCTCCTCCTGACGCTTGAGCTGCTTGAGGTTCATATGGCGCCGCGAGGAAGCGACCGCCTGAAACTTGCTGCCATCGATGGCCACCAAGTCGCCTGCGATCAGCCCAGCGGTGCGGCAAAACCGGACGAAGGCACGGCACGTCGCCACAAAGGCGAGTTTGTTGTTTTTGCGAAAGTCGGCGATGGTCTTGAAGTCGGGCTTAAGCCGGTTGATCAACCACATCACTTCGATGTTGCGCTGGCACTCGGCTTCGAGACGCCGCGATGAGCGAATCCGCTGAAAATAGCCGTAGAGGTAGAGTTTGAGCTGATCGGCAGGATCATAAGAGGGGCGACCTGTGCTTTTGGGCCGCGCTTTATCAAAGCCCAGTTGCGCCAGATCCAACTTGGTGACGTACAGGTCGATAACCCGAACGAGGTGATCCTCGGGGATCAGTTCTTCCAGCGAGACCGGAAACAGACTGGTCTGGCTGCGGGACTCTCCTTGGATGTAAGCCATAACGAAAAATGCTCCGTATCTTTCGATACGGAGCATTTTCTTTGAGCCGTGCGCAGATTGCTAGGTTTTCACACAGTCTGCTGGGTCGCCTTTTTTTGGTCGCCGCTTCAAGGTTCTGTTTTCAACAGTCGATAGTTGCCCAATGATTTCGTTTTTTTACACCACGGCAAGGAAGGCAGCATGGCAGTTATTAACGGAACAGCCGGCATTGACACGCTGATCGGTACGAATGCGGATGACCTGATCAATGGCCTGCGTGGCGATGATGTCCTGATCGGCGCCGCCGGCCCGGTGTCGGCGGCGATGCCGAAGGCGATACGTTGAAGAATTTCGAGAAGGTCATTGGCAGTGATTACGATGACACCTTCACCACCACGTTGACCGGCAGGACCCTTGAAGGCGGACGGGGTAACGACACCTGCGTCGTCAATGCCGGCGGCACCAAAATCATTGAAGGGTGGTTGGGGGGGGCGGTTATGACGATCAAGTCCTGACCAACCTGTCCCACTACACCCTGAACGACAACATCGAACGCCTGACCTATTCCGGCACCGGCAAATTCACCGGTTACGGCAATGCCGGCGACAACACCCTCATCGGCGGTGCGGGTAACGACGTGCTGGTGGGCGGCGAGGGCGCGGACCACTTGATCGGCGGCGCAGGCATGGACACCGCGAGCTATGCCGCCAGTACCGAGGGGGTCACGGTAGACCTAATAGCCGGGCAACTGAGCACAGGCGCAGCGTTGGGTGATACCTACACCAGAATTGAGCGGGTGAGTGGCTCAAACTACGACGACCATTTTCGGGCGATTGACGTGCAGATTGGTTTCGATGGCGGGGACGGTTTCGATACCGTGGATTACTCCTGGTCAAATGACGCCGTGAACATCAACCTGCGCGAAGGTGTCGACGCAGGTGCCGGGGGCAATATGTTGACGAATGTGGAGAAGGTCATTGGTTCGTTCGGAGCTGACACGTTCACTACCTCCTTCGGCGGCGTCACCTTTGAAAGGGGCGACGGTGACGACACCTATATCGTCAACACCAGCAGCTTGGTGACGATCCTTAATGGTGGCCGGAGCAATGCCACAGGCGACACACTGGCACTGAACAACGTTGCCACTGCCGCCGACCTGAACGTCATGCGGGTGGGGGAAGACTCTCTACAGTCGCCTGGATAGTCAGGCCGTAGAGCCTGACCATGGTGTGAAACTTCAGGGCTGGTACGCAGGCTCTAACACCATCGAGCATCTCCAGGCAGCCAATTGCGACATCCTGCCGGTCAACGCGGATGCGTTCAGCATGTTTGGCTGATACCTGCGCCGTTCTGTCTTCAATGCCTGAATGTGATTGAGGGCAGATGAGGGGGTACGAGAGGGAACCTGATCATGACTGGTCCGGTTTTTTTTTTGCACCAACACGCAGACTGGTCCTTCGAACAATTTTTGGATAGGCATAAAGTTTCGGGCTGCTCCCGTCGATATCTCATGACAGATTCGTTTATTGAGCAAGTGGTGAACCACCAGTCGGCATGTAAGCCCATTCACCAGTACCGGTTTTACCAACAGGGCAAGGAAGAAAAAAATGGCAGTGATTAGCGGGACAAATGGCGTGGATACGCTGACAGGTACCAGTGGCGATGACGAGATCAATGGTTTGGGAGGCAATGATGTCCTGATCGGTAGCGCAGGCGCGGACAAGCTGGACGGTGGGTTGGGTACCGACACCGTCGACTACTCGACCTCGAGCGAAGCAATCAACGTCGACATC
>NZ_JAAVVC010000019.1 GCF_018449725.1 Pseudomonas sp. dw_612 | reverse complement strand
CTGCAGGGTTCCCCTGCAACATAGAATCTCCCACAGGGGACCGCATTCCAATGTGGGAGCGGGTTTGCTCGCGAAGGCGCCAGAACAAACACCACAAAACCCCAGGCCTGCACACCCGCCGACTGTCCGCTATCATGCCCCCACTTCCGATACGCGAGATTGTCATGCGCCGTTTGCTCTGCCTGCTGTTTTTAGTGCTCGCCCTGCCGGCCTCCGCCGCCGGCTTGCTGGACACTCGACCCAGTTCGACGCTGGGTTCGATCAACAACAGCGCCGACTTCCTGCCGGTGCGCGAAGCCTTTCAACTGAGCCTGGTAGACAGCACGCCGCAATCGATCAAGCTGCGCTTCGTCGCCACCGAGGGCTACTACCTCTACCGCCATCGTTTCCAGTTTCGCGCCGATCCGGCGGATGTCGCCCTGGGCGCTGCGCAACTGCCCGACGGTGAAAAGAAGCACGACGAGTACTTTGGCGATGTCGAGGTGTACCACGGGATTCTCGATGTAGAGCTGCCGCGCACCGATCAACGGGCGTTCACCCTGGCGGTGACCTATCAGGGCTGCGCCGACAAAGGCCTGTGTTATCCGCCGGAAACCGAGCGATTGAGCATTGATGGCAGCGGAGCGGTGTTTGCTGACAAGGTCGCCACGACGGCGAGCTGGAGCTGGCGCGAACTGGCGCTGTTCTTCCTCGCGGGTCTGGGCCTGACGTTTACTCCTTGTGTGTTGCCAATGCTGCCGATCCTGTCAGGCGTGGTGTTGCGCGGCCAGGTCGGCGGGCTGCGCGGCTTCAATCTGTCGTTGGCCTACGTGTTGCCGATGGCGGCGTGTTTCGCCCTGCTCGGCGCGTTGATGGGGATGTTCGGTGCGCAGCTCAATCTTCAGGCGCGCCTGCAATCGGCTTGGGTGCTGGTGCCGTTCGCAACGTTTTTTGCCGTGTTTGCACTGGCGATGTTCGGCGTCTTCGAACTGAAACTGCCGCACTTCATCAGCAGCCGACTGGACCGGATTGCCGGGCGCACCGAAGGCGGCTCATTGTGGGGCGCGGCGGTGCTGGGCGTGGTTTCCAGCCTGCTGGTTTCGCCTTGCGTCTCGGCGCCGCTGGCCGGTGCGTTGTTATATATCAGCGCCAGCGGTGATGCATTGGGCGGCGGTTTGAAACTGTTCGTGCTGGGCCTGGGCATGGGCACGCCGCTGTTGCTGGTGGCCACCGGCGGCGCGGCCTGGTTGCCGAAAAGCGGCCCGTGGCTGGTCTACGTAAAAAACGCGATTGGCGTTTTACTGCTCGCGTTGGCGATCGGCCTGTTGAGCCGCGTGGTGCCGGGTCAGGTCACACTGCTACTCGTTGGATTGTTGTGGGGCGGCGTCGGCCTGTTCCTTGGCGCGCTGGAGTTTGTCTATAAACCGCCGCGCAAACGCCTGGGGCAATTGCTCGGCCTGTTCCTGCTCTTCTACGCGATGGCCTGCTGGTATGGCGCTTTCAGCGGCCAGGGCGACTTGCTCAACCCGCTTGGCAGAGCCGTCGTGGCCAACCCAGCGCCAACCAGCAGCGCATGGCAGACCGTCAGCACGGCGGCCGACCTCGATCGCGTTCTCGCCGAAGCCAAAGCGTCCGGCACACCGCTGCTGCTGGACTGGTACGCCGACTGGTGCATCAGCTGCAAAGTCATCGAACACGAGGTGCTTAACGACGCGAAAGTCGTCGAACGGCTCAAGGGTTATCGACTGGTTCGCTTTGACATCACCGCCAGCAACGCCGAACAACGCACCCTGCTCGACCGCTACGCACTGTTCGGCCCGCCTGCCCTGATGTTTTTCGGTAAAGACGGAGTCGAACGCTCCGATGTGCGGGTCATTGGCGAGATCAACGCGCAAGACTTCGCCGAACGTGTCGCCAAAGCGAATGACCGGATTTAATTACTCGGTCATATATTTCGCGCAAACATCGGCCATCGTGCTGGCTATTGCATAGAACTGGACAGTCACAAAGGCTTTGCGGCATAGTCGCCGGGTTCTGACAATTGCACACAGATAACAAGGAACAGCAGATGGCGACCCTACTGGTTCTGCACGGACCCAACCTGAACTTGCTCGGCACCCGCGAACCGGGCACCTATGGCGCCACGACACTGGCGCAGATCAACCAGGACCTGGAACGCCGTGCCCGCGAAGCCGGCCATCATTTGCTGCACCTGCAAAGTAACGCCGAGTACGAATTGATTGACCGCATCCACGCTGCCAGCAGCGAAGGTGTGGACTTCATTCTGATCAATCCAGCAGCTTTTACACACACAAGTGTCGCATTACGTGACGCGCTGCTGGCGGTGAGCATCCCATTCATCGAAGTGCATTTGTCTAACGTGCACAAACGCGAACCTTTCCGCCATCACTCTTACTTCTCCGACGTAGCGGTGGGAGTGATCTGCGGCCTTGGCGCCAGCGGTTATCGACTGGCCCTGGAGGCCGCACTAGAGCAGCTTGAAAGACAGGCAACGGCTTGAACAACAAGCGTTGAACGCCCCTGACCGACCCTTGGGAGTTGATGATTCATGGATATCCGTAAAGTTAAGAAACTGATCGAATTGCTGGAAGAGTCCGGCATCGACGAGCTCGAGATCAAGGAAGGCGAAGAGTCCGTTCGCATCAGCCGTCACAGCAAGACCCCGGCTCAGCAGTACTACGCTCCAGCGCCAATGCACGCTCCGGCCCCGGCACCTGTTGCCGCTGCTCCGGTGGCTGCGGCCGCTCCTGCTGCTCCGGCCGCACCAGTCCTGAACGGCACCGTTGCCCGTTCGCCGATGGTCGGCACCTTCTATCGCAAATCTTCGCCGTCCTCGCCGTCCTTCGTTGAAGTGGGCCAGACCGTGAAGAAAGGCGACACCCTGTGCATCGTTGAAGCCATGAAGATGATGAACCACATCGAAGCTGAAACCAGCGGTGTGATCGAATCCATCCTCGTCGAAGACGGCCAGCCGGTTGAGTACGACCAACCGCTGTTCACCATCGTTTGAACCGCGGAGAGACTTTGATGACTGCGAAGTTGGAAAAAGTTCTGATCGCCAACCGCGGTGAGATCGCCCTGCGGATCCTGCGTGCCTGCAAAGAGATGGGCATCAAGACCGTCGCCGTATATTCCACGGCTGACAAAGAGCTGATGCACCTGGGTCTGGCGGACGAATCCGTCTGCATCGGTCCGGCATCGGCTGCAAAGTCTTACCTGCACATTCCGGCGATCATCGCCGCCGCTGAAGTGACCGGCGCTACCGCCATTCACCCAGGCTACGGTTTCCTCGCGGAAAACGCCGATTTCGCCGAACAGGTCGAGAACTCTGGCTTCGCCTTCATTGGCCCGAAAGCCGACACCATTCGCCTGATGGGCGACAAGGTTTCGGCCAAGCACGCCATGATCGCTGCCGGCGTACCGACCGTTCCAGGTTCCGACGGCCCACTGCCGGAAGACGAAGAAACTGCGTTGCGCATCGGTCGTGAAGTCGGCTATCCGGTGATCATCAAAGCCGCTGGCGGCGGTGGTGGTCGCGGCATGCGCGTTGTGCATAAAGAAGAAGACCTGATTTCTTTCGCAAAACTGACCCGTACTGAAGCAGGTGCGGCGTTCGGCAACCCGATGGTCTATCTGGAAAAATTCCTGACCAACCCACGTCATGTGGAAGTCCAGGTGCTTTCCGATGGCCAGGGTCATGCGATCCATCTGGGCGACCGCGATTGCTCGCTGCAACGTCGTCACCAGAAAGTTCTCGAAGAAGCGCCGGCACCGGGCATCGACGAGAAGGCGCGTGCTGAAGTCCTCGCTCGCTGCGTCAAGGCGTGCATCGACATCAACTACCGTGGCGCAGGCACTTTCGAGTTCCTGTATGAAAACGGCGCGTTCTATTTCATCGAAATGAACACCCGCGTTCAGGTTGAGCACCCGGTATCGGAAATGGTCACCGGCATCGACATCGTCAAGGAGATGCTCAGCATCGCCGCTGGCAACAAGCTGTCGTACACCCAGGAAGACGTCGTCATCCGCGGTCACGCACTTGAATGCCGGATCAATGCCGAAGACCCAAAAACCTTCATGCCAAGCCCAGGTACGGTCAAGCATTTCCACGCTCCAGGCGGCAACGGCGTTCGCGTCGATTCGCACCTGTACAGTGGCTATGCCGTTCCGCCGAACTACGATTCGTTGATCGGCAAGCTGATCACCTACGGCGCAACCCGTGACGAAGCCCTGGCGCGCATGCGCAATGCGCTGGACGAAATCGTTGTCGACGGGATCAAGACCAACATCCCGCTGCACCGCGACCTGGTCCGCGATGAAGGCTTCTGCAAAGGTGGAATCAACATCCACTACCTGGAACACAAGCTGGCTGGCGACAAGCATTAAGCGTTAGCCCGATCAACAAAGCCGCTTTCGAGCGGCTTTGTTGTTTCTGGAGATTCCCATACGGCTGCAACATAACGTTGTAGCAGCTGGCGAAGCCTGCGTTCGGCTGCGCAGCAGTCGTAAAACCTGAGAACGCGTTGTTCCTGAAAGACCGCGCTGCCTGGATTCACGACTGCTGCGCAGCCGAACGCAGGCTTCGCCAGCTGCTACAGGGGCGTCGCGCTTCAACTGAGCGGCATTCGAAGCTGTCCACTCCCACAAAACCTCCGCGCTCGCGTAAACTTGCGCGCTTCTCGCAGCCCGCTAGGCTGCAATCAATATTTTTCAAAGGTGCCCGCCATGCCTTGGCTGCAAGTCCGTCTCGCCATCAGCCCAGAACAAGCCGAAACCTACGAAGACGCTTTCCTTGAAGTGGGCGCCGTGTCGGTGACCTTCATGGACGCCGAAGACCAGCCGATCTTCGAACCGGAACTCAACACCACGCCGCTGTGGTCCCACACCCATCTGCTGGCCCTGTTCGAGGACGGTACCGAAGCCGCCAGCGTACTGGCTCACATGGAACTGCTGACCGGCGGCCCGCTGCCCGAGCATCACAGCGAAATCATCGAAGACCAGGACTGGGAACGCAGCTGGATGGATGGTTTCCAGCCGATGCGCTTCGGTGAGCGTCTGTGGATCGTCCCGAGCTGGCACGCCGCTCCGGAGCCAGACGCCGTGAATCTGCTGCTGGACCCGGGCCTGGCGTTCGGCACCGGCACGCACCCGACCACCGCGCTGTGCCTGGAATGGCTCGACGGCCAGGACCTGAAGGACTGCAATGTGCTGGACTTCGGCTGCGGCTCGGGGATTCTGGCGATCGCCGCCCTGCTGCTGGGCGCCAAGGAAGCCGTCGGCACCGACATCGACGTGCAAGCCCTGGAAGCGTCCCGCGACAATGCCGGGCGCAACAACATCGCCGAAGCGCTGTTCCCGCTGTATCTGCCGGAAGATCTGCCGCAGGTTCAGGCCGACGTGCTGGTCGCCAATATCCTCGCCGGCCCGCTGGTTTCCCTGGCCCCGCAATTGTCCAGCCTGGTCAAGCCGGGCGGTCGTCTGGCGCTGTCGGGCATCCTCGCCGAGCAAGGTGAAGAAGTCGCCAGGGCCTACGCCCAGGACTTCGATCTGGACCCGATTGCCAATCGTGATGGCTGGGTGCGCATCACTGGCCGTCGGCGCTAGAATGAGCACCTGCATAATCCGGATCGCCGCATGACCGACAGCTTCGTCACCCAGTGCCCGCATTGCCAAACCAGCTTCCGCGTCAGCCATGCTCAATTGAGCGTGGCCCGTGGGGTGGTTCGCTGTGGCTCATGCCTGCAAGTGTTCAACGCCGCCAGGCAACTGCTTGAGCAGCGGGCCGGCAAGGACGCGGTCAAACCGGTCGCTCCGGCCGTCGCCGAGCCGCCGGTGCGGGCCATCAGCCAAAAGCAGTGGTCCGCCACCGAGATGGATCTGGACAGCCTCGACCTGGACCAGGAACTCGCCCGGCTTGAACAGCGGGAAATCCAGCCGACCAAGGAATTCGGCCAGCACCGCGAAGACGCCTTGAGCGCGCGCCGGGACAGCGTCGAAACTGACGATGAGCCTTGGTCCGACAGCCTGTTCAGCGAATCGGCTGCTGATCGCGCCCAGGCGGCCGAAGCCGACCAACGGGAACCGCAGGCAGAATCGAGCAAGCACTCGCGCACTGAACCTTCGTTCTCTCTGGAACCGGTTGATCTGGACGACGAACCCCAGGTGCCGCAACTGCGTCTGAATGATCCGCTCGACATGCCCCTGCACCACGATCGCCTGTCGGCAACCGATACAACTGACGACGACCTGCCCCCGATTGTCCCCTTGCGCAAGCGACACGAACGCAGCGAGGCGACCGAACGCGACGAAGCCTTGCTCGACCTGACCGACGACCCGCTGCAACTCGACTGGCAAAAACGCCGCTCGCCCTGGGGCCGACGGTTTTTCTGGCTGGTGCTGATCCTGCTCGGTGCCGGCGCCCTTGTCGGTCAGTACGTGGCCTACCATTTCGACGAATTGGCCCGCCAGGACCAATACCGTCCGTGGTTCCAGCAATTGTGCCCGCAACTCGGTTGCACAGTGCCGTCCAAGGTCGACATCGCCAAGATCAAAAGCAGTAATCTGGTGGTCCGCAGTCACCCCGATTTCAACGGCGCGTTGGTGGTGGATGCCATCATCTATAACCGCGCGGCTTTCTCCCAGCCCTTCCCTTTGCTGGAACTGCGCTTTGCCGACCTCAACGGCCACCTGATCGCCAGTCGTCGTTTCAAACCCGGCGAGTACCTCAACGGTGACCTCGAAGGGATGGCAGAGATGCCACCACAAACGCCGATCCACATCGCGCTGGACATCCTTGATCCAGGCCCCAAAGCGGTGAACTACAGCCTGAGCTTCCATTCGCCCGAGTGAAACGCTTCAGTGTTCCGGGATTGACGGCGGTTTTCTGACTTTGCCCGCTTCGACCAAACCGCTGGCGATAACAGAATAACTGTTCAGATTTTGTTCAATTCAGCCTTTATCCAGTCATCGAGAGCGGGTATCATGCCAACCCTTTTTCGAACTCTCATGATCCGGCCCCACAACAGGGAAGTCCTATGTCGGCGGTACGCATCGGTCCATATACATTGCACAACGGCTTGATCCTCGCCCCCATGGCGGGCGTCACCGACCAGCCCTTTCGTCAGCTATGCAAGCGACTGGGCGCAGGGCTTGTAGTCTCGGAAATGGTCACCAGCGACATGAGCTTGTGGAACACCCGCAAATCGCGGATGCGCATGATCCACGAAGGTGATCCCGAGCCACGCTCGGTACAGATCGCCGGTGGCGATGCGCAGATGCTGGCGGACGCGGCCCGGGCCAACGTGGAACTGGGCGCACAGATTATTGATATCAACATGGGCTGTCCGGCCAAGAAGGTCTGCAACAAGGCCGCCGGTTCCGCGTTGTTGAAAGATGAAGCATTGGTCACCGAGATCCTGCAGGCCGTGGTGGCCGCGGTTGATGTGCCGGTGACGCTGAAGATCCGCACGGGCTGGGATCGGGACAACAAGAACGGCCTGACCGTGGCGAAGATCGCGGAGCAGGCAGGCATTACGGCGTTGGCGGTCCATGGCCGCACCCGCGCCGACCTGTACACCGGTGAAGCCGAGTACGACACGATTGCCGCGATCAAGCAGGCGGTGTCGATTCCGGTCTTCGCCAATGGCGACATTGATTCACCCGAGAAGGCCCGGTACGTACTCGACACGACCGGTGCCGATGGCCTGCTGATAGGTCGGGCCGCCCAGGGGCGGCCATGGATTTTTCGTGAGATCGACCATTTTCTGCGTACCGGCGAAAAACTGCCGACGCCGGAGCTGATCGAGGTGGAACGTATTCTGCTAGAGCATCTGGCCGCGCTGCACGCCTTCTATGGAGACGTGATGGGCGTACGCATCGCTCGCAAGCATGTGGGCTGGTATCTCGCAACCCTGCCGGGCGCCAGGGAGTTCCGCGCCCACTTCAATCGTTTGGATGGTACGGAAACACAATGCGCCAACGTTCGGGAGTTCTTTGCCGAGCGTTACAAGAGCCTGACAGGGGACGGAGAAGGGGTGGCCGCATGACGATGATGACCGAGACTTTAGTGAGTGGAACAACACCCGTGAGCGACAACGTGAATTTGAAACAGCACCTCAATACGCCGAGCGAAGAAGGTCAGACCCTTCGCGGGAGTGTCGAGAAGGCGCTGCACAATTATTTCGCCCACCTTGAAGGCGCTGCCGTCACGGATGTGTACAACCTCGTGCTCTCCGAAGTCGAGGCGCCCCTGCTCGAATGCGTGATGAACTACGTCAAGGGCAACCAGACGAAGGCCAGCGAGCTGCTCGGGCTGAACCGAGGCACGCTGCGCAAGAAACTCAAGCAGTACGATTTGCTGTAAGCATTCAATCAAACCAGAAAGGCGCCCGCGTAAAACCGGTCGCCTTTTTTGCTGACTCCTTTGCTTTTGATGGAAATTGAAATGACCGACCAGACTACCCGCCTGCCGATCCGCCGCGCCTTGATCAGCGTTTCCGACAAGACCGGGATCCTCGAATTCGCCAAGGAGCTTGAAGCCCTGGGCGTCGAGATCCTCTCCACCGGCGGGACGTTCAAGCTGCTGCGTGACAACGGCGTTGCAGCAGTGGAAGTCGCGGATTACACCGGTTTCGCGGAAATGATGGACGGTCGGGTCAAGACCCTGCACCCGAAAATCCACGGCGGGATCCTCGGTCGTCGCGGTATCGACGACGCCATCATGAACGAGCACGGCATCAAGCCGATCGACCTGGTCGCGGTCAACCTGTACCCGTTCGAAGCCACCATCAACAAGCCAGGCTGTGACCTGCCGACCGCCATCGAGAACATCGACATCGGCGGCCCGACCATGGTCCGCTCGGCAGCCAAAAACCATAAAGACGTGGCGATCGTGGTGAATGCCAGCGATTACGCCAACGTCCTGGAAAGCCTCAAGGCCGGCGGCCTGACCTACGCTCAGCGTTTCGACCTGATGCTCAAGGCCTTCGAACACACCGCCGCCTACGACGGCATGATCGCCAACTACATGGGCACCGTGAACCAGGCCGCTGACACACTCAGCACCGAAGGTCGCAGCGAGTTCCCGCGCACCTTCAACAGCCAGTTCGTCAAGGCTCAGGAAATGCGCTATGGCGAGAACCCGCACCAGAGCGCGGCGTTCTACGTGGAAGCCAAGCCTGCCGAAGTCGGCATCGCCACTGCGACCCAACTGCAAGGCAAGGAACTGTCGTACAACAACGTGGCCGACACCGACGCCGCACTGGAATGCGTGAAGAGCTTCGTCAAGCCAGCCTGCGTGATCGTCAAGCACGCCAACCCGTGCGGCGTTGCAGTCAGCCCCGACGCCGAAGGCGGCATCCGCCAGGCCTACGAACTGGCTTACGCCACTGACACCGAATCCGCATTCGGCGGCATCATCGCCTTCAACCGCGAACTGGATGCTGAAACCGCCAAAGCCATCGTCGAGCGTCAGTTCGTCGAGGTGATCATCGCCCCATCCGTCAGCGAAGAAGCCCGCGCCATTGTGGCCGCCAAAGCCAACGTGCGCCTGTTGACCTGCGGCGAGTGGTCGACTGATCGCGCGGCTGCCTGGGACTACAAGCGCGTCAACGGCGGCTTGCTGGTTCAGAGCCGCGACATCGGCATGATCGGCAGTGAAGACCTGAAAGTCGTGACCAAGCGTGCGCCAACCGAGCAAGAGATCAACGACCTGATCTTCGCCTGGAAAGTGGCCAAGTACGTTAAATCCAACGCCATCGTCTACGCCAAGAACCGCCAGACCATCGGTGTCGGCGCCGGCCAGATGAGCCGCGTGAACTCCGCCCGTATCGCCGCGATCAAGGCCGAACACGCCGGTTTGCAAGTGGCAGGCTCGGTAATGGCCTCCGACGCGTTCTTCCCGTTCCGCGACGGTCTGGACAACGCGGCCCAGGTCGGCATCACCGCAGTGATCCAGCCAGGCGGCTCGATGCGTGATGCAGAAGTGATTGCCGCGGCAGATGAAGCCGGCATCGCCATGGTCTTCACCGGCATGCGCCACTTCCGTCACTGATACCCCCGCTCCCCCTGTAGGAGCTGCCGCAGGCTGCGATCTTTTGATCTTGATTCTAAAAAACAAAATCAAAAGATCGCAGCCTCGTTTCACTCGACAGCTCCTACGCGGGTTTGCAGCGTCACCCACAGATTTTTGAGGTTTTTGAAATGAATGTTTTGATCATTGGCAGCGGTGGCCGTGAACACGCCCTGGCCTGGAAAGTGGCTCAGGATCCGCGCGTGCAGAAGGTTTTCGTTGCTCCGGGCAACGCCGGCACCGCCATCGAAGCCAAGTGCGAGAACGTCGCTATCGACGTGCTGGCCCTTGAGCAACTGGCTGATTTCGCCGAGAAGAACGTTTCCCTGACCATCGTCGGGCCGGAAGTCCCGCTGGTTGCTGGCGTGGTCGACCTGTTCCGCGCCCGTGGCCTGGATTGCTTCGGTCCGACCGCTGGCGCCGCCCAGCTGGAAGGCTCGAAAGCGTTCACCAAGGACTTCCTGGCGCGCCACAAGATCCCGACCGCCGACTACCAGAACTTCACCGAGATCGAGCCGGCCCTGGCTTATCTGCGCGAAAAAGGCGCACCGATCGTGATCAAGGCCGATGGCCTGGCCGCCGGTAAAGGCGTGATCGTCGCGATGACGTTGGCCGAAGCCGAAGACGCTGTGCGCGACATGCTCGCTGGCAACGCGTTCGGCGACGCCGGTTCCCGCGTGGTGATCGAAGAGTTCCTCGATGGCGAAGAAGCCAGCTTCATCGTCATGGTCGACGGCAAGAACGTCTTGCCGATGGCCACCAGCCAGGACCACAAACGCGTTGGCGACGGCGACACCGGCCCGAACACTGGCGGCATGGGTGCCTACTCCCCTGCCCCGGTCGTGACCGCTGAAGTGCACAAGCGCGTCATGGACCTGGTGATCTGGCCAACCGTGCGCGGCATGGCCGATGAAGGCAACGTCTACACCGGTTTCCTGTATGCGGGTCTGATGATCGACAAAGCCGGTAACCCAAAAGTTATCGAATTCAACTGCCGTTTCGGCGACCCTGAAACCCAACCGGTGATGCTGCGTTTGCAGTCGAGCCTGGTGTTGCTGGTCGAAGCGGCCCTGGCGCAAGCCCTGGACAAAGTCGAAGCGCAATGGGATCCACGTCCGAGCGTCGGCATCGTTCTGGCGGCGGGCGGCTATCCTGGCGACTACGCCAAAGGCGTGGCGATCAACGGTCTGAACGCAGCCGCGGGCCTGGAAGGCAAAGTCTTCCACGCCGGCACTGCGCTCAAGGACGGTCAGGTCGTGACGGCCGGTGGTCGGGTGCTCTGTGCCACCGCCATGGGCGCCAGTGTGGATGCAGCCCAGCAGCAGGCTTACAAGCTGGCGGCTAAAATCGACTGGGAAGGCAGCTTCTATCGCAAGGACATCGGCTACCGTGCCATTGCCCGCGAGCGTGGCGAAAATCAGGAATAGGCCATCCATTCGGCCAGGCAAGGGCTTGATGCCCTTGCCGGACTATTCCGGCGCCGCGCATAGTTATATTCTGGCATCAACCTACGAAGGGATTTCGCCGTGCGCTGGCTCAGGATTGCCATAGGACTTACCGTCACGCTGCTGACCTTGCTCTGCATGCTCCCGGCCCAGGCCGCGCAAGGCAGTGGCTGGTCGGTATTGCTCGACGAACAGGGCGACCTGGCGTTGAGCGACATCCGCTCCGCACGCTTCACCAATCAATTCAGCCCCATCGAACTCGACCGCCTCACTGCGGCCGAGCCCGACGGTGCGTTATGGCTGCGTTTCAAGCTGGCACCCGGCAAACACGAACAATTGCTGCGGGTGTTCGCCCCCGACCTGTCACACCTCAACCTGTATGTGCTGGACGGCGATACGCTGGTCGAGCAACTGAACACCGGCACCCAACAACCTCAGGTTGATCGGCCACTGCCCAGCAGCGACTTCATGTTGCCGCTGCCCCTAAGCGACAAAACCCTCGATGTCTACGTCCGGCTGGTTTCCGAGCACCAGTTGCGGCCGTATATCACCCTGCAATCGGCAGTGATGACCGCGGCCAACCAGAACCTCACGCTGATCTACGGCCTGCTGTTCGGCTGCCTCGCCATGCTGATCCTGCACAACATCGTGCGTTACGCCTACACCCGTTCGCGCAGCAGCCTGTGGCTGGCCGCGTGTGAATGCCTGCTGATGCTCAGCCTGATCCTGCTGCTGAACCTGGCCGGGCCCTGGCTACCGAACTGGCACGCGATCCAGACCCCTGGCGCCTATCTGGCCTTGCTGCTGACGGCGCCGTGCGGCCTGATGTTCGCTTACCGCTTTTTTGCACCGCTGGGCCCGCACGCGCTGAACAAGCTGCTGCTCGGGGACATTCTGTTCACCGTGGTCGCCGGGCTGCTGTTGTTGTTCGTCAACACCCTGCCGCTGAACATCATCACTTACGCCCTGGTCGCGCTCGCGGGCCTGAGCATGTTGTTCGTCAGCGCCTATCACTGGCAAAAAGGCTATCGCCCGGCCCGACTGTTCGTGGCCGCGATGGTGGTGTTCAACATTGGCGCACTGATCATCCTTCCGGCGCTGCTGGGGTTGACCCTCGTGGCACCGCAAGGCCTGATCATCACCCTGCTGGCCTTCATCTGCATCAGCGGCTTGCTCATGAGCATCGCCTTGGGCGAACGCCAGCGCAGCATCACCGAAGACCGTTTCAGCGTCAGCCGCGACCTGGCCGCTAGCAACGCCGAGATCAACGCCAAGGCGGAGTTCCTGGCCAAGATCAGCCACGAAATCCGCACACCGATGAATGGCGTATTGGGCATGACCGAGCTGTTGTTGGGCACGCCGCTGTCGGTCAAGCAACGGGATTATGTGCAGACCATCCACAGCGCCGGCAATGAACTGCTGACGCTGATCAACGAGATACTCGACATTTCCAAGCTCGAGTCCGGGCAGATCGAACTGGACGACGTGCAATTCGACCTTAATGCGCTGATCGAAGATTGCCTGAGTATCTTCCGCGCCAAGGCCGAGCAGCAAAATGTCGAGCTGATCAGTTTTATCCAGCCACAAGTGCCACGGGTGATCAGCGGTGATCCGACCCGTCTGCGCCAGACCCTGCTGAGCCTGCTGGAAAACGCCCTGAAAAAGACCGACGAAGGCGAGATCCTGATCGTCGTCGCCCTCGACGAACGCAACGCCAAACCGCGCCTGCGCATCGCCGTGCAGGACAGCGGCGTGCCAATGGAAGCCGAAGAGCGTGACGCGCTGATGCACGCCGAACTGCACAGCAAGCATTTCCTCTCGGCCACTCGTCTGGGCGGCAATCTGGGGCTGGTGATCGCCCGGCAACTGATCCGCCTGATGCAAGGGGAATTCGGGATCAAGAGCGGCACCAACCAGGGCAGCACTTTATGGCTGACCTTGCCACTGGACCCGGACCGCCTCGAACACCCGACGTCCGATCTCGACAGCCCGTTACAAGGTGCGCGCGTGCTGGTGGTGGACGACAACGACACCTGCCGCAAAGTACTGGTGCAGCAGTGCAGCGCCTGGGGCCTGAATGTCAGCGCCGTGCCGTCCGGCAAGGAAGCCCTGGCACTGCTGCGGACCAAGGCTCATCTGCGCGACTACTTCGACATCGTGCTACTGGACCAGAACATGCCCGGCATGACCGGCATGCAACTGGCGGCCAAGATCAAGGAAGACCCGAGCCTCAATCACGACATTCTGCTGATCATGCTCACGGGCATCAGCAATGCGCCGAGCAAGATCATCGCCCGCAACTCGGGGATCAAACGCATCCTTGCCAAACCGGTGGCCGGCTACACCCTCAAGACCACCCTGGCGGACGAACTGAACCAGCGCAACAAAGGCCTGGCCGTGTCGCACCACCTGCCCATCGGCCCTACCCTGCCGGTCAAGGTGCCCAGCGATTTCCGTATCCTGGTGGCCGAAGACAACAGCATCTCGACCAAGGTCATTCGCGGCATGCTGGGCAAGCTCAACCTGCAACCGGACACCGCCAGCAATGGCGAAGAAGCCTTGCAGGCCATGAAGGCGCAGCGCTACGACCTGGTGCTGATGGACTGCGAAATGCCGATCCTCGACGGTTTTTCCGCGACCCAGCAATTGCGCGCATGGGAAGTCGGTAATCAGCGAATTCGCACGCCGGTGGTGGCGTTGACCGCGCACATTCTCGCCGAACATAAAGAGCGCGCACGTCAGGCCGGCATGGACGGGCACATGGCCAAACCGGTCGAATTGTCGCAGTTGCGCGAACTGATCGAGCATTGGGTGGCCCAGCGTGATCAGCAGAACCGGGCGACGACGCAAACGACCTGAGCCCTTTGCCGAGGCTCAAATCTCCAAGGCATGTAGATTCCGGGTGGATTCACTTAACACGGCCGCCGCGACTTTTTCTCTGAACGTGGCGTAATGCAGCGTACTGAAAGTCACGAGCGCCATCCTTTCCTGACTGGTTTTGACGATGTCATCCATCGGCCAGAACAAAAACCGTGCGCCCCTGCGCCGAGTGCTGAACTGTTTGTGATAGAGGGCAATTTCGATTTTCCCGGCGCGGTTTTGAACGCAAGGAATAACCTGAAAGACACCGCTGTCCCGCGACAGACTGGCCCCTTCGAATCCATCAAGGGCAATCGGGTTGCGTCTGAGGGACTCGAAGGCTCGATTGGCCGGGCTCGAAAAACGCTCGCCGAATGACTGCGATATTTGCTGGCAAATGTTATCGGCCATAAACGCCGCTCTGGCCGGCACCGATCCGACCGGACTCACCGCATCCCATCCGAGATACCGGAGCTTGTTCGTGTAGTAGTCGAACCAGTTGCCGACCAACCCGTCCTGATAAGCCGAACGGGTTGCCATTTGCGCAAACATATTGCTCAGATAGATATCCTCGCGGTCCTGGGTGGACATCCCCGCACCGAACGACACGACACTGGCCCCAACGACCGCAGCATTCGGGACGTTGCCGCCACTGAACGCTTGCTGGCCGATTTGAGACTTGCCGTCATTCATACCGTGCCCCAGGTCCGGGAAGGGACGCTTCCCGAGCACACGCTGAAACCGCCAGGATATTCTGCGCGGCCTTGTCGCCCAGTTTTTTTATAATCCGCTCGCGAACAGGCCGGTACAGGGCATTGGATAGATCAGCTTGCCAGCGCTTAAGCACAACATCGCTCTTCACGTTATCCGATGAAAAAAGCTGTCGCAGCGGATTCGCTGCAATATCCCCCGCGCTTTCAAACTCCAGATAGACACTGTTCAGGGTCGGACCGCGTTGCGCCAGAACAACCAGCAATCGGACTTTGCAACCGGAGATCGTTTCCAGCGAATCACCTTCATTGACTTTCAGGACATTTTTTCGCAGCAGTTCAATCGCTGCACTGTCGCCCGACAATCGCGCAACACTGTCCAGGGCTCGCATTGCCGGTACCGAAAGATCTTGAGGAACAGACTGTTCCCATTGACTGCGTACCCAGTCTGCCACCGTAAAGCTGGAATTCTCTGCAATGGTAAAGTTTTGCCAGGCCGTGACCTTCTGCAACCAGTTGTCCTTTAATACGCCCTGATAACTTTCGTACCATTTATCTGCATTATCAGGATGAGGGTATTTCTTATCAGCCACCAATTGCGCAAACAACGTTGAATGTAAAACATCCTGCCGTTCTTGCTCGGTCATATCAGGCGAAAGCAAAACGACGGCACCCGCATTTATAAACGCCGAATAACGCTCACTCATATTATTCTCCCGCAGTACTCACAAATGGCGACTACACCGTAGTCGCCACAATCAAACGGCATCAGATCTCGTATTCTTCAATTTTGGTCTGTGCTCGATCGCCCAATTTAGTGAGTACTGTGTTCCGAGTGCGCGCCGTAATCGAAGGCACCATCACCATCTGGCATTCACCGCGGTACAGGTCGACGGAACTGGCATCCCAATCCACGAAAAGTACCTTGGTCTGATTCGCACGCTTGATAAAGCGCACAACGCCCATTGCCATAATCACTTCACCCTGTGCAGTTTCAAGACAGGAGGCAACCCCTACACCACCGGTACCGGATTCCTTGGTGTTTCGGTCAAAGACCTGAAGCGGTTGTTCACTGGTTTGCAGGGCAGCCAAGGCATCACCCGCCACTTTCAGCATCAATGCGGAGGTCGGACCCGGTACGGCGGCTGCGGCGACGGCCGAACCCAGAATTTTCAGTGCCAGTTGGTCGACCTTGAAGCTCTTGGCAGACGCCGAGACGCTGTCGTAGTACTTACTCAGGATGTTCCAGCCGCAATCCTGCATCACTTGAAGAAATTGCTGGTACCACTCTTTACTTTGCTCGTCTCGCGGGTATTTCTTGTTCGCCACCAGCGATGCAAACAGATAAGCATGCTGAATATCCGCCTGATTTTGAGGACTCATACCCGAAACAAAGGCCAGAATCGCGTCACCGACAATGGAAGCACGCGTCGGCGATTCCACGTCAGTGTTCAATTGAACGGTATTGACTGAAGCGCCACGCGGAGCAATAAAAACCTGCTCAGGTGTTACATCATAAGCCTGCAACCTTTCAAGACGATCACCCAGAGTAACAACAGTGTTATTTGCGATATTCATAATAGTCCATTTAGTTAAATTAGAGCCCATCCCGGACCCGCAGGACAAACTTAACCAACCAACTAGAATTTAACAACCGCACACTTGTTACTGCATCTTATATCCCTTACACGCAACTAGACCCTTCACCCAACAAGCAACTTCTCCACCCATCAAACACTTCCAATCAACATCAAACAAGCCAGTTGCTCGTCGTCAATAAACCCAACGCAATGATGCAATCCCCATCGGGGCAATCGAGCCGACAGACGACCCCGCGCCTGATAGACTTCCCGTCAATTTCCGCCGCTGTGAGCTCCGACCATGCTCCACGTGTTGTTCAGCGTTTACCTGAAGATGCTGGTGCTCTACAGCCCGTTCTTCGTGTTGTCCTGTTTCATCAGTCTGACCCGCGGTTATTCGCGCAAGGAACAACGCCGACTGGCCTGGAAGGTGGCGGTCGCCACGCTGGTTTCCAGCGTTTTGTTGTACTTGTTCGGGCGCGTGATTTTCAGTGTGTTCGGAATTACCGTGGATGCGTTCCGAATCGGTGCCGGCAGCGTACTGTTCATCTCGGCACTGGGCATGGCTCAAGGCAAGTCGGCGGTGCAGACCGATAACGTGCAGCAGGATGTCACCATCGTGCCGCTGACCATTCCCCTGACGGTCGGCCCCGGCACCATCGGTGCGCTACTGGTGATGGGTGTGAGTCAGCCGCACTGGGATGACAAGCTCACGGCGATTCTCAGCATTGCCCTGGCCAGTTTTACGGTGGGTGTCGTGCTGTACCTGTCCAACCGCATCGAGCGGATACTCGGTGACCAGGGTCTGCAGATTGTCAGTCGGTTGATGGGTTTGTTTGTCTGTGCACTGGCGGCGCAGATCATCTTTACCGGGGTGAAGGGCTATCTGGTTCCCTGACACCGGAATGCACAGGGCCGCGGGTTGGTAAACCCGCGGCCCTTTTGTTTCTGGCTCTTGAAGTGACACCAAACGTCACGGCACGCCGCGATCAGCTCATGGCAGGTTCACTTTGCCTCAGGGACGCAACATCCTTGAACAGAACACTGCCCGCCGTCCCCGTCTCCGCCTCTAGCGCGCTGACCAGATCCGCCACAGCCATAGAACGATAACCCTTGATGGCAACCACGATCCGGCCGCGCAGCGTGACGTCCTTCGCATAGGCGTCCCGGAATATCAGGCTGTGACACGTGACAGGATCGAGCATCACCAAGTGTTCATCCACCAGGCTGACGATCAGTTGCTCCGCAGAGTCCAGCGCCCAGTCCAGCTTGACCAGTGTCGTCGCCTGTTTGCCCAGGGGCGGTCGGCAATCGACGATCACCGATTCCAGCCGACGCCAGGCTGCTTTTGACAGTCGGCATTTGGCGCCGTTATGGCCCAGACGCAGGATCAAAGTGCTGACATCGTCGGGAATCAATGGCAGCACATCATCGAGCTTCAGGTTGCTTTCCACTGTCAGCGTATCGGCGTTGCGTTGTACATAGCCCAGCGGCCCAGCGGCGTTGATGAGCGGATAGCGGCGCAATAAACCGTCGGTGGCATCGAACAGCAAGACATTGGTGTACCGCTGAGTGCCCAGCGCCACGGATGACTCGGGACGAGGCACGTTGGCCGCGTCGATCAATCGCCCGCTGCTGCTGACAAACCATTGTTGACGAACAGGATGAGCCACGCTGAGCAACAGGGCACAACGCTGTGTACTGTCCACCAGCACCTTGAGATGTTCGACCAAGGCATCGGCGTGTTCCCGCACCCATTGGCTGTCGACGCCGGTGATCAATGGGGGTTCCTGATGGTTCAGTTCCATCTGGACGCCTTCCACGGTCGTGGCCAGCAGACTGGCGCCACGGCGCGTTACCTCAGCGAAGGTCCATGGATTCCAAAGCGGTCGCGGCGCGGGCAGTGCATCAGGAGCCAGTAACCGAGTGCCGTCGCCGAAGGCGTTCGGCAGTTGTTTGTCATCGACAAAGGACTGGCGATAGAGCTCGCCGGTGGCGATGTCGAACAACCAGACCGACGCGTTATCCGGGGTCGCCCCCAGCACTCGCACTTCCTTGCCGTGCCCCAGATCGGCCAGCACCAGTCGACCGTCGAGATACCAGGCGCACAAACGTCCATCACCGCGAGCATTGCTCAACCCGATCAGCGCCAGCGTGGTGGACGGCACGTCGGCCACCACGGCCGGCAGTTGTGTCCACCATCGCGGCCGGTCCTTGAACCAGACCTCGGTCAGCCCGCCCAGTTGCAACTGGCCCGTGGGCGTCACGTCGTAGAACAGCCCCTCGTCGGTCAGGGCCAGGCAGCCTTCCTGCGTCTCCACCACGTTCTTGAGCCCCTTGAGTGTCGTCCACTGCGACGACAACACAACCTGCCCATCCAAGAGGGAACGACGCTGCACGCACAGGCGCGAGCTGTTGTGTTTGTACACGACAAACACATCCCCTTCAGTACCGCCCGGTGCCAACAGACTTGATTGGTTCAAGGCCTTTTCCGAATCCTTCCAGCCCCGGGCGTGATGGTGCTGGGGCAGCGGTCGAACAATCAAACCATCGCTGCTGCGCACCCAGCTCATGTCGGACCGGCCTTGCTCTGGATGCCAGTGAACGGCAACGAAAGCCGCCAATTGCCAGACTGACGTTTCGAAACGCGCTGACGAGCGCACGTCGGGCCAGTCGACATAATTGCCCAGCAGCGGCTTCCAGTCGGTAAGTGTCGGCGTTTGCCCCAGAACATTCTCCAGGTTGGCGTCCATACCAAGGGTCAGCGAGTTGAGAAACACACCCGTATCGGTGAGCAGATATTCCAGACTGTAACCTTGATGACCGTCGATCACTTCCTGAACAACCTTGACCCCGCCGGGCACCGCCGAACATTGCGTGATGGCGAACTCTCCGCGCTTGAGCATCAGGCGATAGCGATGGCTGATCAGGCCGCTGACCACATCGGTCCTGAACACCTCGACACTCTGCGGGTGATAGAAATACGCCGAGCCATCAATCACCGCGCCCAGCAGCGGATCAGCGGGCGACCAGACATCATCGTCCTGAATGTAGAGAAAACGGTCCTCGGCCGAATCGTAGTAGGCGGTGGTGTAGCGTTTATCCGTGGGTTCATCGAACGGGATCAGGAACTGGTGCACGGGCGTGTACGGTTGCTCCAGTCGATGTTCACCGGCCAGCGCCTTGAAGTGCAATTGCAAGGCCTGCGCATCCGTTCCCGGCAGCGCATCCACTTCCAGCGGGATCAAGGCCTGCTGGCGATGGTCGACCCGAAAGCCATTGTTACCCGACAGATGCAGCGTGACCTCGAAATGCGCCTCGCCACGGAAGGCAACGTTGACCCCTCCGACGCTCAGGGCACCACCGCTCATAAACCGTACGTCGCTCTCCTGCGCCCAGGTCGCCAGCAGCGTCCATGACAGCGTCTTGAAACTCGACGACTTGAATAAAACGTTCACCCCTTGGTTGAGCATCAATGTGCCCGGCGCATCGCTGACCTCAATCTCATAGGCGATCTGCCCATGCCAGTTTTTGAGCAACGTCGGCACGACCAGCGTGCGGGGCACATCGTCGAGTTTGATCTGGATGAGGGTCGGGGTGTGAGGCCGGTAAGCGGGGTAAATCCCCTTGACGATGTATTCGCCCGGAAACGCCCAGAAAGTGAACATAAACTGCCACGTCCCGTCCGGATTCTTTTTCTCCAGGCGCCGAACGATGTCGAAACCCTTGTCATGGCGGTTGGTGGCTCCGGGTAGAAAGGTGTAGTCGTAGCCGTAGAACGTTCGAGGCGTGCAGGGAAGGATGATCACCTCGCCAGCGGCGGGACGGAACGTGCCCGAGTCTGGTAGTCCGAGACTCTGCCGTAGATTGATCGCCCGATCGTAGTCCGCCTCATAATCCGGCACACCGAAGTGATCGCGCAGCGGGAACAGTCGCTGACTGTCGTACGTCACCACGCCGTCGCGCAGGTTCAGGCTCTGGATCACCAGTTTCGGATGTGCCTGCCAGGCGTTCTGTTGCGCGCTCCAATGGAAGGGAGCACCGCGATACGCATGATCCAGCTCATCGAAAAACAGCCCCACCTGTTTCGAGCGTTCCGCCAACGTGGCAAAGCCCTGGGCCAATGCGGCCACGCCGATGGCCAACCCGCCAACGATCACCGACGCCCCGCCGAGAAACGCGGCCGCCGTAGCCGCCGACGCCAGCCCCGCGCCCAGGCCCGCAGCGCCCAGCACAACACTGGCCGAATCGAAGGCCAGTTGGGTGCCGAACCGGGCGACATCCACATCGTTGTCCGCCTGGTTCAACTGATAGATATCGAACCCGACGTTGACCAGCCCCAGCAACGTGCCGACGCCCTCACCGGCCACATGGCCGAGCGCCTCGCCCGCTACCGTGGAACTGGTCTGCGCGATCAGCCGCTCTTGAGCCAGACCCTGGCGCACCAGACTGACGACGCCGGCGATATCGGAGACCAGACCATGGACGATTTGCGCGTAGTTCACATAAGCGTGCAACCGCACGGCCAGGGTCAGGTTTCGGTCCTCGCCCTCGCCACCGCGCAGCGCATTCATCAAGGCCTGGACCGCAAAACCGCTGTTGAGCGTGTGTACCGCGCCAGCATGGGTCGGATCGATAACGGATGGCCGGCGCGTGGTCAGTTTGTCGAAGAGTTCGCTGAGGTGATTCTTGATGCGCAGGAAGCGCTGATCCTCCGTCGTGACGCGCACCAGTTGTTCGGGCACGCCGTTTTTTTCCGGTTTGATCAGGCTCAGTTGATAGTCGCCCCGGGGATTGATTTCCAGGGTTTCAAACAACGGAATAAAGTCGCTGGTCAGTTGGTTTTTGGCTTGCAGGTCGCTACTGGCCTGGGTGATCTGTTGACCCCACCAATGGCTGTCGAGCTCCATCAGGCTTTTGCCCAGCCGCGGGTTGCTGAGCAGCGACTGGCCCCGGGCACTGGCCAAGCGTTTTCGGCTGCTGGCAACATCCGGACCTTTTAAGGTGCCTGGCACCAGCATGTTCTCTACGCGCACCCCTGAGGACAGTTCCAATTGCGCGATCTGCTCGCTTTGCACTTCGACCAGATCAAACGTCGGCTGGCCGCGCTCGCCGTAGGCGCTGTAATAGTCGGCCATGCCCATGTCCACGAAAAAGTTGCTGAGGTCACTGAGCATGCCCTCGGGGTTGGCAAACTCGAAAATGCCCAGGTTGGGATCATAGAAGTGATAGGTGCTGCGATCGCCGACCCAGGTCTTGGCCACGAGCATGGCGTGGTTGTCAGAGTTGAGCATCAGGGTGCTCGTCGTTGTGCGCGCCTCAAGCAACGCCACCACCCGTTGCAGGTTGACCCGCGGCGCAGTGCCTCCCTCGCCCATCTCCACGCCGTGCAGTGCTTCGATGGCGTGCACAAAGCGTTGCGAATTGCTGTCCTCAGGTGCCAGGACACTCAAGTAGAACCGTTCGCGCAGCGCTGTCACCGCCGCCTTACCATTGGCAACCGCCGCCGCCATGGCGAGCACCAAGGGGTAACAGCGTCGACCGATGGTGTCACCGAAGCCATCGAACAACAGATCCTGAGGCACAAAGCTCGCTTCCCCCTCGCTGAAACTGCCCATCAGTTCACCGGAGCGCTCGGCGAGCCGTTCACGAAATTCGGTTTTTGCCATGTGCTGGATGCGGGACACATGCTGCCCCCACTGACGCAGGCTCAAGGGCTTTTCCATGGCGTTGTACTTCAGCAGCAGCGCGTTCGCGCCGTGAAGCGTTGGCTCTTCGACCGGGCTCGCCAACCCCGCCACGAACTCGGACGCCTTGTACTTGAACAGTTGCTCCTCGATGACCGCGTAGCGTCCCGCCAGGCCTTTTTCGCTGACCTTGCGGGCCAGGTTGTCGAGTTCGCCAGTGACGGTTTCGAAACTGCGATTGTCCAGCGAATCGAGCCCCAGCAACTGACCGAGCAACAGGCGTTGAGCAGCACTCAATTGCTCCAACAGCAACGAACCGCTGGCCAGTTGCTCAAACACTTCAAGACTGGAGAGGCGCCAGGTCGTGGCATCGCCCAGCCCAATGGGGGGGAATGACCTGACGTCCTGGCCGATGATGGCCTGACGATCGTCAAAATCCAGGGGCAACCGTTTGTCGAACGTCACGCTGGTATCACCGCCCCGGCTCATCGCCCTCAGGAAGGGTTCGCCGAGATGATCGAGCAACTGCTGGAGGATTCGGGTCGACAACACATGCCGCCCCTCAACCACCGGCCAGCCGGCTTCGAAGTCGATGGTCTGGCGTTTCAGCAGTTGGGTGACGTCGCCGTTGTAGCGCGCCGCAAACCGGCCTTCCTGCCAGCGTTTTTTCTCGTCGATCAGCCATTGCGCCGAGTTGGACTCATTCTCCTTCCAGGAATGGTCGAGTTCCTCTTCGGTCTGCCGGTTCACCGTACCGGAATTTTTGATCGCGATGAGTTGACGCAACTCTTCGGCCGTCCTTGGCGTCAGGTTACTTTTTTCGTAGTCACCGATACCTTCGATCATGGCCACCGGCCCGGTCAGAAAAATGGTGTTCTCGCTGCCGGGGTAGAGGCCATCGCTGTAGTAATCGGCGGCACCCCGAGCCAATGCCTCAATGGCATAGGCTTCCATGTCGGTGAGTTTTTCCAGCGGCCCGAACTGTTCGACGGCAGCCGCCAGCGCCAGCCTGGTCATTGCCGGAAAATCCGAATGACTGACGTTTTGCTCGATAGCCTTGCGTGCCGTGGTTTTCACCACTTCGTAATTGATCAGGAAACGGTCGATCACCGCATCGAGCGTGGCAGACCCGGGATGCGCGATCATAAAGGCATTACTGACCGTCCCTCCGACCGCCACGGCGCGCAACCCGTCCGGGCGCACATGGAGATTTTCCGGGGCGTGGAACACGTCGTTCAGTGCCGGCCGGCTCTTGGCGAACGCCTCCAGCACGGCACGTTTATCCGGAGGAATGGTATCGGAAAACTTTTTGTAGCGGTCTGCTACACGGCCGGGCATCCATTCAGGGTTGTGCTCCAGCAGTAATTGCAAAACTTCCAGCCGTGCATTGTCAGCAAATGCACTGATGTCCACGCCGCCCAGATGCTCCATCAGCGGTGGCAGGTTATCTACGTCCGTATAGGCCCCGCCTTCGATGGACAAAGCCTCTGCGCGCACGAGATCGGACGCAGCGGCGAAGTTGCCGCGCAGGTTTATTTCACGCTGATAGATATCTTCCGTGCGCAGCGGTTGTTCCAGCCGTTGCAGATCGCGTAAAACAAGATCTTTGCTTTCAAGGGCCGACATACTGAGCACATGTTTATCGCGTAGCGCCCTGAGTGTTTGTTCATCTTGTCCATAAGCGCGAACCAACAGATCGATACGCGCCTCATCGGCACTTTCACCCCGCTCCTGCGCCCCGCGAAGGTGGGTATAGAGTTGCTCCTTGAGCGGCATCAACCGTTCTATATACAAGTTACCCAGTTCAATAGGATCGGCAAGTTTTGCGCCACCGGTGGCCATGGCATCGGCCTTGGCTGCCTGGACAATAATCCGGTTAGTCTCATACGCCAGCAACGCATCGGCGTCGTACCACAGCATTAAGGTATGGCCGTCCTTGGACATGACCTGTTTCCACACATTGATGTAATCGCGCTGGATATCGCCAACACCACCGCCCAGCCAGACGAAGTGCAGTTTCTTCGGAACTGACGGGAGCGCGCTTTTCAATGTTTCAACGCTTTGCGCCACACGGTTACCGTAGTCGCTGACTTTTTGATGCAGCTCGAATATCGCCTCGCCAGACGCCAGCGGCTCATCCGTTTCCCGACGTCGACGTAACGGCGGCACCAGTGAGTTCAACGACTCTTGCAGTAATACCAACGGGCGGAGCAGGGCTTGATCATTCTGCGCATCGATACAACCCTGGTAATAGCGAAGGATGGCGTCGTATTGATCGGTCTTCTTGTACGGCGCCAGTATGCGCTCCAGTTCGGAACGACTTAGAAGGTCGGCAATACCGACATATTCTCGACCACTGACAACTTCATGCGGACTCATAGTTAAACATCCATATTTAACAAAACATATTAATCGGGCACAGCCGAACAAGACGCAAAAAAGTTCGGCAATAGGAACACTTATAAAAAGTCAATCAGGCAGAAATATTTATCAACACCCCATCTACCAACTAAAACCGGAATGACTTAGATCCAAACTAACGACTCCAGTCATACTTATCAAACCGCAAAGATATTCAATTAGTGTCTACACAACTTGAAACTCAACCACCGACAATCGGGCATTGAACAACCCATACCGGATATAACAGAGGCCCATAAAAAAACGCCTCAACAGAGGCGTTTTTTAGTTAACCGACAGGCTTTTCGCCATACCAGCGCGGCGTATACACCCACTCGCCTCCCCCGGCCCGGGGAAACACGCACGTGGTGGACGAACCGATCAGCACCATAGTGCGCATGTCCACCTGATCCGGGGTCAATTGCCCCAGCGTGGTGACGCGCAACGTCTGGCCAGGACGACCGATATCACGCCCCAGCACCACCGGCGTTTCAGCCGTGCGGTGTTGCGCGACGATCTCCAGCGCACGGCCCAATTGCCACGGACGCGACCGGGAAATCGGGTTGTAGAAGGCCAGCGCCAGATCGGCCTGGGAGGCGAGATCGAGGCGCTTCTCGATGATCGCCCACGGTTTGAGGTTGTCCGACAGCGACATCACGCAGAAGTCATGCCCCAGCGGTGCGCCGGCCTGGGCCGCAGTGGCCAGGGACGCGGAGACGCCGGGCAGGATTTGCAGATCGACGTTATGCCAGTGGGCATCGCTCGATTCGTGCAGGGCTTCCAACACCGCCGCGGCCATGGCGAACACGCCCGGATCACCGGACGACACCACCACCACCGAACGCCCCTGGGCCGCGAGTTCGAAGGCGTGGCGGGCACGCTGCATTTCTTCGCGGTTGTCGGTGCAGTGCATGACTTGATCAGCGCGGAACGGCCCAGCCATGCGCACGTAGGTTTCATAACCCAGCACATCGTTAGCCCGGGCCAGTTCTGCTTTCACCGCCGGGACCATCAGTTCGGCAGCGCCGGGGCCGAGGCCGATCACTGCCAGGCGCCCGCGAGGTCGGCCGATCAACAGTGGATCGAGCGGTTCAGCGGCGACGGCAATGGCCATCGAATCGTTGATGGCAATCGCCGTCAGCAGTGAAGGAACCGCGCCGCGCGCGAGTTCAAGCACCGTGCCGGACCGGGCGTTGAAACGTAGCGGCACGCCCATCTCCAGTGCGGTCTCGCGCAATGCACTGCTGGCCATGTCCCTTTCATCCGCCAACAAACACGCCAGCGATTGCAGTGCGATATTCGCTTCATGCAATGCGGTGCGAATGGCTTCTGCCGTTCCCGACGTCAGCGCCACGACAACATTGCGCGGATAAATCAGCAGCTCATTCGCACTCGGCTGGCGCTCGGCATGCCCGACATGGATCGCCAATCGCGCCTGTTGATCCTCCGGCAACTGCGCCTCAGCCAGCCACGGCGCCGGGCCTTCGATGCGCACCGATTCGCCCGCGAGCAAATCCGAGACGAAGCGCTTGCCTAGTTCCAGATCACCCAGGGCATAACCGCTGGGCGGGTTGAGCAGGCACGTGCCGAAACGCAATTCACCGCTGGTGGTGATCGCGGCGGCGCCGTCCAGAGCGGCGGCGATCTCCCGCGCCAACGCATTCACCCCGCCCAAGCCGCCGAGCAGCGGCACCACGGCGCTGCCGTTCTCGGCCACGGCGAGCACAGGCGGCTCGGCGCCCTTCTCCAGCAACAACGGCGCCAGAGTGCGAATGACAATGCCGGCCGCGCACAGTGCGATGATCGGCGTGTCCTGTTGATAGAGCTCACGCAGGGTCGCGCCGAACTCTTGATATTCGCGATCGGCGCCGTCAACCCGCCCGGCCAGACCGTGGATCACGGCCTCCGGGTAGCGCTGCTGAATCTTGCGCGCCGTGGCGAGACTGCCATTGCCAAGGATGACAATGGCCGGAGCAGACCGGCCCATCACCCTTGCCACCGTTCGCCAGGCACGATGATCAGCGAGAAGTACGGCGACGACATCGGCTCGACTTCATCCAGCGGGACGATTTTCTGGTTGGCCATGGTCGCGCGTTCGACGTACAGCGCGCGCCCGGCCATACCGAGTTCTTCGAGCACCTGACGCACCTTGGGGAAATTGCGCCCCAGCTTCATGATCACCGCCGCGTCCGCATCGGCCAGACGCCGCTTGAGTTCTTCATGGGGCAACACGCCGGACAACACCGACAAACTCTGATTGCGATACACCAGCGGCGAACCCAGTACCGAGGCGCCGCCAAGCATCGAGCAAACACCCGGCACCACTTCGGCGACGTAGCGCTCGGCCAGGCGATCGTGCAGGTACATATAAGAGCCGTAGAAGAACGGATCACCTTCGCAGATCACCGCTACATCACGACCGGCATCCAGATGCTCGGCAAGCTGTTCGGCGGCGCTGTCGTAAAAGTCGCTGATCACTTGTTCATAGGACAGCGGCGCCGGCAAGGCTTCGGTGGTCACCGGGTACACCAGCGGCAGCAGGTTTTGCGCTTCCTGCAGGTGCGCTTCGATGATGCCGAACGCGTTGCCCTTCTTGCCCTTGGCTACGAAATACGCCACCACCGGCGATTCGCGCAGCAGGCGCAGGGCTTTGACGGTAATCAGTTCCGGATCACCGGGGCCGACGCCCAGGCCGATCAAGCGTCCAGGTTGCTGCATCATTCGATCTCCGTGGCGAGGGCGTTGACGGCGGCGGCGGCCATGGCGCTACCACCCAGCCGGCCTTGCATGATGACAAACGGCACACCGCGACTGTCCGCCGCGAGCATCGCCTTGGATTCGGCGGCGCCGACGAAACCCACCGGGAAGCCGAGGATCAACGCCGGTTTCGGTGCGCCCGCGTCGATCATTTCCAGCAGATAGAACAACGCGGTCGGCGCGTTGCCGATCACCACCACGCTGCCTTCCAGGTACGGGCGCCACAGTTCCAGCGCAGCGGCGGAGCGGGTGTTGCCCAGCTCCCGAGCCAGTTCCGGAACGCTGTCGTCGCGCAGGGTGCAGATCACCTGATTGTTCGCCGGCAGGCGCGTGCGGGTCACGCCTTCGCTGACCATCCGTGCGTCACACAGGATCGGTGCTCCGTTCGCCAAGGCATCGCGCCCGGCCTTGCCGGCGCCTTCGGAGAATTGCAGACCGTCGATGGCCTCGACCATGCCGCAGGCGTGGATCACCCGCACCGCAAGTTTTTCCAGGTCGGCCGGGATGCGCGAAAGGTTGGCCTCGGCGCGAATGATCGCGAAGGAGTTGCGATAGATCTCCTGACCGTCGCGGATGTAATCAAGCATCAAGGGGGCTCCGTGAGCGGGCGTCGAGCAAGGCCGCGACCGCTTCAATAGTAAGGTTGCGTGCGTGCAGCGTGCCGAAACCGGGCTGTGCTGCATCGCGAAAATAGAGGTCGTAGTGACCGGGGTTCACGGCCAGCAGAGTGACCGGGGCAACATGGGCGGCGGCACAGGAACGCGGGCAACCGGACAAATGCACATCCAGGATTTGGCCGTGACGTTGCAGTAACGCCGCCAGTTGCAGGGCATCGCCCTTGGTGTCGGCCAGGCCTTTGCCACAGCCGGCGGAACCGGTGCAGGCGATCAGATGCGTCAACGCATCGTCGGCCGAACAGCGCAGGCCCAGGCTTTCCAGGTTGTGGATAACTTGAGCGGCGGCGTCTTCGTGGATATTGGGCAGCAGCAAGCTTTGCCACGGCGTGAAACGCAGGCTGCCATCGCCGCGTTCGCGAGCGAGTTTGGCGGCGCCCCGGAGCATGACGGCGTCGAGTCGGCCCAAGGGCGGTACTGCGCCAACATAGACCCGGCCGGGTTCACGCTGTGGATAAGCACCGACAGGCAGAACACTCGAAGCGCGCGGCACGCGGGTGACGGGCACCAGCGGTACACGTTCGGCCAGTTGCGCGACAATCCCGACCACCGATTGCTCGGCCAGCAGATAACGCATGCGCGTCTGCTCGGGACGCGCCAGCTCAAGGAACAGCTCAAGCACCGCGATCACCAGTGCGTGACCATGCTCCAGCCGCACCGCACTGATCGGCGCATCCGTCGGGCACCCGGCCAGGCCGAAGGCCAACAAGCACTCGCCATTGTGTTCAACGGCGCTCAACCACAGGTCATGATGATGTTCGAGCATCGCCAGACCTTCGCCGCCATCGAGTTGCACGGCGAACTTGGCGCTCAACGCGTGGAAACGCGGATGGCTTTGCAGGCTGTCGAGGATCTGTTCGGCCAACGGGCGCGTATCGAACAACATTTGCCGGTCGATCCCGGCGCTCGGGCTGAGCATCAGGTTGCGCACGTCGTCGCCCGCCGCGCTGCGTGGCCCCAGTCCGGCGGCCAGCAGGCTCTCGATCAATGGCGCCTCTTCGCGGCCAATCCCGCGAATCTGCAGGTTGGCGCGGTTGGTCGCTTCGATCACACCGCTGGCGAAGCGCTCGGCTGCATTGGCCACCGCTTCAGCCTGATCGGCACTGATCGAACCGCCATTCAACTTGATCCGGCAAATCCCGCCATCCAGCGCCTGGACAATACGCAGCAACCCCGGGCAAGCCGAGGGGCGTATGGCAGTGGACATCGGGCGTTCGTTCAAGGGGGCGACCGGCAATGTGGGAAAGGCGCTTCGCGGGCGAAGGCGCGGTATTATGCCTGCTTTGTTCGACGGCATGAAAAGCCTGCCCGTCGGAACAGTCCGTTTGCGGACTTTTTTTGAGGATGGCGGATGCAACCCTGGCTGACAGTAGTGGGAATCGGTGAAGACGGCTTCAAGGGCCTGGGCAAAAACGCCCGACGGGCGCTGCTGGGCGCTTCGCGGATCATTGGCGGCCAGCGCCAACTGGATTTGCTGCCGGTGTGCATTCGTGGCGCGCGGCAGTTGTGGCCGAGCCCGTTTTCCCTGGCCCCGGTGCTGGAGCGCCATGGTGAACCGGTGTGCGTGCTGGCCAGCGGCGATCCGATGTTCTTTGGCGTCGGCGCCAGCCTGGCGCGGCAAGTGCCTGCCGAGCAGATGTTGATCTTGCCGGCGCCTTCCTCTTGCTCCCTCGCAGCGGCTCGAATGGGTTGGCCGTTGCACGAGGTGGTAACGCTTTCGGTGGTGGCTCGACCGGTGGCTGCGCTCAATGCGCACCTGTTCAGTGGCGTGCGGTTATTGGTGCTGAGCAATGACGGGCAAAGTCCGGCGGCTATCGCGACGTTGCTGCATGAGCAGGGTTTTGGGTTGAGCCGGTTGACCGTCCTGGAACACTTGGGCAGCGAAGCTGAACGGCGAATAGAAGGCGTTGCCAGTGATTGGAACCCGGTCGAAATCGCTGACTTGAATCTGGTCGCCATCGAATGCATCGCCGAACCGCACACACCGCGCCGGTCTCGACTGGCCGGGTTACCGGACTCCGCGTTCAAGCACGACGGCCAACTGACCAAACGCGACGTGCGCGCCATCACCCTCGCCCGCCTCGCGCCAACACCCGGCGAACTGCTGTGGGACGTCGGCGCGGGCAGCGGCTCGATCGGCATCGAGTGGATGCGCGCTCACCCAAGCTGTCGGGCGCTGGCCATCGAGGCGGATGACGGTCGACAGTTGTTGATCGAACACAACCGCGATGCGCTGGGCGTTCCGGGCCTGCAACTGATTCGCGGCAGCGCACCGCACGCCTTGGCCGGCCTCGAACGTCCGGACGCGATTTTCATCGGCGGCGGCGTGACCCGCGATGGTGTGCTCGACACCTGTTGGGCCGCGCTAAAACCCGGTGGCCGCCTGATCGCCAACGCCGTCACCCTGCAAAGCGAAATGACCCTGATGGCCTGGCGCGAACAACACGGCGGTGAGCTGACCCGCATCCACATTGCCCAGGCGCAACCGTTGGGCGAGTTCGATACCTGGCGCCAGGCGCTGCCGATTACCCTGCTTGATGTGACGAAACCGCTCGATGCGTGACGAAACCGCCGAACACCCCGCGCCCCTGCGCAGCGGCCTGACCACCGGCAGTTGCGCCACGGCCACCAGCCTCGCGGCTGCGCGCCTGTTGCTCAGTGGCGCGAGTGCCGACGCGGTAGAGATCGTCCTGCCCAAAGGCAAACGGGTGCAGATGCGCCTGGAGTTCTGCCGTTTGCTCGACGATGGTGCCGAGGCCGGGACGATCAAGGACGCCGGTGATGATCCGGATGTGACCCACGGAGCATTGCTCTATTCCCGCGTGCGCCTGGACGCCGAACCGGGCATTCGGTTTATTGCTGGCCGAGGTGTCGGCACCGTTACCCGGCCAGGTTTGGTGTTGAACGTCGGTGAACCGGCGATCAACCCGGTGCCGCGCAAGATGATCACCGATCACCTGACCTTACTCGCCGAAGAATCGAGCTACAGCGGCGGTTTCGAGGTCACGGTCAACGTCGAAAACGGCGAAGCCCTGGCACTGAAAACCATGAACCCGCGCCTGGGGATTCTCGGCGGCCTGTCGATCCTCGGCACCAGCGGGATCGTGCGGCCATTTTCCTGCGCGGCGTACATTGCCTCGATCCACCAGGGCATCGACGTCGCAAAAACCAACGGCTACCTGCACATCGCTGCCTGCACCGGCAATGCCAGCGAAGACACCATGCGCCGGGTCTACGACCTGCCGGAAATCGCCCTGATCGAAATGGGCGACTTCGTCGGCGCGGTGCTCAAGCATGTGCGCCGAGTGCCTGTGGATAAACTCAGCCTGTGCGGCGGCTTCGGCAAGATCAGCAAATTGGCGGCCGGGCATATGGATTTGCACAGTCGGCATTCGAGCATCGACCTGCCGCAACTGGCGGAATGGGCAGCCGGAATTGGCGCTGATGAAGCGTTACAACAATCGATTCGCGAAGCGAACACCAGTCAGCAGGCGCTGGCCATGGCCAGTGCTGTTGGCATCGCGCTGGGAGATGAAGTGTGTCGCCATGCGCTGGAATTCGCTCGCAGCGTGGTGCCGGCACAGGTTCAGGTCGAGGTGTTTGCCATCGATCGACAGGGCGGGATTGTGGGTCATGCGGGAGCTTTTGAATGAAGCGTGTATTGCTGCTCGGTGGCGTGACGGAAGCCTTGGCCATCGCCCGGACGCTAGGCCCGGAACATATTTACAGCCTGGCCGGCGTCGGTCGTGTGCCGACGGATTTAACCTGTCAGGTTCGCGTCGGCGGTTACGGCGGCGCGGAAGGTCTGGCGCAGTTCATTCGTGACGAAGGCATTGAATTGCTGCTGGACGCCACCCACCCCTACGCGGCGCAAATCAGCCAGAACGCCGCGACCGCCGCAAAACGGTGTGGCATCCCGTGCTGGGCCCTGCGACGTCCGGCCTGGCAACCACAGGCCGACGATGACTGGCGCGAAGTCAGCGACTGGGCTGAATTGATCGAAGCCCTCAAACCCTTCCGCCGACCGCTGTTCACCCTCGGCCGCGAGCCCTTGCAACACCTGCACGAAATCCCGCCAGCGCAATTCTGGACCCTGCGCGCCCTCGACGTTTACCCCGGCAACGAACGCTGCGAAGTCATCGGCGCCCGTGGGCCGTTTGTGATCGAGGATGAACGTGAGCTGTTCGAGCGTCGGCAGATCGACGTGTTGATCAGCAAAAACAGCGGCAGCACCGCGACGGAGCCGAAGCTCGAAGTGGCGCGGGAACGCGGGGTGCCGGTGTTGGTGTTAAAGCGGCCGGTGTTGGTGGGGGTTGAGCGGGAGTTTGGGTCGGTCGAACAAGTGCTGAAAGCCTTGTCCGTGTCAGACCATTCCTGAGGTCTTCAAAAACCTGAGAATTGGCTGGCAGATTTTCAGGAAAGCGCCGGCTATTCCCCCATTAACTTCAGCCCTATATTCGGATTCCTCTAACCCGATCAAGCAGACCCACCTTTCATGAGGGACGGCCAGCCTCATCCCCCAAAAAGCGGTACTTGCCAGACTGTATCCCAAGGAATACGATTACGTTATGATCCACTTCGAAAAATCCCGTGTATTTGCCGATTGGCTCGACTCATTGAAAGACACCATTGGCAAGGCTCTCATCATCGCCAGACTCCGATCTGCCGAACATGGAAACTTTGGTGATTGCGAGCCGGTTGGGGCAGCGGTCTATGAAATGCGCGTTCATTACGGTCCCGGCTACAGGATGTACTTCACTCGCAGAGGTGAAGTGGTTTATTTCCTACTGATAGGTGGAGACAAGTCGACCCAAAAACGAGATATCAAACGCGCCGTTCAAATGGCGCAAACCATCGGTAACGAGGAGTAAGTCATGACCGAACAGTTCACCCGCTTCGACGCCGCCGAGTTCCTTAAAACACCGGAAGAGATGGCCGCTTATCTTGATGCTTGCTTCGACGAAGATGCAGGCGACGGCGTTCTTATACGCGCCGCGCTCAACGACATCGCCCGAGCAAAAGGTATGACACAAATCGCCCGCGATGCCGGTTTAGGTCGCGAGAGTCTGTACAAAGCGCTAGGCAGCACTGGCAATCCGGAATTCGCGACTATCATGAAAGTTATGAAAGCCTTGGGCCTGCGTCTGCACGCCGTTGCTCTCTAAGCGTGCTGCGACACCACACCGCACGCCGCTTTTTTACTTATCGGCCCTGATCAGGCTAAATGGCCGCGCCTGATCGCCCACTCAACCGGATTTGTCCCATGTCCCGACAACGGCTCGCATTTGCCTGGATCGCCTGCTTTGCAGTGCTGTTCAATATGCTCGCCATGCCGTTGAGCGGAGCGATGGCGCAGGCGGCGAAGTCACCCGCCGAGCAGTTGTTGTGGGGCAGTTTTTGCACCTCCAGCGGGACCAGGATGGTAGCGATTTCCCTGGGCACGCTGGAACAGAAATCCCCGACAAGCGACGATCATTCCAACATGCAGCATTGCTGGTGTTGCTCGGGTTCCGCGCCGTTGGTGGCGTTGCCGGGGCATGTGCCGCAGCTGTATTTCGCGCCGTTCGAGGCCAATCGCAGCTTGCCCGCCGCTTCTCTCGATTCGCCCACACCGCGCCAGCAATGGCCGAGTCTCAATCCCCGCGCGTCCCCTCTGGTGTGATTCCTTCTCGCAATTGACCTGCGTTTTGAATCGTTCTGGAGAACTGCCATGTTGAACAAACTCATCGTTCTGGCCGCGCTGCTGTTGCCTGCCTGTTTCGCCAATGCCCACGAATACAAGGCCGGGGCGCTGGAAATCGCCCATCCGTGGTCGCAGGAACTGCCGCCCAACGCGCCAACCGTGGCGGCTTACTTCGTGATTCACAACAACGGCAAAACCGCTGACCGGTTGCTGAGTGTCGATTCGCCGATTTCGGAAATCGCCCAGTTACATGAGCACGTCATGCAGAACGATCTGATGAAAATGCAGCAGGTGCCGAGCGTCGATATCCCGGCTGGCGGCAACGTCACATTCGCACCGATGGCCTATCACGTGATGCTGCTGAACCTGAAAGACCGCAGCCTGTTGAGCGACGGCAAACGTTTCCCGCTGACGATGCACTTCGAGAAGTCCGGTGACGTGACGGTTGAAGTCTCGGTGCAGAAAAAACCGCCGGAAGATATGCAGATGCACGCTCACGCCCAGTAATCGCCTGAGCCGCAAACGCCATGCGCCCGCTTAGCGCCAGGTCATCCGCACACCGCCGTCAGTCGTCAGGACTGACCCGCGGCAGCTGGATCAGCCTGTTCGCCATGTTGATGATCTTTATCGGTCCACTGATTTCTCAGTCGATGCCGATGGATCAGCGCGCCTCGCCGCTCATGAACATCAGCATGAGCATGAGCATGCCGATGGGCATGAGCATGGACGGGCACGGCGAACAGGCGCAAGAGCACTGCCCACCCGCCGCCGAACACCATGCGCTCTGGGAAAAATGCGGCTATTGCAGCCTGCTGTTCAACTGCCCGGCGCTCACCGGCGGCCAGACTTTCGTTGCCTTCGACACACCGACCACCAACACCTTCACCACACCCTCCCCTCGCCTGGGCCACGCCCGGCAACCGTTCTTTCCCGGCGCCCGCACCCGCGCGCCGCCCATCGTCGCGTAAACACCCACCCGATCTCACACGGCTTAGAAAACAGACCAAGGCGCAGTGCTGATCAGTTAAGGCGCGCACCTGTGGGAGCGGGCTTGCTCGCGAAGAGGGAGTGTCAGTCAACGTTAATGTCGACTGGCATACCGCTTTCGCGAGCAAGCCCGCTCCCTCAGGGATGGCAATGTTGAACTCCTTGACTGCTTGGCATTGCTCCAAGGCTGCCGGCCGTGTCGTTTACGACTGTTCGATGGAAATTGTCATGTCCAGGTTTTCTGCTAACACACGCTTGAGTTGCACCCACGCTACCGCCGTCCTGTGCAGCGTTTTACTGACCCCGATGGCGCTGGCCGATGAACACGCCGGCCACTCCGAAGAGTTGAGCCCGACGGTCATCACCGCCATCGCCCCGAGTTCGCCGCTGACCATCGTCACCAATCCCAAGGACCCGCGCCAACCGGTGCCGGCCAGTGACGGTGGCGATTATCTGAAGACCATTCCCGGCTTCGCCCTGGTGCGCAATGGCGGCACCAACGGCGACCCGGTGCTGCGCGGCATGTTCGGTTCGCGGCTGAACATCCTCACCAACGGCAGCATGATGCTCGGCGCCTGCCCGGGCCGGATGGACGCGCCAACGTCGTACATCTCCCCGGAAACCTACGACAAACTCACCGTGATCAAAGGCCCGCAAACCGTGCTCTGGGGCCCGGGCGCCTCCGCCGGCACGATCCTGTTCGACCGCGAACCGGAACACTTCGGCGAACTCGGCACCCGCGTCAACGCCAGCGTGCTGGCCGGCTCCAACGGTCGCTTCGACAAAGTGGTGGACGCCGCGGCCGGCGGGCCTCTGGGCTACGTGCGGGTGATCGGCAACACCGCGCATTCCGACGACTACAAGGACGGCAACAACGACACCGTGGCGTCGCGCTACGACAAGTGGAACGGTGACGTGGCGCTCGGCTGGACCCCGGACGCCGACACCCTGCTGGAACTCACCGCCGGCAAGGGCGATGGCGAAGCGCGTTACGCCGGGCGCGGCATGGACGGTTCGCAGTTCAAGCGCGAAAGCCTGGGCCTGCGTTTCGAAAAGTCCAACATCGGCGACGTGCTGGATAAGGTCGAGGCTCAGGTCTACTACAACTACGCCGACCACGTGATGGACAACTACACCCTGCGCACGCCGTCCGGCACCGGGATGATGGCGGGACCGATGGCTTCGAACGTCGACCGTCGCACTCTTGGCGCGCGGATCAAAGCCACCTGGCGCTGGGCAGACGTGCAGTTGATCAGCGGCCTCGACGCCCAGACCAACGAGCACCGCCAACGCAGCAGCATGGGCATCGACACCTATAAAGACCTGCCCTACACCAAGGACGCCGATTTCCATAACTACGGCGTATTCGGCGAGCTGACCTGGTACGCCGCCGACCGCGATCGCGTGATCACCGGAGCGCGGGTGGACCGCGCCTCAGCCAAGGATTATCGGCAGACCACCGACACCGGCATGATGAGCATGCCGAACCCGACGGCCGACAAGACCCGCGCCGACACCCTGCCCAGCGGCTTTATCCGCTACGAGCGTGACCTGGCCGACAGCCCGACCACGCTGTACGCCGGCCTCGGCCACGCCCAGCGTTTCCCGGATTACTGGGAGCTGTTTTCCCCTGATGCCGGTGCCGCCGGTTCGGTGAATGCTTTCGATTCGATCAAGCCCGAGAAAACCACCCAGCTCGACTTCGGCCTGCAATACAAGACCGAAGACCTCGAAGCCTGGGCCTCGGGTTACGTCGGGCAGGTGCGCGATTACATCCTGTTCAACTACACGCCCGGGATGATGGGCAGCACCTCACAAGCGCAAAACATCGACGCGCGAATCATGGGTGGCGAACTCGGTGCCGCTTACAAATTGACCTCCAACTGGAAAGCCGACGCGACCCTGGCCTACGCCTGGGGCAAGAACAGCAGCGACGGCAAGGCCCTGCCGCAAATGCCGCCGCTGGACGCGCGACTAGGCCTGACCTACAGCGAAGACAACTGGAGCGCCGGGGCCTTGTGGCGTGTGGTGGCGGCGCAAAACCGTATCGACCAGAACAAGGGCAACGTGGTCGGCAAGGACTTCGACAAGAGCTCGGGTTTCGGCGTGTTCTCGCTGAACGGCGCGTACCGCATCAACAAGAATTGGAAGGTCAGCACGGGCGTCGACAACTTGTTCGGCAAGGCCTACGCCGAGCACTTGAACCTGGCGGGGAATGCCGGGTTCGGCTACCCGGCCAATGACCCGCAAGCCATCAACGAACCGGGGCGCACGCTCTGGACCAAGGTGGATATGAGTTTTTAAAAGCTTCGCGAGCAGGCTCGCTCCCACAGGGACAGCGCAGTACTTGAAGGGTGAGCTGGCTCGCGATGGGTTGCGAAGGAACCGCACATCAAGAACTAAAACAGATCCATGCCAAAGCGGAGCACAACCGATGAAACAGCCCAAACCGAACTTCTACAACCTGGCCTGGCGTTGGCATTTTTACGCCGGGCTCTTCGTCGCACCCTTCATGGTCATGCTGGCCCTGACCGGCCTGATTTACCTGTTCAAACCGCAACTCGATCCGTTGATGTACGGCAGCCTGATGAACGTCCCGGCCGGGCATCACGCGGTGTCTGCCGACGACCTGCTCAAGCGGGTGAAACTGGCGTACCCGCAAGGCCAGATCAAACAATACCTGCCACCGCCCAACGCGGAACGCAGCGCACAGTTTGTCGTGATCAATGCCGGTCACGAGCTCAACGTTTTCATAGACCCATACCACGGCGACATCCTCGGTGAGCAAGACGCCAAGCAAAATCTGCAAGCCCTCGCCCGGGCGATTCACGGCGAACTGATGATCGGCACCGTCGGTGATCGGCTGGTGGAACTGGCCGCAGGTTGGGGCGTGGTGTTGGTGGTGTCCGGGGTTTTCCTGTGGTGGCCACGGGGTCAGTTTGCTGGCGTGCTGTGGCCACGATTGAACAGTCGCGGGCGTGTGCTGTGGCGTGACCTGCATGCTGTTACCGGTTTCTGGGGCGCGGCGTTTTTGCTGGTGATGCTGCTCAGTGGCATGACCTGGACCGGTTTCTGGGGCAAGCAATACGCCGAGGTCTGGAACACCTTCCCGGCCGCGATGTGGGACAACGTGCCGAAGTCCGACGTCGAAGCCCGCAGCCTCAACAGCGCTACGCGCCAGACCGTGCCTTGGGCCATGGAAAACACGCCGATGCCGATGTCCGGCGACCACGCCGAACACATGGCCCACGGCGCCGCACCGGCCGGTCCCGCAGCGCCGACCATCAGCCTGCAAGACGTGCAAAACATCGCCGTGCAACGCAAGGTCGAGCCGGGTTACAGCATCACCTTGCCGACCACCGCCACCGGCGTATTCACCATCGCGGTGTTCGCCGACGACCCGCGCAACGACGCGACCCTGCACGTCGATCAATACACCGGTGACGTCCTCGCCGACGTGCGCTTCGAGCAATACGGCAGCGTTGCCCGCGCCACGGAAATCGGCGTGATGTTGCATGAAGGCAAGATGTTCGGTGCGTTCAACCAGATCGTCGTGCTGCTGATCTGTCTGATGATTCTGCTCAGTGCCGTCAGCGGTGTGGTGATCTGGTGGAAGCGTCGCCCGGACGGCAAATTCGGTGTGCCGCCGCTGCGTCACGACTTGCCGAAATGGAAAACCGGAGTGGCGATCATGCTCGCGCTGGCGGTGATTTTTCCGCTGGTGGGTGCTTCGCTGATAGTCGTGTGGCTGCTCGATCGGCTGCTGCTGTCGCGCTTCAACCGACAAACTGAATCCGCCTCACCTTCATCATGAAACAGGCGAGATGCGCGCATTAGAGGGATCTGTAGACTTCGCGCGCTTATCTCCCGGTCATTTTTAGTGTTACTGTATAACGCAAATGAGCCGCCCTGCCCGCAACCGGAATGTTGCGGGTTTTCTTTGCAGAAGTGATTCACCGCCCCGATGAACAAGTACCTCTTGTCCAGCCTTTGCCTGCTCGCTTTGAATAACAACGCCCAGGCGCAAGCGCTGACGTTGCCCACCGGCACCATCACCGCCACCGCCGTGGACGATCAAAGCGTCAGCCTGAACACGCCGACCACCGCCGGTTCGCGCCTGAACCTCACGGCGATGGAAACCCCGGCCAGTGTCGAAAGCCTGACCGGTGAGCAGATCCGTGCTCGCGGTGATCGCAGTGTGCAGGACGCGGTGTCGCGCAGCACCGGCATCAGCCGCACCGGCACGCCGGGGGATGGTGGTACGTCGTTGTCGGCGCGAGGTTTTACCGGGCAGGGTTCGGTGATGCAGTTGTATGACGGCAATCGCCTGTACAGCGGCATGGGCACGGTGACGTTCCCGGTCGACACCTGGTCGGTGGAGCGCGTCGATGTCCTGCGCGGCCCAGCCTCGGTGTTGTATGGCGAAGGCGCGACCGGGGCGGTGGTCAACGTGATCCCGAAAAAGCCCTTCGACGGCGAGATCGAAAACCACCTGCGCATTGGCTACGGTTCCTACGATGCCCAGCAGCAAGCCTTCGACAGCGGCGGCTCGCTGACCGATACCCTGAGCTATCGCTTGAACCTCAATCGCCTGCGCAGCAATGGCTGGGTTGATCGCGGCGATTCCGCCAGCGACTTCATCAGCGCGGCGTTGCGCTGGCAGGCGACTGATGATTTGGCGTTCACCCTCGCCCACGATTACGGCGACCAGAACCCGATGAACTACTTCGGCACGCCGCTGATCAACGGCCGCTTCAAGGAAAGCCTGCGGGACAAGAATTACAACGTCAGCAACGACAAACAGCACTACAACGATCAATGGACGCGGCTGACCAGCGAATGGCATATCTCCGATAACGTCAGTTCGAGCAACGAGCTGTATTACCTCAAGGCCCAGCGCCGCTGGCAGAACGCCGAGAACTACAACTTCGACCGCGACACCCAACAACTGAGCCGCAGTGGTTATTTCGGCATCGGCCACACCCAGGAACAGATTGGTGATCGCCAGACCTTCACCTTCAAACACACCCTGTTCGGCCTCGACAGCCAGACAGTAACGGGCGTTGATTACAACCGCATCCGCTTCCAGCTCGACAGCAATTCACCATTCAACGACGTGCTGCCGAACGGACAACCGGTGGATGTGTATCACCCGCAACCGGGTCGCTTTGAAAGTGCCGATCCGTATCGCAGTCAGTTCCAGTCCACGACCAAACAGATGTCGATGTTTGCGGAAAACCGCACGCAACTGAGCGAGCGCTGGTCGGTGATCACCGGCGTGCGCCGCGACTACGTGCATGTCGATCGCACCAACCTGATCGATGACAGCCAAAGCGACAAGACCCTGACCGGCAACAACTGGAAGGCCGGGTTGGTGTTTGCGCTGACGCCGGACACGTCGTTCTATGGCCAGTACGCCACGAGCACCGATGGCGTCGGCGGCTTGATTTCTCTGAGCCCGAGCCAGCAGCAATATGACTTGTCCACCGCCAGACAGACCGAAATCGGTGTGAAGCAACTGTTCTGGGACCAGCGCGGCGAGTTCACCCTGGCGGCGTATCGCATCGTCAAAAAGAAACTGCTGACCGATGATCCGGGCAACCCGACGCTCAAACAGCAAGTTGGCCAGCAATCGTCGAATGGCCTCGAAGCCAGCCTTGATCTACAACTGCCCCATGCCTGGCAACTGCAAGCCAACGCGGCCATCGTCAAAGCCAGGTACGACGATTTCTCGGCGGTGGTGAACGGTGAGACTGTGTCATACAACGGCAACCGCCCGACCGATGTACCGCGCCGCACGGCGAATTTGTGGCTGAGCAAAGCGATCAACGATGACCTGAAGGCCGGCGCTGGCGTGCGTTATGTCGATGCGCGTTTTGCCGACATGGCGAACCGGAATGAGTTGCCGAGCTACACCGTGATCGATGCCACGTTGTCCTGGAAAGCGCTGCGCAATACGACGCTGGGGTTGCAGGTGAACAATCTGTTTGACCGGCAGTATGCGCAAAGCCAATACAATGAGGGGCAGCAGTGGATTTTGGGTGAGCCGCGGTCGTTTTTTGTCACAGCGGATTATGAGTTTTGACTTGAGAACCACCCCTCACCCTAACCCTCTCCCCAAAGGGGCGAGGGGACTGACCGACGCGTTCTTTCGACATTCTGCGACCTGAGATATCGAGTCGAACTCAGGCTTTGAACAGCATGAAGATCGGCTCCCTTTCCCCCTCTCCCCTTTGGGGAGAGGGCTGGGGTGAGGGGTCGATCTACCAGACAAACACCGCAATCACGATCACCACCCAACGGAACCCGCATGACCTCGCTCAACCTCACCAACCTCGCCTGGACACCCCTGGGCCACGGCCATTGTCATCACCAGTTCCAACTGCGTGATGCCTCGTTGCACGTGGCCGCCGGTGAGTTTGTCGGGTTGATCGGCCCCAACGGCAGCGGCAAGACCAGCCTGTTGCGTTGCGCCTATCGCTTCAGCAAACCCGAGAGCGGCGAGGTCACGCTCGACCACCACAATGTCTGGAAGCAATCCTCCCGCTGGTGCGCGCAACGCATCGCCGTGGTCTTGCAGGAGTTCCCCGACGCCTTCGGCCTCACCGTCGAAGAAGTGGTCGCCATGGGCCGCACGCCGCACAAAGGGTTGTTCGACGGCGACACGCTGGAGGACCGAAACCTTGCCAATCAAGCACTGGAATCCGTTGGCTTAAAAGGCTTCGAAGACCATGCCTTCGCCACCCTCTCCGGTGGTGAAAAGCAGCGAGTGATCCTCGCCCGCGCCCTGGCACAGCAACCGCAACTACTGATCCTCGACGAGCCAACCAACCACCTCGACCCGCGCTATCAGCTTGAGCTTTTGCAATTGGTCAAACGCCTGAACATCGGCACGCTGGCGAGCATCCACGACCTCAACCTGGCCGCCGCTTTCTGCGATCGTTTGTACGTGATCAACCACGGCCGCATCGTCGCCAGCGGCACGCCGAAAGAAGTCCTGACCGCCCTGCTGCTGCGCGATGTATTCGGCGTCGAAGCGCTGATCGATGAACACCCCCTCCACGGCTACCCCCGAATCACCTGGATAACCCAACCATGACTGTGCGTTCCCTGCTGTGCGTCGCCCTGTTGCTGGGCGCTGCCCAAGCCTCTGCCGAGGCCACGAAATACCCGCTGACCGTCCAGAGCTGCAACCGCGACGTGACGTTCAAACAAGCGCCGAAACACGCGGTCAGCCACGACATCAACATGACCCAGATGATGCTCGCCCTCGGCCTCAAGTCGAGCATGGTCGGCTATAGCGGCGTCAGCGGCTGGAAGTCGGTTACACCCGACATGCAGACCATTCTCGACGGTCTGCCGGAACTGGCGGCGAAGTACCCGTCGGTGGAAACCCTGCTCAACGCCAACGTCGATTTCTTCTTCGCCGGTTGGGATTACGGCATGCGCGTCGGCGGTGACCTGACGCCGCAAACCCTGCAACCGCTGGGCATCAATGTCTATGAGCTGACCGAGTCCTGCGCGTTCGTGATGAAGCGCCCGGCGGCCAGCCTGGACGACACCTACAACGACCTGCGCAACCTCGGCAAAATCTTCGACGTGCAGGACCGCGCCAATACCTTGATCGCGGATATGCAGGCGCAAGTTGAGGAGGTGCGCAAGAGTCTGCCCGCCGACAAACCCCGGGTGTTCCTCTACGACAGCGGCGAAGACCGGGCCATGACGTCCGGCCGTCTCGGCATGCCGCAAGCGCTGATCGATGCCGCTGGAGGGCGCAATATTCTGGATGACGTCGAGGCCAGTTGGACGCGGGTCAATTGGGAGAACGTGGTCGAGCGCAATCCGCAAGTGATCGTGATCGTCGACTATGGCGAAGTTACCGCCGAGCAGAAAGAGCAATTCCTGCTCAACAACAAAGCCCTGCAATCGGTGGACGCGATCAAGAACCAGCGCTTCATCGTCATCCCCTACGTGCAGGCCACGCCGGGGATCGACAACGTGCTGGCGGTTGAAACCCTGGCCAAAGGGTTCCACGGCGAATGATCGATCGTCGCTATGCCTTGCTGCTGATCGCCCTCGGCGCGCTGTTGCTGGTGTCGTGCGTGGTGTCCCTGGGCTTCGGCCCGGCGCGAGTGCCGGTGGACGTGGTGTGGCGGATTTTACTGCACAAGCTGCTCGGTATCGGCGTGCCGGACTGGGCTGCCGGGCAGGAACATATCGTGTGGCTGATTCGCGTGCCGCGCATGTTGCTCGGGGCGTTGGTGGGTGCCGGATTGGCGTTGATCGGCGCGGTGTTGCAAGCGGTGACGCGCAATCCCCTGGCCGATCCGCATTTGCTCGGTGTGACCTCTGGCGCCACCTTGGGCGCGGTGATTGTGGTGCTGCATGTCGGTGAGATTGTCGGGCTACTGACCTTGCCGATTGCCGCGTTTATCGGCGCGCTGGCGAGCATGTTGATCGTGTTGATGATCGCCAATCGCAACGGGCGGCTGGACAGTGATCGGCTGTTGTTGTGTGGCGTGGCGGTGTCGTTCGTGATGATGGCGATTGCCAATTTGCTGCTGTTTATGGGGGATCATCGCGCCAGTTCGGCGGTGATGTTCTGGATGCTCGGCGGGCTCGGGTTGGCGCGTTGGGAATTGCTCGCCGTGCCTGCCGCGAGTGTATTGCTTGGCCTGGTTTTATTGCTGGGAATGGCTCGGCCGCTTAATGCCTTGATGGCAGGCGAGCAGACTGCCGTGACGCTCGGCCTGAATGCCCGGACCGTGCGGTTGCGGGTGTTTTTGATTGCGTCGCTGATGACCGGGGTGCTCGTTTCGATCAGCGGGTCCATCGGGTTTGTCGGGTTGATGGTGCCGCACATTGCGCGGCGGTTGGTCGGGGCGGAGCATCGCCGATTGTTGCCCGTTTGCGTCTTGCTCGGCAGCGTGTTTCTGGTCTGGGTCGACGTCGCCGCCCGCACCCTCATCGCCCCCGAAGATCTACCCATCGGCGTCGCCACCGCCGCCATCGGCGGCCTGTTCTTCATCGGCCTCATGCGCCGACGCTGATCTTCAGAGCCCCTCATTCCCCTGTAGGAGCTGCCGAGTGAAACGAGGCTGCGATCTTTTGATCTTAAAAAATCAAAGTCAAAAGATCGCAGCCTCGTTTCACTCGACAGCTCCTACACAGCTCCTACACAACTCCTACAAGTTCATACACAGCACCAACACAGTTCCTGCATCAGTCTTCGCCCCAATCTGGCGCAACCCGACGCACCAGTGCATCCTCGGCGTCCCTTCCTGGTGCGCCGCCGTCCCCGCGCAACCGCTCTAACACGACATTTTCTTGCCAAAACCCGACCAGGCACAGCCCTTGCAAAACAGCTTTCAGTAGTCCGCCTCTGCCAATCAAAAAAAATACTAATGTTCACGGAGTTAGCACAATGAAGCGTCGCAGCTTGATCAAGGCTTTCACACTCTCGGCATCCATTGCCGCGATGGGCATGACCTGGACGGTCCAGGCCGCAGAGACCATCAAGGTCGGTATCCTGCACTCCCTGTCCGGTACCATGGCGATCTCCGAAACATCCCTCAAAGACATGGCGTTGATGACCATCGACGAAATCAACGCCAAGGGCGGCGTGAACGGCAAGATGCTGGAACCGGTAGTCGTCGACCCGGCCTCGAACTGGCCGCTGTTCGCCGAAAAGGGCCGGCAGTTGCTGACCCAGGACAAGGTCGCCGTGGTGTTCGGCTGCTGGACTTCCGTATCGCGTAAATCGGTGTTGCCGGTGTTCGAAGAACTCAACGGCTTGCTGTTCTACCCGGTGCAGTACGAAGGCGAAGAAATGTCGCCAAACGTGTTCTACACCGGCGCCGCGCCGAACCAGCAGGCGATCCCGGCGGTGGAATACCTGATGAGCGAAGAAGGCGGCAGCGCCAAGCGTTACTTCCTGCTCGGCACCGACTACGTCTACCCGCGCACCACCAACAAAATCCTGCGCTCGTTCCTGCACTCCAAAGGTGTGGCAGACAAGGACATCGAAGAGGTCTACACCCCGTTCGGCCACAGCGACTATCAAACCATCGTCGCCAACATCAAAAAATTCTCGGCGGGCGGCAAGACGGCGGTCATCTCCACGGTCAACGGCGACTCCAACGTGCCGTTCTATAAAGAACTGGCCAACCAGGGCCTGAAAGCTACTGACGTTCCGGTTGTGGCGTTCTCGGTCGGCGAAGAAGAACTGCGCGGCATCGACACCAAACCGCTGGTGGGCAACCTCGCGGCGTGGAACTACTTCGAATCGGTGGAGAACCCGGCTAACAAGAAATTCGTCGCAGACTGGAAAGCCTACGCCAAGAAACACAACCTGCCGGGCGCCGACAAAGCGGTGACCAACGACCCGATGGAAGCCACCTACGTCGGCATTCACATGTGGGCGCAAGCGGCGGAGAAAGCCAAGTCCACCGACGTCGACAAAGTCCGCGAAGCCCTGGCCGGCCAGACCTTTGCCGCGCCATCGGGTTACACCCTGACCATGGACAAGACCAACCACCACCTGCACAAGCCAGTGATGATCGGCGAGATCCAGGCCGACGGTCAGTTCAACGTGGTGTGGCAGACCGAAGGCCCGATCCGCGCCCAGCCGTGGAGCCCGTTTATCGATGGCAACGACAAGAAGCCGGATTATGCGGTGAAGAGCAACTGAGGCGGATCCGGGTTTTGGGGAAGACTTGAAATCCACCCCTCACCCCAGCCCTCTCCCCAAAGGGGAGAGGGGAAAGGGAGCCGATCTTCATGCTTTTCAACGCCTGAGTTCGGCTCGATTTTGCAGGTCGCAGCCTATCTGCCAAACACCTCGGTCAGTCCCCTCGCCCCTTTGGGGAGAGGGGGAAAGGGAGCCGATCTTCATGCTTTTCAAAGCCTGAGTTCGGCTCGATTTTGCAGGTCGCAGCCTATCTGCCAATCACCTCGGTCAGTCCCCTCGCCCCTTTGGGGAGAGGGTTAGGGTGAGGGGTCGATTCAAAGCCGAACACAGTCTCATCGGCCGCCGCTGAACAGGACACCACTAATGCCCACTGCCCTCTACCGTTTCATCCTCGCCCTCGCGCTGCTACTGCCGATGGCCACCCACGCCAGCGACGCCGAAGACTTCGTCGCCGCCAATCCCATGCAGCAAGCCAAACTCCTGGAAACCTGGGCCGCGCAGCCCGACCCCGCCCGTGTCGAACTGATCAACGCCCTGCAACAAGGCGAGTTGACCGTCGACGGCCAACCCAAAACCCTGCGCCTGAATAACCGCCTGCGGGGTCTGATCGACACCGCCCTGGCCAGCCATCAACTGCTCGCCGCCGACCCGAAAACCCGTCTCGCTGCCGCGCAGCAATTGCAGAAAAGCGCCAAACCGGCGCAGCTGAAATTCCTCGACCAGCAACTGGCTGGCGAAAAAGATGAAAGCGTTCACGCCGCACTGAGCCTCGCGTTGGCGAACCTGCAACTGGTCGACACCGATCCCGCCGTGCGCCTCGCCGCCGTGCGTTTGCTCGGTGAAACCGGCGACCCGTTGGCCCGTACGCGTCTTGAAGGTTTGCTCGAACCCGGCGTCGAAGCCGATGCCGGCGTGCGCACCGCCGCCGAAACCAGCCTCGCTCAAGTCAAACGCAAACTGCTGATCGGCGAGTTGCTCGGCCAGGCGTTCAGCGGCATGTCCCTGGGCTCGATCCTGCTGCTCGCCGCCCTTGGTTTGGCGATCACGTTTGGCCTGCTCGGCGTGATCAACATGGCCCACGGCGAGATGCTGATGCTCGGCGCGTACTCGACTTATGTGGTGCAGCTGATGTTCCAGCGCTTCGCCCCGCAAGCCATCGAGTTCTACCCATTGATCGCATTGCCGGTCGCGTTTTTCGTCACCGCCGGGATCGGCATGGCGCTGGAGCGCACGGTGATTCGTCACCTCTACGGGCGCCCGCTGGAAACCCTGCTCGCGACCTGGGGCATCAGCCTGATGTTGATTCAGTTGGTGCGTTTGCTGTTCGGCGCGCAGAACGTCGAAGTGGCCAACCCGGCGTGGTTGTCGGGCGGGATTCAAGTGCTGCCGAATCTCGTGCTGCCCTACAACCGCATCGTGATCATCGCCTTCGCGCTGTTTGTGGTGGTGCTGACCTGGCTGCTGCTGAACAAGACTCGCCTGGGTCTGAACGTGCGCGCCGTCACGCAGAACCGCAACATGGCCGCGTGCTGCGGCGTACCCACCGGGCGCGTCGACATGCTCGCCTTCGGCCTCGGTTCGGGCATCGCCGGGCTCGGTGGCGTGGCCCTGAGTCAGATCGGCAACGTCGGCCCGGACCTCGGCCAAAGCTACATCATCGACTCGTTCCTGGTGGTGGTGCTCGGCGGTGTCGGCCAGTTGGCCGGCAGCGTGCTCGCCGCGTTTGGCCTCGGTATCGCCAACAAAATTCTCGAACCGCAAATCGGTGCCGTACTCGGCAAGATCCTGATCCTCGCGCTGATCATTCTGTTCATTCAGAAACGTCCGCAAGGCCTCTTCGCACTGAAAGGACGGGTGATCGACTGATGAACCAGCCTCTAATGGTCACCGCCTCACAAAAGGCCGGCCCCAAAGTCACCATCGCCGTTGGCGCGGTCATTCTCGTGGTGCTGCTGGCGTTGCCGCTGCTATCACTGCTATCGCCCGTCAGCGTCTTCCATGTCTCGGCCTACACATTGACGTTGGTGGGCAAGATTCTTTGCTACGCCATCGTTGCCCTGGCGCTGGATCTGGTCTGGGGATACGCCGGGCTGTTGTCCCTGGGTCACGGCTTGTTCTTCGCCCTCGGCGGTTATGCGATGGGCATGTACCTGATGCGTCAGGCTTCGGGTGATGCCTTGCCGGCGTTCATGACGTTCCTGTCGTGGACCGAATTGCCGTGGTACTGGACCGGCACCAGCAGCTTCCTCTGGGCCATGTGCCTTGTTGTTTTGGCGCCGGGATTGTTGGCATTGGTGTTCGGCTTCTTCGCCTTCCGCTCGCGGATCAAAGGCGTGTATTTCTCGATCATGACCCAGGCCCTGACCTTCGCCGGAATGTTGCTGTTCTTCCGCAACGAAACCGGGTTTGGCGGCAACAACGGCTTCACCAATTTCCGCACGATTCTCGGGTTTGGCATTACCGAACCGGGGACGCGCGCAGTGTTGTTCTTTGCCACGGTGGTGTTGCTGGTGGCGAGTCTGTTCATTGGCTGGCGCCTGGCGCAAAGCAAGTTCGGCCGGGTGCTGACCGCGTTGCGCGATGCCGAAAACCGCTTGATGTTCTGTGGCTACGACCCGCGTGGTTTCAAGTTGTTTGTCTGGGTGTTGAGCGCGGTGCTGTGCGGCCTGGCCGGTGCGTTGTATGTGCCGCAAGTCGGGATCATCAATCCGAGCGAAATGTCGCCGACCAACTCCATCGAAGCCGCCGTGTGGGTCGCTTTGGGTGGTCGCGGCACGCTGATCGGGCCGTTGCTCGGCGCCGGCGTGGTCAACGGCATGAAGAGCTGGTTCACCGTGGCATTCCCGGAATACTGGCTGTTCTTCCTCGGTGCTCTGTTCATCATCGTGACCTTGTACCTGCCCAAAGGCGTGATCGGTCTGCTGAAGAAAAGGGGCGAATAATGAGAATCACACCAACGGCGGAATTTATGCTCGAGCCAGCCTTTTTCCCGGTGGAACCGAACAAGGACGCGGGCACCAGCCGCGACAACATCGGCTTCGGCCAAAGTGTCGGCCCCGGCCTGGACACGCGCCACGGCACGATCCTGACTCTGGAAGACATCAGCGTCAGCTTCGACGGTTTCAAAGCGTTGAACGCTCTGAACCTGTACATCGGCGTCGGCGAATTGCGCTGCATCATCGGCCCCAACGGTGCGGGTAAAACCACGCTGATGGATGTGATCACCGGCAAGACCCGCCCGAGTCACGGCAAGGCCTGGTTCGGTGAAACCCTGGACCTGACGCAGATGAGCGAAGTGCAAATCGCCCAGGCCGGCATTGGTCGCAAGTTTCAGAAACCGACGGTGTTCGAAGCCTTGAGCGTGTTCGAAAACCTGGAACTGGCGCAGAAAACCGACAAGTCGGTGTGGGCCAGCCTGCGGGCGCGCCTGACCGGCGAGCAGAAGGATCGCATCAGTGAAGTGCTGGACACCATACGCCTGACCTCCTCGGTCAATCGCCCGGCAGGGTTGTTGTCCCACGGGCAGAAACAGTTCCTGGAGATCGGCATGTTGTTGATGCAGGACCCGCAATTGCTGCTGCTCGATGAACCGGTGGCGGGCATGACCGACGCCGAAACCGAATTCACCGCCGAGCTGTTCAAAAGCCTGGCCGGCAAGCATTCGCTGATGGTGGTGGAACACGACATGGGCTTCGTCGGCTCGATCGCCGACCACGTCACCGTGTTGCACCAGGGCAGCGTGCTGGCGGAAGGGTCGCTGGAGCAGGTGCAGGACAATGAGCGCGTCATCGAGGTTTACCTCGGTCGCTGAACTGCGAATACCTATCAATGTGGGAGCGAGCTTGCTCGCGATGACGGCTTCATATCCAACATCAATGTCGACAGACATACCGCTATCGCGAGCAAGCTCGCTCCCACAGGGTTCTGTGTGAACAGAAGGAATTTGACCATGCTGCAAGTCGACAAGCTGCACCAGTACTACGGCGGTAGCCACATCCTGCGCGGTCTCTCGTTTGACGTGAAGGTCGGCGAAGTCACGTGCCTGCTCGGGCGCAACGGCGTGGGCAAGACCACCCTGCTCAAATGCCTGATGGGTTTGCTGCCGGCCAAAGAAGGCGCGGTGAATTGGGAAGGCAAGCCGATCACCACGTTCAAGCCGCACCAACGGGTGCACGCCGGGATCGCCTACGTGCCCCAGGGCCGGGAGATTTTCGGTCGGCTGACCGTGGAAGAAAACCTGCTGATGGGCCTGTCGCGGTTCCCCGGCAGCGAGGCGAAAGAAGTACCGGCGTTCATTTACGAGCTATTCCCAGTGCTGCTGCAAATGAAGCAACGGCGTGGCGGTGACTTGTCCGGCGGCCAACAGCAGCAATTGGCGATTGGCCGGGCCTTGGCCAGCCGTCCGCGTTTACTGATTCTCGACGAGCCCACCGAAGGCATCCAGCCGTCGGTGATCAAGGAAATCGGCGCGGTGATCAAGAAGCTCGCGGCCCGGGGCGACATGGCGATTTTGCTGGTGGAACAGTTTTACGATTTCGCCGCCGAACTGGCCGATCAATACCTGGTGATGTCCCGGGGCGAGATCGTGCAACAGGGGCGCGGTGAAAATATGGAAGCCGAAGGTGTGCGCGGACTGGTTACGATCTAGTCTGTAGCGTCCTGACGATAATTAGACGATATGAATTTACCTGCCTCCATTGTCCTGTTTACCCCGAGCTGGCACGCCGAGCTGGAGCTGGGCTACGCCCGTTTCGGCGACAGCACGCGTCCGGTCCTGCGCCGCCATCAAGGCCCGCTGCGGGTGCAAAAGCACCTGTACGCCGAAGGGCCGGAGGTGTGCCAGCACATCATCGTTCACCCGCCGGGCGGGATTGCCGGGGGTGATCGGCTGGACATCAGCGCCAGCGTCGGCAGCGACGCCTGGGCGCAAATCACCAGCCCTGGCGCCGCCAAGTGGTATCGCGCCGCCAGCCCCGCTTATCAGCAGCTGGACTTGAACGTCGCGGCCGGTGCGACACTGGAATGGTTGCCCCAGGAGACGATCATTTTCAGCGCGGCCCAGGCCGAACTCAGCACCTCGATCAACCTTGAAGGCGATGCCCGGTTGTTCTACTGGGACGTGGTGGCGCTGGGTCGCCCGGCCAGTGGCGAGCGCTTCGACCTCGGGCATTTCCAGGCCAAACTGGACATCCGCCGCGACGGCCAGTTGCTCTGGCACGAACGCCAGCGCATTGTCGGCGGTGATGGATTGCTCGACTCGCCGATCGGGCTGGATGGCCAACCGGTGTTTGCGACGTTGCTGGTGACCGGGGAGATCGACAGTGAACTGCTGGAAACCTGTCGCTCGCTGCCCAACGACGTACGCGGGGATTTGACCCAGTTGCCGGGGCTGTTGGTGGCACGGTGTCTGGCCGGTGAGGCGTTGTTGGCACGGGGTTGGCTTATCGATTTGTGGCGCTTACTCAGACCTGCGTTGCTCGGACGAGAAGCCGTCCCCCCCAGAATATGGAGCACCTGAACACCGATTCCCTTGTAGGAGCTGGTAGGAGCTGTCGAGTGAAACGAGGCTGCGATCTTTTGATCCTGACCCATTGAAGATCAAGATCAAAAGATCGCAGCCTTCGGCAGCTCCTACAGATGCAAGACGCAAGATTTTCATTCTGCCAAAAATGGATTCCAACGATGGACCTGACCCCACGCGAAAAAGACAAGCTGTTGATCTTCACCGCCGGCCTCGTCGCCGAGCGGCGTTTGGCTCGCGGCGTGAAACTCAATTACCCGGAAGCCATGGCCTACATCTCCGCAGCGCTGCTCGAAGGCGCCCGTGACGGTCGCACCGTGGCCGAGCTGATGCATTTCGGCACCACCCTGCTGAGCCGCGAACAAGTGATGGAAGGTATCCCGGAAATGATCCCGGAGATCCAGGTCGAAGCGACGTTCCCCGACGGCACCAAACTGGTCACCGTCCACCAACCGATCGCCTGAGGCCGCGCCATGACTTATCTCATTCGTGATGCGCTGCATGCCGACCTGCCGGCGATCCGCGACATCTACAACGACGCGGTGCTCAACACCACCGCGATCTGGAACGAACAGGCCGTGGACCTGGGCAACCGCCAGGCGTGGTTCAGCGCGCGGCAATCCCAGGGTTATCCGATCCTGGTGATCGTCGACGGTGATAACACCGTGCTGGGCTACGCTTCATTCGGTGACTGGCGGCCGTTCGACGGCTTTCGCCATACCGTCGAACACTCGGTCTACGTACGCAGCGACCAGCGCGGCAACGGCCTCGGCCCGCAATTGATGACCGAGCTGATCGAACGCGCCAAGGGCTGCAACAAACACGTGATGGTCGCCGCCATCGAAAGCGGCAACGGTGCGTCGATTCGACTGCACGATCGCGCCGGTTTTGTCGTCACCGGCCAAATGCCACAAGTGGGCACCAAGTTCGGCCGCTGGCTGGACCTGACCTTCATGCAACTGACCCTCGACCCGGGCGCCATGCCGCCCGGGGCTCACAAGGAGTGATACCCGATGAACGCCGCCCAACTGCGCCGCGTGAATGTTGAAAGCTTTGCGCACTATCGCCAGGGTTTGATCGATTTACTGCTGGACGCCGTGGGGTATGGCGCCAGCGTCGGTTTCATGGCCGACCTCGATGCAACTCAGGCCCGGGCCTATTTCGATGAGGTCCAGGCCAACCTGAACCAGGGCAATGTGCTGTTGTGGGTAGTGGTCAAGGACGAGCAGGTGCAAGCCAGCGTGCAACTGACCCTGTGCCAGAAAGCCAACGGCCTGAACCGCGCCGAAGTGCAGAAATTGCTGGTGCGTGAACACGCCCGCCGTCGCGGCCTCGGCCAGCAATTGATGAGTGCCCTGGAACTCGCCGCCCGCCAGCACAAGCGCGGCATGCTCTACCTCGACACCGAGGCCGGCTCCCCCGCCGAAGACTTCTACAAGGCATTGGGTTACACCCGCGCCGGTCAAATCCCCGACTACGCCTGCGACCCCGCCGGCAACTATCGACCGACGGCCCTCTACTACAAAATCCTGCAAGGAGTGAATGGATGATTCCCGGCGAATACCAGATCCAGCCCGGCGACATCGAACTCAACGTCGGCCGCCGCACCGTCAGCCTGAAGGTGGCCAACAGCGGCGACCGGCCGATCCAGGTCGGCTCGCATTACCACTTTTTCGAAACCAACGACGCCCTCACCTTCGACCGCGCCGCCAGCCGCGGCATGCGCCTGAACATCCCCGCCGGCACCGCCGTGCGCTTCGAACCGGGGCAGAGTCGCGAGGTCGAGCTGGTGGATTTGGCCGGGCATCGCCGGGTGTTCGGGTTTGCCGGGCGGATCATGGGTGACCTCGATTGATGTCTGTGGTGCTCCGAAAAGATCGCAGCCTCGGTTCCCTCGACAGCTCCTACAGAGGCGCGCGCACCGGGAATGTGTGATGTGCCCCCCGGCGACACCGGAAATGTCTCGGTCGTACGCTGCCTGTAGGAGCTGTCGAGCGCAGCGAGGCTGCGATAGCGAGTGATGCGAGCGGTCTCAAAAACAATTGAATCCCAAGGCAAGCACATGAAGATTTCAAGACAAGCCTACGCCGACATGTTCGGCCCCACCGTCGGCGACAAGGTGCGCCTGGCCGACACCGAGTTGTGGATCGAGGTGGAAAAAGACTTCACCACCTACGGCGAAGAAGTGAAGTTCGGTGGCGGCAAAGTCATCCGCGACGGCCAGGGCCAGAGCCAATTGCTCGCCGCCGAAGTGGTCGACACGGTGATCACCAACGCCCTGATCGTCGATCACTGGGGCATCGTCAAAGCCGACGTCGGCCTCAAAGACGGGCGCATCGCCGGGATCGGCAAGGCTGGCAACCCGGACGTGCAGCCGAACGTAACCATCGCCATCGGCGCCAGCACCGAAGTCATCGCCGGTGAAGGCATGATCCTCACCGCCGGCGGCATCGACACCCACATCCACTTCATCTGCCCACAGCAGATCGAAGAAGCACTGATGAGCGGCGTCACCACCATGATCGGCGGCGGCACCGGCCCGGCCACGGGCACCAATGCGACGACTTGCACCTCTGGGCCGTGGCACCTGGCGCGGATGCTTCAGGCGGCGGACGCATTCCCGATGAACATCGGCCTCACCGGCAAGGGCAATGCGAGCCTGCCGGAGCCGTTGATCGAGCAGGTCAAGGCCGGCGCCATCGGCCTCAAGTTGCACGAAGACTGGGGCACCACCCCGGCGAGCATCGACAACTGCCTGACCGTGGCCGACCAGTTTGACGTGCAGGTCGCGATCCACACCGACACCCTCAACGAATCCGGCTTCGTCGAAACCACCCTCGCCGCGTTCAAGGGCCGCACCATCCACACCTATCACACCGAAGGCGCAGGCGGCGGTCATGCCCCGGACATCATCAAGGCTTGCGGCTTTTCGAACGTGTTGCCGAGTTCGACCAACCCGACCCGGCCGTTCACCCGCAACACCATCGACGAACACCTGGACATGTTGATGGTCTGCCACCACCTGGACCCGAGCATTGCCGAGGACGTGGCGTTCGCCGAAAGCCGTATCCGCCGCGAGACGATTGCCGCTGAAGACATCCTGCATGACCTCGGTGCGTTCTCGATGATCAGCTCCGACAGCCAGGCCATGGGCCGCGTCGGCGAAGTGATCACCCGCACCTGGCAGACCGCCGACAAGATGAAAAAGCAGCGCGGCCCGCTGCCTCTGGACGGTGAAGGCAACGACAACTTCCGCGCCAAACGCTACATCGCCAAGTACACCATCAACCCGGCGATCACCCACGGCATCAGCCATGAAGTGGGCTCGATCGAAGTGGGCAAGTGGGCCGATCTGGTGCTGTGGCGCCCGGCGTTTTTCGGGGTCAAGCCGACGCTGATCCTCAAGGGTGGCGCGATTGCCGCCAGTCTGATGGGTGACGCCAACGCCTCGATCCCAACGCCACAACCGGTGCACTACCGCCCTATGTTCGCCAGCTACGGTGGTTCGCTGCACGCCACCAGCATGACCTTTATCAGTCAGGCCGCCCAGGACGCAGGGCTGCCCGAAGCCCTGGGCCTGAAGAAGAAAATCGCCGTGGTCAAAGGCTGCCGCGACGTGCAGAAGACCGACCTGATCCATAACGACTACTTGCCGAGCATCGATGTCGATCCACAGACCTATCAGGTCAAGGCCGACGGCGTGTTGCTGTGGTGCGAGCCTGCGGAAACCTTGCCAATGGCCCAGCGCTACTTCCTGTTCTGAAACCCCACAAACCCTTGTGGGAGCGGGCTTGCTCGCGAAAGCGGTCTTTCATTCAACATTGATGCTGACTGATCGACCGCGTTCGCGAGCAAGCCCGCTCCCACAAGGGTGGGTGTAGGCACTGTGTTTGTTGAGCCTGACCCTGCCCTGAACCCCAACCATCCCAAAACCCGGCTATATATAAATACCACCGGGCGCCTCTCCATTTGTGCGGTGTTTCCCTGAACGGGAAGGCGCTAAGATGCGGTTCACTTTCCGCCGTCACTGCTCAGGATTCCGCTCCATGCGCTTAAGCGAATTCATCGTGGTAGAGGTCGATCGTATCGTCGATGAATGGGAACAGTTCGCCCGCGTCATCACGCCGGACGAAAACCTGGATCGCATCACCTTGCGCGATCACGCCCGCTCCATTCTGCTGGCGGCCGCGCGGGACATGACTACCGCCCAGACGGCTCAGGAACAGGCCGCCAAATCCAAGGGCGACGGCCCGGAGAAAACCCCAAGCCTGGATCAGGCCGCCGCCAGTCATGGCGAGTTGCGGCACAACGTCGGTTTCGATCTGGTGCAGATGACGTCCGAGTTCCGTCATCTGCGGGCCTGCGTGATTCGCCTGTGGGTCAACAGTCTGCAAGCCCCGGACCTGGCCTACTTTCAGGACATGATCCGTTTCAACGAAGCCATCGACGAAGCCCTGGCTGAATCGACCGCCGCTTATGCCGAGCAGGTCAATCACTCGCGGGACATCTTCCTCGCCATCCTCGGCCACGACCTGCGTGCACCGTTGCAAGCGGTGAGCATGTCCACCGAGTTGCTACAGCGCAAAGTGAATCTCGAAGGCGATGCCCTGACATGTCTGCACCACATCCAGCGCGGCACACGCCACATGGCGGTGATGGTCGCTGATCTGCTGGAACTGGTGCGCAGCCGTCTGGGCAAGAGCCTGCCGATCGAACCGAGGCCGATGGACATGGCCGACGCGGCGCATGAGGCGATTGCCCAGGCCTGCGCCGGCAACCCCGAGTGCGATCCCATGATCAATGTCAGTGGCGACACCCGAGGCGCCTGGGACGCCGGGCGCATCGCGCAGCTGTTGCAGAACCTGATTGGCAACGCGTTGCAGCATGGTGCAAACAAGCGCGACGTCACGGTGACCCTCAGCGGCGAGCCGGACGCCGTACGACTCACGGTGCATAACTTTGGCGTACCGATCCCGGACGACGCGATTGGCACGATCTTCGACCCGCTGGTGCGCAACGCCAGTGAAGAACTCGGGCAGCCGTCGACCAGCCTTGGCCTGGGCTTGTTTATCGTCAAGGAAGTGGTGACCGCTCATCGGGGGACGATTGAGGTCAGTTCCAGTGAAGAGGATGGGACGTTGTTTACCGTGGTGTTGCCGCGCAAGGTTTGAAAGCACAGCGCTCTCAAACTGAATGCAAATCACCTGTAGGGGCTGTCGAGTGAAACGAGGCTGCGATCTTTTGATCCTGATTTTCAGGGCCCGGCAAGGCACACAAGATCAAGATCAAAAGATCGCAGCCTTCGGCAGCTCCTACATTGAGCGAGTTGGCTGTCAGTTCAGCGTTACTCGACGACCAACCGCCCCAACCGCTGCTTGAGCATCCGATTCTCCGCCCGCAGTTGCTGGACCTCTTCAAGCAGGTCCAGCGCCAGGGCGACGCCTTCCCATTCCAGCTCGAGGTCGCGCCGCAGCTTGGCGGCGCGTTTGGCCAGCGCCAGTTCGTAATCGTTGAAACGCCAATCCTTGGGCGCGGAGCCCTGAGGTTCGAGGATGCCGTGTTCGACGATTTCGATCACGTAGACGTCCGACAGCTCGGTCGCCTCACAGAATTCTGCCATGTCCAGTTGAACGATCAGGGGACTGCTCATAGTCAGTAGCTCCATAGTTCTAGCGGATCAAAAGTTTTCTCTCGGGTCGAACGCGGCTTTCTTCGCCAGTTCCTGCCACAACGCCTTGGTCTCATCATCCAGGACTTTAGGCATGACGGCCTTGAGTTGCACGAACAGGAAGCCCCGCTCGCCCTTTTTGTTCATCAAACCGTGGCCCTTGGCGCGCATGCGCTGGCCGTTCTGGCTGCCGGCCGGCACCTTGAGGTTGATCTTGCCGGTGAGGGTCGGCACCGCCACTTCCGTGCCCAGCGCCAGCTCCCACGGTGCCAGCGGCAAGGTGATGATCAGGTTTTCGCCTTCGACATCGAATTTCGGGTGCGGCGCAAAACGGATGATCAGGAACAGGTCGCCATTCGCGCCGCCACCGGTCCCCGGAGCCCCTTGGCCCTTGAGGCGGATACGCTCGCCGTCGGTCACACCGGCCGGGATCTTCACGTTCAGGCTTTTAGGGGTGTTGCTCACATGCTGGCCGGCCGCGTTGTATTGCGGCACCTGGAAGGTGACCTTCTTCGATTCGTTCGAGAGGGTCTCTTCCAGAAAAATCCCAAGTTCCATTTCCACGTCTTGCCCTCGACGTCCGGCACTGCGACGCGACTCTCCACCACCAAAACCAGGACCCCGGTTACCGAAAATCGAACTGAAGAAGTCCGAAAAATCGCCCGAGTCCTGACCGCCACCGAAACCGCCGCCACCGCCACGCCCCTGCCACCCCGGCGGGCCCTGGAACGGCTGGCCGTGCTGGCCGTATTTGCGCAAGTCGTCGTATTCGGCGCGCTTGTCCGCACTTTTCAGCGCTTCATAGGCTTCCGAGGCGTCCTTGAACTTGGCCTCGGCGTCCTTTTCCTTGCTGACGTCGGGGTGGTATTTGCGAGCCAGCTTGCGATAGGCGGCCTTGATCGTCTTATCGTCTGCGGTCGGTTCCACACCGAGAATCTTGTAATAGTCTTTGAAGTCCATCTAAGGATCACCATCCGTTATCAAAATCGCGCCGCGAGCCCCAGCATGCACGTATTGCGCGCCACTGGGTTGACCGATCTCAAGGTTGTGACCGGGCAGCGCATCAGAAGTTTATCGGCAGCGGGCGGAGGTTCTTGCGACCGCCGAATGGCTGCCAGGGTCGATGCAGACAAGTTTGGGGCATCGGGCCCGCTTATCAAGGCGCTATTCGTGATGATTTAGCGGATAGTCGGCCTTCGAATCTGCGCCGCACTGGCATACACTGCGCGGCCGTTTTTTAACCGGAACTCGAAAGACATGAAAAACGCATCCCCAGCCCGTGCCTGTGGTATCGACTTCGGCACGTCCAACTCCACCGTCGGCTGGCTACGCCCCGGCATGGAAACGCTGATCGCGCTGGAGGACGACAAGATCACCCTGCCATCGGTGGTCTTCTTCAACATCGAAGAACGCCGTCCGGTGTACGGCCGGCTGGCGCTGCACGAGTACCTGGAAGGCTACGAAGGCCGGCTGATGCGCTCGCTCAAGAGCCTGCTGGGTTCCAAGCTGATCAAGCACGACACCAGCGTCCTCGGCACGGCGATGCCGTTCAAGGACCTGCTCGGCCTGTTCATCGGCCAGTTGAAGAAGCGCGCCGAAGCGGCCGCCGGTCGGGAATTCGAAGAAGTGGTGCTGGGTCGACCGGTGTTTTTCGTCGACGACGATGAACTGGCCGACCAGGAAGCGGAAAACACGCTAGTGGACGTGGCCCGGGCCATCGGCTTCAAGGACGTGTCGTTCCAGTACGAACCGATTGCGGCGGCGTTCGACTACGAGTCGACCATCGAAAAGGAAGAGCTGGTGCTGATCGTCGACATCGGCGGTGGTACGTCCGACTTCTCGCTGGTGCGCCTGTCGCCTGAGCGGCGCATGCACGACAACCGCCACGACGACATCCTCGCCACCGGCGGCGTGCACATCGGCGGGACCGATTTCGACAAGCAGTTGAGCCTGCAAGGCCTGATGCCGCTGTTCGGCTACGGCAGCCGCATGAAGAGCGGCGCCTACATGCCGACCAGCCACCACATGAACCTGGCGACCTGGCACACGATCAACTCGGTGTACTCGCAGAAGTCGACCCTGGCCCTGGGCAGCATGCGCTACGACATCGAAGACACCGGCGGCATCGATCGCCTGTTCAAGCTGATTGATCAGCGCGCCGGCCACTGGCTGGCCATGGAAGTGGAAGAAACCAAGATCCAGCTGACCCACGCCGACACCCGTCACGTGCCGCTGGATCGCATCGAACCGGGCCTGAGCGTCGAACTGACCCGGGCGCTGTTCGAATCGGCCATCGACAACCTGCTGGAGCGGGTGCGCAACAGCGTCACGCAACTGCTCAACGATGCCAACGTGCGGGTTGATCAGGTCGATACGGTGTTCTTCACCGGCGGTTCGAGCGGGATTCCGGCACTGCGCAGCGGCGTTTCGGCGATGCTGCCGAACGCGCGGCACGTGGAAGGGAACATCTTTGGCAGTATCGGTAGCGGGTTGGCGATTGAAGCCATGAAGCGTTACGGCTGCTGAGTAGCAGCAAGTTGCAAGCTTCAAGCGGCAAGTAAGAGCAGTGACGGTGCCCGCTCTGCTTTTACTTACAGCTTAAAGCTTGCAGCTTGTAGCTGCTTTCATACCATCCCCACCTGCTTCAACTCACTCTTCAAATACGCGTAATATATCGGCCCCGCCACCACCCCAGGCAGGCCGAACGCGGCCTCGAACACCAGCATTGCCAGCAGCAACTCCCACGACTTGGCACTGATCTGCCCGCCGACGATGCGCGCGTTGAGGAAGTATTCGAGCTTGTGGATAAAGATCAGATAACCCAACGCCGCCATGGCGACCCAGATCGACAGCGACAGCCCGACGATGGTGATCAGGGTGTTCGACATCAGATTGCCGATCACCGGCAGCAGGCCGAGCAGGAAGGTCAGCACAATCAGGGTTTTGGTCAGCGGCAGCTTGATGCCGAACATCGGCAGGATGACCGCCAGGAAAATCCCGGTGAAGAAGGTGTTGAGCAGGGAAATCTTGATCTGCGCAAACACGATGTTACGAAACGCCTGGACCAGCAGGTGCAAGCGGTCGAACAGGGCGGCAGCCAGCGGCTTGCGCTTGGTCACGTCGGGCACGCGCTGCAAGGCGATGATTGCGCCCAGCACCATGCCGATCAGCAGCGTCACGAACATATGCGCCGCGTCCTTGCCCACCAATTGCAAGTCGCTGAGGTGCTTGCTCATCCACTCGCCGATGGCCACCCGGAATTCGGCCGCGCTGGCCGGCAGGTAGGCATCGATGAACGGCGGCAGTTGCCCACGGGCGCGGTCGACCACGTGCATGAATTTGTCGAGGGAAGCGCCAGGGTTTTCCGCTTCGTGCAGCAAGAAGCTGATCGCACCGGCAAAGATCAACGCCAGCACACTGACCACCAATGTGCCCAGCAACGCCACCGCCAGCCAACGGGCGCGGCGGCCTTCGATCAGCCGCTGCAATTGCGGCGTGAGCATGTTGACCAGTTCGAATACCAGCAGACCGGCCAACAGGCTGGGCAGCAGGCGCAGAGGGATGACCAGTAGCAAACCACCGAAGATGATGACCCAACTGATTAACAGCAAGACGTGACGTTGAGAAAACGTTGGCATACAGCCTCAAAACGAACGGCGTAAAAGGATGGGCAGTCTGCCAGCGATCCGGGGCCAGCACTAGGGATTGTGTAGGGCGACCTTGGTCGGGGGACTGACGGCTTTTTTCAGTGCCCCGACTGACCGCTTCGCGAGCAGGCTCGCCCACAATAGTCCTGCGAACATAGATCCAATGTGGGAGCGGGCTTGCTCGCGAAAGCGGTGTGTCAGGCAACTAAGGTGCTGAATTGAAAACCGCTTTCGCGAGCAAGCCCGCTCCCACAATTTGATCGTGTTTAGCCCAAAGGCTTATTTTTTCTTCAGGCAGTCACTCATGAAGGTTTTGCGCGCATCGCCCGTGAGGGCTTTGGTTTTGGCGTCGGCGTTGCAGGTTTTCATTTTCTCTTGCTGCGGGGTCAGGACTTTCGCGTCGTTGGCGGCCGGGGCGGCTTTGAGGCACGTGCTCATGAATGTCTTGCGCTCATCGCCCTTGAGGCTTTTCGCGGTAGCGTCGGCATTGCAGGTGGTCATTTTGTTCTGTTGGGCCGTGGCGGCGAAGCCCTGGGAGCAGAGCAGCAAACCGATCATCAACAAAGGGACACGCAACATCTTCATGGAGTTTTCTCCTTGTTACCGCACCGATGGATGCGGCCTCGCCCTGAAGTGTAGACAAACCCCGTTACACCTTCACCTTGTCTCAAGATGACTGCGCCGATACTGCTCCGGCGTGCACCCGGCCTGACGCTGAAACATCGCAATAAATGCCGAACCGGTGCTGTAGCCCATGTCGAAGGCGATGTCCTGAATGCTGCGCTGACTGTCCAGCGCTTCGATCGCCGCGAGAAACCGCAAGCGTTGTCGCCATTCACCGAAACTCATGCCCAATTCGCGCACGAACTGCCGGGCCAGGGTGCGTTCACTGACGTGAATCTGCGCCGCCCAATCCGCCAATGGCCGGTTATCCCCAGGTTCAGCCTGCAAGGCTTCGAGTATCCCGAGCAACCCCGGGTGACTGGCGTAGGGCAAATAACAGGCGTGCTCGGGGGCCTGTTGCAATTGATCCACCAGCACTTGGGCCAGGCGCACGTCGGCGTCCCGCTCTGGGATCTTCACGTCCCGGGCGGCGAAGTCCTTGAGGATCGCTTTGAGGATGTCGCTGATGGCAAGGGTGCAAGCCTGTTGCGGCAGGTCGCGGCACAGTGACGGCGCCAGGCACACCGCGCGGTAGTTGATCGGCTGGTTGCTGTAGAAACTGTGCTCGGTCTGCGGCGGCACCCACACCGCGTACTGCGGCGGCGACATGAAGCGGCTGTTGCCGATTTCCATGTGCAACACGCCGTTGGCCGAATACTCCAGCGTGCCCCACGGGTGAGTGTGCGCCGAGGCGTATTCGTGGGTGTCGAAGTCGGCGTAGCGGAAATACACCGGGGCCGGCAGTTCACTGAAATCCAGCAGATCGATGTGTTTACTGCTCATGCTGTCCGTCATCCGGGGCCGATTGTCTGGATCGAAGTATAGGCTTGTATCCAGACAGGCGGATAATTGGCCCTCATCAACGTACTGGTTTCTCTCCCATGCAATACGCGTTTCCCCTGCTGACCATTTTCATCTGGGCCGGCAACACCGTGATCACCAAGATGTCCGCCGGCGCGATTTTTCCCGCCGAGATCGGCTTCTACCGCTGGCTGCTCGCCGGGATTTTGTTCACGCCGTTTCTGCTTAAACCGGTGATCGCCCATTGGCCAATGATCCGCCCGAATCTAGGCAAGATTTTCATTCTCGGCGTGCTCGGCATGGCGGTTTATCAGAGCCTGGCCTACTTCGCCGCAAGCCTGACCACGGCCACCAACATGGGCATTATCCTGTCGCTGATGCCATTGATGTCCCTGACGATGGCGATTGTCAGCCTCGGCCAGCGCCTGACGGCCGGCGCGCTGACGGGTGCGGTGCTGTCCTTTGCCGGTGTGTTGGTGGTGGTGTCGTCGGGCAGCCTGGGGGCATTGCTGGAGCATGGGGTGAACCTGGGCGACGCGATGATGCTGATCGCGACCCTGGCCTATGCGATCTACAGCACGCTGTTGAAAAAATGGCAGCTGCGTCTGCCGCCGTTGGTCTTGTTGTATATGCAGGTGTGGGTGGCGGTGCTGGTCTTGTTTCCGCTGTTCGTGATCTCGCCGAAAATCGGCCTGACGATGCAGAACATTCCGTTGGTGCTCTACGCCTGCCTGCTGGCCTCGATGGTTGCACCATTGATGTGGATGCAAGCCGTGGTGCGCCTGGGCCCGAGCCGGACCACGCTGTTTTTCAATCTGCTGCCGGTGATTACCGCACTGATTGCGGCGGTGGTGTTGCGTGAGCAGTTGGCGATGTATCACTTGGTAGGCGGGCTGTTGACGTTGGGAGGGGTGATTCTTTCCGAACGTTGGACCACCGTTTTAGGCCGCAAGATTAGTGTTGCCTGATAGTAAAAGATCGCAGCCTTCGGCAGCTCCTACATGGGTTGGCGTACACCTGTAGGAGCTGCCGAGGGCTGCGATCTTTTGATTTTGATCCTATACACCCGCCGCTGTGAGCCGCGCCGCATGCTCAACAAACAATCGCACCGGATCCGCGCCCTTCCCCACCAACCCCAGCGACTGATTGACGATATCGAAGTGGTCCAGCGGGTATTCATCGCCAATCACCGTCCCCAAATGCGAGCTGTAACGCCCGACCATCCCGTCGCAATGCCCCTTTTCCCGCACGAAGGTTGTGGCGAACAACCGACAAAAACGATTAGTCCCGTCGAACAGATTGCCGCCGCGATCAGTCTTGCCCGGCTGCAAGGTCCCGGACCAGGAGTAATAACGCACGCCATTGACTTCTTCCGGCCCCTGCCCGCCCCAGGTGTCAGGCAAGCCCTGTGGATAACGCTGGTTGAATTGCGCCACGCCTGCGCTCGTCAGGGAATGGTGGGAAGCGTTGATGTCCACCGGCAGTTTCGGCCCGCGATAGCCGGTTTCCAGCAGGCTCATCAAGGCGCCGACTATCCGCAGCAGAACGGTGAGCAATCGGCCCTTGGCGCTGTCCGCCGGGTAGTGTTTGTGCAGGTAATCCGCCAGTTCCGAGCCGTGATTGGGCCCGGCCACCGAAGTCACTGAGGCGACTCGATCCGGGCGTTTGGCAGCGGCGTAGCGCGCCGTCAACGAGCCTTGGCTGTGGCCGATCAGGTTGACCTTCTCGGCGCCGGTCTCGCGCAGGATCTCATCGATCCGCGCCAGCAATTGCTCACCGCGCACTTCGGTGGAATTGAGCGGCGACACCTGCACCGCAAACACCACCGCACCACCCCGGCGCAACGCCGAAACAATCCCGTACCAGTACGGATACAGCACCAAGCGGATAAACCCGAGCATTCCCGGGACCAGCACAATCGGGTAACGCGTGGCGGAACCTTGCGACATGAGCGGACATCCTTGTAATCGGTGAGGTGACGCAAGGCGGGATGCAAGACATCCGCCAAGCATCGCCAGCGAAGATGACCAGTCTATGACATCCGTCTTACTTCAATCCCACCACGCCTGCCACGATCAAGCCAACCGACACCAGTTTAAGCGCCGTCAGGCTCTCGCCCAGCAGCGCAAACCCGAGGAACACCGTGCCCAGCGAACCGATGGCGGTCCAGATCGGGTAGGCGATGCTCACCGGCAACTCGCGCATGGCCAGGGTCAGGAAATAAATCCCGCCGATCGCCGCCACGACTGTGATCACCGAGGGCCAGAGCCGGGTAAAACCTTCGGCGTACTTCATGCCCATGGCGAAGGTGACCTCGAAACCGGCGGCAATCAGCAAGAATAGCCAGGCCATCTAGAATTCCCTGGCCAGTGCCAACAGTTGCTGCTCGGCCTCGGCAACAGAGATCTGGAAGGTGCGTTCGGCCGATTCTTCACCCTCGGCAGCGACCACCGTGATGTCAGTGATACCGATAAAACCCAGCGCCGTGCGCAACAAGGGATCGGCGTGGTTCATCGCTTCCAGTTCACCGCCCGGCCCGAAGCCGAACCCGCCGCGACTGGTGACGATCAGGGCTTTTTTGCCCCGCACCAGCGGCTCGTACTGCGCCACGCCGTTGTCCAGGGTGTGATTGAAGGTCAGCCCGACGCGCACAATCTGGTCGATCCAGGCCTTGAGGCCGCTGGGCACGCTGAAGTTGTGCATCGGCGTGGAAATCACCAGCACATCGTGGCCGAGCAATTCGCCGACCAGTTCATCGCTGAAGGCCAGATCGGCTTGCATCGACAAGGGTCGGGCATTCGGTTCGGGATAAAACGCTGCGGCCACAAACGCTTCGTTGACCGGTGGAATCACCGCCCGACCGACCTCACGACGGGTCAACTGCGACTGCGGATGGCGAGCCTGCCACGCGGACAAAAACACCTCGGCCAGGCGCCGGGAGTGGGAACGTTCGCCACGGGGACTGGCATGAATGGCAAGAACTGTGCTCATCTGAATCTCCTGAAGGGCTACACTGAAACGGCTTGTGGCTTGCAGCTTGAAGCTCGCCGCGGCCCTTCTTCAAATGAGCAAAAGTCATTCAGGATGAATTAGTTTCATTTATGGAGTATTGAGATGTTTGCCTCGCTGCCCCTGACCGCCCTGCGCGCCTTCGAATCCGCCTCGCGCCTGCTGAGTTTCAAGGCTGCCGCTGAAGAGCTTTCGGTGACGCCCACGGCGATTTCCCATCAGATCCGCTCGCTGGAGAGCTGGCTCGGTATCGCGCTGTTCGAAAGGCTGCCGCGACAAGTCCGCCTCACCGACGGCGGCGAACGCCTGTTCCAGAGCCTGCACGGCGCCTTGCTGGAAGTGGCGCAGAGCGTCGATACCCTGCGCCCGCAACGCAGCGGCGCGAGCCTGACGATCTCCACCACCGCCGCGTTCGCCGCGTTATGGCTGGTGCCGCGACTCGGGCGTTTTTATGCCCGGCATCCGACCATCAGCCTGCGGCTCGATACCCATTGCGAAGTCATCGATTTGCATCAGGACGCCAGCGTCGATCTGGTGCTGCGCTACAGCCTCGACGACTACCCGAACCTGTATGGACAGTGCCTGTTCGACGAGTCCTTCGGCGTCTATGGCTCGCCCGAGCAAGTGACGCTGGCGGGCAGCCGAACGCCGACGTTGATCAGCGTGCGTTGGCATAACTCCAAGCTCTATGCCCATGGCTGGGAGGCCTGGTGCGCGCGGTCCGGCGAGAATTGGCTGAACGGACAACCGGCCGTGCGCGAATACGATGAAGAGCACTACGCCCTGCAAGCGGCGATTGCCGGGCAAGGGTTGGTGCTGGCGAGCAATATTCTGGTATCGGAGAGCGTCGCCAGCGGGTTGCTGGTGCCTTACAAGGGCGAAGTTCAGGTTGATGGCGCCGGGTACAGCGCACTGTGCGTGCCGGGGCGCGAACGGCATCCGCCGGTGCGGGCATTTTTTGCATGGCTGCAGGAAGAAGCAACGCTGTCAGGACTATTGCCAAGATCGCAGGCTTCGCCAGCTCCTACAGGTGAACGCATTCCAATGTAGGAGCGGCCGAAGGCTGCGATCTTTTGCGTTCGTCAATTACATCAAACTTTTCGCGCGGCTAATTACTCACACCTTAAGTAGCGATCACGGCCCCAGAGGCGTGACGCCAACCGGATTAGCCTCCAGGAGATTGAGATGAGCGACATGCATTTGTCTGATGTAACCACCCTTCGCGCACGGGCTCGCCAGAATGTCGAGAACGGTGCCGTGACCGAAAGCTACAGCGCCGACCTCGATGAAGTGCTGCGCCTGCTCAACGAATCGCTGGCCACTGAATTGGTCTGCGTGTTGCGCTACAAGCGCCACTACTTCATGGCCAACGGCCTCAAGGCCCACGTGGCCGCCGACGAATTCCTCGAACACGCGACCCAGGAAGCCGAACACGCCGACCGTCTGGCCGAGCGCATCGTGCAACTGGGCGGCGAGCCGGAGTTCAACCCCGACCTGCTGTCGAAAAACTCCCACGCTCAATACGTGGCCGGCAACAACCTCAAGGAGATGGTCTACGAAGACCTGGTCGCCGAACGGATCGCCATCGACAGCTACCGCGAGATCATCCAGTACATCGGCGAAAAAGACCCGACTACCCGACGCATCTTCGAAGACATCCTGGCCCAGGAAGAAGAGCATGCGGATGATATGGCGGACATTCTGAAAGACTTGTAGCCCTTAAAAGCAAAAGATCGCAGCCTTCGGCAGCTCCTACATGAGAATGCATTCCTCTGTAGGAGCTGCCGAAGGCTGCGATCTTTTGATCTGCTCTTACCTTATTTGGTTGGTTTGACTGTAACCGGCGCCTTGCCCGCCTTCATCTGCTCCAGCAACGGCGCACACTGATTCGGCTCGCCACCACTCGGCGCCACCAGCGCCAACAACCCCGCCGCTGGCGCGGCAATCACGCCCAACGCCACCATCCCGGCGCCACGCAACAGCAACGGTACCGCTTTCACCCCGGCGCTCGGCTTGATGAACTTGCCCTGCACATACAGCGGCGAACGCAACGAAATCAAGCGCCAGCCTTTCGATTCCGGGGTGATGGTCAAGTCCAGCTGTTCCGTCGCCATGTTCGCGGTGCCATCGATGTAGATGATCGCGTTCTCGGTATCGAAGACGAACAACCGCGTCGTTGCGAGCCCTGTCTTGATGTCGAAATCCGCCGCCGCGCAGTTGATCTTCACTTCCTTGTCGCCAAAGATCTTGCCAACCACGTAGTTGCCGACGTTGAGCCCGGCCAGCTCCATCAATTCGCGGCTGATCGCGCCGTCGTTGATCAGCATTTTCAGCTTGCCGTTGGAAGTGCCCAGCAACTTGGCCACCGAGTTGCCACGGCCAGCGATATCGGCATCGCCATTGAGCTCACCGAAACTGGTCTTCATCGGTTCGAAAGTCGGGAACAACTGCTTCAGCTTGAAGCCCCGGGCCGTGAGCTTCGCCTGGCCTTCCAACGGTTCGGTGCGGCCATTGAGGCGAATCTGCGCATCGAGCTTGCCGCCGGCCACGCCGAAACGCAGGGGCTCCAGGCTGAGCACGCCGTCGGTCAGCACCAGGTGCGTATAAAGGTCGGTGAATGGCAGTTTTTCGCTGTGGACGATGCGCTTGCCGGTGAACTCGACGTCGGCGTCCATATCCCGCCAGCGCTCGGTCTTGAATTCCTCGACCGGCAACACCTTGTCCGTCGGTTGCTTGCTTTCACCGCCACGAGCCTTTTGCTTGGCGTTAGAGTCGGCGCCAATCAGCGGCGCGAGGTCGGCAAATAGCAATTGATTGGAGACCAGCGAACCGCTGAGTTTCGGCCGTGGCTGGCTGGCGACATAAGCCAAGTCACCGTGAATATCACTGTCGCCGATCTTGCCGTTGAAGCCTTCATAGCGGAACTGCGCGCCGGCCGCGTCATGCAGCTTGGCGGTCAAGTGACCGTCGGTGGCGTAGGGCGGCGAGTCCGGCAGGGTGACGCCGGTCAATGGGTAAAGATTGGCCAGGCTGCTGCCGGCCAGTTTCAGACGCAGGTCCAACGCGCCGAGGTTCAGTGGATCGGTCAGGGTGCCGGCCAGTTCGACGCTGGTGTCGGCGATCTTCACCTGGGCCTGCAGCGGAAACGGCTTGGCCGCGTCCTGCAAGGCCAACAGGCCGCCGATCTTGCCTTCGCCAGCGAGCTTCTGTTCGTGGTACTGGCCTTTCACTTTGATCGCGAAGGCGTAGTCCTGAGGTGCGCCGCCCTTCTCGACCGCAGTTTTCGCCGCTTTGTCACCGACGATGTCACTGAACGGAATCGGCTTGCCCAGTGGATCGATCAACAGGTCGAGTTGGGTTTTCAGGTTCTGGTCGTCGAGGGTGACATGGCCCTTGTCGAAGCCGATGGCGCCGATGTCCACCACCCAATTCGACGGTTCGGCGTTCGGGTCCTTGGGGTCGAACTTGAAGGTCCAGTTCGCGCGGCCGTCGGCCAGGCGCTGGAGGTCGGCGTTTGGCTCGGTGAGGTCAATGCGCGGGATCACTACTCGCTGCGCCAACAAGGCCAGCGGCGAGATGCGCAACTCGACGCGTTTGAGGGTGACCATCTGCGGCTGCTTTGACCAGTCCGGGTTGCCCAGGCTCAAGTCCTCGGCCACCACGTGCGGCCACGGCACCCAGGCGCGCCAGCCGCCTTCATCCAATTCACGCCGCCACACCACCGCCAGGTTGCCATTAATGGCGAACGGGCGATGCAGTTCTTCGGAGACTTTGGCATTGAGGGGCGGTTTGATCCGGTTCCAATCGAAGAACACGATGATCAGAACCAGTATCGCCAGCAAGACAACAAGCGTGGCTAAGGTCCAGCTGATTATTTTTGAAGTGCGCGTCATTGCACAAGGCTCCTGAATACGACTGAGCGCCCTGACTGCGACGCACGTTTGAAGCGCAAGGCCTGAATCGGCCTGCCATGGAATCTACGACTGGAAAATGGCCCGCAGGTTTAACTGAAATGCTCGTTAACGTTCAAATAATCGGCCTCGAACAAAGTGCGCCCCGCTTGCGGCGTTACCGGACCCGCACTTTTGTGCGGCACGAGTGAGTCGAAAATACCCACTCCAGTGCAAAACCGCCCGCCGGAAACGCCCGTTCTAGAGCCTCTGCGTCAAACAATCAATTCTGTTGATTATTACCATTGCGTTTATGAACTTTTATATCGACTTATCGAGAGTAGCATTGCCCTCGTACCCACTTTATCGCCCTCCCAAGGAGCAACCCATCATGAAACGCCAATTACTGCTTAGCCTGACCCTCTCGATGCTAGCCAGCACTGCTTTCGCTCTGCCAGCCGCTGATCAGGCCACACCACAAGTCAAGGACAGCCACTCGGTATTCAGCCAAACCGTTGCCGCTGATGGTTCGGACCGCACTCCACAAGGCCAGACCCTTGCCGAAGGTGGTAATGATCGCCTGAAAGAAAAAGGCCTCATCACCCAGGACGGCTACGATAAAACCCCACAAGGTCAAACCCTTGCCGCTGACGGCTCCGACCGCACTCCACAAGGCCAAACCCTTGCCGCTGACGGCTCCGACCGCACTCCACAAGGCCAAACCCTTGCCGCTGACGGCTCCGATCGCACTCCACAAGGCCAAACCCTTGCTGCTGATGGCTCCGACCGCACTCCACAAGGCCAAACCCTCGCTGCTGATGGTTCGGACCGCACCCCACAAGGCCAAACCCTTGCTGAAGGTGGTGGTGACCGTGTAATCGAACGCAACAGCGCTGTGAGCTGAGCCCATGGCGGCCCTGAAAAAAAGCCCAATCCCTGGATTGGGCTTTTGACTTTTATATAGCGCCACACTTCTTCCTCGCTTGAACCCCGATCCCCGTTCGACGCCGGCAAAGCCGATTTGCTAGAGTGCGCCGCTGTCCTGTCCAGAAAACACCCTTGCGATGCTGCCCCGCGCCGAACAGAAACAACAGACCCGCAACGCCCTGATGGACGCCGCCCGCCATTTGATGGAATGCGGCCGAGGATTCGGCAGCCTGAGCCTGCGCGAAGTGGCGAAAACCGCCGGGATCGTGCCCACCGGTTTCTACCGGCATTTCGCCGATATGGACGAACTGGGCCTGGTGCTGGTCAGTGAAGTCGGCCAGACCTTCCGCGAAACCATCCGCCTGGTACGCCACAACGAATTCGTCATGGGCGGCATTATTGATGCGTCGGTGCGGATCTTTCTCGATGTGGTCAGCGCCAATCGCTCGCAATTCCTGTTTCTCGCCCGCGAGCAATACGGCGGCTCGCTGCCGGTGCGCCAGGCCATTGGCCGTTTGCGCGAAGACATCAGCTCCGACCTCGCGTCCGACCTGTCGCTGATGCCCAAGCTGCAACACCTGGACATTGCCGGGCTGAGCGTCATGGCTGATCTGATCGTGAAAAGTGTGTTCGCGACCTTGCCGGACATCATCGATCCGCCGATTGAAGCGTTGCCGGAGCATTTGACGCCTCAAGCGAAAATCACCCAGCAATTGCGCTTCATCTTTATCGGCCTCAAACATTGGCAGGGGTTGGGCAGCACCGAATAACCCTGTGGGAGCGGGCTTGCTCGCGATGACGGCTTCACATTCAACAATGATGTGATTGCGTGGCCGCTATCGCGAGCAAGCTCGCTCCCACAAAAAATCAACTGCGCCGCAAATCGGTGCATGAAAAATCCTTCACGCACCAACATAAGCCAAAACCCTGCAACATCCTGCAACAACTACTACTCTCCGACAGGGTTTTCCTACGCATCGCCCGATTGGCAAGCCCCTTGCTCTAACCAGAGCATTGTCCTTTGCTGGAAGCTTTCCGATGCTGGTGATTCACCGCAGAATCGACCCTCAACCCGTCTGGGCCGCCGAGTTGCACCTGACCTTCGAAGCCCGGAGCAAAAGCCGCCTGCGCTGTTTCAGTGCCGATCAGGAAGATGTCGGGTTGTTTCTGGAGCGCGGCCAGCCGCCATTGTATGACGGTGAATGCCTACAGGCCGAAGACGGGCGCATCGTCCGCGTCTGCGCCCGCCCTGAACAATTGCTGCACGTCACCTGCGCCAACGCCTTTGAACTGACCCGCGCCGCTTATCATCTGGGCAACCGCCACGTCGCCCTGCAAGTCGGTGACGGTTGGCTGCGCCTGCTCGACGATTACGTGCTCAAGGCCATGCTCGAACAGCTGGATGCCACGGTCGAAAACATCGAAGCCCCGTTCCAGCCGGAACACGGCGCCTACGGCGGCGGCCATCATCACTCACGCCACGGCGACGAAGACTTCAACTACCCGCCGAAACTGCACCAGTTCGGCGTACGTCTATGAACCCAGCCTGGGCGCTGCTGCGCCTGGCCAGTCCGCAATTGCCGATTGGCGGCTACAGCTATTCCCAAGGTCTGGAAATGGCGGTGGATAACGGCCGGGTGACTGATGCCGACAGTGCTCGACGCTGGATCAGTGATCAATTGCTATTGAACCTCGCCCGTTTCGAAGCGCCGCTGCTACTCGCCCATTGCGTGGCCGCGACCGAGGAAAACTGGGCCGACCTGCTGCAACGCTGCGAAGAACACCGCGCCAGCCGCGAAACCCGCGAGCTGCATCAGGAAAGTCGGCAGATGGGCTATTCGTTGCAGCAGTTGCTCAACGGCTTGCCGGAACTCGATGCGCCGGCCCGGGCCTTTCTAGATCAACGTCCGGAACCGCATCTGGCCCTCGGCTGGGCCCTGGCGGCTCGCGCCTGGGGCATCAATCCGCAAGACGCCTTGGCCGCATGGCTCTGGAGCTGGCTGGAAAACCAGTTGGCGGTACTGATGAAAACCCTGCCTCTGGGCCAGCAAGCCGCTCAGCGCCTGACCAGTCAATTGCTGCCGCTGTTGCAGGAAGCCCAGCACAACGCCACACGAATCAACCCCGAACACTATGGCAGCGCCGCGTTTGGCCTGTCCCTGGCGTGCATGGCCCATGAGCGCCAGTACAGCCGCCTGTTCCGTTCCTAGGGCCTGTTTTTTTTGGAGAAGCATATGAACACACAACCTCTGCGCGTCGGCATCGGCGGCCCGGTCGGTTCCGGTAAAACCGCACTGACCCTCGCCCTGTGCCTGGCCCTGCGCGACCGCTACAACCTCGCCGTCGTGACCAACGACATCTACACCCGCGAAGACGCCGACTTTCTGGTGCGCAATGAAGCACTGGCGCCGGAGCGGATCATCGGCGTGGAAACCGGTGGCTGCCCACACACGGCGATCCGCGAAGACGCCTCAATCAACCTCGAAGCCGTGGACCAATTGAACCGGCGCTTTCCGGGGCTGGACCTGATTATCGTTGAGTCCGGCGGCGACAACCTCTCGGCGACCTTCAGCCCGGAGCTGTCGGATCTGACCATTTATGTGATCGACGTTTCGGCCGGCGACAAGTTGCCACGCAAGGGCGGGCCGGGGATTTGCAAATCCGATCTGCTGGTGATCAACAAGGTCGACCTCGCACCATTGGTAGGGGCGTCGCTGGAGCTGATGGACAGCGACACCAAACGGATGCGCAACGGCAAGCCGTTCGTTTTCAGCAACCAGAAGACCGGTCTTGGCCTGGAAGCGATCATTGCCTTTATCGAACGCCAGGGTCTGCTGACCGCCGCCTGATCACGACTTATCCACAAGGAAGCTTATCCATGACACTGAAACGCATCCTGGGCGCCCTGGCCCTGCTGCTGACCCCGGCCATCGCCTTCGCCCACCCGGGGCATGGTGATAACGGCTTGATCGCCGGTATCAGCCACCCGATTGGCGGCATCGATCACTTGCTGGCGATGGTCGCGGTAGGTTTGTGGGCCGCGCAGCAAAAAGGCGCGGCGCGCTGGGCGCTGCCGTGCACGTTCGTCGGCACCATGCTGGTCGGCGGCTTGCTCGGTTTTGAAGGGCTGAACCTGCCAGCGCTGGAAAGCGGGATTGCTGCCTCGGTGCTGGCGCTGGGCCTGGCCGTGGCGCTGGCGGTGCGTCCGCCGTTGAGCGTAGCCGTAGCGGCGACCGGGTTGTTTGCGTTGTTCCATGGCGTGGCCCATGGTCTGGAATTGCCGGCCATGTCGAGCCCTTGGGCGTATGCCGCAGGGTTCGTCGCGGCGACTGCGGCGTTGCACGGCTTGGGTTATGCGGTGGTTCGCGTTCTGCCTCAGGCGGCTGCGCCGCTGATTCGCGTGGCGGGTGCGGCTTCGGCGGCGACCGGGGTTTGGTTGTTAGCAGGCTGATTTCTTTATTGCCTGGTCGGGCCTCTTCGCGGGCAAGCCTCGCTCCTACAGGGTTTTGTGTACGCCGCAATCCTGTAGGAGCGAGGCTTGCCCGCGAAGGCGGCCTGACAGACATCCCCTCTCTCGGGTCGGCCTCTCTGCTAACATGTCGCGCAATCGCCCCTGCCGTGACGACGCCAGCCAATGCCTCATGCTTCCCGCTCTGCCTCTCAGCCTGAATTGACCGCCCTGTTCGCCTCGGTGCAACAGCACTTCCAGGGCGTGATCGTGCCGCTCTGGCAAGGCCCCGGCTGGAACGCCGCGATGGCACTGCCGTATGAAGCGCTGGACGCCGGGCATCATCCGCTGCCACCGCAACGCTATCGAGCCATGGCCTGCGCGCGTCAGCTGTACCTGTTTTCCAGTCTGATCGGCCAGATGCCGGCGGCCGAAGAACGTGCGGCGGCGCTGTTCCGTTCCTTGCAGCAGCACTTTCACGACGCCGAGCACGGTGGCTGGTTCTACAGCATCGACCCGCAGGGCGCGCCGCTGGATCAGCGCAAAGACCTCTACACCCACGCCTTCATCCTGTTCGCCTGCGCCCATTACTGGGACAAGGCGCGCGAACCGCTGGTGGAGTCGGTGCTTAACGCGGCGCTGGAAGTGGTCGCGCAACGCTTCGCCACCGACGACGGTCTGTACGAAGCTTGCCTGGAGCGCGATTGGTCCTCACTCAAGACCGGCCCATTGCAAAACCCGCTGATGCATTTGGCCGAAGCCTTCCTCGCCACGCTTTCAGTGCGCCCAGACGCTGCCGCCCAAGGTGCACTGGTTGAGTTATGCACAGCCATGCAAAAACAGTTCATCGATCCGCAAACCGGCGTGTTGATGGAAAAGCCGTTGGGGGCTGTGGATAACTGGTTCGAGCCGGGCCACCAATTCGAATGGTATTTCCTGCTGGAATCCTCGCAGTTGCTGCGTGGATCGAAGTTGCATGCGTCGCTGGATCGCGCATTTGCGTTCACTGAGCAACTGGGTGTTGATCCGCAGACGGGCGCCGTGAGGGCAATGCTCGATCTGGATGGCTGCCCGAAGGATGGCACCGAAAGAATCTGGGCCCAGGCCGAGTATCTGCGGGCGCTGACTTTACGGCCTGATAGTGAAGCGGCAGTGCTGCGCCAATTACAGGCGTTGCAGCAGCGGTTTCTGCATGGAGGCGGCTGGTATGAATGTCGAGATGCGCAAGGCGAAGTGAGTCGCAAGGACATGCCTTCGACCACGCCTTATCATTTGGCGACGTGCTACCGCGGGTTGGTCGACTATCTGCGCTGACTGGAAGATTGCCTTCGCGAGCAAGCCCGCTCCAACAGGGGAATGCATTCCAATGTGGGAGCGGGCTTGCTCGCGAATGGCCTCGAAGAGGTCACCGATCTATCACGCAATCCACTTCCGATCCCCGGTAAAACTAATGGTCAGCCATCGCGCCGCATCCGCCTGACCCAGCTTCGCGGAAATCTCCTCGCGCAGCGTATCCAGTTGCCCCACGCTCTCCAGCCGATAATCCGCCGGCAACACCACATGAATCTCGATAAACCGCGCCCGTCCGTGCTTCTGCACGTAAGAGCTGTAGTCATCGAAACCATGCTCGACCTTGGCCGCGTCCATCACCTGACGCACTTTGTCGTTCAATTGATCCGGGACAATCCCCAGCACATCGCGCAATGCCGGACGCAGGATTTTGAAGGCCGGCGGCAACATGCTCAGGGCCAGCAGAATCAGGATCAGCGGGTCGACATACACCGCCCACTCGCCATAACCCTGGGACTTGAGCAGCAGCGCGGTGAGGAAACTCACCAACAGGCCCACTGACAACATGGCGTCCACCAGCCAACTGATGTTGTCGAACTGAATCAGCGTCGATTTGAGCTTGCGGTTGCGATGGCGAACGTAGAAGAAGTACGCGAACTCGACGACGGTAAACACCGCCGCGTAGATGATCACCAGCCCGAGCTCGATCTCGCGACCACCATTGATGATGCCGAACACGCCGTTGAGAAAGGCATAGATCGCGATCAAAAACAGGAAACTGCCTTCGATCAGCAACACCATCGGCTCCAGATGCCAGAAGCCGAACTGGAAACGGTGGTTGCTTTCTTTGGCGATCAGTTTGGCGGTGATCAACATCAGGACCTTGATAAAGGTCGCGATCAACGAGAAAAAACCATCGAACAGGATGGATTGGGCACCTGAAACGAAACCGGTGACAATCCCGGCGATCGCCACGGCGAACATCAGGATGGTCGATTGTTTGAGCAGCGACTGCTCACCTCGGTTACTCACGTAGCCTCCTCTGAAAACCTTGAAAACCGCGGGGCGCGGTGGGGTTGTTGGGAGAGGAGTCTACCTTATGCCTTGTTTTGTCAGTTCCGGCCTCTTCGCGAGCAAGCCCGCTCCCACATTAGATCTGCGAACACAGGTCCATTGTGGGAGCGGGCTTGCTCGCGAAGAACGATAACGCGGTCTTAAGCCTTGCCGCCATTACGCTCAATGGAGAACCCGGCCCAGGTCTGGCTCACCGGCATCAACTCCAGGCTGTTGATGTTGATGTGCGCCGGCGCGTTCAGCACCCAGAAGATGGTGTCGGCGATGTCTTGCGGCTGAATCGGCTCGGCACCGGCGTAGGTGGCGTTGTAGCGCTCCTGGTCACCGGCGAAACGCACCAGAGAAAACTCGCTCTCGCACAGGCCTGGCTCGATGTTGCTGACGCGTACGCCGGTGCCTTGCAGGTCGCAGCGCAGGTTCAGGGAGAACTGTTTGACGAACGCCTTGCTCGCGCCATACACGTGGCTGCCCGGGTACGGGTAGTTGCCGGCGATGGAGCCGAGGTTGACGATGCCGGCGCCGCGACCATGGGCGATCAGGCGTGGCAGCAGCAGCCGAGTGCTGTACATCAGGCCTTTGATGTTGGTATCGACCATGGTGTCCCAGTCGTCCAGGTCACACTTGGGCGCCGGATCCACGCCCAGGGCCAGGCCGGCGTTGTTGATCAGCCCGCGCAGCTTGGCGAAGGACGGCGGCAGGTTGGCAATCGCTTCCTCCATGGCCTTGCGATCACGCACGTCGAGCACCAGGCCATGGACCTCGGTCTGCTTCGACAACTCGGCGCACAGGGCATTGAGGCGCTCTTCACGACGGCCGGTCAGCACCAGTTTCCAGCCAGCCTCGGCAAAACGACGGGCACAGGCTTCGCCAAAACCGGAGGTTGCGCCGGTGATAAACAGGGTGTTGGACATCGTGTTCTCCTTGCTTCGGCTGATCAGCAGCCATTGGAATAGAAAATCAGCCGCCAGCATGCCCGGCGCGGCACTTACCGGCAACCGGCACAACTCGATAGACCACCACCAATTCCAGTAGCAGCTGGCGAAGCCTACGTTCGACTGCGCAGCAGTCGCCTATCGGGACACACAGTGAAAGTGGCGTCGTATGGTTTACGACTGCTGCGCAGCCGAACGCAGGCTTCGCCAGCTGCTACACGGGTTGCATCTGTACAAAAAACGTTCAACTCACGCGAGAGCTTATCCAACGTGGCTTGCAGCCATGTGCGCGCACGTTATCCACAGGCCGGTCCACAGTCTTTGGGGGCAAGTACAAAAGCTGGAAGCCGCTGTGCATAAGGCTTTGCGAGCAGAATAGAAATTTTTTTGCTTGACCCTCGAAGGTCCGCCGTGTAGCCCCATGGCATTTTGCACGATCGCCACTTGAACCGACGATGGCGCCAAGCCAGCAACGACGGCCCTCAGCCGAGTCTTTCCAGAGTTTAACCACAGACTTATCCACAGGCTGGCATACCTTGAATGTGGCGCTTTTGGCCCGCAACAAAAAGGTTGACAACGGCGGCTCATGCTCAGGGAAAAACGCCTGATCAAAAAACAACCACACGCTTGAAAGCCACGGTTTTAGCGGCTTCCAGCCAGCTACTCCCACGTTATTCACAGCCAGCTCCACAGCAAACGGGGACAAGTCAAAAGCGTGACAAAACAACTATTTGCAGCGGCTTTATGTCGCGCTTTGAGAGCTTGTGAATATTGTTTTCCACAATTTCCCTTTACCTCACTTCGCGGTCCCGTGTAGGAGCTGTGTAGGAGCTGTCGAGTGAAACGAGGCTGCGATCTTTTGACGTTGATTTTTAAAAACAAGATCAAAAGATCGCAGCCTCGTTTCACTCGACAGCTCCTACAGAGTCCTACAAGTTCCTACAAACCCACGGGCACAAAAAAACGCCCTGAGTTCGTCAGGGCGTTTTTGTGGGGTTTACGTTTTAGTGCCCGCCGAGATAAGCGTTCCGCACTTCCTCATTCACCAGCAGCTCCTTGCCGGTGCCTGTGAGGCGAATCTCGCCGTTGACCATCACGTACGCCCGGTCCGACAGCTTGAGCGCGTGGTTGGCGTTCTGCTCGACCAGGAAGATGGTCATACCGGTGCTCGCCAGTTCCCGCAGGGTGGCGAAGATCTGTTTCACCACGATCGGTGCCAGACCCAGGCTCGGCTCATCAAGCAACAGCAGTTTCGGCCTGCTCATCAGTGCGCGCGCGATGGCAAGCATTTGCTGCTCGCCGCCGGACATGGTCATGGCCCGCTGGGTCCGTCGCTCTTCGAGCCGCGGAAACAGCTTGAACATGCGCTGCATGTCTTCCTTGGCGTACTTGTCGCCAATCGGGATGGTGCCCATCAGCAGGTTTTCCTCGACGGTCATGTCGGGGAACACTCGCCGCCCTTCCGGCGACTGCGCAATGCCGTTGGAGGCGATGTAGTGGGACGATTTGTGGGTGATGTCCACCCCCTGATAGATGATCTGCCCGTCAGCCGCCCGGGGCTGGCCGAAAATCGACATCAGCAGGGTCGATTTGCCGGCGCCGTTGGAGCCGATCAGGCTGACGGTTTCACCTTCGTTGATGTGCAGCGAGACTTTCTTCAGGGCCTGGATCGGCCCGTAAAACACGTCCAGATCCTTCAGTTCGAGGATGGGTTGGCTCATAGCACCACTTCCTCTTCATCAGCGCCGAGGTAGGCCGCAATCACTTTCGGGTCGTTACGAATGGCGTCAGGCCCGCCCTCGGCGATGACGATGCCGTGGTCCAGCACCACGATGTGGTCGGAAATGCTCATTACCATGCCCATGTCGTGTTCGATCAGCACCACGGTCAGATCGTGCTCGTCGCGCAGCAGCCGGATCATCGCGCTCAGCGCTTCGGTTTCCTGAGGGTTGAGGCCGGCGGCCGGTTCGTCGAGGCAGATGATCTGCGGCCGGGTGCACATGGCGCGGGCGATTTCCAGACGGCGTTGCTGGCCGTAGGACAGTTCACCAGCCAGACGGTTGGCGCAGTCCACCAGGTCCACCACTTCCAGCCAGTAGAAGGCGTGGTCCAGCGCATCGCTTTCAGCCTTGCGGTAGCCCTTGGTGTTGAGGATGCCGGCGAGCATGTTGCGGTTGACCCACATGTGCTGCGCCACCAGCAGGTTTTCCAGCACCGACATTTCCTTGAACAGGCGAATGTTCTGGAACGTCCGCGCCAGGCCGGCACGGTTCACCAGGTGGGTGCCGCCGAACATCTTGTAGTACATACGACTGAGGAAGGATTTCGGCGAAACGAAATCCACCGGTTTGAACGATTCGCCCAGCAACTGGATAACGTTGGTCTGCTCGCCACGTACATTGAGTTCGATCTTGCCGCCGGAGGCCTTGTAGAACCCGGTCAGGCAGTTGAACACCGTGGTCTTGCCTGCGCCGTTGGGGCCGATCAGGGCGAAGATCGAATTGCGGTGGACTTTGAGGCTGACATCGCTCAACGCCTTGATGCCGCCGAAGTGCATCATCAGCTTCTCGACCGAGAGTACGACTTCGCTCATGGCGCTACTCCTTTACGCGGGGTCACACCGGTACGGCTGATCCGAATCAGGCCGCGCGGTCGCCAGATCATCATCAACACCATCAACACGCCGAACAGCAGCACGCGGTATTCCGCGAAGCCACGCAACAGTTCCGGGGCGACGGTCAGTACGAAAGCCGCAATCACCACGCCGATGGTCGAACCCATGCCGCCGAGTACCACGATGGCGAGGATCAGCGCCGACTCGAAGAAGGTGAACGAGGTCGGGTTGACGAAACCTTGATAGGTCGCGAAGAACACGCCCGCCAGACCCGCCGTCGATGCACCGATGGTGAACGCCGAGAGCTTGACCAGTACGTGGTTCAGGCCCATGGAGCGGCAGGCGATTTCGTCTTCACGCAGGGCTTCCCAGGCGCGGCCGACCGGCATCTTGACCAGACGATGCTTGATGTAGAGCACGGCCAGAACCACCAGGAACAACACCGCGTAGATGAAGTAATACTTCACATCCGGGTTATAGGCGATGCCGAAAAACTCATGGAAAGGCACTCCACCGTCCTTCGCCCGCTTGCCGAACTCAAGGCCAAAGAAAGTCGGAAGCGGAGCCGGCATGCCGTTCGGGCCGCCGGTCAGGGACAGCCAGTTGTTGAGGATCAGGCGGATGATTTCACCGAAGCCCAGGGTCACGATCGCCAGGTAGTCACCGTGCAGACGCAACACCGGGAAACCGAGGATGCAACCGGCAAGGCCAGCGGTAATCGCCGCCAACGGCAGCACCGTCCAGAAACCCAGTCCCAGGTATTGATAACCGAGCGCCAGACCGTAGGCACCGATGGCGTAGAACGCCACATAACCGAGGTCGAGCAGGCCGGCGAGGCCGACCACGATGTTCAGACCCAGGCCCAGCAACACGTAGATCAAACCGAGGATGACCACACCCAGCAGGTAAGAGTTGGAGAAGAACGGAAACACCACGGCAATGACGATCACCAGCGGGATGATCCAGCGCAAGCGGGTTTTGTAATCCGGCGGCAGTACATGAACCCCGGAGCCGGTGCTTTCAAAGCCTTCGAGGATTTTCAGGCCTTTGGGGGTTTGCAGGAACAGGCTCAAGGCAAAGCGGCCCGCCATGACGATGGCGACAATCCACGCCACCCGTGTCGGTTGCAGGTTGAAGCCGTAGCCGTCGAGGACCACGCCGACAATCGGGCCGAACACAATCAGGGCAACGAGGCCGGCAAGAATCGCGTCAACCAGGCTTCTTTTGAGATCAATGGTTTTTTTAGTGGTTGAAGACATCGCTTACACCTTCGACACAAGAGGACGGCCGAGCAGGCCTTGGGGCCGAAAGACCAGAACGAGAACGAGCAGCGAGAAGCTGAAAACGTCTTTGTAGTCCGAATTCACCAGACCTGAGAACAGCGACTCGGAAATCCCGAGGATGATCCCGCCGAGCATCGCGCCAGGCAGCGAACCGATGCCACCGAGTACTGCGGCGGTGAACGCCTTGATCCCGATCACGAAGCCGGCATAGAAGTCGAATGTGCCGTAGTTCATGGTGATCAGCACGCCGGCCAGGGCCGCCATCGCTGCACCGATAATGAACACGTAGGAAATCACGCGGTCGGTGTTGATCCCCAGAATCGAGGCCATCTTGCGGTCTTGCTGGGTGGCGCGGCACATGCGGCCGAGCTTGGTGTACTTGATGACATAGGTCAGCAGGCCCATACCGACGAACGCTGCAACCAGAATGAAGATCTTGGTGTAGGTGAGCTGGACGAAGCCCGTGCCTACTTCAACGCGCCACGCACCGGTCAGCAGGGTTGGAACACCTTGTTGGCGAGCGCCTTGGGCGATCTGTGCGTAGTTTTGCAGGATCAGGGAAATACCGATGGCGCTGATCAGCGGTGCCAGTCGTGTGGAGTTGCGCAGCGGTTTATAAGCGACACGCTCGATGACCCAGCCATACACCGCCGTGACGATGATGGTGAAGACCAGTGTGCCGAGCATCAGCAGCGGGAAGGATTCAATACCGAAGTAAGCCAGCAGAGCCAGACTGATTGCCGCGAGGTAAGCGGAAATCATGTAAACCTCGCCGTGGGCGAAGTTGATCATGCCGATGATGCCATAGACCATTGTGTAGCCGATGGCGATCAGGCCATAGACCGACCCGAGGGTCAGGCCGTTGACCAGTTGCTGCAGGAAAATACCATCCATAACGCAATCTCACGCATTTGAGAGACTGCACAGAAGCGGGTTGCAACGGACCGGGGTTCAGCCGCCAGCGCAACACGGTTAGGTGCAGCTCTACGAGAAAAGACAGGTACTGCACGGACATGTTCTTTGACTGCCCGGCGCGCAAGGCACCGGGCGAGTCAACCGTTCATATCACTTCTGTTTTTCCAGCTGGTGGTATTTGCCGTCCTTGTCCCACTGGTAAACCACGTAGTCGGAGACTTTCAGGTCGCCCTTGCTGTCCCAGGTTTTCTCGCCCATGACGGTCTTGACCGGGTTTTTCTTCAGCCACTCGGCAGCTTTTTCACCACTGTTGGACTTGGCGCCATTGAAGGCAGCGGCCAAGGTCTGGACCGAAGCGTAGGCGTACAGGGTGTAGCCTTCAGGCTCGGTGCCGGCCTTGCGGAAGGCGTCTACCACGGTTTTGCTGTCTGGCAGCAGGCGTGGGTCGGCGCCGAAAGTCATCAGCACGCCGTCAACGTATTGCGGGCCGCCAGCGGTGGTCACCAGTTCGTCGGTCACGATGCCGTCATCGGACATGAATTTCACGTCTTTCAGGCCTTCGGTACGCAGCTGTTTAACCAGTGGACCCGCCTCTGGGTGCAGGCCGCCGAAGTAGACCACGTCGGCACCGGCCGCACGGATCTTGGTCACCACGGCACTGAAGTCTTTCTCGCCACGGGTCAGGCCTTCGTACAGCACTGGCGTTACGCCGCGCTTGACCAGTTGAGCCTTGGTGGCATCTGCCAGGCCTTGGCCGTAGGTGTCTTTGTCGTGCAATACGGCAACTTTCTTGCCCTTGAGTACGTCGACGATGTAGTCGCCGGCCACGATGCCCTGCTGGTCGTCACGCCCGCACATACGGAACATGGCGCTCAGGCCGCGTTCGGTGACTTGTGGGTTGGTCGAACCCGGGGTGATCGCGATGATGCCCGCTTCGTCGTAGATCTCGGAAGCCGGGATGGTCGACGAGGAGCAGAAGTGACCGACCACGCCAGCGACTTTCTGGTTGGTCAGGTCCTTGGCGACCGTCACAGCCTGTTTCGGTTCGCAGGCGTCATCGCCCTTCACCAGTACGATTTTTTCCCCGTTGACGCCGCCCGAAGCGTTGATCGCGTCGGCTGCTGCCTGTGCACCCTTCATGTACTGCTCGCCAAATGCCGCGTTGGCGCCAGTCATTGGACCTGCCACACCGATTTTCACATCGGCCTGTGCAAACGCAGAAACACCCAACGCAGCTGCCACTGCGAGGGCCAGAAAGCCTTTCTTGTAAAACGTCTGGGACATGAGGTGGTGCTCCAAGGTTTTTTTTAGTTGGCACTGCGACTTCACTGAATGCTCAGAGCAAGGGCCGTGCCATCGGTTTTTTATTCTTGAACAAGTCGCTGCTTTATTGTTTTTTCGACTGTTTCGTTCCCATTTTCATTGGGCGTGCAACCGTCTAAACCGCGGAAGGTGAAACCATATTTATTAAAAGGCGCAACCCGCACGCGCCATCATTGCAACCGCGGCGCCAAACGACGTGCAACCGGCCTGTAACAACGTGCGTCACCTAAGTGCACACTGCTGGTGCGCAAACTGCTACAACCCGCACCATTACAGGCTAGTCGCTGCGCGAAAAAGCGCCGCTTCCAGCAACATATTTCAACAATCAGATGACGATCCGCAGGCACTGGCCTGCGTGATACAGCGAAAAACCGGCCTCATAGAGACAACTGCGCAAGCCGGCCCCCGCCAAGGGCTGCATCGGCGCGAACGGAATCGGTAGCGCTTGAGGATTTCCGTTACACAAATAGTCGGCAAACGCTTTACCCACCACCGTGCCAGTCGTCACGCCCCGGCCGTTGTAACCGGTGACTGCCACTATGCCGGGAGCCGGTTCGAACAGGCGCATCAGGTGGTCGGGAGTAAAGGCGATGCGACCCGTCCATGTGCATTCCCATTCCACCGGTTTGAGGTAGGGGAAATAGTGCTGCTGAACCCGATCGGCCCAGGCCTTCAAGAACCAGGTCGGTTTTTGATTGCCATTGCCGAGACTGCCAAGCAATAGCCGCCCGTCTTTATCGCGACGAACGCTGCTGAGCACTTGGCGCGTATCCCAGGAGCCCTGACCACCAGGCAGGATTTGCTGCGCGGCCTCTTCGGTCAGCGGAACCGAAGCCACTTGGTAGTAATAACCGGGGAAGAAATTGCGTCGCAGCTCGGTCCAGTCACCTTCGGTGTAGGCGTTGGAGGCGATTACCACCTGATCGGCGAGCACCGAGCCTTGGGCGGTTTGTACCGACCACTTTTGGCCCTGACGTTCGAGGCGGGTCACCGGTGAGTGATCGAACAGCTGACCACCGAGGCCCATGGCCGCTTTGGCCAGCCCCGTGGTGTAAGCCATCGGGTTGAGGGTGCCGGCACGCCGATCCAGCAGCGCGGCGGCGATCTTTTTGGTGCCGATCGCCTGTTCACAGGCTTGGCCGGTCAGCATTTCGACCGGTGCCCCGCGACGTTTCCATTGTTCTTCACGACTGCGCAAGTCCGCTTCGCCACGGGCGTTGTGCGCCATGTGCAGGGTACCTTCGCGGCGTAACTGGCAATCGATGGTGTGTTTGTCGATCAGGCTGAACACCAGGGACGGCGCCGCTCCCAACATGCGGTTGAGCTGACTGCCCACCGCTTCGCCAAACCCGGCTTCAACCTCGTCCGGCGGAATCCACATCCCGGCGTTGACCAGCCCGACATTGCGCCCGGACCCGCCATTACCGGCGCGATGCGCTTCCAGCACACAGACGCTTTTACCCGCCTCCAACAAATGCACCGCCGCCGACAGCCCGGTAAACCCGGCGCCGATGACGCAGACATCGACCTTCACTTCACCCTTGAGCGCCGTATTGTCGGGCCTTTGTGGCGTCAGTTTTTCCCACAGACACTCTTCGCGTAACGGCATTGCCAGACTCCAATCAGAAACCTAACCAACACACCATTCCCAGTGTGGGAGCGGGCTTGCTCGCGAAAGCGTCAGCACATCCAACATCTATGTGACTGAAAAACCGCTTTCGCGAGCAAGCCCGCCCCCACATTGGATCTTCATGGGTTCAAGGGGCGTGCTTAGTCGAACGTAATGCCTTGAGCCAACGGCAACTCCAGCGAATAGTTCACGGTGTTGGTCTGGCGGCGCATGTAGCCGCGCCATGCATCGGAGCCCGACTCACGACCACCGCCGGTTTCCTTCTCACCACCAAACGCCCCGCCGATTTCCGCGCCGCTCGGGCCGATGTTGACGTTGGCGATGCCGCAGTCGCTGCCCACGTCGGACATGAACTGCTCGGCTTCACGCACGTCGGTGGTGAAGATGCACGAAGACAGGCCTTGGGGTACAGCGTTGTTCAAGCGCAGGGCTTCGGCGAAGTCGGTGTAGCCGACCACGTAAAGGATCGGCGCGAAGGTTTCATCGCGAACCACGTCGCTCTGCTCCGGCATTTCCACGATCGCCGGGGACACGTAGTAGGCATTCGGGAACTTGTCTTCCAGTTGACGCTTGCCGCCGAACACCCGGCCGCCTTCGCTCAAGGCTTGTTCCAGCGCTTCCTGCATGTTTTCGAAACTGTTTTTGTCGATGAGCGGGCCGATCAGGTTGCCTTCCAGCGGGTTGCCGATGCGGACCTTGGAATACGCAGCCTTCAGGCGGGTGACGATTTCTTCTTTCACCGATTCGTGGGCAATCAGGCGACGCAGGGTGGTGCAGCGCTGGCCAGCGGTGCCGACGGCGCTGAACAGGATCGCGCGAACGGCCATGTCCAGGTCGGCGCTTGGGCCGAGGATCATCGCGTTGTTGCCGCCCAGTTCGAGGATGCTGCGGGCGAAACGCGCAGCGATTTTCGGCGCCACTTCACGGCCCATGCGGGTGCTGCCGGTGGCGCTGATCAGTGCGACACGCGGGTCATCGACCAGGGCTTCGCCGGCATCGCGGCCGCCGATGATCACTTGGCTCAGGTGCGGCGGTGCATCGCTGAAGTTTTTCAGCACGCGATCGAACAGCGCCTGGCAGGCCAGTGCGGTCAGCGGAGTTTTTTCCGACGGTTTCCAGATCACCGGGTTACCGCAAACCAGCGCCAGCGCGGCGTTCCAGGCCCAGACCGCGACCGGGAAGTTGAACGCACTGATCACACCGACAACGCCCAGCGGATGCCAGGTTTCGCGCATGTGGTGGCCAGGACGCTCGGACGCGATGGTCAAGCCGTACAACTGGCGGGACAGACCAACGGCGAAATCGCAGATGTCGATCATTTCCTGCACTTCGCCCAAGCCTTCCTGGGTGATCTTGCCGGCTTCCCAGGAGACCAGCTCTCCGAGATCAGCCTTGTATTCGCGCAAGATATCGCCCAGTTGACGCACCAGTTCGCCACGGCGCGGTGCCGGGACCTTGCGCCACAAGTCGAACGCATGATCTGCGCGACTGATGTGTTGCTCGACTTCGGCGGCGCCTTCCCAGTTCACGGCAGCGATCTGGCTGCCATCGATCGGCGAATGCACCGGCACTTTGCCGTTCTGGTACAGGGCCGGGTTTACACCAAGACGATCAAGCAATGCGGCAACCATGGGTCACTCCTCAAGCAAAAAACGGAAATCGTGCAGCCGGAATTTCACGGCTGATCAGACCTGTAGTTGTAGCTCCCCCGAGACGAGCCAACAAACGACCATTAAGCGAGATATCATTCCGTTTATTCATGCTTCGCATTGCTGGCAGCAAAGAAACAAGAAAAAGGACCACCCATGCTGAATAAACGCTACTTGCCGTCGATCACCGCATTGCAGTGTTTCGAGGCCGTGACCCGGCATTTGAGCTTCACCCGGGCCGCCGAAGAGCTGAACCTGACCCAGAGCGCCGTCAGCAAACAGGTGGCGCAACTCGAAGAGCTGCTGCAACACCTGCTGTTCCGCCGGGTACGCCGACGTCTGCAAATGACCCCGGCCGGTGATTTGTACCTGGTAGAGGTGCGAAAAATCCTTACGCAGGTCGAGATGTCGACCCATTACCTGCGCTCCTACGGCGGGGACACCGAAGTCTTGCGCGTCTCGACGCCGCCAACCTTCGGCGCCCGCTGGCTGGTGCCGCGCCTGAAAGGCTGGCGCCTGCGTCATCCGTCGATTCACCTCGATTTGTGCAGCGAACAGGAAGCCGACGACCTGCTGCAAGGTCGCAGCGACCTGGCCTTCTACTTCGGCCAGGGCTCGCGACCCGGCACCGAAAGCCTGAAGCTGTTCGGCGAAGAGCTGGTGCCGGTCTGCGCGCCGGGCAGCCTGCCGGACACGCCGTTCACCGATCCGACGCAACTCACCGACCTGGTCCTGCTGCAAAACGCTTCCCGCCCCCAGGCCTGGCACGACTGGTTCGACAGCCAGGGCTATCACACCGAACACAGCTACCACGGCCCACGCTTCGAAACCTTTTATATGTGCATCCGCGCGGCGCAAGTCGGCTGCGGCGTGGCGCTGTTACCACGGTTTCTGGTGGAAGAGGAATTGGCTGACGGCAAACTGGTCATACCCTGGCAGCACGCGATGCCGAGTTCCGACGCGTACTACCTGGCCTACCCCGAACATTCGGCGGAAGTGCCCAAGGTGCGGGACTTTGTGAAGTGGATGTTGGAGCAGATCGACAATCCCACCGAATAAGCCCTGTAGGAGCGGTGTAGGAGCTGTGTAGGAGCTGTCGAGTGAAACGAGGCTGCGATCTTTTGATCTTAAAAAATCAAAATCAAAAGATCGCAGCTCCTACAACGAAGCAATCTGCGTCAGTGCAAAAATCGCTGGCAATCCGCCCCCCTGATATGCGCCACTAGCCCCATTCATTGATACAGCTGAAACGTCGCGACCACGGGCCGCGGCCAGCCTGGAGATTCCCTTATGAGCGAGAGCGTATTCGGCGATCGCATCGTGCAGAACCTGCTCGACACCGACTTCTACAAACTGACGATGATGCAGGCGGTGCTGCACAACTACCCTAACGTGGAAGTCGAATGGGAGTTCCGTTGCCGCAACAGTGAGGATTTGCGCCCGTACCTGGCGGAGATCCGTTACCAGATCGAGCGCCTGGCCGAGTTGAGCCTGAGCGCCGACCAGTTGAGTTTCCTCGAGCGCATCAGCTTCATGAAGCCGGATTTCCTGCGCTTTCTCGGGTTGTTCCGCTTCAATCTGCGTTACGTCCACACCGGCATTGAAAACGGCGAATTGTTCATCCGCCTGCGCGGCCCGTGGCTGCATGTGATTTTGTTCGAAGTGCCGATGCTGGCGATCGTCAGCGAAGTGCGTAACCGCTATCGCTACCGGGAAGTCGTGCTGGAGCAGGCCCGCGAGCAGCTCTATCGCAAGTTCGACTGGCTGACCAGCAATGCCAGCAGTGACGAATTGTCCGAGTTGCAGGTCGCCGATTTCGGCACCCGTCGTCGCTTTTCGTACCGCGTGCAGGAGGAAGTGGTGAACGTGCTCAAGCACGACTTCCCCGGGCGCTTCGTCGGCACCAGCAACGTGCACCTGTCCCGCGAGCTGGACATGAAACCCCTGGGCACCATGGCCCACGAGTGGATCATGGCCCATCAGCAACTCGGTCCACGGTTGATCGACAGCCAGATTGCCGCCCTCGATTGCTGGGTCCGCGAATATCGCGGCTTGCTGGGGATCGCCCTCACCGACTGCATCACCACTGATGCCTTCCTCGGTGATTTCGACCTGTATTTCGCCAAGCTCTTCGACGGCTTGCGCCATGACTCCGGTGACCCGGTGCTCTGGGCGGAAAAGGCCATCGCCCATTACCACAAGCTCGGCATCGACCCGATGAGCAAGACGCTGGTGTTCTCCGACAGCCTGACGCTGCCCAAGTCCTTGGAAATATTCCGCGCATTGCGGGGTCGGATCAATGTCAGCTTCGGCATCGGCACCAATCTGACCTGTGACATTCCGGGTGTTGAACCGATGAGCATCGTGCTTAAAATGACCGCCTGCAACGGCCAACCGGTGGCGAAGATCTCCGACGAGCCTGGCAAGACTCATTGCAAAGACCCGAATTTCGTCGCCTATTTGCGACACGTTTTCAAAGTCCCTGCCCTTTCCAGTATTTCCAGCAAGGAGTGAATTCATGCAAGCCGTACAGCGTGAGATTGCTGATCAGCTCAAGGTTCAGCCGCCATTCGCCGACCAGGCCGCCCTCGAGGCCGAAGTCGCCCGGCGGATTACTTTTATCCAGGATTGCCTGGTCAATTCCGGGCTCAAGACCCTGGTATTGGGCATCAGCGGCGGCGTCGATTCCCTGACCGCCGGCCTGCTGGCCCAGCGCGCCATGCGCGAACTGCGTACCCGCAGCGGTGATGACAGCTACAAATTCATCGCCGTGCGCCTGCCGTACGAAACCCAGTTCGATGAGCACGATGCGCAAGCGTCAGTGGATTTCATCGCCCCGGACGAACGCCACACGGTGAACATCGGCCCGGCGGTCAAATCCCTGGCCAGTGAAGTCGCGGCGTTCGAAGGCAAGCACGCGGTGTCGGTGGATTTCGTGCTCGGCAACACCAAGGCGCGGATGCGCATGGTCGCCCAGTACACCATCGCCGGCGCGGCCCACGGACTGGTCATCGGCACCGACCATGCAGCAGAAGCGGTGATGGGTTTCTTCACCAAGTTCGGTGACGGCGCTTGCGATCTGGCACCGTTGAGCGGGTTGGTAAAGAATCAGGTGCGGGCGATTGCCCGCAGCTTCGGCGCGCCGGAGTCGCTGGTGGAAAAAATCCCGACTGCCGACCTTGAAGACCTGTCGCCGGGCAAGCCGGACGAAGCGTCCCATGGCGTGACGTATGCCGAGATCGATGCGTTCCTGCATGGCGAGCCGGTGCGTGAGGAAGCGTTCAAGATCATCTGTGACACGTACAAAAAGACGCATCACAAGCGGGTGATGCCGTTTGCGCCTTGATCGGTGAATAAAAAAAGCCCGCTGAAGGAGTTGATCCGCAGCGGGCTTTTCTTTGGCTCAAGCATTTGTCGATGCTGAAGGCCCATTCGCGAGCAAGCCCGCTCCCACATTGGATCTGTGCTGAACACAAATACTGTGCTCGCAGACGATCTCCTGTGGGAGCGGGCTTGCTCGCGAAGAACGATAACGCGGTGGCCTGACTTACTTCAGGGTAACCGTGCCTTTCATCATCGAGATGTGGCCAGGGAACGAGCAGAAGAAACCGTATTTCTCGGCAGCATCAAGCTTCGACACGTCGAAGGTCACAGAGTCTGTCTCCTTAGCACCAATGATCTTGGTGTGGGCGATGATGCGAGCGTCGCCTTCAGGCAGGTAGTTTTTGTCGATACCGGCGGCCAGGCCTGCGGTGGCGATCGGCTGCATGTCAGCCTCTTTGCTCAGCACCCAGTTATGGCCCATAACGTTTTTTGGCAGGCTGCCGGAGTGGGTCAGCTCAACGGTGAACGTCTTGCAGCTCTTGTCGATTTCGATGGCCTTGCTGTTGAAGGACATCTGATCAGTGGAATCGATGGTGGTCTTGCACTCGGCAGCCATCAATTGGCTGCTGGCCAGCGTCAGCAGGGATACCGCAACAAGTTTGGCAAACATGGTGAATCTCCAAGGCAGGGTTAACGAAAAGTCGAATGGACAGAAGACTGCCTGAAAACTTCGCAAGTTCCTATGACCTGAATCAAAAATTGTATACAACTTTCGGGCTATGACACTCATCGAAACAATCTAACAGCCAGGCGTCTGGTACGGCCCTATCCTCAGGTCGTCATCCCTTATATGGAGCGCCTGTCATGTCCATCAACAGCTTATTGCGCAGTTTGCTCGCCGCCTACGCCTGTGGCGCAAGCGGCACCTACGAAACACCTCAACGCGAGGTTTAACCCTTGGATCGACGCTTGCCTGCCTTTACTCTGTGGCCATCCTGACCCTGGAGTAAGGCATGTCTATCGCGTCCGTTTGTGTATTTTGCGGTGCCAGCACTGGCACCAACCCGGCTTACCGTGAAGCGGCCGTCGCCCTGGGGCGTGCATTGGCCGAGCGCAAGCTGACCCTGGTCTATGGCGGCGGCGCCGTCGGGCTGATGGGGATCGTCGCCGATGCGGCGCTGGCGGCGGGTGGCGAGGTGATCGGGATCATCCCGCAAAGCCTCAAGGACAAGGAAATCGGTCACAGTGGCCTGACGCGTCTGGAAGTGGTCGATGGAATGCATGCGCGCAAGGCGCGGATGGCTGAACTCAGCGACGCATTTATTGCGCTGCCCGGCGGCCTCGGCACCCTGGAAGAACTGTTCGAAGTCTGGACCTGGGGCCAGCTCGGCTACCACGGAAAACCCCTCGGTTTGCTCGAAGTAAACGGCTTCTATGGCCAATTGACCGCTTTTCTTGATCATATCGTCGGCGAAGGCTTCGTTCGCGAACCACACCGTGACATGCTGCAAGTGAGCGAATCGCCGCAAACCCTGCTCGATGCTCTGGACGCTTGGCAGCCAACCGTGGTGCCAAAGTGGATCGAGCAAAAACCCAGCTAACGGCTCGGCACCGATACAGGGCAGAATATGCGCCGCTCAACCTCACCTTCGACCCCAGAGGATCGCCCATGGCTAAACCTAATTATTCCTTCGCCAAACGTCAGAGAGACTTGGCCAAGGAGCAGAAGAAAGAGGAAAAGCTTCAGCGCAAGAAAGCTACAGCTGAAGAAGAAGCAGCAGCACTGAACCCGGATGCAGAAGGCGAAGTGGCCGCAGAAGATGATGTTGAAGCACCGAAAGATCAGGCGCCCGACGCCTGAGACCCTCAGGGCCCGATGATCTGATCAGGCTCACCGGATCTGTGTCCAGGGCCAGCAGCGTCGCTGCTGGCCCTCACAGGCCCAACGCTTTGTGAATCGAATCGCGATACCCCTTGGGCAAGTTAGCCGGCAGATGCGTCGGATCAAACAGCCCGATCTCCTTGTGTTCATGACTGATCGTCGGCGCAAAACCGCCCAGCAACTGGCAGCGGTAAGTCGAGATAAACACGTGTTTGCCCGGGATCACCTCGAACAGATACGAATCCAGCGGCTCTCCCACCACCACTTCAACGTCCAGCTCCTCGGCGATTTCCCGTGCCAGGCAGTCCGGCGCCGTCTCGCCCAGCTCGATTCGCCCGCCGGGTAATTCCCATTCATCGCGCTCGTTGAGCATCAGCACGATTTGGCCTTCGGGGGATTGCAGGACGCCTTTGATTGAAACCGGGAACATCGGATTTCCTCCTTTTCACTGACACTCCATCCCCCCCTGTGGGAGCGGGCTTGCTCGCGAATACGGTGTGTCAGCCACATTGATATCGACTGATACACCGCTTTCGCGAGCAAGCCCGCTCCCACAAGGGGATCTCTGTTAATCCAGCGGCATCACCGTGACTCGGACTTCCGGATCATGATTGCCGCCGCCAAGAATCACCCCACGCAACGGCGACACATCGGAAAAATCCCGGCCCCAGGCCAGGGTGATGTGCTCCAGCGCCGGTTGCACATTGTTGGTCGGGTCAAAATCCACCCAGCCCAGCACCGGACAAAACACTGAAACCCAGGCATGCGAAGCATCGGCGCCGATCAGCCGTGGCTGTCCTGGTGGTGGCTGGGTCAACAGATAACCACTGATGTACCGCGCCGCCAGCCCCCGCGAACGCACACATGCGAGCATCAGGTGCGCGAAGTCCTGACAGACACCGCGCCGCCGCTCCAGCACTTCCACCAACGGCGTGGCCACCTGAGTTGCCTCGGCATCGAAGGTGAACTCGCTGAAAATCTTCTCCATCAACGCCTGGACGCCCAGCAGCAGCGGCCGCCCCGGTGGAAAGCAGCTTTCCGAAAACTCGACGAAGTTGCGCTTCAAATGCACGTACGGCGATTCGAAACGATAACGACAGGCTTCCAGCAGCTCCGGTGAAAGCGGTTGGCTGCTGTAGGTCAGCGCGTTGCGGGTTTCTTCCCAGGCCGGGGATTGATTGAAATCCAGAATCGGCCGGGCCAGCACTTCAACCGTGAGCTCGGCGTTGACCAGCAATTCATCATGGGGTCGCTCGAAGGCCAACCGGGTCAACGGATTGCCGAACACGTCCAGTTCATCACGACGGGTCGTCGGGGCCGGGCTGATCAGCAATGCTTGCGCGCTGCAGCGCTGCCAATCACAGGGTCGCGGCCACAGGTGCGCCAGTTGCTGGGCCAGGGACACCGGGCTGTCGTAGTGATAATGGGTGTCGTGGAAAATCTGGTAACGGGCATTCATCAGACGGACACCGTGCGCTGGCTGACATCATCGACATGGGCAAAATGACGCAAGGCCAGACGATCCGAAACCTGGCCGCTGGCATCGGCAATCTCTTGCAGCAAATCAGCCAAGCCCTCGACCGCCGCGTGAACGCTCGCCTCGCCAAACAGCGAGTTTTCCAGACAACCCAGATCGAAGTGCATCAAGCGCTCCACCAACCGTGGCAACCCCGCCTCTCGCGGGGCACCGAAATCATCGTTCAAGCGCTTCAAGGTCCGGGTCACCAGTTTCAACTGGAACAGCACCGCGTGCGGGTTCTGCTCATCCAGCAGCAACAGGTCGAGCACCGGAATCAACTGCGCCACCGCCAAATAGCGCGAGCGGTAGGTGATGCTGCTATTGCCCAGTTCCAGCAGCCATTCCAGCCCGGCCTGATCGAAGGCGCCCGCACCACGCAGGAATGCCGCGAGGCTGCCGCTGAGAAACTGCAAACGCTCGATGCGCCGGCCGATCATCAGGAAACGCCAACCTTCGTCCCGGGTCATGTCGTCCAGGGCAAAACCGGACAGCGCGGCCAGGGACATGACCAGACGATTGAGGAAATCCAGCAACTCGCCGAAATCCGGCTCTTCGGTTTCCAGCTCCATGGCTTCGCGCTGCAATTCCACCAGCGCCTGCCAGTTTTCCCGGGAGAGCTTGCCGCGCACTTGCGAGGCCGCCCATTGCAGACGTTGCAGGTTGGAACGCAGGCTGAACGGCCAGTCATCGCCAAGCAATGCGGCCAGCAAGCGTTCCGGCAACTCGCCCTCATCCGGCAACAGATTCAGTCGCTCACCGAGATCCACCGCCGCTTCCAGTGCTTGCGGGTCATCGCCGTCGACATAGCGCGCCAGCATGATCCGTAGCAACCGCGCGCTGTCATCGCAGCGCTCACAGTAACGACCGAACCAGAACAGGTTCTCCACCACCCGCGACGGCAGATACGGATCGCGCCGCACCAGATCATGGACGCCGATCGTACGCTGGGTTTTCCATTGTTCGCCGCTCGGGGCTCGCTCGCCGAGCACCCACGTGTCCTTGCTCGCGCCGCCGCGCTGCATCGACACCACTTCGGCGTCGGCCTCGGCGGCCACTCGGGTCAATCCACCGGGCAACACCCGATAGCCATCGCGACTGGCCACCGCGTACACGCGCATGCCGATGGCCCGGGGTTGCAGTTGACCGTCCTCGGCCTGCCAGATGGGCGCCTGAGACAGTTGCGCCAGTTCTTGCGCAACATAGGCATAAGGCCGCGCCTGCATGCGCTCGGCCAGCGCCTGACGCTGTTTTTCACTCAAGTCACGGCCGAACACGGGGGTAAAACTTTGGGACGGGAACGCTGGTTTGATCAGCAATTCCGGCAGTTTTTCCAGCGCTTGCGCGAGCACCGGCGCTTCACCGCACCACCACGTCGCGATGGACGGCAGGATCAGTTCTTCGCCGAACAGGAATTGGTTGATCCTCGGCAAAAAGCCCAGCAGCCCCGGCGATTCCAGCACGCCACTGCCCAAGGCATTGGCGACCAGCACCCGGCCCTGACGCACAGCCTCCAGCAAGCCCGGCACGCCGAGCGCCGAGTCGGTGCGCAGTTCCAGCGGATCGCAGAAGTCATCGTCGAGACGACGCATGATCGCGTGCACCCGACGCAGGCCGCTCAAGGTTTTCAGGTAGACCGTGGCGTCGCGCACCGTCAGGTCGCCGCCCTCCACCAGTGGATAACCGAGCTGGCGCGCCAGGTACAAATGTTCGAAATAGCTTTCGTTGAATCGCCCCGGCGTCAACAGCACAATCAGCGGCGCCTCATCGTCACTCGGCGCCTGGCGGGCCAGGGTTTCCTGCAAGGTGCGGAAGAACCCGGCCAGGTGTTGCACCTTCAAATCCCGGTACAACTCGGGAAAGGCCCGGGACACGATAGTGCGGTTTTCCAGCGCATAACCGGCACCGGACGGCGCCTGAGTCCGGTCCGCCGTCACCCACCAGCGACCGTCCGGGGTGCGCGCCAGGTCCACGGCGTACAGATGCAGAAAAGCCCCGTCAGGCGGCGAAATGCCCTGACAAGGCCATAGAAAGTTGTTGTGCCCGAACACCAGTTCGGCCGGCAGCAGCCCTTCGGCGATCAACCGCTGCGGGCCATACAGATCCGCCAGCACCGCGTTGAGCAGGCGCGCCCGTTGGGCAATCCCGGCGGACAATTGCTGCCACTCATCGGCGGCAATCACATGCGGCAACAAGTCCAGTTCCCACGGACGATCGGCGCCCTTGGGGTCGGCGTAGACGTTGTAGGTCACGCCGTTTTCCTGGATTTGTCGGGTCAGCAACGCCTGGCGCTGCACCAGTTGTGTCGGGGTGCTGCGTTGCAATTGGTCGAACAGCCGACGCCAGTGCGGACGCACCGCGCCGCTGTCGTCGAGCAGTTCGTGATAAGTGCCCGCCGTCAGCGGGTAGCGGTCAAGCAGGTCAGGCATGGAAAGCTCGGCAGACAGCAAAGAACGGTCAGACTAACGCAGGCTCATGACGCTCGGATATACGAAAAATCCGAGCGTCGCGTAGGGCTTAGAAACGTCGCAAATCGAGTGTCATCGGCAACTCGTCGTTAATCGTCACGTTGGGTATAGGAAGTTTCCCAGGGGTGTGTCCGATTCGGAAGAATCGCGCCATGCGCCGGCTCTCCGCTTCATTGGCGTTCACCGGCAGGCTGTCGTAGTTGCGCCCGCCCGGATGGGCGACGTGGTACTGACAGCCGCCCAGAGAGCGCTCCATCCAGGTGTCGAGCAGGTCGAACACCAGCGGCGCGTGGACCGGGATGGTCGGTTGCAGGCAGTTGGACGGTTGCCAGGCGCGGAACCGCACGCCCGCGACGAACTCGCCCACCCGGCCAGTGGGTTGCAACGGCACCGGGATGCCATTGCAGGTCAGCAGATAACGTTGCGGCGCAAGGCCCGTGACCTTGACCTGCAAGCGCTCCAGGGACGAATCCACATAACGCACCGTGCCGCCCACCGCGCCCTCCTCGCCCAGCACATGCCAGGGCTCCAGGGCCTGACGCACTTCCAGTTCGATACCACTGACGGCGTAATCGCCAACCTTGGGAAAGCGGAATTCCAGATGCGCCGCGAACCACTCGGCGCGCACCGGATAACCGGCGGCATTCAGATCGACGATGACGTCGGCGAAATCCTGCTCGATAAAGTGCGGCAGCAGGAAACGGTCGTGCAGCTCGGTGCCCCAGCGTGCCAGTTTCGGCGGTGCATAGGGTTCGCGCCAGAAGCGCGCCACCAGCGCTCGCAGCAACAGTTGCTGAGCCAGGCTCATGCGTGCGTGAGGCGGCATTTCAAAGGCGCGCAGTTCCAGCAAGCCGAGACGCCCGGTGGCGCCGTCCGGTGAATAGAGTTTGTCGATGCAGAACTCGGCGCGGTGGGTGTTACCGGTGACGTCGATCAGCAGGTTGCGCAGCAGTCGATCCACCAGCCACGGCGCACATTCTTCTCCCGGTTTGGGCATTTGGGCGAAGGCGATTTCCAGCTCGTACAACGAGTCGTTGCGCGCTTCATCGACCCGTGGCGCCTGAGACGTCGGGCCGATGAACAGTCCGGAAAACAGGTAGGACAAGGACGGGTGGTTATGCCAGTAGCTGATCAGGCTGCGCAGTAGATCGGGACGGCGCAGGAACGGCGAGTCCGCCGGTGTCGCGCCACCGAGTACGAAATGGTTACCGCCGCCGGTGCCGGTGTGCCGACCGTCGATCATGAATTTCTCGGTGGTCAGCCGGGTCTGGCGCGCTTCTTCGTACAAAAACTCGGTGCGTTCAACCAGTTCGTCCCACGTGGCGGAGGGCTGCACGTTGACTTCAATCACGCCCGGATCCGGGGTGATGCGGAAGTTGCTCAGGCGCGGATCGCTCGGCGGTTCATAGCCTTCCAGCAACACCGGGCAATGCAGTTCCTGAGCGGTGGCTTCGATGGCGGTGACCAGTTCCAGGTAATCCTCGACCTGCTCCAAGGGCGGCATGAACAGGTACAGACGGCCGTCCCGTGCTTCAGCACAGAACGCAGTGCGGGTCAGCCAATCGGCGGATTCGTCGATTTCAATATCCCGTTCAATCGCTTCCGCCGCCGCGCCCGGACTGTTCAACTGCTGCGTATCCGGGAGCGCCGGGAATTCCTGGTTCGGGTCGTTCGGGTAGATGAATGGATACTCCGCCGCTTTCACCCACGGTTGCGAACCCAGTGGCAAGCGATAACCCAGCGGCGAATCCCCCGGCACCAATCGGCAATGTTCATCGCGCAGGTACCAGCGACCGCTCTGCCATTGATCACCCTTGGCGGTGCGCGCCAGCGGCAGGACCTGACCGATGACCTTGTCCAGGCCTTGGCTGAACACTTTGCGCAGTCGTGCGCGCTCAAGCGGTTCTTCCAGACGTGAGTCTTCGGCGCTGACATTCTGCGGCAAAGCGCCTTCGCGCCAGAGGTAATAGAAATTGTCTTCGTAGGCCGGGAACACGAAGCGTGTCGGAATTTTCAGGCGTTCGGCGACACTCGCGAGAAAACGCCCAGCCAGTTCGCCATCGGCGCCGTAGTCTTCCTGCTCATCGGCGATCAGCGCGCTGTTGTGCCAGATCGGCACACCGTCACGCCGCCAGTAGCAGTTCAGCGACCAGCGCGGCAGTTGCTCGCCGGGGTACCACTTGCCCTGGCCAAAGTGCACCAGGCCTTTGGGCGCGTAATGTTTGCGCATGCGCTGGAACAATTCGGCGGACAGCTTACGTTTGTCCGGGCCGAGGGCGGCGGTGTTCCACTCGGCGCCGTCCGGGTCGTCGATGGAGACGAAGGTCGGTTCACCGCCCATGGTCAGGCGTACGTCGCCTTCCAGCAGGTCGGCATCGATCTGCCGACCCAGCGCCTGGATCGCCAGCCACTGGTCTTCGGTGTAGGGCTTTGTGACGCGCGGGGCTTCCCAAATCCGCTCCACGGACATTTCGTGGGTGAATTCGCACTCGCACGGTTCCACCAAGCCACTGATCGGTGCCGCAGAGCCCGGATCGGGACTACAGGCCAACGGAATGTGTCCTTCACCGGCGAACAGCCCTGAGGTCGCGTCCAGGCCGATCCAGCCGGCGCCGGGCAAGTAGACCTCGCACCAGGCGTGGAGGTCGGTGAAGTCCACTTCGGTGCCTGAGGGGCCGTCGAGGCTTTTGACGTCGGCGGTGAGCTGGATCAGGTAGCCAGAGACGAAACGCGCCGCCAGCCCGAGGTTGCGCAGCAGTTGCACCAGCAACCACGCCGAATCGCGACAGGAACCGGAAGCGTGTTCGAGGGTGTGTTCAGGGGTTTGTACACCGGGCTCCATGCGGATCAGGTAGCCGATGTCTTCGCTCAGGCGCTGATTGAGGGCGACGAGGAAATCCACGCTGGGCAGCGGCGTGCGGTCGATGCCGTCCAGATAAGCCTTGAATTTCGGCGTCAGCGGCAAGGTTTCCAGGTACGGCGCCAGTTCCTTGCGCTCGTCGGCGGCGTAGGTGAACGGGATCTTTTCCGCGTAGGGCTCAAGGAAGAAGTCGAACGGGTTGAACACCGCCATTTCCGCCAGCAGATCGACTTCGATCCGCAGCTCATCGGTTTTCTCCGGGAACACCAACCGCGCCAGGTAGTTGCCCTGGGGATCCTGCTGCCAGTTGATGAAATGCTGCTCGGGCGAGACTTTCAGCGCATAGGACAAAATCCGCGTGCGACTGTGGGCCGCCGGGCGCAGGCGAACGATCTGCGGACCGAGCTCGACGGCGCGGTCGTAGCGGTAATGCGTGACGTGATGCAATGCGACATGAATCGACACGGCGTGCCTCCTGCGAGCCTTAAGCGTATTCGACAGCGCGCAAGACTTATGCCATCGCGCAGCGCTGGCGCTTTCATAGATTGCTTAGGGCAGTACAGCACCAAAATCGAGCGATGCGGGAATTTGGTTCGAGGGGATTGCACGCAAATGTGGCGCAAGGGCAATCGTGTGAAGTAAGGACGTTGTGTTCGACTTGGAAACCACCCCTCTCCCTAACCCTCTCCCCAGAGGGGCGAGGGGACCGACCGAGTTGCTCTTTAGAGCTACATCGACCTGAAAACCCGAGTCGAACTCAGGTTTTGAACAGGGACCGACCGAGTTGCTCTTTAGAGCTATATCGACCTGAAAACCCGAGTCGAACTCAGGTTTTGAACAGGGACCGACCGAGTTGCTCTTTAGAGCTATATCGACCTGAAAACCCGAGTCGAACTCAGGTTTTGAACAGTTTGAAGATCAGCTCCCTTTCCCCTCTCCCCTTTGGGGAGAGGGTTGGGGTGAGGGGCTGGATCTATCTGACACTCCAACTCCAGGGCCTGCAACGCAAAACGCCAACCCGAAGGTTGGCGTTTTGTTGTCAGCGGTCAGCGTTTAGCGCGGTACAACCGGCTTACGCGCCGGCTTCGGCCCTTTGCCTTTGGCCGCGTCCTTACGGTCCTTGGCGGCCTGCTGGTTGCGGGCGAACGCCGCAGCCTTGGCCTGTTCACGCTTGTCCCACGGGTTGCCACCATCGCTGGCACGCGGCGGCAGGCCGGTGTGCTGGGTCAGGATCTTGGTGGTCTTCTCCCCCGCCACTTTGTGGCTGCCAGCCGGCGTCGAGTTCTTGCGACGGGCGCTCTGGTAGCTGTCGGTGGCCGGTTGGTGCAACGGGATCAACTGGGTCTTGCCCGGCCCGATCAGATCGGCACGCCCCATGCGGGTCAGCGCTTCACGCAGCATCGGCCAGCCTTTCGGGTCGTGGTAACGCAAGAACGCCTTGTGCAGACGACGCTGCTCTTCGCTCTTGACGATGGTGACCGCGTCACTCTTGTAAGTGACCTTGCGCAGCGGGTTCTTGCCCGAGTGGTACATCGCGGTGGCGGTGGCCATCGGCGACGGGTAGAACGCCTGCACCTGGTCGGCGCGGAAGCCGTTGCCCTTGAGCCACAGGGCCAGGTTCATCATGTCTTCGTCGGTGGTGCCCGGGTGGGCGGCGATGAAGTACGGAATCAGGTACTGCTCTTTCCCGGCTTCCTTGGAGTACTTTTCGAACATGCGCTTGAACTTGTCATAGCTGCCGATGCCCGGTTTCATCATCTGGTTGAGCGGACCTTCCTCGGTGTGTTCCGGGGCGATCTTCAGGTAACCACCAACGTGGTGGGTCACCAGCTCCTTGACGTATTCCGGCGACTCGACCGCGAGGTCATAGCGCAAGCCGGAAGCGATCAAAATCTTCTTCACACCCGGCAAGGCACGGGCGCTGCGATACAGCTGAATCAGCGACGAGTGGTCAGTGTTCAGGTTCGGGCAGATGCCGGGGAATACGCACGATGGCTTACGGCACGCGGATTCGATTTCCGGGCTCTTGCAGGCGATGCGGTACATGTTCGCGGTCGGGCCGCCGAGGTCGGAAATGACGCCGGTGAAGCCTGGCACCTTGTCGCGGATCTCTTCGATTTCGCGAATGATCGACTCTTCGGAACGGTTCTGAATGATCCGGCCTTCGTGCTCGGTGATCGAGCAGAAGGTGCAGCCGCCGAAGCAGCCACGCATGATGTTCACCGAGAAGCGGATCATGTCGTAGGCCGGGATCTTTTCCTTGCCGTACGCCGGGTGCGGAATACGTGCGTAAGGCATGCCGAACACGTAGTCCATTTCTTCGGTGGTCATCGGAATCGGCGGCGGGTTGAACCAGACGTCGACTTCGCCATGCTTCTGCACCAGCGCACGGGCATTGCCCGGGTTGGTTTCCAGGTGAAGCACGCGGTTGGCGTGGGCGTAGAGAACGGCGTCGCCACGGACTTTTTCTACCGATGGCAGACGAATCACCGTCTTATCGCGAGTCATCTTCGGGCTGGCCAGAATCTGCACAACCTTGGCTTCGCTCGGATCCTCAAGCGGCCCCTTTTCCTGCTCGATGGCGCAGGCCTGGGTGTCCTGGGTGTTCACGTACGGGTTGATGATCTTGTCGACCTTGCCCGGACGGTCGATACGCGTGGAGTCGACTTCGTACCAGTCTTTCGGCGTGTCGCGACGGATGAACGCGGTGCCGCGCACGTCGGTGATGTCTTCGATCTTGTGACCGTAGGACAGACGCTGGGCGACTTCGACGATCGCTCGCTCGGCGTTGCCGTAGAGCAGGATGTCGGCGCTGGCGTCGATCAGGATCGAGTTGCGCACCCGGTCCTGCCAGTAATCGTAGTGGGCGATGCGGCGCAGGGAAGCTTCGATGCCACCGAGAACGATCGGCACGTTTTTGTAGGCTTCCTTGCAGCGCTGGCTGTAGACCAGGCTCGCGCGGTCCGGACGTTTGCCCGCAAGGCCACCGGGGGTGTAGGCGTCGTCGGAACGGATTTTCTTATCGGCGGTGTAGCGGTTGATCATCGAGTCCATGTTGCCGGCCGCGACACCGAAGAACAGATTCGGCTCGCCGAGCTTCATGAAGTCGTCTTTGGACTGCCAGTTCGGCTGGGCAATGATTCCGACGCGGAAGCCCTGGGACTCCAGCAGCCGGCCGATGATTGCCATACCGAACGACGGATGGTCAACGTACGCATCGCCGGTGACGATGATGATGTCGCAGGAATCCCAGCCAAGCTGATCCATCTCCTCCCTGCTCATGGGCAGGAATGGCGCTGGCCCGAAACATTCGGCCCAGTACTTGGGATAGTCAAATAACGGCTTGGCTGCTTGCATCATGTCGATAACCGGTGTTGGCTTTCATTGAATTTCGCGGGCGCGGAATATAGCACAAAAAATAACCAATTCCGACCGCAATGGTCGGAAATTGCGTTGGACCCATGTGGGAGCGGGCTTGCTCGCGAAAGCGGTGTGTCATCCAGCAAATTTGCTGAATGTGATACCGCCTTCGCGAGCAAGCCCGCTCCCACAGGTACGTTACTCGTCGTCGAAGTTGTAGCTACCCGGCGCCAGGTTTTCGAAGCGGGTGTACTTACCGATAAACGCCAGTCGCGACGTACCGATCGGACCGTTCCGCTGCTTGCCGATGATGATCTCGGCGATGCCTTTGTGCTCGGTTTCCGGGTGATACACCTCATCCCGGTACACGAACATGATCACGTCAGCATCCTGCTCGATCGCTCCGGATTCCCGGAGGTCGGAGTTGATCGGGCGTTTGTTCGGACGTTGCTCCAGGGAGCGGTTGAGCTGGGACAGCGCCACCACCGGGCAGTTGAATTCCTTGGCCAGGGCTTTCAAGGACCGGGAGATTTCGGAAATCTCGTTGGTCCGGTTGTCGCCGCCGGAGCCTGGAATCTGCATTAATTGCAGGTAGTCGATCATGATCAGGGCGACATCGCCGTGCTCACGCACCAGACGTCGGGTCCGCGCGCGCATCTCCGAGGGGCTGATACCCGCCGTATCATCGATGAACAGCTTGCGATCGTTGAGCAGGTTGACCGCCGAGGTCAGGCGCGGCCAATCGTCATCGTCGAGGCGACCGGCCCGGACCTTGGTCTGGTCGATGCGGCCGAGGGACGACAACATACGCATGATCAGCGATTCGCCTGGCATTTCCAGTGAGTAAACCAGGACGCACTTGTCACTGCGCAACACGGCGTTTTCCACCAGGTTCATCGCAAAGGTGGTTTTACCCATGGACGGACGACCGGCGACGATGATCAGGTCAGACGGTTGCAGGCCGCTGGTCATCCCGTCGAGATCGGTGTAGCCGGTGGACAGGCCGGTGATGGCGTTGTCGGTGTTGAACAAGGTGTCGATACGGTCGATGGCCTTGGTCAGCAGGTCATTCACGCTCACCGGGCCGCCGGTTTTTGGCCGGGCCTCAGCGATCTGGAAGATCTGCCGTTCGGCTTCATCGAGAATCTCTTCCGCAGAACGACCTTCAGGATTGAAAGCGCTGTCGGCGATTTCGGTCGCGATGCCGATCAGTTGGCGCAAGGTCGCCCGTGCACGGACGATCTGGGCATACGCCTTGATGTTGGCGACGGACGGCGTGTTTTTCGCCAGTTCACCGAGGTAACCGAGGCCACCCACTTGCGAAGTCTGACCTTCCTTGTCCAATTGCTCGGCCAGGGTCACGACGTCGATCGGCGAGTTCATGTCCGCCAGTTTGGCGATCGCACGGAAGATCAGGCGGTGGTCATGTCGATAGAAATCGCCGTCCGATACTTGATCGAGCACGCGTTCCCAGGCGTTGTTGTCCAGCATCAAACCACCGAGCACAGCCTGTTCGGCCTCGATGGAATGCGGCGGCACCTTCAGGGCAGCGGTTTGCAGATCGTATTGCTCAGGAGCGGAAATATCGTTCATGGCCACTTGAATAGTTGTGAAAATCAGAAACTGCAGAAAGACAAAGGGCACGACCTGTAAACAGGATCGTGCCCGATGTTACCGGCAAGCACCCGAGGGTGCCAGCCGACAAGTGCTGCTTAAGCTGCTACCACGACAACGCGTACGGTGGCTTCAACTTCGGCGTGCAGATGCACGGCTACGTCGAATTCACCTACGTTACGGATAGTGCCGTTCGGCAGACGAACTTCGCTTTTTGCCACTTCGACGCCGGAGGCGGTCAGTGCATCAGCGATGTCGTGAGTACCGATCGAACCGAACAGCTTGCCTTCGTCACCGGCGGTGGCAGTGATAGTCACTTCCAGCTCAGCCAGTTGGGCGGCACGGCTTTCAGCCGAAGTTTTGCGGTCTGCTGCGGCTTTTTCCAGCTCAGCGCGACGCTCTTCGAACGCAGCCACGTTGGCAGCGGTCGCAGCGGTAGCTTTGCCGTAAGGCAGCAGGTAGTTACGACCGTAACCAGCCTTAACGTTCACTTTGTCACCCAGGTTGCCCAGGTTGGTGACTTTTTCCAGAAGGATCAGTTGCATGTGAAAATCCTCTTAACTTTTAACCTTCACCGTTCGCGTTATCGGCGTCTTTGGACGCCAGACGACCGCGAAAATCAATCAGGCTGTCGACGATGGCCAAGACCACCAGCAACGGATAGATCAGTTGCATAAACAGCAACAGCGTGACGTACAACCCGACCAGCCAGAATCTGCCCAGTCGCTTTTGCGCCACCAGCCCATGAATCAGGGCCAGCCCGGCGAATACCAGCGGAACACTGCACAACGGTGTCAACATGGCCATCTGCGGACCGATGTTCGGCCCCAGAAGCATCAACACCAGCAGTGCCATCGCCGGCCCCAGCGGGAATCGGATGGCGCGAAACTCGCGACCAAAACCACCCGGGTTGTACAACAACGCCTGCCAGTAGCGCCCGACAATCAGGCTCAGCACACTGACGATTTGCAACAAAGCCGCTATTAGGCCAGTCAGGACCGGTGCAATCAGGGACGCAAAATGCGCACGCTCATCTACGGACAACTTGTCGTAGACCTCACCGAGCAGCGACGGCATGACTTTTATCAAAGCCTGCGCCAGCTGCTCGATCTGGGGACCAAAAGCGATCCCCAGCACCACTGAAAACACCACTCCCATCGCTATGCTGACCAGCAGCACGCGGTTCCAGGACTCGCTTGCGCGCAAAACCAACGCAAGGCCCGAAGACCCCAGCAGCACCAGAAGTGCCCGTGGGTCGTCGGAGTAAAGCCACCAGACCAAGGCCGGCAGCAGTCCCAGAGCAAGAACGCCGATGGCGTCCTTCAATCCGCGCCGCAGGAGCACAAGGCATCCAGCGGCAGCACCCAACCAATACAACAGCGGCAATGTTGCGCATCCAGCCACTACCAGAGTGGCCTGCATACGGCCGCGCATGATGAACTCAGCTATGGCGCGCATGCATTCAATCCTTTGCTACGTGTCGACTGCCCGGTCTCAGCGGCCGTGGCTGTCGGTGTAGGCCAGCAGGGCCAGGAAGCGGGCGCGCTTGATAGCGGTGGCCAGCTGACGCTGATAACGAGCTTTGGTACCGGTGATACGGCTTGGAACGATTTTGCCGGTCTCGGATACGTATGCTTTCAGGGTGTTGAGATCTTTGTAATCGATCTCTTTCACGTCTTCAGCGGTGAAGCGGCAGAATTTACGACGACGGAAGAAACGTGCCATGTAATAGGCTCCTCAAAAGGTCCGTGGATTACTCGTCAGCGTTATCGCTGTTGTCGCTGTCATCACTATCAGCGCTTTCAGCGCCTTCGTGCTCAGGACGGTCGCGACGCTCACGGCGCTCACTGCGGTTTTCTTCAGCCTTGAGCATCTCGGATTGGCCGGTAACGGCTTCTTCGCGACGGATGACCAGGTTACGGATCACTGCATCGTTGTAGCGGAAGTTGTCTTCCAGCTCGGCCAGGGCCTTGCCAGTGCATTCAACGTTCAGCATCACGTAGTGAGCCTTGTGAACATTGTTGATTGCATAGGCCAGTTGACGACGGCCCCAATCTTCCAGACGGTGGATTTTGCCGCCGTCTTCTTCGATCAGCTTGGTGTAACGCTCTACCATGCCGCCGACTTGCTCGCTTTGATCCGGGTGGACCAAAAAGATGATTTCGTAATGACGCATGAATGCTCCTTACGGGTTGTAGCCTGCCGTTCAAAAACGGTCAGACAAGGAGTGAATGACACTTATGGACTTGCTGGCGATAGACACATGCGTGCCTGCCGTCACAGCAAGGGGCGCAATTGTAGAGAAGGGACAGGAGAGGCGCAAGGCAATTGGTGATTATTTGAACAATCACCCAGCCTCAATTCCGAACACCTGTAGGAGCTGCCGAGTGAAACGAGGCTGCGATCTTTTGATCTTGCTTAAAAAACAAAATCAAAAGATCGCAGCCTCGTTTCACTCGGCAGCTCCTACGAGCCCTACAGAGTGTCAGGACTTTTTGGTGGCGGCTTTTACGCTGCGCTGGCGCTGGGCTTCGAACAGGCAAACACCCGTCGCCACGGAAACGTTGAGGCTGCTGACGCTGCCGGTCATCGGCAAATGCACCAGGTAGTCGCAAAGATCGCGGGTCAGGCGACGCATGCCGCTGCCTTCCGCGCCCATGATCAGGATGGTCGGGCCGGTCATGTCTTGCTGATACAGACTCTGCTCAGCCTCGCCCGCCGTACCGACGACCCACAAGCCACGCTGCTTGAGTTTTTCCAGGGTGCGCGCCAGGTTCGTCACGGCGACCAACGGAATCACTTCCGCCGCGCCGCAGGCCACTTTACGCACTGTCGGGGTCAGGGTGGCTGACTTGTCCTTCGGCACGATTACCGCCAACGCACCGGCCGCATCGGCCGAACGCAGGCAAGCGCCGAGGTTGTGCGGGTCGGTCACGCCGTCGAGCACCAGCAGCAACGGTGCACCTTCGGAGCGATCGAGCAGCTCGTCGAGCATCGCCTCGCCCCAGACCTGGCTCGGACTCACGTCCGCTACCACGCCTTGGTGCACGCCTTCGACCCAGGCATCCAGCTCGCGACGCTCGGCGTTGCCGACGGGCACGCGATTGTCGTTTGCCAGCTGGATCAACGTCTGAACCCGCGGATCGCTGCGGCCTTCAGCCAACCAGATCTGCTTGACGCGCTTTGGGTGGTGACGCAACAACGCTTCTACCGCATGCACGCCGTAGATTTTTTCCAACTGACTCATGACTTGGCCTTAGGTTTACGCGCCCCGCCGCTTTTGGCAGCTGGAGCCGAGCCCGATTTTGGCGGGCCTTTACGGTGTTTGCTTGGCTTGCTGCCGGGAGCCTTGTCAGGCGCCGACCGTCCGGTCTTTCCCCCAGACGCCGCTTTACCGCCGCTTTTCGCTTCAGACAGCAACGCCTGTTTCAGTTCACGACTTTTACGCAGCTCGGCGTTTTTCGCCGCTGCATCGCTCGGGCGATAAGCTTCGGGCGCTTTTTCCTTGGCAGGACGACGACCGGTTTTCGCCGGAGCCGGTTCTGCGGCGGTTTTTGCCGCAGTCTTGGCGGCTGGCTCAGCCTTTTCGTTGCCGCGCTTCTTGCGACCGATCGGCGCACTGATGGTCTTTTCAGCCATCTCGAAGTCGATCTTGCGTTCGTCGAGGTCGACGCGCATCACGCGCACTTCAACGGTGTCGCCGAGGCGGAAGCTGCGACCGGTACGCTCACCGGCGAGGCGGTGATGCACAGGATCGAAGTGGTAGTAGTCGCCCGGCAGCGCGGTGACATGCACCAGGCCTTCGACGTAGATGTCGGTCAGCTCGACGAACAGGCCGAAACCGGTCACGGCGGTGATCACACCCGGGAACGATTCGCCCACGCGGTCTTTCATGAACTCGCACTTGAGCCAGTTCACCACGTCGCGGGTCGCTTCATCGGCACGGCGCTCGCTCATCGAGCACTGCTCGCCGAGTTGCTCCAGGGCCGCTTCGTCGTACGGATAAATCCGCGCCTTCGGAATGGTCATCGCACCGGCACGGCGAACGTGCGGCGTGTCTTGCTTGGAGTGGATAACGCTGCGGATCGCCCGGTGCGTGAGCAAGTCCGGGTAGCGGCGGATCGGCGAGGTGAAGTGGGTATAGGCTTCGTAATTCAGGCCGAAGTGGCCCTGGTTATCAGCGCTATACACCGCTTGGCTCAACGAACGCAGCATGACGGTCTGGATCAGATGGAAATCCGGGCGGTCCTTGATGCTCGCCAGCAACGCCTGGTAATCCTTCGGCGACGGGCCGTCCTTGCCTTTGTGCAGGGACAGGCCGAGCTCGCCAAGGAAGGCGCGCAGTTTTTCCAGACGCTCCGGTGGCGGACCGTTGTGCACGCGATACAGCGCAGGAATTTCGTGCTTCTTCAGGAATTCAGCAGTGGCCACGTTGGCCGCCAGCATGCATTCCTCGATCAGCTTGTGCGCATCGTTACGCACGGTCGGACGGATTTCGGCGATCTTGCGCTCGGTGCCGAAGATGATCCGGGTTTCCTGGGTTTCGAAATCGATCGCGCCACGCACGTGACGAGCGCCCAGCAGCACTTTGTACAGTGCGTAAAGCTGCTTGAGGTGTGGCAGAACGTCGGTGTACTCGCCGCGAAGCTGACGCGCTTCGGTGAGTTTCGGCGTTTCGAGCATCGCGCTGACTTTGTTGTAGGTCAGGCGAGCATGGGAGTGAATCACCGCTTCGTAGAAGCAGTAGTCGGTCATCTCGCCAGATTTGGAGATGGTCATCTCGCAAACCATGGCCAGGCGATCAACGTGCGGATTCAGCGAGCACAGGCCATTGGACAACTGCTCAGGAAGCATCGGCACCACGCGCTCGGGGAAGTACACCGAGTTGCCGCGAACCTGGGATTCGTTGTCCAGCGCCGAACCAATCTTCACGTAGCTGGAGACGTCGGCAATCGCCACGTACAACTTCCAGCCACCGGAGAACAGGCGCAGCTTGCCTGGCTTGGATTCGCAGTAAACCGCGTCATCGAAGTCGCGGGCATCTTCACCGTCGATGGTCACGAACGGCAGATGGCGCAGGTCGATGCGCTTCTCTTTGTCTTTCTCTTCGACTTCAGGCTTGAGCTTGGCGGCTTCTTTCAACACCGCCTCAGGCCATACGTGCGGGATATCGTAGGCGCGCAGGGCGACATCGATTTCCATGCCCGGCGCCATGTAGTTACCCACGACTTCAACCACGTCGCCTTGCGGCTGGAAGCGTGGTGTCGGCCAGTGAGTGATCTTCACTTCGACGAACTGACCGATATCGGCATTGGCGTTGCGACCCGGGGTGACCAGCACTTCTTGCTGGATCTTCGGGTTATCCGCGACGACGAAGCCGATACCGCCTTCTTCGAAGTAGCGACCGACGATGGTCTCGTGGGCACGGGACACGACTTCGACGATCATGCCTTCGCGGCGACCGCGACGGTCCAGGCCGGAAACACGGGCCAGGGCACGGTCGCCGTCGAACACCAGACGCATTTGCGCCGGGCTCATGAACAGGTCGTCACTGCCGTCGTCCGGGACCAGGAAGCCGAAACCGTCACGGTGACCGCTGATGCGGCCGAGGATCAGGTCGAGTTTGTCCACCGGCGCATACGTGCCGCGACGGGTATAGATCAATTGAGCGTCGCGCTCCATGGCGCGCAGGCGGCGACGCAGGGCTTCGAGCTGGTCTTCTGTGGTCAGACCAAACTCCTCGACCAGCTGTTCGCGGTTAGCAGGCGAACCTCGATCAGCAAGGTGCTGAAGGATCAGTTCGCGGCTAGGAATAGGGTTTTCATATTTTTCCGCTTCACGAGCGGCCTCGGGATCGAGGGACTGCCAATCGGCCATTAGAGAGTTTTCACCTTGTCTATATGCGGGTTAGTTTGGCATAGGCGTAATGAAACGGGAAATTTCAGGCTATGAGAGCCCATCTAAAGCCCTTTATCGACATCGCGAAGCTGATTTAAATGCCACTGGGGAAATTTTCCAGGTTTTTTTGGTGGCAGGGGTTTACAGTTAAAAAGACGCTCCGTATAGTGCGCGCCATCGACGACGCACTAGCGTTGCCGATACTGCCCAGATGGTGAAATTGGTAGACACGCCAGCTTCAGGTGCTGGTGACCGCAAGGTCGTGGAAGTTCGAGTCTTCTTCTGGGCACCAATTTCGAGCTTGAGATTAGATCAATTTCAAGGCTCACACAAAAACCCGCGAAAGCGGGTTTTTTGCATTCAGCGCTTCTGATTTATTAAAACCAAATCAGGGGTTTACAGATTTAGAAGCTCTCCGTATAGTGCGCCACATCAACAGCGGCAACGTTGCTGATACTGCCCAGATGGTGAAATTGGTAGACACGCCAGCTTCAGGTGCTGGTGACCGCAAGGTCGTGGAAGTTCGAGTCTTCTTCTGGGCACCAATTCAAATTTCAGAGTCGATCTGGAATTTCACAAAAACCCGCGAAAGCGGGTTTTTGCGTTTCTGGCTTTCAAAAACCCTGAACTGCACAAGCCACACCCCTCCTGTAGCAGCTGGCGAAGCCTGCGTTCGGCTGCGCAGCAGTCGTAAAACCTGCGCGCCAGATTCTCCTGAATGACCGCATTCTATGATCTCGCGACTGCTGCGCAGCCGAACGCAGGCTTCGCCAGCTGCTACAAAGGCCCGCTCCCCCTCTAGCAATGCCTCGCCAGCCCCGCAAGGCGCACTTGAGAAACAATATCGTTTATCATTGTTGCAAGTTTTTGCAATGCGACAGTGAGGAACCCTGCGAATGATGTTTCGAAATACCCTGCGCCGAGGCCTGACCTTTACCCTGCTCGGCCTGGCCCTCGCCACTCCCCTCACCCAAGCCGCCGACCCGGTTTCCCTGACACTCTATAACGGCCAGCACAAAGAAGTCGGCGACGCCGTCGCCAAAGCCTTCGAAGCCAAGACCGGAATCCACGTCAACGTGCGCAAGGGCAGCAGCAATCAGCTGGCCAGCCAGGTCGTCGAAGAAGGCGACCGCTCCCCCGCCGACGTGATCTACACCGAAGAGTCGCCGCCACTGAACAAACTCGGCGAACAAGGCTTGCTGGCGCAGACCGACGCCGCCACCCTCGCCGTCCTGCCGAAAGATTATGTGGCCGGCAACGGCACTTGGATCGGCGTTACCGCACGGGTCCGCGTGGTTGCCTTCAACCCGAAACTGGTCGACGAAAAAGACCTGCCCAAATCGGTCATGGAATTTTCCGATCCGAAATGGCAAGGCAAGGTCGGTTTCGTGCCGACCAGCGGCGCGTTCCAGGAACAGGCCGTGGCGATCATCAAGACCCACGGCATGGACGCAGCCGAAGAATGGCTGACCGGCCTGCGCGCTTTCGGCAAGGTCTACAGCAACAACATGGTTGCGCTGAAAGCCGTGGAAAACGACGAAGTCGCTACTGTGCTGGTGAACAACTATTACTGGTTCGCCTTGCAGCGTGAAAAAGGCCAGCTCGACTCGAAACTGCATTACTTCACCGGCGGCGACGTCGGCGGACTGATCACCGTTTCCAGCGCCGCCGTGCTGAAATCCAGCAAACATCCAAAAGAAGCCCAGCAATTGCTCGCCTACATGGCCAGCGAAGATGGCCAGCGCGTGATCACCCAAACCACCGCCGAATACCCGCTGCACAAAGGCATGGAATCGGATCGCGGGCTCAAGCCGTTCAGCGAACTTGAAGCACCGAAAGTCACGCCAGCCGACCTCGGCAATGCCGAAGAAGCCCTGGACCTGGAACGTGACGTTGGCTTGAACTGATGAGCGCATCGCTATCCGCCCCTGCCTCGCGCAGGGGTTACGTGCCACGGCGCAAACGGCCATCGATCTGGTTGTTGCTGCCAGTGTTATTGCTCGTGATGCTCAGCCTGTTGCCGCTGGCGTATGTCGGGGTCAAGACCTGGCAGGCTGGCTGGGCGGAAGCATTGCATCTGCTATGGCGGCCGTACGTGTTTGGCCTGCTGCGCAATACGCTGTCGCTGATGGTTGGCGTGACGCTGGCCTGCGGCGTGATCGGCCTATCGCTGGCCTGGCTGCTGGAGCGCAGCAATCTGAAGGGACGTCGGCTGTGGGGCGTGATCCTGTGCTTGCCGTTCGCCGTGCCGGCGTTCGTCAGCAGCTTCACCTGGGTGTCCCTCAGCGCGCATTTCGAAGGTTTGGGCGGGGCGATTCTGGTAATGACCCTGTCGAAATATCCGCTGGTGTTTCTGCCGGTGGCGGCGACCCTGCGTAATCTTGATCCTTCCTTGGAAGAGTCCGCCCGCACCCTGGGGCAGAATCGCTGGGGCGTGTTTTTCAGGATTACCTTGCCGTTGCTTTGGCCATCCTTGCTCGCTGGCTCGTTGCTGATTGCGCTGCATATGCTGGTGGAGTTCGGCGCGCTGTCGATCATCGGCCTGCAAACGTTCACCACGGCGATCTATCAGCAGTTCGAACTGGAATTCAGCAACGCCAATGCGGCGATGCTGTCGGCGGTGCTGCTGGCGTTGTGTCTGGTATTGCTGTGGCTGGAGCTGCGGGTTCGCGGCAAGGGCCGACACGTGCGCACCGGCCAGGGCGCAGCGCGGCATGCGGAACAGGCTCGCCTCGGACCTTGGGCCGCCGCCGGACAGGTTTATTGCCTGGTGCTGGCAATCATCGGCAGCGGCATTCCGCTGGGCATGCTCGCGTATTGGCTGGCGGTCGGCTCATCGGCGGCCTTCCCGATAGCGGCGATCAGCGAGGCCTTGCTGTCGTCCCTGGCGCTGTCGCTAGGTGGCGCGGCGTTGTGCCTGGTGTTGGCGGTGCCGGTGGGCTTGCTGGTGGTGCGTTACAAAGGCCAACTGGCGATATGGGCCGAACGCTTGCCGTATCTGCTGCACGCGCTGCCAGGCCTGGTGATTGCGTTGACCCTGGTGTATTTCGCCCTGCACTATGTGCCGGCGCTGTACCAGACGCCGATGTTGCTGCTGATCGCTTATGCCCTGCTGTTCCTGCCGCTGGCTCAGGCGCCGATTCGTACGGCATTGAACAAGGCTGCGCCGCAGCTGGAAGAAGCCGCTCGCACGCTGGGCGCGTCGTCGTTCAGTGCGTTTTGCCGGGTGACGCTGCCGATTATCTTCCCCGCACTCGGCGCGGCGTTTGCGTTGGTGTTTCTGGATGCGATGAAGGAATTGACGGCGACGCTGCTGTTGAGCCCGACCGGGCTGAATACGTTGGCGACGGAAGTCTGGGCGCATACCGCGAACGTGGAGTTTGCGGCGGCGGCGCCTTATGCGGCGTTGTTGATTTTGGTGTCGGGGTTGCCGGTGTACCTGTTAACAACCCGGATGTATTTGAGCCGTTGAAAAGCAAAAAGATCGCAGCCTTCGGCAGCTCCTACAGGAAAACGCATATTCCCGTGTAAGAGCTGCCGAAGGCTGCGATCTTTTGATCTTAAAAAAGGCCTAAGCCCTGAACTGCCCCAGACTCGCCTTCAACTGCGCCGCCAACCCATCCAGCACCTTGCCACTGGCCGTGGTTTCCACCACCGCCTGAGCCGCTTTCTCGGCCTGCGCATGAATCGTCTCAACCCGACCACGCACCGCTTGTGCGCCTTGCGCCTGATGCGCCGCAGCTTGTGTCGCCAGACCAATCGCCGCATGCACCTGCTCGACCGATGCCTGCACCGATTGCTGCAACCGCGCACTGTCACGCAACACCAGCAAACCTTCGCTGGCCTGGCGCCCGGCCTGCCCAATCGCCGCGACCGCCTCGCGCGCGCCTTGTTGCAACGCCACGATATGCGCCTGGATGTCGCCGGTAGAACTTTGCGTCTTGCTTGCCAACGCCCGAACTTCATCAGCCACCACAGCAAACCCGCGACCGGTCTCACCGGCCCGCGCGGCTTCGATGGCGGCGTTCAGCGCCAGCAGGTTGGTTTGCTCGGCGATCCCGTGAATCACCGTCAGCACCACTTCAATCTGTTCACTTTGTTGCGCCAGACGCTCGATGACTTTCGCCCCGGTGTCGACCTGTCCGGCCAACGCCTCGATCAGGCTGCCGACTTTCGCTGAGGTCCGGGTGTTTTCGTCGGTGGCCTGACGGATATCCACCACTTGCTGCAACGCGGCTTGCATCGCATGGCTTTCCGACTGCGCCTCGTCCGCCATTTGCGACAATGCACGCAAGCTCTCGGCCACTTCGTCACGCTGCATGCCCGCCGCCGCATCGGCCCCGGCATTGCGCAGCGTCATGGCGCCGATTTCCACGCCGGTGCGCTGGGCCACGTCGCCCGCTTCACGCACGATCGGCTGCAACTTATCCACAAAGCGATTGACCGCCGAGGCCATGTCGCCGATTTCGTCCTTGCTGCTGATCTGCACACGCTTGGTCAGGTCACCCTCACCCGCCGCCAGATCATCCATCGCCGCAATCAGCATTTTCAGGCGATTGACCACGCGACGCCCCAGCACCACGGCCAGCAGCAGCAACACGCCGAAGCCGACCACCGCCAGCCCCATGCCGATGCGCCAGCGCAACGTGCCCGCCGCTTGCTGCACGGTGCTGGTGGTGTTGGCCTGCATCTCAGACGCCGTGGACTGCGCCGACTTCAGACGCGCGCCCATCGCTGCCGCGCTATCCGCCGCCGCGCCTTTGAGGCTGTCGCCGACCAGCTGATCACTGCTGGCGATCAGCGCGGTGAAGCGCTTGTCCAGGGCCGCCAGATCGACTTCCACCGAAGCGGTAGAGACGCCCATCAAGACCTTGCCGATTTCCACGCCATTGGGGCTGATCGAGGCTTCGAGGTAGTAGACCGATGGATCGTTCTTCGCTGCATCCAGCACTTTGTCCAATGCGCGCTCGCCCTGGCCTTTTTCCAGCAGCGCTTTGTTGATCGGGTTCTCGCGATTCAAATAGCGCGTCAGGTGCTGGCCGGTGGCGTCGTCGTAGATCACGAACAACACGTTCGGATTGCGCTGGGCCCGACGGGCGAATTCGGACAGGGTTGGAACGTCGCTGTCCCACATCGCGCGAGGTGCGACCGAGGCCAGAAGCTGCGCCATATCATTGGCGGAGTCCTTCAAGTCTTTTTCCAATGTCCCACGCAATTGCGCCTGCTCATCCTTCAGACGCGAAGACAGGCCGGCGGTGAGTCGCTGACGGGTATTGGTGGACAAGGCGTCCAGGCTCGACGTAACTTCACGCCCCGCCTGCTCCAGTTCACCGGAGAGTTTTTGACTATCAGCACCCAGGCGCACGCCTAGATCGGCTTCGAGCGCCGTGACGGTGCTCCGGGTCAGGGCGACGGCCACCAGCACTTGCACCAAAAGGGCGATACCAAGGGTAACGAACACGGGCCGCAATAGACGGCTTTGTAACAGTGAGAGAATGGCTGACACGGGATTATCCCTCTGCTTTGACGCCATTAAATTGATGGCACGCCAGAAGGGATAATCACAGCAAGGGTCGTGCCGTCCAACAGGCATAAACGACAAAGGCCCCGATTAAGGGGCCTTTGTGTTTTACATCAACGACTTATTAAGCGAACGGATGACGCAGAACGATGGTTTCGTTGCGGTCCGGGCCCGTCGAAATAATGTCAATCGGCGCACCGACCAACTCTTCAACACGTTTGATGTAGTTGCGAGCGGCTTGCGGCAGCTCTTCCAGGGTCTTGGCACCGACGGTGGATTCGGTCCAGCCTGGCATCTCTTCGTACACGGGCTCGAGGCCGATGTAGCTGTCGGCGTCGGTCGGTGCGTCGATCACTGCACCATCCTGGTTCTTGTAGCCAACACAGATGTTGATGGTTTCCAGGCCATCCAGCACGTCCAGCTTGGTCAGGCACAGGCCCGAAATGCTGTTGACGTCGATAGCGCGACGCAGGATGACGGCATCGAACCAGCCGCAACGGCGGGCACGGCCGGTGGTAGCGCCAAACTCGTGGCCACGCTTGGCCAGGAACGCGCCAACGTCGTCGAACAGCTCAGTCGGGAACGGACCCGAACCGACGCGAGTGGTGTAGGCCTTGGTGATGCCGAGGATGTAATCCAGGTACATCGGACCGAAACCCGAACCGGTGGCGATGCCGCCCGCGGTGGTGTTGGAGCTGGTGACGTACGGGTAAGTGCCGTGGTCGATGTCCAGCAGGGAGCCTTGAGCGCCTTCGAACATGATGTCTTTGCCAGCGCGACGCAGCTCGTGCAGCTCAGCGGTGACGTCGAGCATCATCGGCTTGAGCAGCTCGGCGTATTCCATGCACTCGTCGAGTGTCTTCTGGAAATCGATCGCTGGCTCTTTGTAGTAATTGACCAGGACGAAGTTGTGGTAGTCCAGCAACTCACCCAGCTTGGCGGCGAAACGCTCACGGTGGAACAGGTCACCGATGCGCAGACCGCGACGGGCAACTTTATCTTCGTAAGCCGGGCCGATACCGCGACCGGTCGTGCCGATCTTCAGCTCGCCACGGGCCTTTTCACGCGCCTGGTCCAGCGCTACGTGGTAGGACAGAATCAGCGGGCAGGAAGGGCTGATACGCAGGCGCTCGCGCACCGGTACACCTTTCTCTTCCAGCTTGATGATCTCGCGCAGCAGAGCGTCCGGTGCAACCACCACGCCGTTGCCGATCAGGCACTGCACGCCTTCGCGCAGCACGCCCGACGGGATCAGGTGCAAAACGGTTTTTTCGCCGTCGATCACCAAGGTGTGACCCGCGTTGTGGCCACCTTGGTAGCGCACTACGGCGGCAGCATGTTCGGTCAGCAGATCAACGATCTTGCCTTTGCCCTCATCACCCCATTGGGTGCCCAGGACTACGACATTCTTACCCATAACACTTGTCCTCATTCGCGCAAACTTGGTGCCGGCAGCCGCCGGCAGGAAAACTCAAGAAGCCAGCGGCAATACTTGCCAAAGCCCGTTCTGCTGAATCAATTGCCGGTCGCAGTCCGCTTCACGGGCGGCGGCCAATGGTTGCCCAGGCAACGCCTGAACGACACGCTGACCCTCACTGCGCAACTGGCAAACCTGCTGCCAGAGTGCCGCATCCGTACTGTCAGGCATCCAGATACCGCCAGACGGTAACTCGATCTCAGCACGCCCCAGGGTCACCAGGGTTTTCAAATCGGTGGAGAAGCCGGTTGCCGGACGGGCACGACCGAAGTCGGCGCCGATGTCGTCATAACGACCGCCCTGGGCAATGGACTGGCCAACACCCGGTACGAACACCGCGAACACCACACCGGTGTGGTAGTGGTAGCCGCGCAACTCGCCCAGATCGAAGTAAAGCGGTAATTCCGGGAAACGCGTGGACAGCCGGTCGGCAATCGCCAGCAAGTCTTCCAGTGCCGCCAGTACCGGCGCCGGCGCATTGGCCAGACGCTCACGGGCAGCGCTCAACACTTCAGGACCGCCACACAAGTCGACCAACGCTCGCAGCATGCCCGACAGATCGGTAGGCAAGCCTTCGGTCAAGGTAATGACCTCGTCGATGGCCTTACGTTGCAATGCATCGAACAACTGTTGCTCGACTTCACCGGACAAACCGGCGGCGCGAGCCAGACCGCGATAGATGCCAACGTGACCGAGATCCATGTGCACGTCCGGCACATCGGCCAGTTGCAGCATGGCAAGCATCAGGCTGATGACTTCGACGTCGCTGCTCGGGCTGGCATCGCCATACAACTCGGCGCCCAACTGGATCGGGCTACGGGAAGACGACAAGGCCCGCGGCTGAGCATGCAGCACGCTGCCGGCATAACACAGACGGCTCGGACCTTCGCGACGCAGGGTGTGCGCATCGATGCGCGCCACTTGCGGTGTGATGTCGGCACGGAAACCCATCTGCCGGCCCGATTGCGGGTCGATGACCTTGAAGGTACGCAGATCCAGGTCCTGGCCCGCGCCGGTCAGCAGGGATTCCAGGTACTCGATATGGGGAGTCACGACAAACTCGTAACCCCAGCTCTGGAACAGATCCAACACCTGGCGGCGCGCTACTTCAATGCGCGCTGCCTCCGGTGGCAGTACTTCTTCGATGCCATCTGGCAGCAGCCAGCGGTCTACCGTTGCCATTACGCCATTCCCCTATGATCCGGGCGGCCAGCCGTTGGGCAAGCCTTGAGTGAAGCAGAAAATGCCCTGTCCATGCGCAAAGCACGCGCATGGACGACGTGGCAAAAAGCCTGAAACCGGCTTCGCCAATCACTTTCCTCGAAAAACCTGTCGAGTCATTCAACTCGGACGCCTGCCTGAAAAGCACAATCAAACGTGCAGACGCAAAAAAGCCGGGAATTTCCCGGCTGCCGCATCATACACACGTTTTCCCAAAGGATCACCCCGCCCGAGGTTTTAGCCGCCGGGCGGGGAGACGATTCAGGTCAACGCGGTATCAAGGCTTGGCTTTTTCCAGGTAACGGAAGAAGTCGCTGCCTGGGTCCAGGACCATGACGTCGGTTTTGTTCGCGAAGCTTTCACGGTAGGCACGCAGGCTACGGTAGAACGCGTAGAACTCCTGATCCTGGCCGTAGGCCTTGGAATAGATCGCAGCGGCCTGGGCATCACCATCACCGCGAACCTCTTCGGATTCACGATAGGCTTCGGCCAGCAACACGCGGCGTTGACGATCGGCGTCGGCACGGATGCCTTCAGCCAGCTCGTTACCCTTGGCGCGGTGCTCACGAGCTTCACGCTCACGCTCGGTGCTCATACGTTCGAACACACTGCGGTTCACTTCTTTCGGCAAGTCGATGGCCTTGACCCGAACATCGACCACTTCGATGCCCAGCTCTTTTTCCGCCATCTTGTTCAGCGATGCGGTGATGTCCGCCATCAACGCGTCACGTTCACCGGAAACCACTTCGTGCAGGGTGCGCTTACCGAACTGGTCACGCAGGCCCGATTCCAGACGACGGGACAGACGCTCGTCGGCAATCTGCTTGAGGCCGGAAGTTGCGGTGTAGAAGCGCTCGGCATCTTTCACGCGCCACTTGGCGTAGGCATCGACCATGACGGCTTTCTTTTCCAGCGTCAGGAAGCGTTGTGTCGGTGCATCCAGCGTCATCAGGCGTGCGTCGAATTTGCGCACCTGGTTAACGTAAGGCACTTTCACATGCAGGCCCGGCTGAACATCAGTCTGGACCACACGACCGAATTGCAGCATTACCGCACGCTCGGTCTGACCCACGATGTAGAAGCAGTTCCAGGCTGCGATGGCCACGACGACGCCGACAATAAGGGCGATCAGCGATTTATTGCTCATCAGCGACTCTCCCTGGTACGTGCTTGCTGTTGCTGCAGATCAGCTGCGGCACGCGCATTCGCTTCATTGCTGCTGGCTGCCGCGCCCGTTACCGGTGCGCCGGTGCTGCGGCCACTGTCGATCATCTTGTCCAGCGGCAAGTACAGCAGATTGCTCTGGCCATTCTTGTTGCCGGTCACGAGAACCTTGCTGGTGTTGGTGAAGACTTCCTGCATGGTGTCCAGGTACAGACGCTCACGGGTGACTTCAGGGGCCTTGCGGTACTCGGCGACCAGTTTGGTGAAGCGATCAGCTTCACCCTTGGCGCGCGATACCGTTTCGTCACGGTAGCCGTTGGCGTCTTCAAGGATGCGCTGGGCCTGACCACGGGCTTCCGGCACGACGCCGTTGGCGTAGGTTTCAGCCTGGTTGCGCGAACGCTGCTCGTCTTCACGGGCACGGATCACGTCATCGAAGGCTTCCTGGACTTCACGCGGTGCAGCTGCGCTCTGAACGTTGACCTGGGTAACGGTGATACCGGTGCGATAGGTATCGAGGAAGCGTTGCAGACGCTCCTTGATTTCGCTGGCCATCAACTCACGACCTTCGGTCAAGACCTGGTCCATGGCGGTAGAACCCACCACATGGCGCAAAGCGCTGTCGGTCGCGTGTTGCAGGCTGATTTCCGGCTGATCAACGTTCAGCACGAAATCCTGCAAGTTGCTGATCTTGTACTGCACGGTCAGCGGCACTTCGACGATGTTCTCGTCTTCAGTCAGCATCTGGCCCTGCTTGGTATAGGCACGCTCACGCGTGACGTTTTCCATGTACTTTTTATCGATCGGCGGGAAGTAGATGTTCAGGCCCGGGCCAACCGTTTCGTAGTACTTGCCGAAGCGCAGCACCACGGCTTGCTCCTGCTCGTCGACCACGTAGACCGCGCTGTACAGCCACACGGCAGCGAGCACGACCAGGCCGATACCGAGCAGGCCGCCGAAGCCGCCACTCTTGCCCGAACCACCGCCGTCGTCACCGCGTTTCTTACCACCACCGAACAACCCGTTCAGGCTTTCCTGCAGCTTTCGGAAGGCCTCGTCGAGATCCGGTGGTCCCTTGCGGTCGCCGTTATTGCGGCGCTTGCCACCCCAAGGGTCCTGATTATTCGAGTTGCCACCCGGCTCATTCCAAGCCATAGCGCTCTCCATCTGATAAAGCAAAGACGCACCCACGGCGCGCCGACCAATGCTACAGAATGCCTGTCACCACGGCACAACCGCTTTCTCAGGCTTTTATTGCAAAGTGTGTTGTTCGATGAAGTCCATCGGTTGCAGGCCTTCGCGGCTCACCAGTCGATTCAACTCGACCCGCGGCAAGCGAACGGCCAGCAGGCTGATGCCTTCTTCGTCGTGTTCTTCTTTCTGCACCGCACCGAGTTCGAAAAACTGCGCACGCAGTCGAGCAAAACGTTGCGGCAAGCGCAAGGTGCCAATAAACAATTCACTGCCCAGCAACTCGGCAATGGCTTGCTCAAGTAATTCCAGACCACTGCCATCACGCGCCGACAGCCAGACCCGCTGGGGCTTGCCGTTTTCGTCACGCTGGATTTGTGGCTCAACGCCTTCAAGCAAATCGAGTTTGTTATAGACCTCGAGGATCGGCAAGTCCTGGGCACCGATCTCGCCCAGCACCACCATCACCTGCTCAATCTGCAACATGCGATCCGGTTCGGCCGCATCGATCACGTGCAACAGCAGGTCCGAGTTGCTTGACTCTTCGAGCGTAGACCGAAATGCCTCAACCAGTTTGTGGGGCAAGTGGCGTATGAAACCCACCGTGTCGGCCAGGACAATCGGCCCCAGGTCGTCCAGTTCCAGACGGCGCAAGGTCGGGTCCAGCGTGGCAAACAACTGGTCAGCCGCGTACACGTCGGATTTCGTCACGTTATTGAAGAGCGTGGATTTGCCGGCGTTGGTATATCCCACCAGGGACACGGTAGGAATATCCGCACGCGAACGGCCGCGTCGCGACTGTTCGCGCTGACTGCGCACTTTTTCCAGCCGGCCCTTGATCTGTCGCAGGCGAACCCGCAGCAAACGGCGGTCGGTCTCCAGCTGGGTTTCACCCGGGCCACGCATGCCGATACCGCCACCCTGACGCTCAAGGTGGGTCCAGCCACGAACCAGCCGGGTGCTCATGTGGTCAAGCTGGGCCAGTTCTACCTGGAGCTTGCCTTCATGGGTACGGGCGCGTTGGGCGAAAATATCGAGAATCAGACCGGTACGGTCGATCACGCGACACTCGAAAACACGTTCGAGGTTACGTTCCTGACTGGGCGTGAGGATGTGATTGAAGATGACCAGATCGGCCTTTTCAGCATGGACCAGGTCGCGCAACTCCTCGACCTTGCCACTGCCAATCAGGAATTTGGCGGTTGGCCGATGACGCGGCACGTTAAAAAACGCAACGGTCTCGGCGCCAGCCGAATTAGCCAATTCCTGAAACTCCTGCGGATCTTCGCGCGCCTCAGGGTCCTGTCCATCCAAGTGAACGAGGATCACTCGCTCACCACCACCGTGGCGCTCAAAGAACAAAGGAGACTCCTATCAGGCGTTACCTGGCTCAGCGTCACCTGCTTCGGATTCGGTTGCGCTAGGCAGACGAATTGGACGAACCGGTACCACTGTCGAGATAGCGTGTTTGTAAACCATCTGGCTGACGGTGTTTTTCAGCAGGATAACGAACTGGTCGAAAGACTCGATCGTGCCTTGCAGTTTGATCCCGTTGACCAGGTAGATGGACACCCCAACTTTCTCTTTACGTAAAGTATTCAAGTAAGGGTCTTGTAGCGAATGCCCTTTTGACATGTGCCGCACTCCTTTAAGGATTCAATATAAAAAATAGGTAATTCAGATGGCTTGGGCCGTCACACCCCCAAGGATAGACGGCAATTGCAAGGACTCAGCTCAATATGGAGATGGTCCCGAGGTATTTCAAGGCGCGCGGCAGATTGTCGCAATCAAGGCTGTCCAGCCAGTGTAAATCAGCCCAACTGCGTAGCCAGGTGAACTGGCGCTTTGCCAATTGGCGCGTGGCAATGATTCCACGCTCCTGCATCTCGGCTTGCGTCAGCTTGCCATCCAGGTAATCCCAGACTTGTCGGTACCCTACAGCGCGTATGGACGGCAACCCTGAATGCAGGTCACTTCTCTTACGCAGGGCTACGACCTCGTCGATGAATCCCTGTTCCAACATATTTGTGAATCTTTGTTTAATGCGCTCATGCAGCACCTGGCGATTTGCCGGAGCGATGGCCAAGTTCGCGACAGTATAGGGCAATTGTTGCAGTCCCGAAGCGGCTGCTTCAGTACTTTGCGCAGATTGTCTCCGCCGCAGCTCGGTCATGCTCTGACCGCTCACACGGTAAACTTCCAGCGCTCGACTCAGACGTTGGGGATCGTTCGGGTGAATTCGCGCCGCCGACACTGGATCAATTACCGCCAATTGGTCGTGCAGGGCTTGCCAGCCAAGGCGTTCAGCCTCTTCTTCAATCTGCGCGCGAACCTCGGGATCGGCGGCGGGCATTTCTGCCAGCCCTTCGACCAAAGCCTTGTAGTAGAGCATCGTGCCGCCTACAAGCAGCGGGATTTTTCCACGAGAAGTGATCTCGGCCATCGCCTCAAGGGCATCACGACGAAAATCTGCTGCCGAATAGTGCTCGGCGGGATCAAGAATATCGATCAAACGGTGCGGAAACTCGGCCAAAACCTCTTTTGAGGGTTTAGCCGTGCCGATGTCCATGCCACGGTAGACCAGCGCAGAATCGACACTGATCAGCTCGCACGGCAGGACTTTGGTCAGTTCGATGGCCAGGTCAGTCTTGCCCGCAGCGGTCGGGCCCATCAGGAAAATCGCTGGAGGGAGCTGGCTCATCAACGACCGCGCAAGAACAGTTTGTCCAGATCGTCCAGCCCCAATTGGGTCCAGGTCGGTCGGCCATGGTTGCATTGACCGCTGCGTTCGGTGTTTTCCATGTCCCGCAGCAGGCCGTTCATTTCCGGCAGGGCCAAGCGCCGGTTGGCCCGGATCGCGCCGTGACAGGCCATGGTGCCGAGCAATTCGTTCAGGTGTGCCTGAATCCGGTCGCTGGTGCCGTATTCCATCAGGTCCGCCAGCACGTCGCTGACCAACCGGTTGGCTTCCGCCTGCTTGAGCAACGCCGGAATCTGCCGGATCGCCAACGTTTCCGGGCCAAGACGTTGCAATTCAAAGCCAAGACGCTGGAACCACGCGACGTTCTCTTCGGCGCAATCGGCTTCGCGCTGGCTCACGGCCAGGGACTCCGGCACCAGCAGCGGCTGGCCGCTCAGGCCTTCGCTGGCCATCGCGACTTTCAGGCGTTCATACATGATCCGCTCGTGCGCGGCGTGCATGTCCACCAGCACCAGGCCTTGGGCGTTTTCCGAAAGGATGTAGATGCCCTTCAGTTGTGCCAGCGCATAACCCAGTGGCGGAATGTCATCCTGCCCGGCCGGCAGCGCAACCGCATTGGCTTCAGCCAACGGTTTGAAAAACTCGCGATACGCCGCCTGGGCTTCCGCCACCGGTACGCCGGACTGAGGCTTCGGCGTGTATTGATACTGATAACCGGCGCCAGCGCCCGAGCCCGCCGGCGTATTAAAGGACGGTTGCGCTTGAGGCTGTTCCAGCAACGCATTGGCCGCCAGGCGCATTTCGCCCTGGGGACCGAATTCACCGGCGTCGAGCCCGGTCGGCCGCACGATGGCCGTCGCAACCGGCGCCGCCAGGTGATCTTCCGGTCGCACATCGCCCAAGGCGCGGTGCAAGGTGCCATAGAGGAAATCATGAACCATGCGCCCGTCACGGAAACGCACTTCGTGCTTGGTCGGGTGCACATTGACGTCAACGCCCGCCGGATCGACCTCGAAAAACAGCACGAACGTCGGATGCCGGCCATTGAACAACACGTCGCGATAGGCCTGGCGCACCGCGTGGGCCACCAGTTTGTCGCGTACTGCGCGGCCATTCACAAAGAAATACTGCAAGTCCGCCTGACTGCGGTTGAACGTCGGCAACCCGACCCAACCCCACAAATGCAGGCCATTGCGCTCGATTTCGATCGGCAGCGCCTGCTCCAGGAAACCCGAGCCACAGATCGCCGCCACACGCCGGGCGCGGGCCGCGTCATCGTGGGCTTCGTGCAGACTAAGGATGGTCTTGCCGTTGTGGCGTAAATGGAACGCCACGTCGAATCGCGCCAGAGCCAGGCGCTTGATCACTTCTTGCAGGTGATCGAACTCGGTTTTTTCGGTCTTGAGAAACTTGCGTCGGGCCGGGGTGTTGAAGAACAGGTCGCGCACTTCCACCGAGGTGCCCACCGGATGGGCGGCCGGTTGCACGCGAGGCGCCATGTCCCGGCCTTCGGTTTCGACCTGCCAGGCCTGATCGGCATCCTTGGTGCGGGACGTCAGGGTCAGGCGCGCCACGGAGCTGATCGAGGCCAAAGCCTCACCGCGAAAACCGAGGCTCATCACCTGCTCAAGGTCTTCGAGGTTACGAATTTTGCTGGTGGCGTGTCGTGCCAGGGCCAGCGGCAGGTCATCGGCAGAAATACCGCTGCCGTCGTCGCGCACCCGCAGCAGCTTGACGCCGCCCTGCTCCACGTCAACATCGATGCGTTTGGCACCGGAGTCGAGGCTGTTTTCCAGCAACTCCTTGATCACCGAGGCCGGGCGCTCGACCACCTCACCGGCGGCAATCTGGTTCGCCAGTCGTGGGCTGAGCAGCTCGATACGAGCGGTTTGGGTCAGCGCCTGGTTCATTCTTTGGCCGCCAGTTCAGTGCCGGGAATGGTCAGGGTCTGACCGATTTTCAGCTCGTCGCTTTTCAGATTATTAGCGCTGCGCAGGGTCGCCGGGGACACCTGATAACGCACGGCAATCATCGCCAGCGTCTCGCCCGGGCTCACGCGATGGTCGCGTGGGCCTTGGGCGATCTTGCCGGAATCACGCAGCCAGGCGATGTAGGTGCCCGGCGGCGGGTTCTGCTGGAAGAACTGGCGAACACCGGCGCTAATGGAGCGCGCGAGTGCCTGCTGGTGGTTCGCCGACGACAGCTTCGAGGCTTCGTTGGAGTTGGAGATGAAGCCGGTTTCCACCAGGATCGACGGAATATCCGGCGACTTCAACACCATGAACCCCGCCTGCTCCACCCTTTGTTTGTGCAGCGGCGTGACGCGACTGATGTTGCTCAGGACTTTCTGGCCAACGTTCAAGCTGGACGTCAGGGAAGCGGTCATCGACAGGTCAAGCAGCACGCCGGCGAGCATGCGGTCCTTGTCGTCTAGGCTGACGCTGCCCGCACCACCGATCAAGTCAGAACGGTTTTCGCTGTCGGCCAGCCAACGGGCAGTTTCCGACGTAGCACCGCGATCAGACAAGGCAAACACCGACGCACCGAAAGCCGCCGCGGAAGGCGCTGCATCGGCGTGGATCGAGACGAACAGGTCGGCGCCCTTCTTGCGGGCGATTTCGGTACGGCCACGCAGCGGAATGAAGTAGTCGCCGGTGCGGGTCAGTTCGGCGCGGAAGCCTTTCATGCCGTTGACCTGACGCTGCAATTCACGGGCGATGGCCAACACCACGTCTTTCTCATGCTGACCGCGAGAACCCGAGGCTCCTGGGTCTTCCCCGCCGTGGCCGGCATCGATTACTACGACGATGTCGCGCTTGCCGGCCGGAGCCGGTGGCAGTTTTACCGGCGGATCGATTGGCGTGACGGGCACTGGGGCCACGGTCGCGACGTTGGTCGGCGGTGGCGGAATGGGTGCGGCAGCTTCGGCGCTGTCGAACAGGTCGACCACCAGGCGGTTGCCGTACTGGGCGTTCGGCGCCAGGCTGAAGCTTTTCGGCGTGACGGCTTTTTTCAGGTCGATGACCACCCGCAGGTCGGTCGGCGTGCGCTGGGCCGAACGCATGGCGGTAATCGGCGTATTGGACGTGTTGACGTTCAGCGGCGCACCGAGGCTCGCGCCATTGATGTCGATGACCAGCCGATCCGGGGAAGTCAGGGTGAAAACGCTGTGTTGCACCGGCCCCGTGAGGTCGAACACCAGTCGCGTGTTATCCGGAGCTCGCCACAGGCGAACGCTGTTGACCTTCGATTCGGCCACAGCGTCGACGGTCACCGCCAAAAACAACAATCCTACGGCAGCTACCATCGCGCGAAAGCGCATACCTGACCCCATCATTTAATTGGATTCCAATGCCAAAGCGGCACACCACGACTCGCCACGCGAGCCCTGGGACAAAATTTTCAGCGAACGCCCGCTGTCTTGCGGGCTAATGGTAATGGTCAGGTCGGGCTTTGGCAAAAAGCCTGCACCCTTCTGGGGCCATTCAATCAAACACATAGCATCGTCATCGAAGTAATCGCGGATGCCGAGGTACTCCAACTCTTCCGGGTCGACCAGTCGATAGAGGTCGAAATGGAAGGCGCGGATGTCGCCGATCTCGTAGGGCTCGACCAAGGTGAAGGTCGGACTTTTTACCGCCCCCACATGGCCCAGGCCACGGATGATGCCCCGGGACAACGTGGTTTTCCCCGCCCCCAAATCACCTTCGAGAAAGATCAGACCGTGCCCTTGGGTGGTTTGCGCAATGCGGGCGCCAAACGCGGTCATTGCCTCTTCATCAGCCAGGTACAGGGTTACTTCAGACACGGTGCTTGCTCCTCCAACAACTGACGAATGGCCGGGATCAGATCACTGGCCGCCAGCCCACGGCCCGATTTACCTTGTTGCGCGCCGGCATTGGCGTGGAGCCAGACCGCCAGGCACGCCGCGTCGAACGCCTGCATGCCTTGGGCAAGCAAAGCACCGACCAGACCGGCCAGCACATCGCCCAACCCGGCCGTGGCCATCGCCGGATGGCCTTGATCACACACCGATAACCGCCCATCGGGGTTGGCAATCAGGCTGCCGGCGCCTTTCAGAATCACGACAGCTGTGTATTTTTTGCTCAACGCGTGGGCGGCGGCGGGACGATCAGCCTGCACTTCGGCGGTGCTGATCCCCAGCAATCGCGCCGCTTCGCCGGGATGCGGCGTGATGATGCAATCCTTGGGCAAGCCCACCTGCCCTTCGGCCAACATGTTCAATGCATCGGCATCCCAGACTTGCGGCAGCGGCGCGTGGGCTGCGGCGGACAGCAAGCTTTTGCCCCAAGCCGCCTGCCCCAAGCCTGGACCGACCACCAGTACGGAAACTTTTTCCAACAAACCCATCAACTGATTGGCCGACGAAGTACCGAGCACCATGGCTTCCGGGATTCTCGCCAACGCGGCCGACACATGTTCGCTGCGCGTGGCCACAGACACCATGCCGGCACCGCTGCGCTGCGCACTTTGCGTGCTCAACAGGATCGCGCCACCAAAACCACGATCACCGCCAATCAGCAGGACGTGGCCGAATTTACCTTTATGTGAAGTTGGAGGCCGAGCCGCCAGACGCGGCAAGTTGCCGGCTGTCAGACGACGGGCACTGATAACGGCCCCGCTAAACGACTCGGGATCAGCTTGCAGATCATTGAAGACCAACTCCCCCACCACATCCGCCGCTTCGCCAATGAACAGACCCAACTTCAAGCCAATAAAGGTCACGGTCAGGTTCGCCCGAACCGCCGCACCCAGCAGACGACCGGTATCGGCGCACAGCCCCGAAGGAATATCCACCGCCGCCACCGGCAAACCGCTGGTATTGATTGCCGCAATGACGCTGGCATAGGGTTCACGGACTTCGCCCGTCAGGCCAGTGCCGAGCAAGGCATCGAGCACGACACCGCGCAATTCGGAATGGGCGCTCCAGGCTTGAACCGCGACGCCTTCTGACACCGCTTCAGCGTGGACCAATGCCGCGTCACCCTGCAAACGTTGGGGATCACCGACGGCCAATATGCGCACATGCCAACCGGCACGCCGGGCCAGTACCGCCACCAGATAACCGTCGCCGGCATTGTTGCCGTGCCCGGCCAGCACCGTCAGTTCGTTAGCCGTCGGCCATTGCCGGACCAGCGCCCGCCAGGTCGCCCGCGCCGCTCGGTGCATCAATTCGAAGCCCTTTGTTCCGGCCGCGATCAGGCTCGCATCGAGCCCTCGCACTTGCGCGGCGCTATACAGCGCGTCGGGTAAATCATCTTTAGTGTGCGGCATGCGTCTTCGGGCTCCGATGTCTGGCAGAATTATACGCACCTCAGCTCCGGTTTCTCTCGTCTCATGCCCGCTATTACCACAGACCTGCCCGCCCTCGCCCAATCCATCAAGGACTGGGGCCGCGAGCTGGGCTTTCAGCAAGTCGGCATCAGCGGCCTGGACCTCGCCGAGCATGAGCAGCACCTGGAGCGCTGGCTCGCCGCCGGCTACCACGGCGAAATGGATTACATGGGCGCCCACGGCAGCAAACGCTCGCACCCGGAAGAACTGGTGCCCGGCACTTTGCGTGTAGTGTCCCTGCGCATGGACTACCTGCCCGGCGACACGCAAATGGCGCAATTACTCGCTCAACCGGAAAAAGCCTACGTGTCCCGCTATGCCTTGGGCCGCGATTACCACAAATTGATCCGTAAACGTGTGCAACAACTGGCCGATAAAATCCAGGCCGAGATCGGACCCTTCGGTTTCCGTGCTTTTGTCGACAGCGCCCCGGTGCTGGAAAAAGCCATCGCCGAAAAGGCCGGTCTTGGATGGATCGGCAAAAACACCCTGGTCTTGAATCGCAAGGCCGGCAGTTACTTCTTCCTCAGTGAACTGTTTGTCGACCTGCCGCTGCCGGAAGACCCGCCCCACAGCACCGAACACTGCGGTCGTTGCACCGCCTGCCTGGACATCTGCCCGACCAATGCCTTCGTCGGCCCTTACGTGCTGGACGCCCGGCGCTGCATTTCCTACCTGACCATCGAACTGAAAAGCGCGATTCCCGAAGAGTTACGACCGTTGATCGGCAACCGGGTGTTCGGCTGCGACGATTGCCAGATTGTCTGCCCGTGGAACCGCTTCGCCCGTCCGTCCGGGGAAAGCGACTTCAAGCCACGGCACAATCTGGACAATGCTGAGTTGGCCGAGTTGTTCATGTGGGATGAGGACAAGTTTCTCAGCAGTACCGAGGGTTCGCCGTTACGCCGGGCGGGGTATGAGCGCTGGTTGAGAAATCTCGCGGTGGGTCTGGGTAATGCGCCGTCGAGCATTCCGGTGTTGGAAGCGTTGAAGGCGCGCAGGGAATACCCGTCGGAGTTGGTCCGCGAACATGTCGAATGGGCGTTAAAGCAACACGGTCTAGCGTAGGAGCTGCCGAAGGCTGCGATCTTTTGACCTTGATTTTTTAAGATCAAAAGATCGCAGCCTCGTTTCACTCGGCAGCTCCTACAGGGAGACTCAGGCTTCGTCGTTGTAGACAAACTTCGGCATTTCCCAATGAAACCGAATCGCCAGCAACCGCAGCAAAAACCCGCCAAACAAGGTGATCAAGATCGCCTGCTCCCCCGGTAATTGCAGATAAATGCAGAGCATGTAGCACCACGCCGCCGCAAACGAGACGCTGGCGTAGAGTTCGCGGCGGAAGATCAGCGGGATGTCGTTGCAGAAAATATCCCGCAGGATGCCGCCGAAAACACCAGTGATCACGCCACTGACCGACGCCACCAACATGCCGTGGCCCATTTCCAGCGCAGTCATGCAGCCGATCAGGGTGAACGCCACCAGGCCAACGGCGTCGAGCACCAGGAACAGCGAGCGCAAGTGACGCATCCAGCGCGCGGCGAACACTGTGAACATCGCCGCGACGGAGGTCAGGATCAGGTATTCCGGGTGTTTGACCCAGGTCAGCGGGTAGTGGCCGAGCAACACGTCGCGCACCGAACCGCCGCCCAGCGCCGTGACGCAGGCGATCAGCACCACGCCAAACCAGTCCATGCCGCGACGGCCGGCAGACAAGGCACCGGTCATGGCTTCGGCGGTGATGGCGATCAGGTAGAGCATCAGCAACATGGTGGCGGTCCTGGCAGGAGGGCGCGCAGTCTAGCCATTTCGGGGCGGCACCAAAAGAGGGCAGCCGTAACGCGAGCCCTTGTAGGAGCTGTCGAGTGAAACGAGGCTGCGATCTTTTGACGTTGATTTTTCAAGATCAAAAGATCGCAGCCTCGTTTCACTCGACAGCTCCTACAGGGCCGGACTGCCAGATCAGAACTTGATGAAATGCTTGCGGTAGTGCTGCAACTCGGCGATCGATTCGCGGATATCGTCCAGCGCCAGGTGTGTGCTGCCCTTCTGGAAGCTGTCGCGCACGTCCGGCGCCCAGCGTGCGGCCAACTCTTTGAGCGTCGACACGTCGAGGTTGCGGTAGTGGAAATAGCTTTCCAGGGCTTTCATGTGCGTATAAAGGAAGCGACGGTCCTGGCAGATGCTGTTGCCACAGATCGGCGACTTGCCCTTCGGCACCCATTTTTCCAGGAAGGCGATGGTTTCGGCTTCGGCTTCGGCCATGCTGATGCGGCTGTCGCGCACCCGTTGGGTCAGGCCCGAACCACCGTGTTGACGGGTGTTCCACTCGTCCATGCCGGCGAGGATCGCGTCGCTGTGGTGGATCGCGATCACCGGGCCTTCGGCCAACGTGTTCAGATCACTGTCGGTGACAATGGTCGCCATCTCGATGATGACGTCGGTATCAGGGTTCAGACCGGTCATTTCCAGGTCGATCCAGATCAGATTCTGCGGGTTTTGCATGTGTCGGCTCCTAGGCAATGCTGCGCAGTTTAGCCTAGGCAAGTGGCCGGGCGTGCTAAACTCGCGGCCGTTTTACCTAATCGCTGCATTCTTGATACGGAACACCCATGGCCAAACGCCAACTCAATCGTCGTCAAAACTGGCGCATCGAAAAGATTCAGGGCGAACGCGCTGCCCGCGCCGCCAAACGCGAGTCCTCGGCCGTCGAGGCACTTGAGGGCGGCGACCTGGGCCCGGAACAGACCGGCCTGGTGATCGCGCACTTCGGTGTGCAGGTCGAAGTCGAAGCGCTGGATGGCGATTTGGCTGGCCAGGTGTTCCGCTGTCACTTGCGCGCCAACTTGCCTGCGCTGGTGACCGGCGATCAGGTCGTCTGGCGTGCCGGCAACCAGGGCATCGGTGTGATCGTGGCGCAACTGCCGCGCAAAACCGAACTCTGCCGCCCGGACAGCCGTGGCCAGCTCAAACCCGTAGCGGCCAACGTCGACATGATCGTCATCGTCTTCGCCCCGCTGCCCGAGCCACACGCCAACCTGATCGACCGTTATCTGGTCGCTGCTGAGCACGCCGGGATTCGTCCGCTGCTGCTGCTCAACAAATTCGACCTGATCGACGAGCAAAACGCCCCGGCGCTGAACGCCTTGCTGGCGGTGTACCGCACGCTGGGCTACCCGGTGCTCGAAGTGTCGGCGCACCACGGCAACGGCATGGAGCAATTGCAGGAACAACTGGACGGACGGATCAGTGTATTCGTCGGCCAGTCCGGCGTCGGCAAATCCTCGCTGGTCAACAGCCTGCTGCCGGAAGTCGAAACCCGCGTCGGCCCGCTGTCCGAACTCTCCGGCCAAGGCACGCACACCACGACCACCGCGCGGTTGTTCCACTTCCCGGGCGGCGGTGAACTGATCGACTCCCCAGGCATCCGCGAATTCGGCCTCGGCCACGTCAGCCGTGCTGATGTTGAAGCTGGCTTTATCGAATTCAATGATTTGATTGGTACTTGCCGTTTTCGCGACTGCAAGCATGATCGTGAACCGGGTTGTGCGCTGCTCAAGGCGCTGGAAGATGGGCGTGTGCAGCAGCAGCGGATGAATAGCTATCGGTCGATTATTGCGAGTTTGCCGGAGACTAGTTACTAGCCCGCCACAAAACCTGTGGGAGCGGGCTTGCTCGCGAAAGGGCCATCAGCTTCAACATCACTGTTGACTGACCTGCCGCCTTCGCGAGCAAGCCCGCTCCCACAGGGGGCAAGTGCCACACAAGAAAGCCGCGATCATTTCGCGGCTTTCTGGTTTTCAGAGTGCTGCTTTTTCCAACTTCCAACCCAACGCATCCAAGGCGTCACAGCCATCCTGAATCAACATATGCGCAGCATTGGCGAAATGCTCCAGATCGTGACCTTCGGCGTCTTTGACGCACAGGCAGGTGACGCTGTTGAGCAGATTGCGCGCGGCTTTGATTCGGTGGGTGGCGGTTTCGAGCAGGTCGGAAACTTTGGCTTCGGTGTCGATGTACAGCGTCGGGCCGACGCTGAAATTGCCTTGGAGCGGGTGGTATTGGGACATGGCTTGAATCTCATCTGATAAGTGAAACTCCCACCCTTTCGAGGCTAAGCGAATGAGGGTGGTAGCTGTGCGCGGGTTAGCCAACCGGTCAGATGAACCGGCACACCCGAAGGTGTCCCACGCACAGCCACCATAGACATAGATGTCAGGCAGCAAAAAGCGCCGCGATTATACGGGCGCTCGTGCATCATCTGATACGACCGGCTAAAGTCGATCACCGAGTGTCGGCGATGGCGAAACTATAGGCAGAAGGCTGTACGACTTAGAACCCCTACACGAAATTTCAGACCGTTCCTACAACCTCTAATCTCACCAGCAAACCGCTTCCAACAGGAAAACACACACCCAAAACAATCAGGTCGGCTATCAGGCCGCCTCGCGGCGCTGTTGCGGTGCACGCCCCCTCGAGAGGCCGAGTGGAGGTTCTGCGTAGTGGGCAACCCGGCATGGATGCCGGGTTAGCCGCCCCCGGCCATGGATGGCCGATGGCGGCGGGCCCACGGAGCAGGACCGGAGCGAGGGCATGCCGAGCCACAGCGAGGCACCGAACGACAGGGGCAAGAGCCCTTTGGTTACTTTGGGGCTTTTCCAAAGTGACTCGCTGTAAGAGCGAAACCATACGCAGCCGTTACCGCAGAAATGGATATGTACACAGCCCCAAATCCCCCGGTGCCTGACACAACGCCTTCGCGAGCAGGCTCGCTCCCACAATTTGATCGGTGTACATCTGCCAGAGACAGGTCGGCTACCAGGCCGCCTTCGCGGGCAAGCCTCGCTCCTACAGGGATCGCACCCACGCTGAAAATTTGCGCGCCCTAGCCAGGTCGGCTATCAGGCCGCCTCGCGGTGCTGTTGCGGTGTACGCCCCCTCGAGAGGCCGAGTGGAGGTTCTGCGCAGTGGGCAACCCGGCATGGATGCCGGGTTAGCCGCCCCCGGCCATGGATGGCCGATGGCGGCGGGCCCACGGAGCAGGACCGGAACGAGGGCATGCCGAGCCACAGCGAGGCACCGAACGACAGGGGCAAGAGCCCTTTGGTTACTTTGGGGCTTTTCCAAAGTGACTCGCTGTAAGAGCGAAACCATAGGTGGCCGTTACCGCAGGAATGGATATGTACACCATCCAACAATAGATCGACTCGAAGGCCGCCATCGCGAGCAGGCTCGCCCCCACAAGTGATCGATGTATATCAGTAAAAGACGGGCGGCCACCAAGCCGTCTTCGCGGGCAAGCCTCGCTCCTACAGTTGATCGATGTACATCTGCAAAAGACGGGTCGACTCGAAGGCCGCCTTCGCAGGCAAGCCAGCTCCCACAGGGACCGTGCCCACGTTACAAATGCAGTGACTTCCAAACCAGTGCAGGCACAAAAAAGCCGACATCTCTGTCGGCTTGATTGTTACGGGTCACTTCTTCGGCGGTTCCGCTGGTTTAACCGGATCACCCGGCTTCGGCGCCGCATCCTCAAACAGATTCAACCGTTCACGCAGCTCATGAGCCGGCACCGGTTGCTTGTCCGCAGGCAAGGCATTCGGGTCGGCCGGTGCTGGCGGTGCTTCACCCGGAGCACCCTGCCCCGGTGTCGGCACCGGCTCCGCACCTTGCGCCCCTTCGATGGCCGCTTGAGCCTTCTTGGTCAGCACAACAATGTCGATACGCCGGTTAACCGGGTTAAACGGATTATCCCGATCAAACAACGCCGACGAGGCATAACCCACCACCCGCGCCACTTGCGACTCTGGATAGCTGCCGGCGACGAGCGCGCGGCGAGCAGCGTTGGCCCGGTTGGCCGACAATTCCCAGTTACCGAAGTCACCGGTGCCCGAGTACGGCTTGGCGTCGGTATGACCGCTGATGCTGATCTTGTTCGGCACCGCTTTAATGGTGTCGGCCATGGCCAGCAAAATGTCTTCGAAGTACGGCTTCAGACGCGCTGAACCCGAGTCGAACATCGGCCGGTTGTCCGCGTCCATGATCTGGATGCGCAAACCGTTCGGCGTGATCTCGAACAGGATCTGATCCTTGAATTTCTGCAGTTGCGGGTTCTCTTCGACCTTGTTCTGCAGTTCCTGCAGCAGCAGTTCCAGGCGTTCTTTCTCGACCTGTTCGGCCATGCCTTCGACCTGATCGGTATCGATGGTCACTTTGTCTGGCTGCGGCTGGGATTTCACCTCGGGGTTGAGGGTATTCTCCGGCGCCAGAGTCGGTGTACCGCCCAGATCGATGATGTACGGCGTGCCGCTTTCGGAAAAGCCGACCGGATCCTTGAAGTAACCGGCGATGGCGATCTTCTGTTCCGGGGTGGCGGTGGACAGCAGCCACAACACCAGGAAGAACGCCATCATCGCCGTCGCGAAGTCAGCGAAGGCGATTTTCCAGGCGCCCCCGTGATGCCCGCCAGCAATGCGCTTGACGCGCTTGATGATTATCGGCTGATTATTTTCCATGACTTAGCGACCGCGAACCGCTTGTTCCAGCTCAGCAAAGCTAGGACGGTGCGCCGGGTACAGAACCTTGCGACCGAACTCCACCGCCAACGAAGGCGGCATGCCGGAAGCCGAGGCCACCAGCGAGGCCTTGATGGCTTCGTAGACGTTCAGTTCTTCCTTGGCATCGTGGGCCAGGGAATGCGCCAACGGACCGAAGAAACCGTAGGCCGCGAGAATACCGAAGAAAGTACCGACCAGTGCCGCACCGACGTGCAGGCCGATGGATTTCTGGTCGCCTTCACCCAGGGAAGCCATGGTCACCACGATACCGAGTACCGCCGCGACGATACCGAAACCCGGCATGGCGTCGGCGATGCCGTTGACTGCGTGGGACGGGTGTTCCAGGTCTTCCTTGAGGCTGTAGAGCTCCATGTCGAACAGGCCTTCCAGCTCATGGGGAGCCATGTTGCCGGAGGACATGATGCGCAGGTAATCGCAGATGAACGCGGTCATGCGCTCGTCTTTCAATACCGCAGGGTACTTGGCGAAAATCGGGCTCGCGGCGGCATCTTCGATGTCACCTTCGATGGCCATCATGCCTTCTCGGCGGCTTTTGTTGAGGATCTCGTAGATCAGGCCCAGCACTTCAAGATAGAACGTGTGGGTGAAACGCGAACTGAACATGCCCAAGGATTTCTTGAGCACGTGCATGGTCATGTAACCGGGGTTGGCCTGCAGGAATGCGCCAAGGGCCGCACCACCGATGATCATCACCTCGAAGGGCTGAATCAGGGCGGCAATTTTGCCATGGGAGAGCACGTATCCGCCGAGCACGCTCGCGAATACGACGATGATGCCGATTAATTTAGCCATAGGTAGGAGAGCACTTACTGAGTCGGGTTCAAGGTCATATTCGGAAGTTAAAAAATCTCTTCTTCTACTTATCGGCAAAACTGCGCCAGACTATAGCCAGTTCAGGCGAAAAGCCAATTTAGCCCGCGCCGGGCGTGTTTACAGCCAATGATGATCCCGTCCAGCCATGGCTAATGAAACGAACGTCCCACCTCTGAAACCGACCACTCTCGAAGGCTGGGTCAAGCTTCTCGATGGCGTGCGCCTGCCGGTTCCGCAGGAGAGTCATGACCTTGTCTGCAAAGCCATTCGCAATAACCGCAGCTCGCTGCGCGACATTGCCGAGTTGATGCAGGACAGCCCGGCCCTGGCCTTGAGCGTGATTCGCGAAGCCAACCGGCACACCCACGGCAGCATGACCGAGCCTGCGGAAAACCTCGATGTGGCGCTCAATCGCCTCGGCTTGAAACGCACCGAGGAGCTGCTCGCTCGCCTGCCGGCCGAGCCGCAGTCCGAAATCCCGAAAGCCCTGCGCCAGTTGCAACTGATCAGCCAGCATGCGTCGCAACAGGCCAATGGGTTTTTCGCCAATCGACTGGCGCGGCTGTGGCAGGACATTCATTGGGGCAGCCTGCTGTTCCTCTCGCCGCTGTGGCCGATGGCGCTGACTCACCCGCATTTGCTCGAAGAATGGGAACTGCGGGTCATCCATAAAGGCGAGTCGGCGCGCAAGGTCGAAAAGCAGCTATTCGGCGTACGCCTGTTGGAAATCTGCCTGGCGTTGGTGGACATCTGGCGACTTCCGATCTGGGTACAGCAGGGTTATCGCCTGCTGCTGAACGAGCAACGGGAGCTGGTGAAAGTCCTGCGCATCGCCCGGGACAGCGATCACCCACTGCGCCAGCAAAACCGCCTCGATGATGATCCGACCCTGCGCCGCTGGCTCAATCAACCGGCCAACACCGTGTTGCTGGCCAACGGTTTGGCGTTGTCGGCGCAACAGGCCTGGGATTGTCCGCACAGTGAACGCTGGCAGTACCTGACCAGCCTTTACCTGCAAATCCCGATGGAAGAAGTGCAACAACAACTGCACCAGCAAGCCGCTATCAGCGCCCGTAATCACGCCATGCCGGACCTCTGGCACCCGGCCGTTTCGCTGCTGTGGCCGTGGGGCATGAACCGTGTCCACGCCGGTTTGCTACCGGCCCCGGCACCCACTGCCGAAGACCTGACCCAGTGGCGCAAACAATGCGCCGAACTGCTGGTGGAGCCGAGTCGTTTCACCAACGCAATGCACCTGACCACGTCGGCGCGGGATGCGTTGGTGGCCTGCGGCATGCGCCGAGTGATGATCCTGATGGCCGACCGCACCCACGCCAATCTGCGGGTGCACCAGATCGCCGGATTACCGAAAGAGGCCGCCGGCCTGAATTTCGCGGTCAGTCAGAGCAGCGTGTTGCAACGCCTGCTTTCGCAACAGGCCCAAGTCCGTATCACGCCGGCCAACAACGCCCAGTTCTCGGCGCTACTCCCGGCCAGCCTGCGCGCACAGTTTGGCGGCGAACACCTGTTGCTGCGCTCACTGGTCAACAATGGCCGGGTGATCATGGTCGTGGTGGCGGATCAGGGCGGCGGGCCGTTCTCGGAAATCACCGTGCAAGCCTTTGGCAAAACCGCGCAGTGCATTGAAAAAGCCCTGCATAGCTTTAGCACCCGCGGCCAATGACCCTGCGCTACAATCTTCCCCTTTGTGCTCTGGAGACCTCACATGTCTGACTTCTCTGGCTTGCCGCTGGTGATCGAGCCGAGCGACTTGCTCCCGCGTCTCGACGCCCGCGAACTGATTCTGGTGGACCTGACCAGCAGCGCCCGCTATGCCGAAGGGCATCTCCCGGGTGCGCGTTTTGTCGATCCGAAACGCACGCAACTCGGCCAACCACCCGCGCCGGGCCTGATGCCGCCGCAAGCGTCGCTCGAAGCGTTATTCGGTGAATTGGGCCACAACCCCAATGCGGTCTACGTCGTCTATGACGATGAAGGCGGCGGCTGGGCCGGGCGTTTTATCTGGCTGCTGGATGTCATCGGCCACAAAAAATACCACTACATCGACGGCGGTTTGCCGGCGTGGCTGGCGGAAGGCTTGCCGATGTCGATCCAGATCCCGGCCCCGGTCGGCGGCCCGGTTTCATTGACATTGCACGACGAACCCACCGCCACCCGCGAATACCTGCAAAGCCGTCTCGGCGCTGCCGACCTGGCGATCTGGGATGCACGCGGGCCGCTGGAATACTCCGGCGAGAAAGTCCTCGCCGCCAAGGGTGGACACATTCCGGGCGCGGTGAATTTCGAATGGACTGCTGGCATGGATCAGGCGCGCCACCTGCGCATCCGTACCGACATGCCGCAGATCCTCGACCAACTCGGCATCACCAAAGACAAAGAAATCATCACCCACTGCCAGACTCACCACCGTTCTGGCTTCACTTATCTAGTGGCCAAGTCCCTCGGTTATCCGCTGGTCAAAGGCTACGCCGGCTCCTGGGGCGAGTGGGGCAACCATCCCGACACCCCCGTAGAGATTTAAGGTTTTTAAGGACAGTTAATGAATAAGCGTTTGTTTATCCTCAGCCAATACCTGCTGCCCCATCACTTGCTCTCGCGACTGGCCGGCTGCATTGCCGAATGCCGTGTGCGCTGGTTCAAGAACGCCTTTACCGCGTGGTTCGCCAAGCGCTATCAGGTGGACATGTCCCAGGCACTGGTTGAAGACCTGACCGCCTACGAGCACTTCAACGCGTTCTTCACCCGCGCCTTGAAAGACGGCGCGCGTCCGCTGGACGAAACCCCGGGCGCGATCCTCAGCCCGGCCGACGGTGCGGTCAGCCAACTGGGCCCGATCGAACACGGTCGTGTGTTCCAGGCCAAGGGCCACAGCTTCAGCGTGCTCGAATTGCTGGGTGGCGATGCCGCGAATGCCGCGCCGTTCATGGGCGGTGACTTCGCGACGATCTACCTGTCGCCGAAGGACTACCACCGCGTGCACATGCCGCTGGCCGGCACCCTGCGCGAGATGGTCTACATCCCGGGCCGGATCTTCTCGGTCAACCAGACCACCGCTGAAAACGTTCCGGAACTGTTTGCCCGCAACGAGCGTGTGGCGTGCATTTTCGACACCGAGCGCGGGCCGATGGCCGTGGTGCTGGTGGGCGCGATGATCGTGGCCTCGATTGAAACCGTGTGGGCCGGGCTGGTCACGCCGCCGAAACGCGAGCTGAAAACCTTCCGCTACGACGAAGCCGCCCGTGCGCCGATCCACCTGGAAAAAGGCGCGGAACTGGGTCGCTTTAAACTGGGTTCGACCGCTGTCGTGCTGTTCGGGCCGGATCAGGTCAAATGGGTTGAAGGCCTGGGTGCAACGTCACCGGTGCAGATGGGCCAGGCGTTGGGTTTGCCGAACGCTTGATGTGCTGAGCCGAACCCCACGAACGTACTCGTGGGCTAGACGCAACGCCTGTAGGAGCAATGCTTGCCCGCGATAGCGCCCTCAAGATCGCCATCGCGGGCAAGCCTTGCTCCTACAGGGGACCGCGCATGCCGAAATACCGCTATCTGCCATAACTGCTACAGTCAGGTCATTCACTGCCCATTTCCCGGTTGGAGTTTTTCCACGGCATGAATGAGACCAATCCCACACTATTGCTGCGCGCACCGATCCCTGCGGCGTTGCGCCTGTCATTCTGCGAACCCACTCCGCGTGACCTCAAGCGCTGGATCGCGAACCTGCCCAAAGCCAATATCGGCGAAACCGCTCGCCAGTTGTATCAAGGCTTGAGCGAACTCAATCAATTGCTGACCCCCAGCGACAATCGCCTGCAACTCCTCGAACTGTTGCGGCCCGAGGTGTATTACGTCTGCAAGCACCTGGAGCGGCATTTCCTGCATCAGGCGATTGTCCTCGATGAGCGCTCACGCAAAATCGCCAACCTCTGCCAGGCGCTGCAAAGCCATTTGGCGATTGGTTACAAACAAATCGTTTTGCGCATCGCGCCACGTTTCAGCAAGGACCGCGCGCCGCTGCTGACCCAGGCGTTGCAACGGGCGATTCATTGTCTGAACGGCCCGCTGATCCGCGCCACCCAGCTCTATTGTCCAGTGCCGGAAGGGGTGTGGCTGGAGTTGCATCAGCTGTATCGAATCGGCTGCGAGCATCGCCTGCAAAACATCAGTGTGCGCGATGAGCTGGCCAGCGAGACGCCCGACCTGAGCATCGAACAGACTTACGTCGCCGCCCTGCTGTTGGGCGCCTCGCGTTGCAATCAGCTGCGCCAGAACCAGATCGCCCGGCTCGCCGAAGTGCTGGAACCCTGGAGCAAATGGATCAAGCTGCAACCCGACAAACCCGGTAATGAGTTGTTTGCCGTCGCGCCGGACATCGATACCGGGCCGCGCTATCGGTCCAAGTTCCGCGCTGAGCAACAGCCGAGTTTGCTGGGGATCGATCCGCAGCCGCTGGTGGCGGCCATTGAAGCGCGGCTGCTCAATCCGACCGACACCGCGCTGCCCGTCCCGACCGGGCTGAACCTCGATACGTTGCAACACCTGCACGCGGCGTGGGGCCAGGCCGCTGAGCGCAGTTTCCAGCGCACCGTCGGCAATGGCACGTTGACCCTGTGCGTGGGCATGAGCGCTCTGCACTTCTACCTGGGCGGGCAGCGCTCGTTCAGCGACATCCTGAAAAACCCCGCCGGGCGGTTGGCGCAGTTTTCGCCGTCATCCCCGGCTGGCGGCGGCAAGGACAACTGGAGCCAGGCCTTCGACGCTGCGCCCAATGGCAACAACGACGCGCTGTTGCCCTACGAAGAAATCGAATACCCGCACCTGCAGAACGACGACAGCCACGAGGCCGCCGACCGCAATCAGAGTTTCCCGACCTACGCCCTGCCGATCGTCAATCACAGCCCCGGCGGTTATTGCCTGGCGTGGCCCGGCGCCGTGCCCGCCGAGCTTCAGGCCGGTGAAATGGTCGGGATCGAAGATGCCGCTGGCGAGGGCTGGAGCATCGCCGTGGTGCGCTGGATTCGGCAGGTTCGAGGCGGCGGAACGCAGATGGGCATCGAGCAAGTCGCGCCGTATGCCGAGCCTTGCGGCTTGCAACTGGTGCGCACGCGGGACGATCACAGTCAGTATCTGCGTGGCTTGTTGCTGCCGGCCATCAGTGCGATTGACCTGCCGGCCACCCTGTTGGCGCCGCGACTGCCGTTCCAGGAAGGCAACAAAGTGCTGATCAACACCAACGGCCAGGAACGCCGCGCCGGGCTGGATCGACGGGTGTCGAGCACCAACAGCTTCAACCAGTTTGCGTATCGCTCACTGGAGGCGAGTAAAAACGAAAACAACCCGGGGAGCGGCGTGGTCGGGGCGGAAGAGGATTTTGATTCGTTGTGGAAGTCGTTGTGAGCCTTAAAAGCAAAAGATCGCAGCCTTCGGCAGCTCCTACAGGAAACACATATCCCAATGTAGGAGCTGCCGAAGGCTGCGATCTTTTGATCTTTGCTCTTTAATCAGAGCTGCCCGTCACGATCCCGAAAGCCCAGCAAATACAGAACGCCATCCAACCCGAGGGTCGAAATCGCCTGTTTCGCCGACTGCTTGACCAACGGCTTGGCGCGAAACGCCACGCCCAACCCGGCAATCGCCAGCATCGGCAGGTCGTTGGCACCGTCTCCGACGGCAATGGTCTGCTCCAGACGCAACCCTTCCTTGTGCGCCAGTTCTTTCAGCAGATCCGCCTTGCGCTGGGCATCGACAATCGGCTCGACCGCCACGCCCGTGACCTTGCCATCCACCACTTCCAGTTCATTGGCGAACACATAGTCGATGCCCAGTTTCGCCTGCAATTGCTTGGCGAAGTAGGTAAAGCCGCCGGACAGGATCGCGGTCTTGTAGCCCAAACGCTTGAGTTCGGCGAACAGGGTTTCGGCACCCTCAGTCAGGCGCAAAGACGCACCGATCGAGTCGAGCACGCTGACGTCCAGGCCTTTGAGCAAGGCCAGGCGTTCCTTGAAGCTGGCGCGAAAATCCAGTTCACCGGCCATGGCGCGCTCGGTGATTTCAGACACCTGATCACCCACGCCCGCCGCCTTGGCCAGTTCGTCGATGACTTCGGCTTCGATCAGGGTCGAGTCCATGTCGAACACCGCCAGGCGCCGGTTACGTCGGAACAGCGAATCTTCCTGGAAGGCGATGTCGACGTTCAGTTCCTGGGCCACGCTGAGGAATTCGGCGCGCAGGGCCTGGGGATCAGCCGCTTCGCCACGCACGGAAAACTCGATACAGCCCTTGCCCTTGTCGGCCGGAGTGTCCAGCGGCATGCGCCCGGACAAACGATCGATATGGTCGATGTTCAGCCCGTATTTGGCGGTAATCGAACTCACAGCCTGCAATTGCCCGGCGGTCACTTTGCGGGTCAACAGGGTCACGATGTGGCGTTTTTTGCCCTGGTTGCCGACCCACTGCTGGTAATCCTCTTCGGACACCGGCGTGAAACGCACTTGCTGATCGAGCTCGTAGCCCTTGAACAGGATGTCCTTGAGCACCGACTTGCCTTGCTCGGTGTCAGGAATTTCAACCAGGATGCCGAACGACAGGGTGTCGTGGATCACCGCCTGACCAATGTCGAGAATGTTCACACCACCCTGGGCCAGAACGCCGGTAATGGCCGCAGTCAGACCCGGTCGGTCGACTCCCGTGATGTTTATCAGGACGATTTCGCGCAAGGCGCACCCCCGCAGGTGGAAAAAAACCGCATTCTACCCACTTTCAGTGACCATCGGGCACCGTCAGCGCTTTGCCGGTCTAGGGCCTGTCGCTATACTGCGCGTCAACTTCACGGACAAAAGAGCCGAGCTCAGTGAACCGGCCCACGCCAGTAAAAACCGATAACTTCTTCCTGCTGATCTTCCGGGCACTGCGCCACCGCCGTGTACCGATTGCATTACGCATTGCCAGCCATAACGTGATCCTGGTCGCTCTGGCCCTGGTGATCTATGCCTGTGTGATGGGTTTGCAGTTCAAGCAGGCCATGCACGAGCAGGCCGATGCGCTGGGCGAAAGCCTGACCACGCAGACCGCCACCTCGGCCACCGAGCTGCTGGTGTCCAACGACATCCTCAGCCTCAACGTGCTGCTCAACAACCTGACCAAGAACAAGTTGGTGGCCCACGCCGCCATCTACAGCGTGGATAACCGCATCCTCGCCGAGTCCGGTCAGCGTCCCAAGCACAGCCTGCTGGGCGAAGCCGAGGGCATGTACGAGAGCAAGATCACTTTCCAGGACGTGACCGCCGGGCAACTGCGCATCAGCCTGGACATGGATCAATTCCAGCAGCCGATGACCATCAGCCTGCAAAGCATGGGCATCTTGAGTGCAATCCTGCTCGCGTTGTCTCTGGCCTTGAGCCTGCGTCTGGGTCGGCACATCTCCACGCCGCTGATGCAATTGCGGGTCTGGCTGCGCAACATCGACGAATACACCCCGGCCACCGAGCGTCAGGATGAGATCGGCGACCTGGCGCGTCAGCTGCACGCCAATTTCGCCCCGGAACCGGCCGAGCCTGAGCCCGTCCCGGAGCCTGAGTTCGACGACGTTGATTACGATGAAGAGGCTGATCCGGCCTTCGAAGTGCGTAATCTGCGGGACCCGAGCTTTGATGAAAGCAAACCGGTGGCCGGTCTCAAGCCTGCGCCAAAACGCGTTGTCAGCACCGTCGAAGATGATGACGACGATGACGCGTTTGCCGACCTGCGCGATGAGTCGGCAGACAATGCGCCGATAACGCTGGCCAAACCGGTGATCTCGAACGTGCCACAGCACAGCGCGGTACTGGCCGTGCAACTGGGCGCGCAGGATCAACTGCGCCGCTTGCCCCGCACGCGCCTTGAGGAACTGCTCAAGCGCTACCGCGATTGCCTCGATCAGGCGGCTTCGCTATATCAGAGCGAATTGCACACCCTGAACGATGGCAGCACGCTGATGCTGTTCCACACCGAGGACAGCGGTGACGATTACCTGACCAACGCCATTTGCTGCGGTGAATTGCTGCGCGCTTTGGGCCATCAGTTGCAGATCGAAGTCGCCGACAGCGGCATCACCCTGCAATTGCAGCTGGGCCTGACGCTGGGTGATGAGTTGTTCGGCCTGAGCCAGATCGACCTGTTGCTGACCGAGGCGGCCCAGGACGCTTTGGCCCTGTCGCAACACAGCCGCAACTTGCTGCTGGTGGAGCGCAAGATCAGCGATGACGCCTTGATCCGCCAACGTGCGCGGATCCGGCCGATCGCCAGCCCTGAAGGCGCTTGCTGTGTGGAGCGGTTGATGGAGCCTTATCCGTCGATGCTGGAGCGGCAACTGGCGCGGATGCATGAGCGCCGGGCGTAAACACTAGCCCAGCAACAACGAAGCCCGCAGATGATCACTCGTCTGCGGGCTTTTTGTTGGGTTGGGATATGTGTTTACTCCAAGAACCACCCCTCTCCCTAACCCTCTCCCCAGAGGGGCGAGGGGACTGACCGAGTTGTTCTCTCGAGTTACATCGACCTGAGATATCGAGTCGAACTCAAGTGTTGAACAGCATGAAGGTCTGCTCTCTTTCCCCTCTCCCCAGAGGGGCGAGGGGACTGACCGAGTTGTTCTCTCGAGTTACATCGACCTGAGATATCGAGTCGAACTCAAGTGTTGAGCAGCATGAAGGTCTGCTCTCTTTCCCCTCTCCCCAGAGGGGCGAGGGGACTGACCGAGTTGTTCTTTCGAGTTACATCGACCTGAGATATCGAGCCGAACTCAAGTGCTGAACAGCATGAAGATCTGCTCCCTTTCCCCTCTCCCCAGAGGGGCGAGGGGACTGACCGAGTTGTTCTTTCGAGTTACATCGACCTGAGATATCGAGCCGAACTCAAGTGTTGAACAGCATGAAGGTCTGCTCTCTTTCCCCTCTCCCCAGAGGGACGAGGGAACTGACCGAGT